>JBBASM010000001.1:0-305184 GCA_040399285.1 Prochlorococcaceae cyanobacterium
GGGGGGGGGGGGGAGCGGGATTTCAATCCCTTCAATTTGGCTTCCGCTCATGTTTGGTTGAGCCGCACCATCAGCCAGGTAGAAGAATCTCTCTTGATACTCTTGGCTGCTGACGATCGCCCAAATGAAATCAGGATCAGCTTCAACCGGAACGATTTTGGCGACACGCTGGTTCAATAGAAGCGGGCGATTGGTTCGGACCCGTCCTGTTTTGCCGGCAGTGGCGCCGGTCATAGCGACAAGAATATCCTTGTCGTTGATGACGAACTTCTGGAGTCTCGGAGTAAACAAGCCCTTAGGCACGCAGTCGATTGTTGTCAGGTCGACTCCGTTGTTACCGGTGATGTTCTTTATCTTGACAACAGGGATTCCTGTTGTCTGCCAATCGCTACTCTTAAAGGCGTAGCCAGGTACTACACAGCAGACGTCCCCAATTCGCCCTGTATTGAACAACATACTTATGGGTTGAGAATCCCCGCCACATTGGCAGCGATGGTCTGTTCCTGCCTTCGCGCTTGGGCGTTGAGGGCTTCTAATTCCTCGTTCAGCGTCTCGAGCTGCGCCTTGAAATCTTCGTCGCTCAGCTCCTCGCCCGGGGCCACGCCTACATAGCGTCCGGGGTTGAGCGACCAGCCCTGCGCCTCGATCTCGGCAATCGACGCCGCCTTGCACAGGCCGGGAACGTCGGCATAACCGGGTTGCTCGCCAAACACCTCCTTCAGCCGGGCCGCCGTTTCCTCGCCGCCCACCGTTAGGTCGGGTGCTTCACCGCGATAGAGACGCACCAGGTTGGCGAGGAAGCCGATCTGGGCGGACGTCCAGTCGCGATGGGCGCGATCGATCTGCCGGTAGATGTGGCGGGCGTCGATGAACAGCACCGTGTCGGCGCGCTCGGTGGTGGCCTTGCCCCGATCGAGGAACCACAGCGTGCAGGGCAGCGTCACGGTGTAGAACATGTTGGGCCCAACGGCCACCATCACATCCACCACCCGCGCCTCGATCAGCTTCTGCCTCAGTTCCTGCTCGCTACTGCGGGCATCCGAGGCTGAGTTGGCCATCACGAAGCCGGCGCGGCCCTTGGCATTGAGCGCCGAATAGAAGAGCTGGATCCAAAGGTAGTTGGCGTTGTCGGTGCGCGGCAGACCGAAGGGAAAGCGGCGGCCAGTGCCCACCATCTCTTTCAGCCGTTCCTTGTCCACCGCGTTCACGTTGAAGGGCGGATTGGCGAGCACGAAGTCGAACGCGCCGGTGGCGTTGTGCGGGTCGTCGTAGTAGCTGTTCACGTTGCCGCCGTGGCGAATGTCGCCTTCCAGCCCGTGCACGGCGAGGTTGAGGCGGGCCAGCCGCCCGGTTTCGTCGGTTTTCTCCACCCCGCAGATGGCCAGCTCGGATGCGGGGTTCTGGTGGTGTTCGCTCACGAAGCGGGCCGACTGAACGAACATGCCACCCGAGCCGCAGGCGGGATCCAGGATGCGGCCGTGGAACGGTTCGATCACCTCGGTGAGCAGCGTCACGATGCTGCTGGGCGTGTAGAACTCGCCGCCGCCCTGGCCTTCGCTCATGGCGAACGCGCCGAGGAAGTATTCGTAGATGCGGCCGAAGGCGTCGAACTCCAGCGTGGCCGGGATCTCGGAGATCTTCTTGAGCAGCTGCTTCAGCAGGGTGCCGGTGAACAGGTTGTAGGTTTTCGGCAGCACGCCAGCCAGCTGGCTGTTGTGCTGCTCCACCAGCCGCATGGCGGCATTCACCAGGGCGCCGATGTCGGCCCCTTCCGGCCGCTCCAGCAGCCAGGCGAAGCGGGCCTGCTCGGCCAGGTAGAGCACCCCATCGGCGTGATAAGCCCCGGGTTCCTCCAGGCGGCTGCCGCGCCGGCTGCTCGCCTCCGCTTCCGCGAGCACCGCCCGCCGAGCCAGAAAGCGCACCTCCGCGAAGCGCAGGAAGATCAACCCCAGGATCGGCCCGGAATACTCCTGCGCCTTGAGGCTCGAATTGGCCCGGAACTGGTCGGCCGCGTCCCAGAGGTTCTTCTCCAGGGTGCTTTTGGCGGCGTCCTTCTCCGGCGGGGCGATCCAGCGCAAGGGGGTGAAGGCGGCAGGGGCGCTTGCGGGGGGGTGAGCTGGGGCGGTTGATGCTGGGCCTCCCTCATGGGTTGACACGCCCGGGGAGCCATTGGCAGGTGAAGACGCACCGACCTCTGCGGCGTATGCGGGGGAAGGGTCTGCTTGCATCGGCTCCTGGGCCTGGCCTCCAGCACCTTTCGATGAGGCAAGTGCGACCGAGCCTCCTCGCCCCCTCCCCGGAATGATGGCTCGACCGGCCACCAATGAAGCTTTGACCTGCTGGTAGGTGGCCTCATCCCACTCCAGCAGCTCCCGGAGCCGTCCATTGCCTGCGGAACCACCGAGGGCCTTCAGGGCACCCAGGAAGGCTGCATGGTTCTCTTGCTCAGTGGGGGGCTCCTGGGGCATCGAATGATCGGCGCTGCGCTTCACAGCAGCGCAGGCAACTCAAGACTGGGGGTAGCTTGCCAGCTATGCAGATCCTTTGGGGTGGGCAGTAGCCCATCTATCTCTCAGGCAGATTGGCCCCACTGACAGTCTATCTGACTTTGCCTGGGGGGTTTTGTGATTATCTTCGAATACCTCCCCTTCTTTTGAATTTGCATTCTGAGTCCTTCTGTAAGGTGGTTGACGCTGCCTCTGAGTGGCAGACAGAGAGGCTATGGCGGCGTAGCAAAGAATCAATGAAGGCCTGCCCGTTCAATGGGCTTGTTATGTGGGCCTTGATATAGCCTCGGCTCTATAGGTTAGTGTCGTAGTCTTTTGTCGACTGCTGATTTTGAGTCCCACCAAGAAGCCTCATGAGAGTAAGACGAAGCAATAGAATCAAGCACACTTGCCACGTAAGGGAAATCAAATCGGAGGCTCTCCGATAATGTGCGATACTTGATCACAAGTTCGCGTTCCTGGTGGCCTCCGTCTCCTCTGCATACCTCGCCACGAGAATTGTGCACGCCAATTTCGAATCCTCTAGCAATTTCAGGTGAAGCCTCCTCTTCCATGACTTGGCAAACGGCCTCGCCTGGCCACTCACCATTCTCAGCTCCGGGTGCCTTGGCCAGCAGTTGCCCAAGGCATTGATCACCGATATCAGCACGTGCATGTTTCCTGCACAAGTCTCGAACGCTTCTAATCCATGATCCCAACTCGGTGGCGACGATCTGTCCGTTCTGATCAGTTCCAGGAATCTTCTTTATCTGATCGAGTAGGTGATGTGCCGCCCATGCGATTATGATCTTCTGTTCCGGATTCTCGATCCGCCATTCCGGCGGGTCTTCGCCGGCATCGCTTCGCTTGAAAGCAAGCACCACTGCTTGGACAAAGATCGCCGGCGACTCCATAATCTGGCTTTCCAGGTTTGGAATACCATGGTTGCTGCTATCGAGCGCGTCGATGAACAGGAATTCGAGCTGGGCCATCTCATCACGGGTCACCCCTGCTCGTCCCTGAAGAGAATCTAGGGCTTCTGAAATATCGTAGGGGGGAAGTCTGAAATGACCGGCCGGTTCGGCGTTGACCGTAGCGACCTCGCGCAGCAGCAGCTTGAGACGCGAAGTCTCGATATCCTTGAAATCCATGTGCACGGCGTGGAACGCGGCGCGGGGCCGCTTTGCTTCGAGCAGACAATCGATCAGCTCAGTGAGTTGCGGGGGCGTGTGCCGGCCCCAGGACGGGAACACGTCCTTCCAGTAACCGTCGCGAACATCCTTTCTGTACTGATCGAGAAGCCGCCACGTGGACTGCTGGAACGGCGCGCAGACGAACAGACGAGTCCGCTCGGGTGCGGATAATCCTTCGGCCGCACCGCGAAGGACCGGGGCGCGGTCCTCGTCCTCGACGGAGAACAGGAAACCCTGCACGCACCATTCGCCCTTGCTCCTGAGATCGCCGGTCAAAGACAGGCACTGCCCGATGAAATCGACGCGCCGCTTTTCGTCCGTGATGCAGGTCGCGGCATAGCGGCCGACCGTACCCGCGGCGCCACTGCCGGACAGCATTTCTCGGATGCCGTCGAACCCGCCCCCGTTCCAGATCTCGGCCATCGCTTCGCGGCGAAGCCGGTCGATCCGCTCGTCGCGCTTGCGGTAGTCGAAATCCTCCTCTTCGAACTCGTCGGCCGATTCCTGCACCCATTGATCGGCGAACAGCCAGCCATGCCGGATTACCGGGTCGAGCGGCTGGAGAGTCGCATAGGCCTCTCGCGCCCGGTCGCGGCTCTTCTCCGCAAGCACGCGCCTGCGCCAGCTCCGGGTGAAAGCGTAACGGCGGATGCGTTCCCGCAGTTCGGCTTTTGCGGGCTCGGCTGCGGTGGCCGCCCACCGGTCGATGAAGTCCCAGACCTTGGACTGGTCTTCCTCGGGCATGCCCTGCAAGGACTCGACCAGATCGCCCAGAGTCTTTTCGTCATGGGCCGGCCACGCGATCAGAAGGTTGAGCGCCTTCCTCGAGAATTCATACATCTCTTTGCCCGTCACGACCTGCCCGGCCCCGGAGGCATCGCTCCGCCAGCGTGGCCGGTAGCTGTAGTGGCCGATTCGGGAACCGGGCTTGATCTGATCGAGGGCGATCTCCCAGGCGACATCCGGAAAACTCCGCGCGAGCATTTCAAGCGCCTTGATCCTCTGCTCGACCGGCGCCGCGGTCTGCGGCATCCAGGAGCGGAAGATCGCCTTCAGGCTTTCATCCGGCTTGTTGGTCCAGTTGTCATCGATCTTCGGGCGCGAAAGCTGGGCGAGGATGCGTGCGACACGCGGAAGGGTCTGAGGTTTCCAGGCAAGGCACTCCAGCGCCCAGAGAAGTCCGGTTCGCGACGGCGATGTCCAGATGGCACCTCTGTCGACCGGCTTGAGGAGTCCGAAGATGACCGGGTCGTTTCGCCGGAGATCCTCTTCGATGATGCGAAGGAACTCCTCGGGCGCGGCCTCTGCGTACCGCGCCAGACTGCGGTCCTGCGAAAGCAGCATTTTGAGGGTAAGCGGAGTCAGGAGGTTGCGGATCAGGACCGCAACCCGGCTTTCGACATCGATGCCGAGCCGGTGCTGGAACAGGACGTTGCCGTGCACCGAGAGGATGACGAGAGTTTCGCAGACGCCTTCGCGCAACGCCCCCGAATGATTGCGCTTCTTGCCGTAGAGGGCGGCCGCCCACCTATCTTGCGCGGGCAATTCGAGGGCCGGATCGGACTCGGACAGGACATACTCAGCGGCGGTGAAGAACCTTTCGAGATCGGGCAGTGTGACGATCCTTGCGATCGCGAACAATCCATCGACCTTCGAGGCGACGCCCCGGTATCGCTCGGCCGACCAGACCGGGCTGTCGTCGTAGCCGAGCAGACGCGCGACATCATCCTCGATTGTCTCGTATTTACGGTCGGCGACGTAGGAGAGGATCTCGCGATCGGCTTCCGGCTCGGCATGCCAGGCGCCTATCAGCGCCAGCGGCACCAGGGTCTTCGCTGTGTCGTCTTCGCGGGCCCACGCTGGCTTCCTGATCGCGGCGTTCTTTGACAGGCGGCGGCGCAGGATCGTCGGCGAACGCCCCGACTCGGTGGAAAGCCGATCGAACTCCCCTTCGTCGATCGCCATTGAACTAAGCGCTGCGCGGAAGGCTTCGTAGCCGAGCAGATCGAGCGCGATGTCCGCTTCGGTATCGACCGCGTTGCGCGGGCGGAAGACGATGCAGTGAAGACGGCGGTGGGCTCCTGCCAGTTCCCGTTCGGTGTCCTCGGAGAGGACGATCGGGATGAACGGGACCGATGAGGCGACAAGCATCCTCAGCGTTGCGGGGGAGGTGAAGACCGCGGCACAGTCCTTAAACTTGCGAAGATCGTCGACTTCGAAAAGGCAGGCAATGAAGGCGAGCGCCTCGTCCTTTGAATCGGCGGAGACGACAAAAGGCTGGTCGCTGGGCTTGCCAAGCCATGCCTTGAACTTGTCGCGGAACGCCGCAATCGAAGGCGCGAAGATTTCGGGGGTCAGCGAGGGCTCGCTTGCGGTCGCCCACCGGCGCCATGCCTCCTCCAGCGTCTCGTATCCGCTGACCGGTAGGGAGAGCTGTTCCGCGAGCCAGATCTGTGCCGGCACCGACTGCTCAAGCCACTGTTCCAGGTCGCTCGCATCGAAGGCTCTGACGGCTTTCCAGCCGCCGGCTTCGTTCTTACTCTTCTCCCATACGGTCTTGCCTGACCAGTTGCGCGGCGTGACGAAGACGAAGGTACTGTTTGCCCGCTCACCTGGGACGATGGAATCCAGCCGTGCCTTGTAGTCGCTTTCCGCCTTGGCATCCGGCCTCTGGTCGGTCCCGAATTCCCAATAGGATTTGCCCCCCGGAACCCAGGGGTTGGCGGCGTCGGCCTCGACGAATCCATCGGAGCCTTTGCGCTGCGCATTGTCGTATCCGGGGAAGTCGACCTGGCGGAGGTCGCTGCCGGTCGAATGCACCAGCTTGCGGAGCAGAACCGGCAAGCGTGACCGAGCGTCGATCTGGCTGCTTGCCCACTGCTCGATCTGGCTTGCCTTGATGGTCAGGAAGCTCGGGACGAACGCGCGCACGGCGATGTCTCGTTCGCCGGCCTGCTGCTCCTCCCGGTCGTAGGCGGCCTGCATATCGAGCAGCCGCTTCCGGTCGACTCCGAAGGCCTTTTCCAGCCTGAGAGCCATTTCCGGGGATAGCCCGGCCTTGCCATTGAGAAAGTTCGACATCGCTGGCCGACCTATTCCGAGCTGCTTGGCGGCGTCTTTCACGGTCATCCCCGCCGGGATGATGCTGGCTCGCACGAAGGAGCCTGGATGTGGGCACTGGTCTTGTGGTGCTGCCATGGGAGGCGAGGCGCGGCCATGAAGCTAGTGTAGCGTGTAGCGCGACGGGATACGCCTCGTTCAAGGCCGTCTCCTGTTCACGGAGGCGCCGGCGGTCGCTTGCCGCATTGACTGCACTGATAAAGACCTGAATTGGCCTAATCGAAGGCTAGGCAGGATGCTCAACCTCACCATCACTTTGGTGCCTGCAGCTCAGCATCCAATTAGTGTGTCTTCGTAATATCAATCGCGCCGCGTAACGCTACAGATCAGAAGCGGGCAGGTCTCCACTGGAATGGAATCTAGCCCCGACCCGCCTTCTGAATCTGGATGTTGGACTGACGCGATGCTTAGTTGCTACTGGATCCACCGAGAAATCCCAATCTGATATGATCCCGGCCTCATTTCAGCTCGGTACATCTTGAGCGGCGGCAGCCCCATCTTATCCCGCTTCGCCAAGATCTGAATTATCTCCTCTACAGAACTCTCTAAGACCTTGGCACCCAAAATAATGGCAGAAAGAAGACTTGGCTCAAAGTGCACGTAAGAACCGGCCGAATTCAGCTGAACAATTCTCCATTCATTCTCATAGGACCAGCGAGAGTGCTTATTTGTCGCTGCGTAAAGGCACTCTTGTTCAAAGGCTGTTGAAATCCAGTTTATCTCTGGGAATCTGTCCGAGTACGTGACTCGAACCAATCGACGCAGTATCAAAGGATACTTAGAAACTTGAAATTGCAGGCAGATCCCTCTGTGGCTATCGCCATAATGGCTCCACATAAGATTATTGCGAGGCCCACTTTCTCTCGATGCTTCGCGATGATCTGAGGCCGTAGAGCATGTACTGAAGCAAAAAACACCTGATTCTCTGAAGAGCGCATCAGCAGATTCCTGAATTCTAAACTCGTGTGCAATGCCGGGCCAACCATGTTCTCGCCAGATTGTCCTAGCCCTCCTTAACGCATCCTGCTTTGCCTGTGGGCTTGGCGCAGGCAGTGAATTGATCTTTGTTAGCAGATCTGACAGATTTCCATCGACTGATATGCGAGGCTTCATATCAAATGGATCATTGAACGACTCGGGACTGCTTAGATAAAGTTTAGAGTGTACAATGATATCTTCGAGAATATGCGGCTTTTCGGGGCTAACGGCTTTAAACTTATACAGCATGCTTGGGAGGCTCTGCTCGCGCAGAAACTTTCTCCGATCTAAGTCCGGTGCCGAGTCAAGTGTATGCAGAATCAACTCTGCCATGCTCCTTCCATTGTCATTTCTCGGCTGATGCGTAGGCATAAAGCCTTTGCCGCCCCCTTGTCGACTATTTGGCATAAGGATGCGACTTAATGGCAAACGCGCGACTTGATCATTGCAATTAGGGAAGGTCTGGACAACTGCCAGGTCACCAATCGCCATCAAGGCAGGGGCATGGGTTTCAGCCTGTCAACAGGCCGACGACCTGGTTGTCCAGGCCTTACTTAGCAGAGACCTCGGACTCTGGTTGAGGCTCTGGATATCAGAAAGGATCCCGCGCAGTCCAACTAGTTCTTCGTTGGTTCTGCAAACCACGCTGCTCGCCTGATCCCTTTCCGTAGAACACACCCGTTGCCCACTCAATAGAAAGCCGAGAGCCACTGCAGTCGGTGCCGTCTACCGTCGTACGTCCCAGCGCAGCCATCTGGTTCACGGACCCGTGAACCACCATTTGCACTCCCAGCGCCCCAGCTCCCACCACCTCAATCACCCCTCCGGCTTCGCCAGCGGCAGCAGGCACTTGTCGGAGTCACAGCCCGCGGGGCCGGCCTCCATCAGTTCGCCGCTGTCGTAGCGGGCCAGGGCTTCGAAGAAGTCCGCCGTGCGGCGGCGGCCTTCCACTTCCTGGTGCAGCCGTTCGTAGGTGGCCTTGTCGATCGGTTCGAACGGCAGCCGCGGGAAGGTGGCATTGGCATCGAAGCGGGCCAGCAGCGCGGCCGAGATGTAGCCGAAGCCCTCCTCGATCGCCTCGTGGATCTTGTGGGCCAGCGGTTCGATCTCGTTCTCGCGGAACTCAATGGTCGCGCTGGTGTTGTGGGCGGTGTAGTGCCGCTGCACCTGCATGTAGAAGTCGAACTGGGCCAGCGCTGAGAAGTTGTTGATCTCCACCGTGTCGGCACCCGGCAGGTTCGCCCAGCTCACCTCCGTGGGGATCTCCACCAGCCACTCGCTGCAGCGCGGATCGAATGGATCATCCAGCAGCCGCCCCTGGTCGTCCTTATCCGATTGGCTCGGCACGATCGTGTAGCCGTAGTCCATGCAGGCCAGCGCCACCGGATCGTTCTTGCGGAAGGTGATGCGGCGGATGAAGCGCTGCGCCTTGGGCGGATGCCAGCCCGGGCTGGCGCCGGTGAGCAGGCTCTTGGTGCCCGCCGGTTGCACCGTGGTGCAGCGGTTTGGCCGGCGGATGCCGTGGCGGTCGCAGTACTCACCCACCGCCTCGTGCACGATCCGCTTCCAGCGCTGCAGATAGTCGGCCTCGCGGGCCTTGAACGCCCGGCCCTCCTCCGAATCCGGCCGGCCCGCCTCCCACCAGTTCAGCCACGGCGTGCCGAAGGCATGCACGAAGAAGTCGAACAGGCCGGTGAAGCTCACGCCCACGATCGGATCCCAGGCCCGGCTCTGGCGGTAGCGCTCCACCTCGAAGTCGTGATTCAGCAGGCAGGCCACGGCGATGCCGGCAGCCCGGAAGGCGTCTTCCTGGGCCTGGAAGTCGGTGGGGTGGATCTGATTGAGATGAATCTCGGCCAGGTTGCAGTGGAAGTCGGCGCCGAGGATCTCGCCGCAGTTGTGGGCCACCAGGCCGTTGGCGTCGAACCGCGCGGGACCCGGCACCGTGCAGTCGTACACCGCCTCCACACCGTCGGCTTCCACCGCCTCCACCGTGGCGGTGAAGCGTTCGCCGTTCGGGGTGCGGCGGTAGCCCGCCAGCGCCTGCTCCAGCCGGTCCTGCTTCAGCCGGTCGCTGAAGCCCACCCGCTCGGCGAACACCTGCAGGTTGTCGTTGGCGATCACCAGCTCGTGCTGGGCCTGGCACCAGTAGCTGGCCAGCTCGCGGTTGCTGTCGGGCAGCTGCCGCTCACCTTCCGGCCTGCGGTTCTGGTAGATCGTGCTGATGATGCCCAGCCGGCCCAGCATCCGTTGCGCTGCCTTGAGCGTGTCCAGATAGCTCTGGGCCAGCCGCACGCTCACGCCCTTCACCTGCTGCCCCTGCACGCTGCCGTCGGCATCGAACAGACCCTGGAGGAAGCCGCGGTGGAAGGCGTGGCTGGTGCGCTCGATCGCCTCACCCACCTGCTTGCTGCCCGGGCGGATGCCGTACTCGGCCGCCAGCTTCGCCAGGCCGCTTGAGCTCACCACCCGGTGCTGCAGTTGCTCATTGAGGCACACCTCAGCCGTGCGGCGGCTGTAGCCCACCGCTTGCTCCAGCAGGCCCACAGCCCGCTCGGCCATCGCTTCGCGGCCTTCGCCCCAGTAGCGCAGCAGGGCCGTGTCGCTCCAGGTGGTGGCGGCCAGGCTGCCGTCGCCCACCAGGTTGCCCAGCAGCCAGCCCTCTTGCTCGCTGCCCTTGCCGTCCCAGGGCTGGGCCTCGCGGTGATCGTGCAGCTTCACCCGGTCGCCCGGCTGCAGCGTCTCCGCCTCCACCCACTCGGTGTATTGCGCCTTCTGCGTCTGCGCGCTCACCTTCAGCACCTTGTGGTTGCCCGTGAGCCGCAGCTCCTGGCCCTCCTTGGTGCGCAGCTTGAGCACGGGCTTCACGCCCGAAGCGAAGAAACCGGCCAGGGTGGTGCTGAACAGTTCGCCGTTCACATAGGTGCTGTGCTGGCGGCCGATCAGCTCCTTCACCTGGCGCGGGCCCTCGCCGGTGAGCACCCAGGTGTCGGCGGTGACGCAGGGGTTGAGACCGTAGCGACCGAGGCGGTGCTCCAGCTCAGCGGCCTCCAGGCCGGGGTGGTGCAGCTTCAGCCACTGGGCGGCCTGCTCGCGGCCTTGGTCGCAGTAGATGCCCACAAACTCCTCGCGCAGCTCGGGGGTGGGCAGCAGGTCGGCGTTGGAGCGCGCGATTGCCTCGGGGGCGAACTGGATGGCCCCCTCGCCGCTCTGGAACTGCTTGGTCACCGCCTCCAGCACCGTGTCCCAATCCGGGCGGGTGTGGAACACACGCGTGTGGTTGGCCATCCGCAGTGCGTCGCGCTCCGGGTCGATGCGCCAGTTGCCCTCGCTGTCCTGCTGCCAGAGGTTGTCCTTGGCGCTGGCGGCCGAGTTGTCCTCCGCCGAGAACTGGCGCATGCCGGCGCTGCGGCGGATGTTGCCCGCCACGATCGTCACCGCCGCCTCATCGATCAGCAGGCAGCACTCCACCGAGCTGAGCTGCCGGCCCTGGGCCTTGTTGAGGATCTGGGCCACCCGGCCGTAGAGGTCCTTGAGCTTCACAGGGTTGGCCATGCCGCCGAAGCCCTTCAGGGTTTCGCCCACCGGACGCACATCCGACAGATCCACGCTGATCTCGATCGGTGCGCTGGCGTCGAAGCGCTCGTCGCTGCTCAGCTCCAGCAGCAGCTGGTAGCTGTCCACCCAGCCGCGGCGCGTGTCGCCCACCTTCACCGCCACCCGGTTGCTCTCAATGGTGTGGCTGGTGTGTTCCTGGCGCTGCCCGGCCGGGGTGGAGCCGATGTCGGTGACGCCGGTGATCGCCAGCTGGTTGCGCACCGCCGGCAGCTTCTCGATCAGCCGCGGCTCGATGATGGCGCCGGTGCCGCAGCCCATCATCGCCAGGTCCATCATCAGCCCGAAGGCCTCCCAGTCCACCAGGTTGGTGGAGGTGCAGTTGTAGGCGCCGCTGAAATTGTGCCGCTGCTCGATCCAGGGCGTGCCGCCGATCCACAGCCAGCGGCCTGACGGCAGCGCCTTCTGCTCCAGTTGCATCCGCCGCAGCAGCTCCACCTCCGCCTCGCTGAGGTGGCCCAGCTGGCGCAGGCCGCCCAGGTTGCGTTCCGCCACCTGCCGCCAGCTCTCGCGGCCCCCCTCCAGCCGGCGGGAATAGGTGCGGTAGAAGACGGGGTTGGCTGCCGGGGCGGTGGCGGGGAAGTCGCCGGCTGCCAGGGCGGCCTGAGAGACCGCTTCTGCCGACACTTCACTCGCAAACGTCGAGCGATTGCCGGTTTCGGCCTCGCCAGTGCGGGTAGGGGTGAGAGTCACGGCAGCACATCAAGTAGGGGGGGTGCACGGGAGGGTAACCCCCATAGGTGGGGGAATCCAGCCCAGCACGGCGCTACCGACAGTAGGTCCATGCATTTCGCGACCGTGGGTCTTTCGAGGGCGTTTGTCCGCCACACCAGCTGGGCCCGAAGTCCTGGGGATGACCAGGGGCCTTGCTCATGGAGAGTGGTGGTCAGAATCAGCCCTGGCACACTCGGTGCTCGTCGCTAAACGGATCCTTTGAAAACCGTTCAAGCAAGAGCGTGAGTCTCATTTGCTCAGGAGTGAGGGGCCCTGTGGCGAGCGCGTGCTCGTCCTGTGAAGGTTCTTTCGCTTCCCCCGTTTCAGCGGGCGAGTGTGGCAACTTGTCCTTGGACATGGTTTTCAATTCAAGGGTCTGTTTGTCCGAGCAGCCTTGACCAGTCCTGAAAGTTGACCCAAGGTGTTGGCGCACCTTGGGTCTTTGCTTGGGACTGATTAGACAGGTTCGACCATAACGCCAGGGGTGGGGTGTGCAAGACGCCGTTGCCACCAGTGGCGGTGGTTGGCCGCCGCTCGCCAGAGTGGGTGCCCCGTCCCCGCCGCCATGGCCCTGCCGCGCACCCCCGAGCCCGAGCTGATGGACGGGGCCGAGCAGGTGGAGGCCTACGCATCCGCTGATTTCGAGGCCTCTGATCAGGCGATGGTGGAGCGGCTGGCCCACCTCTGCGGCGACGACCCCGGCCCTCAGCTGGCGGACCTGGGCTGCGGACCCGGCAACATCAGCTTCCGCCTGGCCCGCCGTTGGCCCGCCGCCCAGGTGCTCGGCCTCGATGGGGCGCCACGGATGCTGGCCATTGCCGAGCAGCGGCTGGCCGCTGAGCCTGAGCTGGCCGGCCGGCTCCACTTCCAGGAAGCCCTGCTGCCCCTGCCCGCAACCTTCAGCGCAGGCTGTTTCAGGACAGGCTGCTTCAGTGCAGTTGTGAGCAACAGCCTGCTGCACCACCTCCACGATCCCCTCGGCCTCTGGCAGGCGGTGGCCCAGCTCGGCGCCCCGGGGGCCTTTGTGTATGTGCAGGACCTGCGCCGGCCAGCCAGCGCCGCCGCCGTGGAGGAGCTGGTGGCCGCCGCGATGGCCGATGCACCGGAGGTGCTGCGCCGCGACTACCGCGCCTCGCTGCACGCCGCCTTCACCCCGGCTGAGGTGGCCGCCCAGCTGCGGCAGGCCGGGCTGGAGGGCCTGAAGGTGGCCCCCCTGGGCGACTGCTATCTGGAGGTGTGGGGCCGGCTCACAGCCAGGTGCGACGCCGGAACCACAGCACCAGCAACACCGTGAGCGTCACCATCGCCATCCACACGGCGGCATAGCCGTAGCGCCAGTCGAGCTCCGGCATGTGCTTGAAATTCATCCCATACACCCCGGCGATGAAGGTGAGCGGGATGAAGATCGTGGAGATGATCGTGAGGGTTTTCATCACCTCGTTCATGCGGTTGCTGAGCGAGGAGAGGTAGGTGTCGTGCAGGCTCGTCACCGTGTCGCGGCTGGTCTCCACCATGTCGATCACCTGCACGGTGTGGTCGTAGAGGTCGCGCCAGAACACGGTGGTCTCGCTGCGGATCACGGCGGCTTCGCCCTTGCCGATCGCCCCCACCACCTCACGCATCGGCCAGACGGCACGGCGCAGGGCGAGCAGCTCGCGCTTGAAGCGGTGCACCTCCTCCACCCGCACGCGGGCGGGATTGTTCAGCACCGCGTCGTCGAAGGTCTCGATCCGCTCACCGATCCATTCCACCGCCAGGAAATAGTGATCCACCACCGCGTCGAGCAGGCAGTAGGCCAGGTAGTCGGCGCCGAGGGTGCGCACCCGGCCGCTGCTGCCGCGGATCCGGGCCCGCACGGAGGCGAACACATCCCCGTCATCCTCCAGGAAGGAGAGAACCCAGTCGCTCCCAAGGATCAGGCTCACGTGTTCGATGTGCACATCGGCAGCGGTCCCATCGATCTCCAGCATCTTCAGCGCCGCGAATCCGTAGCTGGGAAACTCCTCCCACTTCGGTCGCTGGGAGGTGTTGGCGATGTCCTCCCGGGTCATCGGGTGGAGGCCGAAGGCATCGCCGATCGCCTCGATCAGGGCCACGTCGTGCACGCCGCTCACATTCACCCAGGTGACGCCGCCCCGGCAGGAGCCCGGCCGGCACTGCTCCAGATCGGCGTCCTCCAGATCCTCCAGCCGGTTGCTGTCGTAGCGGATCAGATGGAGGGTGGTTCGCTCCCGCCGGCGCTCCCCCACGAACACCGCCTTGCCCGGCACCTGGAAGGCCGTCGCCCGGCTGGAGGGGCGCAGGTGGCACAGCGGCAGGGCGGGCATGCCGGACGGGAGTCCAGGGCATCCCATCCTGCCGGCCCGGGCGAGGGGTGGCCTGGCAGGCTGGGCCGATGACCAGCGCCCCCATCCCGGCAGAGCTTCAGTCCCTGGCCGAGGCCGTCGCCCGGCGCCGCAATTTCGCGATCATCTCCCACCCGGACGCGGGCAAGACCACCCTCACCGAGAAGCTGCTGCTCTACGGCGGTGCGATCCAGCAGGCCGGGGCGGTGAAGGCCAAGGGCGAGCAGCGCAAGGTGACCTCCGACTGGATGGAGCTGGAGAAGCAGCGCGGCATCTCGATCACCTCCACCGTGCTGCAGTTCGACTACGCGGGCAGCACGATCAACCTGCTCGACACCCCCGGCCACCAGGACTTCTCGGAAGACACCTACCGCACCCTCGCCGCCGCCGACAACGCGGTGATGCTGGAAGACGCCGCCAAGGGCCTCGAACCCCAGACCCGCAAGTTGTTCGAGGTCTGCCGCATGCGCCAGATCCCGATCTTCACCTTCATCAACAAGATGGACCGGCCGGGCCGTGAGCCCCTCGAACTGCTCGATGAGATCGAGCAGGAGCTGGGCCTGGCCTGCTGGCCGGTGAACTGGCCGATCGGCAGCGGCGACCGCTTCCGCGGCGTGGTCGACCGGCGCAGCCGCCAGGTGATCCTGTTCGGGCGCGCCGAGCGGGGTCGGGCGAGCGAAGAGAAGGTGCTGTCGGTGCAGGAGGCCCGCGACACGGGCGCCGTGGAGCCGGAGCTCCTGGATCAGGCCCTGGAGGAACTGGAGTTGCTGGAGGGGGCCGGTGCCGACCTCGACCTGGAGCTGGTGCACGGCGGTGAGCTCAGCCCGGTGTTCTTCGGCTCGGCCATGACCAACTTCGGCGTGCGGCCGTTTCTGGATGCCTTCCTGGAGCTGGCCCAGAAACCGATCGCCCGCACCAGCAGCGCCGGGGCGATCGAGCCGGTGGCGCCGGGCTTCAGCGGCTTTGTGTTCAAGCTGCAGGCCAACATGGATCCGCGCCATCGCGATCGGGTGGCCTTTGTGCGCGTGTGCAGCGGCAGGTTCGAGAAGGACATGGCCGTGCAGCACGCCCGCACCGGCCGCACCATCCGCCTGTCGCGGCCCCAGAAGCTGTTCGGCCAGGACCGCGAAGTGGTGGAGGACGCCTACCCCGGCGATGTGATCGGCCTCAACAACCCGGGCATGTTCGCCATCGGCGACACCCTCTATGTGGGCCCCCGCCTGGAGTACGAGGGCATTCCCTGCTTCAGCCCGGAGATCTTCGCCTGGCTGCGCAACCCCAACCCCTCGGCCTTCAAGAGCTTCCGCAAGGGGGTGAACGAGCTGCGCGAGGAGGGCGCCGTGCAGATCCTCTACGACACCGACGAGAGCAAGCGCGACCCGATCCTGGCGGCGGTGGGCCAGCTGCAACTGGAGGTGGTGCAGTACCGGCTCGAGAACGAATACGGCGTGCAGACCCGGCTGGAGCCCCTGGGCTTCGCGGTGGCCCGCTGGGTGGTGGGCGGCTGGCCGGCCCTGGAGCAGGTGGGGCGCATCTTCAACTGCAAGACCGTGCGCGACGCCTGGAACCGACCGGTGCTGCTGTTCAAGAACGACTGGAACCTCAACCAGCTGCGGGAGGACCACCCCGAGCTGGAACTGAGCGCCGTGGCGCCGGTGGTGAGCGGGGTGGAGCCGATCAGCCTCTGACGGCGCAAGCCACAGTCGCTCAGCAGACGCGCCAGACTTGAATGTAACGATCCATCACGGCGATGCCTGAGCCGCTCTGGCTGGTGCGTCCCCGTCCTGACGGGGGTTGCGACTACGTGAACTTTCAGCCGCAGCCGGGGACGGAGCCTGCCGGGGTGTCCACCACCTCGCAGGGACCCTCACCCGCACCGGTGGTGGAGATGCGCCAGGGCAGCCACCTGCCTCCCCAGATGCCCCTGCTCAAGCACCGCCGGCGCCTCGATCCGGCGGAGGCCAGGCGCTGGCAGGAGCGCCTGCTGCAGGAGGGGGGATTCCGCAGCAGCGAACCCCTCTTCTAGGCCGCGCCTCGATACGCTCTGCTGAGGCGTTCCACTCCCCTGCGTCCGGTGATGTCCGACTCCCCCGACCCGAACGCCAACCAGGCCCCCTCCCCCTACGAGCGCCTGGGAATCACCCCGGATGCCAGCTTCGATGCCGTGCAGGAGGCCCGCAGTGCCCGCTTGCTCGAGGCCGGGGAGGACCCCCTGGCCCGCTCCCGGGTGGAGGCTGCCTACGACGCCGTGCTGATGGACCGGCTCAAGGAGCGCCAGCAGGGCAAGGTGAGCACCGCGGCCCGCAGCGCCTCCGCCAAGGAGCAGCAGCAGGCCAGTCCCCCCCCGCGCCTGCCCCTGCCGGCGGTGCCCAAGGTGGCCCTGCCCCGGGTGTCGGCCGCCAGCTTCAGTGCCCCGTCCCTCAGCCTGAGCGAGGGCCAGGACCGCTGGCTCGCCCTGGCGGGCTCCGGCCTGCTGCTGGCGCTGCTGTTGCTGCTGCCCACCCCGCCGGCCGAGTTGCTGCTGGCCCTGGCCACCGCCCTCTGCGTGGTCTGCCTGCAGCGCCGCCGTCGCCGGTTCCTGGCCGCGGTGGGCTGGGGCTTCGGCCTGCTCAGCCTCGGCCTGATCCTCGGCGGGCTGCTGGTGGCCCTCAGCCCGGGCGAGCTCCCCCTTGGGCTCCCCCTCGATCACCTGCAGGTGCAGAGCATTCCGGCCCTGCTGCTGCTGCTGCTCGGCTCCCTGCTGGTGGCCTGACCAGCAGCCCCATCCCCCCTCAGCCGGCTGGGGTGAGCTCGGCGATCAGCGCCTCCAGCTCGCTGCCGCCCACCTGATACACGGCGTTGCAGAAGTGGCAGGTGAGTTCGGCCTGCCCGTCCTCGGCGAGCATGGATCCCAGTTCGTCGCGGCCCAGCAGCTTGAGGGCACCCAGGCTGCGCTCCCGGCTGCAGGGGCAGCTGAAGCGCACCATCTGGCAGGGTTCCCCTCCGCCCAGGGGTTGGGGATCGAGGTCGGGGAAGATGTCCTCCAGCAGGGTCTGCAGGTGCCCCTCGCAGGCCGCCAGGCGCTGGCTGAAGCCGCTCACCTCCCGGCAGCGCTCCTCCAGCAGGGCCACCAGGGCCGGCTCCCGCGCCGCCTTGGGCAGCACCTGCACGAGCACGCCGCCGCTGCAGGTCACGCCACCGCTGTTGAGCTGTTCCCCGACGAACACCGCCGAAGGGGTCTGCTCGGAGTGCAGCAGGTAGGAGGCCACGTCGTCGCCGATGCCGCCACTCACCAGCTCCACGGTGGAGCTGAACGGTTCCCCTTCACCCAGATCCCGCACCACGTGCAGGTAGCCGGTGCCGGTGGCCTGGCGGAAGTCGAACTGGCGGCCGCCGTGGCCGTCGTCGAGCAGGTCGAGTTCCAGCGACGGTTCACCCACGTAGCCGCGCACCGTGCCGTTGCGGCCCGCGTCCACCATCAGGCCGCGCAGCGGGCCATCGGAGGAGATGCGCAGATTCACGCGGCCGTGGGCCACCTTCATCGAGCTGGCCAGCAGCAGGCCGGCGGTCATCGCCCGGCCCAGCAGGGCGGTGGTGAGAAAGGAGAGCTGGTGGCGCTCGGCGGCGCGGCGGCTGGCCTCCGTGGTGGTCACCGCCACCAGGCGGATGCCACCGCCGGCGGCGGTGGCACGCAACAGCTGGTCACTCACGCTGGCCGGCTCGCAGTAGGGGCATCGTACGAATCCCCTTCCGTCGCCTCAGGCGTCCGGCGGGCGCTGAGCAGGCCCCGTTCCAGCTGCCAGCTGCACTGGGCCAGATCCTTGAACAACTCCGGTTCGTGGGTCACCACCAGCACGGCCCGCTCCCGCGCCAGCACGGCCAGCAGGTCCACCACATCGGCCCGCACGGCCCAGTCGAGGCCGGCGGTGGGTTCATCGAGCAGCAGCACCGGCGGGTCGCGCAGCAACTGCACCGCCAGGGCCAGGCGCCGCTGCTGGCCGCCACTGAGCTGCTCCGGCGGCTGCTGTGGTGACAGCCCCGCCAGCCCCACCAGCTCGAGGATCTGCTCCAGGCGATCGGCGGGCTGGCGCCGCTGGCCGAGGCGCAGCTCCTGGCCCACGCTCAGGCCGAGGAAATGGCGCTCGGGGAACTGGAACACCAGGCCGCACAGCCAGCGGCGCTGGCGGCCGCTGAGCACCTCCCCGTTCCAGCTCACCTGCCCCCGTTCCGGTTCCGCCAATCCGCTGATCACCTCCAGCAGGGTGGTCTTGCCGCTGCCGCTGCGGCCAGCCACCAGCCCCAGCTGCCCCTGGGCCAGCCGCAGGTTCACCCCATCGAGCACCGGCCTGGCCGCCGTGGCCGGCTGATAGCGCACCCCGCAGACGTCGAGCATGGCCCCAGCATGCCAAGCCGTCTGGGCGTGGGGGATAGTGAGGGTTCCCCCGTGCCAACCCCCTGCCCGATGGAGGTGCGTTTCCGCGAGTTCGATCCCTTCAACTGCTGGATCTGGCTGCACTTCCCCCATCCACCCGGCCAGGGTGAGCGGGGTTACCTGGAGACCACCTTCGACAGCTGGTTCTTCCTGGGCAAGCTGGGCGGCTTCAACGCCGAAAACCTGCAGGCCCACGAGGCCGATGGGGCCGACCTGGGCTGGCTGGCCTATGACGCCGAGGCGGCGGCCACCAGCCTGCCAGCCCTGATGCACAACATGGGTCCCATCGAGTACCAGGGCAGCTGGGCCCGCTGCTGGGTGGACCTGGGCACCAGCGATGCCTTCGGCCTGGACGTGCTGATCAATGCCCTGCGCCAGCTGGACAACGACCTGCTGGAGATCGAGGAGCTGTGCATTGGCGGCATCAACGACGACTGGCCGGTTGAGGAGCAGGGCGAAGCCCTCTTCCCCCTGATGGGCAACTGAGGTCGCGGCGGTGACCCGGGAGTGGCGTCGCTTGCTGGTGTGCCCGCAGCGGCTGGCCGCCTGCGCTGGCCGCCTGGAACTGCTGGCCGAGGAGAACCACTACCTGCGCCGGGTGCTGCGGCTGCGCGGGGGCGAGCAGCTGGCCCTGCTCGACGGCCAGGGCCGGCTGTGGACTGCCCGGCTCGAGCTGGTCGCAGGCCGTGGCCGGGAGCCCCAGCCACCTGCCCTGGCCGTGCTGGAGCAGCCGCTCGCTGAGCCCCTGCTGGTGCAGCCCCCGCCCCGGCCCGCCCTGGAACTGGCGGTGGCCCTGCCCCGGCTGGATGCGGATGGGGCGCTGCGCATGGCCTGTGAGCTGGGCATCGACCGCTTCACGCCCCTGCAGGCGGCCCGCAGCGTGGTGCCGCCGGAGCGCGTCCGAGCCCAGCGGCTGCAGGCAATCGTGCGCGAGGCGGTGGAGCAGTGCGAGCGGCTCTGGCTGCCCCAGCTCGCGCCCGAGCAGGTCGCATCCCAGTGGTTCGGGTGTCAGCTGGCGGAGCTAACCGGCGGCGCCGCCGCCGAGCTGCGGCTGCTGGCCACCACCCGGCGGCCAGGGCTTGTTCTCCTGGAAGATCTGCTGCAGGCCCACCCTGGGCCGGGGGCAGCCTTGACAGTTCCCCAGTGGATCCGGCTGGCGATCGGCCCGGAGGGGGGCTGGACCGGCGAGGAAGAGGACCAGGCTGCAGCAGCTGGCTGGCTGCCGGTGAGCCTGGGGGACACGATCCTGCGCACCTCCACGGCGGCGGTGCTGGCGGCTGGCTGGATGGCCGCCTGGCGCCGCCTGCTGCGCCGCAGAGGGGGGGAGTTCAGCTCTTGAACAGGTCGGCGGCCATCGCCTTGAAGCCCGCCAGGTTGGCGCCGGCGGTGCGGCGGCGGCTGGCGATCGCGTTCGCTGGGTTGAGGCAGTCGGGGGCGAAGGTGGCGCTGCTGGGGGCTGGCCGTGCCTCCTGGGCGGCCCGCAGCTCGGCGGCGATCGCCTCAGCGGTGGTGAGCATCGGCTTGGCCGGCGCCGCGGCTGCGGCAGCAGCCGAGCCGGCCTTCACCTCGGCCCTGGCTTCCGCCTTGGCCTCCACCTTGGCGGTGGCCTGGGCTGGGGCTGCTGCGGGGGCAGTCGCCGGTTCGCGCACCGCCACCTGCACAGGGGCCGGAGCCGGGGCAGCCTGACCAGCCGCCGCCGACTGGCCCGCCTCGTTGCCGAGGTCGAGGAAGAACGACTCCTTGCGCTTGAAGAACATCAGCACAGCCCTGGGATGGGCTGATTATCCGCTGCCGGTGGCGTGTCCCGGGCCGCTCCGTAGGGCTGTGCAACACAGCCCCTCACCCCACACACTGGGGCCTCGCCCGCTGCCCATCCCCGTGACCATCTCGCCTGCGGACTGGCTGCCGGCCCAGCAGCCGGCGACCTGGATGCTGGCCCTGGCTCTCAACGGGGTGCTGATCGCGATCGCCCAGCGCCTGCCCCTGCTCACGCCCGCCGGCTGGTGCCATGCCGCCATCCTGGGCACGATCCTCTGGGGCAGCCTCGGACCGCGCGGCTGGCTGGCGGTGGTGGTGTACCTGCTGGTGGGGTCCCTGGTGACCCGCCTGGGCTTCCGCCGCAAGCAGCAGCAGGGGCTGGCCGAGGGCAGGGGGGGACGGCGGGGGCCGGAGAACGTGTGGGGCTCGGCGGCCACCGGCGCCTTGCTGGCCATGGCCATCGCCCTGGCCCCCCCGGCCTGGCAGCGGCCGCTGCTGCTGGCCTTCCTCGCCAGCTTTGCCGCCAAGCTCGCCGACACCTGCGGCAGTGAGGTGGGCAAGCGCTGGGGGCGGCGCTGCGTGCTGATCACCACCCTGCGCCCCGTGCCCCCGGGCACCGACGGAGCGATCAGCCTGGAGGGCAGCCTGGCCAGCCTGGCGGGCAGTGCCCTGATGGCTGGCCTCGGCCTGCTGCTGGGGCTGCTTGCCGATCTGCCCTCGGCCCTGCTGGTGACCCTGGTGGGCCTGGTGGCCACGCTGCTGGAGAGCGTGATCGGTGCCACGGCCCAGCGGCGTGTCCAGTGGCTGAGCAACGAGATGGTGAATGGGATTCAGACGGCCCTGGCGGCGGCCCTGGCCCTGCTGGGCTCCAGCTGGCTGCTGGCCGCCTGAAGGGAACGCCTCAGCTCTTCCGCCCGCCGCCGGCAGTCGAGGGCGGTGCGACCCTGCTGCTCGGCCACGGCGCTCCAGCTCAGGCCGTCGATCCAGCGGGCCTCCAGCAGCTCGCGGTCGGCGGGCGCCAGGCCCGCCAGCTGCCGCCGCAGCCAGCGGAGCTGGGGATCGCCGCTGCCGGCTGCCCGCGAGCCGGCCGAGCTGATCTGATCCAGCCAGCACTCGCCCGCGTCCTCGCCGTCGCTGCCCCGCAGGGGCAGGTCGAGGCTGGAGACCTCAAGGGCACGCCGCACGGCATCGGCCTCCTGCAGCCGCTGCAGGCTGCAGCCGAGGGCTGCGGCCAACTCGGCTGCCGGCAGGGGGCTCAGGCCCGCCGCCCGCCGCTTCTCCTGCAGTCCGCGGGCCCGCTGCTGCAGTTCCCGCAGGCGACGCGGTGTGCGCAGCGGCTGCTGGCGCTCCCGCTGATCCATGCGCATGGCCCCCTGGATGTAGGGCACGGCAAAGCTGCTCAGGGCCACATTGCGGCTGGTGTCAAAGCTCTCCACCGCCCGGATCAGGCCCTCGTAGCCGGCCGAGCAGAGGTCGTCGTAGGGCCGGCCGCTGCGCTGGCTCTCGCGGTTGGCCACCATGTGCACCAGTCCGAGGTTCTGGCTCACCAGGGCGTTGCGCCACTGCAGGCGGGCGGCGGCGCCCGGGCGGCCGGTGCTGGGGCGAGCTGCAGCCGGGCGCGCAGGAGCTGGGCTGGAGAAAGGGGAAGGAGCCATGGGATGGCTGGGGAATGGGGTGAGGAGGGCCTCGCGTCGAGGCCTGCCTTCACCCTCCGCGCCCTGAACTGCCGCGCCCTCACCGGCATGGGTGGTTCGGATCACCCACCTGGGGGATGGAGGCTGCGGGTGGCTTGAATACAGATCGTTGTGCCGATTGGCCAGCCATGCCGATTGCCGCCACCGCCACTCCCACCGCCACCACATCCGCCGTTCCTGCCCCTGCCCCGGCCCCGCACGGTCGTCGCAGGCGGGCGCTGGAACGGGACCTGGAGGAGGCCCGCCGCATCGGCCGCTGGCTCAGTGATGAGGAGCGGGCCGAGCGCGCCCTGGAGCAGCAGCGGCAGCAGCAGGCCATCCAGGGGGAGCGCCAGCGGCGCCGCAAGCTGCTGGCCGTGCTGGTGGTGTCGCTGCTGCTGCCTCCCCTCTGGCCCCTGGCGATCGCCCTCACCCTCTATTTCCTTTTTCCCGCCACCACCCTGCGTGTGGCCGTGGCCACCGGTTTGAGCCTGCTGGCCCTGGGGGGGCTGCTGGCCGTGCTGATCACCACCCTGGTGGTGGCCCTGCTGACGCTCCTGTTCTGAACAGGCGATCGGTCTGCCCTGTCACGATCCGCCCTCCTGCCAGCAGCCCTGAGCTGGTCAGACCTGCGCTGTGGGGATCTGCAGCAGCTGCAGGTCGGCCCACTGCAGCAGGGCCGGCCACTGGCGCACCCGCTCGAACAGCTGGCGGTGCCCCTCCGAATTCAGGTGCAGACCATCCTCGTGCAGCCAGTCCGGCCAGCGTGGATCGGCAAGCAGGTCGTCGAGCAGCGGCAGAAACGGCACTCCGGCCTCCATGCAGGCCTCCTCCAACAGGGCCTCGTAACGGCGCACGTCCTCCAGCTGATACCAGAGCACCTCGGCAAAGGGCATCGCCTCCTCACGCACCGGCGAGAGGCCGATCATCAGCACCGGGGCGATGGTGCGGGCCTGTTGCAGCAGCCGCTGCAGGCCGAACAGGAAGCCCTCTGGATCCAGCTGGTGGCGGCCGTCGCGCCGGCCCACCCGCGCCGTGTCGTTGAGCCCCACCGCCAGCAGGATGCCCTGGGGTTGCTGGCGCCGCAGCTCGCCGCGGCTGCGCACCTCCGTCTGCAAGCGGCCCGCCACGCGCTCGAGGCCGTCGCCCCGCACACCCAGCTGGTAGAGCACAGGCCCAACGGGCAGGTCCATCCAGTAACGGCGCAACCGCTCGCACCAGCCCCCCTCCAGCGGGTCGCCCCAGCCGTACACGCCGCTGTCTCCCAACACGATCAGCTTGCGGGGTATGGCGGCGGGCACGCTGGCGGGCATGGCGGCTGGCGGTGATGGGCTGATCCTGCCCCAGCCCTGAACCGGGCCGCCGTGGCATCCCACCCGCGCCGCCAGGCACGATTGGGCGATGGTGTCTTCCTCCTGCCCGCCGGCCCCTGCCGCGCCTGACCCATCCGGGCTCCCGCTCCCGGGCGACGCCAGCGGGCTTGTGCCAGTGCCGGCTTTCCTCGCGGCTGCCGGGGGCGCCGTGGTGGATGTGCGCAGCCCGGCGGAGTTCGCCCAGGGCCATATCCCCGGCGCCCACAACCTGCCGCTGTTCGACGACGCCGGCCGCGCCGCCGTGGGCACCCTCTACAAGCAGCAGGGCCGCAAGGCGGCGGTGCTGCACGGCCTGGCCCTGGTGGGGCCGCGCCTGGAGGCGATGGCCGCCCAGCTAGACGCCCTGGCGGCCAGGGCGCCGGGGCTGCCCCTGCGGCTGCTCTGCTGGCGGGGCGGCATGCGCAGCGCCAGCGTGGCCTGGCTGGCGGGCCAGTTCGATCTGCCGGTGCTGCGGCTGGACGGGGGCTACAAGGCCTTTCGCCGCTGGGCCCTGGATCAGTTCGAGCGGCCCTGGCCCCTGCGGCTGCTCGGTGGCCGCACCGGCACCGGCAAGACCGACCTGCTGCTTGCCCTGGCCGAGCGGGGGGTGGCCGTTGTGGATCTGGAGGGCCTGGCCCACCACCGCGGCAGCAGCTTCGGCGGCCTGGGCCTGCCGCCCCAGCCCAGCAGCGAGCACTACGAGAACCGGCTGGCCCTTGCCCTGAGCGGGCTGGTGGATGCGGCCGAGATCTGGCTGGAGGCCGAGAGCGCCCAGGTGGGACGCTGCCGCATCCCGGCTGGACTGTGGCGGCAGATGCGCTCGGCCCCGGCCCTGGAGGTGCAGCGCCCACTGGCCCAGCGGGTGGATCAGCTCGTGGCCGTCTATGGGGTGCAGGACCCTGGGGCCCTGGCAGAGGCCACCAGCCGCATCGCCCGCCGGTTGGGCCCCCAGCGCACGGCGGCGGCCCTGGAGGCGATCGAGCGCCGCGACTGGGCCGCCGCCTGCCGCCAGATGCTCGACTACTACGACCGCTGCTACGACCACGACCTCAGCGGCCATGCCAGCCAGCCGGTGGAGCTGGGGGCGCTCAGCCCAGCGTCGGCGGCGGAGCTGCTGCTGCGGCAGGGGCTGGTGCGGCCCCGGGGGGTGGCCTGAACCCGGGGGCTGGCGTGCCTGTGCTGAGGCGGTGGCGCAGCCGGTCGCTCAGGTCTTCTCCAAGCAAGGTGAGGGCGGCGTAGGCCAGCACCAGGGCGGCCAGCTGGTCCCAGGCGAAGCTGCTGAGGGCCTCGAGCAGCTGGCTGCCCAGGCCGGTGGCGCCCACCAGCCCCACCACCACCGATTCCCGCAGGATCACGTCGGCGCGGTAGGCGCCGTAGGCCAGGTAGGGCCGTGCCAGGGGGCTGAACTGTCCGTAGAGCAGGGCCAGCCGCGGGCCGCTGCCGCCGGCCACCAGGGCCTGCTCCGCGGCGGTGCCGGTGTGGGCGGCGGCCTCCAGCAGCAGGCGCCCCAGGATGCCGAGGTTGTGGAAGCCGAGGGCCAGGGCACCGGTGACCACCCCTGGCTCCAGCACGAACAGCAGCAGCAGGGCGGTGAGCGGTGGCGGCCACAGCCGGCCCAGGGCCCACAGCCCCTGCAGGCCCAGCCGGGCCCAGGGCCAGGGGGCCACCACCAGCAGCAGCAGCAGGGGGGCGCCGCCAACGGCCAGGGCCGCAGCCAGGCCGGTGAGCAGCACGGTGCCAGCCACCAGCCGGGCCCAGGGCAGCGCCGCCACCGCTCCCCAGTTGGCTGTTCCAAACGGGGGCAGGCCCTGCCACTGCAGCAGCTGGCCTGGATGGATGCCCAGGCTCCAGGCCACAGCCACCAACAGGGGCAGCAGCCCCACGCTGGCCAGCAGCAGCTCCTGGCCCTGGCGCCCCACCGGTTGGCGCCCATTGCCGAAGCGCAGGGGCATGGCCCAGCGGCGGCGCAGGCCGGTGACCAGGGCTTCCAGGGCCAGCATGGTGAGCAGCAGGGCCCAGAGGCCGGTCCACAGCTCATGGAAGGCGAGCGACTGCAACGTGAGGCGCAGTTCCGTGCCCAGACCTCCCAGCCCGAACACCCCGAGCAGGGTGGCGCTGCGCAGGGCGCACTCCAGCCGGTAGCCGCCGTAACTCAGCAGCTGGGGCAGCAGCGGCGGGCCAAGGGCGGTGAGCAGGGCAGCCGGTGCGTTGGCGCCGGCGCCGCGCAGGGCCTCGAGTGCCCCCAGGGGCAGGTTGTCGATCTGGTCACTCACCACCCGTGCCACCAGGGCCCCGAAGGGCACGGCGATGGCCACCACCGCCACGGCTGGCTGCAGCCCCAGCAGCTGGAGCAGCGACAGGCCCCACAGCAGCTCGTGGATCGAGCGGGGCAGGGCCAGCAGGCGGCGGATCAGCTCCGCCGGCCAGCGACGGCCCGCCAGGCTGTGCCACACCACCCGCGAGCTGGCGATTCCCAGCAACAGCCCCAGCACCAGGCTGCCAGCCCAGCCCAGCAGCGCGATGCCCACGGTCAAGCCCAGCCCGTCCACCACCGAACGCAGCACCAGGGGATCGAGCGAGGGCTGCAGGGCGGCCAGGGCGAACTGACCCACCAGATCCCAGCCCCCGCCATGGGCCAGGGCCGGCAGCACCAGGGCCAGGGGCAGCAGCGCCAGGGCCGGCAGCAGTACCCAAAGCGGAGCGGCGAGGGTGGGCTGGGCGTTGCCACTCCCGCTGACGGTTCTCATCGCTGGTTGGGCGCCTCCTGCGCAGTGCGGCCGTAGAGGCCCGCGAGGGCCTCGGCCAGGATCCTGTCGTCTGCAGCGCCCAGGGGCAGGTCGAACTCCAGCCGACCGGCCCGCAGCCCCACCACCCGATCGAAGCCCGCCAGCAGGTCTGGGCGGTGCAGGCTGAGCAGCAGGGCCCGGGGGGCCTGGCCCTGGCTGAGCAACAGCTCCAGCAGCTCTGCGGCCAGCCGGGGATCGAGGCTGGCCAGGGGCTCATCGGCCAGCAGGAGCAGGGGCTCCTGGCGCAGCAGCCGGGCCAGGGCCACCCGCTGGCGCTGGCCGCCCGAGAGGGACGACACCGGCTGGTTCAGCAGGCCCGGATCCAGATCGAGCCGCTGCAGCAGCAGCTGACAGGCCTGGGTTTCGAGGGGCAGCAGCAGGTTGAGCAGGGCCCGTGGCCAACCCCAGTGGGCCAGCCGTCCCGCATTCAGGTTCTGCTGCACGCTCAGCTCCTCGATCAGGCGCAGGTCCTGCCAGAGGGTGCCGATGCGGGCCTGCTGGCGCCGCCGCCGCCGGCCGCCGCCGGCCGGCCGTTCGCCCTGCCAGCGCACCGCACCGCGGCTGGGTTGGATGAGGCCATTGGCCACCCCCAGCAAGGTGCTCTTGCCGGCGCCGCTGGGGCCCACCAGGGCCACCCGCTCGCCCGCCTGGATCCGCAGCGACACATCGGCCAGGCGGGGCGACTGGCGTCCCGCCACGGTGATGGCCTCAAGCTCCAGCAGGGCGGCTTTGGCGTTGCCCATCCTCAGCCATCACTCCAGGGTGAGTCGATACACGATCAGCACCACAATCAGGGCTACCACACTCACTTCCAGCAGGTCCGGACCGCGGGGATTCATGGGCTCAGGTCAGGGACGGCGGTTCTCGAGACGGGCGGCTGAGGGCAGCACCAGCGCCAGCACGAGCAGGGGGAGTTCGACCAGCAGCTGGCCGTTGCCGAAGGCGAGAAAGGCCAGGTCCAGCAGGACAACGCTGCGCAGAAACAGCGACCAGGCCTCGTCGCCTTCGTTGCAGGAGCGCACCCACAGCACCAGGGCGGCCAGCACCAGCACCAGGTCGATCAGCCAAGCCACATCAGGGCACCGCACGGATGCCCCAATTGTGACCGGTGTCCGATCAGCGGATCTTGCCCACCTGGCGGCCCACCTGTTCGATGCGCTGGTAGTCGCTGGCCTTGGCGCCGGTGAACTGCTGGGCCCCGAACAGCTCCAGGATCTGCTTCTGCTCCGGGTTGCTGGGTCGCCAGCTGAGGATGGCGCCACGCAGTTTGGCCGTGAAGCCGGCGCCGAAGCGCTTGTCCAGATCGGGCTGGCCGATCCAGTGGTAGTCGGGATAGCCGGGGGTGCGCCAGAGCACGAACACCTTCCTGCGGTCGGTCTTGCCGCTGCGCAGGTTCGCCTTCCACACCTGTTCGTTCACCACGCCGGCGTCGTAGGTGCCGCTCTGCACCAGGGCGATGGTGGCGTCGTGGCTGCCGCTGAAACCGGGGGCGCCGCCGGCGAAGTCCTTGAGCTGCACGCCGGCCTGGCTGAGGAACCACTGGGGCATCAGCCGCCCGGAGGTGGAGCTCTCCGAACCGAAGGTGAAGCGCCTGCCCTCCAGCACCGTGAGCTGCTTCTGGTTCTGGATCGGCTTGAGGCCGCTCGCCGTGTTGGCGATGAACACACTGGTGAAGGCGGCGTCGATGTCGCGCTGGGCGATCACCTGGGCGCCGGGCTTCTGCAGCCGCGCCTGCACGCCCGTGAGACCGCCGAACCACACCAGATCGAGGCTCCCGGTGCGGAAGGCGCTCACGGCGGCGGCGTAGTCGGTAACGGGCACGTACTGCACCTTCACCCCCAGCTGACGGCTCAGCTCAGAGGCCACCTGGCCGTAGAGGCGGTTGAGCTTCTCGGGGTTCTGGTCGGGGATGGCACCGATGCGCAGCAGCTTCTGCTGGGCCTGGGCCCGCGGCAGCAGGGTCGTGGCGGCAGGACTGCCGGCATCGCCGGAGAGGGGCGGGGTGACCGCCGGCAGGAGGGCCAGGCACAGCCCCGCCAGCACGGCGGTCCAACGTTCTCGGCTGGTCATCTGTTGAAGAACAGGAAACACCAGCTGATGCTGCTACAGGATCGGCCTCACAGCTGGCCCAGGAAGCGCTCCAGCCGCTCCAGACCGGTGCTGATCGTGGCCGGCGCGGCGGCGCAGGAGAGGCGGATGCAGCGGTCGTCGCCGAAGGCCACCCCTGGCACCACGGCTAGCCCAGCCTCATCGAGCAGGCGGTTGCAGAGGGTCATGGAGTCGAGGCCGTAGGCGCTCACGTCGGGGAAGGCGTAGAAGGCGCCCTCCGGCGGCAGCAGCTGCAGGCCGGGGATGGCGCACAGGCCAGCGGAGAGCAGCGCCCGCCGCTCGTTGAACTGGGCCGCCATCTCGCGCACGCAGTCGCGCGGGCCACGCACCGCCGCCAGCGCGCCGTATTGGGCGAAGGTGCACACGTTGCTGGTGCTCTGGCTCTGCAGGGCACTGGCGGCAGCGATCACCTCCCGGGCGCCGGCCAGCCAGCCGACGCGCCAGCCGGTCATCGCCCAGCCCTTGGCGCAGCCGTTCACTGTGAACACCCGCTCCGCCAGATCGGGGGCCACTGCAGCCAGGCTGTGGTGGTGGTGGCCCGGGGCCAGCAGAAATTCATAGATCTCATCGCACACCACAGCCACCCGGGGGTGGCGCCGCAGCACGGCCGCGATCGCCTCCAGTTCCGGCCGGCTGAGCACCATGCCGGTGGGATTGGAGGGGGTATTGAGCACCAGCAGCCTGGTGGCTGGCGTGATCGCCGCCTCCAGTTGCTCGGGCCGCAGGCGGAATCCCTGGGCGGCATCACTGGGCAGCATCCTCACCGTGGCCCCGGCGAGCTGGGCCATCTCCGGGTAGCTGAGCCAGTAGGGGGCCGGCAGGAGCAGCTCATCGCCGGGGCCCAGGAGCACCTGGAAGAGGTTGTAGAGCGCCTGCTTGCCGCCGTTGGTCACCAGCACCTGGTCGGGGCGGGTGGGCACCTGGTTTTCCGTGCTGAGCTTGGCGGCGATCGCCTCGCGCAGGGCCGGTTCACCCGCGGCCGGGCCGTAGCGGGTGTGGCCGGCCTCCAGGGCCTCGGCCGCCGCCTGGCGGATGAAGGCGGGGGTGTCGAAGTCCGGTTCGCCGGCACTCAGGCTGCAGATGTCGCGGCCCTCGGCCCGCAGCTGCTTGGCCTTGGCTGTGATTGCCAGGGTGAGCGAGGGCTGCAGGGCCCTCGCCCGTGCTGAGAGGGCCAGGGCCGGGGCGGGCTGGCTTGGCCTGGGTTCGCTCCCAGAGGCAGCGCTCTGGCTGGCAGGCGTCCCAGATTCCGGCATCGGCGGTGGCGCCGGCATCTGCAAGGCACGGCATGAGCGATCGGGCCATCCTGCCGCACGCCTGTGACCGGTTCGGTGGCCGCCTGAACGGTTCCAGGGCCTGGGTGGCAGGACCCGCTGCTGGCCCAGAATGCCCCTTGCCACAAGGTGCTGGAGCACCCTTGACCTCTGCTGCGCAGCTCTTCACCGCGCCACCCCATGATCTGACCGGCCTGGCCGATGCCTGTGCCAGCTGCCGCCGCTGCCAGCTGGCGGCTGGCAGGCAGCAGGTGGTGGTGAGCCGGGGCAATCCCCGCGCCCGCCTGATGGTGATCGGCGAGGGCCCGGGGGCCCAGGAGGACGCCACCGGCCTGCCGTTCGTGGGCCGGGCCGGCCAGCTGCTCGACCAGATGCTGGCGAGCGTGGCGATCGACTCCAACCGCGACGCCTACATCGCCAATGTGGTGAAGTGCCGCCCGCCGGACAACCGCAAGCCCACCCCGGCGGAGATGGCGGCCTGCCGGCCCTGGCTGGAGCAGCAGATCCAGCTGGTGGATCCGGCCGTGATCCTGCTGGCCGGCGCCACGGCCCTGGAGGGGGTGCTGGGCATCCGGGGGGGGATCAGCAGGCTGCGCGGCCAGTGGCACAGCCACCCCAGTCCTCCCCTGGCCGGGCGGCAGTTGATGCCGATCTTTCACCCCTCCTACCTGCTGCGCAACGCCTCCCGCGCCCAGGGCAGCCCCAAATGGCACACCTGGCAAGACCTCCAGGAGGTGCGCCGGGTGCTCGATGGCCTGGAGGGCGAAAGATCCGGCAGCAGTGCGCCTTGCTCGCCAGTTCAGCAACAGCTGTGACAGGCTTTGGCGACGCGCGCCCGCCCTCCGCGATGACCGCCACCGCTCCGTCCATGCAGGCTCCGCCCAGCCCTGCCGCTGGTGCTGGCGATCTTGCCGCCTGGGCCAGCAACCCCCGCTACGCCACCACCCTGCGGCGCCGCAAAACCCGCAGCGTGCGGGTGGGCGACGTGTGGATCGGCAGCGACCACCCGGTGGTGGTGCAGTCGATGATCAATGAGGACACCCTCGACATCGAGGGGGCCACCGCCGGCATCCGCCGCCTGCATGAGGCGGGCTGCGAGATCGTGCGAGTCACCGTGCCCAGCCTGGCCCACGCCAGGGCGATGGGCGAGATCCGCCAGCGCCTGATCGACACCTACCGGCCTGTGCCGCTGGTGGCCGATGTGCACCACAACGGTATGAAGATTGCCCTGGAGGTGGCCCAGCACGTCGACAAGGTGCGCATCAACCCGGGCCTGTTCGTGTTCGACAAGTCCGACCCCAACCGCACCGAGTTTTCCGACGCCGAGATTGCCGCCATCGGCGCGCGCATCAGCGAGACCTTCGAGCCGCTCGTGCAGCTGCTCAAGCAGCAGGACAAGGCCCTGCGCATCGGTGTCAACCACGGCTCCCTGGCGGAGCGGATGCTCTTCCGTTTCGGCGACACGCCGCTGGGCATGGTGGAGAGCGCCATGGAGTTCATCCACATCTGCGATCGCCTCGACTTCCACAACATAGTGGTGTCGATGAAGGCCTCGCGGGCGCCGGTGATGATGGCCGCCTACCGGATGATGGCCGACCGCATGGACGCGGAGGGGTTCCACTACCCCCTGCACCTGGGCGTGACCGAAGCCGGCGACGGCGACTACGGCCGGGTGAAGAGCACGGCCGGCATCGCGCCGCTGCTGGCCGAGGGCATCGGCGACACGATCCGCGTCTCGCTCACCGAGGCGCCGGAGAAGGAGATCCCTGTGTGCTACTCGATCCTGCAGGCCCTGGGGCTGCGCAAGACGATGGTGGAATACGTGGCCTGCCCCAGCTGCGGCCGCACCCTGTTCAACCTGGAGGACGTGCTGCACCAGGTGCGCAGCGCCACCGCCCATCTCACCGGCCTGGACATCGCCGTGATGGGCTGCATCGTCAATGGCCCGGGCGAGATGGCCGATGCCGACTACGGCTACGTGGGCAAGACCCCCGGCGTGATCTCGCTCTATCGGGGCCGGGAAGAGATCCGCAAGGTGCCGGAGGCCGAGGGTGTGGAGGCGCTGATCGCCCTGATCAAGGAGGACGGCCGCTGGCTGGATCCCTGAGACGTCCCCACCGGTTCGGCGCTAGCTTGAAAGGAGTATCCCGGCCCAGCAAGGCCCTCTGCCATGGGCAGTGATCACCCCGGCCAACCCGCCAGCAGCCGTCGCCGGATGCGCACTGGCCTGATCGTGCTGTTCAGCGCCGGTGCCTGTGCGGCCACCGCAGTGATGGCCCGCGAGGCGGTGACCTCACCGGGTGGCACCACTCGGATCATGGACAGTCCGAAGGAGGTGATCGACCAGACCTGGCAGATCGTGTTCCGCGACTACCTGGACGTCAACGGCAAATACACCCCTGAGCGTTGGCGGGGGCTGCGCCGGGACGTGTTGGCCAAGACTTACCCCAGCTCCAAGGACGCCTATGAGGCCATCCGCGGCATGCTGGCCAGCCTCGATGACCCCTACACCCGCTTCCTTGACCCCCGGGAGTTCAAGGAGATGCAGATCGACACATCCGGGGAGCTCTCGGGTGTGGGCATCCAGTTGAGTCTGGACAAGGACACCAAGGAACTGGTGGTGGTGGCCCCGATTGAGGGATCGCCGGCCTCCAAGGCCGGAGTGCTGCCCAAGGATGTGATCACCGCCATTGACGGCAAAAGCACCAAGGGCATGTCCACCGAGGACGCGGTGCGTCTGATCCGCGGCCAGGAAGGCACCAAGGTGACCCTCACGATCCGCCGCCGCTCCCAGGTGCTCGATCTGGCCCTCACCCGCGAACGGATCGAACTGCACGCGGTGGACACCCAGATCAACACCGCCCCCGATGGTGCACGGGTGGGCTACATCCGCCTCAAGCAGTTCAACGCCAATGCCACCAAGGACATGCGCAAGGCCCTGCGCGACATGGAGGCCGCTGGCGTGGACGGCTATGTGCTCGATCTGCGCAGCAATCCTGGCGGACTGTTGATGGCCAGCGTGGAGATTGCCAGGCAGCTGCTCAATGAGGGCACGATCGTCTCCACCAAGACCCGCACTGGCATCACCGATGTCAAACGGGCCACCGGTCGGGCCCTGACCGCCCGGCCGATCGTGGTGCTGGTGAATGAGGGCTCCGCCAGCGCCAGTGAAATTCTCTCCGGTGCCCTCCAGGACAACAACCGTGCCGTGCTGGTGGGCCAGAAGACCTTCGGCAAGGGCCTGGTGCAGTCGGTGCGAGGTCTCTCCGATGGCTCGGGCATGACCGTGACCATCGCCAAATACCTCACACCAAAGGGCCGGGACATTCACAAACATGGCATCGTGCCGGATGTCCAGGCCAAGTTGAGCGAGCAGGAGGCCAGTCGGCTGCAGCTCGAAGATCTCGGCACCAGCCGCGACAGTCAGTACAGAGTGGCTGAATCAGCCCTGGTCAAGCAGTTGCGCTCTGCAACGTCGCTGCGCCGGCCTTATCAACCAGGATCAGCCAATCTGCCCTCTGCCCTCGAGTCCAAATCCCTTCAGCCATGAGTCGGGCGCATTGTTGCCATCTCATGGAGCGCTCGCCAATCTCAATACGGGCTTCCTCAATCTCAGAGCCCACAGGACCCGAGAGGATTGTCAACTACCGATCGGGGTGGTAAAGTATTTAACAATGAAACTCGTTCCGCACTATTCCTTGAGTTTAATCTATTCAAAGGGCATTCGGGAATCTATGGCTGATTGTCAATTCTTAAGCCTGGCCCCAATCTCTCTCTGCCATTCTGCACTTTTCTTGGCCCTGGCTTTCTCGTCGTTACCCAAGCAAGTCTCTTGCCCCCTTCCTGCATCTGAGTCGCTGTGAATCTGATCATCATTGGGCGTTGTTTTGTTCTTGCTTACCTCCTGGCTGTTCTTTCGTCAGTGTTCCCGATCCGTGCTGCTGAGATATCCTGGCAGCAACAAGTGTTGGATACTTTTGTGAATGCCGGCAGTGTGCCAATCACGGGCCGAGTATTTATCGTCGTTGCCCTGCTCTTCAAAGGCTATGACTCCGTTCGTCTGACCGCAGAACCTGATGTAGATAACATCAGTCTGCCAGCTTCCGGTCTCTTGGCCAAGCGTAAAATAGCTCGTTTGTTGAAAAATATTCAGCGCATCATTGCCTACCTGTGGCGTTCGATTTTTGTTTTTGGCCCTTCCCTTCTCTTTGTAGCCGTCGCAGTTCTGCAGATAGGCGTTTCAGCGCGAGCGTTCCGAGCCCTCGATGCGGCTGCTCTCAATCAGGTTTCAGCCCTCACGCAGCAAACCACCCAGTCCCGTGCAGCACTATCTGGATCGACCGACTTGGCAGTACTTTCCCAGGCGATCAATGTGCTTGTTCCCTCGGCTGAACAGCAGGCCATTGCTGCGCTTGCTCCCCAGCAGCAACGCGCGGACCTGCTCAAGCGTCTGGACGAGCGCGAATCCAACCTTCGCCTTGAGTTGGATCGCCAAAGGACCCAGCGATCGACGGCAATCATTTGGCAGACCATCAAGAACGTTCTCATTTCCCTACTCTTCTGCTATTGTTTATTCTGGCTCCGGCCTTTTGCTGTGCGCAACTTTCTAAAAGGTGCTTCCTGATCCCTTGGGTCTTCTTTTTGCATTGACCCCTGTTTAAAGTCTGCCGAAATGAAACTTGCAGGAGGCCTACAGGATTCGTTGCTCCTTTTCTGGAGGAGATTCAGGAGAGAAACAGTTGTAGCCTGGCTAACTCTATTGGGTGCTGGAGCGATTTTTCACCTAGCGCTCTTGTTTTCTACATCAGCGCCACTGGAGTTTACTGTATTTGTAATTGTGCTATGGGCTGTCGCTTGGTTGCCCGTTGAAGATTTGATGCCATCCTTGGCTTATAGGCACGGAGCACGGAGGGTCTTTCTTGTTAGTCTTGTATGGGTGGCTATTCTTGTGAGGGGAATGGTGGTTCAGAGTTATGCTGATCCAATCATCCCTCTGTTTCCCATTATCAGTGTTATCCTTTTAGCCATTCTTCTTGGTGGTTTTCCTCTGTTGCCCCGTTTGCGTGAAGCTCTATACATCCTCTCGTTGATGCCAGTGCTGGCTTGGCTTCCCCGCTTGGTTCCCACTGAGAGACTCAGCTATTCGGCCGCTTCACTTGCTGCCTTTTTTCTGCGATCATTCGGTGTGGATATCGTGCAGACGGGTGCCAAGCTGACAGTGGGAAGCTCGGCAATCAATGTTGCGGGACCATGTTCAGGTAATGAAATCATGGTCCAAGCTTTTGTGGTCGCACTGCTCGCTTTGATTATATTTCCGATGCCGAATCGATGGCTGCGCTTCCCCTTTCTTCTGCTGGCTCCTGTTTTGGGCTGGGTCGTGAATGGCCTTAGGGTTGCTCTGCTCGCGATCCTTGCATCCTTTGATCCAATGTCATCTGTGAACGATTCGGGCATCTTTGGATTTTTCCATTTGGGTGAAGGTGGAATGGTCTTTTCGGGGCTCGGTATCGCTGTCTACGCGTATGTGTATGTGAAAGTCATTGATTCTCAATTGTCGTCCATTCAAAGCAATACTGCTGAGAATTAAAAATGCGGCCCATGTCTTTAACGGCCACACGTCTTGGGGTTCATTCGGTGATCACGATATTGATTGTCATTACGCTGTTGTCGATCTTTCAGCGTATTTTATTTAGGCGTTCGGGCTTGAAGCCGGTTTCTCCTGAAATCGGCTCCTTTGATCTTCCATCCGCCATGAGGCTATCTGTTTTCAAGGCTAGCCCTGAAGCGTATTCTGAGGATACCTATCAATTGGCCTATATAGTTAAGTCTCTGCGGCCTAACTCAATTCTTGAAGGCCGGAGGCTTGTGGATGGTCCAGCTGGACAGGTTTCCATTGGACTGGCGGAAGGGGGGCGACTTGAGCTACAAACCTGTCTCATGGACAGTGGCCGCAGTGCTGTCACCAATCAACGCATGGTGGAGGAGAACCTTCAATCTGCTGAAGCTGACCCGAGTCGACGTTTGATTTGGATGCTTCAAGGGGTTCTGCTTGGGCGCCCCTTGACGAGTCGTCCTTGCTTGCTTGTTCAGCTCCGATTGAATGAACCTATTGCCGACACCCAACAGTCTAGAGGTGTTGCTGAAGAGAGTCTCCTGAAGGAGGCTTGGCCTTTGCTTCAGTCGCTCGCGCCAGTGAGAGAGAGAGAGCTTTTCTAGCGATTCCCTGCTTGGATCGCTGTGCTCCTTCAAGAGATTGGAGCATTACGAATGAGTGCAGGAGATTGGGCGGATCGATTGATTATTAAACTTGCAGTACTTTTGATCTCTTTGTTGCTTCGAGCTCCTCTCGCTGCAGCTCGGTGAGCCCGTCGGCGCCGGGGATCTGGGCGGCCATCTGCTCCAGCCAGCCCTTAAGTTCCTCCACCTGCTTCTCGATTGGCAGAACCCCCAGCCCGCGGGCCAACACTTTGGCGGTGCTGCCTGAGCCAGCCTGATACACCAGGCGGCCATGGAGATGCTGGGGCAGCCCTTGGCGCAGCAGCCGGAAGGCAGGCTCCTCCATCGGCGTTTCCAGGGCGATGTTGGGCTTGTCGGGCTTGATTCGTGAGAAGCCGCAGCGCCTGGCCAGTAGTTTCAGCTCCATCAGCTGGAGCAGGGCAATCACCGGCGCCGGCAGCGCGCCGTAGCGATCCACCCAGCCACTGGCCAGCTCCAACAGTGCTTCTTTGTTGGTGCACTCCGCCGCCGCGCGGTACGCGGCCATCTTCTCGTCGTTGTCGGCAACCCAGTCGCCCGGGATGAAGGCGGTGATCGGCAGGTCGATCTGGGTGTCGTCCACCTTGGGGATGTCCTGGCCCTGGATCTCCGCCAGGCACTCCTGCAGCATCTCCATATACAGATCGAAGCCGATGGTCTCCATCTGGCCGCTCTGCTCCACCCCCAGCAGGTTGCCCACGCCGCGAATCTCCATGTCGCGCATGGCCAGCTGGTAGCCGGACCCCAGCTGGGCGAATTCCTGGATCGCCCGCAGCCGCGCCCGGGCCGCCTCGCTCAGGGAGGCATCGCCGGGATAAAAGAGCCAGGCGTGGGCCTGGATGCCGCTGCGGCCCACCCGGCCGCGCAGTTGATACAGCTGGGCCAGGCCGAATTTGTGGGCGTCCTCAATCAGGATCGTGTTGACGCGCGGGATATCCAGACCGCTCTCCACGATCGTGGTGCAGAGCATCAGGTCGGCCTCGCCGGCGTTGAAGGCCACCATGGCGCTCTCCAGTTCGCCCTCGGCCATCTGGCCGTGGGCCACCAGCAGCTTCAGACCAGGCAGCATCGCCCGCAGCCCCTCGGCCACCTCCTCGATGCCCTCCACCCGCGGCACCACGTAGAAGATCTGGCCGCCGCGATCGAGCTCCTGGCGGATGGCGCTGCGCACCGCCTCCTCATCGAGGGCGGCGAGGTGCGTTTTGATCGGCCGGCGCAGCGGTGGTGGCGTGGTGATCAGGCTCATCTCGCGCACGCCCGAGAGGCTCATGTACAGGGTGCGGGGGATCGGCGTCGCCGACAGCGTCAACACGTCCACGTCCTTGCGCAGGGCCTTGATCTTTTCCTTCTGGTTCACGCCGAAGCGCTGCTCCTCATCCACCACCAGCAGGCCCAGTTGTTTGAAGGCCGTGCCCTTGGAGAGCAGCTGGTGCGTTCCCACCACCACATCCACGGTGCCGCCCGCCAGGCCTTCGAGAATGGTCTTGCGCTCGCCGGCGGTGCGGAAGCGGTTGAGCAGGCTCACCTTCACCGGGTAGGGAGCAAAGCGCTCGGAGAGCGAGCGCCAGTGCTGCTGGGCCAGCACCGTGGTGGGCGCCAGCATCGCCACCTGCTTGCCGGCCGTCACGGCCTTGAAGATCGCCCGGATCGCCACCTCCGTCTTGCCGAAGCCCACGTCGCCGCACACCAGCCGGTCCATCGGCGAGGGCTCCTCCATGTCGCGCTTCACCTCGGCGATCGCCTTCACCTGGTCGGGCGTTGGCTCGTAGGGGAAGGAGTCTTCGAGCTCGTTCTGCCAGGGGCCATCGGCGGGGTAGGCGAAGCCCGGCGCCTTGTGGCGCTCGGCGTAGAGCTTCACCAGATCCACCGCCACCTTGCGGATCGCCTTCCTGGCCCGCTCCTTGGCTCGCGTCCAGGCGGTGCCACCCATGCGGTTGAGCTCGGGTGGGGTCTCGCCGGTGGCGCGGTAGCGGCCCAGGCTGCCCAGCTGGTCGGCGGCCACCCTCAGCAGGCCGTCGGCATACTGCACCACCAGGTAGTCGCGCGACTCGCCGCTGATCGCCAGCTTCTCGAGCTTGAGGAATTTGCCGATGCCGTGGTTGCGATGCACCACGAAATCCCCGGGCCGCATCTTGCCCGGATCCACCGTCCGGCTGGCGGCCTTGCGGCGCCGGCGCACATAGCCTGTGGCAGCCAGGGCGTGCTGGCCGAAGAACTCCCGGTCGGTGATCAGCACCAGCTTCCAGGCCGGCAGCTGCAGGCCCTCGAGCTCGGCGGTGCCCTTGCTCTTGAGAGCCACCGGCGTGCCCTGCTCCACCAGCCGCTCGATCGCCGGAAGGTCGCCGGGGTTGGGCACGAAGCGGCTGATGCACTCGTGCTCCTCCAGCAGCGCCACCGCCCGGCTGGGCTGGGCCGAGAGCAGCCACACCGCTGCTTTCTCCCTCTGGAAGCCCTTGATCAGCTCGGCCAGCTTGCCGAAGGCATTGGGGTAGGCCGGCACCGGCCGGCTGGCCAGATCGAAGCTGTTGGCGTGGCTGTCGCTCTCGTGCAGCTCGGCCAGGTCGAAGCCGCTGAAGTCCTCGCAGGCCTGAGCCAGTGTCTCGGCTGGGGGGCGGTGGAGCACTGCCGGCAGGCTGGTTCCCGGCTCCAGCCCCAGCTCGGCTTCGGTTTCGGCGTGGTGGTCGACCACGTGGTCGAACCACTGCTGGCCGTGGGCCAGGCAGGCGCGCTGCTCATCGATCGCCACCAGGGTCGCGGCCGGCAGGTAGTCGAGCAGGGAGGCGGGCTTGCTCCAGGCCAGGCCCATCATCCGCCTGAGGCCTTCGGGCGTGCCGCCCTCCAGCAGTTGCTCGAGCGCCTCCGGGCTGAGCAGCTGCTCCAGCCCATCGGGCATGGCCTCGCGCAGGGCAGCGGCGATCAGCGGCCCGTAGCCGCTGGGGGTGAGCCGCACCACCTCGATCGGATCGAGCGAGCGCTGGCTGGCGGGGTCGAACTCCCGCAGTTTCTCCAGCTCCTCCCCGAAAAACTCAAGACGCACCGGCAGCTCACTGCTCACCGGGAACACGTCGACGATGTCGCCCCGGCGGCTCCAGCTGCCCTCCTGCTCGATCGCCGTCACCCGCTCGTAGCCCAGGCGCGTCAGCGTTTCGCCCAGCTGTTCGAGATTGAGGCTGTCGCCCTTGCGCAGGCTCAGGCACTGCTGCTGGAGTGCGCGAGGCGGCGGCAGATGGGGCTGCAGGGCGCGCTCGGTGGCCACGATCGCCAGCCGCTGCCGGCCACAGGCCCCGTCCTTGCCATCGACGCTCCGCAGATCCAGCAGCTCGCTGAGCACCTGCAGCTGGCCCCAGGTGATCTCGCTGGTGGGATCAAAGGGCTCGTAGGGGCTGCCCTCGCTGGTGGGATACAGCTGGCAGCTGCCCCAGCCCATCAGCTCCAGAAGCGCCGCCCAGCGCCCCGCCTCCTCCAGGGTGGGCACCACCACCAGCAGGGGTGCCTGCTCCGCCAGGGCGCTGCTGATCAGGGCCCGGGCCGCCCGGCCGGCGCCGCTCAGCCGCAGCCGCTCGCTGCGCCCGATCCGTGCCCTCAATTCGCCGGTGAGGGTGGCCTGCTGCAGCTGGCGCACCAGGGCGGAGAGGGGCATGGCAACGGCGGAGGTCGGTGCCGCCGATCCTCGCAATCCGGCTGCGTCGCTGCGGTGGTGGCCACAATGGCTCAGTGTCCCGCTCCCTCTGCCCTGCCTGCCGCATCCGGCCTCCAGCCCTGCTGCGCAGCCGTGACGGTGCCTGGATCTGCGGGCACTGCGGGGCCGTCCAGTGGCGCGGCCGATCAGGCGCTAATGCCATCTGGATGGGGGCCTGGCTCGCCCTGCTCGGCCTCGGCGCTGCCGCACTCCCCCTCAGCCTGCCCTGGCTGCAGCGCCAGGACCTGCCGCTTCCCCTGGCTGCGGTGTTGCCCCCCACACCGGCGGGTCTGGAGGGACTCGACAAGGGGATGCTGTTCCACGCCCTGGCGGAAGCCGATGCCACCTGGACTCCCCGCGCCGAATTGCAGGCTGATGGCCGCATCACTTACCACTACAAACGCCGCAGCGGCGATCCTCCTCTCTCACTCCCGGAGATCCGCCGGCTGATGGCCGATCCCCCCCGCTTCGAGGTCGAGCGGCAGGCCATCCATCAACTGTTGCAGGTGCTGCGCCTGGCGGGGGTGAGGATTCAGCTTGCCCAGCCCCGCAAGGCCGGCGCTGCTGCCGAGTGGGATCCGCGCAACCGCACGATGCGGCTGCGCCCGGATGTGCTGGAGAGCGGCAGCGCTGAATTCGCCAAGGTGATCAACCATGAGGCGATTCATGTCGCCCAGAGTTGTCTCAACGGCCATGTGCGGGCGATGCCCCGCCCGCTGGGCCTGGCGGACGACCTCGACCCCCATCTGGAGTCGGTGTTGAAGGAGGCGCTGTATCAGACGGCCGGTCCCCTGGAGCGCCAGCTGGAGCGCGAGGCCTATGCCAACCAGCACCAACTGGAGCTGGGGGTTGGCCTGGTGCGCTCCCACTGCCGGCTGGCCAGGGAGTGAGCCCCGTTGAGGTCAGGGGCAGGCAGGTTTGTACTGCACCAGTTCTGGGGCGTGCCGGTCAGGATCAATGGGGGGCTGGCGGTTCTACAGCGAGCAGGCTTAAGGTGCCCCCCACTAGGTTCCAGCATTGTGACCAGAACAGGAGTGGCCGATCTGGAACGAAGCCATGAGTAGTTCTACTTATCACCATGATTGTCTCCGCTGGTCGCCCCAGCTGCCGATCCACCCATTGATATCAACTTATTGAGTGCGTGAATTGGCGCTTTCTCTTGACTCTTTGTCCTGTTCCTTCGTGCTGATTCTGCCCATTGATCCCGTTAACACCTGTGACTGAAGCCGCGACTGAAGTCTCCGACTCCGCCCCCTCCATTGCCGCTCTGGAGGCCAGCGGCCTTCCCTTTGTCCTCGCTGATTCTCTGGGAACTGTGGTGCGTGTCAACGAGGCATTTCGCCAGACCTACGGCTGGCTCGACCAGGAGATCGTCGACGAGCCGATCGGCAAGATTCTGCCGGAGTCGTTCCGGATGGCTCACCAATTCGGCTTCTCCCGTTTTCAGGCCACGGAACAATCCACCATCCTTGCCCACCCGCTTCGCCTGAACACGCTCTGCGCCGACGGCCGCTCCCTCGTATCGGAGCATTTCATCGTGGCCGAGAAGCGGCCTGAGGGCTGGATCTTCGCCGCCACACTCACTCCCCTGCCCGAGGGCACCCCTGTGGACGCATGAGCGCGACGCGGGCCGATTCCGAAAGCAGCCTGGTCTGGGAGTTGCGTCGCAGCCTGGCCCGGCTGGAGCTGGCTCTGGCCCAGATCAGTGATGCCCTGGTGATCACCGACGCCGCCGGTGGTCTGCTCTGGTGCAATGGCCGTTTCGAGCAACTGCTCAGGCAGTCCCGTTTGCGCTTGCTCGGCAGCAGGTTGGATCGGTTGCTGCAGTCCAGGTTTGCGGGCGACTTCACGCTGAACCTCCACGACCTGCTGGAGCAGCGTCCCCACGGTGGCCTGGTCACGCTGGTGCTGGAGCGGGAGCCGCTTCAGGTGATCGAACTGGAGTGGCGCCCCGTGCAATCGGAGCAGCCGGCCCCCTATGTGTTCAGCTTCCACGATGTGAGTGACCGGGAGTCGCTCCAGGCCCTGCAGTTGCAGTCACGCCTGCTGGTGGACGAGCAACTGGCCCTGGCCCAGCAGGTGGTGACCTGCCCCGTGACCGGCCTGCCCAACCGGCGCGGTTTCGCCCGGGCGATTCAGGCAGCCCTCCAGCACTTGGAGCGTCACCCCACCTGGGTGGCGGTGTTGTTCTGCGATCTCAACCGCTTCAAGGAGGTGAATGACACCTATGGCCACCAGGTGGGGGACCAGTTGCTGATCGCCCTGGCCCAGCGCATGCAGCAGGCGATCCGGGCCGACGATGTGCTGGCCCGTCTGGGCGGGGATGAATTCGTGGTGCTCTGCACGGAGCTCGATCGGCCCGATGAGGCCCTGCGCATCGCCGAGCGGCTGCGCGAGGTGGTGGGCCGGCCCTGGACCCCGGAGAGCAGCGGCATCCCGGTCGAGATCCATCCCGAGATCAGCATCGGCATCGCCTTCAGTGAGCACGGGGAGGAATCCCCGGACCAGTTGCTTCACGACGCCGACCTGGCCATGTACGAGGCCAAGAGTCGGGCGGATCGGCAGATCGTGGCGTTCGACTCCGCCATCAGCTCCCAGCTGAACCGCCGCATCGCCATCAGGCGCAGCCTCCAGGTTGCCCTCAAGAGCCAGCGCCTGCCCATGCATTTTCAGCCCTGGGTGAGCCTGGAGGGCGCTGAGGTGTTGGGCTATGAGGCCCTGGTGCGCCTGGATGACCTGGAGGGGGAGCTGATCGCCCCCTGCGAGCTGATCGCCGTGGCCGAGTCCTCGGGGCTGATGAAGGCCCTCGGCCAGCTGGTGCTGGAGCAGAGTCTGCTGGCGCTGGATTCATTGGGGGCGTTGGCCGATGGGCCTTCAGAGCAGGTGCCCTCTCTGGCGGTGAACTTCAGTCCCCAGCAGCTGGCACGCCCCGGTTTCGCGGCCGATGTGCTTGCCCTCGTGAGCCGCCTGCAGGTGTCGCCCCGCCAGCTCTGCATCGAAGTCACCGAAACCGCGTTAATCGACCATCCCCAGCGCACCCGCGAGGAGTTAACCAGCCTGCGCGATGCTGGCTTCCGGGTGTTTCTCGACGACTTCGGCACCGGCTATTCGAGCCTGAACTGGCTGGCTGAACTGCCGATCGACGGGGTGAAGATCGACCGCAGCTTCACCGCCACCATGCTGGAGGACCCCCGCCGCCAGGCACTGGTGGCGGCCATCCTGGGCCTGGCCGCCGACCTCCAACTGGAGGTGGTGGCCGAGGGCATCGAGCGGAGGGAGCAATGGCAGGCCCTGCGCCGGCTGGGCTGCCGGCTGGGCCAGGGCTATCTGTTCAGTCGACCGCTGCCGGCTGGGCAGCTGGGCCAGCTGCCAGCAGTGCTTCTTCCAGCAGCATGTTGAACTGCAACAGCTCGGCGTCGTTCAGCTGCTGACGGCTGCCCCGGCCCAGGTGCTGCTCCAGGAATTGCCTGCCCCGCAGGGCATCCCAGCCCAGCTGGCCGAGCAGGGCATCGCTCTGCTCGAGCAGGTCTGCGCGCCGCAGCGGCACGGGCACCGCCATCGGATCGGCGCCAGGTTCGAGCTGCTCCACGAGGCGCAGATAGGCCAGCAGGTCGTTGTAGGTGGTGAGCCGGCTGCGGCTGGGGTGGCCGAAGGCCCGCTCCAGATACAGGCCTTCCTGATCGCGCTGCCAGCCGATCCGCTTCAGGGCCAGATCGATTCGGGCCAGTTCAGCGCTCCAGTCCTCCGGGTCCGCAGCCGGCTCCTCCGGCACGGCCGGCTCAGCCGCAGTGGCATCGGGAGGACGCCCAGGGCTGGCATGTCCCGGGCTCTGGACAGCAGAGCTGCCGCTTGCCGCTGGTTGCCTCACCTCGGGTTCCACCCCTGGCGGACCGGGAGCGGCGGCTGCGGACACCGCTGGTGTGGCTGCTGCCGGCGGCTGGGCCAGCTGCTGCTGCAGCCTCTGCCGGGCTTGATCTTCCGCGGCTTCGGCGGTCACGCCCTCGCCGAGGGCCATGGCCAGCACCTCCCCCTTCTGCAGGGCGCTGGCCTCCACCACCCTGCTGCCGGGCTCGGCGTGCACCAGCCGCAGGTGGACAGGCATGGCTCGCGATCACTGGGTGTGCCCTTCCTAGAGTGCTGCAGCAGAAGGGCCGAATGGAAGCTGAGTCGCTGGAAACCCTCACGCCCCTGATTCAGGCGGCGGATCAGTGGAGCGAGGTGCTGCTGCTGCTCCCCCTGCTCGTGGCCCTGGAGGCCGTCCTTTCTGCCGACAACGCCATCGCTCTGGCGGCGATCTCCCGTCGCCTGCATGACCGCGCTCGCCAGGAAATGGCCCTCAACCTGGGCCTGCTGCTGGCCCTGGTGTTCCGCATCGTCCTGATCGTGGCAGCCCGCTGGGTGCTCAATTTCTGGCCCCTGGAGCTGGCCGCCTCCGCCTATCTGCTCTGGCTCTGTGGCCGCCACCTGCAGCTGCTGCTCCAGGGCCGGGAAGAGGGGCTGGCCTCCACGCCCGGCGACAACGGCGAGGCTCTGCCCGTTGCCCATGGCAAGGGCGGCGAGGGTGCCCTCGTCACCGCCTCCCTCGGTGGCGTGGTGGCCACCCTGGCCCTCACCGATCTGGCCTTCTCCCTCGACAGCGTCGCCGCGGCGGTGGCGGTGAGCGACCGTCTGGAGCTGGTGATCGCCGGTGGGGTGATCGGCGTGATCGCCCTGCGGCTCACCGCCGAGCTGTTCATCCGCTGGCTGGAGCGCTACCGCCACCTGGAAACCGCCGGCTACCTGGCCGTGGGCCTGGTTGGCCTGAGGTTGCTGCTGCGGCTCGGACGCCCCGACCTGGTGCCCCCTGAATGGATGCTGCTGCTGCTGGTGGCCAGCCTGTTCGTGTGGGGGTTCTCCAAGCGCAATCCCGACGGCCCACCCCTGGCCGATGCCGATTCCAGCGGCTGATCGATGCGGGTGGAGCTGCGCCAGATCGGCAGCGATCAGCTGCTCGATTGCCTGGAGGTGGAGGCCCTGGCAGACGTGCCCCAGCCGGGCCGCTGGCTGGAGCACGGTGGGCGCTCGTATCTGGTGCTGCAGCGCCGCCACCGCTACCGCCTGCTCAACGGTCGCTACGCCCTCGCCAGCGTGGCCCTGCAGGTGAAGGCCGAGCAGCGGCCCGCCGATGCCCGCCCCTGGGGCCCGGGCTGGGTGATCGGTGATCCCCTCTGCCGCTTCAATGCCCGCAGCCCCCTGCTGCGCTGTGCGGTGCTGCCGGCCGGTCCCTGTGAACGCTGTGCCCACTTCCTCCCCCGCTCCTGAAATCCCGGCCGGCCAGCTGCGCTGGCACGGGTGTCGCCGGGTGGCCGGCCATGGCGTTGCATCGGGGAGGGCGGCCGACAGCCCCTACCCCGCCGGCACGATTGCTCTCCAGGCCCCGCTGTTTGCCCGGGCTGGACTGGACCTGAGCGGCTGTTTCGCCGGCACCCTCAACCTGGCCTTCCCGGGCGGTGAATGGCGCTTGCGGCAGCCGAGCTGGCACGTTGCGTTGCTGCGCTGGACCGACCGCCATCCGCCGGAGAGCTTTTCCTTCTGGCCCTGCCAGCTGCGCTGGCGGGGCGCTGGTTCAGTGGTTTCCGGCTGGATCTACTGGCCCCATCCGGAGACCAAGCAGCGCCACGTCCAGCCGCCCGACCGACTGGAGGTGCTGGCACCCTGGATCGAGGGCATCGCGGGCGTCGATCATCTGGAGCTGGGCGTGGATGGCAGCCGCTGCCGGCTGGTCCAGCCCGCCCGCCTGCGGGCCCGCCTGCTGGAGTTTCTCAAGTTCCGGGTGCTGGCCGCCCAGGGGGAGTTCTTCGCCAGCTTCAACGGGCCGGCTGGGATGGCCCGGCTGCGCCAGTGGTTGCTTAGCCAGGGCTGGGCGGAGGCCCTCGACCTCAGCGACGCCGATCTCGCCCTGGTGCTGGAGCAGGCCCGGGCGCTGTACACCGATTGAGTCCCTTCAGCCCTGGCTCTGGGCTGACGTCCACCGAGGCTGCCCGTAGGGTGAAGTCAGTTCACCGCTGTTGAGCCCATTACCAGTTCAGCCAAGCGCTCCAGCCGCTCCCGCCCCGTGCCGGCCCCGGTCCGATCCGCCACCCGCAATGGTGTGGCCGCCAACGGGACGGCACCACGATCCCGGGACCTGCCGCCTGCAGGCGATTCCAGCGTGGTGGATGCCAGCGCGGTGGATCCCGGTGTGGCCGCGGCCTTCGCCGCGCTGGGGCTGGGGCAACCCATCGTGCAGGCAGTGGCCAGCAAGGGCTACAGCGAGCCCTCACCGATCCAGCGCCAGTGCATTCCCGCGGTGCTCGAGGGGCGGGACGTGATGGCAGCCGCCCAGACCGGCACCGGCAAGACCGCCGGTTTCACCCTGCCGATGCTGGAGCGCCTCCGCCATGGGAGCCATGCCCGCAATGGCATGGTGCGCGGTCTGGTGCTCACCCCCACCCGCGAACTGGCCGCCCAGGTGGCGGAGAACGTGGCGGCCTACGGCCGCTTTCTCGACCTGCGCAGCGATGTGGTGTTCGGTGGGGTCAAGATCAACCCCCAGATCAACCGGCTCAAGGCGGGCGCTGACGTGCTCGTGGCCACCCCCGGCCGCCTGATCGACCTCCAGCAGCAGGGTGCCATCCACCTCAATCAGGTGGAGATCCTGGTGCTCGATGAGGCCGACCGCATGCTCGACATGGGCTTCATCCGCGACATCCGCCGCCTGCTGGCCCTGATGCCGCCGCGGCGCCAGAACCTGCTGTTCTCCGCGACCTTCAGCGGCCCGATCAAGGCCCTGGCCCATGGCCTGCTGCACAACCCGGTGCAGCTGCAGGTCACGCCCGAAAACCGCACGGCTCCCACCGTGGAGCACCTGCTCCACCCCTGCGACATGGCCCGCAAGCCGGAACTGCTGGTGCATCTGATCGCCAGTCAGAACTGGCAGCAGGTGCTGGTGTTCGCCCGCACCAAGCACGGGGCCAACCGCATGGCGGAGAAGCTGGCCGAAGCCGGGATGGCGGCGGCGGCCATCCACGGCAACAAGAGCCAGGGGGCCCGCACCCGGGCCCTGGAGGGCTTCAAGAGCGGCGAGCTGCGTGTGCTGGTGGCCACCGACTTGGCGGCCCGCGGCATCGACATCCACCAGCTGCCGCATGTGGTGAATCTGGATCTGCCCAACCAGGCCGAGGACTATGTGCACCGCATCGGCCGCACCGGCCGGGCCGGTCACCCCGGCCATGCCATCTCCCTGGTGGCGGCTGAAGAACACGAGTTGCTGCGGGCGATCGAGCGCCTGATCGGTAGCAGCCTGCCCCGGGAGGAGGTGCCGGGGTTCGAGCCCACGGTGCTCAGTGCTCCGCCCCTCGACCTGAGCGGCGGGCGGGGCAAGGGCCGGGGCCGGGCGCCGATGGCTGCGGCCGGGCGGCCCCGCCGGTCTGCAAACGGCAACAACCGACACACACGGAACCGCTGAGCTCAGCTCCCATGGGGAGGCGTCACCTCCCGCCATGCCCTACGAGCCCGGATCACCCCAGTGCCGTGTGCTGATCGACTGCAAGAGTCAGATCGAGTCGATGCTGCTGGCCCTCGAGCGGATCGAGAACAGCGACCACATCCGTGACCAGCTGCGTTCCGTGCACCATCAGCTGGAGGGCCTTCACGGCCTCTATCGCAAGTCAGAGGCAGGTTTCTCCGCGGATTCGGCGGCACCGCTGAGCAGCTGACAGGCGGCATAGGCAGAGGCCAGGGTGGCCACTCTCTGGCTCTGCCGCGTTTGATCCCCGGGCCGCACCACGTAGCGTCCGATTGTGTCCCGGTAGATCAGGCAGCCAGGCCCGGCTTCCGCCACGTAGGACAGGCCGACCGAACGCTCACGAGCCATGGGACCCTCTGGAGGCTGTTCCAGCTCTAGTCATTCGTGAGGGATCCCTGACCTGTTGATCGCCAGACGACACAGAACGTAGCGCTCAGCTGCCCAGTCGGTCGCCCGCCTGTGCCTGCAGCTGTTGCAGCAGGGCCTGGCCCTCGCTGGCGCGCTTCCCGGCCAGTTGCGCCTGCCGCAGCAGCAGCGGGCAAGCCGCGGTGGCCACCACCAGCCCCACACCCTGCACACAGGCCAGCACCGTCCCGGGAGCGGTCCGCCCCTCACCAGGGGAGCCCTCCTGCTCCGCTGCTGCTCCGGACCACTGGCTGCAGAGCGCCGCCGCCTGGGGGCTGAGGGCGTTCGCCAGGCGCTCCACCAGGGGTTCGCTGGCCAGCAGTTTCAGCCGCTCCCCTCGCCAGCTGGTGTGGGCACCGGGGTAGAGGCCCATCACCCGGCGGTGGATCGCCAGGGCGGACTGCCCCCAGTCGATGGCGAAGTCGTCCTTGCCGAGCAACCGGGCGGTGGTGAGGCCCACCTCGCCCTGGGGGCGCACCTGCAGCCGCCGCAGGCGTTCGGCTTCCGGTCCCGGGCCGGCCGCCGCAATCCTGGGCAGGGCCTCCACCAGCAGCTCAGCGGTGAGGACGGCCAGCCGCTCCCCCAGCTGCTGGGCGTTCTCCAGCAGGCCGATCGGAATGGCCCGCTCCAGCAGCACAGGACCGGTGTCCAGCCCCGCCTCCATCGCCATGATCCCCACGCCGGTCTCGGCATCGCCTTCGATCAGGCTCCACTGGATCGGGGCCGCCCCTCGCCAGCGGGGCAGCAGGGAGCCGTGGCCGTTCCAGCAGCCAAGGGGGGGCTGGGCCAGCACCTCCGGCGGCAGCAGCTGGCCGAAGGCCACCACCACCGAGAGGTCGGCACCCAGGGCGGCCAGCTCGGCCTGGAGCTGTGGCTGGCGGCGGATGCGCTCGGGCGTGAACACCGGAATCCCGAGGTCCAGGGCGCGCACCTTGACCGGGCTCGCCACCAGCTCCTTGCCGCGGCCGCGGCGGCGGTCCGGTTGGCTCACCACCCCCACCAGCCGGTAGCCGGCCGCGTGCAGGGCATTGAGGCTGGGCACCGCGTAGGCCGGGGTGCCCCAGAACAGCACGTTCATGAACAGCCTGGCTCCTGTACAGGTCAGGCTTCGCCGGTGATCGAGAGCCCTTCCACCCAAACATGGGGGCAGAGGCCGTCGGGGGTGATCCTGGCGTCGCCCTCAAAGCCCACGATCGCCTGCAGCAGCTGGCGGATGTCGCCTGCCACGGTGGCGGCCTCGATCGAGCGGCGCTCTCCGCCGCGCACCAGCCAGCCGTCGAAGGGCAGGGAGAATGCGCCCTGGCTGGCCTTCACCCCGGCATGCAGCGCCGAGAGTGAATCGATCACCACCAACCCCCGGGGCTCGCTCTGCTGGAGGTGGTCGAGACCCTGCGGGCCGCCGCCGCTGCCGGGGGTGGGTCCCACTTCAAACCAGTCGGGGCTCACCGACACCTTGGCCCCCAGGCCGGCATGGCCGGTGGGGGCCACGCCGAAGGCGCGGGCGGTGGCTTCGGAGTGAAGGAAGTTGGCCAGCACGCCGCCATCGAGCAGGGGCAGCGGCCGCGTGGGGGTGCCTTCGCCGTCGAAGGCGCTGGCGCCGATGTTGCCCGGGTGGAGGCCGTTGTCGGTGATCGAGAGGAAGGGCACCGCCAGCTGCTGACCGAGGGAGTCGCGGTTGCTGAGGCTCACCCCGTCGAGCACGGCCCGGCCGTTGAACAGGCTGGAGAAGGCACCGACCAGATCGAGGAAGGCCTCGGGGCTGAACACGCAGGTGTAGCGGCCTGTGTCGATCGGGGCGTAGTCCAGGTGGCTGATGGTGCGCTCGGCGGCCTCGTCGATGCAGCCGGCAAGGTCGAGGTCGTCGGCTCCGTAGGCCAGGCGCACGGCGCCGGCGCTGCGGGGCTTGCGGCCCGCCTCCTCGGCCTTGGCATAGAGATACACGCTGGCGGTGGTGAGGCGCTGCATGCGGCAGGCGCCAGCGCTGTTGAGGTACAGGCGCTCGCTGCGGCGCTGGGCCAGGCCGTTGTAGGGCACGGTGCCGATGGCCGGATGGCGCTCCAGCAGCTGGCGCTCCGCATCCCGCAGGGTCTCCAGCAGGCTGAGGATCGGCCGGCTGGGGCGCAGCGGCTGATCCAGCTCGGCCAGGGGGGCCGTGGCCAGGGGCGAGAAGGCCGGCGTGTCGTCGGGGTTGCCGAAGGCGCTGGCGGCCCTGGCGCCGCTCAGGGCCTTCTCCAGGCCTTGCGGGGAGAGGTCGGAGGTGCTGGTGATTCCCACCAGACCGTCGTCGTTCCACACGCGCACCGTGATCGCACTGCGCTGGGCTCCCTTCATCTGCTTGGCCTCGCCCCGGTCCACCTGCACGGAGGTGTCGGTGCTGCAGGAGGCGCCCAGGTCCCACCGGCGGATTCCCTGGCTTGCGGCCAGCTCGTGGAGCTGGGCGCGCAGCTGTTCGGCATCAAGCGTGCTCGCAGCGCCGTTGGTCGTCGTCGCTGATGTCGATGCCATGGTCAACGGCCCCCAACGGTGATCGAGTCCACCTTGATGTGGGGCTGGCCCACGGTGACGTTGATGCTGCCGCTCACCGAGCCGCAGAAGCCGGCGGCCAGGTCGAGGTCGTTGGCGCACATCGAGATGCGCGGCATCACCTCCTTGGCCTCACCGATCAGGGTGGCTCCCTTCACCGGTTTGGTGAGCTGGCCGTTCTCGATCAGGTAGCCCTCCTCCACGGCGAAGTTGAACTGCCCGGTGGGACCCACGCTGCCGCCGCCCATCGACTTGCAGTACAGCCCCCTGTCCACCGAAGCGATCAGTTCTTCAGGAGAGTGGGGACCGGCGGCGATGTAGGTGTTGCGCATCCTGCTGGCGGCAGCGAAGTTGTGGCTCTGGCGCCGGCCGCTGCCGGTGCGGGCATGGCCGGTGCGCAGCTCGCCGGCGCGGTCGCTGAGAAAGCGCTTGAGCACCCCGTTTTCGATCAGCACGGTGCGCTGGGGCTCCATGCCCTCGTCGTCCATGGCCAGGGAGCCGAAGGCGCCGTCGCTGAGGCCCTCATCGATGGCGGTCACGGCCTCGTGGGCAATCGGCTCGCCCACCTTCTCGGCGAAGGGGGTGGTGCCCCGCTCCACCTGGGTGGTCTCCAGCAGGTGGCCGCAGGCCTCGTGGAAGATCACGCCGCCGAAGCGGTTGGCCAGCACCGCCGGCATCTGGCCAGCTTCCACGTAGTCGGCGTTGAGCATGGCGCCGGCGCTCTCGCACACCTCGCGGGCGCTGGCGTCCGCATCCCACTGCTGCAGCTGCTCCGGACGGCCGTGGCTGCCGTAGCGGCGGCCGATGCTGGAGCGGTGCTCGCCGTCGGCGGCCAGCACGTTCAGGCCCAGCGACTGGTGCAGGCGGATATCGCGGGCGAAGGTGCCGTCGCTGGCTGCCACCAGCACCTCCTGCCAGTCGCGGGCATAGCTGCCGCGGCGCACCTGCAGGTGGCGGCCCCGCCGCTCCAGGGCGGCGGTGCCCTCCAGCAGGCGGCTGGTGGCGGCGGCCAGTTCGGGGCAGCGGCCCAGCCAGTCCGCCTTGGCGCTGGCGTGATCGCGCAGGGGCGCCAGGCCCTCAAAGCCACTCAGCACGGTGGCGCTGCGCTGCAGCCCGAGCATGCCCAGGGCCTGGTCGAGGGCTTCCAGCAGTCCGGCGTCGCTGAGGTCGTTGGTGCTCACGAAGCCGTCGCGCAGGCCGCTGAACACGCGCAGCCCTGCTCCCATGCCAAAGGCCGGACTCACGCTGGTGATGCCGTCCTGTTCAGCCAGCACCCCCAGGTGATCGGTGCGCTCCAGGAACACCTCCACCAGATCAGCGCCGGCGGCCCGACCGGCAGCGAGCAGGAATTCCAGCCGGGTGGCCCAGTTGCCATCGAGCTGGCTGAGGCTGGCTGGGGCAGGGGAGACGACCATCGACTGAAGGGCAGAAAAAGGGGGCGGTACAGGAAGCAGAACAGGGATTGGGAGAGAGTGCTCCTGGCAAAAGGGCCCCGGCCGTGGTGGCCAGGGCCCTTGCCGACGCTCAGCCGAACACGCCAGTGGCCCGCTGACGCTCAGCGCACAGCGGGCTGGAACTGTTCGCTGCGGATCGGCTTCATCAGGAACAGCTGGGCCATCTGCACACCATTGCCGATCCAGTAGGGAAGCTTCCGGATGGCTTTGAGGGGAGCGGGTGCCTGGCTTGCATCGGCCGCCGTGAGCTTGGCGTTATTGGTCACCAGACGCTCCAGGCCGTCCCAGAAGCGGGGGTTGCGCACGTCCAGCACCACCGGGAACACCCGGGCGGAGGTCTCATTGGTCTTGTCGATCACGTACTTGTCGTACTCCCGGGCATCCAGGCCGAGGGCCCCATAGAACTCCTTGCGGGCCACGTCGCGCACATACATCGTGGCGAACACGGCGAGCAGGAAGAAGCGGCACCACAGGCGCGCTGTGAAGCCACGCACGGTGTCCGGCTGGGCCTTCATCAGGGCGTCGAAGAAATCGCCGTGGCGGTTCTCGTCCTGACACCAGTTCTCAAAGAAGTTGAAGATCGGGAAAATCTTGCTGTCGGGATTCTTTTCAAGATGGCGGTAGATGGCGATATAGCGCCAATACCCGATCTTCTCGCTCAGGTAGGTGGCATAGAAGATGAACTTGGGCTTGAAATAGGTGTAGGCCTTGTTGGCGGTGAGGAAGCCCAGGTCGAGCTGCAGGCCGAAATCGCCCATCGCCTTGTTGAGGAAGCCGGCGTGGCGGGCCTCATCGCGGGCCATGTGGGCGAAGCACTCGGCCAGCAGGGGGTTCCTTGCCTTGATGCGACGGCTGAGTTCCTTGTAGAGCAGGAAGCCGGAGAACTCCGACGTGCAGCTCTGTTCCAGGAACTCCACGAACACCTTGCGGGTTTCGGGATCGAGCTTGTCGGCCGCGCCTTCGAACTCCTCGTTGCGCACGAAGTGATGGCGGTTGTAGTCCTTGCGGAATTCCTCGCAGATCGCCTCCAGCTCCACCGCGTTGGGGCGGAGGTCCATGGCGGCCATGGCCTCGAAATCGGTGGTGTAGAACCGCGGCGTGAGGATCGTGTCCTTCACCGGCTCCTTGATGGCTGGTTCGCCGCCGATGGAGTTCACTCCTGCGCCGGCCCGGCCGGTGGCCTGGACGTCGGCCTGGCTGGAACTGGCGACTGCGGTTGGTGGCACCATCGATCAGAACAGGTCAGAGCGGTGGCTGCATCGTAGGAGGACCTCCGCCCCGGTCGGCGGGGCCTGTCACGGACTGTGCCGCCCCTGGTGCCAGTCGGGTTGGGCGTGGGGAGTGTCAGTTGGGGCCCAGCCACTTCTGGCCGTTGAGCCGCTGCACCAGGCGCGACACCAGCAGGGCCTGGCTCATCTTCTTCTCGTCGATCAGGAACGACTCCAGCAGGCTGGGCTCAGCGCCTGCCTCGGCCACAGCCACGGTCTTGGCGGCGTTGATGTCGTCCGTGGTGAAGCAGAGCCAGAACCGGCGCTCACCCGGCAGCTCGCCCACCACCATCCAGCAGGGGCTGGCCACCACCGGCATCGGCCCCTGCTCAAAGCGCAGCTGCGGTTCGGGGCCGCCGTAGCTGCAGATCTCCCGGGCCAGGGCGGGGATCAGGGAGTCGGGGATGAAGCTGGCGAAAGGGGCATCCTCGGGAGCGGGAGGCTTGGCCGCTTTGGCCGGCTTGGCCTCGGCTGCGGTGGCTGGAGTGGGTGCAGGGGTGGGATCGCTCACCAGACTCGGCCCCAGGGCTTGAATGAGCCCGACTCTAAGCAGCCGAACCGGGGAAGCCGCCGACCCGGGGAAGCGGCCGATCAAGCGTCAGTCCTCTTCAGGGTCGCCCCCTCCGCCCAGATCGCCTGGGATGACTACCAGTCGTCCTCAACCTCATCCCAGCCATCCTCGGTCACAGCAGCGGCTGTCTGAGTTGCGGCTGGTCTGCGGATCACCCGGAAGGGCACCTCCACCGTGGGTGCTGGTTCACCCGGAGCTCGGCTGGGGCCGGCCGCCACGGAGTCAGGAGCCTGGGGTGCCCTGGTGTCGTCCGTGGAACGGGAGTTGCCGGTGGACCAGGGGTTGCCGGTTGCGCGGGCGGCTGGCTCACTCCAGGCCGGCTCGTTGCCGAGGGGAAGGCGCACCTGGCGTCGGCTGCCGCCACCGCTGCCGCTGCGCAGGGCCAGGGCGGTGGTGCCGGCACTCAGCAGTCCGCCGCCAGCGGCGGCCAGCATCATCCACACGCCGATCGGCAGGGCAGGGCTGGTGTAGGTGAGCAGCCGCAGAGTCACCGCCGGCTTCGGATTGAGTGCGCCCACCACGATCACCGCCAGCAGCGGTGCGAGCAGGGGCAGCAACAGCAACTGGCGCAGCACGGTCACGCGGAGGGGCTGGGATCTCCTGGCGCCCACGATGGCTGGGCTGGGGAGATCGGTCCACTCCAGCGGCGCAGATCTCCCAGGTTGTAGCCCAGCAGGTCGAAGATGCGAGTGACCAGGAAATCCACCATGTCGTCGATCGTGCGCGGCTGGTTGTACCACGCCGGCACTGGTGGAGCGATGCGGGCTCCGGCCTCCGCCAATGCGGTGAGGTTGCGCAGGTGCACCAGGCTCCAAGGGGTTTCCCGCGGGCAGATCACCAGGGGCCGGGCCTCCTTGAGATGGACGTCGGCGGCCCGCTCCACCAGGTCGAGGGCCACCCCGCTGGCGATCCGCCCCACGGTGCCCATCGAGGCAGGCAGGATCACCATCCCCCGGGTGCGGGTGCTGCCACTGGCGATCGCGGCGGCCTGGTCGTTCCAGCGGTGGCAGCGCAGCGAGCCGCCACTGCTGCCGGTGCGGTCGCGCCAGAAGCGTTCCTGGGCCGCCGGTTCGCCCGGCACCTGGATGCCCAGCTCGGCCTGCCACACCGCGATGGCCCCGCGACTGGTCACCAACTCCACGCTCTCGCCTGCATCGAGAAGCCACTGCAGGGCCCGCTGGGCAAGGGGCTGGGCCGAGGCGCCCGAGATGGCCAGCACCACGGGCTCCATGGCTCAGCTCTCGCTCAGGATGGCCACGGGCATGAAGTCGGAAGCGTCAACCGGGGCTGGAGCGGCTTCAGCGTTGCCCGGGCTGTCGGCCGTCGGGTCGTCCTCTTCAAAAGACTCACTGCCGGCGGGCGGCACCACCGCCAGGTCGATCTGGTGGCGGAGGGCGTCCACCTTCTCGATCTCCACCTCCACCTCGTCACCGAGCATGTAGGTGCGGCGGTTCTTGCGACCCACCAGCCGGTTCTGGCGGCTGCGGTACTCGTACCAGTCGTCCTTGAGCGAGCTCACGTGCACCAGGCCCTCCACATTGGAGGGGGGCACTTCCACGAAGAAGCCGTAGCTCTGCACCCCGCTGATCACCCCTGGCTGCACCTGTCCCACCAGGGGCTCGGCCTGGCGGGCCTGGGCCATCGCCACCAGGTCGGTCTCCAGTTCCTGCTGGAAGCGCCTGCGGCCATTGAGCCGCTGCACCAGTCCGTGCCCCAGGGCCAGCTGGAACGGCGCCAGCTGGCTCGGCGCCAGCAAGGGCCAGTCGATGGCCCCGTGGCAGGCCGGTGAGGCCAGGTCGACGCTCACCTTGTGGCGCACGCTGGGGCGGTCCTTGCCGTCGCAGAGCAGCAGCACCAAAACCTGCTGGTTCCAGAGATCGGCGTAGCGCAGGGTGGGGCAGGTCCAGGGGGCAAGGGCCGCCCCCTCCCCGCGCACGCCCACCATCCAGTTGTCCCCGGGGCTTGTGCTGAGAACCTGCTGGGGAAGGACGGCACGCAGTTGCTGTTGCAGGGCGCGCCGCCGATCGCTGGCGGCAAAGGTGGCGGCCAGCTCCGCTGCGCTGGCATGGCCCTCTTCTCCCAGCTCGAGGGGGATCTCCAGGGCCAGGGCCGCCCGGGCCACGTCGTTGAGATCGGCCGCGTCGGCCTCTGGGGTCTGGGCATAGATCCCGGGCAGGGAGAGGGCCGCCAGGTGGCTGCCCAGGGCTCGCTCGGCCAGCAGCACCGCCTCCCGCACAATCGCCTCAGGGTGGTGGGCCGGCAGCTGCTCCAGCCAGCCCTGAAGGGCGGGGGTGGGGGCCGGTGCCCGCAGATCACCGAGGCTGTCGATCGGCGGCATGCCCAGGTCCAGTTCGATCGAGCCGTTCGCCAGCCGTTGCTGGCGCAGCAGTTCGCTCACCGTGATCAGGCCGTTGAGCTGGTCGAGCTGATTCTTGAGCGGTTTGAGCGTGGCCGGCACGGTGCGGCTCCTGGGCTTGCGTTCGGCCAGCGCGGTGAGGGCCGCGAGGTTGACGCTGGCCACCGGCCGGATCTGGCTGCGGCAGAAGCGGTAGCCCTCCAGTGCGCCCTCGGCGCTGATCTCTAGCGCCACCGACACGGCCGCTTGCGCCTCGTCCACCCGGAAGGCGGCGGCCTTGTCCAGGGCCGCGCTCAGCAGTGGCAGCCACTGCCCACCCACGCACAGGGCATCGGCCTGGTCGCGCAGCCAGATGTCCAGGCTGCTGCCGGGGCTGAAGCGCTCGGCCACCGCCTGACTGTGCAGCCAGAGGGTGAATCCTCCGGCCTCTCGGGCTTCCAGGCCCAGGGCCGGCAGGCCAGGCGCTTCCCTGCCGCTCCAGCTCTCCAGCAGCAGCGCCGGCTGGGCGGTGAGGTCGGCCCGCTCCTTGGCCTCGAGCGTGCGCAGGGTGGCCCGGGGAGCGGCTGGACGCTGGTGGAGCCGGTGCTTGGTGAGCAGCAGGTCGAGGTCGGCGGACTCGCCCCCGTTCACCGGCAGCCTGCGGGCCACATGGCCCTGGGGAAGGAACTGGGCCACCGGGTAGCGGTCGATCAGCACCTCCACCACGGACTGCTGCTCGGGATCGAGGTGGCCGGCATCCGCCTCCGGCAGCTCGACGCTGGTGAGCAGGCGGTCGTCGAGCGGGGTGGCCACCAGCCGCTCCTGCTGTTGCTCCACCTGGGCCAGCAGGCTGGTGGTGTTGCGCTCGAGAATGCACTGCACGCCGCCTTCCGGCGAGCGGCGGCGTCCCCCTTCCCGGGTCACCTTCACCAGCACCCGATCGCCGTTCCAGGCATGGTTCAGCTGGTGCTCGCGGATGTAGACGTCTTCGCCCCCGTCCTCGCGCAGGGCAAAGCAGAAGCCCTTGCTGGAGCAGCGCAAGCGGGCGGGGATCAGTTCGGGATTGTCGCCGCGCAGCAGGCCGGCTTCGCTGTCCTGAACCAGCTCCAGGCGCCTGAGGGCATCGAGACCGATGTGCAGCTGCTGCTTCTCCGGTTTCGTGCTCAGGCCCAGGGCCTTCTCGAGCTTGGCCAGGGGCAGGGCCTCCTGGGTGGAGAGCTGGTCGAGCAGGTCGGCGACCGTGAACTTCATCGGGGCTGGCAGCTGGTTGGCAGAGGCCACTGGGGAGATCCCCTAGGGGCTGGCGTTGTCGGCGTGGGGAAGCGGTGGGTCCGGACTCGGAGCGATGCCCACGACGCCACCTTCCTGTCACGCAACTCTAATCAGTGATGGTTGCCGTCCCGCGATGGGCCAGCGCTCAGGCCTCAGCGTCCGACTCAGCGGCGGCCTGGTCCTGGGGGACGGCTTCAGCGCTGCCGGCTTTGACAATCAGGCGCAGCCCCAGGATCAGGAAGCCCACGGATGCAGCCAGTTGCAGGGCATCGGTGGGAATCACGGCTGAGAGGGAACCACCGGCGGCGGCCCCCAGCAGGCTGGCCAGCACCAGGGCCAGGGAACTGCCGGCAAACACCGCCCCAGGCTTGCTGGAGGTGCCGCTGATCGTGACGATCGCCAGCTGGGTCTTGTCCCCCAGCTCCGCCAGGAACACGGTGACGAAGGTGGAGGCCAGCAGGGTGAGATCCATGGTGGGTGGGGGATCGGCGGGGGTTGGGATCAGCCCAGGGGGAGGCCGCTGGGCAGGGGGGTGAGGTGCACCGCCGCCTGTCGCCCCAGCCACAGGCCGAGGGCCACCATCAGCAGACCAGCCAGTCGCTCCAGTTGGTGGGCGGGCATGGCCCGGGCCAGCCAACGGCCCAGCAGCACCCCCACCAGGCTGGAGCAGATCAGTGCCAGGGAAGCTCCCACGAACACGAGCACCGGTCGGCCCGACTGGGCGGAGAGCAGCAGGGCCGCCAGCTGGGTCTTGTCCCCCAGTTCCGCCAGGAAGACAGTGGTGAAGGTGGTGATGAAGGCCGTGAACCAGGCCCGACGAGGGAGCTCGGCCGGGTTGGAGGACTCGCTGCTCATGGCCGGCGGATCGCCCGCTCGAATCGACGCATCACCCTGCCACGGCCGCCATACTCGCTGCGGATCTGCTGGCGGCAGCAGGCGATGGCCAGCCCGTGGGCTGCTGGGTTCCAGCCCGCGGGGTCGGCGGGGGCGAGTTCGGGGGCGAACAGGGCCAGGAGATTGGCAACGCGGCAGAAATCAGGACGCTGGTTGTAGATGCGGCAGCGGCGTCCGCCCGTGTCGTAGTGGATGCACCAGCCATCGACCCCCACCATGTCCATGTAGGTCTGGCGTTGCTCGGGCGAGAGGGCTGCCAGGGCGTCCTGGCGCAGCTCGGGGTCGAGACGGCAGCAGGCCCCGCAGCCGGCGATGCACTGCCACTGGGGTGCCTGGGCCATGGCCGGTTGCTGGGAATCACCACCATCAGCATCGCAGCAGCTTCGTCAGCATCCCGGCAGCCTTGTTGGTGGCTGTGCTGTAACGGGCCGTCACAGTGGCGGCTCTGGCGCCGGTGGCCAGGGGATGGGGCCTTAGGCTGATAACCAGTGATTTGCGTCTCTGCGCGGCCATCCATGGGCATCGACTTTCACCTGATCGCCAACTTCGCCGCCCTTGCCCTGATCACCCTCGCCGGCCCGGCCGTGATCTTCATCCTGTTCTACCGTCGCGGCGCCCTCTGACCGCAGCTCTCCCTAGCTGGGGCGCTGACTAACTGGGGTGCTGACTGACTCTCAGCGCAGCTGAGAACAGCCGCTCCAGGGTCAGGGGACCACCCCCAGGGCCATCGCCGCATCCTCCAGCAGTGCCCTGAGGTAAGGATGCTCTGGCCGGCTGTCGCTGTGCAGCTCCTCGCCGGCGGCATTGCGCACCACCAGGCCTTCCCCCCGGCGGCTGCACCAGTACAGACGCTGGTGCCGGGCCAGCACCACCTCGTCCCTGTCTCCGGCGCTGGCACGGAGCCCGAGCAATTCCAGCTGCAGCCGCTCGCGGCCCTGCCACACATTGCGCTGCAGGCGGTAGGCCACGTCCACCACCGGGGGCAGCCCGGCGGGATCGCCGCACCAGCGCCAGCCGATCGCCTGACGCCGTTCGCCCTGCTGCTCCAGCTCCAGCTGCAGGTGACCGCCGCGCAGCAGTTTCTTCTGCACGATCGTGCAGCCCGCACTCCAGTACACCGGCTGGGGGTGGCCGATGCCGAACGGCTCCAGCCGCTGTTGCTGGAGCAGAAAGGCCTGATCCACTTCCCCCAGCGGGACAAGGGCCTCCGGTTCCACAGGCTGGCCGTTGCCCAGACCCTCCAGCCAGGACTGGGCCAGCTCCTCCAGCCGTTGCTGCAGTTCGGCCAGCTGCTCGGCCCTCACGCTGAAGCCCCCCGCCGCCGGGTGGCCGCCGAAGCGCTCCAGCAGGTGGGCGCAGTGCTGGAGGGCCCGATCCACGGCGAAGCCCCGCGGTGCCCGTACGGAGGCTCGCAGCCGGCCATTGCCCTCGCCCGCCAGCAGGGCGCAAGGGCGGTGCAGCCGCTCCACCAGCCGGGCGGCCACGATGCCGATCACGCCGTGGTGCCAGTGGTTCTGGGCGAGCAGGATGAAGGCTGGGCGCCGTTCAGTGTCGGCCTCGAGCAGCGCCAGGGCCTCGGCCTCGATCGCCTCACACAGATCGCGGCGCTGGCGGTTGAGGGCCTCGCACTCCCGCGCCAGCTCCAGGGCCCGCTCGCCATCGGCGGTGGTGAGCAGGTCCACCACCAGGGCCGGATCGCCCAGGCGGCCCACGGCATTGATCCGCGGCGCGATCTGGAAGCCCACCGTCTGGGCATCGAGCCGCTGCTCGTCCACCCCCGCCAGCCGCTGCAGGGCCTGCAACCCGCTCAGGCCGCTGCTGCCCAGGCGGGGTAGACCATCCATCAGCCAGCGGCGGTTCACCCCCTGCAGCGGCGCCATGTCGGCGATGGTGCCGATGCAGAACAGATCACGGGCCACGGCCAGGGTCTGGTGCTGGCGCAGCCGCTCACACAGCTGGGCTGCCAGCACGTAGGCCAGACCCACCCCCGCCAGGCCGCGATAGGGCGAGCCCTCCGGCGTGCGGGCGGGATGGAGCAGGGCCAGGTGGGGGGGGAGCGGGTCCGGAATGGTGTGGTGGTCGGTGAGGATCACCTCCAGCTCGAGGGCGGCGGCCCGCTCCAGTGCCTCCCGGGCCGAGACGCCGTTGTCCACCGTCACCAGCAGGCGCACCTCCTCGGCGGCCAGCCGCTCCACCATGGCGGCATTGAGTCCGTAGCCCTCCTCCAGGCGGCTGGGGATGGCGGCCTGGGGGCGGGCGCCGAGCCGCTCCAGCACCCCCACCAGCAGGGCCGTGCTGGTCATGCCGTCGGCGTCGTAGTCGCCGCAGATCGCCACCGCCTCGCCCCGCTGGCAGGCCTCAACGAGCCGCTCCACCGCTCGTTCCAATTGGGGAAAGTGCGCCTCGGCTGCGGGGGCCGGCGGGGGATCGAGCAGGGCCGCCACCGCGGCGGCAGTGGTGTGGCCCCGCCGGGCCAGCACCGCCAGGAGCGGCAGGGGCAGGGGCTGCTGGCCGCTCGGGTTCAGCCTTTCCAGGGCCGCTGCTCCGGCCAGATCTCCCAGGGGAGCCGGCAGATGCCAGCACTGCGCGTCGAGGGCTGGGAGCAAGGGGCAGGGGCGGTGTCCGGGCCCATTGTGCGGGAGACGGTGCGTGCCGGCCTAGCCTGGGCGCCCGGGTGGCTGGAGCCGAACCATGGCGCTGGAGGCCCTGCTCTGGGACGTGGACGGCACCCTTGCCGAAACCGAGCGGGATGGCCATCGCCTGGCCTTCAACCGGGCCTTCGCCGAGGCCGGTGTGCCGATCCACTGGGATCCGCAGTCCTATGGCGACTGGCTGGCGATCGCCGGTGGTCGCGAGCGGATCCGCGCAGCCCTGCGGCAGCTGGAGACGCGTGAGCCCGATCCTGACCGGGTTGAGAGCCTCCAGGCCCGCAAGCAGGCGCACTACGCGGACCTGCTTGCCGGTGGAATCCTGGCCCTGCGTCCCGGCGTGGAGGAGCTGCTGGCGGCGGCAGCTGCCGCCGGCCTGCGCCAGGCGATCGTGACCACCAGCGGCCGGTCCGCCGTTGGGGCCCTGCTCGAGCAGCTGTTGCCCGCCGGTGCCGATTGCTTCTCGTTCTGGGTGTGCGGCGACGATGTCAGCCGCAAGAAGCCCCACCCCGAGGCCTACCTGCAGGCCGCCGACCGCCTTGGCCTGCCCCGCCAGCAGGTGCTGGTGCTGGAGGATTCGCCGGTTGGTCTGGCGGCGGCGGCCGCCGCCGGCCTGGCCTGTGTGGTGACGCGCAGCCACTACGGCGCCAAGGAGCCCCTGGAGCGCTTCGCCGCCGCCCGGGCCGTGCTCAGTGGGCTGGGCGGGGACGACCGGGTGCTGCGCGGGCCGGCTTGCGCAGCGGGCACCCCCACGCTCTCCTATCTGCAGAGTCTGCTGTGAGTCCTCTGCAGTCCACCCGCTTCCAGCGTTTCAGCCAGGCCACCGGCAACGCGGTGATCGGCCAGCTGCGGGGCAGCTGGAAACATCGCAGCGCCGTGCTGCTGGCCCTGCTGCTGGGCTTCTATGCCGGCGGCAACATCACGGCCTATGTGCTTCCCCGTTTCCCTGGAGGTCGGCCAGCGATGGTGCTGGCCGTGGTGCTGGCCCTGGAGGTGCTGGTGCGCCTGCGTGGTCGGCTGGTGACAGGCGAGCCGCCGCTGGTCTGGAGGCTGCTCGACAACCTGCGCATCGGCCTGGTGTACGCGGTGGTGCTGGAGGCCTTCAAGCTGGGCACGTGAGCGCACCCTTCCAGGGCAGGCCAGGAACGGTGGATCCCGGCCTGCTCGGCCAGTTCATCATGCCGCTGCTTGAGCGCCTGCGGTTGCTGGCCGCGGACGGACGCCGTCCCCTGCTGCTGCTGAATGCGCCGGTGGGGGCTGGCAAGACCACCCTCTCAGGGATGCTGCGCCGGCTGGCGCCAGAGCAGGGGTTGCGCCTGGCGGTGGCCTCGATCGATGACGCCTACCTGCCCTGGCAGGAGCGCCTGGAGGCCATGGCCGGCAATCCATTCGGCGTGACGCGGGTGCCGCCAGGCAGCCATGACCCGCAGTTGCTCTGCGATCTGATCGACCGCTGGCGGAACGGCGAGCCCCTGGAGCTCCCCCGCTTTGACAAGACCCTGCGCAATGGCCAGGGAGACCGGGCCGCGGGAGTGTGCCTGCATGCCGATGCCCTGCTGCTGGAGGGCTGGCTGCTGGGCTGCAAACCGCTGGGCTCAGCCCTGGGGGCTGCCCTGGCCCGGCAGGAGGACCAGGAGCTGTCTGCTGCCCTGGGGTTGCGGCCGCTGGAGAGGGCCTGGCTGCCCCGCTGGGACCAGGCCCTGGAGGCCTACCAGCCCCTCTGGGCCCGCAGCGATGGCCTCTGGTTGCTGCGGCCCCAGGGCTGGACTCTGCCGCGCCGCTGGCGGTTTCAGGCGGAGGCCCGGCAGCGCCGACGGGGAGGATCCAGCCTGTCTGCTGCCGCGCTGGATCAGCTGGTGCGTGCCAGCCTCTGCAGCCTGCCCCCCCAGCTTTATCAGGATCCCCTGCTCCAGCGGGCAGAAATGGCCGCCCTGATTGACGGGCGCCGCCGCCTGGTGGGGATTCAGGGCGGAGATCAGCTGGTCAGGCCTCCGGCGATCTGAAGCCAATGGGCCGGTTCAGCAGACAGGCTCAGAAGACGGGTTCAGCACACGTCAGGTCGGCTCAGCTCTCGGCCGCGTCGTCCTCTTCGGCGATCGGGTACACAAAGCCCTGGGCCCGGCCACTGAGCACGGCCTTGCCGAGGGACATGGCCTTCTGGGCGGCATCGGCCGCCTTGGCTTTCCAGGTGGCGTGACGCTGGTTGCGCTTGCCCTTCGATGTTTTCTTCTTGGGAACAGCCATCCCCGATTACCAACCAAACGATGATCTTGTCGCGCCAACTTGCCTTTCGTCAAATCGCTAAGCTTCAGGGAAAGATCTGTTGCCGTGAGCGCCAGCCCCTCTCAGTCCTCAGCTGAGTCCAAGGCACCGGCTGAAGCGACGTCTGCCGCTGCCCCCGGTGGGGCCAGGGACCAGCCGCGCAACCTGCGCCAGTTGCTGGAGCGCCACACCGAGCCCCCCCCCAGTTACAGCGCCCTGCTCAAGCAGATCACTGCCGGCCAGGTGAAGGACCTGGAGCTCTCCCCGCGCCAGCGGGCCGTGCAGGTCACCTTCAAGAGCGGCAAGCAGGTCCAGGTGCCGGTGTTTGACAACGACCAGCAGCTGTTGCGAACCGCAGAAGCCGCCGGGGTGCCCCTGGCTGTGCGGGATGACCGGGCCGATGCCGCAGCCGCCTCCCTGGTCTCCAATGGCCTGCTGGTGCTGTTGCTGCTGGCCGGTCTGGCGATGGTGCTGCGCCGCTCGGCCCAGGTGGCCAACCGGGCGATGGGCTTCGGCAGCAGCAAGCCGCGGCTGCAGGCGGAGGGCAGCGTGGCCGTGCGCTTTGAGGATGTGGCCGGAATCGCGGAGGCCAAGGAGGAGCTCCAGGAGGTGGTGGCCTTCCTCAAGGCCCCGGAGCGCTACACCGCCATCGGTGCCCGCATTCCCAAGGGTGTACTGCTGGTGGGGCCTCCTGGCACGGGCAAGACCCTGCTGGCCCGTGCCATCGCCGGCGAGGCCGGGGTGCCGTTCTTCTCGATGGCGGCCTCGGAATTCGTGGAGATGTTCGTGGGGGTGGGTGCCAGTCGGGTGCGGGACCTGTTCCGCAAGGCCAAGGCCAAGGCGCCCTGCATCATCTTCATCGACGAGATCGATGCGGTGGGCCGCCAGCGGGGGGCGGGCATCGGCGGCGGCAACGACGAACGGGAGCAGACCCTCAACCAGCTGCTCACCGAGATGGACGGCTTTGCCGACAACTCCGGCGTGATCCTGCTGGCGGCCACCAACCGTCCCGACGTGCTGGATGCGGCCCTGATGCGGCCCGGTCGCTTCGATCGCCGCATCACCGTGGATCTGCCCGACCGGCGCGGCCGGGAGGCCATCCTGGCCGTGCATGCCCGCACCAGGCCCCTGGCCGAGGCGGTCTCCCTGGCCGACTGGGCCTCGCGCACCCCCGGTTTCTCGGGCGCCGATCTCTCCAACCTGCTCAATGAGGCGGCCATCCTCACGGCCCGGCGCGAGCAGAGTGCCATCGATGGGCAGGCCCTCTCCGATGCCCTCGAGCGGATCACCATGGGCTTGTCTGCCGCCCCCCTGCAGGACTCCGCCAAGAAGCGCCTGATCGCCTACCACGAGGTGGGCCATGCCCTGCTCACCACCCTGGTGCCCTACGCCGACCGGCTCGACAAGGTGACCCTGCTGCCCCGCGCCGGAGGGGTGGGCGGTTTCGCCCGCACCATGCCCGACGAGGAGGTGCTCGATTCCGGCCTGATCAGCAGGGCCTACCTGCTGGCCCGCATGGTGGTGGCGATGGGGGGCCGGGCCGCGGAGCTGGTGGTGTTCGGTGCCAACGAGGTGACCCAGGGCGCCTCCGGCGATCTGGAGCTGGTGGCCCGCATCGGCCGCGAGATGGTGACCCGCTACGGCTTCTCCCCCCTGGGCCCGCTCGCCCTGGAGGGGGATGGCCCCGAGGTGTTCCTCGGTCGCGACTGGCTGCGCTCCCAGCCCCACTACTCGGAGGACACCGGCCGCAGGATCGATGACCAGGTGCGCCAGCTGGCCAGGCATGCTCTCGATCAGGCCGTGGCCCTGCTCCAGCCCCGCCGCGCCCTGATGGACGATCTGGTGGAGCGACTGATCGTGGCGGAAACCCTCGATGGCGACCTGTTCCGCTCCCTGGTGGAGGCCGATGGCCAGGTTGGGCGTGCCGGCATCCCAACAGGGACCGTCTCCTCAGCCGGCCAGCCCCCCGCAGAAGCGGATGTCCAGGCTGCGCAGGTAGGTGTGTAGGCCAGCGTCCTGAATCGGCAGCAGGTGCGCGGCCTGCTGGCTGGGGTTCACGTGGGCATGCCAGTGGCCAGGAGGGGTGATGAAAGCCCCGCCGGCTTGCCAGTCGATCCGTTCGGGGTTGCGGATGCGGCCGTCGCTGTCCAGATCGGTTCCCACCAGGGTGTAGCAGCCAGGTGGGCAGTCGAGGATCAGATCCAGGGCCACCGACTGGTGGCGGTGGGGTGGCTGGATCACGCCGCCCGGCACCACGCCGAGCATGGCCCACAGGGTATGGGTCACGGTGCGGCTGGAGGGCAGGTCGGCATTGGCCAGCAGGATGCTCAGCCGGTTGCTGCGGGCTGCTGACGGATCGGCCAGCAGCTGGTCGAGGTTGGCACGCAGCATGGCTGCCGGGTAGTGGCAGGCCCGGAAACGGGGTGTGCTGGGCTGCACCCCCAGGTGCTGGAGCAGGGGGCCGTCGTGCACCCAGTACAGCGTGCTGGTGCTGTCGGCATCCAGCAGGGGGGTGTCACCACTGGGCAACACGATCAGATCACCGCTGGCCCACGCCAGCTGGCGGTTGTTCCAGCGCAGCCGGCCTGAGCCCTGCAACACGTAGAAGAGCGAACTGGTGGCCGCGGCCGCAGCCTTGAGTCCCTCCCCAGCCTCGATCCTCAGAAAGTGGGCGGCCAGCCCAGGGCTGGTGGCCGGTCCGGGACAGCCCAGGGCCTCGCTGAGATCGAGGGGGATCACCCGGGTGGGCCCCTGTAGATGCAGCTCCGGGGGCCAGCAGCGGTAGGGGATCGGCTCGGTGAGTCCGGCCCGCACCGGGTTGGCGGCCTGGCGGTAGTCGTACACCAGGGCGGCGCACTGCCACTCAGCCATCACGCCTGCCGCTTCAGCCGACGCCGGTGCTGGCTGGGAGGGCTGGCTGGCCTGTAGCGGGGCCTGGGTCATGGGAGGGGCTCCCGGAGCGAATCTGTGGAGGGTGGGTGGAGCCTATTGAGCGCCAGGGACGCCCTGTCGCTCTGCAGCATCGGCTACGGCCTGCCGGGGCAGGATCAGCCGCCCGCCACCGCCGGCACGATCGACACCTCATCGCCATCGCTGAGGGTGGTGGTCTCGTTGTCGAGGAAGCGGATGTCCTCGCTGTTCACGTAGATGTTGAGGAAGCGGCGCAACTTGCCGCTGTCGTCGCACAGGCGAGCCTTGATGCCCGGATATCGCTCTTCCAGGGCTTCCACAAGGGCCGTGACCGAGCCGGCCTCCAGGCTCACGCTGGCCTCGTCGTTGGTGAACTTCTGCAGGGGGGTGGGGATCAGAACCTGGACGGCCATCGGGGCTGGAGAGGAACGGTGGGTATGGGGGCCTGGCCTGGCTTGGCAGAGCCGGCTTGTCGACTTGCTGCTGCGCCAGGGCGATCTGGGTCAGCTCTTGACCAGGGCAGCCTGGGCCTGCTGCCAGGCGGCATTGAAGCTGTCGAGCTGGGCCTCGATCGTGTAGGGCTGGCCGATGGCATCGGCCACGGCTTCGGTGGTCTTGAGACCGTTGCCGGTGATGTAAGCGACGGTGCGCTCCTCGGGGTTGATCTTGCCCTGCTCCACCAGCTTCTTGAGCACGGCGATGGTGGTGCCGCCGGCGGTTTCGGTGAACACGCCCTCGGTTTCGGCCAGCAGCTTGATGCCCTCGATGATCTCGGCGTCGGTGACGGCGGCGATGCTGCCCTTGGTGGCGTTGGCGATGTCGATGGCGTAGGGGCCGTCGGCCGGGTTGCCGATGGCGATCGACTTGGCGATCGTGTTGGGCTTCACTGGGGTGATGAAATCGCGACCTTCGGCGAAGGCCTGGGCGATCGGGCTGCAGCCCTCGGCCTGGGCACCGCTGAAGCGCACGGCCTTCTCGTCCACAAGGCCGCACTTGATGAACTCATCGAAGCCCTTGCGGATCTTGGTGAACAGCGAACCTGAAGCCAGAGGGGCCACGATGTGATCGGGCAGCTGCCAGCCCAGCTGCTCGATCACCTCGTAGCCGAGGGTCTTGGAGCCCTCGGAGTAGTAGGGGCGCAGGTTGATGTTCACGAAGCCCCAGCCGTAGGTGTTGGCCACCTCTGAGCAGAGGCGGTTCACCTGGTCGTAGTTGCCCTTCACCGCCATCAGGGTGGGGTTGTAGATCAGGGTGCCCAGCACCTTGCCCAGCTCTAGGTCGCTGGGGATGAACACGCAGCACTCCAGCCCGGCGTGGGCGGCGATGGCGGCGGTGGAGTTGGCCAGGTTGCCGGTGGAGGCGCAGCTCACCGTGGTGAAGCCCAGCTCCCGGGCGCGGGTAAGGGCCACACTCACCACCCGGTCCTTGAAGGACAGGGTGGGCATGTTCACGCCGTCGTTCTTGATATAGAGGCTCTTCAGGCCCAGGCGCCTGGCCAGGTTGCCCGCCTTGAGCAGGGGCGTGAAGCCGGTGCCTACATCGATGGGGTCGCCCTCGATCGGCAGGAACTCGCGGTAGCGCCAGATCGAGGCGGGGCCGGCCTCGATCGTGGCGCGGCTCACCCGGTTTTTGATCGCCTCATAGTCGTACACCACCTCCAGGGGCCCGAAGCAGACGTCTTCGCAGACGTGACGGGCACCGGGTTCGTAGGCATGGCCGCATTCCTTGCAGCGAAGCCCCGTGAAGGTGGCGCGGGAAAGGGTGGCTGTCACGGCCTGAACCGAGGTGCAGGCGGAGGCTAACAGCGGCAACCCGGGATGCGAATTAATCCCGATCTGATGAATCGGCTTTAAGGCCGCAGGCCTTGTTCCCCTCCGGACCTCTGGCGCCCAGGCCTGCCCTGCCTAGCCTCGCCTGTGTTCCCGTGATCGATGTCGCGTGCCGATGCGCCGCAGGCAGATCCTTTCCTGGCTCGTCGCCCTGCTTGTTCCGGGTGCTGGCGTGGTGGCGGCCTCCCGGCTGTGGGTGGAGTGGCACTGGTTCGAGCAGTTCGGCTGGGGGCCGGTCCTGCTGCGCCGCCTTGGACTGCAGATGGCCCTGCTGCTGGCGGGGCTGGCCCTGGGGCTGCTGCTGCAGCGCTGCCTCCAGACCTTCTGGCGGCTGGGCCGGGGCACTGGCGTCCCCCGCCGTTTTCCCCTTGAGCCGCTGCCCTATGCCCTCGCCCTGTTCGGGCTCGTCGTCGCCCAGTCGCTGCCCCTGCTGCTGTTGCTCCAGTTGGCCCATCGCCTGCTGTTGCAGCCCTTCGGGGCCCGCCGCCTGCACGGCCTCGTGGTGCTCCTGGACGGCTCGCTTCCTGGCCAGATAGCCCTGCTGGCTGTGCTGGTGGTGGTCGCCGTGGCCCTGCTCTGGCGTCCCCAGCCGGTGGCCCGCACCTTGGCCGCCGCTGGTTCCGTGGCCGCGGCTGTGGCGATTGCCCGCGCCTGGGGGCTGTGGTCGCTGGCGCTGTTCACCCCGCTCTCCGGCATGCGTGAACCGCTGCTCGGCGCCGACGTGACCTTTGCCCTGGCCCGCTTCCCTGCCCTCGCCCTGTTGCTCACCCTGGCGCTTGTGCTGTTGGTGCAGCACACGGCCGCCGCCCTGTGGGGCCAGCTGGCCCAGCCTCCGCAGCTCAGCGACGGTCGATTCGCGGGCTTCAGCCAGGCTCAGGTTCGGTTCCTGCACCTGCCCGTGGCCCTGGTGGCTCTCGGGGCCGCCGCGGCCTTCTGGCTGGGGCGGCACCAGCTGCTGCTGGGCACCAACGGCAGCGTGCCCGGGGCGGGCTGGGTGGACGTGCATCTGGCCCTGCCCCTGCGCACGGCCGCTGCCGTGCTGGCTCTGGGTGTCACCCTGCTGGTGGCGCTGCCGCTCCCTCACCGGTACTGGCGCGCTCCTGCCGTTGCCGTAGGCGGGGGACTGCTGTTGCTGATGCCCCTGCTGGAGGTGTTGCTCTCCCCCCTTCTGCAGCTGTTGGTGGTCACGCCCCGGGAGCTGGAGCGGGAGCGTCCTTACCTGCAGCGTTCCATCGTCGCCACCCGTTCCGCCTTCCAGCTCGACCGCATCCGCACCCGCAACGTCAACCCGAACCCTCGGCTCACCCGCGCCGATCTGGCCCGCAGTGAGGCCACGATCCGCAACATCCGCCTCTGGGATTCCCAGCCCCTGCTGGCCACCAACCGCCAACTGCAGCAGCTGCGGGTTTTTTACCGCTTCTCCGAGCCCACGGTGGATCGCTACGCGATCGGACCCCAGGGCCGGCCCCAGCAGCAGGTGATCATCACCGCCCGGGAGATGGACAGTTCCGGCCTGCAGGCCGCGGCGCGCACCTGGCTCAACCGCCATCTGGTGTTCACCCATGGCCAGGGGTTCACGGTGTCTCCGGTGAACACCAGCAGCCCGGATGGCCTGCCCGAGTACTTCATCAGCGACCTGGGCTCCAAGAGCCGGATCAGCGGCAGTGAGGAACTGGGGATCAGCCCTCAGGAGGTGAAAGCCGCCATTCCCATCGGTCGACCGAGCCTCTACTACGGCACGCTGGCTCTCCCCTATGCCCTGGCCCCGACCCAGGTACGGGAGTTCAACTATCCGGAGGGTGACGTCAACGTCTACACCCACTACCGAGGCAACTCGGGTGTGCCCGTGCCCAACACCCTTGCCCGTTTTGCCGCAGCGGTTTACCTCGGCGAGCCGAGACTGCTGGTGGAGGGTTCCCTGACCCGCGATACGCGCCTGCTGCTGCGCAGGGAGGTGCGCCAGCGTCTGGGACGGCTCGTGCCGTTCGTATCGTTTGAGGCTGAGCCCTACCTGGTGTCGGTGCGCCTGGATCAGGCCACCGGTCCCTTCCGGCCGGGCCAGCACCAGTTCTGGATCGTCGACGGCTTCACCACAAGCCGCAGCTATCCCTACAGCGAAGCCATTCCAGGCCGGCCGGACATCCGCTACCTGCGCAATTCAGTGAAGGCGGTGGTGGATGCCTACGAAGGCCGGGTTGCGCTGTATGTGGCGGAGCAGGCCGACCCCCTGATCACGGCCTGGCAGCGGCTTTTCCCGGAACTGTTCGCGCCGCTCGAGCAGATGCCCGCAGGCTTGCAGGCCCACATCCGCTACCCGCTGCCCCAGTTCGCCCTGCAGACTGCCCAGCTGCTTCGCTACCACGTGACCGATCCCTCGGTGTTCTACAGCGGCGACGACGTGTGGCAGATCCCCAAGGAGATCTACGGCTCCGAACAGGTGCCGATGGAGCCTTATCACATCAGCGCCCAGCTCTCACCTGAACTGCCGCCGGAGTTCCTGCTGCTGCAGCCCCTCACCCCCCTGGCCCGCCCGAATCTGGTGGCCTGGCTGGCGGCCCGCAGTGACGATCCCCACTACGGCCAGCTGGAACTTCTGCGTTTCCCCAGCCAGACCCCGATTCTCGGTCCTGAACAGATCACGGCCCTGATCAGCCAGAACCCGAAGATCAGCCAGCAGTTCGGCCTCTGGAACCGCTCCGGCGCGGAGGTGATCCGCGGCAATCTGCTGGTGGTGCCTGTAGGCAAGGCCCTGCTGTACGTGGAGCCTGTGTATCTCAAGGCCCAGAAGGGCGGCCTGCCCACCCTGATCCGCGTGGTGGTGAGCGATGGCACCCGCATTGCCATGGAGCCCACCCTGGCCGAGGCGATCGAGGCCCTGCTGGATCCGGATCGGTCGCTGGCTGCCAACTGAACAAAAGCGGCAGGCACCCGCGACGAGGCACCGTTGACATCACACCCGAGACATCACTCGGTGCGCCAAAGGTTGAGCCATAAAAAAAGGGCCCTCGAGGGCCCTTGGGGAAATCATGGATTGAAGGGGGAGTCAGTGGGTTGCACTGATCAAGCAGCCACGGCGGTCTTGGGGTCGAGTTCGCCCTTGGCGTACAGACCGGCGTAGTAGTTGATGTCGCGCTGCTTGATCTTGCTGGCGTTGCCGGCGCACCAGAACTGCTGGTAGCGATCCAGGCACACCTGCTTCATGTACTGGCGGGCAGGCTTGTTGAAGTGGCGGGGATCGAAGTTGGCGGGATCCTTGGCGGCGGCTTCGCGCACAGCGGCGGTGAAGGCCAGGCGGTTGTCGGTGTCGATGTTCACCTTGCGCACGCCGTTGCGGATGCCTTCCTGGATTTCCTCCACGGGCACGCCGTAGGTCTCGGGGATGGCGCCGCCGTACTTGTTGATCATGTCCAGCCACTCCTGGGGCACCGAGGAGGAGCCGTGCATCACCAGGTGGGTGTTGGGGATGGCCTTGTGGATCTCGGCGATGCGGCTGATGGCCAGCACTTCACCGGTGGGCTTGCGGGTGAACTTGTAGGCGCCGTGGCTGGTGCCGATGGCGATGGCCAGGGCGTCCACCTTGGTCTTGGCCACGAAGTCGGCGGCCTCGGCAGGATCGGTGAGCAGCTGGCTGTGGTCGAGCTTGCCCTCGAAACCGTGGCCGTCCTCGGCCTCACCCATGCCGGTCTCCAGGGAGCCCAGGCAGCCCAGCTCGCCCTCGACGCTGACGCCGATGGCGTGGGCCACGTCCACCACTTCCTTGGTGACGGCCACGTTGTACTCGTAGCTGGCCGGGCTCTTGGCGTCGGCCATCAGGGAGCCATCCATCATCACCGAGGTGAAGCCGTTAGCGGCGGCACCGAAGCAGGTGGCGGGGCTGTTGCCGTGGTCCTGATGCATCACCACCGGGATGTCGGGGTAGGTTTCCACGGCGGCCAGGATCAGGTGGCGCAGGAAGTTCTCACCGGCGTACTGGCGAGCGCCGCGGGAGGCCTGCAGGATCACCGGAGAGTCGGTCTCGTAGGCCGCCTCCATGATCGATTGCACCTGCTCCAGGTTGTTCACGTTGAAGGCAGGGATGCCATAGCCGTTCTCTGCGGCATGGTCGAGCAGCAGCCGGAGGGGAACGAGAGCCATGGGTGAAAACCTCTCTGATCGGAAGGTTGAACTGGCGGCGACTCTAGGTGATGCCCTCCGGCAGGCTCGCTGCCAGGGGTGAACGGCAATGGCAGAAAAACCACCCTGCTGAAGCGCTCGGGCTATCGGCCGGGCGTGGGTCAGTCGATCAGCTGCTGTTTGCGCAGGGATTGGACGGTGTAGCCGTTCTGCTTGGCGGCACGGCGGGCCTGTTCGGCCTGGCGGGCCAGTTGCCTGGCGGTGGTGATGGACATGGAAGGGCCTCCGTGGATGTTCCGGCCGGCTGGCGCGGGTGGGTGGCGCGTTGCTTCGGGTTGGACGGCAGGATTCGCCAGCCCCTACTTCCGCCACGGGGCCGGAGCACCATGGTCAACGTTTTTAAACCGTAGCGGTTGCTACCAATGAAAGTGGTGAGCCCTGATACCGGAAAACCGAATGCGGGCGAACCCGTCGGCGGCCGCCGCCCCCGGGCGCACCACGGCTTCCCCGCCAGCTCACGCCAGTGACGCCTGGCCGCGGGCCTGGTCGCAGCAGCGCTGGCTGGCCACCCCCTCCGTGAGGCCCGGCACCATCGGCCGCTGCTGGCGGATTGCCTGGCTCCACCAGCCGTGCAGTCGCTCCACCGGGGCAATGCGGCCGTCCTCCCAGGTGCGCGGGAAGGCCCAGCGGGGGTCCGCTTCCTGGCGGCGCAGGGGTTCGCCGTTGCGCGACAGCCAGAGGTTGAAGCCGTGCACGTAGTCGGCCTGGTTGTCGGATCCCAGCACCGCCGTGCCGTCGCGGCCGTAGATCTCCAGCCAGCAGCCCCGCCCGCGCCGGGTCACCGAGGCCAGGTTCACCTGGGCCGGAACCACCGCCCCGCTGCCGGCCTGCAGCTCCAGCTGGATCAGGGCGATGTCCTCGGCATCCACGGCTGCCATCCCCTGGCCGTTCGGCAGGGGGCGCTCGCCGATGGCCGTGCTCAGCTGGGCGTTCAGCCGCCGCGTGGGTCCCACCAGCCAGTGGAGCAGGTCGAAGGCGTGGGTGCCCAGGGCACCCAGCACGCCGCCGCCGGCGGCGGCCTGGGAGTACCAGCTCCAGGGCCGGGTGGGGTCGGCCCGGCTGCCCATCAGCCAGTCGAGCTTCACCAGCACCAGCTCGCCGAGCTCGCCTTCCACCAGCAGCTGCTGCAGCTGCTGGAACAGGGGCACGGCGCGGTATTCAAAATCCACAGCCACGCACAGCCCGCGTTCGAGGGCGAGTCGTTGCAGGCTCTCGGCCTGGCCGGCCTCCAGGCACACCGGCTTCTCCAGCAGCAGGTGCTTGCCCGCTCGCAGGGCCCGCTGGGCCAGCTCGAAGCGGGGAGCCGGCGGGGTGGCGATCACCACGGCCTCCACGCGGGGATCGGCCAGCAGGCTGTCGAAATCGCTGCTGCCGGCCAGGCCGCACTGCTGGCAGGCCTGGTCCAGGCGCTCCTGGCGGGCATGCCAGAGGGCCACCGGCTCCGTGCTGGGGCAGGCGCGCAGGGCGGGCAGATGCACGGCCTCACCGAAGCCGAGGCCGGCAATGGCCACGCCGACCGGACGGCTGTTGGTCATGGAGCAGGGGAGCAGGATTCAGCCAGCCTGCACCATGCCCTCAGCGGCTTCACAGCTCTCGCGGATCACGGCCATCACCAGTTCGTCGTCGCCCGGGGCACTCCAGCTGGCGCCAAAGCGCGGCAGACCGTTCACGGAGGTGTCGCGGTAGAGCCGCTGGCCGCAGTCGATCTCCATCACATAGAGATCGCCCACCTTGGGCCTGGTGCCATCCACGTCGGCTTCGACGGCGGGCTGGAAGCGGCTGAGCACGCTGAGATGGCCATTGCGGCTGGGATGCAGGCTGCCCTGGTCCCACCACTGACGCCCCTCGGGGCTGGCCGGCACCTCATGCCAGTCCACTGGCCCGGCCAGGGCGGGAGCGCCAGTGGCCAGGCCCAGCGCCAGGGCTCCTGCCAGGCAGCAGGGCAGCAGGCGGCTCAGGTTGTTGCAGAGCCCGCGGAGCCTGGCTGGCCAGGTCAATCCCGCGGGCACAGGGGTGATCACGGCGTGAACGGGGCGGAGGGAAGCGTCATGGCCGGGCGGCGAGGGTCAGGCGGGCACGGCCTGGCGGCCGCCGTGCAAGTGCAGCAGGGTGGTCAGGGTGGCCTTGAGCTCGGTGCGATCCACGATGGCGTCCACGAAGCCGTGGTCGCGGAGGTACTCGGCGGTCTGGAAGCCATCGGGGAGTTTTTCGCGCAGGGTCTGCTCGATCACCCGCCGGCCGGCGAAGCCGATCAGGGCCTTGGGTTCGGCCAGGATCAGATCCCCCAGCATCGCGAAGCTGGCGGTGACCCCGCCGGTGGTGGGGTGGGTGAGCAGAGGGATGTAGAGCAGTTCGGCCTCCCGGTGGTGCTGCAGGGCGCCGGAGATCTTGGCCATCTGCATCAGGCTGAGCATTCCCTCCTGCATCCGGGCCCCCCCGGAGGCACACACGATCAGCACGGGCAGGCGCCGGGCCGTGGCGGTTTCGATCAGGCGGGTGAGCTTCTCGCCCACCACCGAGCCCATCGAGCCGCCCATGAAGCGAAAGTCCATCACCCCCAGGGCGAGGGGGATGCCGCTGCTGCGGCACAGGCCGGTGACCACCGCGTCCCGCAGACCGGTGCTGCTCTGGCTGTCGCGGATGCGGTCGGCATAGCTGCGCCGGTCCTTGAAGGCGAGGGGGTCGGTGGGGCTGAGATCCCCGTCGAGGGGCTCAAAGCTGTCGGGATCGGCGATCAGGCGGATACGCTCCTCGCTGTCGATCCGGTGGTGGTAACCGCAGCCCTTGCAGACGCTGGCATTGGCCACCAGGTCCTTGCGGTAGACCACGAGGCCGCACTCAGGACACTTGCTCCACAGTCCGTCCCCCTCCTCCGCCTCCTGGGGATTGCGCACGGTGGGTGCGGTCTTGCGACGGTCGGCGAACCAGTCGAACAGCGACATGGGCAGGAAACCGGCGGGAGCACAGAACCATTTAAGGCTGCCAGCCCCGGACTCCCCAGCCGGCGTGGCTCAGACCAGGCTCAGCCCCAGGCGCTCCAGCCAGAAGCCGTTGCCCAGTAGCCACACGGCGGCGCCGGCGGCGGTGAGAAAGGGGCCGAAGGGGAAGGGCTGGTGCCGGCCCAGACGGCCGCTGATGCGGCCGAGCACGCCCACCACCGCGCCGGCGAACACCGCCAGCGTCACGGTGAGGCCCAGGCCGGTGAGGCCAAGCCAGGCTCCGAGCAGGGCCGCCAGCTTGGCGTCACCAAGGCCGAGGGCGGGCCGGCCGATCAGCCGTTCCGCCAGGCCACTCACCATCTCGAAGCCGAGCAGGCCGGCGGCGGCCGCCAGCAGGTGGTGCAGCAGCAGCAGCCGGCCCGGCTCCAGGCCCTGGCCCAGGCCGACCACGGCGGTGCAGGCCAGGCCCAGCAGCAACCCCCAGCGGCAGAGCGGTTCGGGCAGCCAGAGCTGGTCGAGGTCGATCAGGGTGAGGGGAATCAACCAGCTGAGCAGCAGCCAGCCCGCCAGCAGCAGCAGCAGGGGCTGGGGATCGCTGCCCATCGCCGTGGGCCTGGCCAGGCTGTTGGCCACCCACAGGCCGGCGGTGAGCAGTTCCACCAGCGGATAGCGCGGGGCGATCGAGCCCTGGCAGTGGCGGCAGCGGCCGGCCTGCAGCAGCCAGCTCAGCACCGGCAGGTTCTCAAACCAGCGCAGGGCGCTGCCGCAGCGGGGACAGTGGCTGCCGGGATACACGATGGATTCCTGGCGGGGCAGGCGCCACACCACCACATTCAGAAAGCTGCCGACGCAGGCCCCGAACAGGGCGGCGAGAAGGATGGGGCTGGCGGGCATGGAACCGGACCGGATGGGACGCTCAGCGGCTGCGGGGCATGCGCAGCCTGGCGGCGGCCCGGTTGCCGGGCCGTGCCCGCAGCAGGTCGATCGGCACGAACTGCTCGTCGGGCAGGAGGATTGGCTGCTCGAACACCACCCGACCCCGCTGGCCCTGCAGCACCACTCCGATCGGTTCGCCGCCGCCGGGACAGCCTTCCATGTAGCGAAACAGGGCCTGGCGGGCCTGCTGAAACACCTGCTGGCTGTTGATGCGATCCAGCCTCAGGCCGGCCGGGGGGCGATCGGGAGCTCCCGCGATCAGGAAGGATGGAAAGGGTGCCCTGCCCGCTGCCGAATCACGCGGCTGAACCGGACTGCCGGGGCCGCTGGGATTGACTGTGGTGGCAGGGACGTGCGTGATGGCCTCACCAACTCCAGGTGCCCTCACAGTAGGGGTTCACACTGGAGTTGGTGCGCCTCGGGTGCATCAACCGAGCTTGTTCTTCTCTTCGATCATCCGGTGAATGATCGGCGTGAGGATCAGCTCCATGGCAAAGCCCATCTTGCCGCCGTTCACCACGATCGAGGTGGGGCTGGACATGAAGGAGTCATGGATCATGTCGAGCAGGTAGGGGAAGTCGATCCCCCACTTCTCGCGGGCCCCCTTGCGGAAGTGGATGATCACGAATGACTCATCCGGGGTGGGGATGTTCCGGATCATGAACGGGTTGGAGGTGTCCACGGTGGGCACCCGCTGGAAGTTGATGTCGGTGCGGCTGAACTGCGGGCAGATGTGGTTGATGTAATCCGGCATGCGGCGCAGGATGGTGTCCACCGTGGCCTCAGCCGAGTAGCCGCGTTCCGCGTTGTCGCGGGCGATCTTCTGGATCCACTCCAGGTTGGTGATCGGCACCACGCCGATCAGCAGGTCCACCAGACCGGCCACGTCGTAGCCGTCGCCCTTCACGCCGCCGTGCAGCCCCTCGTAGAAGAGCAGGTCGGTGCCGCTGGGGATCGGCTCCCAGGGGGTGAACTGGCCAGGGGCCAGATCGGTACCCAGGCGACCGTTGTGCTCCGCCGCCTCCTCCAGGGAGTGGAGGTAGTAGCGCTTCTCACCGCTGCCGGTTTCGCCGTAGGTCTTGAACAGCTCCTCGAGCTTGTCGAACAGGTTGGCCTCAGGGCCGAAGTGGGAGAAGTTCTCCCCCTTGGCCAGGGCAGTGGCCATGGCCTCTTTCATGGGACCCCGCTCGTAGCGGTGGTAGCTGTCACCCTCCACCACGGCCGGGGTGATGCCCTCGCGGGTGAAGATGTACTCGAAAGCCCGCTTCACGGTGCTGGTGCCCGCGCCGGAGGAACCGGTGACGGCAACGACCGGGTGACGCTTCGACATCGGCGCAGGAGGAGAAAAACCGCAGCTGAGTTTGGCAGGTCGCGGGTCCGGACCCGGCAGGTGCGCCTCGGACCGTTACGCCCTGGACAGGCCTCAGGCCTGCAGGGCCTCAAGCAGCTGGTCGCCCATGGCGCGGCAGCCCAGCTGGGTGCAGCCCTCGGCCATCAGGTCGCCGGTGCGATAGCCAGCCGCCAGCACCCGGTCGACGGCGGCCTCCAGGGCGACGGCAGCGGCCTCCTGCTGCAGGGCGATGCGCAGGAGCATGGCGGCGCTGAGCACCATGGCCATCGGATTGGCCCTGTCCTGGCCGGCGATGTCGGGGGCGGAGCCGTGGATCGGCTCAAACAGGCCCGGGCCGCCGGACCCCAGGGAGGCCGAGGGCAGCATGCCGATCGAGCCGCTGAGCATGGCGGCCTCGTCGCTGAGGATGTCGCCGAAGAGGTTGCTGGTGAGCAGCACGTCGAACTGGCGGGGGTTGCGCACCAGCTGCATGGCGGCGTTGTCCACGTACATGTGGCTGAGATCCACCCCCGGGTAGCTGCTGGCATGCAGGGCCTCCACCCGGTCGCGCCAGAGCTGGCTCACGTCGAGCACGTTGGCTTTATCCACGCTGCAGAGGCGGCCGCTGCGCTGCTGGGCCAGGTCGAAGCCCACCTTGGCGATCCGGTCGATCTCGTCGTCGAAGTAGGCCATGGTGTTGAAGGCCCGCACCCGGCCCTCGCTCTCCACCCGGCCCTTGGGGGTGCCGAAGTACACCCCGCCGGTGAGCTCGCGCACCACCAGCAGGTCCACCCCCTCGATCACCTCACGCTTGAGGGTGGAGGCGTCGATCAGGGCGGGGATGATCTTCACCGGCCGCAGGTTGGCGAACAGGCCCAGGCCGGCGCGCAGGCCCAGCAGGCCGGTCTCCGGACGCTGCTCCCGCGGCAGGCTGTCGTACTGGGGGGAGCCGATGGCGGCCAGCAGTACGGCGTCGCTGGCGCGGCAGGCCTCGAGAGTGCAGGCCGGCAGCGGTTCGCCGGTGGCGTCGATAGCGGCGCCGCCCATCGGCTGCTCGCTGTAGCTGAGGGTGAAGCCGTGGCGGCCGCTCACCGCATCGAGCAGCTGGCGCGCGACAGCCATGATCTCCGGACCGATGCCGTCTCCGGCGAGCAGGGTGATCCGGTAGCTGGTCATTGCGGCAGCCTGGGGCAGGGGAGGGACGGCCTGGAGGCTACGCGGCAGCGCTAATGCCAGCCGTACCAGCTCAGCCCTGACTGCGCTTCTCCAGGGCCCGCAGGGCGCGGGCCATCTCCGGCAGTTTGTTGAAGGCCGCGGCACAGCGCAGCCAGAGGCGGTTGGGGATGGCGGGGTAGCCGCTCACCACCTCGCCGGCGGCCACCTCGCCATGCACCCCCGACTTGGAGGAGGCGATGGCCCGGTCGCCCATCACCGCCCGGTTGGCCAGGCCCACCTGGCCGGCCAGGATCACGCCGTTACCGAGGCGGGCACCGCCGGCGATGCCCACCTGGGCCGCCAGGGCGCAGCCCTTGCCGGTGGATACGCCATGGCCGATGTGAACCAGGTTGTCGATCTTGCTGCCGGCGCCGATGCGGGTCTCGCCCACCGCCGGCCGGTCGATGCAGCTGCCGCTGCCCACCTCCACGCCGGCTTCCAGCACCACCCGGCCGGTCTGGGGCATCTTCCGCCAACCGGCTGCGGTGGGCACGAAGCCGAAACCCTCACCGCCGATCACCGCGTTGCTCTGCAGCACACAGCCCTCGGCCAGGCGGCTGCCGGGGTGCACCACGGCCCCGGCGTGCAGCACACAGCCAGGGCCGATCTCCACGTCGTCATAGAGCACAACGCGGGGATGGAGGGTGCAGCCGGCCGCAATATGTACCCCGGCTCCCACCACCACGTGAGCCCCCAGATGGCTCTGGGGGCTCACCTCGGCGCTGGGGTGCACGACCGCGCTGGGGTGGATGCCCGCTGGCGGCGCCGGGGCGGGGTAGAGCAGCTCCAGGGCCTCGGCAAAGCCCAGGCGTGGATCGGCGAGGGCCACCCAGCCGACCCCGCGGGCCTCCAGCTGCTGGCGCAGCGCCGCGGTCTCCTCGCTGAGGGCGGGAATCAGCACGGCGGCAGCGGCGGTGCTGGCCACAGCCCCTGCCAGGGCATGACCGTCCTCCAGGAAGGCCAGGTCACCTGGACCGGCCTGGTCGAGGGCGGCCGCGCCGCTCAGTTCGGGGTCCTGGGCCGGGACATGGGCGGCGAGCGCACCGGCCTGCCCCTCACTGAGCTGGGCGAGCAGTTGGCTGAATCGCATCCCGGAATGGGCTCAGGTGCCCCGGATCGTAGGCAGTGGCTGGGGTTGCCATCAGATCAGGGCCAGCTGGTCGCGGTGCACCACCTCCACCCCGGCCCGACCCACCAGGTTGCGCAGTTCATCGCTGCCCACACCAGAAAGGCCCCGGCCCAGTTCGCGACCATCGGCGGCCAGCAGGCGCACGGCCTCCTGGGGGCCGAAGTCCCCCTCCACCGCCACCACGCCCACCGCCAGCAGGGAGGCACCCCGCTCCACCAGGGCCCGCTCGGCGCCGGCGTCCAGCCGCAGCGTGCCCTTGGGCAGCAGGGCATGGGCCAGCCAGCGCTTGCGGTCCGGCAGGGGGGCGCTGGACGGCTGGAACAGGGTGCCCAGTTTCTCGCCGGCCAGCAGGGCGTCGAGCACGGCGGGATCGCGGCCATCGGCCAGCCGCACACGGATACCACTGGAGGTGGCGATCCGCGCCGCCGCCAGCTTGGTGGTCATGCCGCCGGTGCCCCATTGGCCGCCGCCGCTGGCGACGGAGCTGAGCCGCTCCAGCTCGCCCAGGTCGCGCACCTCCTCGATCGGCTCGGCGCTGCTGTCGGTGCGCGGGTCGCCGGAGTAGAGCCGGTCCACGTCGGTGAGCAGGATCAGTTCATCGGCGCCAACGGCCACCGCCACCAGGGCGGAGAGGGTGTCGTTGTCGCCGAAACGCAGTTCATCGGTGGCCAGGGTGTCGTTCTCGTTCACGATCGGCACCACGCCCCAGGCCAGCAGCTGTTCCAGGGTGCGGCAGGCGTTCTGGTAGCGGCGGCGGGAGGCCAGGTCGCCGCGGGTGAGCAGCACCTGGGCCACGGGCAGGCCGCGCACGGCGAAGGCGTCCTGGTAGAGCCCCATCAGCTGGCCCTGGCCCACGGCCGCTGCCGCCTGAAGGGCCGCCACGGTCGTGGGGCGTGTCGGCATCTGCAGGCGGGCGCAGCCCAGGCCCACGGCACCGCTGGTGACCAGGGCGATCGCCTCGCCCCGGCGGCAGGCCCGGTTGAGGCTGGCGGCCAGATCGGCGATCACGGCGGCGGTGGGGCGCTCGGGGCTCCCCCGCAGCAGGCTGGTGCCCACCTTCACCACACGGCGGGGCTGACGGGACTGCTCTGCCATCTCAGCTCAGGCTGCCGCCCATCCAGTTGGCCAGGCGCACTTCCAGCTTCTGCAGGTGGTCGCGCTGGCAGGGCAGGCCCTGGGGGTCGATCGGCTTGACCAGAATGGTGAACAACCCCAACCGGTTGCCGGCGATCACATCGGTGAACATCCGGTCGCCGATCAGGGCCACACGCTCGGGAGGGAGTTGCAGGTCGTCGAGCACGCGGCGCAGGGCCTGACGGCGGGGCTTGGCGGCGGAGGTGGTGAAGGGCACGCCCAGCTCCCGGGCCACCGCACCGATGCGCTGGCGGGACGGATTGTTGCTCAACAGATGGATCGGTAGCTGCCCCCGGGCCTGCTCGAGCCAGCGAAGCATCCGCGGTGGCAGGGTGCTGTGCCGCCGCGGCAGCAGGGTGCGGTCCACATCCAGGACCAGCGCGGCGATCCGTCGATCCAGCAGCTCCTGGAGGGGCAGGTCAACCAGGGTGCCTTCCAGCAGCCAGTCGGGTTTGAGCCACTGGCGCAGGTTCACTCCAGCCCCTCCCGCTCCTCCAGCTCGGCCTCGATGCGCGGCTGCACCCGCTCGAACTCCTCGCCTTCCACCAGCACGGCCTCGTTGCCCTCCATGCGGGCCACCACGAAGAAGGGGTCCAGCGGAATGTAAAGACCGTATTCCTGGTCGTTGACCAGGAAGCTCACCAGCAGTTCGTAGGTTTCAGAATCGTCGTCGGCGTCCTCGTCGTCGAGATCCTCCGGTTCGGGTTCGTCCAGTTCGCCGCTCACGGTGAGGGTCACGGCGGAGCGCACCAGGGTGAGGTCGTGCTCCTGCAGCACCACATCGGCCACCGACAGGATCGGTTCGCTGGCGTCAACGCTGTCGATCAGCTCCGGATCGGCTTCATCCTCGAGGCGGAACAGGCACACCGGTGTGTCCACCGGCGTGAGCAGCACGTAGTCGTGGCCATCAAGGGGAATCAATTGCTCCAGAAAGCAGAGTAGTTGCCTGCCCTTCTGGTCGTTGACCAGCACGGTGGGCACTTCGGTGGGGAGTTCGCCCGGGCCAGTCATGGAAACACCTGCGGAGCTCGGAATTCGGTGAGCGTCTCCACAGGATGAACCAGCGCGGGCCCATTTGCCGCCGGCGATGGTCGCCGGGCCCACCGTCAGGGGGCAAGGTCGCCTGCCGAGGCCGGTTCAGGCCCATCCTGCAGCCACTGCTCCAGCAGCAGGGCGGCGGCGGCGCTGTCCAGGGCGCCGCTGCGGTCGCCCTGCAGGCCCCGCAGCTCGGCGGCGGCCCAGCTGCTGCTGTGTTCATTCACCCACACCAGTGGCAGCTGGCTGGCGGCCGCCAGCTGCAGGCCGTAGCGGCGGCAGTGGCGGGCCTGGGGGGTGGGGGCGCCCGCGCTGTCCAGGGGCAGACCCACCACCAGCAGCTGCACCCGCCGATGCTCGATCAGGGGGAGGAGCAGGCCGAGGTCGGCATGGAAGGCCGCCCGGGCCAGGGCGGGCAGGTGGGTGACCGTCAGGCCCAGGGGGTCGCAGCCAGCCAGGCCGATACGGCGGCGGCCCACGTCCAGGGCCAGGGCGGAGCGGGGTCGGGGCCGGCGCAAGGGCTCAGCGGGGGCCGACGGGCGTGGGCAGAGGCCGCCGGCGGGGCTGCAGTTGCTCCAGCATCGCCTCCAGTCGCCGGGCCGCCTGCTGGGCAGGGGCGGGACACTCCTGGCGCCGCCACACGCTGCGGGCCATCAACACGCGCTCTCCCCGGGGCTCGGCCCCGCTCCGCTGCAGCCAGAGGTCCAGGGAGTGATCGTCCACATCGCTGCGCAGCCAGAGGGGTTCCCCATCGCCCAGTGCCAACCGGGCCTGAGAGAGCAGCCGCTCGGTGCCAGGCCCAATCAGGTGGCTCCAGCCGGGATGCACCGTGAGTTCCAGGTCGTGGCCACCACCGGGATGCTCCCCCAGCCAGCGCAGACCGGCCACGGCCTGGTTGCGGGCAGCGTCCAGCAGCATCCAGCCCCGGCGGTGGCTCTGGTCGAGCAGGTCGTCGCTGCTGCGGTCGAGCAACTGGCGCAGCTGGGCAGGGCAGGCGGCCTGCTCTAGCTGGAACAGAGCCCAGGCCGTGCGCCGGTTGAGGGGACGCAGGGCCGGTTCACTGCCGGTATCGCTGCCGGCCTGCTGGCCTGGGCTCGCCATGGTGCCCCGTCCAGGGGCCTCCAGCCGCCACAGCCGCTCGGTGAGCAGGGGCTGGAAACCCTGCTCCCGCAGGGCGGCCAACCGGTCGTTGTCGAGGCTGGAGCTGGTGGCGATCCAGCTGGTGGCACCCCGGGCCCGCTGGATCGCCTCGCGCAGCAGCTGCTGGGAGAGCTGGCGGGGCTGGCCGGCTTCGGCGATGCTCAGGTGCTGCACCTGCCAGCAGCTGCCCGAGCGGTTGAGCGGGCGGCTGATGAGTAACCCCAGCAGCGTGTTGTGCTGGCGGGCCACCAGCACCTGGGGCGGCCGCCGCCGGCCGCCGCTGCCCATCAGTCCCAGCAGGCGCTCGGGTAACTGCAGCAACAGGGCCCTCTGCAGCTGGGGCAGGAGGGGCTGAAAGGCTGGATCACTCAGCAGCGGCAGGTGCCAGGCCGCCAGGGGCTCAAGCAACAGCTGCTGGCAGGAGGATCCCTCCGGAAGGGGCTCAGAGCGGTGCGGCATGGGGGATTGCACCGTTATCCCTCACAGATCTGCCTTGGGTTGTTCAACTCTATCCACCGCACCGCAGGAGTGCTGCCCGCCCAGGGGCTGGACGGCTGGTTCAGGCCGGGCGCACCAGCACCAGCGGCGTGCGCTCGTTGGCGTTGCCGGCCGGGTTGGGCCGCAGGGCCCGCTGGAGCAGCTCCTCATCGCAGCCTGGGCTGGAGGCGAGCACCTTCACCCGGCCCAGGTCGTTCACATCCACCACCGCCACGGCCACACCGAGGGCCCGGGCCATGGCGGCACAGAAGGCTTCGGGCTGGTCAGGGCCAAGCACGATCGTCTGGTCGTAGGGAGGGGTGGTGCCGGTCACGTCGTCGATCAGCCGGGCTTGGTCGCCGGCCAGCCGGTAGAACCAGCCCTTCGATCCCACCAGCTTGAGGGCGGTGCCGGCCAGCCAGGCGCAGAGCACACGGGCGGGACCGACCACGTCGATCAGGCTCTGCAGGCCGCAGGCGGTGGCCAGGGAGCTGGTGGGGTGGAACACCCGGCAGAGCAGGCGGGCCAGACCGCTGGGCTGCACGGTTTCGGGATGGTGATAGCGGCCCTGCATCACCGCCAGGGGCGTTTCGCCGATGGTGAGCACGTCGCCGCTCTGCAGCACGGGCCCGGCGTAGTGGCGCAGCACCTGCTCGGGATCGTCGAGGGTGCCCAACAGGTGGGTGCGCACCGGCAGCACCGCGCAGCGCTCTCCACTGCGCCAGTTCGCGCTCCCGGGGTTCTGGGGCTCCGGGCGGCGCAGGGGCACGAGGATGCCGTCACGGCGCCAGAGACGGCCAAAGGGCCCGTAGTTCACCCAGCACACTTCCAGCCAGAGGGTGTCGAGCAGGGAGTCGAGGTCGACCTCCTCCGGCACCTTGATCTCCACGCTGAGGGCGGCTCGGGTGGTCTTGCGGCCCTTCACGATGTAGGCGGCCCAGTAGCCGTCCGGACGGCTCTCCTCGTCTGGGTGCAGGGCCTTCACCGCCGTGCGCACCTTGACGTCGCCCAGATCGCCACGGCCCAGCAGGGTGGGGCGCAGTTCCAGCTCGGGCACGAACACCTCCATGCGGCCGTGAGGGTTGCTGATGGCCACCGTGCCCTCCACCACCAGGGTGCGCTTGCCGCTGCGCCGGGTGCTGAAGGGTTCGGCCCGCAGCTGCAGGGGTGAGCTGGGCCGCAGCCGGTGGCGCAGTTCCAGCCAGAGCAGGGCCAGAGCGAAGACCAGGGCGGCGATCAGGGCCACCTTGAGGAGGATCAGGAACAGCAAGTGCAACGCAGCACGAATGGGCGGAGCGTAAGTGCAGCTGCCGCCCTAGGGTCCGCCCCATAGAGATCGGCTGGGTCCATGCGCAAGACGTTCGTGCTGGACACCAACGTGTTGCTGCACGATCCGCTGGCCCTCACCCGCTTCGAGGACAACCACATCGTGATCCCGATCGAAGTGGTCGAGGAGATCGACCGCTTCAAGCGCGACCCGGCGGAGAAGGGTCGCAACGCCCGCCAGGTGTCGCGGCTGCTGGATGAGCTGCGGGCGAAGGGCAACCTGGCCGAAGGGGTGCCCAACGGCGACCAGGGCGGAACGCTGGTGGTGGTGTTCTGCCGCAGCGAGACGCTGGCCACCCTGCCGCCGGAGCTGAAGGCGGGCAATGGTGATAACAACATCCTGGCTGTCGCCCTGGAGCAACAGCAGCTCGGCGCCGTGATCGGCGACCAGCCGCCGGTGGTGCTGGTGACCAAGGACACCAACCTGCGCATCAAGGCCGATGCGGTGGGCCTGATCGCCCAGGACTACACCAGCGATCGGGTGGACATCGCCGATCTCTACCCCGGCTTCTGTGAGCTGTGGGTGAGCGCCGAGCAGATGGACCGGGTGAAGCTGGCGCCGGGACTGGAGCTCGATGGCCTCAGCCTGCCCGCGCCCCTTCAGGCCAATGAGGGAGTGACCCTGATCGACCAGGCCCAGCCAGCCCACACGCTGCTGGCCCGCTTCAATGGCGCCACCGCCAGCCTGCAGCCGCTGCAGCATGCGCCCAAGGCCAAGCTGGGCCGGATCCAGCCGCGCAACCGCGAGCAGAGCTTCGCCCTGGATCTGCTGCTGGATCCCGCGATTCAGCTGGTCACCCTGGTGGGCAAGGCGGGCACGGGCAAGACGCTGCTCGCCCTGGCGGCCGGTCTCAACCAGGTGGCCGATGAACGGATCTACGAGCGGCTGCTGGTGACCCGGCCGGTGATCTCCCTGGGCAAGGAGATCGGCTTCCTGCCCGGGGATCTCGAGGAGAAGATGGGGCCCTGGATGCAGCCGATCATCGACAACCTCGACTTTCTGCTCGGCGGCGATGAGCAGGCCAAGGGCGGCTCCGGTCCAGCACGGGCCGGCCACCGGCCGGCGCGGGGTAATTGGAACGACCTGAAGAGCATGGGATTGCTCGAGGTGGAGGCCATCAGCTACATCCGCGGCCGCTCGATTCCCCGCCAGTACATGGTGGTGGATGAGGCCCAGAACCTCACCCCCCACGAAGTGAAGACGATCGTGACCCGGGTGGGCGAGGGCACCAAGATCGTGCTCACCGGTGACCCTTACCAGATCGACAATCCCTATGTGGATGCCGAGAGCAACGGCCTCACCTGGCTGGTGGAGCGCTTCAAGGGTCAGCCCCTGGCCGGCCACGTGACCCTGCAGCGCGGTGAGCGCAGCCCCCTGGCCGAACTGGCGGCCAATCTGCTCTGAGGGATTGCCTTGCCAGAGCTGGCGCCTGGACGCCTGCCGGCCCAGACTGATGGGGCTTCAAGGCCTGTCAGTCCAGAACCAGGGGGCTTGCGGTTGTGGGCAGCTGCCAGGAGTTGCCCTCGATGTCAGTTCTGGTGCTGGCCCCTTTGCCAGCAGGAGGCTGCAGGATTGGCTGTGGGTTCCTGCATGGGCGGTGGTATGGCGCTGGAAGTGGCCCTGGCGATGCTGCAGAGCGGCGACCGGTGGTTGATGCAGCTGCGTGACGACGTGCCGGGGATCGTGGCCCCGGGCTGCTGGGGCCTGTTCGGCGGCCACCTTGACCCAGGGGAAACGCCGGAGCAGGCCCTGCGCCGGGAGCTGCTGGAGGAGATCAACTGGCAGCCTGGATCGAGGCCCGGGGCGTTGCAGCTGAGGATGCGCCATCGCAATCAGCGGCGTCTGGCCCACGTCTTCTGGGCCGAGTTGCCGGTGCCACTCAGCGAGCTGCAGCTGTTGGAGGGCCAGGACATGGCCCTGGTGCACGCGGAGGAGCTCCGCAGCGGCCTGATCTGGAGTGAGCGCCTCGGCTGCCAGCGGCCCCTGGCCGATGGCCTGCAGGCGGTGATGGACCAGCTGTTACCTCCACACGGCGTCGCGGCGGATCTCAGCTCCTAGGCTTGAATTCCTCGCCGGTCGGCCCATTCGGATGGCAAGACGGGAGACGGGAACCGCCTACCTGCTGTGGTGCGCTTCGCTGCTCGGGGTGTGCGGCCTGCAGCGCTTCTACCTGGGCCAGACGTGGGTGGGCACCCTCTATCTGGTCAGCTTCGGCTTCTGTGGTGTGGCCCAGTTGATCGACCTGTTTCTGATCCCAGGGCTGCTGGAGCGCAGCAATCAGGCCGATCGCTCCGGTCGCCAGATGGCAGGTCGGCCCCTGGCCACACTCGCGGAGCCAGGGACCGATCACCCAACTGATCACACCATTGGAGATACTCTTCCTGTACTCACACTGGAACAGCAGATTCTCAGGCGATGTGAGCACGAACCGGCATCCCTGGCCCATTTCATCCTGGCCACCGGCGAGCCCTCGGAGACGATCCGCAGGGTGGTGGAGGAGATGGCAGCCCAGGGACTGTTGCGGCAGACCATCAGTGAAAGCGGATCAGTGCTCTATCAGCTGCACTGACTGGCGTGGACATCCGCCGTCAGCTCACTCCTCCTCTTCGTTCGCGCCCACTGGCATCAGCTTGATCTGCTTGCGCCCCAGCCTGATCTCAAACGCGTGGCCTGGCTCAAGCCCGAGCATGGCGGTGTAGGCCTTGCCCACCAGCAGATTGCCATTCCCCTGCATGGTGGCCGCATCGCTCAGCTTGCGGCCGCCTCTGCCACGGGCGGAGCCCTCGCTGCCCAGGCTGAGGCCCTTGGCCACCAGCAGCGCTTCATAGAAGGCGGCGAAGTGAAGTTCAGCCGCTCACTGCCATCCTTCTTGCTGCTCACATAGCCGCACTGACGCACGAGTTCGGACTTGGAGGCATCTCCCAGCTCCTTGACCTTGGCCAGCAGTTCAGGACCAGTCAGCATGATGCGATGTAAAGATCTCAGCTGACCTTGGCAACTGATGATGGACTGGCAAGCCTCAATCCCTGTGCGGCTCAATCAGTGCAGCATCGGCTACACCCATGGCGCGCATCCTTTTACAGGGGATTGAAGACCCATTCGCTAAGAATTCTGGGCTGGACCCCAGTCTCAGTGGTGGTTCAGGCCCTGATCGGCCGCCAGTCCCACCAGGCTGGCGCTGAGCTGCCAGAGCTGTTCGGCCAGGGCATCGTTGCTGGCTTCGGCACTGGGTTCACGGGTTTCGAAGCGCAGCTGGCCCGGGCCCACCAGGCGATTGCTGCGATAGCTGAAACCGGTCGCCGGCGCCACAGGACCAGCGGCCAGGTCGGCCAGCAGGGCCCCGGCACGGGCAGGGGTTTCGCTCACCCTCAGCAGGTCCCGGGCCAGCCAGGCAAACAGCGTCTGGCCCAGGGGATTGTGCTCGCGGCTGTAGCGGAAGAAGCCCCCGCTGCCTTTGGGGATCACCAGGCCGGGACTCCAGGTGAGCACCGGCAACTTGTGCTGCTGCTCGGCCAGGCGGGCGGCCAGGGCCCTGGCCATCAGCAGGTTGCAGAGTTTGCTGTCCTTGTAGGCCTTCTCGGCATTGAACGGGCTCTGGCCATCCACCATCGCCGCTCCGGGGCCCTGGCGCAGCCCCTCCAGGTTGCCCACGCCCGCCGGTTGACCCACCCGGCCGCCGGGGCTGGTGGGATCGTGCACCTCCGAGGCGGTGACCACCACCCGGGGCTGGGGGCTGGCCAGCAGCAGGGGCAGCAGCCGTTGCAGCAGGGCCTGGTGGGCCAGGTGGTTCACCGCCAGGGTGAGCTCGAAGCCCTGGGCCGACCAGCGCGGTTCGCTGGCTCCGCTGTACTGCAGGCCGGCATTGAGCATCAGGGTGTCGATCGGCATGCCCTGCTCCAGCAGCGTTGCCGCCAGCTGCTCCACGCTGGCCAGATCAGCCAGATCGCCGAGGGGCCGGCTCACCTGATCCTGCAGCTGGCCTTTCGCCAGCAGCTCGCCCAGCGCGTCGGCCCTGGCCTGGCTGCGGCAGGGCAGGGTGAGCTGGTGGCCTGCCGCAGCCAGCTGTTGGGCAGCCTCCAAACCGATGCCCGAGCTGGCCCCGGTGATCATTATGTGGCGGCTCTCCATCAACCGCCGGCGGGCGGTTGGGCCGCAGGCTCAAGCCGGTCAGCCGGCTGCCAGCCCCGCTCCCGCGCCAGGGTGCTGGCTTGCCGCACGGCCTCCACGGCGCGCTGGGCACGGCGTTTGGTGTCGTCCTGACTCTGGGCGGCAAGGAGATAGCTCTCCAGTGCCTGAGGGCTGGCGATCACCCCCAGCTGCTCCCGCAGGCGAGCTCCGAGGCTCCCATCGCCCAGCAGCCGGCCCACTAGCCCCTGCTGCCAGAGCGCTTCCCCCAGGCAGTCGCTGCCGAACAGCTGCTCGCTGAGCAGGGCCAGCACCGACTGCTTGAACGCCTCCAGTTGGCCTGGCCGCAGGCGGCGGCTGTTGGGCAGCCCCGCCGCAGCACCGGCGGGCTGGTGGGCAGGGCCCTCCTGCTCCCAGCTCCAGCTCAGGCCGGTGCCTGGCAGGCCCACGGTGGTGCGGGTGCCGCCCCGGCGATTCACCGGGATGTTCAGGGACGCGCCGCGCCCGCCCAGGGAGATTGAGCTGAGCCCGTTCTTGCTGAAGTTGAGCCGCACGGGGCCGAGGCGGCTGGAGCGGCGGAAGCGGAAGCCCATGCCTGCGAGAAGCCCATGCCTGCAAATGTATGGCGGGAAGGGGAGGTTCGGAGCCTGGCCCGGGGCTGGGTGAGGATTGGTCGATGACCTCTCCGGCCTATCTCGAACTGCAGGATGTGGATCTCTGGCTGGGGCCCCGGCTGGTGTTCGAGGGGCTCAGTCTCAGCCTGCACCGCGGCGAGCACACGGTGGTGCTCGGCCCCAACGGCTCGGGCAAGAGTTCCCTGGTGAGGTTGCTCAGCCGCGAGCTCTATCCGGTGGTGAAACCGGGATCGTGGCTGAAGATCTTCGGCAGCACCAGCGTGAACCTGTGGGAGCTGCGGCGGCGGATCGGGCTGTTGTCCAGTGATCTGCAGCGGCTCCATCCCCCCCAGGTGTGTGCCGCCGACGTGGTGCTCTCTGGCCTGTTCGGCTCGATCGGCATCGGCGGCAGCCAGCAGCCCACCGCCGCCCAGCGCCAGCGGGTGGCCGCGCTGCTGGAACAACTGCAGCTGGCGGCCCTGGCTGATCGGCCCTTCGGCCAGCTCTCGGAAGGCCAGCAGCGGCGTCTGCTGCTGGCCCGGGCCCTGGTGCACGACCCCGAGGTGCTGGTGCTGGATGAACCCACCAACGGCCTCGACCTGCGGGCCCGCCACCAGCTGCTGGCCAGCCTGCGCCAGCTGGTGGCCGGCGGCACCACCCTGCTGCTGGTGACCCATCAGATCGAGGCGATCCTCCCCGAGGTGAGCCGGGTGCTGCTGCTCCAGCAGGGCAAGCTGGTGGGCGATGGTGCGGCCACCGAGTTGCTGGCCGCCGGCCCCCTCAGTGCCCTCTACGACACCCCCCTGCGGCTGGTGGAGGCGGAGGGCTGGCGCCAGGTGTTGCCGGGTTGACCATGGCTGGCCATGGTCACCATCTGGGCGGGCTGGCGGTGACGGGCGGGTTGCAGATCGTGTGGTTCAAGCGCGACCTGCGGGTGAGCGACCACCGGCCCTTGCTGCTGGCCAGTGAGCGCGGCCCGGTGCTGCCGCTGCTGGTGGTGGAGCCGGAGCTGTGGCAGCAGCCGGACGCCTCGGCGCGCCAGTGGGCGTTTGCGGCGGAGTGCGCCGAGGGGTTGCGCGCGGCCCTGGCCGCCCTGGGCCAGCCCCTGGTGGTGCGCTGCGGCGATGTGGTGGAGGTGCTGGAGCGGGCCCGGCGCCATTTCGGGGTGGCCGGGCTGTGGAGCCACGAGGAAACCGGCAACGGCTGGACTTACGCCCGCGACCGGCGGGTGGCGGCCTGGGCCCGCAGCCATGGCATCCCCTGGCATGATCTGCCCCAGTTCGGGGTGGTGCGCCGGCTGGCCAGCCGTGACGGCTGGGCCCGCCGCTGGGAGGCGCAGATGGCCGAGCCCCTCGCGCCGCCACCGCTGGCGCTGCAGCCCCTCCCCGGGCTGGATCCCGGCCCGCTGCCCTCCGCTGCGGAGCTGGGCCTGGCCGCCGACCCCTGCCCCCAGCGCCAGCAGGGCGGCCGCTCCCGCGGCCTGGAGCTGCTGGAGAGCTTCCTGGCGGAGCGCGGCCAGGCCTATCAGCGCGAGCTCTCCAGCCCCAACACCGCCTTCCGCAGCTGCTCGCGCCTGTCGCCCCATCTGGCCTGGGGCAGCCTGTCGCTGCGCGAGGTGCTGCAGGCCGGCCGCGCCGCCCGGGGCCTGCCGCCCCGCAGCCGCCGGGCCTTTGATGAGCGCCTGCACTGGCACTGCCACTTCATCCAGAAGCTGGAGAGCCAGCCCGATCTGGAGTTCCGCGAGCTGCACCCGCTCATCAGCGGTCTGCGCGACGGCGAAGCCGACTGGCTGCCCGTGTCCCGGGCCGAGCGGCTGGCCGCCTGGAGTGAGGGCCGCACCGGCCTGCCCTTCGTGGATGCATGCATGCGCGCCCTGGCCGCCACGGGCTGGCTCAACTTCCGCATGCGGGCCATGGTGATGGCGGTGGCCAGTTACCACCTCTGGCTGCCCTGGCGTGCCAGCGGCCTGGTGCTGGCGCGGCGGTTCGTCGACTACGAGCCCGGCATCCACTGGAGCCAGTGCCAGATGCAGTCCGGCACCACCGGCATCAACACCGTGCGCCTCTACAACCCGATCAAGCAGGGCCTCGACCACGATCCCGACGGCCACTTCATCCGCCAGTGGCTGCCGGAACTGGCGCCCCTGCCGGCGGTGTTCCTGCACCAGCCCTGGCTGCTCGATCCACGCCAGCAGCAGCAGATGGGATGGCAGCTGGGCCGCGACTATCCGGCGCCGATCGTGGAGCCGGATGAAGCGGCCCGCCAGGCGCGGGAGCGCATCCACGCCCGCCGCCAGGAGCTGGGCTTCGCGGCCCTGGCCGACGCCATCCAGCAGCGCCATGGCTCCCGGCGCGCCGGACTGGCGGCCACCGGCTCTGGCCCCCGCCGGCGCCGCCGGGATGCGGGAGCCCCCGGGCAGCTGCAGCTCGATCTGGAGTGTTGAGGCGCTGCCCGGTTCAACCCGGCAGGCGGCAGCGCTCCTGACACACCTGCTCCAGGCTCCCCCTGCCGGTGAACGGCAGGCGCCAGCGGGCCCAGAGGCCGTAGGCGGCATCGGCCAGCCAGCCCAACCCTGGCCAGCCGCTGGGGGCCAGCAGCCAGCCCAGGCCCACCAGGCCGTAGGCCTGGCGGAACACCGCCAGGTCGCTCACCACCGAGCCATCGGCGCGGATGGCATGGATGCGGCCCATGGCCCGGCGGTAGTCGATGCCGCCGAAGTCGGCTGGTGTGTAGTCGGCCGCGTCGATGTCCACGAAGGCCAGGCGCGGGCTGCTGCCGTTGTGTTGCTGGTCGCGGCGGCGCAGCAACCGCACCTCCCGGCAGCAGAGCGGGCAGGCACCGTCGAAGAGAACGGTGAGCTCGGCCTGGCGAACCCTGGTCTCTGCCGCCATCACTTCTTGCGGCAGGTGCCGCCGCCCACGTTCATCCAGCCCTCCAGGCAGGCCTGGTCATCGGTGGGCCGAAGGGTGTAGGTCATCAGGCCCAGGGTGCTGCAGATGCCGTCGAACAGGTCCACGTAGCCCAGGGCCGGCAGAGCCGGGATGTGCTTGATCAGCTGGTGCAGACGGCGGACGACAGGCATGGCACGGCGGAATGCAATCAAATGCTAGGCAGATGCAGTCCGTTACCCGGGCGCCAGCTCCAGCTCGGCGAGCAGCTGGCGCTGCTGCCGCGCCGGCACAAAGCGGTGAGCAGCCATGGCGCCGCTCACCGCCACCGGCGGCACGCCGATGCCGGGAAAACTGCCGGCACCGCAGAGCACCAGGTTGGCGATCGGCGTCTGGCCCCCGGGGAAGGGGCCGCGGTCCGCCGGCCAGGCGGGGCCGTAGCTGCCCTGGTGCACGCGAAGGTACTGGCGGTGGGTGAGCGGGGTGCCCTGCAGTTCGATCACCACGCGCTCCCGCCAGTCGGGGAGGAGCGGATCGAGCACGCGGTGAAAGAGGCCGCAGCGCTCGGCCTTGAGGGCTGCATAGGCCGGGCTGCCCTGCTCCAGATCGCGCCAGAGCTCCCAGGGTTCGTTGGCTGGGGTGTAGCCGTGCAACACCTGGTGCCCGGCCGGTGCCATCGCAGGATCCAGCAGCGACGGCATCGACAACACCGCCACGTTGCGCTCGGCGTTGATGCCCCGTTGCCAGTCGCCCACCCACACGTGGTGGATCGGCAGATCGGCCAGTTCCGCTCCGCCTTTGAGGCCCAGGTGCCAGTGCAGAAAACTGGCGCAGGCCGGGGTGGCCTGCTGCTGGTGTCGCCAGCGGTCAGGCACGGCCCCAGGCGGCAGCAGGTTGAGCAGATCCCAGGCGCTGGTGTTGGCGATCACCCCCCGGCGCGCAAGCAGCACCTCACCTCCCACCAGCCGCACGCCGCTGGCCCGGCCGCCCTCCACCAGCACCTCCTCCACGGGCGCGCCCGTGCGCAGCCGGCCGCCATGGCGCTCGAGCCCCCGTACCAGGGCAGCGGCCACTGCCGCGCTGCCGCCGATCGGGTAGTCGAGGCAGGCGCCGGGCTCAAACCACTCGCCGAACAGGGTGGCCATCGCCGCGGCGCTGGTCTGATCCAGCGGCAGGCCGGAGATCAGAAAGCAGAGCAGCTCCACCCAGTGGAGCAGGAAGGGATCGCGCAGATGGCGCCGGGCCATAGGCCCGAAGCTGCCCCCCAGGGCGGCCAGCCGCGGCGCCTGGCTGAGCAGGCCCAGGGCCTGGCTGCCCAGGGTGCTGGCCAGCCCCAGCCCCGGTCGCAAAGCCAGCAGGGGCAGGGAGCGGGCCGCCCGGCAACTCGGCTCCAGCCAGGCCATGAAGGCGGCCCATTCATCGGCCACGTCGCCGCCGCGCAGCCCGCGCAGCATCGCCAGGAAGGGTTCGAGGCCCACCCCCACCCGCAGCTGGCCCTCCGGCAGCAGCAGGCCCCAGTCGTGGTAAGTGGCCACCGGCAGCGTCTCGCCCACAGCCCTCAACACCTGGGTGAGGGGGTTGCTGCTGGGCCAGCGCCCCAGCCCCGACCACAGCGAGGGGCCGGATTCGAAGTGAAAACCCCGGCGCACAAAGCCATGGGCGGCCCCGCCAGCCTGGCTGTGGGCCTCCAGCATCAGCACCTCCAGCCCATGGCGGGCGGCGATCGCCCCGGCGCACAGCCCCCCCAGGCCGCTGCCCACCACGATCAGATCCGGCGCTGCCAGATCCGGCCCGCCGCCGACGTTTCCCATCTGGCGTGGAGCCTCACTGGGGCGATGCTAGGCAGGCCCATTCCCTGCGGTTCATCCGTGCTGCGCCAACACCTGCAGGTGCTCAGTCTCAGCACCAGCGGCGCCGGTTTCACCACCATCACCGCCGCCCTCAACCGCGAGATCACCGCCAGTGGCCTGCGCCAGGGGGTGGCCACCCTGGTGTGCCTGCACACCAGCTGCAGCCTGATGGTGAACGAGAACGCCGACCCACGCGTGCTCCAGGACCTGGCGGCCTTCCTCGATGAGCTGGTGCCCAGCGGCGACCGCCGCGCCTACCTGCACGACGATGAGGGGCCCGATGACATGCCCGCCCACATCCGCACCGCTCTCACCGCCACCAGCCTGCAGCTGAGCTTTGAGAGGGGTGGGTTGCTGCTCGGCACCTGGCAGGCGGTGTACCTCTGGGAGCACCGGCGGCTGGGCAACCAGCGCCGGCTCAGCCTGCACCTGATCGGCGAGTAGCGGTGGCCCTGGCTGACCCTGCGTGTGGCATCTGTCGCATCCATGGCGATCGGGAGCTGGAGGCCGAGCTGGGCCTCGGTGGCAGCGACCTCTGGTTGTTGCGGCACCACCCCCTGCCGGCACCGCTGGCCGGCTGGCTCCTGCTCGATGCCCGCCGGCATCTGGCTGGACCGCTGGTGTTCAACGATCAGGAGGCGGCCAGCTGGGGCCTGGCGGTGCGCGCCGCCAGCCAGCTGGTGCAGCGCCTCAGCGGATGTGACCGGGTGTATGCGATCGCCTTTGGTGAAGGGGCGCCCCATCTGCACCTGCATCTGATTCCCCGCTTTGCTGACGAGCCAGCCAGCAACGCGTGGTCTGTGGCCGATCTCTACCGGGCTGTGGAGCGGGGCGAGCGGGCCCCAGCTGATCCGCTGGCGGTGGCGGCCCTGGTCGCCGAGGGCCGGACGATGCTCGCCGCCAACCCCCTGCCGGGCTCTGCCGTGCGACACCATGAAGGCATCGGTTGACCCTTCGCTGCTCCGCCATGGCTGCCATTCCCCTCACCCCTGAGCAGATCAATGCCCTGCCGGGCGAGCTCCCCGGCTGGCGACTGGAGAACGGCAAGCTGCAGCGCGATTTCCGCTTCAACGACTTTTCTGCTGCCTTCGGTTTCATGGCCCGGGTGGCGCTGGCGGCTGAGGCCCTGGGCCATCACCCCGAGTGGAGCAATGTGTGGAACCGGGTGAGCATCGCCCTCACCACCCACGACACCGGCGGTCTCTCCAGCCTCGACCTCGAGCTGGCCCGCCGCATCGACCAACTCCTCTGAGGCCGGACCGATGGGCCTGGGCTGTCAGCCAGGTGTGGAATCGCTGGCCCGGGCGATCCAGCTGTCGGTGTCGCCGGTGTTTCTGTTGGCCGGCATCAGCGGCCTGCTGGGGGTGCTCACCACCCGCCTGAGTCGGGTCGTTGACCGCCTGCTGCAGCACCGCCGCGACCAGGAAGCCCAGGAGCATCTGCTGGGCCATGCGCCGGAGCTGTCCCCGGCTCTGCGCCATGAACTGCAGCTGCAGCGCCGCCGCCTGCGCCTGGTGATCGCGGCGATCACCCTGGCCACCCTCAGCTTTCTCACCGTGGCCACCCTGGTGATGCTGCTCTTCGTGGGGGTGGTGGCGAGGATTGATCTCTCAGCCGTGGTAGCCGTTCTGTTCATGCTGGCCATGGGCCTGTTGATGGCAGCGGTGTTCACCCTGGTGCTGGAAATCAGGCTGGGCAGTCGCATCGCCAGCAACTTCTGAACCTGAGGCAGCTGCTGGTTTGCGTTGTGTTGTGGCCCGATTGCGGCCGCCCTTCCTAGTTTCAAGGGCAGCCCCACTTGCCGCCATGGGTTTTCGTTACCTCGACAAGATCGCCACGCCTGAGCACGTGCAGCAGTTCCTGGAACTGGCCGACCTGGCCCTGGGGGCGGGACAGTCGGCGGAGAACGTGTTCCTGCTCTCCCATCGGCTGCGCGACTCCCGGCCGATGCAGCACTGCCGCAAGCGCCTGGCCCGCAATCCCGCCTGTCAGGCCCTGATCGAGGAGCGGCGCCTCTGCGGGCCTTACAACAGTGAGCGGTTGCTGGCGATGCCGAAGGGCAGCCTCGGCCACACCTATGCCACCGCCCTGCAGGCGATGGGCTACGACATCAATTTCTTCCCGGAGCCCTCCTTCTTCAACAACCTGGAGGACGACGCCGACTACATCAATTATCGGGTGTATGCCACCCACGACATTCACCACATCCTCAGCGGCTTCAGCCTCGACAACTACGGCGAACTGGGGGTGATCAGCATCAGCGTGGCCCAGTTCAGTCACCCCGGCCTGGCCTTCACCGATCTGATCGCCATGCTGCTCGGCTGGATGCACACCGACCGCCCGATCGATGAGCTGGAAACGGCAGCGGAGCAGGCCCGCACTGCGGTGTACGCCTTCCAGATGATCATCCAGGGCCTGGAGATGGGCGCCGCGGCCCAACCCCTGTTTCCGGTGCTCTGGGAGGAGCGCTTTGATCAGAACCTCGAGGAGCTCCGCGCCGAACTGGGGATCACCCCGGTGACGGAGGGCCCCTGGAGCTGGTCTGAGACCCCGGCCATCCGGGAGGCCCTGGCGCGTTAAGGGCGCCAGGGCCTGGCGGCCTAAACCAGCACCGGCAGCTGGGCGGTGTCGAACTGCTGGAAGTGCAGCCGCTCGTTCAGCACATCCACCGCGATCGTGTGGCCGCCAGTGAACTGCCCGCCCAGGATGCCCTTGGCGATCGGCGTCTCCAGCTCGCGCTGGATCGCCCGCTTGAGCGGGCGGGCGCCGTACACCGGGTCGTAGCCCACACCCGCCAGCCAGTCGAGGGCATCGGCGTTGAGCTGGAGCCCCAGCTTTTTATCGTCCAGCCGCTGGGCAAGGCGCTTCACCTGAAACTCCACGATCTGGCGCAGTTCCTCCTGCTTGAGGCTGTGGAAGATGATCGTTTCATCCAGGCGGTTGAGGAACTCGGGGCGGAAGTGGGCCCGCAGGGCCTCATTCACACGCGCTTCCATCTCGCTGTGGCGGGCGGGGTCGCCGGCCAGATCGAGGATCGAGGCGCTGCCGATGTTGCTGGTGAGGATCAGGATCGTGTTGGTGAAATCCACCGTGCGCCCCTGGCCATCGGTGACGCGGCCGTCGTCGAGGATCTGCAGCATCACGTTGAACACATCGGGGTGGGCCTTCTCCACCTCGTCGAACAGGATCACGGCGTAGGGCCGGCGCCGCACCGCCTCGGTGAGCTGGCCGCCCTCCTCGTAGCCCACGTAGCCCGGAGGCGCGCCGATCAGGCGGCTGACGGCGTGCTTCTCCATGTATTCGCTCATGTCGATGCGCACCATCGCCTCCTCGCTGTCGAACAGCTGTGAGGCGAGCGCCTTGGAGAGCTCCGTCTTGCCCACGCCGGTGGGGCCCAGGAACAGGAAGGAGGCGATCGGCCGGTTGGGATCACTCAGGCCGGCGCGGGAGCGCTGGATGGCGTCGGCCACGGCCGTCACCGCCTGGGCCTGGCCGATCACGCGGGTGTGCAGCTCGTCTTCGAGCTGGAGCAGTTTCTCCATCTCGCTCTGCACCAGCTTGGCCACCGGGATGCCGGTCCACTTGGCGATCACCTCGGCGATGTCGTCCTCGGTGACCTCCTCGCGCAGCAGGCTCTTCTCCTTGCCCTCGCCGCCGCCCCGGCTCAGTTCGGCCTCCTTGGCGGCCAGCTGCTTGTGCAGGGTGGCCAGGGTGCCGTATTCCAGCTCAGCCGCCTTGTTGAGGTCGTAGTTGCGCTTGGCCTGCTCCACCTGCAGCTGCACCTGCTCGATTTCTTCCTTGATGGCACTCAGGGCATCGATCGAGCCCTTTTCGGCCTGCCACTGGGCATTGAGATGGCTCTGCTGCTCGCGCAGCTCGGCCAGCTCTTTGTCCAGTCGCTCCAGCCGGTCGCGGCTGGCGGCATCCGATTCGCGCCCCAGCGACAGCTTCTCCATCTCCAGCTGCAGGATGCGGCGATCGAGCTCGTCGATCTCCTCGGGTTTGGAGGTGATCTCCATCTTCAGGCGGGCGGCCGATTCATCCACCAGATCGATCGCCTTGTCGGGCAGGAAGCGGTCGGCGATGTAGCGGCTGCTCAGCACGGCGGCGGCCACCAGGGCGTTGTCGGCGATGCGCACGCCGTGGTGAACCTCATAGCGCTCCTTGAGGCCCCGCAGGATCGAGATCGTGTCCTCCACCGTGGGCTGATCCACGAACACCTGCTGGAAGCGGCGCTCCAGGGCAGGGTCCTTCTCGATGTGCTGGCGGTGCTCATCGAGGGTGGTGGCGCCGATGCAGCGCAGCTCGCCCCTGGCCAGCATCGGTTTGAGCAGGTTGCTGGCATCCATGGCACCGCCGCTGGCGCCGGCCCCCACCACGGTGTGGATCTCATCGATGAACAGCACGATCTGGCCCTCAGAGGCGGTGACCTCCTTGAGCACGGCCTTGAGCCGCTCTTCAAACTCGCCGCGGTATTTGGCACCGGCGATCAGGGCGCCCATGTCGAGCGACACCAGCTGGCGGTTCTGCAGGGCCTCCGGCACATCGCCGTTGACGATCCGCTGGGCCAGCCCCTCCACGATGGCGGTCTTGCCCACGCCGGGCTCGCCGATCAGCACCGGGTTGTTCTTGGTGCGGCGGCTGAGGATCTGAATCGTGCGGCGTATCTCCTCGTCGCGGCCGATCACCGGGTCGAGCTTGCCCTCGCGGGCGGCCCTGGTGAGGTCGCGGCCGTATTTCTCCAGCGATTCGTAGGTGCCTTCGGGGTTCTGATCGGTCACGTTCTGGGATCCGCGGATGGCCTGCACGGCATCTTTGAGTTTGTCGGCGCTGGTGCCGGCCTGGCTGAGCAGTGGCTTGCCGCAGCGATCATCGATCGCCAGGGCCAGCAGCAGATGCTCGATGGCGATGTAGCTGTCGCCGTAGGTGTCCTTGAGGCTGCTTGCCTGGTCGAGCACGCTGTTGAGCCCCTTGCCCAGATACACGTTCTCGGGCGGAGCGCTCAGCGATGGCTGGCCGGCGATGAAGGCCTCCAGCTTCTGGCTGATTGTGCCCACATCCACGTCGGCCTTCTCCAGGATGCGGCCGGCAAGTCCCTGCTGGGCCAGCAGGGCGGCGAACAGGTGCTCGCTCTCCATCTGCTGCTGGCGGCGTTGCTGGGCCAGCTGCTGGGCGGCGACAACGGCGCCCCAGGCTTTTTCGGTGAACAGCTCGGCGGTGGGATGCATCAGGGCGACTCCCCGGATTGATCAGGTGTCTGAACCGTATGGCCGTTTCCCCGACCCGGCAGAGGGGAGAGCCGTCGGGATTGGGTCGGTCCTCCGCCCAGGGGGTGGGACGGCCGATCGCCGGGATCGGTTACCCCCCCACTCAGAGTCACGGCCCAGTCGGAGGGGGTGGTCGGGGTTGGACACCTGCAATGTTGCGTTTGATGCATGGCCGCTTCAGCGATGCAGGGTGCAGCTATCAACACAATGTGTGGGCGCTGTCTGCGCCGCTTGTTTCCATGACTCTGTCCCGTTCCCATTCACGCTCCTTGCAGCCAGGCCGTTGGTCGGCAGTGGTGTGCAGTGCCCTGCTGCTGTGCCCGCTGGCCGTGCAGCCCGCGATGGCCCGCGGGGGCGGCGGCGGTGGCTTTCACGGTGGTGGTCGGGCCGGCGGTTATCACAACGACCGCGCCGGCGATCACCCGATGTACGGCGGTGGGGCGCGCGGCAGCTTTGACAACAACCGCGGCAGCTTCAACAACGACCGCGTCAATGTGCACAACAACTTTTACAACCGCGGTTATGGCGGTTGGCATGAGGGCTGGCGCAACGGCGGCTACTGGGGTGCCCGACCCTGGAATGCGGGCTGGTATCGCGGCTGGGGTGGCTGGGGCTGGTGGGGTGCCAGCGCCGCAGCCTGGGGTGTGGCAGGTCTGGCCACCGGCGCCGCGATCACCGGGCTGGTGAACGAGGCGGCCAACCAGCAATCCACCGTGATTGTGGTGCCGCAAACCAGCTACCAGCTCAACTTCGGCAGCGTGGAGTCGGTGGGCACGGCCGGCGTGAGCTTCAACTACGGCGTGGGCAACACCGATCTGATGGGCGCCGCCAACTGCCAGGACGGCTTGCTGAACGGTCAGGTGCCCAGCAATGCCGACCAGGCCCAACTGCTCAACGCCGTGTGCCAGGTGGCCTACGGCAGCGGCGGCGGCAGCTGAATCACGCCGGCGTTCCCTCCGCAGAGCCGCTGGGGGCAACCGTCCGGCCCGTAGATCGCATCGGCGGGGGAGAGACAGCCCCTGGCGTTCTTGCCCGCCACCTGTTCACGGCGGATGCGCAGGGGCTGCAGCTCCGCCTGGCTGGTGGGCACGATCAACGGGCAACCATTGCCGGGCCGCGTCTGGGCCAGGGCTGGCGTTGCCAGCAACGCCAGGCTCACCAGGGTCGTCAGGGTCGATCGCGTTGCGGGCATCATGCCGATCGGGCGTGCTCGTCCGCCCAGTCTGCCCAGCCTGCCACTCCCCATTCCCAGCGATCCCCATGGACATGTCGTCCGGCGCCCCCCACCCAGCCGACCCCGACCTGGTGCAGCGGCTTGCTGCGGCCTCCCGGGACTTCGATGCCACCGGAGCTGATCCCGAGCGCAACTGCTGGCTGGCGGTGCATCGCCATGTGCACGGGGTGCTGCCGAGCGAGTACGACATCCGCGAGGTGCCGGAGGATCTCTACCTGGCGGTGCTGGCCTGTCGCAAGGCCATGTAACGCCACCAAAAAGCCCCGGATCTCTCCGGGGCGTGCAACCAGCTCGCGGGCCGGCGATTGAAGTGGAGGATGGATCAGGCCCAGCCCTTGGAGGCCATGTCCTCCACGTAGGCAGCCACGTCGGCGATGTCGCCTTCGCTGAGCTTGCCGCCGAAGGCCGGCATGGCGTTCTTGCCGTTGGTCACCTGGTAGGCGATGGCGGCCTCATGGTCGCTGCTGTAGTTGGCGAGATACGACTCGAGGGCATCTTGCTTCAGGGTGCGCTCGCCATTCACCACGTTGCCGCCACCCATGTGGCAGGCCGCGCAGTTGGCGGAGAAGATCTGGCCGCCGTGGGCCACATCAGCCGCGTAGCTGGGGGTGGCGCCCAGCACCAGCGCCAGGCAGAGAGCGATCAGGGAGAGGAGTCGGCGCATGGAAGGCGCTCAAAGCACAGTCCGGAAAAACTTAATTGCTCGGCGCCGCCCAGTGCTGCAGGCTGCTCAGCTTCGAAACATTTGCAACATCCGCTGGGCCAGCCCCCGCCGGCGCTGCAGGCCGGCATCGGCGAACACCGCCTCCAGCGTGGGTGCATGGCTCACCAGCCCGAAGCGCTCGGGCGGGCTGATCGGCTTGTGCACGAAGTGGCGCTGGCGGATCGAGTAACGGTCCCAGGCGGTGACCTCCAGGCGCAGCAGCTGGATCAGGGCCTCCACCAGCCAGGGGCTGATGGTCACCCCGGCCGGAGGCAGCCAGCCGCCGCACCAGCGCAGCAGTCTCCGCACGGTGTGATTCACGCTCACCGCCGGCTGGCCCAGCACCAGCCGGCGCACCCGTCCCTGGCCAGGTTCGGGGTTGGGGCCCTGGGGAGTGGAAAGCAGGTGCAGGCACACCTGGGCGATGTCGGCGGCGTGGATGAAGTGGAAGCTGGCGTCCACCCGCAGCCACTTGGCCAGCCAGCGCCAGCGGCTGGCCTCGGCCAGGCCGGCGGTGAGGTAGCTGGTGGGAAAGGGCCCGCTGCCTTCCACCCGGCCGCCGAACACCAGGGTGGGGAACAGGGCCACGATCCGCTCGGCCAGGGGGTGCTCCTCGAGCTGCTGCAGGCAGAGGGCCTTGGTCTGGATGTATTCGGTGCCCTCGCTGGCCGCCTCGGGCAGGAGCCGCAGCTGGCGATCGAGCACCGAGGCGGTGGAGAAGTAGAGCACCTGCTCCAGCCACTCGGGGCTGGTGAACGCCAGCAGTTGCTTCACCGCCACCACGTTCACGGCCATGGCCCGCTCCGGGTCACCCCAGGCGGTGGCGGTGTGCACGATCCGGGTGGCGCTGGCGATGGCGCCGGCGTGGGGGGTGAGATCGCGCAGGTCGCCCACCAGCACGGTGATCCGGGGGTGATCGGCCGGCACGGCGGTGAGCTTGGCCGGATCGCGCAGCAGCAGCAGCAACTCGACGTTGCTCGCGCGCAGCAGCAGCTCGGCGATGTGCTGACCTACGCACCCCGAGGCCCCGGTGATCAGGATCCGCTGGGGCCTGGCCGTGGCGGGGTTGACAGGCCGTGGGCCTGCCTGCGGGTCGCTCACACCGCTGCTCCGAGGCGCTCCATCACGCTCTTGCCGGCCTCGAAGAAGAAGGCGCCGTTTTCCTCGGGGGTCCCCGGCAGGATGCCGTGGCCCAGGTTGAGGATGTGCTTGCGGCCGCGGGCCTTGCGCACCGTGTCGTCGATGCGGGCCTGGATGGCTGCCGGGGTGCCGAACAGCAGGCCGGGGTCCACGTTGCCCTGCACGCCCACGTGCTCCGGCAGGCGGGCCAGACCCTCGGCCATGTCCACGGTCCAGTCGAGCGACACGATGTCCACGCCGGTGGCCGCCATGCGCTCGATCACGCCGGCGCTGCCGGAGATGTAGAGGATGAAGGGGGTGTCGGGGTGGGTCTGCTTCACCAGGTCCACCACCTTCTTCTGGTAGGGCGCGGCGAAGGTGTCGTAATCGATCGGGCTGAGCTGGCCGGCCCAGGAATCGAACATCTGCACCACCTGGGCGCCGGAATCGATCTGGTAGCGCAGGTAGGCGGCGATCGATGTGGCGAAGTGATCGAGCAGCTTGTGCAGCAGCTCGGGCTCGCGGAAGGCCATGGCCTTGATCACCGCGTAGTTCTTGCTGCTCTTGCCCTCCACCACGTAGGCGGCCAGGGTCCAGGGGGCACCCACAAAGCCGAGCACGGCAGCCTCGTTGCCCACCGCCTGGCGCAGGCGGCTGAGCACCTCCCCCACGAAGGGCATGCTGCCGGCGGGGTCGAGGGGGCGCAGCGCCTCCACCTGGGCCAGGGTGCTGATCGGATCCTGGATCAGGGGGCCCTTGCTCTCGACGATGTCGAAGTCGATGCCCATCCCCGGCAGCGGCGTGAGGATGTCGGAGAAGAGGATCACGCCGTCGGGCTTGAACGCCTCGAAGGGCTGCATTGAGATTTCAAAGGAGAGATCGGGGATTTCCGAACGCTCGCGGAAGCCGGGATGGCGGTCGCGCAGGTCGCGATACACCTTCATGTAGCGACCGGCCTGGCGCATCATCCACACCGGTGGCCGCTCCACCTGCTCACCTCGGGCGGCGCGCAGCAGCAGGGGGGCGGATTCGGCCATGGAGGGGGGGTGGGGACGGTCCGAAAACCTAGCCGACAGCAACTCTCCAACCTGGTGATCGGCCAGCAGGGGAACGGCGCAAGAATGGCTGTGTTCAGAGCGTTCCGCTTGCCCTTCCCTCTGCCTGGTCTGCTGCGCAGACTCCGGCCGCGCTGGTCCCCGTTGCCCCTGTTGGCGGTGCTGGTGCTGTTGCCGGGCTGCCAGCAGCCCTCCCGGGAGGTGCTGCATCTGTACATCGTGCCGACCTCCACCACCACCTCCTCCACCCTCTCGGGGGTGAGTGTGGACAACAGCAGCCAGCTGGCTGCGCCGGTGATCAAGGCCTTCAGACGTCTCCATCCCACAGTGCGCCTGCATGTGCAGGTGGTTCATGAATCACGGCTGGAGGGGAATCTGCGCCAGGCGCATCGTCGCGGCCTTGGCCCCGATCTCCTGCTGCTGAGCAGCTCTCGGGCCATGACCCTGCACCGCAAGGGACTGATCGATTCAGTGCCCTCTACAGCTGCCTCTCGCGAGCTGGAGGCCTCCATCCTGCCCCAGATCAAGCAGCATGTGCGCGACCAGGGCGCCCTGACGTCGCTGCCGGTGGCCAGTGAAGTGAGCCTGGCCTGCTACGACCGCCAGCGTGTCAGTGCCCCGCCGCAGACCGTCGACCAGCTGCTGGCCCTGGCGGCCTCCGGCGCCCCCATGGGCCTGGCCCTGGACCCGGTCGGTCTGTGGTGGACCGTCGGTGCCTTCGGAGCCACAGAAGCCGTGGTACCTGTGGTCTTCGGCGGCACACCGGCCAGCAGCGGCAGTGTGGGGAAAGCCAGGCGCCCCCTCCAGGCCCTGGAGCCCTGGCTGGAGTGGTTGCGTCAGGCCGGTCTGCAGAGCCGGGTGGACGTGGCCAACAACCAGGAGGAACTGCTCAGTGGTCTGATCGCCGGGAGGCTCGCCTGGGTGCCCTGCTACAGCCCCTACCTCCAGAGCCTGGGGCAGCAGATGGGGGATCGCCTCGGGGTGAGTGCGCTGCCAGCTGGACCGGCTGGTCCCGCCAGTCCCTATGTGGCCGTCCGTGGCTGGGCCTTCGGCCGGGATTCCTCCCCCCGCCAGCGGCAGCTGGCCGGGGAGCTGGCCTCGCTCTCCCTCAATCCGATGCTGCAGCGCCAGATCACCCTTGCCAACCAGTCCACCCTGCCGGTGAATGCTCGGGTGTCGGTTCCCTTCGCCGACTCCGGCCGGCTGGCGGCCCTGGGCCAGGCCCAGCAGCAGGTGCTGGCCAACTCCAGGGTGCTGGCGCTGCCGTTTTCCGCCGACCGGTTGGACACCATGGCGCAGCGCATTGGGGAGTTGGTCTTCGAGGTGATCACCGGGGTGCTCAGCCCCCGTCAGGGGGCCGAGGCGCTGCTGAAGCTGGAGCGCAGGCCATGAGCGGCTTCGTTCTCGAGCTCCTTGCCTGGTTCGCCCTGCTCAGCCGGCCCGCGGTGCTGCTGCAGCTGCTGCCGATGGCCGTTCTGCTGCTGGCCTGCCTGGGGCTGCGCCGCCGCTCGCCGCGCCTGCGCCATCTGCCCTGGGGCATCCCCTTCCTGCCGGGCCTGGCCCTGCTCGGCTGGGTGTTGGCCCTGGCGGGCCAGCGCTGGGGGGCTGGTGTGGCTGGTGGCGGAGCTGGTGCTGGCCTGGCTGGGTCTGCGCCTGCTCGAATCCCAGATCCTGGGTCGGCTGCTGCCGCCGGAGCTCTACAGCGTGCTGGTGAGCCGCATCCTTCGTCCCCTGTTCCTGCTGGGGGTTGGGCTGCTGGCGCTCGATGCCCTCGACAGCCTGCAGACCGTGGCGGATCTGCCCCTGGGGGTGTGGCTGGGCAGTTCGATTCAGCTGGGGCAACTGGCCTGGGTGTCCGCCCTGCTCTATCTGGTGGTGGTGGGTTCGGCCCTGCCGGCGGCCTGGCTGAGCTGGCTCGCCCAGCGCGGACTCCAGCTCGGCGACGGCGGCCGCCGGGCCCTGGAACTGGTGATCCGCTACGTGCTGGTGGCGCTCGCTGTGCTCTGGGCCTTCAATGCCCTGGGCATCAACCAGACCGGCCTGCTGGCGGTCGCCGGTGGCCTGTCTGTGGGGCTGGGCTTCGGCATCAAGGAGGTGTTCTCCAATTTCATCTCCGGCCTCTGGCTGCTGTTCGAGGGCTCGGTGCGCCCCGGTGAGGTGCTGATGCTCGAGGGTGAGGCCTGCGAGGTGCGTCGCCTGGGCCTGCGGGCCGCCACCCTCTGGCGCGGCAGCGACAATGCCGAACTGGTGGTGCCCAACCAGATTTTTTCACCCACACCACCACCACCTACACCCGCAGCGACCGCACCCGTCGCTGCCGGCTGGAGATCCAGGCTGCCGCGAGCTGGCCGCCCGAGCAGATCCTGGCCCTGCTGCTGGAGATCGCCGCGGCTGAACCCGAGCTGCTGGCCCAACCGCCGGCGGCGGCCCGCCTGGTGGAGTTCGGGCCCGAGCTGAACCGCTATGGCCTCAGCTTCACCATCGCCGATCCGCTCAAGGCCTCGCGGATCACGGCCAGGCTGCTGCTCGAGATCTGGAAGTGCTTTGCGGCCCGGGGCATCCTCACGGCACCGGCGCCGGAGGACCCCCCTGACCCCCAGGACCGCTCGGCCTGAACGCCGCGTCGGCAGCAGTCGAGCGGTGGCTTGTCAGCCATCCAGCGCTGCTGGGGCGGCGGCGGGCTGGCTGCGGATCGGATCGCGCCGGAACACCAGCACGCTCAGGGGCGGCAGGCAGAGATCGAGGGAGTTCCCGTAGCCATGGATCGACCACTGGTCGGTGAACTTGCCGCCCAGGTTGCCCAGATTGCTGCCGCCGTAGCGCTCGCCGTCGGTGTTGAAGACTTCCTCGTAGAAGCCCTCCAGCGGCACGCCGACGCGGTAGTGGGAATGGCTCTGGGGGGTGAAGTTGGCCACCACCACCAGCCAGCGGCCGGTGGCGCTCTCGCGGCGCATGAAGCTGATCACCGAGTGGCGGTTGTCGTTGCAATCGATCCACTGGAAGCCGTACTCGCTGAAATCGTCGCCCCAGAGCGCCCGCTCCGACTTGTAGAAGCTGTTGAGGTCGTCCACCAGGCGCTGCAGGCCCTGGTGGGCTGGGTACTGGAGCAGATCCCACTGCAGGTCGCCCCACACATTCCACTCGGCCCGCTGGCCGAACTCCATTCCCATGAAGATGGTCTTCTTGCCGGGGTGGGTCCACATGTAGGCCAGCAGGGCGCGCACGTTGGCGAACTTCTGCCAGTCGTCGCCTGGCATCTTGTGCAGCAGGTTGCTCTTGCCGTGCACCACTTCGTCGTGGCTGAGGGCGAGCATGAAGTTCTCGGTGAAGGCGTACCAGATCGAGAACGTCACATTGTTCTGGTGGAACTGACGGAACCAGGGATCGAGCTCGAAGTAATCGAGCATGTCGTGCATCCAGCCCATGTTCCACTTGAGGTTGAAGCCCAGGCCGCCGATGTGGGTGGGCTGGGTCACCATCGGCCAGGTGGTCGATTCCTCGGCGATCGAGAGGGCGCCGGGGAAGTGCTGGAACAGCACGTGGTTGGCCTGCTGCAGGAACTGCACCGCCTCGGTGTTCTCGCGTCCGCCGTGTTCGTTGGCCAGCCATTCGCCGTCGGGGCGCAGGTAGTCGCGGTAGAGCATCGAGGCCACCGCATCCACCCGGATGCCGTCGATGTGGAACTCCTCGAACCAGTACACCAGGTTCGCCACGAGGAAGTTGCGCACCTCGTTGCGGCTGTAGTTGAAGATCAGGGTGCCCCACTCCTTGTGCTCGCCGATGCGCGGGTCGGCGTGCTCGTAGAGGTGGGCACCATCGAAGAAGGCCAGGCCGTGGGCGTCCTTGGGGAAGTGACCCGGCACCCAGTCGAGGATCACGCCGATGCCCTCGGCGTGGCAGCGGTCCACAAACGCCCGGAATTCATCGGGGGTGCCGAAGCGGCTGGTGGGGGCGTACCAGCCTGTGACCTGGTACCCCCAGGAGCCATCGAAGGGATGCTCCGAGATCGGCATCAGCTCGATGTGGGTGAAGCCGCGGGCCTTCACATAGGGAATCAGCCGCTCGGCCAGTTCCGGATAGGTGAGCAGGCGGGCCCCGGGTTTGAGATCGGCCGCTGGCACCGGCGGGCGGGGGGTGCCGTCGGCCTCGATGTAGGGCTGGTCGGCGGCGGCGTGCATCCAGCTGCCCAGGTGCAGCTCGTACACAGCCACCGGTTGGTCGAGGGGGTTGCGGCTGTCCCGTTCGCCCATCCAGGCCCCGTCGCCCCAGGCGAAGTCCCCGCTGAGGGGCTGCACGATCGAGCCGTTGGCGGGCCTCACCTCATGGCGGAAGCCGTAGGGGTCGGCCTTGGCGTAGCAGTGGCCGTTCTGGGCCCGCACTTCGTATTTGTAGATCTCACCGGCCTGCAGGCCGGGCACGAACAGCTCCCAGCAGCCGCCCAGGCGGCTCTGCATCGGGTGGTGGCGGCCATCCCAGCCGTTGAACTGCCCAAGCACCGCCACGCTGCGGGCGTTCGGCGCCCACAGGCAGAACATCACACCGGCGACGCCGTCGCGTTCGGTGAGGTGGGCACCCATCTTGCGCCAGATGTGGTGGTGGTTGCCCTCGGCGAAGAGCAGCCGGTCGAGCTCGCCCATCCACTCCTCGCGGAAGGACCAGGGGTCGTGGGCCTCATGGGTGATCCCACCGCGCAACACCCGCACCCGGTAGCCGCTGCCGGGGTTGTGGTCGAGGCTGGCCTCGAACACCCAGGGGTGGTGGGGCGTCTCCATCACCACGGCGCCCGCCCCATCCCCGTCAGCGTGGAGCAGCTCCACCCTCTCGGCGTCCGGCATCCACACCCTCACCACCCAGCTGCCGTCGTCGAGGGGCTGGGGGCCGAGCACGGCGAAAGGGTAATCGTGGCGGCAGTCCGCCAGGCGATGGGCGTCCTCAACCATCCAGTCGAGACAAGGGACGGCCATCGCAGCTCGGCAGTGATGGCCGGAGCTTAGGCGGGCTCAGGTCCGTTCCCGGCGGCGTGCTCAGGGAATCGGGCTGGCGACCGGTCGGGGCCGGATCGGATCCTGGGGAAAATCCACGCTGATGATCTCGTTGGAGCGATTCAGCACCACGAACAGGGTGTCGCTGACGCGGTTGAACTCGGTGTTCACCAGCACCAGCTGGCTGTTCTCGTTGTGTTCGGCGGCCACCACCTTGCCCACCCGGATGAAGTTGCCGGTGTAGCGCTGCAGCTGTTGCCATTTGGCCTGGAGCGTCGCTGGGGTGAGCTCCCGCTGCAGGGGCAGGCTGAGGAAGCTGCGGGCGGTGATGAAGTGCCCGCCGCTGAGGGCCTTGACGAAATCGGCCGCCACGGTGGTGGACTTCTCGTCGGTGAGATCGAGGTGGTACCCGTCCAGCTGGCCCTGGTCGTTGAGCACCATGAACAGGTCGCGGGTGCCGGCGCTGGTCTGCAGGGAGGCTTCCACCGTGGTGGTGCGCAGGCCGCCCCGCACGCTCAGCAGGGTCCAGCTCAGCAGTTTGGGTTGGCGGCGCATGGTCTCGGCCACCATCGCCGGGCTGCTGATCGCCTTGAGCTGGTCGGAGAACTGGCTGAAGCGCAGGTTGGGATCGCCGGTCTGGATCGCTTCCAGGATGCGGTTGGCCGCCGCTCGGGCCTGCTCCACGCTCAGGTTGGTCGCCGGGGTCTGCAGGTCCCGGGACTTGCTCGATGGAGCCTGGGGTTTCGGAGGCTGGAGCTGGGGCGTCTGCAGTTGCGGGGTCTGCAGTTGCGGGATCTGGGCGAGGCTCGCTGCCGGCTGGCTGAGGCCGAGGCTGCTCAGCAGGCCAAGGGCCAACAGGGCGGAGCGTGCCATCAGGGTGGGGGGCAAGTGGGGCCAGTTTGCCCCAGGAGTCCGTCCGCAGCATCCCCCAGGGCCGGCTCCAGCACCAGGCAGGCCTGCTCCAGCTCCAGGCGCAGGCTGATCACCCGCTGGTCCAGATCGCTGCCGGCGCGGGGCGGCTGGCCGCTGCCGGGGTTCACCGCGATCTGGGGCCAGGCCGCCGCCGCCAGCGACAGGCGCAGCCGCTCGCCCGCTGCCAGGTCCAGCAGCAGGGGCTGCAGGCTCACCTCGCGCCAGCGGCTCTCCAGGCAGCCCTCCCCGAGGTGGCGCGCAACTCCCACCGCCAGCTGATGCACGTCCCCATCGGCGTCCAGCCTGGAGAGGAAGGCGCAGAGGTCGAAGCCGGGCTGATCGGCACTCACCCTCAGCCGCAGCCGGGGCCGTACCGGCAGGCACCTCCGGTCCTGGGAGAGAACGGCCTCCGCCAGGGGCGCCGTGGTGAAGCAGGCCACATCGCGGCGCTGGTCCAGATCGGCCCGCTCGCAGGGGCCTGGGTTGGTGTCGAGGTGGCCCCCGCGCCCCGGCACCGGCCTCCAGGGGTCGTGTACCAGCCACTGCACCGGTGCATGACCCCCATCCGCCGGCCCATCCGCTGCCGGCAGCAGCCTGCCCCCTTCGGCCGTGGCCTGACCATCGCAGCTCAACCACCAGCCGGAGCCGGCGGGGGCTGGGGATTGGGCTGCTGGCCCCAGATTGTGCCACTTGCGCGTGCGCTCCGCCTGCACCTCCACTGCGGCCATGGGCGCCGCCTCGCCCTTCCCGGTTTCGCCGTCTTCGGGCTGGAGATGGCGGCGGAAGAAGGCCAGCTGGAGCAGGTCTGCCCCCTCACGCCAGTTGAGGTGGCTCCAGGCGCCGATGCGCAGCAGGGGCTCCCCGCCAGCCGCTCGCGCCAGCCGCCAGAGATCCAGCACCCCCTCCAGGTGGGGATCGTGCCAGCCGCCCAGCAGCAGCAGCGGGCGCTGCCATAGCCCGGGGGCCGCTGGGTGGCGGATCCACTCATCAGCGTTGGCGGGATCCTGACGCAGCCAGCGCAGGGCCATTCCCTGGGGATCGTGGCGCTCCAGCAGCCCCATGCCCTCGTCGGGAAAGCGGCCGCTGCTCAGACTGCGGCGGATCGCCTGCCAGCCTGCCCCATCCCCCCGGCGGCGGCAGTGCAGGGCGGCCAGCTGCAGGCCCCAGCCCAGGCCAAGGGCCCACCAGTGGGCACCGCCGCTGCTGGCCCAGTGCAGCCGTTCGTCCAGGCCGGCCATGGCCACGGCCAGGCAATCCGGCAGGCCATCGCCCGCATCGGCGTCGCCCACCAGCTGGGTGAAGCCCTGATAGGAGAAGCCATAGGTGCCCAGGCGGCCATTGCAGTCGGGCAGCCGGCGGGCCCAGCGCACGGTGTCGGTCGTGTCGCTGGCCTCCTGCTGGAAGCCGCCGAACTCCCCTTCCGACTCCCCCTGGCCGCGCACGTCCTGCACCACCACCAGAAAGCCCTGATCGGCCCACCAGCCGGGATGGGCCAGCACGGGCGTTGAGGCGATCGCCCGGCCGTAGGGCTGGCGCATCAGCAGCACCGGCCAGGGGCCCTGACCCTCCGGTTGCCAGATCCGGCTCAGCAGGCGCGTGCCGTCGCGGCAGTGCATCCAGGCATCGCTGCCGTGGGCGCCGCCGCCGTCCACTCAGCGCACATCGGGGCAGTGCAGCCCCACCACGTAGGTGGTGAGCACTTCCGCATCCATCAGGCTGAGGTTTTCCTGGCTGGCGATCTGGCGGAGTGCCTGCTTACTGGTGTACGAGATGCCCTGCTGGTTGAGCTGGCGCAGTTCACGGCAGAGCCGCTTGGCGCGGGCAGGATCCCGGCGCACGCTCTCCAGCAGGTTCGACTGGGCCAGGACCGCACGAGGCTGCAGGAGTGCACCCGGCAGAAGTGCCATGGCTGAGGCAACCATGGCAGCCGCCACCAGCAGGGCCCCTGGCAGGGGCCGGTTGGAAGCGGGTTGGCGTTTCGCGCAATCCATGGCCGTGTCGTCGGCTGTTCCCATTTCAGAACTCAACTGCGACGGCCGGCCGCAGGGCTGGGTCAGTTTGTGGCCCGGCGAGCCAGGGCAATCCAGTGGCGCACCTGGGCCAGGTCAGGGGGCGGGATGGCCCCGCCGGTGAGCCGGCGCTGCAGCCGGCCGGTCTGACGCCAGAGCTGCTGCGGGTCGGCGGCGGCCAGGCTGGGCCGGTCGGGGACGCCCGCATGGAGCAGCAGGGCTGCCTGCCCCGGAGGCAGATCCAGCTCCACCACCAGGCGGGCCTGGCCCCGCAGGCGCACGAGGGTGGGCAGGCTGGCGCCGGCGCTGGTGGCCAGCCCGGCCAGTTGGCGGTCCTCCATCTGGGCCAGTGCGGTCCAGTCGTGGCAGCCGGCCTGCTCCAGGGCCGCCCTCTCCCGATGGGCGTGGGCAGGCAGGTCCAGGAAACCGTCCATGGCTCAGGGCTGCAGGCTGATCTCGCCACTCAGCAGGTCGCGGCGCGCCTCGGCCAGCACCACCGGACGGCTCAGGCCCGCCTCCACCGCCTCCACCCGGCGCAGCCGCACCCGCACCATCCCGTCGTCGCTCTGGCGGCCATTGCCCCGCAGGTTGCGGGCCACCTGCTCGGCAGTGGGGGCGGCGGCAGCCACCGCCAGATCGGCAGGAGCGGCGGCCACCACCAGCTCCGCCCCGTTGTCAAACACCACCGGCACACTCACGGCCCCCTCCACCGACACCCGCGGCCGGTAGCTCACGGCGAAGGCCAGACAGGAGACCGCCAGCAGGGCGGTGAAGCTGGTGACCCCCACCAGGCGGAAGCGCACCCCCCAGCGCAGCAGGTACGCGGCGATCGTGATCACGGCCAGCACCCCGCTGGCCGCCCCCAGCCATTCCCCGGCCACCAGCAGGATCGGGTCGGTGCTCATGGCGTCTGGCTCGGCTGGAAAACGCCTTTTATATTGCGCCCCACGCGCCTGCCGCCTTCCCATTCGCCCCCGCACCCTGATCCCCTGGCTGCTGGCTGGCGGCTGCACAGCCGTTGCCGTGGCCGGGGTGGTGTCCTTCGACCAGGTGGCGCGGCGGGTCTACGGCCACTTCCAGCCCCGGCTGGAGCGCCAGCTGGGTTCGGCCCTGGGGCACCCCCTGCAGCTGGGGCCCTACCAGGGACTGGGCTGGTCCGGCCTGCAGCTGGGCCCCACCCGCCTGTTGCCCGACCCCAGGGATCCCTCCTCGGTGCGCATCGCGGCCCTGGGCGTCAGCCTCGATCCCCTCAGCAGCCTGCGGCGCCGTCTGCCGGTGCTGCATCTCAGCCTCTCAGGGGTGGCGGTGGACCTGCGCCCCAACGATCAGGGCCGCTACTGGCGGCTGGGGCGGGCCGATTCCAGCCAGCCTCCCCCCCGGATGGATGTGCGCTGGCGGCTGCGCCAGCCGGCCTCGGTGCGGGTTGAGCCTGCCGGCCTGGCGCTGCAGGTGCTCAGCAGCGGCTCGCTCCAACCCCACCGCCAGCTGCTCAGCGGCCAGTTGCAGCTCGGGCTCGCCGGGGAGAAGGCGCTGCCCCTGCGCCTGCGGGCTGGCGGCACCTGGAGCGAGGGCAACTGGCGCGGCACGTTGACCAGCCGCAATCTCGACCTCAACCGCTGGCTGCGGGGCCTGCTTCCGCCGGGGCGCCTGCCGGGCCAGCTGCGCGGTCGTGTTGATGGAACGCTGCGCCTGGCCTGGGCGAACGGCGGCCCGGACTGCCGTGGGGAGCTGCGGGCCCGCCAGTTCAGCTGGAATCCCGGCGACCAACCGGCGCTGCAGTTGCCCCTGCTGCCCGTGCAGTGCCAGGGCCGCCAGCTGCGCCTGCCCTCCTCCCCCTGGCGCTGGGGAAACCGCTCCGGCCAGCTCGCCCTGCTCACCACCTGGAGCCCCAGTCAGTGGCAGCTGCAGGCCCTGGACCTGCGCACCGGCAGCTCCTGGCTGCGCGGCCGCGGCCGCATCGGCAGCGACCTGGCCCTCACGGGCAACTGGCAGCTGCAGCCCAGCGATCTGCCCCTCGATCCAGGCACGTCCAGGGCGTTGCTGGGCTCGGTGATCCAGGGGGATCTGCAGCTGGCGGGCACCTGGCGGCGGCCTCGGCTGAGCAGCAGCCTCTCCCAGGCCAGCAATCCCCTGCTGGATGGCTGGAGTGCCCGCCTGCGCTGGCAGGAGAGTGAGCTGCTGCTCGACCAGCTCCGCAGCCGCTACCTCAACGGCCGCGGCAGGCTGCCCCTCGCTCTCGGTGGCCCCGCTGGGGTGCGCCTTGGAGACCTGGCGGTGGAGGCGCAGATCCAGGGTTATCCCCTGGTTCGCCTCAGCCCCCTGCTGGGCACCAGCCTGGACGGCCGACTCACGGCCGAGGGCACGATCCGTGGGCCGCTCTCCGGCCTCACCCCCGACTTCCGGCTGCTGCTGGAGCGCCTGGAGGTGGGGCCGCTGCAGCTGGCGGAGGACTGGCAGGGCGACTGGTTCGGCCAGGCGGCCGGGGGTGGCCGCCTGGCGCTGCGCCCGAGGGGTGCCGAGGGGTTGCTGGAGGCCCGGCTCGACAACCGCTGGGTGCCTGTGGCGATCGACCTGCGCCGGCAGCAGGGGCGTCTCAGTCTGGTGGGAACGCCGCGCTCCTATCGCTGGCAGGCGGATGCGCTGCCCCTCGCTGCCCTGAGGCTGGCCCTTGGACCGATCGGTCGCTTCCAGCCCCTGGAGGGCCGGCTGAGCGGCCGTGGCAACCTCGGCCTGCAGCCCCTGGCCTTCCAGGGCCAGGTGGAGCTGGAGCAGGCCAGTGTGCTGGGGGTGGTGGCCAACCGCCTGCAGCTCGAGGGCCGTTACCGCGATCGTCGCTACCAGGCCCGGGGCCTGATGGAACCCCAGTCCGGAGGAGCCCTCGACTTTGACTGGAGCGGCCGTTGGCAGGGCGCCTACCGGGCCCGCCTGAGTGGCAGGGGCCTGGAGGATGGCCTGGTGCGCCAGCTGCTGGAGGCCTGGCCGGCCTGGAACGGCGGAGTGGCTCGGGATCCTGGCCGGGCCACCGATCTGGGCACGCTGTTGATCGACACCTTCGCCGGCAGCATCGATGACCAGCTGGCGGCTCTGAACCGGGCCCATGCCCTGGTGGCCCAGCAGCGCCGCAGCCAGCTCGCGTCGCTCACCGCCGCGGAGCGGTTGGAGCGGTTGGCAGCCCGCTTCGACCTCGATGCCGATCTCAGCGGCCCCCGCCTGGTGGACTCCCGCCTGGACCTCGACCTGAGCGGCCATCTCTGGTTGCCGGGGGAGGACCGGGATGTGGCCCTCGGCGCCGACCCGCTGCAGGTGCGGATTCAGGGACCGCTGCGCACGGGCAGCGGCAGCCTGGCTGTGGACGGTCTGCCCCTGGCCCTGCTGGCCCTGCTCACGCCGGTGCCGCAGGAGCTGCGGGGCACCCTGGCGGCCCGCGGCCGCTATCGCCTGGGCGAGCAGCGCGCACTCGACCTGGATCTGGCCCTGGCGGGGGCCGGCTTTGGGGAGACCGACATCAGCCTCCAGCGCGGCACCATCAGCCTGGAAGGGGAGACGATGCTGGTGGATCTGGCCCTGCGGGCCGCCGGCGCCGACAGTGGCATCGACCTGGCCGGCCGCCTGCCTCTGGATCCCGCTGCCGATGGCGTGGAGCTTCGCCTGAGCAGCAGGGACGACGGCCTGATCTTCCTCAGCCGCCTGGCCCAGCCCGCCGTGGACTGGCAGGAGGGCAGTGCCGATCTGCAGCTGCTGGTGCGCGGCAGCCTGCAGCGTCCGATCGCCAATGGTTTCCTGCGGCTGCAGAACGGTGCGCTCGACCTGGTGGGCCAGAGCGTCACGAACCTGCAGGCCACCATGCTGTTCGACTTTGAGAAGCTGATCCTCCAGGAGTTCAGCGCCGCGGTGGGCCCGAAGGGCAGGATCAGCGGCGTGGGCAGTCTGGGCCTGGTGAGCCCCCAGCTCACCGCCGAGGGCGAACCGGCCAGCCTCTCCCTCAGTCTGCAGTCCCTGCCCTTCCGCTTCCCGCGCATCAATGCCGTCACCAACGGCGACCTGCAGGTGGGCGGCAGCCTGGCGGGACTGCGCGTCAGTGGGGATCTGGCCCTCTCCAAGGGGTCGATCAACGTGCAGCCCGGCAGCCTCGGCAAGGCCGAGGAGGCCAGGCCCAGCAGCACCACCAGCGTGGCCGAACTGGCGGAGCGGCGCTGGACCTTCCAGCAGCCCCTGGTGCTCTATGGCCCCGATGTGGAGAGCGAGACCAGCGAGCAGCTGCGCGCCCTGGTGCCCAATCTGCCCCTGGTGCGCTTCGAGAACCTCAGGCTCAGCCTCGGTCCCGACCTGGGTGTGGGGGTGCCCAGGCTGGCCAGTTTCCAGACCGAGGGAAGCCTGCGGATCGATGGCCCGTTTGATCCCAGCATCCAGGCCCGGGGGGTGGTGCGTCTCAAGCAGGGACGGCTGGGGCTGTTCACCACCACCTTCAGCCTCGACCCCGATTCGCCGAACGTGGCGGTGTTCACCCCGTCGATGGGCCTGGTGCCGTTCCTCGACATCACCCTGCGCACCCGGGTGTCCGACAGCCTGAATCTGGCCAGCATCAGTGGTGACCCGGCCGCTGGGGCCTCCCCCTTCAATACCTCTGCCACCCAGCTGGAGACCCAGGGCTTCAGTTCGCTCAACCAGCTCAACCTGGTGCAGGTGTATCTGAGTGTGAGTGGTCCGGCCGATCGACTCGCCGACAACATCAGCCTGCGCAGCAGTCCGCCCCTGCCCCAGGACCGGCTGATGGCGCTGATCGGCGGCAACACCCTCGCCGGGGTGGTGGGAGGTGCGGGTGCCAGCACGGCCCTGGCCACGGTGGTGGGCCAGTCGTTGCTCTCGCCCATTCTTGGCACCCTCGGTGATGCCTTCGGCCAGCGCCTCAGCCTGGCCATCTATCCCGCCTATGTGAACCAGGGCGTGAGCCGGGCAGATGTGCGCCGCTCCGGCCGGGTGCCACCCCAGCTGGTGCTGGCCACCGAGGCCGGAATCGATCTCACCAACCGCTTCAGTGTCTCCCTGCTGGCCGCCCCCAACGTGGACAATGTGCCTCCCCAGGTGAACCTCAACTACAGGCCCTCGGAGATGCTCAACCTGCAGGGTTCCGTGGATACCGACGGCAACTGGCAGACCCAGCTGCAGGTGTTCTTCCGCTTCTGATGGCCCCGACCCCATCCCCATCCCCAGCCGCCGACCGCCCTGCCTCAGCCCCCGCCGGCGCTGGCCAGTTGATCGGCGTCGACCTCGGCGGCACCGCCATCAAGCTGGGCCGCTTTGCCCGGGACGGCAGCCTGCTGCAGGCCCTGGAGGTGCCCACCCCGCGGCCGGCCATGCCCGGGGCGGTGACGGTGGCGATCGCCGAGGCGGTGCAGCGGCTCGATCCCCAGCGACTGGCGCCGCTGGTGGGGGTGGGCCATCCCGGCCCCAGCGACCGCCACGGCCGCCTGGCCCGCATTGCCATCAACCTGCCCGGCTGGCGGGATGTGCCCCTGGCCGACTGGCTGGAGCCGCTGCTCGATCGGCGCGTGACCTGCGCCAATGACGCCAACTGCGCTCTGGTGGGGGAGCGCTGGCACGGGGCCGCCCGCGGCGCCCGAGACGTCCTGCTGCTCACCCTGGGCACGGGTGTGGGGGGGGCCGTGCTGCTGGATGGTGCGCTGTTCACCGGCCGGGGGGGGGCGGCGGCCGAGCCGGGGCTGATCGGCATCCAGCCCGATGGGCCGCCCTGCAACAGCGGCAACCGCGGTTCCCTGGAGAGCTACTGCAGCATCGCCGGCCTGGCCCGGCTCAGCCCGCTGGAGCCCCAGGAGCTCTGCCGCCGCGCCGAGGCGGGGGACCCCAAGGCCCTGGTGGTGTGGGAGGCCTACGGCCGGCTGCTGGGCACCGGCATCAGTTCCCTGCTCTATCTGTTCACGCCGGAGCTGGTGCTGCTGGGCGGCGGCCTGAGCGCTGCCGCGCCCCTGTTTCTGCCGGCGCTGTGGCAGCAGGTGGAGCAGCGGGTGCTGGCGGTGAGCCGGGAGGGGCTGCGCATCGAGCGCTGTGCCCTCGGCAATGGTGCCGGCCGGCTCGGGGCCGCCCGGCTGGCCCTGGAACGGCTGGACGGCGCCTGAGCAGGCTGGCCGCCTCCTGGCTGGGGCAGCCATTTGGGAGTGGAACAGCCACTTGGGATGATGGCCCCCATGAACTCCTCCAGCCCGGCCGTTCCCGATCCCAGCCCCGATCTGCTGCAGCGGGCGGCGGCGGTGCGGCGCAGTGCCATGGCACTCGGCCAGTGCACCGATCAGCAACGCCGGGCGGCCGTGGGGGCGATGGCCGATGGGCTGGAAGCCAGGCGCGGCGCGATCCTGGCGGCCAACCAGGCCGACCTGGAGGCCGCGGCCGCCGAGGGGCTGGCCGGCTCCCTGGTGGCCCGGCTGAAACTGGACGCCGCCAAGCTGGATGGGGCGATTGCCGGGGTGCGCCAGGTGGCGGCCCTGCCGGATCCGATCGGCCGCCGCCAGCTGCACACCGAGCTGGATGCGGGCCTGGTGCTGGAGCGGGTCACCGTTCCCCTCGGGGTGGTGGGCGTGATCTTCGAGGCCCGCCCCGACGCGGTGATGCAGATCGCCTCCCTGGCGATCCGCTCCGGCAACGGCGCCATCCTCAAGGGCGGCCGGGAGGCCAGCTGCAGCTGCGCCGTCATCCTGGAGGCCCTGCAGGCCGGCCTGGCCGCCAGCGCCGTGGCCCCCCAGGCCCTGGAGCTGCTCACCAGTCGCCAGGAGAGCCTGGCGCTGCTCAAGCTCGACGGCCTGGTGGACCTGATCATTCCGCGGGGCTCCAACGCCCTGGTGCGCTTCATCCAGGAGAACACCCGCATCCCGGTGCTCGGCCACGCCGACGGCATCTGCCACCTGGTTGTGGACGGGGCCGCCGATCCGGAGCAGGCCCTGCGGGTCGCCCTCGATGCCAAGACCCAGTACCCGGCGGCCTGCAATGCGATCGAAACCCTGCTGGTGCATCGCGCGGTGGCCGCCAGCTTTCTGCCCGCAGCGGTGGCGGCGTTTGCGGCCGCCGGGGTCGAGCTGCGCGGCGACGCCGAGGCCATGGCCCACGGCGTGCCCCACCTGGCCACTGAGGACGACTGGAGTACGGAGTACGCCGATCTGATCCTGGCGGTGAAGGTGGTGGCCGGGCTGGAGGAGGCCCTGGAGCACATCCGGCGCTACGGGTCGCGTCATACCGATGCGATCTGCACCAGCGATGCGGCGGCGGCTGAGCGCTTCCTGGCGTCGGTGGACAGCGCCGGCGTGTTTCACAATTGCTCCACCCGCTTCGCCGATGGCTTCCGCTACGGCTTCGGCGCCGAGGTGGGCATCTCCACCCAGACCCTGCCGCCACGTGGCCCGGTGGGACTGGAGGGGCTGGTGACCTACCGCTACCGCCTGCGCGGCGAGGGCCACATCGCCGCTGACTACGCCAGTGGCGAGCGCCACTTCAGCCACCGCAGCCTGCCGCTGTGAGCCCGATCGACGCTGTCGCAGGTGATCGCATCCTGGTGCGGGGCCTGCGCCTCTGGGCCCACGTGGGGGTGCTGGCGTTTGAGCGTGAGCAGGGCCAGTGGTTCGAGCTGGACCTCGAGCTCGGCGTGGATCTCGGACCCGCCGCCCGCAGCGATCAGCTGGCCGACACCCTCGACTACTCCGAGCTGATTGCGGCCCTGCAGCGCCAGGCCCGGGCGATCCGCTGCCTCACGCTGGAGCACTACAGCGAACAGATCTTCACCCTGATTGCCCAGCGTTGGGGGGGGGTGCCTGTGCAGCTGGAACTGCGCAAGTGCGCCGCACCCGTTCCCGGTTTCAGCGGCACGGTGGCGGTGCGGCGCTTCAGATCCGCAGCCTGAAGTCGTCGCGGCGGTGGAAATCGGCCTGGGCTCCGCCGTGGTGCAGGGCCCAGTAGCTGATCGCCCCGCCGCGCTGCTCCAGCACGGCGGTCACCGCCAGCTCAAGCTCCGTGGGCTGGGCGGAGACAAGGGTGGCCGGAAGAAGGGCTGCCGGCAGGGCCGCCGTCACCCTGAAGTGGCTGATGCGGCCGTTGTCACTGCCGCTGCCGCTGCATTCCAGCGGCAGGGCGCTGTAGTGGGGGTCGGGCCTCAGGCCGCGGCGGTAGCCATCGAGGGCGTAGACGTTCCAGTCGCCGTTGGGGCAGAGGTTGAACTCCCAGTAGGCCTCCCCGTGGGGATGGGCCAGGAACCACTCCAGGCAGGTGTGTTCCCACAGGCCGTCGCGCCGCTGCGGCTGGCCGCCCGCGGCCGGCCAGAGGATGGCGTTCTCCCCTTGCTCCGCCGCGCCGCTCAGCTGAAACTCCAGGGTAAGGGTCTCCCCTCGCCGCTCAATCCAGCCCTCGATGGCGATGCCGGTAAGGCTGTCAGCCCTGGCGCCGAAGGGCAGGAGCGAGAACGCCTGCCGAGCCGGCGACTGGGATCCGGGTTGGTGGGATGGGGGGTTGATGCTCATCAGGTGCTGAGCTCGCGCACCAGCTGTTCCAGCTCGCCCTCCTGGGCCTCGATCCGTTCGGTGAGGGTGAACTGCACCAGGGCCCGCTCCAGGTTGTGGCCGGGGTGGCGGCACTTGAAGTAGCGGTTACCGGCCAGGTGGTCGCTGAAGAAGCGCAGGCCCAGCTCAAAGCTGAGCAGCCGCGCCGCCGTGGGAATCAGCTCCAGATCGGCCGCGCTGAGGATCGGCCGGGCCAGCTCCAGGTAGCCCGTCAGCATCGCCCGGCAGCGGCCGGGATCGAATCGCACGCTGGCCAGTTGGGTGGTCTCTTCCCCGGCCGGATTGCAGCCGGAGCGCAGGGCGTCGCCGATGTCGTAGTGCAGCAGTCCGGGTTTCACCGTGTCCAGATCCACGAGTGCCACCGCCTGGCCGCTGGAGCTGTCGAGCAGCACGTTGTTCACCTTGGGGTCGCCGTGGATCGGCCGGGGCTGCAGCCTGCCGCTGCTGCGGGCCTGCTCCAACACCGGCGCGAGGCTGCGCCGCCCAGCGATGAAGCGGTGGCACCAGGCCTCCGCCTCCGGGTTGCCGCCGCCCGCTTCCACACCTGCAGCTCCCTGCTCCAGCAACTGGTCATAACCGTGCAGGTAGCCCGGCGTCACGTGGAAGCCCTCCAGGGTGTCGTGCAGCTGGTCGCAGGGCAGGTCGTGCACCAGCCGGTGGAAGCCGCCAAGGGCCCGGCCCACCTCGGCCGCGTGGGCATCGCTCAGCACGGTGTCCGGGCTGGTGGTGTCAGCCACAAAGCTGAGCATCCGCCAGCAGTCGGGGCCCTGGCGCAGCCAGGTGCCGCCATCCCGGGTGGGCAGCAGCTGGGGGAGCTCCCAGCGGCGCGGTCGCTCGGGCTGGGGCCAGGGCCGGCCGGCGGCGTGATCGCTCAGCCGGGCCAGGTTGGCCATCACCCAGTCCGGCCGTGCGAATACCCCGGTGTTCAGCCGCTGCAGCACGAACTGGCTGGCCTGCCCGGCACCACTGAGGCAGCTCACCCGGTAGGTGTCATTCACGTTCCCCTGGCCGAGGGGTGTGATCGCCGCCACGGCAGCGGGCAGGGCAAAGGCCTCGGCGATCGCCTGCAGGGAGCGGCTGGAACCGTCCTGGATCACGCCGGGGTCGATCGGGGCGCTGCGGATCTGGGACGGGTTGGACATCGCCCCATCCTCTCGGCCAGGCCCATGGCATAGGTTGCCCGTCGGCCTGTTTGGCGGATGGCTACACCCCAATCCACGCCCCTGGTGCTGGTCCACGGCCTGTGGGACACCCCCCGCCTGTTCCGCCGTCTGGAGGATGAACTCCGGGGCCGCCGCCAGCCGCTGCTGGTGCCCCATCTGCCCCATGGCCTCGGCCAGCGGCCCCTGCTCGAGCTGGCCACCCAGCTCGGGCGGCTGGTGAACGAGCGCTTCGGCCCGGATCAGCCGGTGGACGTGCTCGGTTTCTCGATGGGCGGGCTGGTGGGGCGCAGCTGGATCCAGCTGGCCGGTGGGGCCGGTCGCGTGCGCCGGCTGATCAGCGTGGGCAGCCCCCAGCGCGGCAGCCTGGTGGCCACCCCCTGGCCGGGGCGCTGGCTGGCCAGCATCGCCGACATGAGGCCCGGCAGCCCGCTGTTGCGCCGGCTCAACGGTGACCTCTCCGCCCTGGCCGGCGTGGACTGCTGCAGTTTCTGGTGTCTGGCGGATCACATGGTGGTCCCCAGCTGGACCGGCGTGTTGCCGGTGGGCCGCTGCCAGCAGCTGCCGGTGTGGAGCCACCGGCAGCTGATCACCAGTCCGGCTGCCCTGGGCCCGATTGTGGCCGAGCTGCTGCGGCCCTGAAATCAGGCTTTCACCTGAAATCAGGCCTCCACCAGCCCCGAATGGCGGATCAGGGCCTCGGGGCTGGGAGGCCGGCCGCGGAAGGCCTCGAAGATCTCCGCGGGGGAGCGGCTGCCGCCCAGGGAGAGCACGGTGTCGCGGAAGCGGCGGCCGGTGGCCACCACCGCGTCTTCCACATCCAGACCCACCTCCTCAAAGGCGCTGAAGGCGTCGGCGCTGAGCACCTCGGCCCACTTGTAGGAGTAGTAGCCGGCCGAATAGCCGCCGGCGAAGATGTGGCTGAAGGCGCAGAGGAAGGCATCCTCGGGGATCGGCTCCAGCACCGTGGTGGTGCGGGCCAGCTCGCGGCGCAGCTGTTCAGGGCTCTGCCCGCCCTCCGGGCTCCAGGCGCTGTGCAGGCGCAGATCCACCAGGGCGAAGTGCACCTGGCGCAGGGTGGCGCTGCCGCCCATGAAGGTGCGGGCCGCCAGCAGCTTCTGGTAGTCGGCCTCGGGCAGGGGCTCGCCCGTCTGCCAGTGGCGGCCCATGCCCATCAGGGTGGCCCGGTCGTAGCACCAGTTCTCCATGAACTGGCTGGGCAGCTCCACCGCATCCCACTCCACGTTGTTGATGCCGGCGGCCTGGGGGCGATCCACGGTGGTGAGCATGTGCTGCAGGCCGTGGCCGAACTCGTGGAACAGGGTTTCCACCTCCTCGAAGGTCATCAGGCTGGGGGTCTCCCCCACCGGCGGGCTCTGGTTGCAGATCAGGTAGGCCACCGGCAGCACCGGCTCCCCGGCGGCGGTGCGGGAGCGGCCCAGACACTCATCCATCCAGGCGCCGCCGCGCTTGCTGCCGGGACGGCTGAAGGGATCGAGATAAAAGGCGGCCAGGGGGGTGCCGCTGGCCCCGTCGAGCACCCGGAAGTAGCGCACGTCGGGATGCCAGGTGGGCGCTTCGCCCGGATCGGTGCTCACGATGCGGATGTCGAACAGCCGCTGGCAGAGCCCGAACAGTCCTTGCAGCACCTGCTCCAGCGGGAACCAGGGCCGCAGCGCCTCGCTGTCGAGATCGAAGCTCTCCTGGCGCAGTTTCTCGGCCCAGAAGGCCACATCCCAGGGCTTGAGGTCGTCCGCTTCCGGGGCGCCCTGGCGGCGGGCGATGGCGCGCAGCTCCTCCAGCTCCCGTTCGGCAACGGGATAGGCGGCGGCGCGCAACTCCTCCAGCAGCTGTTCCACCTCGGCCACGGAGCCGGCCATCTTGCTGGCCAGGCTCACCTCGGCCCAGCTGGCGTAGCCCAGGCGCCGGGCCTGCTCGCCCCGCAGCGTCAGGATCCGCTCGATCAGCGGGCCGTTGTCGAGTTCGCCGCTCGAGGCCCGGGCCACCTGGGCCTGGTACACCCGTTCACGCAGGTCGCGGCGCTGGCTGTATTTCAGGAACGGTGCCACCCGCGGCATGTCGAGCCCGAGCAGCCAGGGACCGGCCTCTGCGCTGGCGTCCGTGTCGCCGGGTTCCTCACCGGCCTGGCGGGCTGTCTGGGCCAGCAGCTCCCTGAGGCTGTCGGGCAGGCCGGCCACCTCGGCCGGATCGCGCAGCCGCAGGCTCCAGCCGTTGGTGGCATCGAGCACGTGGTTGCCGAAGTCGCTGGCCAGCCGTGCCAGCTCGGCGGTGGTGGCATTGAAGGCCTCCTGCTCCGCACCGCCCAGGCCCACACCGCGCAGCTCCATGTCCCGGCGCTCAGCTTCCAGGATGCGCTGCTGGGTGGCATCGAGCAGCTGGCGCTGCTCCAGCAGCTGGCCCAGGGCCCGGTAGATCACCGCGCTCTGACCCGCCCGGCTGCCGAAGGCCACCACCGTCCCCTGCTGGTTCTGGTGGGCCTCGCGCAGCTCAGTGGTGTTGCACACGCCGTTGAGGTGGCTCACCACGCCCCAGCTCCAGCGCAGCCGCTCGCCGAGATGGTGGAGGGGATCCATCACCTCCGCCCAGCCCAGGGGATCGCCGCCGCTGCTGGCCTGCTCAAGCCGCCCCTCCAGCGCCTGCTCCAACTGGCTGAGTTCGCCGTTCAGCTGGTCCAGCAACTCGGGGATGGCCGCGTTCACCTGTTCGGGCGTGATGGCCTCAAACGGAGGTAGCCCCTGCCCGCGCAGCAGGGGAGAGGGGCTGGAGGCGGCTGCCATGGCAGGCACTGCAACTGCCTGCTATTTCAGGGCATGGCCAGGCCGCCCTGTGGTTCAGGCGAAGGGGGTGAACCGACCCGCCGCCACGCTCACGCCTGCCAGCAGCTGGGTGGAGAGGGCATTGGTGCTGGCCTCGTAGAAGTCGATGGCCACCCGCGGCCAGAAGCCGATCACCAGGGTGGGCACCAGCAGGGTGAGGCCGATCAGCAGCTCCCGGGGGCGCATGTCGCCAGTGCTGGCCAGGGCCGGAATCCGGGGGCCGAAGAACACCCGACGGCAGAGGCTGAGCAAATACACCGGCGTCAGCACCAGGCCGATTGCTGCCAACACGATCGTGATCACCCGGAAGCCGGTGGTGAAGCCGTCATTGGCGGTGATCCCCAGGAACACGGTGATCTCGCTCACGAAACCGCTCATGCCCGGCAGGGCGAGGGAGGCCAGGCAGCTGGCCAGGAAGAAGGCGAAGGTGATCGGCAGGGCCTTGGCCAGGCCGCCCATGTTGGGGATCGAGAGGGTTTCGGTGCGCTCGTAGAACACCCCTGTCACGAAGAACATGGCGGCGGCGATCAGGCCATGGCTGATCATCTGCAGCATGGCGCCGCTCATGCCCAGGGCATCGATGGCGCCGATGCCCAGCAGCACGAAGCCCATGTGGCTCACGGAGCTGCAGGCGATCCTGCGCTTCACGTTGTCCTGGGCAAAGGCGTTGAGCGCGCCGTACACGATGTTCACGATGCCCAGCACCACCAGGGCCGGAGCCAGGGTGAGGTGGGCCTCCGGCAGCATCTGCACGTTGAAGCGCAGCAGGGCATAGCCGCCCATCTTCAGCAGCACGCCCGCCAGCAGCATCGACACCGGGGCGTTGGCCTCACCGTGGGCGTCCGGCAGCCAGGTGTGCAGGGGAAACATGGGGAGCTTCACGCCGAAGCCCACCAGGAAGCCGAGATAACAGAGAAGGCCGAAGGTGCCACCAGCGCTGCGCTCCACCAGCTCAGTGAGGTTGAAGGTGACGGGCCCGTTGAAGGCCAGGGCGAGACCGCTCACCAGGATCAGCAGCGAGGCGGTGGCGGTATAGAGGATGAACTTGGTGGCCGCGTACTGGCGCTGCTTGCCGCCCCAGATGGCGATCAGCAGGTAAACGGGCACCAGTTCCAGCTCCCAGGCCAGGAAGAAGAGCAGGAAGTCGTGGGAGAGGAACACCAGCCCCTGGGCCGAGGCCTGCACCAGCATCAGGGCGAAATAGAGGCGGCTCTTGCGGCTGATGTTCCAGCTGGCGGCCACTGAGAGCAGGGTCACCAGGCCGGAGAGCACCACCAGGGGCGCCGAGAGGCCATCGGCCGCCAGCGACCACTCCAGGCCCAGGGCCGGCACCCAGCTGAGCCGCTCCACCAGTTGCAGCTCACTGCTGGTGCCGTTGAAGTGCTGGCTGAAGCACACCAGCATCAGGCCCAGGTCCACGGCCAGGGTGCCGAGGGCCAGGGTGCGGGGCAGGCGGGGATCGCTGCCATCACCGGGGAGCAGTGGCATCACCAGGGCCACGGCCGCCGGCAGCAGCACGATCAGGCTGAGCCAGGGAAAGCTCTGGCTGGATGGAACCGTCGCCAGGCCGGCGATGGACGCGACCAGACTGGGCAGGGAGGCGTCCATCGGGCTCCAGGACGGGTGGCGAGGGGGGCGGGCTGACGCCAGCGCGGTCTGCACCGCCATGGACTGACCCGGCGGCCACGTTACCAGTCACCCCATGGCCGATGGGCATTTGTACTCATGGCCATCAAAAAGGGAGTGGCCGAAGCCACTCCCGGATTGGGTCGCCTGGACCCGGCTGATCAGCCGAGGCTCACCAGAGGCCGCGGATCGGAGCCGGCTCGGGTTGGAACACCGGAGCGGGTGCGGGCTGGGGACGGGGGGCAGGAGCGGGGGCGGGGGTGATCACGGTCTCCTCCACCACTTCCTCCACCACAGGGCCGCCGAAGCGGTAGCGGGCACCGATCTTGAAGCCCCAGTTGTTGTCGAGAGCACTCCAATTGGTGCGGCCGGCCGTGAACGACTCAGCGCCCTGGTACACAGCTTCGGCGTAGATGTCGGTGTTCCAGTTCACGCCGTAGGCCACACCGGCCTTGGCCTGCCAGCCAAAGAGGTTGTCGTTGCCCTCGCCGGTGTTGATCCGGTTCACAACGTTGCCGTTGCGGGTCTTCACCAGGGTGTTGGTGCCCATCGACTGGTTGATCCAGCCAATGCCACCGCCGATGTAGGGGGTCCAGCGGGTACCGGTGTTGATGTCCCAGTAGGCGCTGGCCATGATGCCGTTCTGGTTGCCACCGTTGGTGCGGGTGGAGGTCCAGTTGCGATTGCGGGTGATGTCGTCCACACCGATTTGGTTGTAGACGTAGGTGAGCTCGGTGCGGATTGCGCCGAAGTCGTAGCCCACACCGGCGTCGAGGGAGAAGCCACCATTGGTCTCCAGCTCAACGTTGCGGTTGGGCCGGTTGCGACGGTTGACGTTGCCGGTGATGTCGTTGGCCCAGCTGCCACCGATGCCGATGGTGCCGTAGAAGCCGGTGCCCTGCTCGTAGACGACGGCCTCGTCAACGATCACGGACTGGCTGATCAGGGTGTCCTGGGGCTCAGCAGGGGTCGCAGCTGCGCTGGGCAGGGCGGCCAGGGTGCTGGCGGCTTCGTCGCTGACGGTTTCACCGGCGCGCACCGGGGCAGCCAAAAGGCTGGAGGTGGCGGCAGCGGCTGCCGCCAAGGAAAGAAAAGCCTTGCGTGAATTGCGCATTGCTTGAAAGGGGAGAAGGCAAAGCCCTTTCAGCACAACCGAAAGAGTGCACCTTTGCCCGGTGGCAGATGCCAGATGCTGCACTGTCTATGGATCCCCATAGGTCGATCACCCTGATTTGCGACGGCTGAGAATCAGGAGAACGCCGCAGATCTGTTGCGCTCAGGCCTCTCATCCACTGGTGTGGGTCGCTTCAGCGATCGGGTAGGGGCTGCCAGCGACTGCCCTCCTGTTGCACATGCAGAACTTCGGTGCGGCTTTCCACCCCGGCCTTGTGCCAGGCCAACAGCATCCCGCGAGCCACCGTCTCGGCCCGGTCCGCCGTGCACAGAGCCAGCAGGCTCGGCCCGGCGCCACTGATCACGCAGCCCCAGGCTCCCGCCTCCAGGGCCGCATCGCGCACCTTGGTGCCGCCCACGATCAGACCCCAGCGATAGGGCTCATGGAGCCGGTCGTGCATCCCATCGCTGATCAGATCACCGTTGCCGCTGTGCAGACCCTGCAGCAACAGGGTGAGAGCCCCGAGATTGATCACCGCATCGGCCACCGGGATTGCCTTGGGCATGACCCGGCGTGCCTCGCTGGTGGCCAGCCGGATGGCCGGGATCGCCACCACGGCCACCACATCGCTGGACCATTCACAGCGCACCACCCGCCAGCGGTGGGAAGCGGCCTTGGCCGTCATGCACAGACCGCCCACCAGGGAGGGAACCACGTTGTCGGGGTGGCCCTCGATGTCGATCGCCAGTTCGAGCAGCTTCTCTTTGCAGAGCGGTTCACCCACCAGGGCATTGGCCCCCATCAGGCCGGCCACGATCGCCGTGGCGCTGCTGCCCAGGCCTCGGGCCGGCGGCACGGCCAGACGCACCCTGGCCTCCAGACCCACCGGCTCCTCGCCCGCCTCCTTCCACACCCGCTGGGCAGAGCGGTACACAAGGTTGTCCGGTCCCCCCCGCAGGTGGGCGCCCTCGCTGCCCTCGATGATCAGGTCGAAGCGATGGCTCCCCCCCTCCACGCAGCGCAGCTCGAACACATTGTCGAGGTCAAGGGCCGCCCCGAGGCAGTCGAACCCCGGCCCGATGTTGGCCGTGGTGGCCGGCACATGAACCACAACACCCTGGCCAACCTTGGGCCGCACCATCTGCCATCTCCTGTTGCTGCCAGTGTCTCAGCTTGCGGGTGCGGGGGCTGATTCCTTCAGCAGCGTGCGGGCCCTGCAGGCGGCGCTGAACTGGCCGATCGCCGGATCGGTGATGGCCGTGATCGGCAGGGTCTCCAGCACGGGCGCCAGCCGCCCCTTGGCCAGGAAGGCCTGCGCGAAGCTGGCCTGGCGCAGGCACCCGAGCAACTTGCCGGCGGTTCCCCCCGCCAGCCAGACGCCGCCTCGGCAGAGGCCGGTGAGGGCCAGGTCGCCGACCACGCTGCCGTAGGCCGCGAGCCACAGCTCCAGCGCCTCCCGTGCCAGTGCATCGCCGCTTTCTGCCGCCTCGGCCACGGCCGCCGGCAGGTCCGCCGGCGAGTTGCGCTGCAGCGGATGGCTGCCATCCCCATGCCGTTCCTGCAGCAGCCAGCGCGCCACGTGACCCAGTCCGGTGCCACTCACCACCCGTTCGATCGACAGGCGCTCCAAGCCCAGATCGGCCTGAAGCCAGCGCTTCAACCGCCACTCGGCCTCGCTGCGCGGAGCGAATTCGCCATGGCCCGCCTCACTGGCCAGGGCCACCAGGCCCTGGGGGGTGCGCAGGCCGTAGGCGACCCCCAGGCCGGTGCCGGCACCCAGCACCAGCAGCGTGCCGTCGGGATCCGCACAGCCTGGCCGCAGCACAGCCTGCTGCTGTGGCTGCAGGTGCGGCAGCCCGTAGATCAGTACGGCGAAGTCGTTCACCAGCTCCACAAGGCCGTTGCCGATGCCGATCGGGGCCGCCAGGGCGTTCTGGTCAAGGAGCCAGGGCAGGTTGGTGAGCCTGGCCTGACCTCCCTGTACCGGGCCGGCCACCGCGAAGCAGGCGGCCGCCGGCTGGGCAACACCGCCTGGCAGGCCTGTGCCTGCGGTGTGGAGAAACCGTTGCAGCATGGGGGTGAGGTCGTCCCAGTCCGCCGAGCTGTACCGCTCCTGCGCCAGCAGCTTCAACTCCTGGCCTGTGCTCTGATAGAGCGCCAGCAGGGTCTTGGTGCCGCCGATGTCGCCGGCCAGGAGGGTGCCCATCAGCCCAGCGGCAGACCAGCGAGCCGATCCTGGTTCGCCTGAGCCGCCGATGCCACCAGATCGGGCACGGCCAGGCTGCCGAGGTCTCCCTCGCGGCGGCTGCGCAGGCTCACCTGGCCGCTCTCGGCCTCCTTGGCGCCGATCACCGCCAGCACCGGGATCTTCATCTGCTCGCCGTTGCGGATCAGCTTGCCGAGGCGGTCGCCGGAGTGGTCGATGCTGGCGCGTATACCGGCCGCCTTCAGCGTGCTGAGCACCTGCTCGGCGTAGGGCCGCACCTCATCGGTGACCGGCAACAGGCGGATCTGCTCGGGGGCCAGCCAAAAGGGGAAATCGCCGGCGTAGTTCTCGCTCATGATCCCGAAGAAGCGCTCCAGCGAGCCGAAGATGGCGCGGTGGATCATGATCGGCCGCTGCCGCGAGCCATCGGCCGCCACGTAGTCGAGCTTGAAGCGCTCGGGCAGGTTGAAATCCAGCTGGATCGTGGAGCACTGCCACATCCGGCCGATGGCGTCTTCGATCTTGAGGTCGATCTTGGGGCCGTAGAAGGCGCCGCCGCCCTCGTCGATCTTGTAGGCCCAGCCCTTGCGATCCAGCGCTTCGATCAGGCCCTGGGTGGCCAACTCCCACACGGCGTCGTCGCCGATCGATTTCTCCGGGCGGGTGGAGAGGTTGATCTCGTAGCTGCGGAAATCGAAGGTGGAGAGGATCTGCTCGGTGAGATCGAGGATCGCCAGAATCTCATCGCTGATCTGCTCGGGCAGGCAGAACACGTGGGCGTCGTCCTGGGTGAAGCCGCGCACCCGCATCAGCCCGTGCATCACCCCCGGGCGCTCGTAGCGGTACACGGTGCCCAGCTCGGCCCAGCGGATCGGCAGCTCCCGGTAGCTGCGCAGGGCGGAGGCGTAGGTGAGCACGTGGAACGGGCAGTTCATCGGCTTGAGCTGGTATTCCCGCTCATCCACCTGCATCGGGCCGAACATCGATTCGCTGTAGAAGTCGAGGTGGCCGGACGTTTTCCACAGGCCGATGTCGGCCACGTGCGGCGTGTAGAGCAGCTCGTAGCCCGCCGCAAAGTGCAGCTCCCGCCAGAGGTCCTCGATCAGCAGGCGCATGCGGGCGCCGCGGGGATGCCAGAACACCAGGCCAGCGCCGGCCTCGTCTTCGATCGAGAAGAGGTCCAGTTCGGTGCCGAGGCGCCGGTGGTCGCGGCGCAGCGCTTCTTCCTTGCGACGCTTGTGTTCGGCCAGCTGCTCGGGGGTCTCCCAGGCGGTGCCGTAGATGCGCTGCAGCTGGGCCTTGGTTTCATCGCCGCGCCAGTAGGCGCCGGCCACGCTCTCCAGCTCGAAGGCCTTGGCGTTGAGTTCGCTGGTGTTGGCCACATGGGGGCCGGCGCAGAGGTCCCACCACTGCTCGCCGAGGGTGTAGAGCGTGATGGGTTCGCTGATGCCCGCCAGGATCTCCAGCTTGTAGGGCTCGTTCTGGGCCTGAATCTTCTGCTCGGCCTCGGCGCGGCTCACCTCAATGCGCTCGAGGGGCAGCTTTTGATTGATGATCTTGATCATCTCCTTCTTGATGGCCTTGAGGTCGGCCTCTGTGAAGGGATCGGGATTGTCGAAGTCGTAGTAAAAGCCGCTCTCGGTCCAGGGGCCGATCGTCACCTGGGCCTTGGGAAACAGCTTCTGCACCGCCATGGCCATCACATGGCTCATCGAGTGGCGGATGCGCAGCAGCTGCTCGCTCTCGCTGGTCTTGGGGAGGTGAATCGGCGTAGGGGTCTGGTCGCTCCCCTGGGCTTCGCCGCTGGCTTCAACCGTGTGCTGGCTTGCCGTTGCGGCGGATGGGGACACGGGCTTACAGGACAGAACGGCGAAAGGCGATCCTACGCAGCCCTTCCTAAGCTGAGCGGATGAGTGCCGTGCCATCGCCCGACCATCCAGAGTCCGGGGCTGATCTGCTCAACCACCTTCTGGGTTCCTTGCTGGACGACTTCCGCATCTGGTTTGATCGCGGCGACACCCTGCTGGATTGCTGCCCGGATGTGGTGATGTCGGCAGAAGAGCGCCAGCAGTTACGGGAGGCGATTGCCGCGGCCAGCCGCGAGCTGGCTGCTGCCTCAGCCCTGTGCAACGCCACCACCGCGCCGGTGGCTCTCGGCCTGGAGACCCTGGCCCCCTGGCATCAGCTGGTGATGCGGCTGTGGGGCTTGTCGGCCCGGCTGCGGGCCCTGCAGGTGCCCCTCCCCCAGTTGCACTGGCCTGAGCCCCCGGCCTTCCCGGGCTGAGTGCCTCGCCCCTCAGCTGGCGTTGCGGTGGCGAGCCAGGGCGGATTGGTAGAAGCTGATCAGTTCCTGGCGCTGCTTCACCGGTTGGCCGTAGTAGCTGCCGCCGTGATGGGCCGGCAGGGATGCCCATTCGGGAGCGAGCCGGGCCAGCACGTCCGCCGTGAGGCCGTTGCGGTCAAACAGGTTGAGCGCACCCCGCCGCTGGATCAGGTGCAGGGCGGCCTGATCCTGGTTTTGGGGCTCAAAGCTGCTGAGTCCCAGCTGGCGGGCCACCCCGTGCCAGGTGTCCGGCAGAAACTGGTAGGCCCCTGCAGCGGCGCTGGTGTAGCGGTGGCGCACCACGATCTCCGGATGACGGTTGAGCGTCTGCACCAGGCTGCCGCCGTAGAGCATGCGGTAGCCGTCGGCCCGGCCCCCGGTCCAGGTGCCCTCGGCATAGCGGATGGTGTCCAGCAGGGCCCGACGTTCGGGCGTGAGGGCGTAGGGACCGGGCTCGGCCCGGCGGACGCTCACGGCAGGTGCGGGTTCCGGCAGGCGCAGTTCGAAGGACGGCCGGGACACGGCGGTGGCTGCCATGGGGATCGGCAGAACGGCACTCAGGCCAAGAACCGTGAGGCGGGTGATCAGCGGGCTAGTCAGATGGGCGATCGGTGACGCCCCGAGACCCTGCTGGCAGGAGGCAGCTCCCGGCCACCCCCTGCCGCTGGGGGGTGGACAAATGGGACTTGGTGTGTTCGCTCAGTCCGGCGCGGGATGGGTCCCGGCTGAGATACCTGTGCCCGGCTGGGTGGATAGGTGTTTTCACTCAGGGCTGGCTGACCGCGCTCCCTGCGGGGCAGGGGCCCGATCGATCAGGTCCGCTGATTGATCCCGAAAAGATTGTTAAGCGTGCGTGGGCACCTTCGGCGGCACTCAGGCGTCAACTGTCAGGAAACCAAGGCAGGTGCGCACCCGCCCCAGGGTGGCCTCGGCCACGGCGGTGGCCCGTTCCCGCCCCTGCTGCAGCACGCCCTTCAGCGCTCCCGGGTCCTGGCGCAGCTCCCGATAGCGCTCCTGCAGCGGGCGCAGGGCTTCGACCGTGGCCTCGGCCAGCAGGGGCTTGAACTGGCCCCAGCCCATCTGGGCGCAGTCCCTGGCCGCCGCCTCCCGTCCCTCTCCGGAGAGGATGGCGTAGAGCCCGAGCAGATTGTCGGCCTCAGGGCGCTCGGGATTGCCGAATTCCAGCCCCAGGGTTGGGTCGGTCTTGGCCCGCTTGATCTTCCTGGTGATCAGCTCGGGCGGGTCGAGCAGGTTGATGCGCGAGCCCTCGTTGGGATCGCTCTTGCTCATCTTGCTGCTGCCATCGGTGAGGCTCATCACCCGGGCGCCCTCCCGCAGAATCAGGGGCTCGGGCACCTTGAGGATCGCCTCCGGCTCGCCATCGGCACCCCTGCGGCCGAAGCGGGCGTTGATGCGCTGCTGGGCGATGTCACGGGCCAGCTCCAGGTGCTGCTTCTGGTCCTCCCCCACCGGCACCTTGTCGGCGTCATAGAGAAGGATGTCGGCAGCCATCAGCACCGGGTAGTCGAGCAGGCCAACCGACACCTGGTCACCCTGTTTGATCGCCTTCTCCTTGAACTGGATCATCCGCTCCAGCCAGTTGAGCGGCGTCACGCAGTTCAGCAGCCAGGCCAGTTCGCTGTGGGCACTCACCTGGCTCTGCACGAACACGGTGGCGCGCTGGGGGTCGATGCCGCAGGCCAGATACAGCGCGGCCGTGGAGAGGGTGTCCTCGGCGAGCAGCTCGGGACGGTGGGGCACCGTGATCGCGTGCAGGTCCACCACGCAGAAGAAGGTGTCGTGGCTGTCCTGCAGATCCACCCAGTTGCGGATGGCCCCGAGCCAGTTGCCCAGGTGCAGGGCGCCGGTGGGCTGGACGCCGGAAAGGACCCTGGGCTTGGGCATCGGCCTGTGCTCAGCTCTCGGCGGTGGTGGCGTCGGCTGCGGGTTGGTCTGCCGCCGCCTGTTCCGTGGCCGAACCGTCGGTGAGCGCGGCTTCGCTGGTTTCGGAAGTGGTTTCGTCGCTCAGGTCCGCCCCCGCAGCGGCTGGTTCCACAGGGGTGGGCTCATCGGCCTCGGCGGGGGCAGCTGCGGCGGGGCGGGACGGCCTGGCAAAGGGATCCACCCGGGGGGCCCGCTCCGCGGCAGCGCGGCGCGGCCGCTCACTGCCGTCGCGGCGAGGGGGGCGGCCGCCCTCCCGGTTGCCGGCCTGGGCACGCTGCTGCTCCACCAGCTCATCCAGCTTGCCCTCCTCCAGCATCTGGCCGAGGGTGCGCACGCAGAACCCAAGCACCGCCACCGTGGAGCGCAGGCGGAACGCCTCCTGCAGGGCCCGGGCTGAGCGCATCTCGTTGTCGCTCAGGCGGATGCGGAAGCCACCGGGTTCGCGGTTGCCGCCACCGCGGGCGCCCTGGGGTGTCGTTGTGCTCGTCTCGTCAGCCATGACGGCAGCCTGGGTATCAGGCGCAAGTGTGCCGCATCGACAGCCAGCTTCCACGCAACCACAGCAGCCGGTGTGGATCCCGGGTTCCAGCCCGGCCCAGCACCAGCAGCGGCAGACGCCGCTCCCCCTGTCCCTCCAGCTGCTCGCGGTAGCTGGAGACCAGCTCGAGGTAGCGGTTGAGGGTCCAGTCGCCCGGATCCCGTTCCCGTTGCTGCCAGTGGCGTCGCAGTGCCTGCTGACAGGCCTCGCTGCCGAACTCCTGCCAGCAGAGGCACTCGGCCTGCCAGGTGGTCAGGCCCCGGGCCAGCCAGTCGCGGTAGCGCACCAGTTCGGGAGCCTCACTGCTGGCGTCCGGGGGCAGGGTCGCCGCGAACTGGGAAACGGGTACGCGTCGCAGGCGCAGCCAGCAGCGCTCAAGCAGCGCCACGGGCAGGCTGCCTGACCAGACGTCGGCGGCGCTGAGCTCTGCCTGCCAACTCTGCAACAGCTGCCAGTGGCGAGGCGTGAGGCCCGTCAGGATCGACGTCCCTTCCAGGGCATGCCTCATCTGTTCAGCCATCGCCTGCCCCCAGGCTCAGGGTCGGGTCGGCCTGCTCCTGCTGTTGGCCATGTACCCAGCAATGCTGAGGTGGTCGTCGGGCAGCGAGCCGCTCGTCCACCTGGAGGCTGATCCGCTGGGCGGGCCTGGCCACGGCGCATCCACGACTGTTTCAGTGCCAACCTATCGACCCCGGGCCTGGTGCGGCCCCCGGGTGTTGAGCTAAAGAGACGGAGATCGCACCGAGGGCGTTGACCAACCCGCCGCAGCCCGCCCAAAGCCCTGCCACCCCGTCCAGAGGCGATCAGCTGTGGCGGCGTCTCTGGCCCATGGCCGCCGCGGCCGTGGGTGGGGGCGTGGTGCTTGAAGGGCTCGGCCAGGTGCTGCATGTGCCCGTGCTGGCAGCCTCCACCGCCACAGCGGGCCTGCTGCTGCTCAGGGGGTGGTCCAGGACGGGCGGACGCTCCGGCGGGCTGGGGGCTACCAGCAGCGCGGGCTGGCTGCAGCGGCTGGAGCGCCTGCGGCAGCAGTTCGAGCAGCTCGATCCGGATGGGGCCGGCAGCAGCCGGCGCTGCATCGAGCTCGAGCAGCTGCGGGCCCAGCTGGAGCGGCCAGGCCTGCATCTGGGCCTGGTGGGTGCCTGTCCGGAGGAGCCCTCCTGGCGCGCCCAGGTGGCGGCCAGCCTGCGCGGACCTGCCGCCCTCAGCCTGCACTGGAGTCGCCCCCTGCCGCCGGCGACCCAGCAATGGAGCTGGCCGGAGCCCTTCGCCAGCTGCGACATCCTTCTCTATGGGTTGAAGCCTCCCCTGCTGGCGGCCGACCTGCGCTGGATCCAGGCGGTGCCCGTCGGCCAGCCCCTCGTGCTGCTGGTGGAGGTGCCCAGCCAGGAGGCCGTGGCCGCCGTGGCCGCCGAGTTGCGGGCCCAGTTGCCCACGGCCCACCCCGTGGAGCTGGTGTGCTGGCACGACCTGGCCGCCCTGGCTCCCCAGTTGTCTTGCCTGGGGGAGCGCTGGGCGGGTGAGGCCGCCAACCTGCGCAGCCAGCGTCAGCAGCGCTCCCTGGCGGCCCTGCACAGCCGCTGGCAGGGCCAGCTGGAGGGTCTCCGCAGGGGCCGGTTCCAGCAGTTGCAGCAGCGCACCCAGTGGCTCGTGGCCGCCGGGGTGGTGGCCGCACCCCTGCCCAGCCTGGATCTGCTGGTGCTGGCGGTGGCCAATGGCTTGATGGTGAAGGAGATGGCCCGGCTGTGGGACTGCCCCTGGGGCGCCGAACAGCTGCAGGCCACGGCGGTGGAACTGGCCCGGGCCGCCCTCACCCTGGGGGTGGTGGAGTGGAGCAGCCAGGCCCTGGCCGGGGTGGTGAAGTGGCATGGCCCCACCTGGTTGCTGGGCAGCGCGGTGCAGGCCCTCAGCGCTGCCTATCTCACCCGGGTGGTGGGCCGCGCCCTGGCCGATACCCTGGCTCGCTCGGTGGGCGTGGCCGCCCCCGACCTGGAGCGCATCCGACGGGAGGCACCCCTGCTGGTGGCGCAGGCGGCGGAGGCGGAGAAGCTGGATTGGCCGGCGTTTCTGCGTCAGGGCCGCCAGTGGTTGGCCGAGCAGGCCCGGGCGAGCCAGCCAGGCCCCCTCAAGGCCGTTTGAACGTGTGTAACGCAGTTGCTTGAAGCGGTGTAACGCAACTGGGCGATTGGTTGCGTCTCCTGGTGATCAGTGGGTGCGTGATTAGCTTTTATGGACCACAGCCCTGCTGGCTGTGGCCGTTCTCATTGTCTTTCCACCTCATTTCTGCACTGAGGTCTGTGCCATGACCACTGTCATCCGCAGCGGCACGAGCAGCAACTGGCAGAACTTCTGCCAGTGGGTCACCTCCACCAACAACCGCCTCTATGTGGGCTGGTTCGGGGTGTTGATGATCCCCTGCCTGCTGGCCGCCACGATCTGCTTCATCATTGCCTTCATCGCCGCCCCGCCGGTGGACATTGACGGCATCCGCGAACCGGTTGCCGGTTCGTTCATCTATGGCAACAACATCATCTCCGGTGCTGTTGTGCCCTCCAGCAACGCCATCGGCCTGCACTTCTATCCCATCTGGGAAGCCGCCAGCCTCGATGAGTGGCTGTACAACGGCGGCCCTTATCAGCTGGTGGTGTTCCACTTCCTGATCGGCATCTCCGCCTACATGGGCCGCCAGTGGGAGCTCAGCTACCGCCTGGGCATGCGCCCCTGGATCTGCGTGGCCTACAGCGCGCCGCTCTCGGCCGCCTTCGCCGTGTTCCTGATCTACCCCTTCGGTCAGGGCTCCTTCTCCGACGGCATGCCCCTCGGCATCAGCGGCACCTTCAACTTCATGCTGGTGTTCCAGGCTGAGCACAACATCCTGATGCACCCCTTCCACATGCTGGGGGTGGCCGGCGTGTTCGGCGGCAGCCTGTTCTCCGCCATGCACGGTTCGCTCGTCACCTCCAGCCTTGTGCGGGAGACCACCGAAACTGAGAGCCAGAACTACGGCTACAAGTTCGGACAGGAGGAAGAGACCTACAACATCGTGGCTGCCCACGGTTACTTCGGTCGCCTCATCTTCCAGTATGCCAGCTTCAACAACAGCCGCAGCCTGCACTTCTTCCTGGGTGCCTGGCCGGTGGTGGGGATCTGGTTCACATCCATGGGCATCAGCACCATGGCGTTCAACCTGAACGGCTTCAACTTCAACCAGTCGATCCTGGACGCCCAGGGCCGGGTGCTGCCCACCTGGGCCGACGTGCTCAACCGCGCCAATCTGGGCATGGAAGTGATGCACGAGCGCAACGCCCACAACTTCCCGCTGGACCTGGCCACCACCAGCGCGGTGCCCGTGGCGCTCACGGCGCCGGCCATCGGCTGAGATCTCAGGTCAACGGCCCTGCGGCTCCCGGTTCCCGTCATTCCGCCCACCCCGCCCCGTCTCCTCACTGCCTGCAGGGGGGAATCCGGCGGGGTTTTTCATGGTGGCCGAGGAGTGGGGCCGAGGAGTGGGGCCGCCTGCGATCATCAGGCCAGTGCGTGCGTTGATCGGGGGTCCACCTGTGCCCGTGCCGGATTCCCAGGTTCTGGATTCGCGGGTTGTCTTCGCCTTCCTGCTCACCGTGGCGGCCGGACTCTCCACCGGCCTCGGCAGCGTGCTTGGCCTGTTCAACCGGGGGTTCAGTCCCCGCGTGCTCAGCATCGCCCTCAGCTTCTCGGCGGGGGTGATGCTCTACGTGTCGTTCGTGGAGATCCTGCCCAAGGCCCGGGTCATCCTCAGCGGCCCGCTGGGCAACCAGCCCGGCCATGCCCTGGCAGTGCTGGCCCTGTTTGCCGGCATGGGAGCCATCGCCCTGATCGACCGCCTGCTGCCCCTGCCCGAGACGGCCCTCTCCCCGGCCCTGCAGGCCAGCCGGGACCGCGACCCGCAGTCGAAGGCCAACCTGCTGCGCACTGGCCTGTTCTCGGCGCTGGCGATCGCCATCCACAACTTTCCCGAGGGGCTGCTCACCTTTCTGGGGGCCCTCTCCAGCCCGCGCCTGGGCATCGGCATCGCCATCGCCATCGCCATCCACAACATTCCCGAGGGGCTGGCGGTGTCGGCGCCGATTTACTACGCCACCGGCAGCCGGCGTCAGGCCTTCTGGATTTCCATGGCCTCCGGCATGGCCGAACCCCTGGGTGCCCTTGTGGGCTATCTGTTTCTGCGGTCCGTGCTCACCGACACCCTGCTGGGCCTGGTGTTCGCCAGCGTGGCCGGCGTGATGATCTACATCTGCTTCGATGAACTCCTGCCCACGGCCCAGCGTCTGGCGTCCCACCACCATCTGATGATCGGCGGTGTGCTGGCCGGCATGGCCGTGATGAGCATCAGCCTGGTGCTGCTGGGCTGAGTCCTGGCAACCGTTTCCTCGATTTTGCGTGGTGTCCTCCGGCCTGTCCTCGCTCACTCCCTCCGGCGCCGGTGATGCCAGCGAGCAGCGCTGGCCCTGGTGGCCCCTGCTGCCGCTCTATCCCTACGGCCGGCGGCGCACGCTGGTGCGCGAACTGATCCCCGGCCAGGTTTGGGCTTTTGAGCAGCTGCAGGGGATCTTCTACGTGGCGGTGCCGATCCGCATGACGGTGCTCCGCCTGCGCCAGGGTCTGCTGCTCTACGCCCCGCTGCCAGCCACCGCTGAGTTGCTGGCGGCCCTGCGGCAGCTGGAGCGCCGCCATGGTCCGGTGGTTTCGATCGTGTTGCCCACCGCCTCAGGCCTGGAGCACAAGCTGCCCACCCCCGCCCTGGCGCGGGCCTTTCCCGCCGCCGCGGTGTGGGTGGCCCCTGGCCAGTGGAGCTTCCCGCTCTCCCTGCCCCCGAGCTGGCTGGGATTCCCGCCTGGCCGCACCCGGGTGCTGTTCGAGCAGGGATTGCCCCACGCAGACGAACTCGACTGGTGCGGCCTGGGCCCCCTCGATCTCGGCCTCGGCACCTTCATGGAGGTGGCCTGTCTGCACCGGGCCACGGGCAGCCTGCTGCTCACCGATGCCCTGGTGGCCATCGGCGCCGACCCGCCCGCCGTGTTCGACGCAGACCCCACACCGCTGCTGTTCCATGCCCGCGACCGGGGGGACCAGCCCCTGGAGGACACGCCGGAGCAGCGTCGCCGTGGCTGGCAGCGGCTGGTGCTGTTCGCCTCCTATCTGCGGCCGGCACCCCTGGAGGTGCCGGGCTGGGGGGAGGTGCTGGCCCTGGCGATGGCCCCTGGGCTGCGCCACCCACGCTTCTACTTCGGGCTCTACCCCTTCCGCTGGCAATCGCACTGGCAGGAGGCGTTCCGCGAACTGGTGCCAGGAGACCAGCCCAGGCTGCAGGTGGCACCGGTGCTGGAGCGGCTGGTGTTTCCCCGCTGCCGTGGGGCTCTCGTGGAGTGGATCGGCCGCCTGGCCCAGCTCCCCGATCTGCGTTGGTTGATCTCCGCCCACTACGAGGCACCGGTGGCCTGTGACGCCGCGCGCCTTGCCGATCTGGCCAGGGAGCTGGTCATGCGGCCCTGGGCGCCGGAACGGGACAGCTGGGCCACTCTGGCCCGCATCGATCAAACCTTGCTGAACCTGGGTCTGGTGCCCCGCTCACCCCAGGGGTGAGGCGCTCAGAGCCGCAGGGGACCGGGATCGGCGTCGTAGTCGTCAGTGCCGCCGCTGGCGATCAGGCTGGCCTCCAGCTCCATGCGCTGTTCCATCTGGCGCAGGAAGTAACCCGTCATCATCGCCGAGGCCAGAAGGCTGGCCAGGTTCTCGCGGTTGGTCTGCACCTTCACCTCGAAGTGCTCGCCGGGCAGCATGCCCAGCAGACCCTGCACGTTGTGGCGAATGATGTCCTGAATCTCACCGCTGGCCGAGCGGGCCACCCGTTGCAGCACGTCCGGGGACTGCTCCTGGAGGTACTGGATCAGGGCGTTGCCGCTGATCGACTCGTTGTCGCTCGTCAGGAACTCCGGGTTGAACATGCCTCGGTGTGCTCTGCGTCACTTGTGCACCCTAGTCGAGTTACCCTGCAGCTCCTCCTGCTTCCTGCGTGGCGGAGAACCGAATCGCCCCGAACCGGTCGAGGGGCCAGTAACGCAGCACTGCCGTGCCGATCAGTTCGTTCTCCGGCAGGGTGCCCCAGAGGTGGGAGTCGAGGCTGGCGTTGCGGTTGTCTCCGAGCACCAGCAGCTCGCCGGGGGGCACGGTGAGCTCGGGCAGGTCGTAGTCCATCGGTTCGGCTTTCCAGTCGGGCTGCACCACCTGGCCATTGCGCCAGAGCTGGCCGTCGCGCACGGCGATGCGGTCGCCGGGCAGCCCCACCAGCCGCTTGATCAGAGCCGTCTCGGCGCCATAGCCCGCCGCCTGCAACTGCGGCGGCGGGTGGAACACCACCACCGTGCCGGTGGGCAGGGGGCGGTGCAGGCGCACCCGCAGCTTCTCCACCAGTACCCGGTCCTCCAGCTGCAGGGTGGGCAGCATCGAGCCCGAGGGAATCCAGCGGGGTTCGATCACGGCCCAGCGCAGCGCCAGGGCCACCAGCCCCCAGAGCAGCAGGCTGCGCAGCTGGCGCATCAGGCCCGCCGTCGGCTTCGGGGTCGCGGTCAAGGGCGCAGGAGGATGGACACACCATCTTGCAGCGCTCCGGTTTGCCGTTGGCTTCATCACCGGCCCCATCCACCCCAGCCCCCAACGATCCGGCAACCCCCGATCCAGCCCCCCCCGATCCCGCCCTGGCCGGTCGCAACCTGGAGGCGGCCCTCAGCCTGCTGGCGGCTCTGGGCGACGGCGGCGTGGGGCACTGGGTGCTCTGTCCCGGCAGCCGTTCCGGCCCCCTGGCCAGCGCCTTGGGGCTGCTGGTTGCTGCGGGCCGCGGTCGCCTGCACACCGCCATCGATGAGCGCTCGGCGGCCTTCTTCGCCCTCGGCCTGGCGATGGCCAGTGGCGAGCCGGCCGCCGTGATCACCACCTCCGGCACGGCGGTGGCGAATCTGCTGCCGGCGGCGGTGGAGGCCGACCACGGCGGGGTTCCGCTGTTGCTGCTCAGCGCCGACCGGCCGGAGCGGCTGAAGGGCTGCGGCGCCAACCAGACGGTGAACCAGGAGTGTTTTCTGGTCCCCGCAGCCCGCTGGCTGGGCCAGGGGGACGGCCGGGGCCTGGCGGCCATGGAGCCGGCCGCCCTGGGCGCCCTGGCCAGCGCGGCCCTCGCCCACAGCAGGGGCGCCCGTGGCCAGCCCGCTGGGCCCGTGCATCTCAACCTGCCCTTCGACGAGCCGCTCCATGCCGCTGGCTTCCTGGGCCATCAAGGCATTGCGATCCCGCCCTGCCAGCCCCTCCCGGCCCGCCACCCCTCCCCGGCCCGCGCCGTGGATCTGCCCGCACAACCCCAGCGGCAGGGGGCAGCTGTCCTGGATCCTGACCGGCCCGGGCTGGTGGTGGCCGGCCCCTGGCGGGGCCACCCCAGTGCCTGGCCGGCCTTCTTGGCGGCGCTGCAGCGTTGGCAGCGGCGCACGGGCTGGCCCGTGCTGGCCGATGGCCTCAGCGGCCTGCGCGGCTGCACTGGGCTGCTGCTGGTGGGCGCTTACGACCTGGTCGGTGCCGCGCTGCCCCCAGCCCTGGCCGCAGAATTGCCCGACCTGCAGGTGCTGCGCCTCGGGCCGTTGCCGGCCAGCCGGCGCCTGCAGACCCTGCTGGAGGCCTGTGGCGGACCCCAGCTGCTGGTGAGCGAGGGCGACCCCCGCCCCCTCGACCCCTTGGGCGGCTGCCTCGGCCAGAGCGCCGCCGGCCTGGCCGGCTGGCTGGCCCAGCTGGCCCCCGAGCACCTCGCGGGTACCCCCTCCGAGGCCTGCCAGCGCTACGCGGGCCATTGGGGGGAGCTGGAGGAGCGCCTGCAGCTCCTTCTCGAGCAACAGTTGCTGGCTGCCCCAGCGGGCCAGACGGTGCCCTGGGGCGAGCCGCCCCTGTCCCGCCGCCTGGGGCGCCTGCTGCCGGCGGGCGTGCCGCTGATGCTGGCCAACAGCTCGCCGGTCCGCGACTGGGAGACGTTCAGCGACAGCAGGGGTGCGGCCCGGCCGGTCCTCGGCTGCCGCGGGGCATCGGGGATCGACGGCACCCTCTCAACCGCCTGTGGTGTGGCTGAGGCGGCGGGCCAGGCGGTGCTGCTGAGCGGCGATCTGGCCCTGTTGCACGACAGCAATGGCTGGCTGTGGCGCCAGCAGCTCACCGGCCGCCTCCTGGTGGTGCTGATCGATAACGGCGGCGGCGGCATCTTCGAGCAGCTGCCAATCCGGCCCCAGGTCCTGGATCCGCCTGATTCTTTCTCACCTGCGGATTCGTGCCCGCTCGACTTCGAGCGCCTGTTCGCCATGCCCCAGGCGGTGGATCAGGCCGCCCTGGCCGCCGTCCATGGCGTACCCAGTCGGGCGGTGGACAGTTGGCACTCCCTGGAGGCGGGGGTGGCCTGGGGACTGGAGCAGCCCCTGGCCCTGCTGCTGCTGCGCACCGACCGGCGGGCCGATGCGGCCTGGCGACAGGCCCTGCGCAGAATGGCCTGCTCCCTGGCCGATTCGCCATGAGCGTTGCCTGGCAGCCCGCCGGTTCCTACGAGGACATCCGCCTGGAGCTCAGCGAGGAGGGCATCGCCCGGATCACGATCAATCGACCGCACAAGCGCAACGCCTTCCGGCCCCGCACCGTGGCCGAGCTCTGCGATGCCTTTGCCCGGGTGCGCGACAACCCCCGAATCGGCGTGGTGCTGTTCACCGGTGCCGGGCCGGCGGCCGATGGCGGCTGGGCCTTCTGCGCCGGCGGTGACCAGAGCGTGCGCGGCGACGGCGGCTACGTGGACGAGGACGGCCTGCCCCGTCTCAACGTGCTCGACCTGCAGCGGCTGATCCGCAGCCTGCCCAAGGTGGTGATCGCCCTGGTGGCCGGCTACGCGATCGGCGGCGGGCAGGTGCTGCACCTGCTCTGCGATCTCTCCCTGGCAGCCGACAACGCCCGCTTCGGCCAGACCGGCCCGCGGGTGGGCAGCTTCGATGGCGGCTACGGCGCCGGCTACCTGGCCCGGGTGGTGGGCCAGCGCAAGGCCCGGGAGATCTGGTTCCTCTGCCGCCAGTACGGGGCGGAGGAGGCCCTGGCGATGGGCCTGGTGAATGCGGTGGTGCCCCTGGAACAGCTGCAGGAGGAAGGGGTGCGCTGGGCCCGGGAGGTGCTCCTTCACAGCCCCACGGCGATCCGCTGTCTCAAGGCGGCCTTCAACGCCGAAACCGATGGCCTGGCCGGCATCCAGGAGCTGGCGGGCCAGGCCACCCACCTCTTTTACCGGACGGCCGAGGGCCAGGAGGGCCGCAATGCCTTTCTGGAGAAGCGTCCCCCCGACTTCTCCGCCGAGCCCTGGCTACCTTGAACAGCAGATCTGATGCTTGGCCGTTCCGGCGGATGGTTCCCTCCTGGAGGCTTCCGGTGCTGTTGGGTGGGCTGGTTGCTGGACTGGCGGCTGCCCTGGCGTCCCCTGCTCCAGGCTTTGCCGCACCCACCACAGCTGCACTCACCACAGCAGCACGCACCACAACTGAGGATTCAGCTCCCCATCGTCAGGCCGCTGCCCTGGGCGAGGTGCTCGGCGTCCGTGCCCCATTCCTCTCCGACCAAACCGCCCCTGAGCCGGTGGCGGCCCTCCAGCGGGAACTGGTGCTCGATCGCCGCAACCGCCACCTGACGGTGCTGGAGAACGGCCGGCAGCTGCGCCGCTTCCCGGTGGCGGTGGGCCGACCCGGCTGGGAGACGCCGGTGGGCCGCTTTGCCGTGATCGAGCGGGTGGCCGACCCCAGCTGGGAGCATCCGGCCACCGGCGAAACGGTGCCTCCGGGGCCGGCCAACCCCCTGGGCAGCCGCTGGATCGGCTTCCACCGTGACTGCCTGGGCCGCTCCGGCTTCAACGGCCGGGAGCACCTGGTGGTGGAGGGCTGCGTGAGCTCCGGCTTCCACGGCACCCCCAACCGTGACAGCGTCGGCCAGGCCGTCTCCCACGGCTGTGTGCGCCTGTTCGATGAACACGTGCAGGAGCTGTTCGAGCTGGTGCAGCTGGGCACCCCCGTCACCGTTCTGCCCTGAGCCCGAGGGGTGGGGGTGAAGACCACCCTTACAGTTGCGCCCACCTGATGAGTGGTGGGATGCGCATCCTGTTCGCAGCGGCTGAATGCGCCCCCCTGGTGAAGGTGGGCGGCATGGGCGATGTGGTGGGGTCCCTGCCCCCCGCCCTGGCCCGGCTCGGCCATGATGTGCGTGTGATCCTGCCGGGTTACGGCCGGCTCTGGTCACGGCTGTCGATCCCCTCGGAACCGGTGTGGCGGGGCCACACGATGGGCAACGACTTCGCCGTGTTTGAAGCCACCCATCCCACCACCGGTCTGCCCCTCTACCTGGTGGGCCATCCCGTGTTCGACGCCGAGCGGATCTACGGCGGCGACGACGAGGACTGGCGCTTCACGTTCTTCGCCAGTGCCACCGCTGAGTTCTGCTGGCACCACTGGAAGCCCCAGGTGCTGCACTGCCACGACTGGCACACCGGCATGTTGCCGGTGTGGATGCACCAGGACCCGGAGATCAGCACCGTGTTCACCATCCACAACCTCAAGTACCAGGGCCCCTGGCGCTGGAAGCTCGACCGCATCACCTGGTGCCCCTGGTACATGCAGGGCGACCACACGATGGCGGCGGCCCTGCTCTATGCCGACCGGGTGAATGCGGTGTCGCCCACCTATGCCCAGGAGATCCGCACCGCCGAATACGGCGAGAAGCTGGAGGGGCTGCTCAATTTCATCAGCGGCAAGCTGCGCGGCATCCTCAACGGCATCGATGTGGATGACTGGAATCCGGCCAGCGATGCCGCCCTGCCGGCCCGGTTCACGGCCGAGGATCTGGCTCCAAGGGCGCAGAACAAGCGCCAGCTGCAGGAGCGTTTCGGGCTCACGGTGAACCCCCGCAGCTATCTGATGGGCATGGTGAGCCGGCTGGTGGACCAGAAGGGGGTGGATCTGCTGCTGCAGGTGGCCGACCGCGTGTTGGCCTACACCGACAGCCAGATCGTGGTGCTGGGCACCGGCGACCGGGCCTACGAGGCCGGCCTCTGGCAGATGGCCGCCCGCCATCCCGGCCGTTTCGCCGTGTTCCTCACCTACGACGATGCCCTCTCCCGGCTGATCTATGGCGGTAGCGACGCCTTCCTGATGCCCAGCCGCTTCGAACCCTGCGGCATCAGTCAGATGCTGGCGATGCGCTACGGCTCGATCCCTGTGGCGCGCATGGTGGGCGGCCTGGTGGACACGGTGCCCCCCAATGATCCGGCCGCCGGGCGGGGCACCGGCTACGGCTTTGACCGTTACGAGCCGATCGACTTCTACACCGCGATCGTGCGCTCCTGGGAGGCCTACCGCAACCCCAGCGCCTGGGCCGAGCTGCAGAAGCGGGCAATGGCGGTGGACTTCAGCTGGGAGCGTTCGGCGCTGGAGTACGACGCGATGTACCGCGACGTGTGCGGCGTGAAGGAGCCCACGCCCGAGGCGGCGGCGGTGGAGCAGTTCTCCCAGGGCCAGGATGCCGACCCCAGCCGCCGGGGCCTGGCGAAGCTGCTCAAGCGGCGCTGATCGTCGCCGGTGGCTGAGCTGCGGGATCGGCCGGATGGCGAGGATCTGCCAGCTGCCTATGTGAATCCCTGGGGCCTGTTGCGCCGCGACCTGGGCGCGGTGCTGGCCTCGATGCGGCTGGAGCTGTGGCAGCTGTGGCGGCGCAACCGCCAGGGCGATCTGCCCCGGCCAGCGTTCTGGCCCCAGTCCCTGGCGGCCGGGTTCTGGCCGCTGCTGCTGGCCTTGCTGCTCAGCCTGCTGGTGGCGGCCGCTTGGGGGCTGGGGCGCAGCGCCCCCCAGGCTCCCGCCGCCGAGGTGTCTGTGGCTGTTGAGCGCCCTGTTGGCGAACTGCTCGCTGAGCCACCCTCGATGGAGCAGCCCATCGCTGAGCAACCCCCGGCTGAGCAACCCCCGGCTGAGCAATCCCCGGTCGAGGAACTCCCGGCTGAGCAACCCCCCGAGATCGCTGAACTCCCTGCGCCCGCCCCCCTGCTGCAGGCCTTCGCCGACGTGCCGGGGGGCGGGCTGCTGGGGGCGGCGCGGCTGCGGGAACCGGATGGGGATCTGGAGCTGGTGCTGGATCCGACTGGCTGGCAGGCGCTGCCGACGGCCGAGCGCCAGGTGCTGGCGGAGCAGTGGCAGCTGCGGGCTGAATCCCTGGGCTCAGGGCGCCTGTGGCTGCTGGATTCCCAGGGAACGGCGCTGGCGCGTAGCGCCCGGGTGGGCTCAGGCATGATCCTGCTCGCTCCTCCGTCGCCTGCGCATGCCCCTTGATCTCGCCTGCCTGCAGCAGCTCTGGGCTGCGCCCCTGCTGGGGGATGCCAGCCAGAGCCCCTCGCCGCAGCTGAGCGCGATCAGCACCGATAGCCGTTCACTGGCGCCCGGCAGTCTGTTCGTGCCGCTGGTGGGCGAGCGCTTTGACGGCCACCGCTTCCTGGCCGATGCCGTCGCTGCTGGCTGTCGGGCGCTGCTGCTGCAGCCCGATCGCCTGGAGCCCGCCGCCCTGGAGAGCCTCAAGCAACAGGCCGCTGGGCAGGGCTGCGCGATCTGGGCGGTGGACGACACCCTGCTGGCCTACCAGCTGCTGGCACGGCAGTGGCGGCGGCAGCTGGGGCTGCCGCTGGTGGCGGTGACGGGTTCGGCGGGTAAGACCACCACCCGCGAGCTGATCCGGGCCGCCTTGGGCCCCCTGGGGCCGGTGCTGGCCTCCAGCGGCAATGAGAACAACGACGTGGGCGTGCCCCTCACCCTGCTCAAGGCCACCCCGGACCACCGGGCCCTGGTGATCGAGATGGGCATGCGCGGCCTGGGGGAGATCGAGCGGCTGAGCGTGTGCGCCGAGCCGGACGTGGCGGTGATCACCAACATCGGCACCGCCCACATCGGCCGCCTGGGCAGCCGCGAGGCCATCGGCCGGGCCAAGTGTGAGATCACCACCGCCCTCAAGGCGGATGGCCTGCTGGTGATCCCGGCCGGCGATCCCCTGCTGGAGGCTGCGGTGGCCGCGGTGTGGCAGGGGCGCGTCTGCCGCATTGCCCTGGCCGACGAGCCAGGCCAGGAGCAGGCCGATCTGGTGGGCCGCTACGACGGCGGCGACGGGGTGCTCGAGCTGGAGGGGCAGCGGCTGCAGCTGCCCCTCGCGGGGGGCCACAACGCCCGCAACCTGCTGCTGGCTGTGGCCGTGGCGCGGGAGCTGGGGGTGGCGCTGCCCGCGCTGCGCGAGTTGGCGGTGGCCGGCTCGGAGGGCCGCAACCGGCGGCTGCAGCTGGGTGGGCTCACCGTGCTGGATGAGACCTACAACGCCTCGCCGGAGGCGGTGCTGGCCGCCCTCGACCTGCTGGCCAGCCAGGACGGTCGGCGTTTCGCGGTGCTGGGCACGATGCTGGAGCTGGGCGAGCAGAGCGAGAGGCTGCACCGCCAGGTGGCTGAACGGGCCCGCCAGCGGGGGCTCGAGGGCCTGGTGGTGGTGGCCTCCGGCGCCGAGGCGGCGGCGATGGCCGAGGCGGCAGCTGGCCTTCCCCGCCTGGCGGTGGTGGAGAGCCCCGAGCAGGCGGCTGGCCCGCTGGCCGCGTGGCTGGCCCCCGGCGACGTGCTGTTGCTCAAGGCGAGCCGTGGCGTGGCCCTGGAGCGCCTGCTGCCGCTGCTGGAGGACCTGCTCTAGGCCGGGCCCCGCCAGTCTTCGCGCACCAGCTGGCGGGCCCGGCCCAGGGCCAGGGCGCCGCTGGGCACATCCTTGGTGAGGGTGGAGCCGGCTCCCACGGTCACGTTGGCGCCGATGGTGATCGGCGCCACCAGCACCGAGTTGGCGCCGGTCTTGCTGCCGGCGCCGATCACGGTGCGGTGCTTGTTCACGCCGTCATAGTTGGCGGTGATCGTGCCGGCGCCCACGTTCACGTTCTCGCCCAGCTCGGCGTCGCCGATGTAGCTGAGGTGGTTCACCTTGCAGCCCGGCGCCAGGGTGCTCTTCTTCACCTCCACGAAGTTGCCCACCCGGCAGCCCTCGCCCAGCTGGGCGGCGGGACGCAGGTGGGCATAGGGACCGATGGCGCAGTCGGCCGCCACCGCCGCCTCGCGCACCACAGACTGCACGATCTCCACCCGCTCGCCGATCTCCGCCTGCTCAATCAGGCAGCCCGGGCCGATGCGGCAGCCCTCGCCGATGGTCACGACGCCCCGGAAGTGACACTGGGGCTCCACCACCACATCGCGGCCGAAGCGGGTGCCGTCGCTGAGGGTGCAGCTGGCCGGATCGGTGAAGGTCACCCCCTCACGCATCCAGTGCTCCCGCAGCCGCTGCTGCAGCACCCCCTCGCACTGGGCCAGCTGCAGGCGGTCGTTGATGCCGTTGATCTCATCGGCATCGGCCACCTCCAGGTGCATGGCCGGACTGAGCATGGCCACCGTGTCGGTGAGGTAGAGCTCGCCCTGGTCGTTGTTGCTGTTGAGCTGGGGCAGCACCTCGGCCAGCCGCGGCCAGTTGAAGCAGTAGATGCCGGCGTTGATGAGGTTGTTGGTGCGCTGGGCGTGGCTGCAGTCGCGGTGCTCCACGATCCGCTCCACCCGCCCCTGGCCATCGGCGAACACGCGGCCGTAGCCGGTGGGGTCGTCCAGGCGGGCGGTGAGCAGGGTCACGGCGGCGCCGCTGGCCCGGTGCTGCTCCAACAGCTCCTCCAGGGTTTCCGGCCGCAGCAGAGGCACGTCGCCGTTGAGCACCAGCAGGTCGCCGCTGAAGCCCTGCAGGGGTTCGAGCAGCTGCTGCACGGCGTGGCCCGTGCCGTTCTGGGGGTGCTGCAGCACGAACTCCAGGCCGCTGTGGTGACCCAGGGAGCGCTCAACCCGTTCCGCCTGGTGGCCCACGATCAGCAGGCGCCGCTCGGGCTGGAGCTGGTCACAGCTGCCCAGCACCCGCTCCACCAGCGTGGCGCCGGCCAGGGGCTGGAGCACCTTGGGCAGGGAGCTCTTCATGCGCGTGCCCTTTCCAGCGGCCAACACGGCAACGGCGAGCATGGACCCAGGCAACGGCTGGAGCGGAATCTAGTTGGCGTCCTTCAGGCCCCAGCGGCGCCGCCAGGCGCTGGTGGAGCTGGCCGTGCTGCTGGCCTGGGCCCGCTGGCGGGCCGCCAGGATCTCCGCGGCGCTGGACTGGCCGCCGGGGTCGCGGTAGGGCTCGGCCGCCCGGGTGCCCAGGTGCTCCCGTTCCATGGCGCTCAGGGGCTTCCGGGGGCTGCCTCCTGCAGCGCCCGCGTCCAGCAGGGCAGAGGGGCTGGCGACGGTGCCGAAACTCCAGAGCTCGCCGTTGTCGGCTGCCTGCTCGGGCGGCGCCTGAATCGAGGCCAGCTCCAGTCCGGCCTGCATCAGGCTGCGGCGCACGGCGGCGGCGCAGCAGTAGGTGAGCAGCCGGCCCCGGGGCTCAAGCAGGCGGGCCAGCTGGCCGAGGAACTCCTGGCTCCAGAGCTCCGGACAGCGCTGGGGGGAGAAGGCGTCCAGGAGCACCAGATCACAGCAGCCGGCCAGCCGCCGCTCGCCCAGCAGCTCCGGCAGCCGCTGGCGGGCATCCCCCCACAGCAGCGCACCACCGCCATCGCCACTCCTGCCACCGCCGCCCGCGAGCAGCAACCCCTCCAGCCAGCGAACGGTGTGCTGCCGCCACTGGCTGCGAAAGGCGGGGGTGGCGAGGGCCTGGCGCAGGGGCTGGGGGTCGCACTCCAGCCCCCAGATCTCCAGCTCCAGGCCGCGGTCTTCACCGGCCTCACGCAGGGCGGCGCTGTTGGTGCCCAGGCCGAAGCCCACATCCACCACCCGCAGCCCCCGGCCGCGGGGGAAGCGCTCCAGCTGGGCCGGGTGCACAAACTTCGCCTTCGCCTCGCTCAGGGCACCGATGCCCCCATGGAAGCCCTCGCCGAAGCGGTCGCTCCAGAGGCTGAAGCTGCCGTCGGCGCCAAGGCGGGGCCGCAGGGGCCCGGCCTCAGCCACGCAGGCGCTGCAGGTCATCCCAGAAGCCGGGATAGGACACGGCCGCCGCCTCCGGCCGCGCCAGGCTGGTGCTGCCCTTCGCCACCAGGGCCGCCACCGCCAGGCTCATCGCCACCCGGTGGTCGGTCTCGCTGTCCACGGCGGCGCCCCGCAGGGTGGTGATGCCGGTGACGGCCATGCCGTCCTCGAACTCCTCGATGCGGGCGCCCATGGCACCGAGCTGGCGGGCCATCACCGCCAGCCGGTCGGTTTCCTTCACCCTCAGCTCAGCGGCGTCGCTGATGCTGCTGACGCCCTCGGCGCAGCAGGCGGCCACCGCCAGCACCGGGATCTCATCCACCAGCCGCGGGATCAGCTCGCCGCCGATCGCAAAGGCCTGCAGGGGCCCATGGCACACCCGCAGGTCGCCCACCGGTTCGCCGGCCACATCGCGCGGGTTGAGCACCTCGATCCGGGCGCCCATCTGGGCCAGCACATCGAGGATGCCGGTGCGGCTGGGGTTGAGGCCCACGTTCTCCACCGTGAGCTCGGCGCCGGGCGTGATGGCCCCGGCCACCAGCCAGAAGGCGGCGGAGCTGATGTCGCCGGGCACCACCACGTGCTGGCCCCGCAGGCAGGCGCCGGGCACCACGGTGACCTCGGTGTGGCCCGGGCCGCCCACCGTGAGCTCGGCACCGAAGGCCCGCAGCATGCGCTCGCTGTGGTCGCGGCTCTGGGCCGGCTCGATCACGGTGGTGGGGCCCGTGGCGGTGAGGCCGGCCAGCAGGATGGCGCTCTTCACCTGGGCCGAGGCCACCGGCGTGCGGATCGTGGTGCCCCGCAGGGGCTGACCCAGCACCGCCAGGGGGGCGAAGTTGCCCTCCTGGCGGCCGTGGATCACGGCACCCATCTGGCCCAGGGGCGCCCCCACCCGCCGCATCGGACGCCCCCGCAGGGAGGCGTCGCCGCTGAGCACGAAGTGGCGGCCCGTGCGGCCGGCCAGCAGCCCCAGCATCAACCGCATGGTGGTGCCGGAGTTGCCGCAGTCGAGCACGTCGGCCGGTTCCTGCAGGCCATCGAGCCCCACCCCCTGCACGCTCACCGGTTCACCGGCGCGGATCGCCGACACCTCCACCCCCATGGCCCGCAGGCAGGCGGCCGTGCTGAGGGGGTCTTCGGCGGGCAGCAGGCCCTCGATCCGGGTGGTGCCCTCGGCGATGGCCCCGAACAGCAGGGCGCGGTGGGAGATCGACTTGTCGCCCGGCACCCGCACCGTGCCGCCCAGGCTGCCGCCGCCGCTGATCGGCAGGGGGCTGGGCTGGGCGGTGGTGACAACCACGGGCAGAGAAGGCGCTGGTGGGGCGATCCTATGGACCGTGCATGGCGATGCCGATGACCTGGCTGCTTTCCCTGCTGCTCAGCCTGCTGCTGGCCGTACCCGCCGGGGCCGCCGGGCCGGGGCCCCTGCAGCGCGATCGCTACCTGTGCGACGGCGATCCGCTGCTGGCCGAGGTGTACGCGGGCGCCGTGGACGCCGCCGACATCCCCAACAGCGTTGCCGGCACCGTGCCGGGGGCCTATGCGGTGCTGCAGTGGCGCGGCCTCAGCCTGCAGCTGCCGCGCACCAACAACGCCGGAGCCCCCAGCTACACCGACGGCCGCTGGTGGTGGAGCCCGGCGGATCCGCAGGCGCCGGAGTTCAGGCAACGGCGCGCCAGCATCACCACTTATGCCTGCGTGCCCGACCCAGCCTGACCCGATCCCTCAGGATCGAGGAAGGGCTCGAGGAAGCTGAGCGGTCGGGCCATGGTTTCCGAGAAGCCGAGGATCCCCCGGTCTCGGTGCTCGTACAGCAGGCGGTTGTCGCCATCGAGCAGGAAGGTGCCACCGCGCTGGGTGAGGTGGGCATCGCTGGGCACATAGGTGCGCCAGCGGCCCAGCACCTCCACCATGTTGCCCAGGCGCACGCTGGCCAGTTCGAAGGGACGCTGGTAGCCACTGCCCAGCAGCGCGAACAGGGGGGATTGCAGCCGTTGCGGCGCCTGGCGGTCGCCGCTGTAGCCGCGCAGCACTTCAGCCAGGGTGCCGGGGGAGCCGATGCCCGCGCACATCAGCAGCAGCGAAGGCCAGGGTCCGCCCGCCCGCAGGCCGGCGTAGAGCCCCAGGGCCCGGTGCAGCTCGGGCCCCCGATCCACCGCCAGGCAGGGCCGGGGCAGGCCGGTGTAGGCACAGAAGCGCTCGGCGCCGGCGTCATTGCCGATGGCGATCGCCAGCAGGCCGATCCCGGCGGCTTTCAGCCGCGGCAGTGCGGCCGCCAGGGCCTGGGCGTACTCCAGGCTGTCGAAGTCGCCCAGCTGGCCCATCACCACCACCAACCGGCGCCGGCCCGCTGCCAGTTCGGGGAGCTGCTCCATTGGCGCGAGCCGCTCGAGCAGGGGCTGGGGCGCTGGGTTGGTGCCGGTGTTCAGGCTCATGGGGGGGTCGGGAGGATGAAGGCTGTTGCTCTTGGTGGCTAGGAAGCAGCTTGTCTGAGAGCTCCACGCGTGCCGGCATCGGAGGACGAATCACAATGTTTCGGTCTGAGTAGTGAACATCTGGGCTGGTTTTCAAGCAGGTTTTCACTCAGGGTGGCTGCGGTCTTGCCTGATATCGCCTTGATATCGTTGTTGCTGAGATTGTGCTGAATTCTTCGGTTTTCTATGTTTAACTGGCTCTGGCCCCTCTCCTGAGGTGTGTCTGCCGACGCGACCCCATCCAGGGGGGGTCAGTTTTTGCATTTTCCTTCTTGTCCCTGCTCTCCATGCCCTTGCACCCCTCCCTCGATGTTTCCTTCGGGAGCATCACCACTACCCAGGCGAAGGTGCTCCGGCAGACCTACCGGGTGCTGATGATCGCTTTTGTTCTGTTTGTGATCACGGCCGCCCTGCCCCTCAATCTGCTGTCCCAGGTGTGGGGTCATCAGTTTTCCAGTGCCATTCTCAACGTGGGCGTGTTGCCCTGGCTGGCCCTGGCCCTGGGCCGGCTAGGGGTGACGTACCAACAGCGCGAACAATTGCATGTGCGCATGTCGGCGGGTGACCTCCAATCCTCCGCTGCGGTTTCCGGCGTCGATCCTGACATCACGGAAGAGGATCACGAGGCGACGGAAGATGCCCTGGCCAAGGATGGGAATTTGCGCTTCCTCGCCCAGCTGGGCTTTTATGCCATGGTGCTGCTGGCCGTGTGGCAGCTGGTGCTGTTCGGCGGATCGCTCGGCCAGATTGATGCCCGGCAGGTGGGCGAGAGCCAGGTGATTGATCAGCGCTTCGGAGCACTGCAGCAGCAGCTCAAGCAGTTGCCTCCTGAGGGTCTCGATCAGGCGCTCCAGCAGCTGGGCGTGCCGCCCGCTCCTGCAGGCCAGTCCGGCGATCCTTTCAAGCGGCTGCAGGCCAGCCGCACCCAGGTGCAGCAGCAGGCCAGCCGCAATGCCAACCAGGCCCGCTTCCTGCTCAGCCGTGAGTCGCTGCGCAACCTGCTGTTGGCGATTCTGTATGCCACTGGCTTCTATGGTCTGGCCCGCTTCTGAGCCCAGCCCTGGCCTCCCGTTTCCAGCGCCGTTCCCCCTTTCTCCGGCGCGTGAGCAGCCGGCCTGAGCGCATGGGCGCTGCCCAGTACCCCTTCACGGTGCCGGCCCTGCAGGGGGACATTGACCTCCCGTTCCCGTCACCGGTCACCTTTCTGGTGGGCGAGAACGGCAGCGGCAAGTCCACCCTGCTGGAGGCCATCGCCGAGTGCTGCGGATTCAATCCCGAGGGCGGCAGCCGCGATCACCAGCGCCCGGCCGACGCGGAGCCCTCGGCCCTGGCCAGCGCCCTGCGGCTGGCCTGGCTGCCCAAGGTGAGTGACGGCTTCTTTCTGCGGGCTGAGAGCTTCTTCAATTTCGCCACCTATCTGGACGGTGTCTCCACGCTGGAGTCGTACGGGGGCCGCTCGCTCCATGCCCAGTCCCACGGGGAGTCGTTTCTGGCGCTGTTCGCCAACCGCTTCTCCCGGGGACTTTTCCTGCTCGATGAACCGGAGGCGGCCCTCTCGCCCCAGCGTCAGCTGGCCTTCCTGCGGGTGATCCACGACCTCAGCACATCCGGCCGGGGCCAGTTCATCATCGCCACCCATTCGCCGATCCTGCTGGCCTTTCCAGCCGCCACCCTCTACAGCTTCAGTGATCAGGGCATCCGGCCGATCGCCTTCAGCGACTGTGAGCATGTGCAGCTCACCCGCAACTTTCTCAATGCTCCCGATCGCTTTCTCTCAGTTCTGTTCGCAGCCGACCCGCAGCCATAGGATCCCGGTTCCCCCACGTCTTCCAGGGCTGCATCGATGGTTCATTCACGCCTTCTCAGCCCCCTGCTGGCAGCGGCTGGCGCTGCCCTGCTGGTTGATGCCGGAGCAGGGTTGGCGTCCTGTCGCTTTCTGATGCCCATCGGCGGCGGCGGTGAGCCGGTGGTGACCAAGCGGATCAGTCCGGATGGGCTGGTGCGCCGCAACAACTGGAACACGGACTTCGCCGTGGACCGGACCTTCGCCAGCTACCGGATCATCCTCCAGTCGGCATCCAGCGAGCGGGGCGTGTTTCCGATTGCCGCCTTCCTGCGCTTCACCGACAACACCGATCTGCGGGTGGTGAATGAAAACCGCAGCCTGGAACCTGGCCAGGAAGTGCGCTTCGGGCCTTTCCCCGCCGTGCCCGGCAAGCGCACCAACCAGGTGAACGTGCGCGTCGGCGCCACCACCATGCCCGGTTCCACCGGTTTCAGCTACCGGGTTTCGGTCCAGGGTTGCGACTGATCCTCAACCCAGGAGCAGGCCGGCATCGCTGTCGGCGCTGGCCTCGGCGCTGCGCAGGTCGAACAGCAGCTCCTCCAGGCTGAGGGCGGCCAGGGCCTGCTGCCGGGCCCTCTCCAGCCGCCGCTGCAGGGCGGCCGTCACCTGGTCGGCGGGGGTGCGGCCGGGCTCCCCCTCCCCGCCCCCACCGCCGCCTTCCCCGAGGCCGGCCAGCACCGCCGCCAGGCTGATCGCCGCCGCCGGCTGGGCGAGGCGGTAGCCCCCATGCCGTCCCCGCCGCGCCTGCAGCAGCCCGGCCCGGCGCAGCCGCAGCAACAGCTGCTCCAGCATCGGCTCGGGCAGCTGCTGGCTGCTGGCCAGCTGCTGGGTGGAGCGCCACTGCTGCGGGTCACCGGCCAGCTCCAGCAGGGCCTTGAGGGCGTGGCTGGCCTGGCGCGAGAGCATGGGCAGCCCTCAGCCCACCGCTGCGGCCTGGGCCGCCAGCCGCCCGAGCACGTGCTCCAGGGTGTAGCCGAACAGGGCGGGATCCGGTTCGCTGCCGCCGATGTCGGCCAGTCCCAGTTCCGCCCAGCGCTGATCGATGCGGGCCTCCAGCTCGGCTGGCCGGCCCAGTGGCTCGCCCCAGGGATGGCGCTTCTCCGGGCCGATCTTGGTGGTGGCATCGATCGCCAGCCGCCCCCCCAGCCCCAGCCGCTCGCTGGCGAAATCGAGGGTGTCGAAGGGGGTGTCCTCCAGCACGAACAGATCCCGCTGGGGGTCCACCTGGGCGCTGATCGCCCAGATCACCTGGCGCGGGTCGCGGATGTTGATGCTCTTGTCCACCACCACCACGAATTTGGTGTAAGTGAACTGGGGCAGGGCGCTCCAGAAGGCCATCGCCGCCCGCTTGGCCTGGCCCGGGTAGGCCTTGTCGATCGCGATCACGGCCAGCTTGTAGCTGAGCCCCTCCATCGGCAGGAAGAAATCCACGATCTCCGGGATCTGCTGGCGCAGGATCGGCGTGTAGATCCGGTTGAGCGCGATGGCGAGCATCGCGTCTTCCTTCGGCGGCCGGCCGCTGAAGGTGGTGAAGTAGATCGGCTCGCGGCGCTGGGTGACGCACTGGATGCGCACCAGGGGCGAGTCTTCGACGCCGCCGTAGAAACCCATGTGGTCGCCGAAGGGACCGTCGGCGCGCTCCTCGCCGGGGGTGATCGTGCCCTCCAGCACCACCTCGCTGTGGCTGGGCACCTCCAGGTTCACGGTCTTGCACTTGGCCAGCCGCACGCCCTCACCGGCGTAGAGGCCGGCGAACAGCCACTCGCTCAGCTGCACCGGGATCGGCGTGGCCGCCGCCATCACCAGCAGCGGATGCACGCCGATGGCGATGGCGATCTCCAGCTTCTTGCCCAGGGCCGCCGCCTTGCGCAGGTGGCGGGCGCCGCCACGCACGCTCAGCCAGTGCACGGTCATCGTGTTGATCGATTGCTGCTGCAGCCGGTACACGCCCACATTCGGCGTGCCGGTTTCCGGGTCCCTGGTGATCACCAGCCCCAGGGTGATGATCCGCCCCCCATCCCCGGGCCAGGGGCGCAGCAGGGGCAGGGCGTCGAGGTTCACCGCCTCCCCCTTGAACACCTGCTGGCGGCAGGGGGGGGTGAGATCGAGGTCGGGCTTGGCCTTGAGTACATCCAGCAGCACCGAGCCGAAGCGCACCGCCTCGCGCGCTCCCTTCGGCGGCCTGGGCTGCTGCAGCAGCGCCAGCCGCTCGCCCAGGGTCTCCAGCTCCTCGGGCCGCTCCATGCCCAGGCTCCAGAGCACCCGCTCCTGGGTGCCCATCAGGTTGATCGCCACCGGCATGGAGCTGCCGATCACGTTCTCGAAGAGCAGGGCTGGCCCGCCGGCGGCCAGCACGCGATCGGCGATCGCCGCCAGTTCCTGGTCGGGATCCACCGGGGCGGTGATGTGGCGCAGCTGACCCCGCTGCTCCAGCAGTTGCAGAAAGCCGCGCAGGTCGCGGCGGCTGCGCGGGCTGGCGAGGGTCGCGGGCATGGCTGGGGGTGGCACGGGGCTGGGCACCAGGCTGGAAACAGCGTTCTGGCAACGCCTGAGCGTCCGGGCGCGATGGCCTGCGTACTCTGACGCACCCCACCCGCCTGCTGCGGCCGTGCAACTCCACTACTTCCACACCTCCGAGAACGTGCCGCCCCTGCACCCCGTGGCGGAGGGCGGGCCTGACGCGGCCGTGGTGATCGACGTGCTGCGGGCCACCACCACCATCGCCTGGTCGTTGCAGAACGGCGCCGAGGCGGTGGAGGCCTTCGCCGACCTCGACGCCCTCAACGCCGCCGCCCAGGCCTGGCCGGCCGAGCGCCGGCTGCGGGCCGGCGAGCGCGGGGGCAGCCGGCTCGAGGGCTTCGACCTGGGTAACTCCCCCCTGGCGGTGACCCCGGAGCTGGTGGGCGGCAAGCGCATCTTCATGAGCACCACCAACGGCACCCGTTCCCTGGCGGCGGTGCGCCAGGTGCCCCTGCTGCTCACCGCCTGCCTGCCCAATCGCACCGCCGTGGCCCGGCGCCTGGTGCAGCTGGGCTGCGAGCGGGTGTGGATCGTGGGCAGCGGCTGGGAGGGGGCCTACTCCCTGGAGGACAGCCTGGCGGCGGGCGCGGTGGCCTCGGCGGCCCTGGAGCTGGCCGTGGCCCCCCACCGCGGCGTGACCTTTGGCAACGACGAAATGCTGGCGGCCCTGGCCCTCTGGCAACAGTGGCACCGCGAGCCGGAAACCTGTCTGCGGGCTGCCAGCCACGGCCAGCGCCTGATCGGCCTGGGTGACCACGACGCCGACTTCGCCTGCTGCAGCGCTGTGGACAGCCTGCAGGTGGTGCCCCAGCAGTTTGAGCCCGGCGTGCTGCGTGCCTCCTGAACTGGCGAGATCCGTGATGTCCCCTACAGTTCGGCCCGGTTCAGATGGATTCGGGGTGAGCAGTTTTCTGGCGGCAGCGGTGCAACTCACCAGCACGCCGGATCCGGATGCCAATTTCGCTGCCGCCGAGGAGCAGATCGAGCTGGCGGCCCGCCGCGGCGCCGAGCTGGTGGGGTTGCCGGAGAACTTTGCCTTCATGGGTGAGGACAGCCTGCGCCTGGAGCTCGCCCCCGACCTGGCCGGGCGCTGCAGCCGCTTCCTGGTGACCATGGCCCGTCGCTACCAGGTGACCCTGCTCGGCGGTGGCTTTCCCGTGCCCGCCGGTGAGGGCCTCACCAGCAACCGGGCCGAACTGGTGGGCACCGAGGGCCAGCTGCTGGCCCGCTACGACAAGATCCATCTGTTCGACGTGGACCTGCCCGACGGCATCACCTACCGGGAGTCGGCCACGGTGGAACCCGGCCAGGACCTGCCGCCGGTGGTGGAGGTGCCGGGCCTCGGCCGGATCGGCCTCTCCATCTGCTACGACGTGCGCTTTCCCGAGCTGTACCGCCACCTGGCCCGGGAGGGGGCCGATGTGCTGATGGTGCCCGCCGCCTTCACCGCCTTCACCGGCAAGGACCACTGGCAGGTGCTGCTCCAGGCCCGGGCGATCGAGAACACCGCCTATGTGCTGGCACCGGCGCAGACCGGCGTGAATTACGGCCGCCGCCACACCCACGGCCATGCCCTGGTGATCGACCCCTGGGGCACGGTGCTGGCGGACGCCGGCGTGGCCCCCGGCCTGGCGGTGGCACCGGTGGACCCTGGCCATGCCCAGCGGGTGCGGGCCCAGATGCCCAGCCTGCGGCACTGCCGGCCCGCCCTGTTCGCCGTTCGCTGATGGCAGGCATCCGGCGTGTTCGCAGCTGGGGGGTGCGCGGCTCCCGGGCGCTGCTGCTGTTGGCCCTGCTGCTGGCCGATCTGCCGGCCCTGGCCTCCAGCCTGGCCGCCTGGCGGATCAACCGCCAGGGGCAGCTGGAGTTGCGTACCGCCCCCAATGTGCAGCTGCGGGCGTTCTACGAAGCCGGCTCGGGCGGTCGGGGACCGCGGGTGTGGATCGACCTGCCCGGGGCACCGGGGCGCAGCCGCACCATCCGCGGCAGCGGCTCGATCCAGGAGGTGCGCATCGGCCGTCCCGATGCCGGCACCACCCGTCTGGTGCTGGAGTTCGTGCCCGGTACCCAGCTCAACCCCGCCGACCTGCGCCTGGTGGGCACGGCCCGGGACCGCTGGCGGATGGAGATCAAGGGCCTGGATCGGGCCCCGGCCCTCGTCCTCGGGGAGGGGGAGCTGGAGGGCGTCAGCCGCAGCGCCACCTGGACTGCCCGGGAGCCCTTCCCCACCGCCTCCGCGCCCCTTTCCGCCGATGGCCTGCCGGTGGTGCCACGCGGCCGCTATCTGGTGGTGATTGATCCAGGCCACGGCGGCCCCGATCCCGGCGCCGTGGGCATCGGCGGCCTGCGCGAGACCGACGTGGTGCTGGATGTGAGCCTGCAGGTGGCGCGGCTGCTGCAGGCCCGGGGGGTGCAGGTGCTGATGACCCGCACCAGCGAGGTGGACGTGGACCTGCCGCCGCGGGTGGCCCTGGCCAACAGTGCCGGCGCCACGGCTTTCGTGAGCCTGCACGCCAATGCCCTGAGCATGGCCAGGCCGGATGTGAACGGCGTGGAGACCTTCTATTTCGATGGCGCCGGCAACGCTGGCTACTCCCTGGCGGCCTCCCTGCAGGCCCGGATGATGGCCGTCTCCTCCGGGTCCCCCAATCGGGGGGTGAAAGCGGGCCGCTTCTTCGTGATCCGCCGTGCCGTGATGCCCGCGGCGCTGGTGGAGATGGGCTTTGTCACCGGTGACATCGACGCACCGCGGCTGGGCAATGCCACTTTCCGCCGCAGCATGGCCCTGGCCCTTGCCGCCGGCATCCTCGACTTCCTGGGAGGCCGCTGATGAATCTGCGCGTTGGACTGTTCGACAGCGGGCTGGGTGGACTCACCGTGCTGCGCCACGTGCAGGCCAGCTACCCCCACACCCCCTGTCTGTACCTCGGGGACACGGCCCGGGTGCCCTATGGCACCCGCTCGGTGGAGGACATCCGGGCCATCGCCGGCGAGGTGGTGCGCTGGCTGCACCGCCAGGGTGTGGATGTGCTGGTGATGGCCTGCAACACCACCAATGCCCTGGCCCTGGATGTGGCGGTGGCCGAGGCGGGGGTGCCGGTGGTGGGATTGATCGACAGCGTGGCGGCCGTGATCGACAGTGATCGGGTGGGGGTGCTGGCCACCCCGGCCACCGCTGGCAGCGGCGCCTACCGCCGCGCCCTCCACGCCGCGCGCCCCACCGCCCGGGTCACGGAGGTGGCCTGTCCGGCCTTCGTGCCCCTGATCGAGGCCGGCGACCTGGGCTGCGCCGAACTGCGAGCTGCGGCGGAAACCTACCTGAAACCCCTGCACCAGGCTGATGTGGACACGGTGGTGATGGGCTGCACCCACTACCCCCTGCTGCGGCCCCTGCTGAAGCAGCTGCTGCCGCCGGGAACGCGCCTGGTGGACCCAGCCCTGGCCGCGGTGGAGCGGCTAGGGCCGTTGCTGGCCAGCCTGGGCGATTCCCCCGACGCCGAGCAGCCCCTCACGCCCGTGGACGGGCAGCCGCTGGGGGCGCGGGTGTGCGTCACCGGCTGCGCCAGCAGTTTCGCTGCGGCTGCTCAGCGCTGGCTGGGACACCGCCCCGAGGTGAGCTGGGTGGATCTGCGGTCGGCGGGTTGAGCCTTCTAGGATCTGGCCACAAGGGAGGTGTTGTGGCAACGGTTGCAGAGCTGCTCCAGCCCGTGGAGGGTGATCTTGATGCTCTGCTGGCCGACCTGCGCAGCCTGATCGGGGCCGGCCATCCAATTCTGCAGGCGGCAGCCGAGCATCTGTTCGCCGCCGGCGGCAAGCGGTTGCGGCCCGGCATCGTGCTGCTGCTCTCCCGGGCCGTCGCCCCCGATGGGGATCTCACCCCGCGCCATCGGCGCCTGGCCGAGATCACCGAGATGATCCACACGGCCTCCCTGGTTCATGACGACGTGGTCGACGAGGCCGCCACCCGCCGCGGCGTGGACACCGTGCACAGCCGCTTCAACCACCGGGTGGCGGTGCTGGCCGGCGATTTCTTGTTCGCCCAGGCCAGCTGGCACCTGGCCAATCTCGACGACCTGGAGGTGGTGAAGCTGCTCAGCCGGGTGATCATGGACCTGGCCGACGGCGAGGTGAAGCAGGGCCTGTTCCGCTACGACACTGGCCAGAGCTTCGAGACCTATCTCGAGAAGAGCTACTGCAAAACCGCCTCCCTGATCGCCAACAGTGCCCGGGCCGCCGGCGTTCTCACCGGGCTGCCCGCCCACCAGCTCGATGAGCTGCACCGCTTCGGCCGCCAGCTCGGCCTGGCCTTCCAGGTGGTGGATGACATCCTCGACTTCACCGCCAGCGACCAGCAGCTGGGCAAGCCCGCCGCAAGCGATCTGGCTTCGGGGTATCTCACGGCGCCAGCCCTGTACGCCCTTGAGGAACGTCCTGCCCTGGCCGGCCTGATCGAGCGCGAGTTCAGCCAGGATGGCGACCTGGAGCAGGCCCTCGCCCTGGTGCGCGGCTGTGAGGCCATTCCCCGCTCCCGCGCCCTGGCCGAGCAGTTCGCCCGCCAGGCCGCCGATGCCCTGGCCTGGCTGCCCAGCAGCGAGCCCAGCCGGGCCCTGCGCGGCCTCTCTGATTTCGTGCTCAGCCGGCTCTACTGACCGGCCCTACCCAGCGCCCAGCTCCTCCAGAGCACAGGCCAGGGAGCGAAGCAGCCGGTGCGGGGGCTCGATACCGGGAAACAGCTGCACCAGCTCCCCGGTACCCAGCTGCGGCGGTGGCACCACCAGCACCCGGCAGCCCGCCCCCAGGGCGGCTTCGGCTCCGGCCGGGGAATCCTCGAAGGCCCAGCAGCGCCCGTCGGCCGCCACCCCCAGCCGCTCCGCCGCCAGCAGGAACACATCCGGGGCGGGCTTGCCCGCCCGCAGCCGGGGATCATCGCCGTGCACCCGCACCTGGATCAGCTCCAGCCAGGGGTGGGGCCTGGCCTTGAGGGCCACCGCCTCACGGGCGCTGCTGGTGGCCAGGGCCATGGGGATGGCGGTCCGGGCGCAGTGCTCCACCAGCTCGCGGGCTCCGGCCATGGGCTGGGCCCGCACCAGCAGGGCCTCGGCGATCGGTTGGCGCACCGCCAGCAGCGCCTCCTGGCTGGGGCCGCTTCCGTGTTGCTCGCTGATCCAGGCCTGCACCTGCCGGGCACAGTCGAGGCGACGGCGGCCCCGCAACGCCATCAGCTGCGCCGGACTGAGCGGACAGCCGAACTGGCTGGCTGCCTCATGCCAGGCCCGGGCGTGGAGGGGTTCGGTGTCCAGCAGCAACCCGTCCAGGTCGAACAGGCAGGCGGAGGGGATGGGCATCCATCGATTCTCGGCGATCAGGGGTCCGCGCCCTGCTGAAGCACCCGTGCCCAGCTTGAATGGGGCCCAACCTTTCCGCTGCCGCTGCTGCCATGTCCGAGGCCCCGACGCCGGATTCCGTGACGCCGGACAGCGCAACAGCCGCTGCCGTGACGATCGAGTCGGTGCTGCAGGAACAGCGGCTGTTCGTGCCTCCCGCCGCCCTGGCGGCCGGTGCCCGCATCGGCTCGATGGAGGCTTACCGGGAGCTCTGCGGCCGGGCGGAGGCCGATCCCGACCGCTTCTGGGGCGATCTCGCCCGCCAGGAGCTGCACTGGTTCGCGCCCTTCCACACGGTGCTCGACTGGAGCAATCCGCCCTTCGCCCGCTGGTTTGAGGGCGGCACCACCAACCTGAGCTTCAACTGCCTCGACCGCCACCTCGACGGTCCCCGCGCCGAGAAGACGGCCCTGATCTGGGAGGGCGAACCTGGCGACACGCGCACCTTCAGCTACCGCCAGCTGCATGCTGAGGTTTGCCGGGCCGCCAACGCGCTCAAGGCGCTGGGGATCGGCAAGGGCGATCTGGTGGCCCTCTATATGCCGATGGTGCCGGAGGCGGCCATTGCCATGCTGGCCTGCGCCCGCATCGGCGCCCCCCACTCGGTGGTGTTCGGGGGCTTCTCGGCCGATGCCCTGCGCGACCGGCTGATCGATGGCCAGGCCAAGGCCGTGATCACCGCCGATGGCGGCTTCCGCAAGGACAAGCCGGTGCCGCTCAAGCCGGCGGTGGACGAGGCTCTCAGCGCCAAGGGCGGGGCTCCGAGTGTGGAGGCCGTGCTGGTGGTGCGCAGGCTGGATGGTGCCGGTGGCGACTGCGCCATGCAGGAGGGCCGCGACCACTGGTGGCACGGGCTGGTGGAGGCCCAGAGCCCCGACTGCCCGGCCGAGCCGATGGCCAGCGAGGACAGGCTGTTTGTGCTCTATACCTCCGGCTCCACCGGCAAGCCCAAGGGGGTGGTGCACACCACCGCCGGCTACAACCTCTGGGCCCACCTCACCTTCCAGTGGATCTTCGACATCCAGGACGACGACATCCACTGGTGCACGGCCGATGTGGGCTGGATCACCGGCCACAGCTACATCGTCTACGGCCCCCTTTCCAATGGCGCCACCACAGTGATGTATGAGGGTGCGCCCCGTCCCTCCAAGCCGGGTGCCTTCTGGGAGGTGATCCAGAAGCACCGCTGCACGATCTTTTACACGGCGCCCACGGCGATCCGGGCTTTCATGAAGGGCGGCCGTGAGGTGCCCGACCAGTACGACATGAGCTCCCTGCGCATCCTCGGCACGGTGGGCGAGCCGATCAATCCCGAGGCCTGGATGTGGTATCGGGATGTGATCGGCGGCAACCGCTGCCCGGTGGTGGATACCTGGTGGCAGACCGAGACCGGCGGCGTGATGATCAGCCCCCTGCCCGGCGCCACCCCCACCAAGCCCGGCTCCTGCACCCTGCCCCTGCCGGGCATCGCCGCCGACATCGTCGATCACGATGGCGTGTCGCAACCCGCCGATGCCGGTGGCTACCTGGCGGTGCGCCGGCCCTGGCCGGGGATGATGCGCACGGTGCACGGCGACCCCGACCGCTTCCGCCGCAGCTACTGGGAGGAGGTCCGGCCGGCGGACGGCTCCCACCTCTATTTCGCCGGCGACGGCGCCCGCCGGGATGGGGACGGCTACTTCTGGGTGATGGGCAGGGTCGATGACGTGATCAATGTGAGCGGCCACCGCCTGGGCACGATGGAGATCGAGAGCGCCCTGGTGAGCCATCCAGCCGTGGCCGAGGCCGCCGTGGTGGGCCGCCCCGACGAGCTCAAGGGCGAGGGCATCGTGGCCTTCGTGACCCTGGAGGCAGGCCGCAGCGGCGACGACGCCCTGATGGCGGAACTGCGCAGCCACGTGGGCAAGGAGATCGGGCCGATCGCCCGGCCCGATCTGATCAAGTTCAGCGACGCCCTGCCCAAGACCCGCAGCGGCAAGATCATGCGCCGCATCCTGCGCTCCCTGGCCTCGGGCCAGGCGGTGAGCGGCGACACCTCCACCCTGGAGGACCGTTCCGTACTTGATCAGCTGCGGGTGTGAGCGTCAGCCCAGGCTGGCGGCCGAGTGCTGCACCAGCAGGTAGATCAGCCAGATGCTGCCCAGCAGGGGAATCAGGCCGATGAAGATCCAGGCCCAGTGCTTGCCGGCATCGCGGAGGCGGCGCACGGTGACCGCCAGGCTGGGCACGATCGTGGCCACGGCCCAGATGGAGTAAATCCAGCCGAAGAAGTCGGAGAAGGCACTGAGAATCAGCAGCACCACGCTGATGATCAGGTTCGCCAGGGCATACCACCAGTAGTCGCCGCGGTTGGAGCGGCCGGTGTAGTCGAAGCTGCGTTGCCAGGCGGCGGTGAACGCCGCAATCAGGTTGTCCATGGTGAACATGTCATCCCGTTCAGGGTGCGCTGCTGGGCTGCTCCCGTCAACCACAGGTGTGGGTTTCGTCGCGACCCAACCGCCGCTGCTGCTGCTATTCGTCGAACCACTGCCTCCCCGCCTTATGAATGGGCATGGGTCGGCCATAGAGGTAGCCCTGGCCGAAATCGCAACCGAACTCCAGCAGCCTGGCCTCCTGCTCCGTCGTCTCGACCCCTTCCGCCACCACCTTCACCCCCAGGCCGGCCGCCAGGGAGATGATCGCCCGGGCGATCGCCTCATCCTCGCCATCCCTCGGACTGGGGCCCAGGTCGGCCACGAAGGACCGATCGATCTTGAGCAGGCCCACCGGGAAACGCTTGAGGTAGAGCAGGGAGGAATAGCCGGTGCCGAAATCGTCGATCGCCAGCTGCAGATTCAGGCGCTGCAGTCCGGCGATCGTGATGGCCGTCGACTGGATGTCCTCCACCAGGGAGGTCTCGGTGATCTCCAGATAGAGCTGGGCTGGATCGATGCCGCTGCGGCCCAGGATCGGCTCGATCCGCTCCACCAGGTCACTGGCACCCAGGGTGCGGGCTGAGACGTTCACCGACAGGCGCAGGCCACCCCAGCCCGGTTGCCGCTGCCAGCGGCCCAGGGCCGCGCAGGCCATCCCCATCACCTGCAGGTCGATCTCCTGGATCAGGCCGCAGTCCTCGGCCGCGTCGATGAATGACGCCGGCTCCAGCAGACCCCGCTGCGGGTGCTGCCAGCGGGCCAGGGCCTCGAATCCCACCAGTCTGCGTTCCTGCAGCTGCACGATCGGCTGCAGAAAGCAACCGAACTGGCCATCGCCTCCCGCCAGCCGCAGCGACTCCTCCAGGGCCAGCCGCTCCCTGGCCTGCTGGCGCATGGCCGGTTCAAACAGGGCGAAGCGGCCCCGGCCCAGACTCTTGGCGCGGTACATCGCCATGTCGGCGTTCTCAATCACCGCGGATGGGGCCTCGCCGGCGTCGGCCATGCAGATGCCGATGGAGGCCGAGGGGCTCAGCTCCACGCCGGCCACCCGCACCGGTTCACGGATCGCGCCGATCACCCGCCTGGCCAGCTCCGCTGCCGCATCGCCGCCGGCGACGCGGGTCACCAGGATGAACTCGTCCCCGGAGAGTCGCCCCACCAGATCGTCCTGGCGCACCGAGCGCAGCAGGATCCGGCTGATGTGCACCAGCAGTTCGTCGCCGGCTCCATGGCCGTGGGCATCGTTGACCCACTTGAAGCGGTCGATGTCGATGAACAGCACGGCGGTGCTGTGCTCCCGATCGGGCGGCTGATGCAGCCAGCGGGCCAGACGCTCCAGCACCAGCACCCGGTTGGGCAGGCCGGTGAGGGGGTCATGGGTGGCTTCATGGGACGCCTCCAGCCGGGCCTGCCGCTCCGCGGAGATGGCCTCCAACAGCCGCAGGCTGAGTTCAATGCTGCGGGCCATGGCCCGCAGGAGCGAGCGCTCCTCCAGGTCGAAGGGATCGCCGAGCCGGCCCACCACCAGTTGGTTGGGCCCACCGAGGGGGGCCCAGCTGGTGTGCAGGCATCCGGCCTGGATGGCCAGCTGTCCCGGCCTGGAGGCCGCCTGCTGCAGGAGAAGCTGCTGCTCCGCCGCGCCGAGCCCGATCGACCAGGTGATGCCCTTCTCGCCGAGAATGGCCGCCACCTCCGCTTCCACCGACTCCGCCACCCGGTTCACCACATTGCGCAGGTTCTCCGGATCGTCGGTGGAGAAGGCCGACAGGATCTCGGAGAGCAGATGCAGGGACCAGGACGGTTCCATCAGGCGATGGCCAGGGTCACCAGGGTCTGGTTGTGAAAGCCCCCGGCTCCGCGGGTGCGGGCGATCTCCCCGTAGGTGTAGAAGCCAGCCGTGGGCACCTGCCCGGCACAGCGGGCAATCAGTTCGGCCTCCTCCTGCAGGTGCTGCTCACCGAAAATCGAGCGGCGGGACACGCAGTCGAACAGCAGCAGCCCCACCGGCGGCGCATCCCCCAGGGCCTGCACAGCGGCGGTGGCCGACTCGCCGGCCGCCGCCAGCACGGAGGCATAGTCGCCCCGGCTGAGAAAGGCCAGGGCGCCCTGGGGCACCTCCGCCACCAGCAACAGGGCGCCCTTTTCCCTGTCACAGCCTGTGATGTGGCGCATCTCGACGCGATCCCGGCGGCGGATGCCGATCGGATGCACCGCGGCGAAATCGGCGAAGGCCTGGGGGTCCTGCCGCACGCTGGCCGGGGGGTTGAAGAAGTCGAGGTACACCTCCAGGGCAGGCCTGTCATCGAGGCTGCTGAGCAGGGTGCCGCGGCTCTGGGTGACCAGCATGGGCTCACTGCTGGGCGTCCAGCCGTGGCTGACCCCCACTCCCAGGGGCCGATCGGAGCTGATGGCGGCGGCCACCACCGCGCCACTGAACACCTCCTGGCCATGCAGCTGGCGGGTCTGGCGCATGGCCAGGCCATCGCCCGCGCACCCTCCGATCAGGGGCACGTCGATGCCGGTGGCGTCATAGGCCCCCCGCACCACCTCCATCTGATCGCCGCCCAGTCCATCGGAGAGCAGGATCATCGCCGTGTGCGCGCGGCGCTCCAGGGTCTCCAGGCAGCTGGCTGCCCGCTGGGCCGCCTCGCGCAGCTCGGGGCCCGTGCCCAGGCCGTGGCCCGTCTGCACGCGCACGCCCGTGCCGCCCAGGGCCCACAGCACCAGGGCATCACTGAGGGCTCGGCCGCCGGCGATCTCCCCGGCGGTGGTGCAGCCGATCACTGCTGTCTGGGGCAGCTCAAGCGCCAGTTCGCGGGCCACTGCCTCCAGGTTGTGGTGCGGGGCGGCGAGCACCACCAGCAGCCGCGCAGTCCACTCCAGGGCCAACCCCTGCAGGGCTTCTGCCAGAGCAGCGTCACTGCCCGCAAGGTTGGAGGCTCCAACGCGGACCCAGCTCTGCGGTTCCGTCATGGCGGGGGTGTCCCGTTCGAGATCCCCGGCATACCCGGGAGGGCACTCCATCCTCTCCTGCCGGCTGCCCTCAGGCCCAGCGCGTGATTGCTCCGGCGAGCCGCTCCACCGCCCGTTGCCGCCGGGGATCATCCGCCCACGCCCCCAGCACCTGGCGGCGCAGTCCGCCGCTGGCAGGCGTGAGGTGGTCGCCGGGGAGCTCCAGCAGCTCGGAGTTGTCTCCGGCGCGGGCCTGGAGCACGCCGAGCAGCCTGCGGCTCTGATCGATGCCGTCCCGTTCAAAGCGCACGAGCAGGTTGCGGCTCTGGCGGTAACTGCTGGCCACCTGCCGCAGGGTCTCCTCCGGGGACGGGCTGAATTCGCTGCGGAAGTTCAGCTGCTGGCCCAGCTCCGCCAGCAGGGGCACCGAGCGCTCGGCGGAGAAGTTGTTGAAGCTGAGGGCCACCAGGCCGTTGCAGCCCCGGCCTCCATCCGGTGCCAGCAGGTGCAGCTTGCAGCCCAGGCTGTGGCCCAGCCGCAGGCTGGTGGGGCCGGCGCTGCGGAAGGCGCGCCAGGCTTCATTCGCCTGGGCCTGGTGGTCGAACCCCGGCACATAGCTCCAGGCCAGCACCCGCCAGCCCTGCTGGGCCAGGGCCTCCAGCAGGCGGCGGTAGCTCAGCTGGGGGGCGGCCGCCAGGTAGCTCCCTCCGATGAAGGCGATCGACCGGTCCTGCCGCTGCTCGCCGTTGGGGCCCGGTTCGAGAACCCACAGGGAGCCGCACTGCTGCCAGCGGGCCATGGCACTCAGCCCTGCTGCAGCTGTTGCAGCGCCGCCAGGGCCTCGCGGCGGTGGGCCGGCCCGTCGAGCAGGTTGTTGAACACGTGGCGGATCACCCCCTGGCCATCGATCACGTAGGTGACCCGGCCGGGCAGCAGGCCGAGCACGCTGGGAACGCCGAAGGCCCTGCGCAGGCCGTTGCCCCGGTCCACCAGCAGGGGGAAGGGCAGGCTGTGGCGCTGGGCGAAGCGCTGGTGGCTGGCGGCATCGTCGCCGCTCACACCCCACACCTCGGCGCCCAGGGCCTGCAGCTCGGCAAAGCTGTCACGGAAGGCGCAGGCCTCCATCGTGCAGCCGGGGGTGTCGTCCTTGGGATAGAAGAACAGCACCAGGGCGCGGCCATCGAGCTGGTCGCTGCGCCGTTGCTGTCCGTGCTGATCGGGCAGGTCGATCAGGGGGGCGGTGTCGCCGGCGCTGAGGCCCATGCAGCCAGGGGATGAACGTGGAGCAACCCTAGGAATCGTCTTGCCAGGCCTGGGAGGATGGGAGCTGAGGTCACCCGCCCAGTCCGTGACGGCCAACTCCGCCGAGCCCAGCGTCCCCTGGCAGCAGCCCGACCTGTTCGGCCCGCCGGCTCCTGCCGCTGCGCCAGCTGCGCCGAAGACGCCGGTAGACCCGGCAGTGTCCAAGGATGCGCTACCGGCCTTGCCGAACGATTCAGCAGCGGCAGCGGCAGCGGCAGCGGCAGCGGCCAGGCTCAGGCCCGCGGCCAGCTCCCCCTCCCTGCCGCCGATTCAAGCCGCCAGCCACACCCAGGCACAGTCCGCTGGCAGCAGTTCCGCTGTGCCGAACACCCTGTTGATCCTCGACACCGAGACCACGGCCCTTTCGCCCGCGGAAGGCCAGTGCATCGAAGTGGGGGCGATCCTCTTCCATGTGGCCCGGCGGGCAGTGCTGGCCCAGGTGTCCTTCCTGCTGCCCGCCACCAGCAACGCGGCGGCCCACGTGAACGGCATCGACGCGGCGATCACCCAGGTGCCCCAGCCCTGGCAGGTGGCACTGCAGTGCTTTGAGGCGATGCTGGCCGCAGCCGATGCGGTGCTGGCCCACAATGCCGCCTTCGATCGCCAGTGGTTCGGCCACGGACCCCTGCCAGCGATCAACCTGTCCTGGATCTGTTCGATGGAGGACATCCGCTGGCCGGCGGAACGCCATCTGCGCGCCAGTCCATCGGTGCGCGATCTCGCCCTGGCCTACGGCGTGCCGGTGTGGGCTGCCCACCGGGCCCTCACCGACTGCATCTACCTGGCCCAGGTGCTGGAGCGCTGCGCCGACCTCGAGCAGCTGCTGGTGGCGGCCCTGGAGCCGCGGCGCCTGTTCCGGGCCTGCCTTGCCTACAGCGAGCGCCAGCAGGCCAAGGAGGCCGGCTTCCGCTGGAATGAACCGGTGCGGGGGGCCTGGAGCCGGCGCCTCAGCGAGCGGGAGGCGGCGGCCCTGCCCTTCACTGTGCAGCCGCTGGAGGCGGCTTGACCGCGCGGGGCCTGTTGGCTGGGCGCCCGTTTGGATTTGCTTCGGCTTGCTGAAGTTCCCCCAGCTGTCTCCGGCAACCCCGCTTCCAGCTCTGCAAGCTGGATGAAGCATCTGGAGGGGATCCTGGGCCACCACGTTGCCGATCCCCCACCCCCAGGAGATCCCCTGCACCAGAGCCTCTCGAGCTGGCAGGTGAGTCGCACCTGGGCCCGGCTGATCCGAGAGGCCGAAGGTCTCTGGAGGGTTGATGTGCGCGCCATGCGCCGGATTGCGGCCCAGGAGCTCGGTGCCCTACTCAGCGAGGTGCCGCCCCGGTTGCGGCGCCGCGTGAACCGCTGGTTGGAGCGCTTTGGCGTGATCACCCGCCTTAACCCCTGAGCGCTGAAGGGGTACGGATCACCTCAGCCCGCAGGATGCATGATGGGCCAGGTGAGAGCTGAGGTTCAAGGATCGGAGCGGCGGGATTTGAACCCACGACCCCCACTACCCCAAAGTGGTGCGCTACCAAGCTGCGCTACGCCCCGGTTTTGCCAACGGCTTGCGCCGGCGAAGGCAAACTATCACAGCGCTTTCTGCCTGGCCTGCCGCTGCAAGCGGCGCAGCAGCCGGGCGCTGAGCTGGTCCCGCCGCAGGCGGCCGTAGCCCGGCAACCTCAGGCTTCTCGCCAGCAGGCGCAATTGGGCCAGGCTCATGCTGGCCAGCCGCAGCTCCGGCAGCCGCTGCCAGGCCTGACTGCTGGGGGGCAGCAGTTCACCGGCCCGCGCTCCCGCCAGGCCCTGGAGGGCGCCGCTGGCCAGCCATTCCGGCACCAGCACCACCAGCACCGCCAGCAGGCCGTAGAGCTCCACCAGCCCGCGGGGCAGCGGGTGGAGCTGGCGAGGCTCCGGATCACCGCCGCTTGCGTTGGGATCGCTGCCCACCTTGTTCACAGCAGCTGCTCACCCGGCCTCAGGGCAGGGGCCGGGGCGGGCGCCTCCCGCCACTGCAGCTGCTGCTGGGGCCCCGGCTGAAGCTTCACCGTCCAGAACACCAGGGCGAAACAGAGGCCGATGGTGGCGACCAGACCGATCATCACCACCCGGTCGGGCAAGGGAGTCATGCTGGCAACCGCCTCAAGGTGGGGGGCACGATCACTAGACCTGCTCCGTGCGCGTGCAGTCGATCCGGCTGGGGTGCTGGTCAATGGTGAGCAGGTCCCCCCGCAGGATCAGGGTCATCTGCTCATTGCGGTAGCGGATGCCATTGAGCTGGCGATCATTGCGGAAGCCGGTGCTGCGGAAGCCACCGGCGATCAGCGATGCCTGGGCTTCGTTGCGCTCCAGCACAACCCGTCCCAGCCTCGGGCACACAAACGTTTCGCGGCTGTCGTATTGCTCCCACCAGGGGGAGCTCTGCGCCAGCAGGCTCAGGGCCAGCAGGAGCGGAGCGGGCGGCGCCAACGGTCAGATCGCAATGGGACCATTGTCGCCCCGCAGCACACAGTGGCTGATGGTCCAGTCGTAGTGCTGCCACACCCGCGAGTCGAGCTGATAGCTGGCGCCGTCGAAGTGACCCAGCCGCTGACCACTGGGCTGGGCGGAGCAATAGGGCCGGCTGCCCGGTTTGGCCAGGTATTGCTGGTGGTACGGCTCCGCGTACCAGAGGGTGCGCCCGCCGGCGATCTCGGTGGTGATCGGGCCGTAGCCCGCATCAGTGAGCAGCTGCTGATAGGCGTCCCGGCTGGCCTGCGCCAGCTCCAGTTGCTGGGAATCGCTCACATAGATCGCCGAGCGGTACTGGGAGCCGCGGTCGTTGCCCTGGCGGTCGCCCTGGGTGGGGTCGTGGCACTCCCAGAACAGCTTGAGCAGGTCACTGAAGTGCACGCGCGCCTGGTCCCACACCACCCGCACCACCTCGGCATGGCCGGTGGCTCCCGAGCAAACCTGCTGATAGCTGGGGTTGTCCCGCTGGCCGCCGGCATAGCCCACGGCGGTGGTCACCACCCCCGGCAGCCGCCAGAAGCCCTTCTCCGCTCCCCAGAAACAGCCGCAGCCGAACAGCACCTCCCCCTGGCCAGCCCCGGCGGTCTGATGGATCGGCGTGCCCAGCACCGCGTGCAACTCCTGGCCGGCTGCGCTGGTGGCAGCCGCTTTGTCCTGGCCCTGGAACAGTCCGAACACCGATGCCGTGCAGATGGCGCGAGCCTAGTCAGGCCGGCCCGCCACGGGGATCGAGGGCAATGTGGTTCAGCAGGGTGGTGGTGAAGGCGAACAGCAGGAACGGCAGGGACAGCACCAGGATCAGCCCCACCCCCATCAGGGCCACGATCGGCTTGCTGGTGCCCATCAGCGCCAGGCCGGCCGCCAGGCTGGCGAAGATCACACCCATCCAGATCAGGATCTGGGCGTAGATGTCCCCGAAGGTGAGGGTGCAGCGCAGGTTGAAGCCCTGGGCCGGCAGCGGGGCCGGTGCAGCGGCATTCCCGACGGAGCTGGCGGTGGCTGGGTCAGGGGCCATGGCGAAGACGACGCGGAGAGGATGGACAGGCTGTGCTTCCACCTAAGCCGCGCCGGCGCTGGCTGTCTGCCCTTCGCAACAACTGTTCGGCAGCTGGTCGGTCGCCGGCTACACCGGCGCCTGCAGCTGCTCGCTGGCCTGCTCCCGCGCCCACAGCCGCCGGTAGGTGCCGGGCTGCTCCAGCAGCACGTCATGGCGGCCCTGCTGCACCAGCCGGCCGTCCTCCAGCACCAGCACCCGGTCGCAGGCGGCCGCCGCCGAGAGCTGGTGGCTGATCATCAGCACCGTGCGGCCCTGGCTTCCCTGGCCGCGGATCGTGGCCAGGATGGCGGCGGCGGTGCTGTTGTCCACGCTGGCCAGGGCGTCATCGAGCACCAGCACCGGCGCGTCCACCAGCAGCGCCCGCCCCAGGGCCGTGCGCTGGCGCTGGCCGCCGCTGAGGGTGATGCCCCGCTCGCCCACCAGGGTGGCGTAGCCGTCCGGAAATCCCTTGATGTCCCCCTCCAGCCGTGCCTGGGCGGCCGCCTCCTCCACCCGCTCCTGGCCGGCCTCCGGTTCGCCGTAGCGCAGGTTGTCGGCCAGGGTGGCGGTGAACAGGTAACCCTCCTGGGGCACCAGGGCCACCCGGCGGCGCAGCTGCTCCAGCTCGAGACGGGTCACGTCCGCCCCGTCGAGGAACAGCTCCCCCTCGCCCAGCTCCACCATCCGCCCCAGGGCGCGGGCCAGGGTGGTCTTGCCGCAGCCCACCGGACCCACCACCGCCACCAGCTCGCCCGGCTCCACCCGGAAGCTCACATCCACCAGGGCGGGGCGCGCCGCCCCCGGGTAGCGCACCGTGAGCCCGCGGGCCTCAAGGGCGCCCCGGGCCCGGGCCGGCGGCGGCTGGGGGCTGGCCGGCGACTGGATCAGGGGGGTGCGCTCAAGCAGCTGTTCCACCCGCTCCAGGCTCACCTGACCGGTCTGGAAGGTGTTGAGGGTGAATCCCAGGAGAGCGGTGGGGAACACCAGCCGCTCCACGTAGAGGATCAGGGCCACCAGATCGCCGATGCTCAGCCGGCCGCTCTCCAGCTGGCCGCTGCCCAGGGCCAGCAGCAGCAGCAGGCTGATGGAGGAGATGCCCTCCAGCAGGGGAAAGAGGGTGCTGCGGGTGCGGGCCAGCCCCAGGGCCGCATCCCGATAGAGGCGGTTGCGGCCGGCGAAGGCCTGTTGCTCCGTTGCTTCCTGGCCGTAGATCTTGATGGCGCTGATGCCCGAGAGATCTTCCTGGATCAGATCACTGAGGTGGGCCAGGGCCTCCTGCTGGCGCCGCTGCTGGCGCATCATCCGCCCGCCGAACAGGCGCACCGTCACCAGCATCAGCGGGTAGAGGCCGAGGGCCGCGATGCTCAGCCAGGCGTCGATGCTGAGCATCGCCGGCAGGGTGAGGGCATAGGCCAGGGCGGTGTTGGTGAGGCTGAGCACGGCGAAGCCCAGCAGCCGGCGCACGTTCTCCACATCGCTGGTGGCCCGGCTGATCACCTCGCCGCTGCCGGTGGTCTGCACCCAGCCCGGTTCCTGTAGCAGCAGGTGGTCGAAGATCTTCTGCTTGAGGTCGGCCTCCACCTGCCGGCCCACGCCGAACACCAGCATCCGCGAGAGCAGCCGCACGCCGCCCATCACCGTGGCCAGCGCCATGATCAACAGGGCCTGCAGCAGCACGTCCCGGAGGTCAAAGCCGTCCTGGAGATCGTCGATCACCCGCCGCACCAGCAGCGGAATGGCCACGCTCAGCAGGTTCACCACCACCAGCGCCGCCATGCCCAGCAACACGGTGCGCCGGTGGGGCCGCAGGTAGCGCCGGATCAGATCGGTGCGAATCGCAGCCACGCCGTCTGGCCGAAGATGGCCCCAACCTAAGGATCGCCTCCGCCAGCCGTGCCCCCCTCCACGTCTCCCTCAGGCTCGGCCGTTCCCGAGCAGAGCCATCCCCTCCACACCCTCGACCGCGATGTGATCGACGGCCTGCTGGCGGTGCAGACCCCGGGCGAGGCCCAGCTGGTGGACGCCGCCCGCTTGCTGATGCGCTACGAGGGCTTCCCCGGTGCCCACGATCTGCAGGAGGACCTCGCCAAGGTGCTGCGACTGTGGGGCCTCAGCCGCGAGGAGCTCCACGGCCGCACCCGGGAGATCTGGGCCAGTGGCTTCCGGCCGGGCTCCGCAGACTCCGCCGCCCCTGGCCAGGAAGCGGTGGGATCCGGCTTCGACACCGCCGATCAGGACGCCTGATCCGGTTTCCTCGCCAAGCGCACCCGTTTCGGGGGATAGTGGACGGGTCCCCATCACCCGGCCCGGTGTGCTCCGCACCCGGGCTTTTTTGTGCACGCCACACCCACTGCCCCGCCATCGCCGCCCACCTCGACACCGAGTTGAATTGGGCGTTCCCCATGGTTTTCGGAGGCGAGGCGATGGCCGCTGCTGATGCCCAGACCCCCAGCTGGCCGGCCCTGCTGGAGCACCTGCTGGCCGGCGAGGCCCTCAGCGGCGAGGCGGCCGCCCGCCTGATGCAGGGCTGGCTGGACCAGGAGATTCCACCGGTGCTCACCGGTGCCCTGCTGGCGGCCCTGCGCGCCAAGGGCGTCAATGGCGAGGAGCTGGCGGCGATGGCCCGGGTGCTGCGCCAGGCCTGCCCCCAGCCCGCCGGCCGCCCCCCGCTCTCCCTGGTGGACACCTGCGGCACGGGCGGCGATGGCGCCGACAGCTTCAACATCTCCACCGCCGTGGCCTTCCTGGCTGCCGCCTGCGGTGCCCACGTGGCCAAGCACGGCAACCGCAGCGCCAGCGGCCGGGTGGGCTCGGCGGATGTGCTGGAGGGGCTGGGTCTGCAGCTGCAGGCCCCCCAGGAGCAGGTGGTGGCTGCTCTCTCCAGTGCCGGGGTCACGTTTCTGTTCGCTCCCGGCTGGCATCCCGCCCTGGTGGGCCTGGCGCCCCTGCGCCGCAGCCTGGGGGTGCGCACGGTGTTCAACCTGCTGGGGCCGCTGGTGAATCCGCTGCGGCCGGAGGCCCAGGTGCTCGGCGTGGCCCGGCCCGACCTGCTCGACCCGATGGCCGATGCCCTGGCCCGGCTGGGGTTGCGGCGGGCTGTGGTGGTGCACGGCTGCGGCGGCCTCGACGAGGCCTCCCTGGCAGGGCCCAGCCAGCTGCGGCTGGTGGAGGGGGGCTCGGTGAGCCAGGAGCTGCTCGACCCCACCAGCCTGGGCATTGCCCCGGCCCCCAACAGTGAGCTGGCCGGCGGCGATCTGGCGACCAACCAGGCCATCCTTGAAGCGGTGCTGCAGGGCCGGGGCAGCGGGCCCCAGGCGGCCGTGGTGGCCCTCAACGCCGCCCTGGTGCTCTGGGCCGCCGGCTTGGTCGACACCGTCGCCGCCGGTTACGGGCGGGCCGCCGCCACCCTGGCGGCCGGCGAGGCCTGGACGCGCCTGGAGCAGTTGCGCCATGCCCTCCAACCCCCCGCTGGGGGATGATCGAGCTGTGCCGCAGCCGTGATCGTGCCGCCCTCCACCGCAGCCACCCCGTCTGCCCTGCTGGTGCTGGCCGATGGCACCGTGCTGCGCGGGGAGTCCTTCGGAGCCCGGGGCACTGCCATCGGTGAGGTGGTGTTCAACACCGGCATGACCGGCTACCAGGAGGTGATGACCGATCCGAGCTACGCCGGCCAGCTCGTGACCTTCACCTACCCGGAACTCGGCAACACCGGGGTCAATGCCGATGACCAGGAGGCCCCGATCCCCCACGTGCGCGGCGTGATCGCCCGCCAGCTCGCCCCCACCGCCAGCAGCTGGCGGGCCGAGGAGCAGTTGGAGGGTTGGCTGGAGCGCCACGGGGTGGTGGGCATCCGCGGCGTGGACACCCGTGCCCTGGTGCGCCACCTGCGCGAGGGCGGCGCGATCAACGGCGTGATCAGCAGCGATGGCACCAGCCCCCAGGCCCTGCTGGAGCAGCTGCGCACGGCCCCCTCGATGGAGGGCCTCAACCTGGCCGCCGAGGTGAGCACCCGTCAGCCCTACACCTGGGAGCAGGCCTGCAGCGCCGCCTTCGACGCCCGCCTGCAGCCCGCTCCTGAAGTCCCCTATCGCGTGGTGGCGATCGACTTCGGCATCAAGCGGGCCATCCTTGATCGGCTGGTGGCCCATGGTTGCCAGGTGAAGGTGCTGCCGTCCTCCGCCGGCCTGGAGGAGGTGCTGGCCCTGCAGCCTGAGGGGGTGTTCCTCTCCAACGGCCCCGGCGACCCGGCGGCGGTGGGCGAGGGCATCGCCCTGGCCCGCCAGCTGCTCGCCCTGCCCCAGCTGCCCCTGTTCGGCATCTGCCTGGGCCACCAGATCCTGGGCCTCGCCCTCGGTGGCACCACCTTCAAGCTGGGCTACGGACACCGCGGCCTCAACCACCCCTGCGGCAGTCCAGGCCAGGTGGAGATCACCAGCCAGAATCACGGCTTCGCCCTGGCGGCCGATTCCCTGCCGCCGCGGGTTCGGGTCACCCACCTCAATCTCAACGACCGCACCGTGGCGGCCCTCGCCATTGAGGATCAGCCCGTGTTCGGCGTGCAATACCACCCGGAGGCCAGCCCCGGGCCCCACGACGCCGACCACCACTTCGCCCGCTTCACCGCCCTGATGGCCGAGCGGCGCGCCTGAGCGGTCCGATGCCTGGCCGGAGCTTTCGCTTTTGAGCGAATCTTGCTGATCCTGGTCATTTCAGCCCCAGGCGCTGCAGCCCTTGCTGCGATCCCTACACTCCCCGCAGATCCGCAATGGGGGCCAGAGCCATCAACGACCTGCAGCGTCTCACGGTGTCCCTGCGCGGGGGATTCGAGCAGCAGGCCCGCTGCCAGCTCTACCGCTTCACGGGCCAGCTGGATGCCTACTCCGACAAGCAGTTCGGCGCGTTCATCGCCGCCCATCGCAGTGCCAGCCAGCCCCTGCTGATCGATCTCTCCCACATCGATTTTATTGACTCCTCCGGTCTGGGTGCCCTGGTGCAGCTGGCCAAGCAGTGCAACGGCGACGGCCAGCGCTTCCTGGTGGTGGGCAATGCCCGCGTGGTGCAGACCGTGAAGCTGGTGCGGCTCGAGGAGTTCCTCCATCTCCAGCCCGATCTCGACACCGCCCTTGCCAGCCTCGCCGCCTGAGCACAGCGGTCGCGACAGCTCCTGGCTGGCCGCCCTCGTCCCTGTCCCCCCCAGCGGCGACCTGGGCCCCCTGCAGCTGGCCTGGCTGGGGGATGCCGTGTGGGAGCTGCACCAGCGGGTGCGGCGGTGCCGCACCCCCGCCCGCTCCCACGATCTTCATGGCCAGGTGGTGGCCGCCGTGCGGGCCGACGCCCAGGCGCGGGCCCTGGGGCGCCTGGATGGCCTGCTCAGCCAGGCCGAGCGCGATCTGGTGCGCCGCGGCCGCAACCGGGCCGGCCGGGGGCCCCGCCATGGCGACCCTGCCGCCTACGGCCTGGCCACTGGCTTCGAGGCCCTGCTCGGCTGGCTGTTCCTCCACGATCCCCCCCGGTTGGTCGAACTGCTAGATCACTTGGAGGAGATCGATCCATAACCTGCCCTTGCCATGAGCCCTCGATTTGAACGCCGCCCCGACAAGTGGGCTGGAGCCGGGGGCCGCAAACCAGCCCGCCCGGGTTCCGCCAGTGGTTCGTTTCGTGACCGGGACAAATCCCCCGATCGCGACAAGGCCCGGGGCTGGGAGGCCAGCCGTGAGCGCTCCTCCGACCGGGGCAGACCCCCTGAGCGCAGCGATCGGTTCCGTTCCGCCAGCCGTGACCGGGGCAGCGAGCGCGAGCGGCCCGCCGGCCGGGAGTGGGACCGCAGCCGGGACAGCCAGGCGGGGGGCCGCCGGGACAGCCGCCGCGAGCCGGTGCGCGGGGTGGGCGAGCGCGGCGGCTATGGGCGATCGGCACCCCGCCGGGAGGACAGCCGGCCGCGCCGTCTGTTGCCTTCGCGCTTCAGCCGCCCGCCGGTGGTGGTGGAGGCCCGCCCGCCGCAGGAGCCCCCCCAGGGGCTGCATGCCGATGAAAACGTCGCCAGCGACCTGATCTGGGGTCGCCATGCCGCCCAGGCGGCGCTGGAGAGCGGCCGGCCCGTGCATCGCATCTGGTGCACTGCCGAGATGCGCTTCAGCCCCGCCTTCCTGCAGTCGCTGCGGGAGGCCAAGGCCTCCGGGGTGCTGGTGGAGGAAGTCACCTGGGCCCGCCTCGGCCAGATCACCGGCGGCGCCGTGCACCAGGGCATCGTGCTCCAGGCCGCCGCCGCTGACACCCTCGACCTCGCCAGCCTGATCGAGGGCTGCCGCGATCTGGGGGAGCCTCCCCTGCTGATGGCCCTCGACGGCATCACCGATCCCCACAACCTGGGGGCGATCGCCCGCAGTGCCGAGGCCCTCGGCGCCCACGGTCTGGTGCTGCCCCAGCGCCGCAGCGCCGGGCTCACCGGCTCGGTGGCCAAGGTGGCCGCCGGAGCCCTGGAGCATCTGCCCGTGGCCCGGGTGGTGAATCTCAACCGCGCCCTCGACAGCCTCAAGCAGGAGGGCTATCGGGTGGTGGGCCTTGCGGCGGAGGGCAGTGTGAGCCTGGAGCAGGCCGATCTCGATGGCCCGCTGGTGATCGTCACCGGCTCCGAGGGCGACGGCCTTTCGATGCTCACCCGCAAGCACTGCGACCAGCTGATCAGCATTCCCCTGCGCGGCGCCACCCCCAGTCTCAACGCCTCGGTGGCCACGGCCCTGCTCCTCTATGAGGTGGCCAGGCGGGGCTGGATGACGGGGCTGCGCGGGGGTGACCCGGCCCCCCGCATCGTGCGGCCCCAGCTGCCCAATGCGGCCGCCCCTGCCCCAGAATCGCAGGCGGAGCCCGACCAGGGGGCTCACCAGGCGGACCCAACGCCCCCTGCCGAACCTCTTCAGGACCAGGTTCAGGAGGCCCCGGGGCATTCATCACCAACGCCTGAGCCGGAAGCTGCTGTTCAGCCTGGCCCTCAGCCATCTGCCGAGGAACAGCCTGGGCAAGACCTGGGTGGACCAGCGTCCGAGGCTGAATCCCCTACCGAGGCTGAATCCCCGACCCAGGAGGAGCCCACGCCCCCGCCAGGCATCGGCTTCGGTTTTGAGCTCCCCCAGCCCGCCGGTTTCAACGCGGACGTGCAGCTGTGATGCGATTCCATGCCTAGCCAGCCCAGGACGGGCAGAATGCACTGGTGATCACTCTCGCTGCATGAATCCGCTGCTCTGGCCCGTGCGCCGCTGCGCCAACGGACTGGGCCTGGCCTGGTGGGCGCGGGTGCGCACCCAGGATCCTGCAGTCACCTACTGGTTCGGCCCCTTTGTGCGACGCAGCACCCTGGAGAATGCCCTGCCAGCCTTCCTCAGTGACATCCAGGCCGAGTCCCCCATCGGGCTGGAGCACGCGTTGCTCCGCACCCGCCGCGCTGAGCCCCTCACCGAGGTGAATTGAGCGGGCCGGGCCCTGTTGGCCCTGGCTGATAGCGTCGCCTTCAACTGGTGAGTGGCTGGATGGGCATCGCCGAATGGCGCGGCAAGCTGGAGCGCGGTGAGGTTTCCGCCCGCGAGCTCACCGACCAGCACCTGGCCCGGATCGAGACCGTTGACGGTACGGTGCATGCCTTCCTGGAGGTGACCGCCGAGCGGGCCCGGGCCGATGCTGACCGCATCGATGCCGCTCGCGCCGCCGGCGAGCATCTGCCGCCCCTGGCCGGTATCCCCCTGGCGATCAAGGACAACCTCTGCACCCAGGGCATCCGCACCACCTGCTCCAGCCGCATGCTGGAGAACTTTGTGCCGCCCTACGAGAGCACCGTCACCGAGCGCCTGTGGCAGGCCGGCGCGGTGTTGCTGGGAAAGACCAACCTCGATGAGTTCGCCATGGGCAGCTCCACCGAGACCTCCTTTTTCGGTCCCAGCCGCAATCCCTGGGATCCTGAGCGGGTGCCGGGTGGCAGCTCCGGCGGCAGCTCCGCCGCTGTGGCCGCGGGGGAATGCGTCGCCTCCCTGGGCTCCGACACCGGCGGCTCGATCCGCCAGCCCGCCAGTTTCTGCGGCGTGGTGGGGCTCAAGCCCACCTACGGCCGGGTGAGCCGCTGGGGCCTGGTGGCCTTCGCCAGTTCCCTCGACCAGGTGGGCCCCTTCACCACCTCGGTGGCCGATGCGGCCGAGCTGCTGCAGGTGATCGCCGGCGCCGACCCGCGCGATTCCACCTGTCTCAGCGCGCCGGTGCCCGACTATCGCGCCGCCCTGGAGCAGCCGGTGGCCGGCCTGCGGGTGGGCATTGTGCGCGAGTGTCTGGAGGCCGAGGGGCTCGATCCTGCCGTGAGGGCCGCGGTGCTGGCCGCCGCCGACCAACTGCAGGCCCTGTGCTGCGAGCTGGTCGACGTGAGCTGCCCCCGCTTCAACGACGGCATCGCCACCTATTACGTGATCGCCCCCTCGGAGGCGAGCGCCAACCTGGCCCGCTACGACGGCGTGAAGTACGGCTACCGGGCCGAGGGGGCAGACAGCCTGGCGGAGATGACCGCCCGCAGCCGAGCCGAGGGTTTCGGTGATGAGGTGCAGCGGCGCATTCTGATCGGCACCTACGCCCTCTCGGCCGGCTACGTGGACGCCTACTACAGGAAGGCCCAGCAGGTGCGCACCCTGATCCGCCGCGACTTCGACCGGGCGTTCGAGACGGTGGACGTGCTGCTCACGCCCACCTCCCCCACCACCGCCTTCCGCTTCGGTGCCCACACCGACGACCCCCTGGCCATGTACCTGGCCGACCTGCTCACCATTCCGGCAAACATGGCCGGTCTGCCGGCGATTTCGCTGCCCTGCGGCTTTGATGGCCAGGGCCTGCCGATCGGCCTGCAGCTGATCACCGGCGTGCTGCAGGAGGAGCGGCTGCTGCAGGTGGCCCACCACTACGAGCGGGCGGCGAGCGTGATGGCTGCCAGGCCGGCGGCGGCCCTGGTGCCCTGAACCGGGCGAGCACCAGATCTGGGGGGCTCCACCTAAGGTGAAACCGCCCCTGCCGCTACCGGTGGCCTTCGTTCCCCTCCACAACCACAGCGACTACAGCCTCCTCGACGGGGCCAGCCAGCTGCCGGCCATGGTGGAGCGGGCCGTGGAGCTGGGCATGCCGGCCCTGGCTCTCACCGACCACGGCGTCATGTATGGCGCCATCGAACTGCTCAAGCTCTGCAGCAAGGCGGGCCTCAAGCCGATCATCGGCAACGAGATGTATGTCATCAACGGTTCGTTGGATGACCCCAATCCGCCCAAGAAGGAGCGGCGCTATCACCTGGTGGTGCTGGCCAAGAACGCGGTGGGCTACCGCAACCTGGTGAAGCTCACCAGCATCAGCCACCTGCGCGGCATGCGCGGGCGTGGCATCTTTGCCCGGGCCTGCATCGACAAGGCCACCCTCGAGAAGCACAGCGAGGGGCTGATCGTGGCCACCGCCTGCCTGGGCGGTGAGATCCCCCAGGCGATCCTGCGGGGCCGCCCCGATGCGGCCCGCGAGGTGGCCCGCTGGTATCAGGGCGTGTTCGGCGACGACTTCTACCTGGAGATCCAGGACCACGGCGGCATCGAAGACCGGATCGTGAACACCGGCATCGCCGTGATCGGGGCTGAGCTGGGGATCGAGCTGATCGCCACCAACGACGCCCATTATCTGAGCGTGGGCGATGTGGAGGCCCATGACGCCCTGCTGTGCGTGCTTACCGGCAAGCTGATCAGCGATGAGAAGCGGCTGCGCTATACGGGCACCGAATACATCAAGAGCGAGGCGGAGATGCTGCGGCTCTTCGGTGACCACCTGCCGGCGGAGGTGATCGAGCGGGCGGTGGCCAACACCGCCCGGGTGGCCGAGAAGGTGGAGGACTGCGACATCCTCGGCCGCTACCAGATGCCCCGCTTCCCGATCCCCGACGGCCACACGCCGGTGAGCTACCTGCGCGAGGTGAGCGAGCAGGGGCTTCGCGCCCGGCTTGGACTGGCTGAGGGTGCCCCATTTGATGCCACCTACGGCGAGCGGCTCACCTTCGAGCTGCAGGTGATGGAGCAGATGGGCTTTCCCACCTACTTCCTGGTGGTGTGGGACTACATCCGCTTCGCCCGCGAGAGCGGCATTCCGGTGGGGCCGGGCCGGGGATCGGCTGCAGGCTCGCTGGTGGCCTATGCCCTGGGGATCACCAACATCGATCCGGTCACCAACGGCCTGTTGTTCGAGCGTTTCCTGAATCCGGAGCGAAAGTCGATGCCGGATATTGACACCGACTTCTGCATCGAGCGCCGCGGTGAGGTGATCGACTATGTGACCCGCCGCTATGGCGAGGAGAAGGTGGCCCAGATCATCACCTTCAACCGCATGACCTCCAAGGCGGTGCTCAAGGACGTGGCCCGTGTGCTCGATATTCCCTATGGCGATGCCGACCGGCTGGCGAAATTGATCCCGGTTGTGCGCGGCAAGCCCGCCAAGCTCAAGGAGATGATCTGCGAGGAGTCGCCGGCCCCCGAGTTCCGCGAGAAATACCAGAACGACCCCCAGGTGAAGCGCTGGGTGGACATGGCGATGCGGATCGAGGGCACCAACAAGACCTTCGGTGTGCATGCCGCCGGTGTGGTGATCGCCGCCGATCCCCTCGATGAGCTGGTGCCGCTGCAGCGCAACAACGACGGCCAGGTGATCACCCAGTACTTCATGGAAGACGTGGAGTCGATGGGCCTGCTGAAGATGGACTTCCTGGGGCTCAAGAACCTCACGATGATCGACAAGACCATCGATCTGGTGAAGGAGAGCACCGGCGAAACGGTGGATCCTGATGCCCTGCCGCTTGATGATCCCGGCACCTATGGCCTCCTGGCCCGCGGGGATCTGGAGGGCATCTTCCAGCTGGAATCGAGCGGCATGCGCCAGATCGTGCGCGACCTCAAGCCCTCATCCCTGGAGGACATCTCCTCGATCCTGGCGCTCTATCGGCCCGGTCCCCTGGATGCCGGCCTGATCCCCAAGTTCATCAACCGCAAGCACGGCCGCGAGGCCATCGACTTCGCTCACGAGAAGCTGCAGCCGATCCTGCAGGAGACCTATGGGATCATGGTGTACCAGGAGCAGATCATGAAGATCGCCCAGGATCTGGCCGGCTATTCCCTCGGTGAAGCCGACCTGCTGCGGCGGGCGATGGGCAAGAAGAAGAAGAGCGAGATGGAGAAACACCAGAGCCTGTTCGTGAAGGGAGCCACCGAGCGAGGCGTGGATCCGAAGATCGCCGAAGGGCTGTTTGAGCAGATGGTGCTGTTCGCCGAATACTGCTTCAACAAGAGTCACTCCACCGCCTACGGCGCGGTGACCTACCAGACCGCCTACCTCAAGGCCCACTATCCGGTGGCCTACATGGCGGCCCTGCTCACCGTGAATGCCGGAGATTCGGCCAAGGTGCAGCGCTACATCGCCAATTGCAATGCCATGGGCATTGAGGTCATGCCCCCGGATGTGAATGCTTCGGGTATCGATTTCACGCCCGTGGGCGATCGCATCCTCTTCGGCCTCTCGGCCGTGCGCAATCTGGGCGAGGGAGCGATTCGCAAGCTGATCGAGGCGCGTCAGGGCGATGGGCCTTTCGCGTCCCTGGCCGATCTCTGCGACCGCATCCCCGGCCAGCAGCTCAACCGCCGTGCCCTGGAGGCCCTGATCCACTCCGGTGCCCTCGATGCCCTGGAGCCGAAGGCCAACCGGGCCCAGCTGATGGCGGATCTGGATCTGGTGCTCGACTGGGCCAGCTCCCGCGCCAAGGACCGGGCCAGCGGCCAGGGCAACCTGCTCGATCTGCTGGGCGGTCTGGGCGGTGCCGCCCCTGCTGCCGGCGATGGGGGGGTGAGCGGCTCCCTCAGCACCGCGCCCAAGGCGGCGGCCGTGGCCGACTATCCCCCCACCGAGAAGCTGCGCCTGGAGAAGGAGCTGGTGGGCTTCTACCTCTCCGACCACCCGCTCAAGCAGCTGGCGCCGAAGGTGAAGCTGCTCTCTCCCCTGGCGCTGGGATCGCTCGAGGAGCAGGCCGACAAGGCCAAGGTGAGCGCGGTGGTGATGGTGCCGGAGCTGCGCCAGGTGACCACCCGCAAGGGCGACCGCATGGCGGTGCTGCAGCTGGAAGATCTCACCGGCAGTTGCGAGGCGGTGGTGTTTCCCAAGGCCTATGCCCGCCTGGCCGACCACTTGATGGTGGACGCCCGCCTGCTGGTGTGGGGCTCGGTGGACCGCCGCGACGAGCGGGTGCAGCTGATCGTGGACGACTGCCGCTCGATCGACGACCTCCAGTTGCTGATGGTGGAGATCCCCGCCGAGCAGGCCGCCGATATTGGCGTGCAGCACCGCTTGCGCGAGTGTCTGCACCGCCACCGCCCCCCCCAGGACGAGGTGGGCTCGCGGGTACCGGTGGTGGCCCTGGTGCGCCAGGGGGATCAGGCCCGCTTTGTGCGCCTTGGCCCCCAGTTCTGCGTGGCCGACCCCGCCGCGGCACTCACCACCCTCTGGTCGGCCGACTTCAAGGCCCGGATCAGCTCACCCCTGCTGGCGGCCTGATGGCTTGGCTGGTTGCCAGACCAGGCCGCCTGGACGGCGAACCACAACCAATCCGGTGATCAGGCCAACGGCTGCTCCCGCTACGACGTCACTGGGAAAATGGGAGCCACTGGCCACTCTGGTGTAGGCACAGCCAAAGGCCATCACCATGGCTGGCACCTTGAGCTTCGGATAGAGCAGGGATATCGCCACACTGCCGGCGAAGGCTACGGCTGCATGGGAACTCGGCAGACCGAGGTCTTTCGTGCTCCAGGTTTGATCACTCCAGGCCTTGAAGATGTAGATCTCAAGTTCGGAGGGTCGCTCCCTTCGAATCAACAACTTCAAACCCTCGGCGATCGCCCCTGCTATGGCTGGAGTGAACAGCATTGTTTTCCACTGTCGTGTTGCTGGATCATCGATCAAGTCAGCGATTGATTTTGGCTGCAGTCTTACCACGAGTGCAATCAGAGCCCAGGTCCAAAGGCTGCCCCAAATGCGCAGCAAGAGCAGCAAATCTGTGCGTGGTTGCTTGGAAGGCCATTCGATCAGGTGGAGAAGCACCCAATCCATTCTTGTTACACCAGCTGCCCACACCACCACCAATACCACCACCACCAAGATGATTGTTGGCAGGGAGAACAGGCGGTATTTGCAGTCCTGCGGACAAATAGAACGCCTTTGGACTCTTTCAGGAACCGGCATAGGAGTTATCAAATTCGCTTTGACCTCGATTCACTGTGGCAGTTTTATAATGAAGGGTCAGGTAGGCACCCAGCAAGCCAATGCCAGCACCGATCAGGACATCGCTGAGATAATGCCAGCCGTGAATGATTCTCTGTAGCGAAGCCATCACCGCAAGTGTTAGGTACACCAACCGACCTGATGGATGCAACCAGCAGAGAGCAGCTGCTAGCCCAGCTGCCACCGCGCTGTGACCGGATGGGAAACTCATCAGTGCGGCCTTGGAGTGCTCACCGAGTTCAAGCAATTGGCGGCCGAAGGTATCCTGAGCATTCAATCCTACGGAGAAGTCGGCAAAGCGGGGACGCACGCGGGGGATTACCAACTTTAGGCCATCCACCACCAAGGAACCTACGTAGGTTGCTGCGATCAATCGAGCCAGTTGCTGCCTGCGGTGTGTGGTGGAGGCTCCCTTGCGAGCGAGGTGGATCGCAGCGAACAGAACCATTGCAGCTCCGGTGCCATGGCCGCCGATTTCGGCAAACTTGAACGGCTTCAGTAATTCCGATGGCAACTCGTGCTCATGCAGCCAAATGGCCAGTGGAACATCAAGGGCAAAGGCAAGAACCCCAAACCCAATCAGAATTGTAGCCACCAATGGCAGGATACGTTGCTTTGCGAAGGAGGCTCTTGCATAGGATGTGATTTCAGAATACACATTACACCTCAATAACTACATAATGTAAAGTTTCGCACCTGTATCAACAGACTGATGTTGCCCTTGCGGCCATGATGCTGTAGTGGGCAATACACTATGCCCGCTATCCGGAGCACGTTCCGGGGGCGACTGCCTGTCAACCTGCGGCGAAATCTCCTCACAATTCCCCATCCATGGCAAGCGAACCCTCCCCGCCAGCTCTTGATCAGGTCAGTGGTCAAGCCAGTCGGTTGAGGGAGGGCATGGTGCGAGGTGCGGGTTTTATGGCAGCGCTTCACCCCGCTGATGGCTGCGTCGTGCTCCTGTTGGGCGCTGTCTTTGCACTTCGGGTGCTGTTTCTGCTGACCAATCAGCTGCAGCTGTCCGCGGATGAAATGTACTACTGGGATTGGTCTCGGCGATTGGATATCGCTTATTACAGCAAGGGTCCAATTGTGGCATTGCTGATTGCTGTCTCCTCCCATTTCTTAGGTTATGGCCAGCTGGGTGTGCGGCTTCCTGCAGTGATATTGGGTGGTTTGTTTGTGCTCTTGATCTATCTTTACGGCCGTGCTCGCCTGCATCCCTGGCATGCTTTCACCGTCGCCGCCGTAGCCCAGCTGTTGCCCCTGCTGGCGGGCCTTGGTCTGGCGATGACCACGGATCCGCCCGTTCTGGTGTGTTGGGCCATCGCCCTGATGGCCCTGGCCCCTGCCGTGCGCCGGGGAGCCACCTGGGCCTGGCTGGTCTATGGATTGGCCGTAGGCCTTGGCCTGGGCGCGAAGTACACCACCCTGCTCCTGCCTGTCAGCCTGCTGCTGCTGGCTCCCTGGTTTGTCTTTTCCAGGCCCCTGCTGCGCCAGTGGAGCTTCTGGTTCGGCCAGGGACTGGCCTTGGCGGGCCTGCTGCCGATGCTGGTGTGGAACGGACGGCATGGCTGGGTGAATCTGGCCCACAACCTTGGCCACCTCGGTGCCAGTTCCCAGTTCAATCCCGCCCAGGTCCTGTTTGGTCCCCTGGTGCTGATCGGCACGCAGTTGCTGATGCTGGGCCCTCTCACCGCTCCGATGCTGGCTGTTGCAGGCTGGCGCGTGGTACCCGGCGCCTGGCGCCGCCGCGATCCCTATCCTCTGCTGCTGGCCGCGCTGGCCAGCCTGCTCGTGCTGGTCTGTGTGCTGGTGTCCACCAGGCGGGATGTCTACGCCAACTGGCCGATGCCTCTGGCCGTGATCGGGCTCCTGCTGATGATTGAAGCCTGGGCCATGCAACCCCCTTCCTTTCGCGATCGGCGCTGGTTGCTGATTGGCAGTGCCCTGAATGGCCTGTTGTTCGCCACTGCCCTCCTTCCCTTCTATGGGATTCGCCTGGGTTTGTCGGCGGACTGGCTGCCCACCCGCCGGCTCACGGGATGGCGGGAGATGGTCCAGTCCTTGCAGAGACAGGAGCCCCAACGGTTGGCGGCCGCTGACGTGGTGATCACCGACCGTTACACCACGGCTGCAGCCCTGGCCCACGGCCTGCAGCGGCCTCCCGGGGAGGTGTTCACGGTGGCGCTGGGCAAGGCCCGGATGAATCAGTACGACATCTGGGCCCGCCAGGATCTGCCCGGGCGGCTTGGCGCCGATGCCCTGGTGATCCTGCATCGGGACACCGATCCAGAACCGTTGCGCAGCCTGTTTGATCGCCTTGAACAGCGCCCCCAGCTCAAGGTGCATCTGCCTGGCATGCAGACGCGCCGCTATCAGGTGTGGATGGCCCGCGGCTACAACGGCAACCCCTTGCCTCAGCCTTCACGGCGTTGACGCGCCGCGGCCATCGACTGCCGGAGTCGGCTGATGTTGAGGCCCAGCTGCTCAGCGCCCAGCAGGCTGCCCGGCTGGGGTTCCCAGCTGGCGGAGAGCACGCCATAGCTCAGCCCCAGCAGGCCCAACAGAAAACATCCCCCCGAAGCGGTGAGGGTGAGGCCAGGGGCGATGTCCACAATCTGTCGACTCACCAGCAGGTAGCTGCCCACAAACACCCCCATGCCCATCAGGGTGGGGATGCCGGTTGCGATGGCGACCCGCCGGGCCATGCGGTTGGCCACCGCCTCCGGAATCATCTGCCCACGGGCACGAGCCGCTGACTGGCCAGCGGGCCTGGCCGGCCGGGCTACACCCTTGCTGGCCTCGCTGCTGCTGGACTTTGGCTTGCTGGACTTGGGTCGGTTGCCTTTGCCCGCCATGGAACGCGAATCAGCCGCGGATGCCGAGCTTGGCGATCAGCTGGCTGTAGCGCTCCTGGCTCAGACCCTTGAGGTAACCGAGCAGGCGCTTGCGGCGACCGATCATCTTCAGCAACCCCTGCCGGGAGGAGAAGTCGTGCTTGTTCTGCTGCAGGTGGCCGGTGAGCTGGCTGATGCGCTCACTCAGCATCGCCACCTGCACCTCCACCGATCCGGTATCCGTGCCGTGGGTCTGGTGGGAGTTGATCAGGTCCTGCTTCTGGGTGGTGGTGAGCGGCATGGAGGTGGGGGAGGACGAAACGCAGCCGGGAGTCAACCAGCCGGGTGTCTGCGGAGCAAACAGCCACACTAACGCGGCGGGGTCAGGCCACCTGGCGGGACAGCCAGCGCAGGCACGCGCGGATCCAGTCGTCCGCCTGCCAGCCGGCCGCGTCCTCGCCAGCAGCGGCCACCGCCCGCAGGGCCCGATGCACCTCCAGGGCCTCGTAGCCCAGGGCCGAGAGGGTGAGCTGCACCTCATCGCGCTGCCCCTGGGCCAGGTCGGGGCCGGCGAGGGCTTCGCCGTCCTGTTCGGCGGCCAGCAGCTGGCCGAGGAAGCGCTGCTGCAGCCGCGCCCGCAGCTCCACCGCCAGCCGTTCGGCCGTGCGCTTGCCCACCCCAGGGGCGGCGCACAGCCGGCGCAGGTCGGCCTGCACGATCGCCTGCACCAGCGCCTCCGGCTCCAGGCAGCCCAGCAGGCCCAGGGCCATCTGCGGTCCCACGCCGCTCACCCCCACCAGCTCGCGGAACAGCTCGCGCTCGTGGCGCTCCGCGAAGCCATAGAGGGTCCAGCCGTCCTCGCGCACTGCCTGGTGAATGTGCAGGCCGAGCAGGCTGCCGCGGGAGGGCAGCTGCTGCCACTGGCGCTGGCTCACCTGCACCTCGTAGCCCACTCCATGGCACACCAGCAGCAGCCCACAGCGCTTGTCCTGCTGCCACGACTCGGCCAGTTCCCCTTGCAGCCAGCCGATCATGGGTGCAGCTCGAATGCCCCCATGCTGCCCGCCCCGCGGACCCCTGCCCAGCCGTATCCCGCTGCCCGCCTGTGGCAGGCCCTGGGCCGGCGGCTGCTGGCCCTGGCCCTGCCCCTGCTGCTGGTGCTGCCCCTGGGCGCCTGCGCCAGCGGCGGCCAGCCGCCGCGCAGCGTGCTGCTCCAGGCCCTGGCGCTGCAGATCCAGCTCACCCAGGGGGCGATCGCCCAGGCCCTGGAGCTGGAGGCGGCCGGTGCACCCGAGGTGAGCCGGGTGCGGGTGGCGGAGCAGCAGGCGATCCGCATCGGCGAAGCCCCGGGCTGGCGGCTGGCCGGTGCCTTCGACTGGCGTCTGCCCGGCGACCCCATCCGGGTGGACAGCCCGTTTGAGCTCTTTCTGCAGCGCGGCGCCCGCGGTGAGAGCTGGCGCCTGGCCCGCCCCAGCGGCAGCCCCGACGGCAGCACCCAGGCCTGGATCACCGATCCCCTGCCGATCCCGGGCTGAGGCTGATCAAGGTGGCGGCCAGCACCAGCGCCGCCCCGGCCACGGTCCAGCCATCCACCAGCTCGCCGAACAGCAGCCAGCCCCACAGCCCGGCGAAGGCCACCTGCACGTAGCTGATCGCCGTGGCCCTGGCCGCCGGCAGGGCCACCAGGCTGGAGGTGAGAAACACCTGGCCCAGCTGGGTGAACACCCCCACCCCCAGTAGCCAGAGCAGCTCCACCGGTGTGGGCCACACCGGATTGAGCAGCACCAGCGGCAGGCTCAGGGGTACCGCCACCAGCGGGAAATAGAACACGATCACCAGTGGGTGCTCGCTGCGGGCCAGGGAGCGCACACTCACGTAGGCCAGGGCGGTGCAGAAGGCCCCGGCCACGGCGATCAGCACGGCTGAACCGGCCAGGGTGGTGGCTCCGGCCAGTGACCCAGCCGCCCCCAGCAGTTGGCCAGGCCCGGCCACCAGCAGCACCCCCGTCCAGCCCACCAGCACCGCCAGCAGCACCCGCCGGCCGATGGGCTCGCCCAGCACCAGCCAGGCCAGCAGGGCCGTGAAGGTGGGATAGAGGTACTGGAGCACGGTGGCTGAGGCCAGCGGCAGCTCCGTGAGGGCGATGTACACACAGAGCAGGGCCACGCTGCCGATCGCCCCGCGCAGCACCAGCAGGCCGCGCCGCTGGCCCCAGGGGCTGATGCCCGCCCGCCGCACCAGCAGCCAGCTGAGCACCACGCTCACCAGGGCCCGCACCAGCACCACCTCGGCGGCGGGGATGCGGCTCCCCACCTGCTTCACGCACACGCCCATCAGCGAGAAGCTCAGGGCGCTGGCCACCATCGCCAGCACCGGCCGCGACCTGATTCCGGCGCTGGAGTCGCTCACGCCTCCTTCTGGATCTCCACCGCCGTGGGGTAGGGGATCTCGATCCCCTCGGCGGCGAGGCAGGCCAGCAGGTCCTGGTTGAGTCGGTTGATGGCGTCCTTGAACGCCCCGAAGCTGGCGTGGTGGCCGTGCAGCCGGAACACGAAGTCGTAGCTGAAGTCGGAGATCGTCATCAGCCGGCATGACTGCAGCGCCAGCAGCGGATCGCGACTCACCACCCCGGCGATCAGCGCCGGCAGGCGCTGCAGCTGTTCGCTGCCGGTGTCGTAGCTGACGCCGATCTGGCGCTGGCAGAGCCGCACCTGTTCCACCACCTCCTCCAGTCGCAGCAGCAGCCGCTCCCGGGCAGCCAGGTAGTGCGGCCATGCGTGCGCAGCCACCAGGCCGTGGCAGATCAGGGTGACGTTGTCGATTCCCTCCTGCTCCAGGCTCACCAGGGGCTGCTCCAGCCCCTCGATCGCCTGCACCGCCCGGCGGGCGAAGCTCAGCAGGTCGGCCACCTGCTCGGGACTGAAGTTGTGGTTCACCGCCAGCCGCACCGCCAGCGACTGGGTGGGGGGCGCGTCGCTGTTCGGCTGACGGCGGGAGAAGTTCACGATCGTCTCCTCGTCGGCGATGGCGTTGGGGATCGTCACCCGGCTCTCCAGGGTTTCGAGCTCCAGCGAGCGCAGGCCGATGCGGGTGACGAAGCCCAGGTTCTCACCGATCCGGCAGAACTCCCCCACCCGCACCGGCCGGTCGGTCTGGATCGAGAGGCCGCCGAACAGGTTGCCGAGCAGCTTTGAGGCGCCCAGACCGATCGCCAGGCCCGGCACGGCCGAAAAGGCCAGCACGGTGGCGGAGGGCAGGCCGAGCACGATCAGCAGCCGGTAGATCAGCACCACCGCCACCAGGCCGCCGAGCATCCGGCTCACCGGCATCACCAGGTTGCTCACCCGCCGCAGCTGCAGCTCCGATCCCCCACCCCGCAGCCGCGCCAGCCATTCCGAGAGGCTGCGGCCGAGGGCCTCGAACAGAAAGAAGACAAAGAAGCCGGCGGCGATGAAGTAGGCGATAAAGAACAGGTAGGTGATCAGCAGCAGCGGCGTGCCCGTGACGTTCACGCTGTCATCGATGAACGTCTTGCTCAGCCAGGTGAGCGGCAGCAGCGGCAGGGTGAGCAGCACCCGTTTCCAGGCCAGGTTGTCGAGCAGCCAGGGGCCTCCCGGCCTGGATCCGCTGCCGATGCGCCGGTGGCGGTAGGTGTGCATCAGGCTTCGGCCGATCTGCCGCAGCAGCCAGCCGTAGAGCAGCAGCACCGCCAGGGCGGTGGCGATCTGCAGGACCGTCTGGCCCTGGTGCTCCAGCTCCAGCACTCGCCGCAGCGCCGGCGGCAGGCGCAGGTACCACTTCGGTGCCGCCAGGTAGCCGGGGGTGGTGGTGTAGGCGCCGTAGAGCCCGGGGGTGGCGTAGGGCTGTGGAATCGCCTGCAGGTTCCGGATCTCGTCGTACATCCGGCCGATCTGGCGCACGGTGCCGCCGGTGAAGCGGAAGCCGCTGTTCACCTCCCTGGTTTTCTCCTCGCTCGCGTTCTCCTCCACGGCCAGGGTGATCGCCGTGTTCGCCAGAGTCCAGCTCTGGCTGGGCTGGCTGCGGCTGTCGTTGAGCCGTTTCATCCCCGCCGCATCGGGAATCGTGATCGGCACGGTGCTGTGGCTGAACACGTGATCGAGCACCTCCTTGAGCTGCATGGCTGCCTCATCGGCCATGTCGGCGCGCACGCTCTCGGGGAAGACGCTGGTGTCGAGTGCGTCCACCGCCTGGGCGAACAACGTCTCAGCAGCACGGATGCGCTGCCGGGCCGCCGGGCTCCAGCGCCAGCCCGGATCCCGTTGCGGGTTGGCTGTGACCGTCTCGAGGTCGTGCTGCACCCGCGCCATCACGGCATAGAAATTGAGCAGGGTGTCGCGGGGGCTGTCGCCCACCACCTGAGCGAGTGCTGAGTCGGCCCAGCGCTGGGTCGCCGCCATCAGATCGGGGTAGAAGGGCTGCTCCTCGATCGGGATCACCTGCTGGCCCGGCGGCGGTGCGAGCGGCTCGCCGCGTTCCGCCCCCGGCGTCGCCAGGGGGGTGATCACCACGAGCACCAGCGCCAGCAGTGCGGCCAGCAGGCAATGCCAGCGGGTGCGGTTCACGGTGCTCTCTTCTGCGGTGGCGGCATGCTGACAGCGGCCCCGCGGCCGCAGCGGGCGCTCCCGTCAGAATCGGATCGTCGCAGCTGCCGCGCCCTTGAGCCTGCCCCGCCTCCATCCGCGCACGATCGAGGCCGTCAAGGAACGGGCCGACATCGTCGACGTGGTGGGCGAGCACGTGGTGCTCAAGAAGAAGGGGCGCGAGTTCGTGGGGATCTGCCCCTTCCACGACGACAAGTCGCCGTCGATGACGGTGTCGCCGGCCAAGCAGTTCTATTACTGCTTCTCCTGCGGCGCCGGCGGCAACGCGATCAAGTTCCTGATGGAGCTGCAGCGCCAGAGCTTCAGCGACGTGGTGCTGGAGCTGGCGCGCAGGTATCAGCTGCCGGTGGAGACCCTCGACGGGCCCCAGCAGGAGCGGTTGCGCAAGCAGCTCTCCCGCCGCGAGCAGCTGCAGAAGGTGCTCAGCCTGGCCAGCGGCTGGTTCCGCAGCCAGCTGCGGGCGCCGGAGGGGGAGGCTGCCCTGGCCTACCTGCGCCAGCAGCGGCGCCTCAGCGACACCACCCTGGAGGCCTTCGAGCTGGGCTTCGCCCCCGACCGCTGGGATGGCCTGCTGCAGCACCTGGGCCAGGTGCATGGCTTCGCCCCCGAACTGCTGGAGGCCGCCGGCCTGGTGGTGCCGCGCAAGGGCGGGGATGGCTTCTACGACCGCTTCCGTGGCCGGGTGATGGTGCCGATCAAGGACCGCCAGGGGCGGGTGATCGGCTTCGGCGGCCGCAGCCTCGATGGCGCCGAGCCCAAGTACCTCAACTCGCCGGAAACGGAGGTGTTCGAGAAGGGCAAGCACCTGTTCGGCCTCGACCGGGCCGCCGATGCCATCCGCCGCGACGACCGGGCGGTGGTGGTGGAGGGCTACTTCGACGTGATCGCCCTCCATGCCGCCGGCATCAGCAATGCAGTGGCGGCCCTGGGCACGGCCCTGAGCAGCCAGCAGATCACCCAGTTGTGCCGCTGCACCGACAGCCGCCGGCTGGTGCTCAACTTCGACGCCGACGGCGCCGGCGTGCGGGCTGCCCAGCGGGCGATCGGCGAGGTGGAGCAGCTGGCGCTGCAGGGCCAGCTGGAGCTGCGGGTGCTGCACCTGCCGGCGGGCAAGGATCCCGACGAGTTCCTGGTGGAGCACGGCGCCGGCGACTACCGGGCCCTGCTCGACCAGGCCCCCCTGTTCCTTGACTGGCAGATCGACCAGGTGCTGGCGGGCCGTGACCTGGCCAAGGCCGACCAGTTCCAGCAGGCCGTCACCGCCCTGGTGGCGCTGCTGGGCAAGCTGCCCCAGAGCGCGGTGCGCAGCCGCTACCTGCAGCAGGTGGCCGAGCGCCTCAGCGGCGGCCAGGCCAGGCTGGCTTTGCAGCTGGAGGACGACCTGCGCCAGCAGGTGAAGGGCCAGCGCTGGCACGGCCGCTCCCAGAAGTGGGAACAGCCGGGCGAGGCGGGGCTGCGCGAGCGGGCCGAGGCCGAGGTGCTGCGGCTCTACCTGCATTGCCCCGATCAGCGGGGTGCGATCCGCGCCGAGCTGCGCCAGCGGGAGCTGGACGACTTCGCCCTGGCCCACCACCGCCAGCTCTGGGGGGCGATCTGCGCCCTGGAGGAGGACAACCTGGGAGCCGGCCGGCTGGAGGCGATCAACCGCGGTCAGGATCCGGGCCACGACCTGGCCGATCTGGATCTGCCCCGGCTGCTGGGCGACCAGCTGGTGGTGGAGCAGAGCGCCCTGCTGGGCCGGCTGACGCCGTTGCTGGAGCCCTCGGAGCTGCAGCACCTGCAGCTGGCCCAGCCGCTGCTGCAGCTGCGCGGCGCCACGGCGGTGCTGGAGCGGCAGAAGTGCCTCAAGCGCTGCCGCCACCTGCTCGATGCCTGGAGCGGCCAGCGGCTGGAAACCCTGGAGCGCTGCATCGCCCGCCTGCTGCAGCCGGACGAGCCTGCCAGTCAGAGCCCTGCGGCTGGCCTGCAGCCGGTGGCCCGCGACATGGAGGCCCGCATCGAGGCGCTGTTCGCCGAGCTCAACGCCGATGCGCTCGAGTTCCAGGAGCTGTATTACGGCGAGCGCCGCTACCTCCAGCAGCTGGATGCCCAGCGCTGCGCCGGCTTTGGCGCGGCGGCCTGAGCACCTGGCTCTGAACAGTCAGCGCTGAGCATCTAGCGTTGCTGTTCTCCGGTCGCGCTCTTTTGCCTTCCCCCGCCCGCCTGGTGCTGGCCCTGGTGCTGCTCGCCTCCCCCCTGGCTCCCGTTCGTGCCCAGGAGTGCGGCTGCAACTGCGGTGAGCCCAGCCTGGGCAGCATCGGCCCCGACGGCAGCTGCCAGTGCCCCTGTGGCCCCGCACCGATCCCCGGCATCACCCCCGAGAGCCTGTCTGGTCCGCCCAAGCCCCCCAATGCCGGCGGCCCCGCGCCCGAGTGGAAGGTGGAGCCCTTCGACGACGTCGGCCCGCCCCTGTTCGGCGTGTGGTGAGCGGCTCGCTCGCCGTTCCTGCTGTTGCTCTCGCTCCTGTTGCTGGTTGGTCTGGTCTGGTTTTGTCTGCTTGGGTCTGGCCCTAACGTCTCTTCGACTGCGTGGTTTTGGCGAGCCATGGGCTTCTTTGAGGTGCTCTGGCACGGCGACGGCATCAGCGACGGCGGCGATCTGGAGGAGGCCCTGCAGGGCTACGCCCTGGTGCGGCCCGATGACGGCGACTGGCAGGCGGCCTGTGCCGCCGCCGGCGCCGACCCCTGCATCCGCCGCTACGCCTCGTTTGAGGCCTTTCTCGACAACGCCGATGAACTGGAGACGATCCCGGTCACGGCGGCGATGATCGAGGCGGCTCTTGCCGATCTCCCACCTGCGGGTCATGGCTGAGCCGAACCTGGGCCCGCGCCTGGATCTGGCCCGCTTCACGCCGGTGAACCACCTCTGGCCCGAGCTGGTGGAGCGGCTGGGGCTGGAGCGCAGCAGCCGGGCGGTGCAGCAGGCCCTCGACCTGCAGGCGATGCACGGCACGGCCGCCACCCTGCCCCTGCTGCTGGTGGAAACCTGCGGCCTGGCGCTGGTGCCGCTCGAACAGCTGCGCCTGCAGACCGGCCTGGTGGGGGCGGGTGAGCGGCTGGTGCTGTTGCTCAGCCAGCGCTCCGGCTGCCTGCAGCTGCTTTCCAGTGGCTGACCGCTCGCATCACGAATCCGTTACAGAAGTTCATAGACTGTTGGTGGTCATCGAGCGGGTCCGGACGGGTCCGCTTTTTTGTGGCCTTGCAGCGGGTGCCCGGCTGATGCCAGCCGCGTCAGGCCCGCACCACCGGGATGTCGGCCAGGCGGGTGGTGGCGGCCCGTGACAGCTGGCTGCGGCGCATGGCCCAGGGGCGGGCCAGGCCGCAGGCGGCCCACTGCACCGTGCCGCTGCCGTAGCGGCGGTTGAGCCGGTCCACGGCGGCCAGCAGGGCGCTGCGGCGCTGCTGCTGCTCCGGCGGCAGGGGCAGCAGCAGGTGGTGCTGCAGCAGGGCTTCGTCCTCCAGCTGCTGCAGCACCACGCCGGCCTTCTGCAGGGGTTTGTGGGGGCGGAACAGGGCCTCGGCCAGGGGCAGGGCGGCGGCCAGCAGCACGGCTGTGTCCTGGCTGGCCAGGGAGAGCCGCACCGTGGCGGCGTTGGCGTAGAAGCTGGTGCCGTTGAACGGGCTGCTGCGCACGAACACGGTGAGGGCGCCGGCCCGCTGGCCCTGGCGCCGCAGCTTCTCCGCCGCCCGGCTCGTGTAGGTGGCCACGGCTTCCTTCAGTTGGGCCAGGCTGGCCACCGGCTGGCTGAAGCTGCGGCTCACGCAGGTTTCCCGCTTGGCGGGTGGCACCAGCTCCAGGGGCAGGCAGGCGTGGCCGCGCAGCTCCTGCTGCAGCCGCACCCCCACCACGCCGCAGCGGTGGCGCAGTTCGCCGGTGGGCAGATCGCGCAGGGCGCGGGCGTCGGCGCAGCCCCGCAGCCGGCACCAGCGCGAGAGCTTGCGGCCGATGCCCCACACGTCCTCGATGGCGGTGGCCGCCAGCACCGCCTCGGCCTGGGCTGGCGGGCAGGCGCCCAGGTCGAACACCTCCGGCCGGCCGCCACCGCCTGGCGGGGCGGACTTGGCCCACTTGTTGGCCAGCTTGGCCAGCACCTTGGTGGGGGCGATACCCACCGCCACCGGCAGCCCCAGGCGGCGGCGCACGTCGCGGCGCAGGGCATGGCCCCAGGCCGTGAGATCGCCGCTGGCCCGGTCGCTGGGACTGATGGTGCTGCTGCTGGCCGGGGCTGGCCGGTGCAGCAGGCCGAAGGCCTCGTCGATCGAGTAGATCTCCAGCGCCTCCACCCACTCCTCCAGCACGGCCATCAGCCGCTGGCTCATGTCGGCGTAGAGGGCGTAGTTGGAGCTGCGCACGAGCACCCCCTGGCGCTGCAGCTGGCGCTGCACCTGGAAGTAGGGCTGGCCCATGGGGATGCCGAGGGCGCGGGCCTCGGCGCTGCGCGACACGATGCAGCCGTCGTTGTTGGAGAGCACCACCAGCGGCCGGCCGAGCACCGCCGGGTCCACCACCGCCTCGCAGGAGGCGTAGAAGTTGTTGCCGTCGATCAGCACTGTGGCTTCGCGACCCGTGGCCTGGCGACCCATGGCTCAGAGGCTGTGGATGGCGTGGATGGCCACGCCCCAGATGCGGGCGTCGTCGCAATCGGCCAGCTCCAGGGGCGGGTAGTCGGGGTGGGCGGCCTCCAGCCGCCAGCGGCCCCGGTGGCGCTTCAGGTGTTTGAGCGTGAAGGCGCCGTCGAGCACGGCCACCACCACCCGGCCGGCACGGGGTTCGATCGCCCGGTCCACCACCAGCAGGTCGCCGTCGAGGATGCCGGCATCGCGCATCGAGTCGCCGCTCACCCGCAGGAAGAAGGTGCTGCTGGGGTGGCGGATCAGCACGTCGTTGAGGTCGATGCGGCTCTCGATGTAGTCGTCAGCGGGGCTGGGGAAGCCGGCCGCCACCGCCGTGCCCGCCAGGGGCAGGGGCTGGCAGCGGGGTGGGCGCAGCGGATCGGCCCGGCCCAGCAGCGCCGCCTCCAGCTCCCTGGCCCGGTCGCTGCCCCGCCCAGGCCCACCAGCCGCATGCAGCGCCATCACCCGCCTCGATACCGGCCTCCAGTATACCTGTACTAGCGAGCTGGCTGCGCGCCTGCAAGGCTGGGTTGGTGGATGCTCCGGTGAGGCTGCTGGCATGGCAACCCGCAACACGACTCGCAACACGAACAGGCGGTTCAGGCGAGGGCCGGCAGCTGGTGCCCTGGCGGCTGCCCTGCTGGCGGCGCTGCCCGCTGCGGCCTGGGCTGAGGCGGGCCTCAGGGCCGACTACCTCTGCAAGGGCCGCTTCGATGCCAGTGCGGTCACCGCGTTCTTCTTCAATGGCACCCCCAGCGCCGTGGTGCTGCTGGAGGGGGAGGGGGCGACGCGCCTGCCCCGGGCCGTGAGCGCCAGCGGCGCCAGCTACAGCGATGGCGAGCAGAGCTTCTGGGTGAAGGGGGATCGGGCCAGCTGGCAGCAGGGCCAGGCCCCCGCGCGCAGCTGTGAGCCCCGGCCGCGCTGAGGGCCGGCCTTGGGCGATGCCTGGGTCCGCTCCATACGATGGGCAGCGGATTCACGTTCACGGCTGGGCGGCCAGGGTGCAGACGCAGGCTCACAACGGCAAGGCCTGGCATCCCGGCAGCGGCAGCTGGCTGCGCAGCGGCTCAGCCGCCAGCGGCCTGCTGCTGGTGTTCTTTCTGCTGCTGCACCTGGCGGGGGTGGCCCTGGCGCCGCTGGCGCCGCAGCGCTTCGAGGCCTATGCCGCCGCCCTGCACCGCAGCGCCTGGCTGCCGGCCGCCGAGCTGGCGCTGCTGGCGGTGGCGCTGACGCACCTGGGCCTGAGCCTGGCCCGCGCCGCCGCCAACCACCGCGCCGCCGGCGGTGGCATGGCCAAGGCGTCCCTGCGCAGCCGCCGCACGGGTCCGCTGGCCCCCCTGGCGGCCCTGGCCGCCAGCAGCCAGGCCGCCGGCGGTGTGCTGCTGCTGCTGTTTCTGGCGCTGCACCTGGCCCAGCTGCGCTGGCCCCGGCCGCCGGCCGGCGCTGAGCTGGCGGCGGTGGCCGCGGTGCTGGCCAGCCCCTGGAGCCTGGCGCTCTACCTGGCGGCGCCCCTGGTGCTGGCCCTGCACCTGTTCCATGGCGGCGAGGCGGCCCACCGCAGCCTGGGGCTGCTGCAGCCGGCCAACGCCAGCGCCATCCGCGCCGCCGCCCGCCTGCTGGCGCTGCTGGTGGGCGGCGGCTTCCTGGCCGTCACCCTCGCCCTCGCCCTGCCGGCGCTGGCCCTCGCCGGAGGCCCCCCCTGATGGCCGGCCTGCCCGATCCGCGCCTGCCCGCCGGGCCGATCGCCGACGCCTGGCGCCGCACCAGGGCCGAGCTGCCGCTGATCAGTCCGCTGCGCAAGCGCCAGCTGCAGGTGCTGGTGGTGGGCACGGGCCTGGCCGGCGCTTCGGCGGCCGCCACCCTGGCCGAGCAGGGCTACCGGGTCACGGTGCTCACCTATCACGACAGCCCGCGCCGGGCCCACTCGGTGGCGGCCCAGGGGGGCATCAACGCCGCCAAGAACTACGCCGGCGACGGCGACAGCATCGAGCGCCTGTTCGCCGACACCCTGCGCGGCGGCGACTTCCGCGCCCGCGAGGCCGGCTGCATGCGCCTGGCCGAACTGAGCAGCGGCATCATCGACCAGTGCGTGGCCCAGGGGGTGCCGTTCGCCCGCGAGTACGGAGGCACCCTGGCCAGCCGCAGCTTCGGTGGGGCGCTGGTGAGCCGCACCTTCTACGCCCGCGGCCAGACCGGCCAGCAGCTGCTCTACGGCGCCACCGCCGCCCTGCTGCGCCAGGTGGCCGCCGGCCGCATCACCCTGCTGCCGCGCCGCGACGTGCTGGAGCTGATCACGGTGGATGGGGTGGCCCGGGGCGTGGTGGCCCGCCACCTGCTCACGGGCGCGCTGGAGGTGCACACCGCCCAGGCGGTGCTGCTGGCCACCGGCGGCTACAGCAATGTGTTCTTCCTGTCGACGAACGCGCTCAAATCCAACGCCACGGCGATCTGGCGCGCCCACCGCCAGGGGGCGCTACTGGCCAACCCCTGCTTCACCCAGATCCACCCCACCTGCATCCCCAGCGGCGATCCGGGCCAGAGCAAGCTCACGCTGATGAGCGAGAGCCTGCGCAACGACGGCCGCATCTGGCTGCCGGCGACCGCCGGCGACGATCGCCCCCCCGAGCAGATCCCCGAGGCCGAGCGCGACTACTTCCTCGAGCGCCTCTATCCCCGCTACGGCAACATGGCGCCCCGCGATCTGGCTTCGCGCCGCGCCCGCGAGCTCTGCAACGGCGGCCACGGGGTGGGACCCGGCGGGAGATCGGTGTACCTCGACCTGCGCGACGCCATCGCCGAGCAGGGGCGCGGGGTGATCGAGCAGCGCTACGGCAATCTGCTGGAGATGTACGCGCGCATCAGCGGCGACGATCCCTATGCCGTGCCGCTGCGCATCTACCCGGCGCCCCACTACACGATGGGGGGCCTGTGGGTGGACTATCAGCTGATGAGTTCGATTCCGGGGCTGTTCGTGCTGGGGGAGGCCAACTATTCCGAGCACGGCGCCAACCGCCTCGGTGCCAGCGCCCTGATGCAGGGCCTGGCCGATGGGTATTTCATCGCCCCGGCCACCGTTACCGCCTGGCTGGCGGGTTCTTCCACCCCGGCGATCGGCGGCGATCACCCGGCCTGCCGCGAGGCCGTGGCCCGTGCCCAGGCCCGCATCGACGCCCTGCTGGCGGTGCCGGGAACCCGGCCGGTGGACAGCTTCCACCGCGAGCTGGGGGCGCTGATGCTCGAGCGCTGCGGCATCAGCCGCACGGCTGGCGGCCTGCGGGCCGGCCTGGCGGAGGTGGCGGCCCTGGAGCAGGCGTTTCAGGCCGAGCTGCGGCTGCCCGGCGGCGCCGAGGGGCCCAATCCGGAGCTGGAGAAGGCCCTGCGGGTGGCTGATTTCTTCGGGTTGTCCCAGCTGATGCTGCGCGATGCCCTGGCCCGGGAGGAGAGCTGCGGCGCCCACTTCCGCGAGGAGCACCAGAGCGCCGATGGCGAGGCCCTGCGCAATGACGCCCGCTTTGCCCACATCGCCGCCTGGGAGTTCGCGGGTGAGGGCCGCGAGCCGATCCGCCACAGCGAACCGCTGCGCTTCAGCGCCCTGCTTCCCAGCGCCCGCAGCTACCGATGAGCCGCACCATCTCCCTCACCCTGCGCATCTGGCGCCAGGAGACGCCCGAGGCCGCGGGCGGCTTCCAGAGCTACCGGCTGGAGGGCGTGAGCACCGATCTCTCGCTGCTGGAGGCGCTCGATCGGCTCAACGAGCAGCTGATCGCCGCCGGCGAGCGGCCGGTGAGCTTTGAGCACGACTGCCGCGAGGGCATCTGCGGCAGCTGCGGCTTCCTGGTGAACGGCCAGGCCCACGGGCCCCAGGCCGCCACCAGCGTGTGCCAGCTCTACCTGCGCCAGTTCACAGGTGGCGCCACCCTCAGCCTGGAGCCCTGGCGGGCGCGGGCGTTCCCCCTGATCCAGGACCTGGCGGTGGAGCGCGGCGCCCTCGACCGGCTGCTGATCGCCGGTGGCTACTGCTCGGTGAGCACGGGTCAGGCGCCGGAGGCCAACGCCATCCTGGTGGGCCAGGAGCAGGCCCGTTCGGCGTTCGACACGGCCACCTGCATCGGCTGCGGCGCCTGCGTGGCCAGCTGCCGCAACGCCTCGGCCAGTTTGTTCGTGGCCGCCAAGCTGGCCCACCTGGCCCAGCTGCCCCAGGGGCAGCCCGAACGGGCCCGCCGCGCCGGCGCCATGCAGGCGGCCATGGCCGCCGAGGGCTTCGGCAGCTGCAGCAGCAACCTGGAGTGCGAGGCGGTGTGTCCGCAGCAGATCTCGGCACACTGGATCAGCTGGATGCACGCTGAGGGGCGCTGAAACGCCGCACGAACTGGGCCAGGGACATGGGGCCGCAGCGGCGCTGCCAGCCGATGCCCTCGGGGTAGCGTCGCCAGCAGCTGAGAGCGGCGCCATGGGGGCGCAGCTGGATCAGGTAGCGGTAGCTGGCTTGCACGCCGGCGGGGTTGGCCTCGGCCGACCCCAGGGGCGGCAGGGGATCAAACACCTGCAGCAGCTCATCGAGCTGGCGGGCGGGGCGGTGGTGAGCGCACAGGGGCGCCCCCAGCAGGCCAGCGATCCGCTGGGGAAAGCCATCGTTGGCCAGCCACCAGTGGTGCTGGCGCGGATGCTGCAGGTGCACCAGCGAGATCAGGGCGGGGCAGGAAGGGGCCATGGAGCAGGGGCATTGCCAATCTCCAGTGCCCTGGGTGTCTCAACGAGCCGCTGTGAGGGTGAGAGGAGCTCTTGCCGCAATGGCTGCGAGGGCCGGTGGTGGACCTGTGATCTCTGCGATGGCCTGGGTTGTTGCTACGTTGACGGCAGTTTTGTATAAGACATGAATGACCTATTGACGTGAGAGCAGGATGATAATGGGTGCTATAGTACAGAGATCTCCTGCGGGACTCGTGGCACTCGCTCCTTTTGGTTACCGGGTCTGATAACCACTGTTCGTGTTGAACATGGTTTTGAGAAACAACCTGCGGTGGCAGAACGCGGTATCCATGCTTGAATGTGGTTTACGGAAGACAGCAGCACCGCTGCCGTGGTTCTCGGAACCATCCAAGAAAGAGTTATACGGTCCACCGCCCAAGGCTGCGTATGGCCCGTGCTCTTGCAGGAAGCAGTACAGTTGAGGGAGTTACATGCCTGACGCAAGCGTGGCGAGTGCAACCATAAAGATATTTCTGGTTCATGGAGATCCCAAAAGATTGAGGACAGCTGAGTTGTCGAACTGGACGGGCAAGGCAGTCGCAGGACCTAGAAGCGAATTTGAAGGAGTTATTTCACGAGAGGAGGCTGAGGGCTCTGGGATTTATTTCTTGTCTGGCTCCGATCCAGACAGTGGAAAACCTGCTATCTATATTGGCGAAGCCGAGTGCATTCGTGACAGGCGAAAAGCGCACTTGCAGAAGGACTTTTGGAATCACGTGGCGTTCTTTGTCAGCAAAGATGAGAATCTCACGAAGTCACATATCCGATACCTTGAGGGCAAGCTTATTGATCAAGCGCGAGATGCTGGTAGGGCTCACCTGGTCAACAACCAGTCAAGCGGGGCTCGACTACCTGAATCGGATCGAGCAGATTTAGAAACTTATCTTGAGAAGGTCAACCAATTGCTCCCCGTGCTTGGTATAGAACTTCTTGTCCCCACTACAGTCAAGCCAGAGGCTGGGCGTGAAGTAGAGATCCTTACATGTGAAATAAAGCGCGTGAAAGCGACCGGGCACTTGTCACCCAATGGCTTTCTTGTTCTCGCCGGATCCCAAGCTGTGCTCGCAGAACGGCCCTCTACTCAGAAGTACCCTTGGGCGCTGAATATGAGACAGAAGCTCAAAACAGAGGGCGCACTGGTGGTTGAGTCTGAATTTCTTAGTTTTGCCAGAGACGTTGAGTTTTCGAGTCCAAGTGCGGCCGCTGCTGTAATTCATGGTGGGCATGCGAATGGTCTCACTGCTTGGAAGGACAGCCAAGGACAAACCCTGAAGCAGCTGGAGGCCGTATAACATCGCCATTCACCTGAGCCGCCACCGCGAAGCTATCTTCTTTGGCCATGCTCTCTGCGGCCAGGTGATGGCGAGCGTTGGGAAGACCATGCCAAGGCCGTGAATCTGCCCTCTTTGTGCATCTTTAGGTTCGTTATTTGGTGTTGGCATTAGAGCTGCGCCGCATGTGCCCTCCTTCCTTAATGTTGGTCTTTAAACCACAAAGAGATCTACGCTCCGCCTGATGAAGGTTTTCCTCTCGTCCACCGCCGTCGATCTGGTGGCCCACCGGCGGGTGGCGGACGACACGATCCTGCGGCTGTCCCAGCAGGCGGTGGTGATGGAGCGCTTCGGGCCGCTAACGGGTGAGCCGATTGCCGAATGCGAACGGAAGGCACGCGAGGCCGATGTCCTCATCTGCCTCGTGGCCCACCGCTACGGCTTTGAGCCGGAGGCTGGCAAGGGCAGCATCACACGGCGGGAGGTGGAGGCGGCCCGGGCCGCTGGAAAGGACGTGCTGGTGTGGATCGTCGCCGACGACCACCCCTGGAGCGAGCCAAGGGAGCAAGACCGCCTCACCGATCCGTCCGTGTTGGCCGATCCGGAGCGGGTGGCGGCGGTGGCGCGGAGCGTGCAGGCCCTGCAGGAGTTCAAACGCTGGCTGCGCGCCAGCTTTGTGTGCGACACCTTCACCACGCCGGACGACCTGGGCAAAAAGATCGCGGTGGCCTTGAGCACCTACGCGCGGGAGCGAGCGCCGGACGGCGCACCCCCAGCCATCCCCGCCCGCGGCGAGGTGCGCATCGTGCATGCCCTCCAGCCCGCGCCCCATTTCCATGGCCGTGGGCCCTTGCTGGAGGAGCTGGGCGCCTGGGCGGCGGATCTGGCCTCGCCGGATCGGGTGTGGGCGCTGGTGGCTCCGGGAGGCAGCGGCAAAACCGCCGTCGCCGAGCGGCTGGTGGCCAGCATGGAGACTGGCGCGGCCAACGTGCTCGTGTGGTCGTTCTATGAGCGGCCAGACGCCGATGCGTTTTTGCGCGAGTGCAACCAGCTCTTCCTGGGCGAGGAGGAGGGCCCGGCGGGCGGGCGGCTGGAGCGGCTGGAGCGGGGTCTGCGCGATGGCCGCCCCCACCTGATCGTGCTCGATGGGCTGGAGCGGGTGCAAGAGGAGGCCGGCGGCGGCCGCTTGCGCGGCGAGCTCTCCGACCACACCCTCAAGCTGCTGCTGCGGGCCCTGGCGGCCGGGCTGGGCCGGGCCCGGGCGCTGGTCACCTCCCGCTTCCCGCTGGTGGATCTGGAGGATTGGAGACGCCGCGGCTACCGCGACACCCGCCTCGACGACCTCGCGCCGGAGGCCGCGGTGGCGGTGCTGCGCGGCTGGGGGGTGGTGGGCGATGAAGCTTCCCTGGCCGCGGCGGCGGCCCAGGTGGGGCACCATGCCCTTTCAGTGGCGGTGATCGGCTCCTACCTGCGCTCCTTCGCCGCCGGCCGGATCGAGGCGGTGGCCGACTTCGACCTCGACGCCGTGACGGGCGACGACCCCCGGGCGGCCAAGCTGGCCCGGGTGCTGGCCTTCTACGCCCAGCGGCTGCCCGAGGAGGAGCGGGAGCTGCTGGCCCGCCTGGCGGTGTTTCCCCGCGGGGTGAGCCTGGAGCTGCTCGGCACTGTGGTGGAGGCCGGCGGAGAGGTGGCGGGGCTGCTTGCGAACGCCCGGCCGCGCCTGCTGGCGCTGCTCAACAGCCTGGCAGCGCGCGGCCTGGTGTTTCGCTACGCCAGCCCCGAGGCCGTCGCGTGGACGGCCCATCCCTTTTTGCGCGATCGCTTCCGCCTGCTGCTCGGCTGCCCGCCGGAGCAGGTGTTTGCGGTGGTGGCCGATGCCCTGGGCGCCGGGCTGGAGAAGCGACCGAACACCTTGCCAACGGAGCCTGCCGAGCTGGATCGCTATGAGCGGCTGATCGAGGCCACCCGGCTGGCGGGGCGAGAGCAGGAGGCGTTTGATCTTTTTTGGAATGGTATTGGGAATTTGAACCACCTCGCCAGGGTGCTGGGGAGTACGAGAGGGGCCATCGCATACTTGCCGGCTTCTGCAAGAGCGACCAGCAGCAGGATTGGGCCCCTTCCCTGTCGCTAAGGATGCGATCCAATCTAGTCAATGATCTCAGTCTCTTTGCTGCCAAGCTCGGCCGCCTCGCCGAGGCCAATGCATTGCTGAAGCTTAATGACGGGTGGAATAAAATAGTGGCTGATGTAGACAAGACTGCGACCGGTCTTTGCAATAGCAGTGTGGTTGCCTTGGCCATGGGACGCCTTGCCGAAGCCCATGGGTTTGCGGACCAAGCCTGGAAGGTGTCCGAGGTTGCGCAAAATAAACGGACAAAGAAGCTTCCCCTAAAGAATAGGGCCGCTGCCGCCCATGCCCAGGGCGATGTCGCGGCCGCGGCGGCCGACTTCGCTGCCGCCAGAGAGCTGGAAGGGGGACCGCTGTATTCACTTTCAGGCGCAAACTACGCCCGGCACCATCTGGATCTCGGCGATCTCCCCGCCGCCCGCACCCTCGCGGATCACGGCCTAGCAATTTCCCACGAAAACAACTGGAACTATGAAATCCCCCTGTTCCAAGCCCTCCTCGCCCGCCTCGCCCTGGCCGAGGGCAGCGATCCCACCGCCCACCTGGACGCCATCCGCGCCTGGACCTCCCGCACCGGCGACATGGAATGGATCATCACCGCACATCTGTTGGCGGGCCGCCAAGCTCTCGCCATGGGCGACAACCAGGCCGCCCTGGCGGAGGCTGAGCTGGGCCTGCTCCACACCGAAACCTGCGGCTACGGGCTGCTGCGCATCGAGCTGCTGATCGCCCTGGCCCGCCTTCGCCTGGCCTGGCCTGATCCGTCCGCCGCCATCCAGGCCGCCCGTCAGGCCCTGGATCTGGCCAGCGCCCCCGAGTGCGGCTACGCCTGGGGGGAAGCGGACGCAGCCCAGGCCTGGGGGGAGGCATATCTCGCCAGCGGCGAGCTGGTGCTGGCCAAGCGGGCCTTCAGCCGCGCCCTCGCCGTGCGCCAACGCATTCGCCATTCGGGCATTAAAGAAACAGAGTCATGGCTGGCACGCATTTCATAGCTTTATCCATCACAAATCAATGGCTTCCCAACAACCAGATGCAGAAGACGGGAGCTGAGGCTGAATTCTATGCTGAAATTTCTGCCCGCTTCTGATCTGGAGCGTTAGTCGCACCCAAAAGCCAGGACGCCCTTGCCTCTGCGTAGCCTAGGGGCTACAGTGCTTGGATGGAGGTCTTTGCTGCCGATGATTACCAGTCCTGGATTAATGGCCTTAAAGACAGAGCGGGGCGATCTCGTGTCCTTATGCGTGTTGATCGCCTCATCCATGGAAATCCTGGTCTTCACCGCAACCTCACAGAGGGGTTGTCAGAATTGAAAATTGATGTGGGCCCTGGCTACAGAGTCTATTACAGTTTTCGAGGAGAGCAGCTTCTTCTACTGCTCGGAGGCGGCACCAAGGCTACTCAGAATAAGGACATTGAAAAGGCCCTGGAACTCAACCGTTTATTCAAGGACTTCTCCCAATGACGCAAACACAGTCACGTGCGGATTCTAAACCCGTGAAGCTGGCTCCTTATGACGTGGCGGATCATCTTCGCTCGCGTGAAGAGATGGCTGCATATCTTGACGCATGGTTTGAGGAATTCCCGGATGATGTGTCTGGAATAGCGCGAGCAGTTGGGGATATTGCGCGAGCCAAAGGTATGACACAGGTCGCGAAGGATGCTGGCTTGAGCCGAGAGAGCTTATATCGCGCTTTGAGCCAAGAGGGCAATCCGAGCCTTTCCACAATTCTGAAAGTACTTGCGGCTGTGGGTCTTAAACTGTCTGTGAGTGTGGCCACAAGGGTCGACTAACAAGCCCTTCGAGATGGACAGGCCACCGACCACCCTTTGCTGCGCCTCCCCAAGCTCCTTGCCTGCCACTCAAGGGCAGCGTTAGGCGCCAAATGCTTGACACATAAGGTTCAATTCAAGAAAGCTGAATTGCGATGGATCCCGATCCCAATAAAAAGCAGCCGCAGGAATCTGAATTAAGCAGCACAGATGTTGGCTTGCTTATGAAGGCAATCGAAGAAAAAGAAGCTAAGCTATTAGAAATGGAAAAAAAGAGGAGAGCAGGCGTACTCTCTACCGCAGTTGTAGTACTAGCAGGAACGCTGGTAGGTGTTTTTGTTACAATCTTTGCCAGTATTTCATCCAGCGATGGGAGAAGAACCGTTGTAGACAGCGAACTTCAGCCTGGTGATCTGAAAGAGCTAGAAGCCGAGATTCAAAGGATCCAATCTTCTCTTGAAAAGCCACAAGTACTCAGTCGCAACAATCCGGACTTCACAACTGCAAAGATCGCAAAGGATATTGAGCTGTTGAACAATCGACTGAATTCCCTCAGCACAGCAATTCTCGCAAGCCCAGAGCGTGCAATAGCAATACCACTTCTGCGAAGGGATATAGATGGGATCTCAAAGCGCATGGAAGAGCACCGTATCCAAGGCAAATCCGAAATAGATCGGCTATACGAACAGCAAAAATGGATGCTTACTGGCATTGGTACTGTCTTGCTAGGAGTCGCTGGTGGCGCAATCTCGCTCATAATGAGGTCACTTCCAAAGGGCGATAGCGAGAGTGCCTAACAAGGCCATTCACCTGACCCGAGAAACAGATTCACTGTGCCCTCTGATGATCTTTACCCGTCCATCTCTGCTGGCAGGTGATGGCCAGCGTTCCGTATCCGGCAAGCCGTTGAGAGGCACCCGCGTCTGGTACCGGTTAGGAGTGCCATAAAGGAATGAAGCGGAAGCACCAGCGCACCCTTGAGCTGATCTTCTCCCGACCCGTAAGCGGCAGCTTGCCGTGGAGGGACGTCGAAGCTCTGTTTCAGGGCCTTGGTGGAGAGGTCAGCGAGAGGTGGGCAGCCGAGTCGCGGTCGTTCTGTTTGGCGAAGTCAGGGTCTTCCACAGACACCACCCATCGCCCGATACAGACAAGGGTGCTGTTGCTTCAATCCGCAAATGGTTCGAAGAGCACGGAGTGACACCATGAATCTGATGACAGTCGACGGCTACCACGCAAGGATTGAGTACAACGAAGAAACAGATCAGTTTCGGGGGGAGATCATTGGTCTCTCTGGAGGTGCTGACTTCTATGGGTCAAGCCCTGATGAGCTTCGTCGTGAGTTCAAGAAATCGCTGGAAATCTTTCTTGAGGTCTGCAAGGAGCAAGGGATCGAGCCGCGCAGACAGTATTCCGGCAAGTTCAATCTTCGAATTCCTCCTGAACTGCACGAGAAGCTGGCGTTGACCGCGGAACAACAGGGAAAGAGTCTTAATATGCTTGCTCAGGAAGCGCTTCAGAAAAGTGTCACGGCATAGAGGAACGGATAACAAGCCCCTTGAGCGGACAGGCCACCTTCAAATCTCAGCTAAGCCGCCACAGGCTCTCGGCCTACCACTCAGAGGCAGCGTTCCCCCTCCGCTCTACCCACCGATGCACAAACTGCATCCTTCCCAGAAACCACCACAAAGCGAGTGTGAGCAGGCAGACTAAGGAGCAGGCAGCCCAGCCCTGTGACCGACTCAGCGATCCTCGCCACTCCAGAAGCAGTCGATGAGGAGTTGGGGGATTTGCTCCTGGATGTCCTGCCGCCAGACGGCAGCACGATCGGCAACCTGTCCGCACGGGAGGCGTTGAGCCGAGCCGCAGAGCGGCCGATCAGCGAGGCGGAGTACGAGGCCATCAAGGAGAAGGCCCTCGCCCTGGGGCTGATCCGCAAGGGGCGGGGCCGTGGGGGTGCCATTGGCCTGGCAGAAGGCATCGAGGGCGGCAGTCGCTACGAGATACCCTCAGCACCAGCAGCAGGCAACGGTCGTGGCAGGGCGAAGAAGGAAGCACCCGCCAAGGACTTCAAAGCGGTGCTCTGGGCGAGTGCCGACAAACTTCGTGCCCAGATGGATGCGGCGGAATACAAGCATCTGGTTCTGGGGTTGATCTTCCTGAAATACATCTCCGACACCTTTGCCGCCCAGCAGGGCAAGGTGCTGCAGACGGTTTCCAACCCCGAATCCGACTTCTACCTGGGCGATGACCCCGCCGACCACCAGGCAGCACTGGAAGACCGTGACTACTACACCCAGGAGAATGTGTTCTGGGTGCCTGCTGATGCCCGCTGGGAATCGCTGCGGGCACGGGCAAAGCAACCTGATATTGGTCAACTGATTGACCAGGCACTGGTTGCCATCGAGAACGAGAATCCGACATTGCGGGGCAAGTTGGATAAGCGGTTTGGTGCCGCCCAACTGGAACCAGGGCGACTGGGTGAACTGGTGGATCTGATCTCCACCATTGGATTTGCCGACGACCAGCGATCAGGTGATGTGCTGGGGGAGGTCTACGAATACTTCCTCGGGCAGTTCGCCAGCGCAGAAGGGAAGAAGGGCGGTCAGTTCTATACGCCTGCTCACGTCGTCAAAACACTGGTTGCTGTGCTGGCGCCCCACAAGGGTCGGATCTATGACCCCTGCTGCGGATCAGGTGGGATGTTCGTTCAGAGCGAGAAGTTCATCCAGGCACACGGGGGTAAACGTGATGATGCCTCCATCTATGGACAGGAGAGCAACCCCACCACCTGGCGCCTGGCGGCAATGAACTTGGCGATCCGTGGGTTTGCTGCGGATCTGGGTCAGGAACCTGCTGACACCTTTGCCAGAGATCAGTTCCCCGATCAAAAGTTCGATTACATCCTCGCCAATCCACCCTTCAACATTTCCGATTGGGGTGGGCAGAAATATGAGAGTGATCCACGCTGGGTCTACGGCAGGCCACCTGTAGGCAATGCCAATTATGCGTGGCTGCAGCACATGCTCTGGAAGCTGCGCCCCGGTGGTGAAGCAGGTGTGGTGCTCGCCAATGGGTCGATGAGTTCCAACCAGAGCGGTGAGGGGCAGATCCGTGAAGCGATGGTGCGTGGAGATGTGGTTGAGGTGATGGTGGCGCTGCCTGGGCAACTGTTTCTGAACACTCAGATTCCTGTTTGCCTGTGGTTCTTGACCAATGACAAGACCCAGCGTGGTCGTGATCGCCGTGGAGAAACACTGTTCATTGATGCCCGCCAGATGGGCACGATGAAGACACGGGTTGAGCGGGTGCTCACCGACGAGGATATTGCCAAGATTGGAGACACCGTTCACGCTTGGCGTGGTGATGGCGAATCGCAAGGTGCTTATGCGGATGTTGCTGGATTCTGCTACAGTGCCAAGTTAGAGGAGATTGAGAAGAATGGTTTTGTGCTCACCCCTGGGCGTTATGTGGGAGCGGCAGATGTTGAAGATGATGGCGAGGCTTTTGATGAAAAGATGAAACGCCTCACTGGGTTGCTCAAGCAGCAGCAGGAAGAGGGGGCGAAGTTGGATCAGCAGATTTCTGAGAACCTGAGGAGGTTGGGATATGGCGTCTAACTGGATAAAGCAGAAATCCTGGAGCAGCGAGGATGAATGCCTGGATGCTATCCCAGATGACTGGGAAGCGCGACAGGTCGAAAGCATTTACACCCAGCAAGATATAGGTAGGCGCTACGACAAAAAATCCACAAAGAGTGCTGGCGCAACACCTGTCGTTGATCAATCTGCCGATGGATTCATCGGATGGCACGACTCTGAACCTGGAGTAGTGGCAACGGCGGAAGACCCAGTGGTTACTTTCGCAAACCATACTTGCGAAATGCGCCTTGTTCGCCACCCATTCTCTGTGATTCAGATTGTATTCCCGCTAAAGGGCAAAATAGACGATTGCGATACTAGATACTTTTATTACTCCACAAAGGGTATAGTTCACCTTGAGGAATACAAAGGGCATTATCCGCAGTTTCGGGAGAGATGGATAGGTCTACCACCGCTGAGCGAGCAAAAAGCGATCGGTAATATCCTTGGCACCCTTGACGACAAGATCGAACTGAACCGCAAGACCAACGAAACCTTTGAGGCGATGGCAAAGGCGCTCTTCAAGTCGTGGTTTGTGGATTTCGATCCAGTCAGAGCGAAGGCAGAAGGTCGCCCAACTGGATTGCCAGCAGAAATCAGCGACCTGTTCCCAGATTCATTTGAGGATTCGGAACTTGGTGAGATTCCGAGTGGGTGGTGTATTGATTCAATATATGCAGTCGCCTCTGTGGTTTATGGCGCACCGTTCTCGTCATCACTTTTCAATGGTGACGGAAGTGGGATTCCCGTCGCAAGGATAAGAGACCTGCCAGGCGAATCGCCAGGCGTATATACGACCGAGGTTCACACCAAAGGAACTCTTATCCTGCCTGGGGATATTGTTGTCGGGATGGATGGCGAGTTTAGAGCGTATCTATGGGGCGGGGAGGAGTGCTGGATGAATCAGCGGGTATGCAAGTTTATCCCAGGCAAAAAGGGAAGAACCTGCTTTGTGCGTGAGTCAATCCGTAAACCATTGCTGGATGTAGAGATGTCTGAGACAGCAACGACTGTCATCCACCTTGGCAAAGGAGATATTGATGGGTTCAGAGTAGTAGTTCCCACGCAGGAGATCCTTGACATTTTTTCAGCAGCGACCACGCCCCTCTACGAAGAAGTGGTTGCAAACAAGCAGCAAACAAGAGTTCTTGCGAATATCCGTGATGCCCTCCTGCCCAAACTCGTCTCAGGTGAAATCCGAATCCTTGATGCCGAGAAGATGCTTGAGGAGGTTGGCGTCTAATGGCACTCATCACAGAAGACCATCTGGAGCAGCAGTGCCTTGAGTGGTTCCAGGAACTGGGATACACCTACGTCTTCGCACCGCAATCTGATGGCAAAACAAGCATGAAGCACGCGGCTCGGAGAGACCCTCGATGACGGGTCATTCTGAACATTCGGGAGATGACACCCCCTACGCCCCGCCGCTCACCCTCACCCCGGCGTTGCTGAGCCAGGTGGCCGCCATCGCCGAGGCCCTCGGCCGCTGGAGCGCTCGTCAAGACGCGCAGCCATCGCCCCGTCTGCGCCGCGAGAACCGCATTCACACGATCCAGGCTTCCCTGGCGATCGAGCAGAACAGCCTCAGCCTGGAGCAGGTGACGGCGTTGTTCGATGGCCAGCGGGTGATCGGCCCCGCCCGCGACATCCAGGAGGTGCGCAATGCCATCACCGCCTACGAGATGCTGCCCCGCTGGGAACCCGCCAATCGCCAGCATCTGTTGGAAGCCCATGGGCTGTTGATGGCTGGTCTGATCGACGCCCCGGGCCGCTTCCGCAGCGGTGGTGTGGGCATCTACCGCGGTGATCAGCTCGTGCACATGGCCCCACCAGCGGCCAGGGTTCCGGAGCTGGTCGCCGAGCTTCTGAACTGGCTCGCCACAAGTGACTGGCATCCACTGCTCGTGAGCTGCGTGACGCATTACGAGCTGGAGTTCATCCATCCCTTCGCCGATGGCAATGGCCGCCTCGGTCGCCTCTGGCAGACCCTGATCCTCAGCCGCTGGAATGCACTGCTGGCCTGGCTGCCGATCGAGGAGGTGATCCGCTCCCGGCAGCAGGGCTACTACGAATCGCTTGGCCAGGCCGACCGGCAGGGCGACCTGGAGCCCTTCGTGGCATATCAGCTGGAGGCCATCCACGACGCCCTGCGTTCGGAGATCAGTTCGGAGAAAGGTTCGGAGATCAGTTCGGAGATCGGCGCCACGCCAGGAACCGCGATCGATGCGCTGATCCTGCGGGATCTCACCGCCGAGCCCACCCTCTCGGCCCGCCGGCTGGCGGAACGTTTACAGCTCAGCCAGCGAGCGGTGGAGAAGCATCTGGCAGCCCTGCAGCGGGCCGGGCGCCTGCAGCGTCAAGGTTCACCCCGTGCCGGCCATTGGCAGGTTCTTTAGGCTTATCCGATGGCACTCATCACAGAAGACCATCTGGAGCAGCAGTGCCTTGCGTGGTTCCAGGAACTGGGATACACCCACGTCTTCGCACCCCAACTCGACAGCGACGGCACCTCACCCGAACGCACCGACTTCAGGCAGGTCATCCTCACGGGTCGTCTGCGCTCAGCACTCCAGCGCCTGAACCCTGAAGTTCCAGCAGGCACCATCGAATCAGCGGTGCTCCAATTGGCGAACCCCAACGTTCCTGGTCTGCTGGCATCCAACCGCAACTTCCACCGTTGGATGACTCAGGGTTTACCCATCACCTATCTGGAAGGGAATCAGCAGGTGGGCATCCGCCTCAAGGTGATCGGTTTCGACGACCCCGCTTCCAACGACTGGTTGGTGGTGAACCAGTTGGCGATCCAGGGCAGCAAGCACAATCGCCGCCCTGATGTGGTGGTCTACGTCAACGGGTTGCCATTGGCGGTGCTCGAACTGAAGAACCCTGCCGATGAGAAGGCAGACATCTGGGCAGCGTTCAACCAACTGCAAACCTACAAACAGGACATCCCCGACCTGTTCACGCCGAACGTGCTGCTGGTGATCAGTGATGGCATTCAGGCACGGTTGGGATCCTTGAGTGCTGATCGGGAACGGTTCCAGCGTTGGCGCACCATCGACGGTGAGAACCACCTCGATCCGCTGGGTGCTCACCGGGATCTGGAAACCCTGGTGCGGGGGATCTTCCAACCGGGACGGCTGCTGGAGTTCGTGCGCTCCTTCTGCCTGTTTGAGGACGACGGGCAAATCATCAAGAAGATCGCTGCCTACCACCAGTTCCACGCCGTGCGCGCCGCCGTGGAGCGGGTGGTGCAAGCCAGCCGCCCCGATGGCGACAAGAAGGGTGGCGTGGTGTGGCACACCCAGGGCGCAGGCAAGAGCATCGAAATGGCCTGTTTGGCGGGCAGGTTGCTCACCGATCCGCGACTGGAAAACCCCACCCTGGTGATCGTCACCGACCGCCAGGACCTCGATGGCCAACTGTTCGGGGTGTTTGCTGGTGCAGGCGATCTGCTGGGTGAATCCCCCAAACAGGCCAACAGTCGCCAGGAACTCAGGGATCTGCTCGCCAACCGACCCAGCGGCGGCATCATCTTCACCACCATCCAGAAATTCGCCCCAGAAGCGGCAGAACTCCGTTTCCCCACCCTCACCGACCGCCACAACATCGTGGTGATCTGCGATGAGGCCCACCGCACCCAATACGGCTTCAAGGGTCGCTTCGACACCAAGACGGGCGAGATCAAATACGGCCTGGCCAAGGCGCTGCGTGATGCCCTGCCCCAGGCCACCTTCCTGGCCTTCACAGGCACCCCCATCTCCCAGGACGACCGTGACACCCAGGCCGTGTTCGGCCACTACATCTCCATCTACGACATCCAGCAGGCCGTGGAAGATGGCGCCACGGTGCCGATCTACTACGAATCCCGCCTGGCGAAGCTGGACCTGAAGATCCCCATGCTCCCCCAGGTGGATGAGCAGGTGGACGAGCTCTTCTCAGAGGAAGACGACATCCCCGCTGCGGAGCGCGCCAAGAGCCGCTGGGCTGCGCTGGAGGCCCTGGTGGGTGCTGAACCACGCCTAAAGCAGGTGGCAGAAGATTTGATTGCCCACTTTGAGCAACGCTCCCGCACCCAGCACGGCAAGGCGATGGTGGTGGCGATGAGTCGCGACATCTGTGCTCGCCTCTATGCCGCCATCGTTGCCCTTCGCCCTGACTGGCACGACGATGACCCCACCAAGGGGGCCATCAAGGTGGTGATGACCGCATCGGCCTCCGACGAGCCCCACCTCCAACCGCACCACACCAGCAAGCAGCAGAAGAAGGATCTGGAGAAGCGGTTCAAGGATCCCGCTGATCCGCTCAGGATCGTGCTGGTGCGGGACATGTGGCTCACGGGCTTTGACGCCCCCTGCCTGGCCACGATGTACGTCGACAAGCCGATGCAGGGGGCCAACCTGGCCCAGGCCATCGCCCGCGTGAACCGGGTGTTCAAGGACAAGCCCGGCGGGTTGGTGGTGGACTACATCGGCATCGCCCCCCAGCTCAAGGAAGCCCTGGCCACCTACACCGCGGCCCAGGGCAAGGGTGTCCCCACGATCGACACCAGCGAGGCACTGCGGATCCTCAAGGAGAAGCTCCAGGTGGCCCGTGACCTGCTCCATCCCATCGACTGGAGCGGTTTCAGGAATCCCAAGACAGCAATGGCACTCCTGCCCAACTGCCTGGATCACATCCTGGCGCTGCCCGATGGCAAGAAGCGCTTCTGCGACACCGTGCTGGCCATGACCAAAGCCTTCGCGCTCTGCGGCACCCTCGATGAGGCGATGGCCTTGGATCCGGACGTCACCTTTCTGCAGGCGATCCGGGCACCCCTGGTGAAGGGTGATCCGCTCGCTGGTGACGGGCGTGCCCCCAATAATGTGGACTTTCAGTTGCGCCAGTTGCTGTCTGAATCGTTGGTGGCCGACGGCATCACCGATGTCTTCAAGGTGGCAGGTCTGGACAAGCCTGACATCAGCATCTTGTCCGATCAGTTCCTGGCCGAAGTGAGCAAGATTCCCCAGAAGAACCTGGCGGTGGAACTGCTGCAGCGCCTGCTGCGCGAACAGGTGCAGACCCGCTTCAAGACCAACCTGGTGAAGCAGAAGCGCTTCAGTGAACTGCTGCAGGCATCGCTGGCCAAGTACGCCAACCGCTCCATCGAGGCGGCCCAGGTGATCGAGGAACTGATCGCCATGGCCAGGCAGTTCCGCGATGATGCGGATAAGGCGGCGGCGATGGGGTTATCCGAGCCTGAAATCGCCTTCTACGACGCCCTGGCCCATAACCAGTCCGCCCAGGAGCTGATGGGCGACGACGTGCTGATGTCCATGGCCCGCGAACTGGCCGCCAAACTGCGCGGCAATCTCAGCATCGACTGGCAATACAAGGAAAACGTGCGCGCTCGCCTGCGCACGATGATCAAGGCCTTGCTCAAGCGCTACAAATACCCGCCTGATCAGGAAGCCGCCGCCATCGACCTGGTGCTGCAGCAAACGGAACTGATCTCGGAGGAATGGGCGCGGCAAGACCTGGGCCATCAGATCCAGGCGGTGGTGGCCGATGTGCTCAGCCGCTCGATCCAGCCACCACCAGGCCCACCGCTCAGCTGACCGTGGCCATGTAGCAGATCAGGTCGATGCACTTGCAGCTGTAGCCCCACTCGTTGTCGTACCAGGCCACCAGCTTCATGAACGTGTCGGTGAGGGCAATGCCGGCGCCGGCATCGAACACCGAGGTGCAGCTCTCACCCAGGAAGTCGTTGCTCACCACGTCGTCTTCCGTGTAGCCAAGGATGCCGGCCATCGGCCCCTCGCTGGCGGCCTTCATCGCCGCCTTGATCTCCTCATAGCTGGCGGGCCTGGCCAGGTTCACGGTGAGGTCCACCACCGACACATCGGGGGTGGGCACCCGGAAAGCCATGCCGGTGAGCTTGCCGTTCAGCTCGGGGATCACCTTGCCCACCGCCTTGGCGGCGCCGGTGGAGCTGGGGATGATGTTCTGGCCCGCACCGCGGCCGCCGCGCCAGTCCTTCACCGAGGGGCCGTCCACCGTTTTCTGGGTGGCGGTGGTGGCGTGCACCGTGGTCATCAGCCCGCTCACGATGCCGAAGTTGTCGTGCACCACCTTGGCCAGCGGCGCCAGGCAGTTGGTGGTGCAGCTGGCGTTGGAGACGATCTCCTGGCCGGCATAGGTGGTGTGGTTCACGCCCATCACGAACATCGGCGTGGCGTCCTTGGAGGGGGCGCTCATCACCACCCGCCTGGCGCCGGCAGTGATGTGGGCGCGGGCCGATTCATCGGTGAGGAAGAAGCCCGTGCTCTCCAGCACGTAATCCGCTCCCACATCGCCCCAGTTGAGGTTGGCGGGGTCGCGCTCGGCGCTGATGCGGATCGCCCTGCCATTCACCACCAGCTGGCCGTTGGCCACCGCCACCTCGCCCTGGAAACGGCCATGGGTGGAGTCGTAGCGGAGCATGTAGGCCAGATAGTCCACATCGATCAGGTCGTTGATCGCCACCACCTCCACGTCGGCGACGCTGCAGGCGCGGCGGAAGGCGAGGCGACCGATGCGGCCGAAGCCGTTGATGCCGATGCGGATGGTCATGGGCGGGCAGAAACCAGTGTCAGCCTACTTTCCCTCTCCAGGCGCGGCCGCCGGTTGTGGCGGCAGGCAGAGGCTGCGGCGGCCGGCGGCGAAGGCCACGCCCACCCGCAGGTTGCGGCGATTGGCCTCGCTGTCGGCCGGCTCGCCCACCAGCTCCTCCAGCCGCTCGCTGTAGCGCTGCCGCGTTGCCGCGCTGATCAGCCCGTCGCGCTCCAGGGCGCAGAGCAGGCGCATGGCGCCGTTGCCCTTGCCGAACATCAGCATGAACGACTCCTTCTCCGTGGGCGCGCCCCAGGCCGCTCCCGCCAGCCCGGGCAGGAGTGCCAGGCCCAGCACCAGGCCCAGGCGGCAGCTCACGGTTCTTCGTCCTCCAGCAGCAGCTGCTGAAAGGCGGTGTAGAGGTCGCCATGGTCGGCGGCCAGTTTCGGGTTGGGCCGGCCGATGGCGGTGTCGCGGCGCCTGGATTTGGGCTGATCGGGCTGCGGATCCGCGGGGCTGCCGCTGCCGCTGGCGCTGGCGGCCGTGGGGCGCTGGCGGCGCTGGCCCTCCACCTGGCGCAGCCGCTCCAGCAGGTGGGGCGGCACCGTGCCGTCGGCGCTGGCCTGCATCAGCTCGCGGAACAGCTGCTCGGGGTCGGTTTCCGTCTCCACCTTGTGGCGGGGTTCGGCCGCCCGGGCCCGGGCGCTGGGCTGGGCCTTGGGCTCCGGTTTCGGCAGCGGCTGGGGCAGGCTGCGGCCCAGCTCGCGCAGGCGCTCCAGGCTGCGGGGATCGAAGGCCATCTCAGCCGCAGCCCAGGCTGGCGCGGGTGTCGCGGCCCGTCACCGGATTGGTGCCCTCGGCCACGGCGCACAGCGCCTTGAGGGCATCGCCGCGCAGGGGCACGTTGGTGAAGTCGGCCCCCGTGATCGTCACTCCCTCAAAGCGGGTGTTGAAGGCGAAGGCGTCCTCCAGCACCGCATTGCTGAGGTTGGTGCCGTTGAACACCGCCGAATCGAGCGTGGCCTCGCGCAGGTTGGTGTTGCTCAGGTCGGCGTCCTGCAGCTTGGCGCCGAACAGGCTGGCGCCCTGCAGGTCGGCGCCGGAGAGGTTGGCGTCGCGCAGGTTGGTGAGGTTGAAGGTGGCGCCGCGCAGGTCCTGGCCCGAGTAGTCGGCGCCGATCAGCACCTGCTTGGCCACATCCACCGCCGCCGCTGCCGGTGCGGCCAGCGGGCCCGCCAGCCCCGCCAGCAGCAGCAGGGGGGCCAGCAGCGGCAGCAGCAGGGCGGCCAGGGTTCGCCGCAGCCGAAGGGGGGTGGCCATCGCATCCTCCGGCCAGCGCCGGGTGGTGTGTGGTGGCAACCCTAGGCAGTGTGCGGCGCCGCCAGATCCATGGCCTCCCATCCAGCCTCGCCCTCCCGCCAGCGCCCGCCCCACCCCCGGCTCGGCGGCGGCTGGGCCGAGCAGCGCGCCCTGCGGCTGCTGCAGCGCCGCGGCTGGCGGCTGCGGGCCCGCAACTGGCACTGCCGCTGGGGCGAGCTCGATCTGCTGCTGGAGAAGCCCGACCGCCTGCTGCTGGTGGAGGTGAAGGGCCGCCGCAGCGGCGTGGACGGCTGGGGGGTGGCTGCCCTGCAGCGGGGCAAGCGCCGGCGGCTGGAGCGGGCCTGGCTGTGCTGGCTGGCTGAGCACCCGGGCGAGGCCACCCGCCCCGTGCAGCTGGTGTACGCCCTGGTGCCCCTGCCGCCCCAGCGGGGGGCGGTCCGCTGGATCCGGGCCGGCTTCTGAAGGCGTCCGGGCGCCGCGCAGGCAATCTGGAGCCATCCGGCCCCCCTCTGCTCCGCCGACCCCCGCCATGACCTTCAGCGCCCACCGGGCCCGCAAGCGCTTCGGCCAGCACTGGCTGATGGATCAGGCTGTGCTCGATCGGATCGTGGCGGCGGCGGAGATCGAGCCGGGCGAGTCGCTGCTGGAGATCGGTCCGGGCCGCGGTGCCCTCACCGAGCGGCTGCTGGCCAGCCCCGCCAGCGGTGTGGCCGCGGTGGAGCTCGACCGCGACCTGATCCAGGGCCTGCAGCAGCGCTTCGCCGCCGAGCCCCGCTTTGCCCTGGTGGCCGGCGATGCCCTGGAGGTGCCGCTGCCGCCGGCCGACAAGGTGGTGGCCAACATCCCCTACAACATCACCGGCCCGCTGCTGGAGCGGCTGGTGGGCCGGCTCGATCGGCCCGTCTCGCCCCCCTATCGCCGTCTGGTGCTGCTGGTGCAGCAGGAGGTGGGCGAGCGGATCCGCTGCGCGCCCGGCAGCAGCGCCTATTCCGCCTTGAGCGTGCGCATGCAGCTGCTGGGCGCCTGCCGCGCGGTGTGCCCGGTGCCGCCGCGCTGCTTCCAGCCGCCGCCGAAGGTGCACTCCGAGGTGATCGCCATCGACCCCCTGCCCGAGCAGCGGCGGCTGGAGCCGGCGCTGGCGCGGCGGGTGGAGCAGCTCCTGCGCCGCTGCTTCGCCGCCCGCCGCAAGATGCTGCGCAACACCCTGGCCGGCCTGCTGCCGCCCGAGGCCCTCGCCGAGCAGGCCACCGCCGCCGGCTTCAGCCTGGAGCAGCGCCCCCAGGAGCTGGCCCCGGCCGCCTGGGTGGCCCTGGCGGCGGGCTTGAATCGCAGCTCCCCCGCCGCCCCGGCCACCGATGGCTGAGCTCAGCGTCTGCTCCCCGGCCAAGATCAACCTGCACCTGGAGGTGCTCGGCCTGCGGCCCGATGGCTTCCATGAGCTGGCGATGGTGATGCAGACCATCGAGCTGGTGGACGTGCTGCGCCTGGCGCCCACGGCCGATGGCCGCATCGCCCTGCACTGCGACCATCCCCACCTGCCCACCGATGGCGGCAACCTGATCGTGCGGGCGGCCGAGCTGCTGCGCGCCCGCTCCGGCCTGCCCGAGCTGGGTGCCGCGATCCACCTGCACAAGCGCATCCCCATCGGCGCCGGCCTGGCGGGGGGCTCCAGCAATGGCGCCGCCGCGCTCCATGGCCTCAACACGCTCTGGGGCCTGGGCAACAGCCCGGCTGAGCTGGAGGCGCTGGCCGCCGAGCTCGGCTCGGACATGCCCTACTGCCTGGCCGGCGGCACCCAGCTCTGCTTCGGCCGGGGCGAGCGGCTCGAGCCCCTGCCGGCTCCGGCGGCGCCGCTGGCGGTGCTGCTGCTCAAGCACCCGGACGCCAGCGTCAGCACCCCCTGGGCCTATGGCCGCTGCCGCGAGCTGCGCGAAGACTTCTATCTCCGCACGGAAGCGGAGTTCGAGCAGCGCCGCCAGGCCCTGCGGGAGGGCCCCCTCGTGCGGGCCCTGGCCGAGGCGGGCGCCCTGCCGCCCCTGCGCAACGACCTCCAGCCCGTGGTGGAGCCCGAGGTCGCCAGCGTGGCTGAGGGCCTGGCCCTGCTGCGCAGCCTCAAGAGCCCCCTGGCGGTGGCGATGAGCGGTTCGGGGCCCAGCCTGTTTGCCCTGTTCGCCGATCTGGATCAGGCCCTGGCGGCCCAGGCGCAGCTGGCCGCGCAGCTGGAGGCCGCCGGCTTCCACAGCTGGGCCTGCGCCCTGCGCCCCGGGGGCGTCATGCTGGAGGGGTGACTGACCCCATTCCCCCAGCCGCCACAAACCCGCCCGCCTCGGCCCAGGCCCCAGAGCCGGAGCGTCGCAAGGGACCGCTCAGCTATCTCTCCGGCGCCCTCACCGCCGGCCTGCTGGCCTGGCTGTGCCTGGGCCTGAGCCGGCGGCTGGCCCTGTACTACGCCCTGCATCCGCCCCACTACGCCTCGGCCATCGCCCAGTCGATCGCCACGGCTCTGAAAACCCTGATCGTGGGCATGGCTTTTCTGGCCACCTTCAGCTTCGCCTTCATCGCCCTGGGGCTCAGCCTGGTGCTGGTGCGCAGCCTGATATCCGGTCCCACACCGGCCGGCGACAGCGACGGCCAAGCTGCCTAACCTCTTCATTAGCGCTGGAAGAGCGATGACCGTCCACGACCTGGGTCTGCTGGTGACCCTGCTGCTGCCGGGCATGCTGCTCTCGGTGCTGATCCTGAGCACCTTCGCGGCTGGCGGCTGAGACTGGTGGCTGGGATAGGTTGGCCCCCATCCGGTGCTTAGCCAACGCGTGGCCGAAACGCTGCTGTTCAACGCCCTCCGCGAAGCCATCGACGAGGAGATGGCCCGCGATCCCCACGTTTGTGTGATGGGGGAGGACGTGGGCCAGTACGGCGGCTCCTACAAGGTCACCAAGGACCTCTACGAGAAATACGGCGAGCTGCGCGTGCTCGACACCCCCATTGCTGAAAACGCCTTCACCGGCATGGCGGTGGGTGCGGCCATGACCGGCCTGCGGCCGATCGTGGAGGGCATGAACATGGGCTTTCTGCTGCTCGCCTTCAACCAGATCTCCAACAACATGGGGATGCTTCGCTACACCAGTGGTGGCAACTTCACCATCCCGGCGGTGGTGCGTGGCCCCGGCGGCGTGGGCCGCCAGCTCGGCGCTGAGCACAGCCAGCGCCTCGAGGCCTACTTCCACGCCGTGCCCGGCATCAAGATCGTGGCGGTGAGCACCCCCAGCAACGCCAAGGGCCTGATGAAGGCCGCCATCCGCGACAACAACCCGGTGCTCTTCTTCGAGCACGTGCTCCTCTACAACCTCAGCGAGGACATCCCGGAAGGCGACTACATCTGCGCCCTCGACCAGGCGGAGATCGTGCGCGAGGGCAAGGATGTGACGATCCTCACCTACTCGCGCATGCGTCACCACTGCCTCAAGGCCGTGCAGCAGCTGGAGGCCGAGGGGGTGGATGTGGAACTGATCGATCTGATCAGCCTCAAGCCCTTCGATATGGCGACGATCGCCGCCTCGATCCGCAAGACCCACAAGGTGATCGTGGTGGAGGAGTGCATGAAGACCGGCGGCATCGGCGCCGAGCTGCTGGCCCTGATCACCGAGCACTGCTTCGACGACCTGGACGCCCGGCCCGTTCGCCTCTCCTCCCAGGACATCCCCACCCCCTACAACGGGGCCCTGGAGAACCTCACCATCATCCAGCCCCACCAGATCGTGGCCGCCGCCATGGCCCTCAAGGCAGGCCAGGTCTGAGATGGCGCGTCAACAGGGGTGGATCGCCCTGATCCTGGCGCTGGCGATCGCCGCCGGAGCCCTCCTTTCCCAGTTCCCGCTGCAGCTGGGTCTCGACCTGCGCGGCGGCAGCCAGCTCACCCTGCAGGTGCAGCCCGCCGGCGCCATCACCCGGGTGGACAAGGAGCAGCTTGAGGCGGTGAAGGAGGTGCTCGACCGCCGCATCAACGGCCTCGGGGTGGCCGAGTCCACCCTGCAGACCGTGGGCAACGACCAGCTCGTGCTGCAGCTTCCCGGTGAGCAGGACCCCAGCCGCGCCGCCCGGGTGCTCGGCACCACGGCCCTGCTCGAATTCCGCGCCCAGAAGAGCGGCACCGAGGAGCAGATGCGCAGCTTGCTGGGGCTCAAGCGTCAGGCCCAGGCCGTGCTTGCCCTGCGCGAACGCCGCCCCGGCGCAGACCCTTCCAGCCCGGATGGTGCCCAGCCGCCGGAACCGCCCCCCATCAGCGCCGATCAGCTCGCCACATCCCTGCGCGAACAGGGCGTGACCGTGCCCGCCGGCGCCGATGAAACCGAACAGCTGCGGCTGCTCCTGGAGACCGTGAACCGCCGCATCGTGGAGCTCTATGAGCCGGCGGCCCTCACCGGCAAGGACCTCGCCAGCGCCGGCCGCCAGCAGCAGCAGAGCGGCTCGGGCTGGGAGGTGACCCTCTCCTTCACCCGGGCGGGCGGCGAGGCCTTCGCCAGGCTCACCCAGTCGATCGCCGGCACCCCCAGGCTGCTGGGCATCGTGCTCGACGGCCGCTCGATCAGTGAGGCCAGCGTGGGGCCCGAGTTCCGAGCCGCCGGCATCACCGGCGGCTCGGCCAGCATCACCGGCAACTTCTCCGCCGAGGAATCCCGCGAGCTGGAGGTGCAGCTGCGCGGCGGCTCCCTGCCCCTGCCCCTCAAGGTGCTGGAAGTGCGCACGGTGGGCCCATCCCTCGGGGCGGCGAATGTGCGCAGCAGCCTGGTGGCCGCCCTCTCCGGCCTGGCGCTGGTGGCCCTGTTCATGGTGCTCACCTACCGGCTGGCCGGGGTGGTGGCCGTGATCGCCCTCAGCCTCTACGCCCTGTTCAACCTGGCGGTCTACGCCTTGATCCCGGTCACCCTCACCCTGCCGGGCATCGCCGGCTTCATCCTGTCCCTGGGGATGGCCGTGGATGCCAACGTGCTGATCTTCGAGCGCATCAAGGATGAGCTGCGCCAGGGCAACACCCTGATCCGCTCGATCGACACGGGCTTCTCCCTGGCCTTCTCCTCGATCCTTGACGGCCAGCTCACCACCCTGATCAGTTGCTTTGCCCTGTTCGGCCTGGGCACGGGCTTTGTCAAGGGCTTCGCCGTGACCCTGGCCATCGGCGTGGTGCTCAGCCTGTTCAGTGCCCTCACCTGCACCCGCAGCCTGCTGCGGCTGCTGATGAGCTACCCGGCCCTGCGCCGCTCCACCTATTTCCTGCCCCGGGCCGAACTGCCCTCGGCGGCCTGAGAACGCCCAGCCGATGCTCTCCCTTGTTTCCAAGCTCCAGTTCCGGGTCAACCGCCAACGGCGATTGCTCTGGACGGTGTCCGCCCTGGCCCTGCTGCTCAGCGTGATCGGCATCGCCGCCTCCTGGCTGTCGCCGGCGATCCGTGCGCCGCTGCGGCCCGGCCTCGATTTCACCGGTGGCACCCAGATTGAGCTCAGCCGCCGCTGCGACCCCAGCTGCGCCGCCCCCCTCACCCCGGCCCAGATCGAGGCGGCCGTCCGCGACGCCGACCTGCCCGCCGAGCCGGGCACCACAGCCCCCGATCTGCGCGGCGTCTCGGCCCAGTTGCTCGATCAGGGCTCCCAGGTGGTGCTGCGTCTGCCCACCCTCTCGCCCGCCCAGGGCCAGGCCCTGGTGGAGCAGCTCCAGCCCGTGGTGGGCGACATCGAACCTGGTGGTCTGTCGATAGAGACCATCGGTCCCACCCTCGGTTCCCAGCTGCTGCGCTCCAGCCTGATTTCCCTGCTGGTGAGTTTCGCGGGCATCGCCCTCTACATCAGCTTCCGCTACGACCGCGTCTACGCGGCGCTGGCCCTGCTCTGCCTCGCCCACGACGTGCTGATCACCTGCGGTGTGTTCGCCTGGCTCGGGTTGCTCGCCGGCGTGGAGGTGAACAGCCTGTTCGCCGTGGCGCTGCTCACCATTGCCGGCTATTCGGTGAACGACACGGTGGTGATCTTCGACCGCATCAGGGAGAAGCGGGCCTCACTCCAGGGCCAGAGCCTGGCCGAACAGGCGGATGCCGCGGTGCAGGCCACCCTCACCCGTTCCCTGTACACCAGCCTCACCACCCTGTTGCCCCTGGTGGCCCTGATCCTGTTCGGCGGCAGCACCCTCTTCTGGTTCGCCGTGGCTCTCAGCATCGGCATCGTGGTGGGGGCCTGGTCGAGCATCAGCGTGGCACCCACGCTGTTGCCTCTGCTCAGCCGCCGATGACTGCCCCTGGCGATGGGGGAAGGGCCCCGCGCAGGCGTTCAGCTGCTCCACTCTGGCCGGCAATCCCGTTGTTGCTGGCGGTGCTGGCCCTCTGGGATCTGCGCGACGACCTCCGCCTGCTGCTCGACCGTCCCACGTTCACGGCCGGCTTCTATCTGTTGCTCAGCCACCCCCTGGCCGTGCTGGTGCTGCTGCTGCAGCCCTGTCTGTGGCGGCGCTACCGGAGCGGCTGAGGCCGGCCTTCAGGTCCAGCGGTCCATCACGTCGCGCACCAGCACCTGCTCACAGAACACCTGCAGCACCACCACCAGGGGAAGAGCCAACAGCACCCCTGGCAGGCCAAGCAGGGCGCCCAGGCTGAGCTGGGCCATCAGGGCCACCGTGGGCAGCAGGTTCACGGTGCGACGCAGCAGCAAGGGGGTAAGCAGGAAGGCCTCGGCGTTCTGGAGGATCAGCCGCAGAACGAGCACCTGCAGCACCCGGGCCGGCGACACCAGCAGGGCCACGGCCAGAGGCAGCAGGGTGGCAGCCGTGGGTCCAATCGTGGGTACGAAGGTGAGCAGGCCGCAGATCAGGCCACTGAGCAGAGCCAGGGGCACCCGCAGAATGGCCAACCCTGCCCAGGTGAGCAGGAACACCGTGAAGGCAGAGAGTGTCATTCCCGCCAGCCAGCCGCCGAGGGCCTCGCGGCAGCGGTCGAGCAGGGCAGCCATGCGCCCCCGCCAGAAGCTGGGGGTGAGGGCGATCAGCAGTCGGCGGTGGCTGGTTGGATCGAGGCAGAACAGCACGGCCAGCAGGGCCATCAGCAGCAGTTGAACCGTGCTGTTGGCGGCGCCACCGGCCAGCCCGAGCAGTTGGCCGCCGAGCGGCTGCAGCCGCTCCCAGCGCCCGAAGCTCTCCAGCTCGGTGTTGAGATTCGGCAGCCAGTCCACGTTGCGCCCCAGCTCAGCAAGTCGCTTGGCAACCTCCGGTGCGAGCAGGCGCAGTTGCCCCACCTGTTCCGCCAGCTCTGGCAGCAGCACCTGGCTCAGCGCAATGCCCACGCCCATCAGCAGGGCCAGTACCAGCAGCAGGGCCGGTGGACGACCCAGCCGGAAACGCCGCATCAACAGGGTGGTGGGCACATCCAGGGCCACCCCCAGGGTCACCGCTCCGAACAGGATCAGCAGCACCCAGCGCAACTGCCAGGCCAGCAGCCCCAACACGGTCAGGGCCAGGGCCCCCAGCAGATTGCGGTTCACAGGCTGCTCCGTCGCCGCTTCCAGGGATCGAGCAGGTCGTGGATCACCACCTCACGCACGATCACCTGCACACACACCGCCAGCGGCAGGGCCAGCAGCAGCCCCAGGGGGCCGAACACCAGGGTGAACAGCAGCTGGGCCGTGAGGGTGAGGCCCGGCAGCAGCTTGAGCTGGTGGTGCATCACCGACGGGGTGATCAGGTAGCTCTCCAGGTTCTGCACCACCACATAGAGCAGAAGCACCGCCAGCGATTTCCAGGGCGACTCCAGCAGGGCCACCGACATCGGAAACACGGTGCTCAGGGTGGGGCCCACGTTGGGGATCACATTGAGCACGCCCGCCAGCACGGCATTGGCCGCCACCAGCTTCACCCCGAGCAGCGACAGGCCGATCGCCGCCAGGCTGCCCACCGCCAGGGAGCTGATCAGCACCCCCACCATCCAGGCGCTGAGGGCCTCGCCGCACTGGCTGAGCACGGCGGCGAAGCGTCGCCGGTAGAACGAGGGCACCAGCAGGATGGCCACGTCGCGGTAGTGGGTTGGCTGGATGGTGACCATCAGGGCCACGGCCACCACGAACAGCAGCTGCAGCAGGCCGCTGCCCACGCCGCCGGCCACCCCGAGCAGGCGCAGGGCACCGCCGCCCAGGTTGGGCGGCTCACCGACGCGGAACAGGCCATCGCGCAGCCAGCCCAGGTCGGCCGCCTGGCCGCCATAGAGCATCTGGCTGGCCGATTGCAGCCAGCCCCGCACCAGGTCGAGCAGGGCGGTGGCTGCCGCGGGCAACTTGCTGATCAGTTCGCTGAACTGCTCCACGAAGGGGGGAATCACGGCGGTGCCGACCACGGCCACCACCAGCACCACCAGCAGCAGCGAGAGCAGCACCGCCAGCGGGCGGGCACAGCCCAGGCGCCGGCGCACCATCCCCACCAGGGTGCAGAGCGCCATGGCCAGCACGATGGCGGCGAACACCAGGATCAGGGTTTCGCGCAGGCTCCAGAGCAGCAGCAGGGCCGCCACCAGCGCCAGCAGTCCCAGCCACTGTCCGAAGGTCAAGGGGTCACTCCGACTCAGCGCCGCCGCTCTCCTGGTCCTCGCTGCCGGAGAAGCCCAGGTCGTGGCTGTCGGCATAGCGCTGGGCAAAGCGCATGAAGCGTTCGAAGTCGCTGCTGCTCTTCCAGGTGAAGGTGGCCTCCAGGGCGCTGGCCTTGCCGTTCACGAAGCGGGCCTTCACCTCGCGGGTTACCAGTTCGCCCTCTTCATCCACCATGAACATGCCGGTGATGTCGCCCATGGTTTCGGGCGCCAGGGCCTGGGGTTCCTCGAACACGAACATCGCCTGCCCGGTGCGGCCATCGCGGGAGCGCGTCATGCGGATGTCGGGCACAACCGGTTCGTCCACACCTCGGAAGAACTGAATGGCAGCACCCATGGCCGTGATGAAAAGGGGATCCTAGGCCGCTGGTCCCTGGCCTTCAGCCGGCTCCCAGGCCCCTGCCTGCGCAGGCTCCTGCCTGACATAGTGTCCCCAAGCTGGCCGAATGCGGTCTGGTTCTTCATGCTTTCCGGCCCTCCGGTCACCGCCCCCGCCACCCCTGAAGCGCTCCTGCACCGCTTCCAGGCCGCCTCAGCCCGCCAGCGCCGCAGCCTCCTGCCCCAGCTCCAGCGGCAGGCGGACGTCGTGCGGCCCCTGATCAGCGACCACCTGATGGGCCTCGATGCCACCGGGGACGACTGGGCGGCCGGGTTTCTGATCCAGCTGCTGCTGGCCCCCGAGGGCGAGGGCCGCGAGGGCTTTCTGGCCCGCTACCCCTGCGGCTGGCTGGCCACCTCCTCGGCCCAGGGAGTGGATTACGGGCCACTGCAGCAGGCCCTCGCCCTGGAGCAGTACGAGCAGGCCGACCGGCTCACCAGTGCCATCCTGCGCGAGCTGGCGGGGGCCGAGGCGGTGCGGCGCGGCTACGTGTACTACAGCGAGGTGCCGCCGATCGCGGCGGCCGATCTCGACAGCCTTGACCGGCTGTGGGTGTGCTTCTCCAGGGGCCGCTTCGGCTTTTCCGTGCAGGGCCGGCTGCTGCGGGCCTGCAATGGCCGCTGGGACCAGCTCTGGCCACGGATCGGCTGGAAGAACGGCTCCCAGTGGACCCGCTATCCAGGTTCCTTCCAGTGGTCGATCGAGGCCCCGGAGGGCCACATGCCCCTGGTCAACCAGTTGCGGGGCGTGCGGTTGATGGACGCCCTGCTCAACCATCCCGCCCTGCAACAACGGATCAACGCCTGACGGCGCTGCGGGACCGGGGCAGCGCTGCGGTTTATGGTCGATCAGGCAGTCGCAAATCCGCCTGGATGACACTGCGCTGGTCGGATTTCATCACCCCGTCCACCCTGCAACTCAGCCCCCTGCTGGAGCTGTTGCTGGAGCCGGTGGGCTGCATGCAGCTGCAGTCGAGGCTGCAGCTGGGTCTGCAGGAGGCCCTGGTGAATGCCGTGCGCCACGGCAATGGCGGCGATCCGGAGAAGTGCCTGCGCATCCGCCGGATCGAGACCCCCAACTGGCTGGTGTGGCAGGTGCAGGACGAGGGCCCTGGTCTGCCTGCGGCGGCCCGCTGCGCCCAGCTGCCCGACCGGCTCGACGCCGAGGGAGGTCGGGGCCTGTTCCTGATCCACCACTGTTTCGACGACGTGCGCTGGAGTCCCCGCGGCAACCGCCTCCAGCTGGCCGTGAGCCGGCGACGCAGCAGTGGCCTTCTCAGCGGCCGTGGCTGGGGCAGCCCGGGTCGCTGATCTCGGCGCGCAGCCACTGCAGGGCATGCTCGGTGAGGGCGATGGCCTGCTCGCGGGCCGGGCTGGGCTGGGCCTGGCGCGGGTCGTCACCGCCGAGCAGCAGCACGAGGGCGGCGGCCAGCTGCTCCGCAGCCCGGCGCGGCCGCTGGCGCTTGAGGGCGTGCCAGTCGCGGTCGCCGATCACCAGCTGGCGCTGCAGCTCCTCAGCCAGGGGGCGTGCCGTCTCGGGCCAGGGGGTGGTGGGGGCAGCCGGCTGGGCCATCACTGGACGCTGGGGCGGGGGAGGTCCCATCCTGGCGAGTGCCTCTGCCTGCTGGGTCCCGTGCCGCCCTCTCCGCGCCAGCGCCCGGTGCGGGTGCTCCACCTGCTGGACGGCCTGTTCACCCAGGCGTCCCTGGCCCGCAGCAGCAGTGGAGTGGCAGGACGGCGCCAGCGCCAGCGGCTTGCCCTCAGCCAGCGCCTGCTCGATCCCCTGCCCCGGGAACTGGCCCCGGGAGATCTGGGCAGCCAGCTGTTCTGGCGTGGCCTGCGCTGGGGAGGCCTGGGCCTGCTGCTGGCCTGGCTGCTGCGGCCCTAGACCGACTGGGCGCGCTTGCGCGCCGACCACACCCGGGTCATGAAGTGGGTTTCGGCGCTGATGGCCTCGAAGCCGGCCTGGCCCAGGCGAGCCTCGATGTCGTCGCCGATGTAGTCGCGGTAATAGGGCTCGTGGAAGCCGCGGCGGAAGTTGTCCATCACGGTGGAGAACTGGGGCGAGTCGGCCAGCTGGATGGAGTCGGCCAGCACCAGCACGCCACCGGGTTCCAGCAGCCGATAGCACTCGTTGATCACGTTCTGGCGGGCCTCGCCGGGCAGCTCGTGCAGCAGGAACACGCAGGTGATCCCCTGCACGCTGGCGTCGGCGAAGGGCATCGCCTCGCCATTGCCCTGCACCAGCTGGGGCAGCTCGCCGGGCAGCTCCGAGAGCCAGCGGTTGGCCTGGCGCAGGTAGGCCGTGGAGAGGTCGAGGCCCACCAGCTGGGCCTGGGGCAGGGCGCCACGCAGCTGGCGCAGGGTGCGGCCGGTGCCGGTGGCCACATCCAGCACCCGGATCTGGGCGGGCGCGTGGTCCGAGAAGGCCTTGAGGCCGCGCAGCAGGGGTGCCAGTACCCGCCGGCGCATCGGATCGGCTGTGCCGTTGAACAGGATCTCCACCTGCAGGTCGTAGAGGGAGGCGGAGTGGTCGCTCAGGTAGCCGTCGGTCTGGTGATGGAAGTTCTGCAGGTAGTAGTCGGGGTAGGCGCGCTGGTCCACATCCCGAGGCAGGTCCCGCACGTTGCGCTGGCGGCGGCGGTTCCAGATGGCGGGCATGTCCAGCCACACCAGCGGGTAACGGCTGGCCCAGTCCAGCCAGGGGGCGTCGAACAGCAACGACGCCGGATACAGGCCCTGTTCCGCCTCCTGCCAGTCCCGCTCCTGCAGGGTCTGCATGGCCTGCCGCAGATCGGCCAGCAGCTGGTCGGGCACGGGCTCAAAGCGGGGGCTGCCCTCGGGCGCCAACAGCTGCATCAGCTTGCTGCTCACCTCCTTGTGGGTGATGCCGAACAGCGCCTTGCCCTGCTGGAGGGTCTGGTACGCCAGCTTGGTGAGCTGATCAGCCATGGAGCAGCGGTGGGGAGAGCCCATTTCAGCCGATCCCGCCCCCAGCCGCGAGATCAAGAGCTGTGAAGGATTGGCCTGTTCGTAGCAACCGCTACAGAACTGACCCGACAGTGGACATGCGGCAGCGTTCAGGAGCTGAGTGATGACCCACCCGATCCCCATCCAGCCGGGCCCGGCCCGCGAGTTTCTGGCCTGGGCCCATGCCCACCAGCGCGACCGCCGCCGCCACGCGGCCGTGCTCGCCCAGATCACCCGCCATCACGACGTCAACCCCAGCGGTGATGCGTTGCATCAGCAGCAGGCCTGGGCCCTGCGCCAGGCCCACGCGAAGCACCTGCACGACAGTGCCATGGCCCAGCTGCGTCCCACCGCCTGAGTGGGTTGGATGGCTGAGCACGGAGGCGATGGCTCCTGGTTGCGCTTTCTAGGCTCGGATGGCTGCACCCGTCGGCGATGACCTTCATCATCCGCACCCACGATGCCTGGGGAGTGGTGCCCGTGGGCAGCTTTGAGAGCCTGGAGGAAGCCCGCCAGGCGTTCTCCAGCCTCTGCCAGGACCCCTGGTATCGCCAGGACGGGAGCGTGAAGGCCCTGGAACTGGCGCGCCAGCTGCCAGGCGGCAGTCCCGAACGGCTGGAGTGGTTTCCCCTGCGGTGAGGCACCCCAGCAATAAGCCCCTCCGCTGAGGGGCCCCGGGTTGCACAGATCGCCCGTTCAGGCGTCGTAGTACATCGTGAACTCGTGGGGGTGGGGCCGCTGGCGCAGTTGCTGCACCTCCTCGTACTTCATCGAGATCCAGTTGTTGATGAAGTCTTCGCTGAACACACCGCCCTCCATCAGGTAGTGCTTGTCGGCGTCGAGGGCCTCCAGGGAGCCGTTCAGGGAGGCGGGCACCGTGGAGATCTGCGCCAGTTCGTCGGCGGAGAGCTCGAACAGGTCCACGTCGGTGCCGTCGCCCGGATCGATCTGGTTCTTGATGCCGTCGATGCCGGCCATCAGCATCGCCGCAAAGCCCAGGTAGGGGTTGGAGAGAGCATCGCCGGAGCGGAATTCCAGGCGCTTGGCCTTGGGGTTCGGACCGGTGAGCGGAATGCGCACAGCCGCCGAGCGGTTGCCCTGGGAGTACACCAGGTTCACCGGCGCCTCGAAGCCCGGCACCAGGCGCTTGTAGCTGTTGGTGGTGGGGTTGGTGAAGGCCAGGAAGCTGGGGGCGTGCTTCAGCAGGCCGCCGATGTACCAGCGGGCGGTCTGGGAGAGGTTGGCGTAGGTGCCCTCGCCGAAGAACAGGGGCTGACCGCCCCTCCAGAGGCTCTGGTGCACGTGCATGCCGCTGCCGTTGTCGGCGAACACCGGCTTGGGCATGAAGGTGGCGGTCTTGCCGTACTTGCGTGCCACGTTGCGCACCACGTACTTGTAGATCATCACGTTGTCGGCCGCGCTGATCAGCTCGGCGAACTTCATGCCCAGTTCGTGCTGGGCCGTGGCCACCTCGTGGTGGTGCTTCTCGATCGGAACCCCCAGGGCGGCCATCGTGAGGATCATCTCGGTCCTCATGTCCTGGAGGGTGTCGTTGGGGGCGACGGGGAAGTAGCCCTCCTTGAGCTGGATCTTGTTGGCCAGGTTGCCGCCCTCCTCCAGCCGGGCGGTGTTCCAGGGCGCCTCGATCGAATCCACGCTGTAGAAGCTGCTGCCGTTGCCGGAGCTGTAGCGCACGTCGTCGAACACGAAGAACTCCGGCTCCGGACCGAAGTAGGCCGTGTCGGCGATGCCCGTATCGGCCAGATAGGCGAGCGCCTTCTCCGCCAGGGCCCGTGGGCAGCGGCCGTAGGGCTGGCCGCTGCGGGGCTCCTGGATCGAGCAGATCAGGCTGAGGGTCTTGTGGCTGTAGAAGGGATCGATCCAGGCGGTATTCGGGTCGGGCACCATCGCCATGTCCGACTCGTTGATCGCCTTCCAGCCGCGGATCGAGGAGCCGTCGAAGGCCACACCATCCGTGAAGGCATCGGCGTCCACCAGGTCCCTGTGGACCGTGAGGTGCTGCCACTTGCCGTGGAGATCCACGAATTTGAGGTCGATCAGCTCGATGCCCTCGTCCTGGATCTGACGGAGGACGTCCTGGGCTGTTTTGGCCATAGCAAAGGTCGGAAGAAGGGCCGCCCCGATGGCGGATGGGCGGGACCGTACGGAGCGACCAGGGGCTGCTTTGTATCGGCTGTAACAAAAACCAGGGCTGGCGGCAGCGGCCGCTTGCGTAACCGTTTCTGTCAGATCCGCCAGAAGCCACCTCTGGCCTGGGTTTTCGCCGATCGCAACTGCTAGGTTCCCACCCAGGCTTGTGCGATCCAACTCCACACCATGCGGGATGCCATCACCGGTCTGATCGGCCGCTACGACCAGCTCGGCCGCTACCTCGATCGCGAGGCCATCGATCGCATCCAGACCTACCTCGCGGAGTCGGAGCTGCGCCTGGCCGCCGTGGAGCTGATCAACCGCGAGGCGGCCGCCATCGTGCGCGAAGCCTCCCAGCGCCTGTGGCTGGCCGACCCGGAGCTGATCCTGCCCGGCGGCAACGCCTACACCACCCGCCGGCTCTCGGCCTGCCTGCGGGACATGGACTATTTCCTGCGCTACGCCAGCTACGCCCTGATCGCCGCCGACACCGCGATCCTCAACGAGCGGGTGCTCAACGGGCTGGACGACACCTACAAGAGCCTGGGCGTGCCCACCGGCCCCACCGTGCGCAGCATCGCCCTGCTGGGGGACGTGGTGTGTGATCTGCTCGCCGACCAGGGCGACGCCGATCCGGCCCTGCTCAATGCGGTGGTTCGCGCACCCTTTGACCATCTCTGCCGCGGTCTGGCGGCATCCGACGTGCGGGCCCGCTGAGCGGTCCCGTCGGCGCAGGTCCCTGCGTAGGCTCAACCCCCACTCTCCCTTCCGGTTCAGGCTCCTTGTCCGCCCTGCCTCCCATCAACAGCGCCCACCGCAGCGCCATCGCGCCGATCAACACTCCCGATCGGCTGCTGCTCGGACCAGGACCCTCCAATGCCCACCCCATGGTGTTGCAGGCCCTCAGCCGCACGCCGATCGGTCACCTCGACCCCCTGTATGTGGAGTTGATGGGGGAGGTGCAGGAGCTGCTCCGCTACGCCTGGCAGACCGACAATCGCCTCACCATTCCCATGAGCGGCACCGGCAGTGCCGCCATGGAGGCCACCCTGGCCAACACCGTGGAGCCCGGCGACAAGGTGCTGGTGGCGGTGAAGGGCTACTTCGGCCTGCGCCTGGCGGACATGGCCGGTCGCTACCGCGCCGAGGTGGTCACCATCGAGCGCCCCTGGGGCGAGGCGTTCAGCCTGGAGGAGATCGAGGCGGCGCTGGAGCACCACAGGCCCACCATCCTGGCCATGGTTCACGCCGAAACCTCCACCGGCATCCGCCAGCCGATGGACGGCATCGGTGATCTCTGCCGCAAGCACGACTGCCTGCTGTTGCTCGATACCGTCACCTCCCTGGGGGCCGTGCCCCTCTTCCTCGATGACTGGAAGGTGGACATGGCCTACAGCTGCAGTCAGAAGGGCCTGAGCTGCCCGCCGGGCCTCGGCCCATTCACGATGGGCCCCAGGGCCGAGGCCAAGCTGGCCGCCCGTCCCGACAAGGTGCCCAACTGGTACCTGGATGTGTCCCTGCTGAACCAGTACTGGGGCAGCGATCGGGTGTACCACCACACCGCCCCGGTGAACATGAACTTCGGCATGCGCGAGGCCCTGCGCCTGCTCGCCGAGGAGGGGCTGGACAACGCCTGGGAGCGGCACCGGCTGAATGCCGAGCGCCTCTGGGCCGGCCTCGAGCGGCTGGGGCTGGAGCTGCATGCCCCCGAACACCTGCGCCTGCCCACCCTCACCACGGTGCGCATTCCCGAGGGCGTGGACGGCAAGGCCTTCTGCCTGCATCTGCTCAACAAGCACGGCATCGAGGTGGGCGGTGGTCTCGGCGCCCTGGCCGGCAAGGTATGGCGCATCGGCCTGATGGGCTACAACAGCCGCGCCGAGAACGTGGACAAGCTGCTCAACCTGTTCGAAACCGAGCTGCCCGCCTTCCGTGCCCCAGCTGCCCGTCCCACCGCAGCTGCCAGCGCTGCCGCCTGAGTTGCCAGCCTGACCTGGACGGCCTGCCTGTCCTGTCAGCCGCCCCGCTGGCGGCGGTGGCGGAACCACCCCTCCAGCTGCCTGCTGGCGGCCTCCCCGGCCACCCCGGCGACCACCTGCATGTGGTGGTGGGCGCTGGGGTGGCTGGCCAGATCCAGGCAGCCCCCCAGGGCCCCACGCTTGGGATCGCCGGCGGCGAACACCACCCGGCCCACCCGGGCCTGGATCGCCGCCCCGGCGCACATCCCGCAGGGCTCCAGGGTCACCACCAGGGTGCAGCTGTTCAGCCGCCAGTCGCCCAGCAGCCGAGCCGCCTGGGCCATGGCCGTGATCTCGGCGTGGCCCAGTGGATCCTGGTGGCGTTGCCGCCGATTGCTGCCCCAGCCCACGCAGCGCCCCTGGCCATCGAGCACCACGGCGGCCACCGGAATCTCACCGCCCTCGCCCGCGGCGGCAGCCCGGCGCAGCAGGCGCTCCATCCAGAGCAGCAGCTGGGCATCGGGATCCTGGGCTCGGCTGTCCATGGCGTCCTTGTAGCCGATCCCTGCCCGGCGAGGCCACAGGCCACAATGCAGGGGTGTCTCCGTCCGCCTTTGGCTTCTGTGCCATCCGCCCAGCGGGCGATTCCGCCCTTGCCCTTCGCTTCGGCTCACCAGCAGGATGAGGCCCTGCTGCAGCTGCTGGAGCAGGCCAGTGAGCGCCTCTGCCGCTGGCTGGGGTCGGCCGCCAGCCGGCCGCCCCTGCCCGGCATCAGCCTGATGCCGGCGATCGAACCCCAGTCCTTCGGCCTCGGCCCCGAGCAGCTGTTGGCCGACCTCGACTTGGTGATGGATGGCGCCTACAACCCCGGCCACCCCGGCGCCCTGGCCCACCTCGATCCGCCGCCGTTGGCCGCATCGATCGTTGGCGATCTGATCTGCGCCGGCCTGAACAACAACCTGCTGGCCGAGGAGCTCTCCCCCAGCCTCAGCCGGCTGGAGCGCAGCCTGATGGCCTGGCTGGCCGAGAGCCTGGGCATGCCCGCCGGCAGTGGCGGCGTGCCCGCCAGCGGCGGCACCCTCTCCAACCTGATGGCCCTGGTCACGGCCCGGCGTGAGCGCGGCCTGGGCTGCAGCGGTGAGGCCGTGGTGCTGGCCAGCGCCGATGCCCACGTGTCGATCGGCAAGGCCCTGGCGGTGATGGGTCTGCCGGCCTCAGCCCTCCACCCCATCCCCACCACCGCCGCTGGCGGCATGGATCCAGCTGCCCTGGCCCACCAGCTGGACACTCTGCGGCAGCAGGGGGTGCCGGTGATCGCCGTGGTGGCCACGGCTGGCACCACCGTGCGTGGGGCTGTCGACCCCCTGCTCGCCCTGGCGCCGATCTGCCGCCGCCACGATGTGTGGCTGCACGTGGATGGGGCCATCGGTGCCGTGTTCGCCCTCAGCGAACACCACCGCAGGCGGGTGGCCGGCATCGAGCTGGCCGACTCGATCACCGTGAATCCCCAGAAGCTGCTGGGGATCACCAAGACCTCCTCGCTGCTCCTGCTGGCCCGTCCCCAGGCCCTGGAGCACAGCTTTGCCACCGGCCTGCCCTACATGGAACCCAGCTGGGGCGGCGGCCATGGCGGCGAGAGCGGTCTGCAGGGCACCCGTCCCGCCGAGGTTCTCAAGCTCTGGATGGGTCTGCGCCAGCTCGGCCTGGAGGGGATCCACAATCTGCTCGACGGGGCCATTGCCCGCCGCCGGCAGCTGCAGCAGCTGCTGCAGCTGCAGCCCGGTCTCGCCCTGGTGGGCGGTCCGCTGCACCTGCTGGCCTTCGCCCCGGCCAACGCCAGTGCGCTCCAGGCCGAGGCCTGGAGCCAGCACACCCGCCAGCGGCTGCTCGATGCCCAGCTGATGCTGTCGCGGCCCTTCTACGCCGGCCGCTTTCATCTCAAGGCGGTCCTGGGCAACCCCAACACCGGCCGCGGGGAACTGGAACGCCTGGCGGCCCTGGTAACCGGCAGCGTCGATGGGGCCGGCCTGCCCGTTGCCGCCGCATCCGCCTGATTGCCCCATGGCCGATCCCACGCCGCCCAGTGCCCCCACCCCGCCCGAGCAGCGCCGAGGGCGCTGGGTGGCGATCGTCACCGGTGCCATCTCGGTGCTGGTGGCCGTGCTCTACCTGATCCTGATCGCCGTGCTCGACAGTCGCGGGCCGCTGCTGCCCCCACCCCCTGAGGCCCTCGGCCAGCTCAGCGCTCCCGCTCTGGCCGGGGCGGGAGCTGCCGCTCCCGGGCCCGCAGCGGCTCCACCACCCGGCTGAAGGCGGCCTCCAGAAACTGACGCAGGGCCCCATCGCGGCGGCCCAGGTTGTAGTGCTGCTGCACCACCTCCTGGATGCCGCCATCGCCCCAGTCCTGGTCACGCTCGAAATAGGTGATGAAGCTCGATCCAGCCACCCGGGTGAGCCAGGCCGCACTCACCGCCTGCAGTGCCCGGCTCACCAGCAGGGCCGGCAGATTCACGCTCAGGGCCGCCGAGAGCAGGCCCACACCCCCCTTCACCAGGCCGAGGGCGGCCAAGGTGCGCCCCACCGACACGGCCAGTTCCTGGGCGCTGGCGCGGCTGAGGCTGATGCCGTAGACCCGGGCGATCTCCACCACCATCTGGGCGTTCACCGCCGCGGCACCCAGCAGATCCAGGCCCGGCAGGGGAGTCGCCGCCAGGACGCCGGCGCCGATCCACATGTAGCGCTCCACGATCGTCTCGGCGTCGCTGCGCCGCTGCTCGGCCAGCAGCCGGCGGCTGGCCTCGCCCAGCTGGCGCGACTGCAGCAGCAGGTTGTCGGCGATCAGCTCCTCCCCATCGGCGTGCAGCACACGGGCCATCCGTCCCAGCAGCGCCTCCACCTCCGGCTGCGGCTGCAGGGGCCGACCGCCGGACTGGGGGATCGACTGGGGCGCCGCGCTGGCCGGCACCACATCGGCGGGGTCCAGCAGCCCGGCCGTGCGCCGGCGCAGCAGCTGCAGCAGCCGGGCCTCCTCAGCCTCGCCGCGCAGGTCGCACTTGTTGAGCACCAGCAGCATGCGCTTGCCCAGCCCAACCAGCGCCTGGTAGAGCTCGGTTTCGGCAGCCCGAAGATCGCCATCCACCACCAGGATCAGCAGGTCGGCGCTGGCGGCCTGCTGGCGGGCCAGCCGTTCCCGGCCTGTGCCGTCCTCCCCCGCTTCCAGGATTCCAGGGGTGTCCACCAGCCAGATGCCCCGGTCCAGTCCCTTGAGGCGCAGCCGGTAGCGTTCACTGCCGGCGGTGGAGCCCATCGCCGCCCCCACCGTGCCCACCAGCTGCCGCAGCAGGGCACGGATCAGGGAGGTCTTGCCGCTCGATCCCACCCCGAACACCACCACCACCAGATCGCCCCGCTCCAGCTCGGCGGCCATGCGCTGCTGCTGCTGGCGCAGGGCCTCACGGGCCACGCTGTCGCGTACCCGTTCCAGGGTCTGGTCGATGCCGGCCAGCTGGCGGGCGGCGGCATCGCGGCGGCTGCTGGGGGGGGGGGGTGCGGGCCTGCCGGTCTGGCGCGGCCCGCCACCGCCCGCCCCCCAGGGCCAGCCTCCCGCCCCCAGATCGCGCAGCCAGGGCCAGGCCAGCTGGCCCAGCAGCAGGGCCGCCGCCAGCACCAGCAGCAGGGCCACCGGCCCCACCAGGCCGTAGGGCAGCACGCTGCTCAGTTGCCAGATCAGCTGGTTGAAGGCCTGCAGCACCATCCCCACCAACAGCAGGGCCAGGAGCGCCAGGGCGAGGGCAAGCCAGAGGCGGGTGCGCTGCTTCAAGGGAAGGGGATGGCTAGGTGCCGCTGGCGCGGATGATCTCGCCCCACAGGCTCGCCGCCAGGGCACTGCTGGCCCGGGTGGGGCTGTTGTCGTCGTTGCCCAGCCAGATTCCCATCACCCACTGGTTGCGGGGGTCGTAGCCCACGAACAGCAGATCGCGGCTGTCGTTGGTGGTGCCGGTCTTGCCGCCCTCCTGGCCCCCGACCGAGGCGGCCTGGCCCGTGCCGGCGCGCACCACGCTGCGCAGCAGTTCCTGCATGCTCCGGGCCGTGGCCTGCTGCATCACCCGCCGTCCGGGGGCAGCGGTGGCGGCGGCAGCGCTGCCCTGGCGGCAACGGGTCCGGTCCTCCTGCTGGCAGGTTTCGCCGTCCGTCACCTGGCGGATCGTGGACGGGGCATACCAGGTGCCGCCATTGGCCACGGCCGCGTAGGCGGCGGTGAGTTCCAGCAGCGTCACCTCGCTCTGCCCCAGGGCCAGGCCCGGCACGGCAGCCAGGGGACTGACGATGCCCAGGTCGCGGGCCTTCTGCACCACCGACTCCAGACCCACCCGCCGGGCCAGGCGCAGGGCGGCGGTGTTGCTGCTGCGGGCGAAGGCGCTCACCAGCGAGAGGGTGCCGCCGCAGTCGCTGCTGAAGGTCTGCCCTCGCCACTGGAGCTGTCCACAGGCCACCGGATCGGTGACCCGGATGCCCCGCTCCAGGGCCACCAGGTAGGGGAAGAGCTTGAAGGTGCTGCCGGGCTGGCGCTGGGCCATGGTGGCCCGGTTGAACTGGCTCTGGCTGTAATCGCGGCCGCCGGCCACCGCCAGGATGCCGCCGTTGCGGGCGTCGAGCACCACCACCGCCCCCTCGCTCACCCCCAGGCTGCTGCTGTTCTGGATCCGCTGGCGGAGCAGCCGTTCCACCGTGGCCTGCAGCTGCGGATCGAGATGGGTGTCCACCAGGAAGTTGCCCTCCGCCGCCACCTCATCCCCCACCTGGCTCTGCAGATCGCGCCGCACCTGGTCGGTGTAGAAGGGCGCACCGCGGCGGCGCTGCTGGTCGCGGCAGGCTTCCGCACTCAGGCGCACCGGGCTGCGCCGGGCCCGGCGCCCGGCGTCTGCGGAGATGCGGCCGGAGTCCACCATCTTCGCCAGCACCCGGTTGCGGGCATCGAGGGCGGCCTGGGCATCGAAGCAGGGGTCGTAGCCGTTGGGCGATGGCAGCAACCCCACCAGCAGGGCGGCCTCCGCCAGTTCCAGTTTTCCGGCCGACTTGGCGAAGTAGTGGCGGCTGGCGTCCTCAAAGCCCCAGCCGGCCCCCAGATACACGCGGTTCAGGTAGCTGAGCAGCAGGTCCCGCTTGCTGAAGCGGGCCTCCAGCTGCAGCGACACCAGCAGTTCCCGCCACTTGCGCCCCAGGCTCTCCCCCTGGCCAACCTGGTCGGGATAGAGGCTGCGGGCCAGCTGCTGGGTGAGCGTGCTGCCGCCCTCCAGCACCCGCCCGCCCAGCAGGTTGGTGAGCAGGGCCCGGGCCGTGCCGATCGGGTCCATCCCCGGATGCCACCAGAAGCGGCTGTCCTCACTGGCCAGTAGGGCATCCACCAGCACCTTTGGAAAGGCATCCAGCTCCGCCAGCTCGCGGTGACGCTTGCCCTCCGCACTGACGATCGGCTTGCCCTCGCGGTCGTACAGGGCCAGGGGACCCCGCACAGGCGCCAGGCTGCCGCGGATCGGCAGCTGCAGCACCCCCAGGCCGAGGGTGGCCAGGCCGATGGCGGCTACTCCTGCCAGGCCGAGGCTGCTGAGCCGCGCCAGCCGCTCCAGGCGGGTGAGCTCCCGGCAGTGGAACTGCAGCTCCGGCACGCCGGCCAGATGCTCGGGGCCGAAGCGCACCGTGTCCCCCTCGTTGAGCAGCAGCTCCTTCACCCGGCGGCCGTTCCACCACAGCCCATTGGTGGAGCCGTTGTCCAGCAGCAGCCAGTGGCGCCCGCGGCGCTCCAGCAGACCGTGCTGGCGGCTCACGGTGGGATGGGGCAGGCAGATTTCGCAGTCACTGTCCCGTCCCAGCCGGTAGGCACCGCTGTGCAGCTCCACCCGGCGCGGGCCCTCCCCTGGCAGGTGCAACAGCAGCAGGGCCTCAGCCATCGCTGGCCCGCTGCTGCTGGATCACGTCCACCAGAAAGCCCAGCACCGCCAGATTGATGGCCACATCGGCGATGTTGAACACCGGGAAGCTCACCGGCACCAGGGCAAGGAAATCAATCACCGCCCCCAGCCGCCAGCGATCGATGCCGTTGCCGGTGGCGCCGCCCAGCAGCAGGCCCAGGGCCAGCGCCCTGCTCAGGGGCAGACCGCGGCGGCCGCTGTTGAGGATCCACCAGGCCACGGCCAGGGCCACCAGCAGGCTCACCGCTCCCAGCACCCGGGTGGCACCGGTGAACAGACTGAAGGCTGCACCCGTGTTGGTGGTGTAGTAGAGGTCGATCAGGCCGGGGATCAGCGGCTGGCTGCCGTTGCCGGGCAGGACCTGGGCGGCCCACGCCTTGCTGAGCTGGTCGGCCAGCACCACCAGGGCCGCCGTGCTGAAACACACCCGCCGCCTCACGGCCGCGGCACCGGCGGGGGCAGACATGGTGGGGGGAGGGGGCATGGCAGCCCTTCAGGGTTGCACAAACAGCAGCCGGCGCAGGCCGGCGGCCAGGGCTGCCACGGCACAACAGAGCAGCAGCAGGGAAGGCAGGGGCACGAGGCTGTAGCGCACCAGCAGCTCCTGGAAGGGCTGGCTCCAGCGGCCCGCCAGGCTGCCCAGCACCAGGTTGATCAGCCCGCACACCTGGATCACCCCGAGGCCTACCGCGGCGGTAGCCGCGAGGTTCAGGGGATCGTTCATGTCAGGCTGGCGTGCCAGCTTGCCCACCAGCCAGCCCGCGGGCAGGAAGCCGGCCAGATAGCCGAAACCGGGATCCAGCAGGTAGGAACTGCCGCCACCGCCGTGGAACACCGGCAGCTGGAAGAGCCCCAGGCTCAGGTAGCCCACAGCCGCCAACAGGGCGCTGCGGGGCCCACACACCAGGCCCGTGAGCAGCAGGGCCGGCACCTGCAGGGTGATCGGCAGCGGGGTCATCTCCCATGCACCACTGCCGCCCGGCCAGGGCACAGCCGCCTGGATCAGTCCCCCCACAAGGATCAACATCAGCCCGGCAAGGGCTCCACTCCAGTTGGCCAGCGCCCGCAACAGTCCAGTTTCAAGCTGGCGACAGTCTGCCGCCTGGGGCCCCGCTGGTCATCAGCCCAGGCTCCCCTAGCGTTGCAAGTTCCTGCCCAGCCGTGACCTCTCGTGCAGTCCGATCGCCTGGCCCTGGGCACGCTGGTGCGGTTGCGGCAGCGCCCCGCTTACCTCAAGACCGCCGACCCGATGCCGATGTTGCGGCCTCCGGATCTGATCGGCGTTGAGGAGCAGGGTCAGGTGGTGGAACAGCGGGCCCTGGGGCAGCTGGCGGTGCGCTTCCGGCGGGGTACCTTCCTGCTGGCCGCCGACCAGTGCACACCCGTTTCAGACTGACCCATCCGCCTGCAACAGCGGGCTCTGCCGCCAGGCCCGCTCGGCGGCCTGCAGGGCGGCGGCGGGGCCGCAGAGGCTGAGGTGGGGCCTGGCCAGCCAGCGCCGGGCCGCGGCCAGCAGTTGCTCGGGCTGCAGCTGCTCCGCCAGCCGGAGCGAGTCCTCCACATGGGTCTCGCCGAGTCCGTAACCGAGCACCAGGGCCTGACGATCCGCCAGCTGGCCGCAGGTCTGGCGCCCCATCGCGTCCTGCCCGCGGAACTTGGCCCGGGCCAGATCCAGCTCCTGCTGGCTCAGGGGGTCCTGGAGCAGCCGCTGCCATTCGTCCAGCACGCAGGCGCAGGCCTCCTCGGCCCGCTCAGCCGAGGTCGAGAGGTGCCACACGAAGGGCGTTGCTCCGCAGCGGGCCGGCATGTGCACCCCCACGTCGTAGGCCAGACCCCGCTCTTCACGCAGCAGCACGAACAGCCGGCTGGACATCCCCAGCCCCAGATGGGCCTGCAGCATGCGCAGGGCCAGGGCGTCCCCATGGCCCAGGGGCACGGTGGCGCAACCCAGCATCAGCACAAGCTGTTCGGTGTCCTGGTCCTGCACACCCAGGCGCTCGCCCGGCTCGGCACCAGGGCCCTCCTGCCGGCGGGTTGCGCCGGTGCGCAGGGGTTGCGCCTGCAGGCTGGCTTCCAAGGGCGCCAGGGGGGCCTGCTCCAGATCGCCGCAGAGCACCAGCAGGGCTCCTTCCCGTCCCAGGCCTTCCACCAAGGGCTGGAGCTGGGCGGCCTGCAGGCCCTGAAGGTCGTCCTCCACGCCGAGGGGATCGTGGCCATAGGGCCCCTGGCCATAGAGCTGCTGGCGCAGGCGGTCGTGGGCCAGCTGAAAGGGATCCTCCTGCTGGCGCTGCAGGTTCTGCAGGTTCAGGTCCCGCTCCAGGTCCACCTGGGCCGGCTCCAGGGTGGGGGCGCTGGCCATGAGCGGCAGCAGCGGCAGGAGATCGGCGGCATCGTTGCTGGCGCACTTCAGGCTGATCACCAGGGCGTCCTCGCCGGCTTCCGCCCGCAGGGCTGCCCCCCGCCCCTCCACCAGCTCCGCCAGGCCGTCCGCATCCAGCGCCCCGGCCCCGCGGGTCATCGTGCCGGCCAGCAGCTGCATGGCGCCGCGCTGCCCCTGGGGGTCCTGGCTGCTGCCGCCGCGGATCCACAGCCGGGCGGCCAGCAGGCCGGCCCCAGCCCGCTCCAGCATCACCAGGGGCAGGCCCCCTGGCAAGGTGGCAGTTCTCCAGGCGCTGGTCATGCCGGCACCGCCTCCAGCACGCAGGCCCGCTCGGGGGCCAGCCATGGCCCACACTGGCGCTGCAGGTCCTCGCTGTGCCACTGCTCCAGAACCTGCAGGGGTTCTTCCAGGCTCCATGGGTGTTGCCACAGCTGGTTGCTGGCCAGGGCGGCGGCCACCCCGCCCGCCGACTCCAGGGCGAAGCGGTAGCCATTGGCCACCAGGCGCTGGCTGCGCTGCCATTCCGCGGCCGGGATCTCTGCCTCCGGCAGCTGGCGCAGCACCTTCTCCACCTCAGTGCGGATCGCCGGCAGATCCTGTGGATCGCCGATTGCCTCCAGCAGGGCGAGGCTGCCGCACTCCAGCACGTGCAGATCCAGGTCAATGCTCTCCACCAGCCGCAGCTGCTCACGCAGGCGGTCCACCAGCCGGCTGCGGCGGCCCTCCGCCAGCAGGCTGGTGAGCAGGTCGGCACCCATCACCTGGCGCAGGTCGTGGGCGGGTGGCAGGCCCCAGAGCATCAGCAGCCGGGCCGATTCCAGCCTCGGCAGGGCAAGCCGATGGTCCCCCGGGCGCACCTCCAGGGTCGGCGGGGGGGCATCGGCGCTCCCCTGGGCGAGTCGGGCCAGGGGGCTGGCCTCGATCGCGGCGGCGATCGCCTGGCTGTGGGGCAGGTCGGGATCCAGGGGGCCAGCCAGGCTGAGCACGCAGCGCTCACCCCGATAGAGCCGCTGCTGGAAGGCCGCCATGGTCGCGGGGGTGTGGCTGAGCAGGGCCTCGCGCCGACCCAGGATGGCCTGCCCATAGGCGTGGTCGCCGCAGCCGGCGGCCAGCAGCCGCTGCAGGGCCACTTCCTCAGGTTGATCCTCGCTCTGGGCCAGTTCCTCCAGCACCACCTGCCGCTCCATGGCGAAGGCCTCGGCGTCCAGCCGCGGCTCGAGCACCAGATCGAGCAGCAGGCCCACCGCCTCAGCGGCCGCCTCTGGCGGTATCAGCACGTGGTAATGCACGTCGTCGAAGCCGGTGGCCGCATTGCTGCTGCCGCCAAGGGCCTCGATCCGCCAGTCGAACTCCCCCGGCTCCAGCCGGCGGCTGCCCTTGAACACCATGTGCTCGAGGAAGTGGGCCAGGCCGCTTTCTGCGGCTGTTTCAAAGAGGCTTCCAGCCCGGCACCAGAAGTCCACACACACCAGGGGCGCATCGGCCAGGTTGAGGCTCACCACCTGGGCGCCGTTGCCGAGACGGCGGCTGGCGGGCGCCTGCAGACCGGGCAGGCGGGCCGGGGGTGGGGCCAGGGGCAAAGGGGCTGGACGTGGCAGGATCCGCATTCTGCTGGCTGGTGCGGCTGTGGCGACGTTCCCGATGGCCCAACCCCCTGAGCTCCATCCGTTGGCGGAGGCACTGGCCGAGCGGATCCGGGCCGCCTGGCAGCCCCTCCCCGCGCTCGAACCGCTGCCGGTGGCCGCCGATCTGGAGGCGATCAGCGCCACGCTCGATGGCGAGCACCTGTTCATCCGCAACGAGCTCTGGCGCTGCCGGGGGCTGCGCAAGCTGCACCTGGAAACGGCCCGCCTGGGCCTGGGCCTGCAGATCCTGCACTGCGTGTGGTTTCCCGACCCCCGCTACGACCTGCCGGTGTTCGGCGCCGACATCGTGGCCAGCCCGGCCGGGGTTTCGGCGGCGATCGTGGACCTCTCGCCGGTGCGGGGCGTGCTGCCCGAGGCGATCGACGCCGCCCTCGCCGGCCGGGCCCCCCGCAGCTACAGCCAGCCCCGGGAGTTGCCCCCCTGGGGCTCGATCTTCTCCCCCCACGTGCGCTTCGTGCGGCCTGCGGATCCAGGCGAAGATCGCCAGTTCGTGGAGGAGGTGGGCGAGATCCTGGCCATCCTCGCCGATGCCTGCCGCAGCATCCCCGCCGAAGCGGCCGACGATCCGTCTACCGTTGAGCGCTGGCAGGGACAGCTCCGCTATTGCAAGCAACAGAAACAAAACGACAAGACCCGCCGGGTGCTGGAGAAGGCCTTCGATCCCGCCTGGGCCGACCGCTACATCGAGGAGCTGCTCTTCGACGATCCACCGCGGCCGTGAACCTGCGCAGCCCTCTCGCGCTGACGGCAGCGGCACTCGGGCTGGTTGCCGCCTCCGTCGCCGTCACCCGGCTCACACTTCGACCCCCTGCTGCCACCGAGCCTGCGGCCGAGGTGGCTGTGCCGGCAGCCAGGACCCCCGAAAAGGTGGCAGCCCTCGGCCGCCTCGATCCCCAGGGGGAGGTGCACAGCCTGGCGGCGCCGATGAGCGGCATGGGTGGCAGTCCAAGGCTGGCCCGACTGCTGGTGCAGGAAGGAAGCCGGGTGCGCAGTGGCCAGTTGCTGGCAACCTTTGACAATGCCCCCCCCTTGCTGGCCGAACGGCGTCAGCTGCAGGCCCGCCTGGCCAACCTCCAGGCCCGCCTGGCGATCCAGCAGCGCGATATCGAGCGCTACCGGCGACTCGGGCGCAGCGGAGCGATCGCCACCGCCGATCTCGATCGTCGAGAGACCGAGCTGCTCTCCCTTCAGGGTGAGCTGCAGGAAGCCCGTGCCCAGCTGCAGAAGATCGAGGCAGACCTCTCCCTCAGCGAGCTGCGGGCACCGATCGACGGTGTGGTGCTGAGGATCCGGGCACGGGTGGGTGAACGCCCCGGCGACCAGGGTGTGCTGGAGCTCGGCGCCAGCGATCGAATGGAGGCGTTGATCGAGGTCTATGAGAGTGATATCGACCAGGTACGACCCGGCCAGTTGGTCACGCTGACCAGTGAGAACGGAGGCTTCGGGGGAGAGCTCCGGGGCCAGGTGCTACGCATCAGCCCCCAGGTTCGCCAGCGCACGGTGCTCGCCACAGACCCCACCCAGGACGCCGATGCCCGCATCGTGGAGGTGCGCGTGGGTCTCCAGCCGGCCGATGCCGATCGGGTGCGGAGCCTCAGTGGCCTGAAGGTGATCGCCCGGATCGGCCCCTGATGCTGGATCGTCTCTGGCCGTCGCGCCGCATCCCCCTGGCGCTGCTGCTGCTCTGCCGCCAGCCCGGACGGCTGGCAGTGGCTCTGGCGGGCATTGCCTTCGCCGGCATTCTGATGTTCATGCAGCTCGGCTTCCGCGACGGACTGTTCGACGCGAGTGTGACGGTGCACCAGCAGTTCGACACCGATCTGGTGCTGATGAGCCCGCGCACGATGAGCTCGATCGGCATGGCACCCTTCCCCCGCCGCCGGCTGGTTCAGGCCATGGCCGATCCCGCCGTGTCGGGTATCACGCCGGTGCACTGGAACCTGCTGCTCTGGCGCAACCCCGACACCAGGTCCACCCGCTCGATCCTCACCCTCGGTTTCGAGCCGGGTGATCCCCTGTTTCTGGATCCCTCCCTGGCCGCCAAGGCCCGGGTTCTCACCCAGAAAGGCAGGGTGCTGTTTGACGAGCGCTCCAGGCCCGAGTTCGGGCCGATCGCCGAGCGCTTCCGCGCCGGCCGCGTGGTGGAGACGGAGGTGGCGGGCAAACGGGTGCGGGTTGCTGGCCTGGTGAGCCTGGGTCCCTCGTTCGGGGCCGACGGCAACCTGCTCACCAGCCGTGAAACGTTCCTGCAGCTGATGCCCCAGACCCCCCCCGGCAGCATTGAGCTTGGATTGATCCGGCTGCTGCCCGGCTCGGATTCCGCCGCCGTGGCCCAGCGCCTGAAGCGCCTGCTCCCCGACGATGTGCGCGTGTTCACCAAGGCGGAGCTCGAGGAGTTCGAGAAGACCTACTGGCGCACCAGCACGGCGATCGGCTTCATCTTCACCCTCGGCGCCGCCATGGGCTTCGTGGTGGGTTGTGTGATCGTGTACCAGATCCTCCATTCCGATGTCAGCGATCACCTGCCCGAGTACGCCACGCTGATGGCGATGGGGTACCCCCTGCCGCGGCTGCTCGGGGTGGTGGGGCGCGAAGGTCTGCTGCTGGCCCTCTTCGGCTATGTGCCGGCTTACCTTGCCGCCCAGGGGTTCTACAGGCTGGTGCAGAGCGGCACGAACCTGCCGGTCTCGATGAATGGGGAGCGGGCGCTGCTGGTGTTCGCGATGATCCTGGCGATGTGTCTGGCATCGGCCGCCCTGGCGATGCGGCGTCTGGCAGACGCCGACCCGGCTGAGATCTTCTGATGCGCTCCGCTCCCCATCCAGCCCCGACACCTGTGCCGAGCCCTCCTCCGCCATCCGCCGCCGTTGTGGCTCGAGGGCTCTGTCACAGCTTCGGCCGTGGTGAGACGCGGGTGGATGTGCTGCGCCAGGTCGATCTGATGATCGCCCCTGGGGAGGTGGTGCTGCTCACCGGTCCGTCCGGTTGCGGCAAGACCACCCTGCTCACCCTGGTGGGGGCGCTGCGGCAGATGCAGCAGGGCAGTCTCCAGGTGCTGGGTGAAGAGCTGCGCGGCGCGGACCGCGGTGCCCGGCAGCGCCTGCGACGGCACATCGGCATGATCTTCCAGGGGCACAATCTGCTGCGCTGCCTCACGGCTGAGCAGAACGTGCAGATGGGCGCAGACCTGCTGCACGACCTGAGCTACAGGGGTCGGCGTGATCGGGCCAGGCAGTGGCTGCGGGCCGTGGGCCTGGGCGAACACCTCGCCAAGCTGCCCCACGACCTCTCCGGCGGCCAGAAGCAGCGGGTGGCCATTGCCCGGGCCCTGGCGGCCGAGCCCCAGCTGCTGCTCGCCGATGAACCCACGGCCGCCCTCGACTCGCGAACCGGTCGCGAGGTGGTGGAGCTGCTGCAGAGCCTGGCCAGGGAGCAGGGCTGCGCGGTGTTGATGGTGACCCACGATCCCCGCATCCTCGATGTGGCCGATCGCCTGCTGCGCATGGAGGATGGTCGCCTGCAGGTGTCCCAGCCCTGAGCGCTCGATCGTCTCTGCCATGCCCCGATTCGGTATGGTGAGATTTGGACATCCCTACTGGAACGCCACTGCATGGCAAAGCGCAGGAATCTGAAGAAGGAAAAGCAGGAGCGCAACCGCGCCTACGCCCGCAAGTTCAAGAAGCGCAAGCTGCGCAACGACGGCCGTGGTGAAGGGGCCGGGAACGGCGTGACCGGCACCGCCAACAATGGCGGCGCCGCCGACTGATCAACTCCACCGTGCTGTCATAGCGTCCACGGGGACCCTCACGGGCCCCCCTTTTTTTGATCGTGAGCACTCACCTGGGCGCTGAACTGGGCGCTGAACTGTGGGTAGACGCTTCCGGAGCTGCGGAGCCATGTTCCTGAGCGTCGTCATCCCCACCTACAACAGGCTGCCAATCCTGCGCCAGTGCCTGCAGGCCCTGGAACGTCAGAGTCAGGAGCCTCCGCTTGAAGGCTATGAGGTGGTGGTGGTGGATGACGGCTCCACCGATGCCACCGTGGCCTGGTTGGAGGGCGCCATCGCTGCGGGTGAGCTCCCTCACCTGCGGCTCATCCGCCAGGAGCATGGCGGTCCGGCCCAGGGGCGCAACCGGGGCGTTGAGGCAGCCCGCGGCGACGTGATCGTGTTCATCGACAGCGACCTGGTGGTGGGACCCCACTTCCTGCTCAGCCACGCCCGCAGCCTCGAGCAGGACTGGCGCCGCTCGGGCGATCGCCTCAGCTTCACCTACGGGGCGGTGATCAACACGGCGGATTTTCACAACCCCACGGCCGAGCGCCACAAGCTGCGCGACCTCTCCTGGGCCTATTTCGCCACCGGCAACGTGGCGATCGAGCGGGCCCTGCTGGAGCGGGCCGGCCTGTTCGACCCCGCTTTTCACCTCTACGGCTGGGAGGACCTGGAGCTAGGAGAGCGGCTCCGGGGCCTGGCGGTTCGCCTGGTGCGTTGCCCCGCCGCCGTGGGCTATCACTGGCACCCGGCCCTCAGCCTGAAGCAGATTCCACGCCTGGTGCAGGTGGAACAGGAGCGGGCCCGCATGGCTCTGGTGTTCTTCCGCAAGCACCCCAGCTGGCGGGTGCGCTTCATCATTCAGTACACCTGGTTGCACCTGCTGCTCTGGAATCTCCTCACCCTCGGGGGTCTGCTCAATGAGCGCAGCCTGCGTCCGCTGCTTGGCTGGCTGATCCGCAGCGGCAAACCCGCTCTGGCGTTGGAGCTGCTGCGCCTGCCCCTCAACCGGATCGGAGTCCATACCCTCTTCCGGCTGGCCCGGCGCCCGGGGGGCGACGGCACCATTTGATAAGGTCTCAGGGTCCCCTAACACCGCACACCTGCGCGTTTCGGGTGATCTGAGTGCTGCGCCTTCCCCGGGGCGGCAGGTCGGTCCCTGGCAGGTGGAGGCAAACCCGAAACCCGATTCACCATGGCTGTTGTCACCCTCGCCGAAATGATGGAGGCGGGTGCCCATTTCGGGCACCAGACCCGCCGCTGGAACCCGAAGATGTCGCGCTATATCTATTGCGCGCGCAACGGTGTTCACATCATCGACCTCGTGCAGACCGCCGTCTGCATGAACAATGCTTACAAGTGGGTGCGCAGCGCCGCCCGCAGCGGCAAGCGCTTCCTGTTTGTGGGCACCAAGAAGCAGGCCTCAGAGGTGATCGCCCAGGAGGCGACCCGCTGCGGCGCCGCCTATGTGAACCAGCGCTGGCTGGGCGGCATGCTCACCAACTGGACCACGATGCGCGCCCGCATCGAGCGTCTCAAGGACCTTGAGCGCATGGAAAGCTCAGGCGCCATCGCCATGCGGCCCAAGAAGGAGGCCGCCGTGCTGCGCCGCGAACTTGACCGTCTGCAGAAGTACCTGGGTGGTCTCAAGAGCATGCGCCGCCTGCCCGACGTGGTGGTGCTGGTGGATCAGCGCCGCGAGACCAATGCCGTGCTCGAGGCCCGCAAGCTGGACATCCCCCTGGTGTCGATGCTCGACACCAACTGCGATCCCGATCTCTGCGACGTGCCCATTCCCTGCAACGACGACGCTGTGCGCTCGGTGCACCTGGTGCTCAGCCGCCTGGCGGATGCCATCAATGAAGGTCGCCATGGTGCCGGCGATCAGGGTCAGGCCGACCAGGGCTGAGCCCAACCCCTCCAAACCATCCCCATACCCTCCCGTTTGCTGACCCATGGCTGAGATTTCAGCGAAGCTCGTCAAAGACCTGCGCGACAAGACCGGCGCGGGGATGATGGACTGCAAAAAGGCCCTAGCCGAGACCAACGGCGACACCGATAAGGCCATTGAGTGGCTGCGCCAGAAGGGCATTGCCAGTGCCGAGAAGAAGTCGGGCCGCACCGCCGCCGAGGGTGCCATCGGCTCCTACATCCACACCGGCGCCCGCGTGGGTGTGCTGGTGGAGGTGAACTGCGAGACCGACTTCGTCGCCCGCGGTGAGATCTTCCAGGAGCTGATCCGCAACGTGGCGATGCAGGTCGCCGCCTGTCCTTCCGTCGACTTCGTGCGCGTGGAGGATATCCCCGCTGACGTGGCTGAACGGGAGAAGCAGATCGAGATGGGTCGCGACGATCTCGCTGGCAAGAAGGAGGAGATGAAGGAGAAGATCGTGGCCGGGCGCATCGGCAAGCGCCTCAAGGAGATGGCCCTGATGGACCAGCCCTACATCAAGGACAGCTCGATGAGCGTGGCCGAGATGGTGAAGCAGGTGGCCGGCAAGGTGGGCGAGAACATCCAGGTGCGTCGGTTCGTGCGCTTCAATCTGGGCGAAGGTATTGAGGTGGAGAAGATGGACTTCGCTGCGGAGGTGGCCGCCATGGGCGGTGCCTCCTGACCCCAGGCCTGATCCTGCCCTGCCCCTGGTGGATCCCATTCAGGCAGTGCGCCAGCAGCTCAGCGCCTTCGACGCCGAGCTGCAGAGCAGCAATCCGGTGCTCTACCGCGATCTTGCCCTCTATCTCCAGGTGCTGCGCGACGGCCTGCTGAATGCTGTTCAGCAGGCCTGTTTTCATCTGGCGACCCGCTTCTATCCCGAGCGTTACTGCGGGCTTTCCCCAGAGCAGAGGGCTGGCCTGCATACCCGTATCGGCGAGCTGGTGCAGCGCTGCTGCAGCGTGCTCACGGTGGAGCAGCTGGTGCAGCTCGCCGGCCAGATCGGCAGGGAACGGCTGCAGCAGCAGCAGCGTCGGCAGCGGGAGATGCTGGCCCAGTTGCGCAAGTCCGGCGATGAGCTCAGCGAACGGGCGTCTGATGCCGATGACGAACCCCCCGGAGAGCAGGGGATGGTGGATGAAGGGCCTGGAGCGGAGGACGACGTCCCCTACACACTGGGCAGGGATCCGGCGGGATCGATCCGTCTGAATGCGGAGTTGCCCGTCGACCTGGAGCGCTGGCAGGGTTTGATCGCCCCTGCCATTGAGGCCGCTTCCACTGAGAGCGCTTTCCCTGAGCCCGTTTCCACTGAGACCCCTGCCCAGGATGGGGAGTTCCAGGCCGAAGCACTGCTGGAAAGGCTGCTGGAGAGCCCCGCCCCGGGCCGGCTTGTGGCCCCCTGGGACTCACCTTCCCTGCCCACCGATCCCCAGGCCCTGCAGGTGTGGCTGGAGGGATTCGAGCGGGCCCTGGTGCGCCGCCTGCGCAACCTCTCCCATGCCCTGAATGTGGAGCTGCTGCGCTCCGGCTTCAGCCGCAGTCTCCTGCCCCCCAGCCTGTTGCAGGCTGCCCTGCAGGGACAACTCGAACCCCAGCCTGCCCCCGCCAACCTGTTGCGCCTGCAGCTGCCCCTGGCCCCCGACAGTGGCGGCGACTTTGACAGTGTGGCCCTGTTGCTGCGGCTCAGCGACCTGGAGCTCGACCAACCGCGACTGCGCAGCTGCCGCAGCCGCTGGCAGCGGCACCGCCAGGAGATACGCAGAATGGCCGAGCGCACGCGCCGCCTGCGGCGGCAACTTCAGAGGCTCGAGGCGGAACGGCTGTGGCACCAGGACAATCCCAGCCCGCAACCACCGCCGGATCCCAGCCCGCCTTCGACGAGGGCTGGCTAAGAACCCTGCAGCAGGCCCTGCAGCTGGAGACCGACCGAGGGTGTTCCAATCTGATGGGCCGCCGCGAGCGCTTCAGCGCTTTTCTCGCCCGCTCCCTGCGCGAACCTCCGCCTGGTCCCCCAGCGCCGGCCGGCTTCGGCCAGCTCTCCAGCCGCTTTGAGCTCTACGACCAGCTCAGTGTCAGCCAGCGCCAGGCCCTGGTGGCCCAGTGCCGGCAACAGCTGCACCAGTGGCGCCAGCAGCAGCGACCCGTGCTGCCCCTGGCCCCGCCCCGGCTGCGCCTGGCATCGGCCGAAACAGCCGCTGGGTCTTCCATTCCTGGTGTCCCCCTGCGCCTCGAGGTGCCCCTCGGCGAGGTGCGCGGGGTGGGCCCGAAGACCGCCGCCCGCCTGGCCCAGCTCGGGCTGTTCGTGGTGCGCGATCTGCTGCACCACTACCCCCGCGACTACCTCGACTACGCCAATCTGGTGCGCATCAGTGGACTGGAGCCGGGACGCACCGCCACGATCGTGGCCACGGTGCGCCGCAGCCACGCCTTCACCAGTCCGCGCAATCCCCAGCTGGCGATCCTGGAGCTGCAGCTGGGCGACGCCACCGGTCGCCTGCGCGTGAGCCGCTTCTTTGCCGGCCGCCGCTTCACCACGCCGGGCTGGCTGAAGCTGCAGCAGCGCCAGTTTCCCGCCGGGGCCACGGTGGCCGTGAGCGGCCTGGTGAAGGAGAGCGCCTACGGCCCCCAGTTCCAGGACCCGTTGATCGAAGTGCTGGAGAGCCCCCAGGCGCCGGTGCGCTCCCAGGAGATCGGCCGGCTGATCCCGGTGTATGGCCTCACCGAGGGCCTCGATGCCGACCACATGCGCCAGCTGATGGCGGCTGTGTTGCCCCATGCGGTTCACGGCCCCGAACCCTTGCCCCAGGCTCTGCGGCAGCGCGAAGGGCTTCTGGAGCGGTCCGCCGCCCTGTTGCAGATCCACCAGCCCCGCAACCAGGCCGAGCTCCAGGCCAGCCGCCGGCGGCTGGTGTTCGATGAGTTTCTGCTGATGCAGCTCGGCCTGCTGCAGCGACGGCGGGAGCTGCGCCAGCGGCCCGCGCCCAGCCTCGACCCCGCCGCTGCCGTGCTGCTCGAACGCTTTCTGGCGCTGCTGCCCTTTAGCCTCACCGGCGCCCAGCAGCGGGTGCTGGCCGAGATCCGGGCCGACCTGGCCCGCCCCCAGCCGATGGCCCGTCTGGTGCAGGGGGACGTGGGCAGCGGAAAGACGGTGGTGGCCATCGCCGCCCTGCTGCTCGCAATCGACAGCGGCTGCCAGGGGGCGCTGATGGCCCCCACCGAGGTGCTGGCCGAGCAGCACCACGCCACCCTCTGCCACTGGTTGCCCCAGCTGCATGTGAGCTGCGCCCTGCTCACGGGTTCCACCCCGCTGCGCCGCCGCCGCCAGTTGCTCACCGACCTGGCCAACGGCCAGCTGCAGCTGCTGGTGGGCACCCATGCCCTGCTGGAAGATCCCGTGCAGTTCGCCCGCCTCGGGCTGGTGGTGGTGGACGAGCAGCACCGTTTCGGCGTGCGCCAGCGGGATCGGCTGCTGCACAAGGGTCTGCAGCCCCACCTGCTCACCATGACCGCCACGCCGATCCCGCGCACCCTGGCGCTGTCGGTGCATGGCGATCTCGACGTGAGCCAGATCGACGAGCTGCCCCCTGGCCGCACCCCCATCCGCACCCGGCTGCTCTCGGGGGGAGAGCGCCACCAGGCCTACGAGCTGATCCGCCAGGAGGTGGAGGCTGGCCAGCGGGCCTACGTGGTGTTGCCGCTGGTGGAGGAATCGGAGACCAGTGAGCTGCGCTCGGCGGTGGAGGTGCACCAGCAGCTCAGCGCCGAGGTGTTCGCCGACCTGCAGGTGGGGCTGCTGCATGGCCGGATGGCCAGCGCCGACAAGCAGGCGGCGATCGGTGCCTTCGCCGCCGGCCACACCCAGGTGCTGGTGAGCACCACGGTGGTGGAGGTGGGGGTGGATGTGCCCGAGGCCAGCGTGATGGTGGTGGAGCACGCCGAGCGCTTCGGCCTGGCCCAGCTGCACCAGCTGCGCGGCCGGGTGGGCCGGGGCGCTGCCGCCTCCCACTGCCTGCTGATCCATGAGGGTCGCAATGCCCAGTCGCGCCAGCGCCTCGACGTGCTGGTGCGCTCCAGTGATGGCTTTGAGATCGCCGAGATGGACCTGCGCCTGCGCGGGCCCGGCCAGGTGCTGGGCACCCGCCAGAGCGGCCTGCCGGACCTGGCCCTGGCCAGCCTCTGCGACGACGGCGAGGTGCTGGAGCGGGCCCGGCTGGTGGCCGAGGAGATCCTCGCGGCCGATCCCCAGCTGCAGCGGCACCCTGAGCTGGGCCAGCTGCAGCAGCAGCAGCGCCAGCAGCTCAGCGAGGCGGTGCGGCTCAACTGAGGGCCCTGCCGGCCTGCACACTGGGGGCCCACAGGTCAGGTTCATGCAGCGACGTCCCTGGAATGACCGGCCGATCGCCGATCTGGGTGAAGCCCTGCTGGCTCTGCCGACCGATCTGCTGCGCCTGGAACCCCATCCCTATGCCTCCCTGGGCGCGCCCTACGGCAGCGGGGCCTGCCCGTTCCGCCTGCGCCAGGGGGTGATCCGGCGGTTGCTGGAAGCCCAGGCCCTGCTCCAGAGCCACCATCCCAACTGGTGTCTGGCGATCTTTGACGCCTGGCGGCCCCTGGCCGTGCAGGCATTCATGGTGGAGCACGCCACCGGCCAGCTCTGCCGCGAGCGGGGCATCGATCCCGCCCAGCCCTCGGCGGCAAGGGAGCAGGCCGTGGCCGATGTGGACCGCTTCTGGGCGCCGCCCAATCCCGATCCGGCCGCTCCCCCGCCCCACAGCACCGGGGCTGCCGTGGACCTCACCCTGGCCCGGCGGCTGGACACGGGAGCGCACGAGCTGCTGGAGATGGGCTCGGAGATCGACGCGATCGGTGCGGTCTCCGAGCCCGATCACTTCAGCCGGCGGGCCGCCGCATGCGCTGATCCACAGCAGCGGCAAACCTTCCTGCGCTTTCATGGCCATCGCCAGGCCCTGCGGGAGGTGATGGTGGCAGCAGGCTTCGTGCAGCACCCCAATGAGTGGTGGCACTTCAGTTGGGGCGATCAGCTCTGGGCCTGGCGACGTGACGCCCCCCTGGCGCACTACGGCCGCATCGACAGGCCGGTCGAAGCCGACTAGTTCAACGTTCTGGACAGGGATCAGGCCAGCGCCAGCAGGCGCTGCACCTCATCGCGGCCACTGCTCACCACGAAGTCACCGAAGCCCCTGCGCATGCCGCTCTGGTGCCAGGCCAGCAACAGCGGCTCCAGGGTGGCCTCCATCGCCTCCAGCGGCATCTTCTCCAGGTAGGGCTCGGCCAGTCGGCTGAGCTGGGCACTGCCTCCCAGCCACAACTGGTACTGATCCACCCCACTGCCCACCAGCCCGATCTCGGCCATATAGGGGCGGGCGCAGCCATTCGGGCAGCCGGTCATGCGCACCAGCACGGGCTTGTGGATGTCCAGTCGCTCGAGCAGGGTCTCGAGCCGTTCCAGCACAGCCGGGAAGATCCGCTCGGCCTCGGTGACCGCCAGGCCGCACAGGGGGAGGGCCGGACAGGCGATGCCGTGGCGGCTGAGCAGGCTGGTTTCCTCAGGATTCTCCCAGCCCAGTTCGGCCAGCTTCTGGCGCAGGCTGCTGCGCTGGCTGGTGCCGATGTTGCAGAGCAGGATGTCCTGGTTGGGGGTGAGCCGCAGCTCCAGCTTGAAGGTGTCCACCAGCTCCCGCAGCCGCGACTTCTGCTCACCGCTGAGGCGTCCGCAGAGCAGGGGGAGCCCCACGAACCAGAGGCCAGCGCTCTGGCGGTGCCAGCCCAGGTAATCCTCCAGTTTGCGGCGGGGTTCGGGGCGCAGGCTCCGGATCGGATGGCTGAAATAGTGGCTCTTGAGCTCGTCGCGGAACCAGTCGACGCCGCGATCGTGGATCAGGTATTTCATGCGGGCGTGGCGCCGCTGCACCCGATCGCCGTGGTCCCGCTGCAGGGCCACGATCGCCTGCACCAGATCGAGCACATGCTCATGCTCCACGTAGCCGAGGGGGTCGGCCGTACGGGCGAAGGTCTCCTCCTTGTTATGGGTGCGGCCCATGCCGCCACCCACATACACATTGCAGCCCTGGGGCCGGCCCTGGGGGTCCGAGAACAGCACCAGGCCCACGTCCTGGGTGAGCAGGTCCACGGAGTTGTCGCCGGGCACGGTGACGGCCACCTTGAACTTTCGCGGCATGTAGGTGCCGCCATAGAGGGGCTCCTGGCCATCGCCGCTGAACACCCCACCCTCCCGCTGGCGTTCCTTCACCCGCCGGGTGGGGGCAGTGGGTTTGATCCTGTAGCTGAGATCGCCGTCCACCCACATGTCCAGGTACGACCCTTCAGCCGCCTGGGGAGTCAACAGGTCGGCGATGTCATCGGCCAGCTGGCGGGCCGCCGGATACCCCCCCTTGGCGTAGGGGGCCGCCGGGGCCATCACATTGCGGTTGATATCGCCACAGGCGGCCAGGGTGGAACCCAGGTGGCGCACGATCGTGCCGATCACCTCCCTGAGGTTCTCCTTGTGCACCCCGTGCATCTGGAAGGCCTGGCGGGTGGTGACCCGCAGCGTGCCGTTGCCCAGCCGGTCGGCCAGCTCGTCCATGGCCAGAAAGAGGTCGCTGGAGATGCGGCCGCCGGGACTGCGCAGCCGCAGCATCATCTGCCAGTCCTTCTCACGACCCTTCTGGCGGTTGTCGCGATTGTCCTGTTGGTAACTGCCGTGAAACTTCAGAATCTGAACTGCGTTCTCACTGAAATTGGGCAGCTCGTTGCCCAGCTCGGTGTAGAGCGGCTCGCGCAGATGGTCGCTGCCCGCCTTCAACTGCTCGAACTTGGTGGGCCCAGCAGATACCCCGGCAGACACGGCCACACGCATGCTTCATGAACTCCCCGACCGTAGCGAATGGGATGGGGCCCACGGCGGTGCGGCGTCGATCTCCGCAACAGCCGGCCGCGGGTGAATCCATAGAGTTGGCGGCTGCCATGGCCTGCCCGCGTGTCCACCTTTCTGCTGGAGATCGGAACTGAGGAGCTCCCGGCTGATTTCGCCCGCCTGGCCCTGCCCCAGCTGGAGGAGCAGGTGCGGCGCGATCTCGAGCAGCTGCGGCTGCCCTTCGCCTCCCTCCAGGTCACCAGCACCCCCCGCCGGCTGGCGCTCGTGGTGGACGGTCTGGCGACAGGCCAGCCTGATCGAGAGGAGGAACGCAAGGGGCCGCCGGCCGCCCAGGCCTTCCAGGACGGAGCACCCAGCCCGGCGGCGGTGGGATTTGCCAGGCGCTGCGGCGTGGATCCAGCGGCCCTGGAGGTGCGCGACACGCCCAAGGGACCATTCGTGTTCGCCCTGGTGGTGGAGCGGGGCCGTGACACGGCCAGCCTGCTCACGGAGCTGGTGCCGGCCTGGATTGAAGGCCTCCAGGGCCGTCGGTTCATGCGTTGGGGGGAGGGGGACTGCCGCTTCTCCCGGCCGATCCGCTGGCTGGTGGCCCTGCTCGATGCCAGCGTGCTGCCGGTGCGTCTCACCAGCTGTGACCCGCCGCTGGTGGCCCAGGCCCGCAGCCGCGGCCACCGCCTGGTGGCGGGGGACGTGCCGATCCACTCCGCCAGCAGCTACCGCCAGGATCTGGCAGTGGCGGGCGTGGAGGTGGACCGGGCCAGTCGGGCCAGCACGATCCAGAGCGCGGTGGCCGCTGCGGCCAGCCGCCATCAGGCCGAACCTGACCTGCCACCGGAGCTGTTCGAGGAGCTGGTGGATCTGGTGGAAGCCCCCTTGCCCCTGGAGGGCACGATTGCCGACCGCTACCTCGACCTGCCGGCGGAGGTGCTCTGCACCGTGATGCGTTCTCACCAGCGCTACGTGCCCCTGATCCAGCGCCGGGCCGCCCCCGACCCCCTGGCCCTCCAGGCCCGGGGCATCGTGCAACCGCACTTTCTCTGCATCGGCAATGGCCTGGCTGCCGCCGAGGCCACGGTGCGGCGCGGCAATGAACGGGTGCTCAAGGCCCGTCTGGCCGATGCCGAGTTCTTCCTGCAGGCCGACCGGGCCGTGGCCAGCATCGATCGCCGCGACCAGTTGGCCAGCGTCACCTTCGCGGCCGGCCTCGGATCACTGCGTGACCGGGTGGACCGACTGGAGTGGTTCACCGACGCCCTGCTGGAGCTGTTGCCCCTCGATGCCGTCGCCGCCGGCCACGCCCGCCGCGCCGCCCATCTCTGCAAACACGATCTCGTGAGCCAGATGGTGGGCGAATTCCCCGAGCTGCAGGGGGTGATGGGCGCCAAGTACCTGGTGGCCGAAGGGGAGCCGCGCGATGTGGCCCTGGCCGTGCTGGAGCACTATCTCCCACGTGGGGCCGGCGATGCCCTGCCGTCCTCCGAGACCGGGGCGGTGCTGGCCATGGCTGAGCGGCTGGAGCTGCTGCTGAGCATCTACGCCAAGGGGGAGCGGCCCAGCGGCTCCTCGGATCCCTATGCCTTGCGCCGGGCCGGCAATGGCATCCTCCAGATCCTGTGGAGCCGCGGCTGGCGGCTGGATCTGCGGGCCTTGCTGCAGCGGGCTGCGGGCCACTGGGCCGCGTCCCTGCCCCAGCTGAGGGTGGATCCCGAGCAGCTCTGCAACGACCTCAGTGATCTGTTGCGCCAGCGGCTGGTGAGCCTGCTGGAAGAGCAGGGGGTGGATGGCGATCTCGTGCAGGCCGTGGCAGGTGAGTCCGTGCCCCTGGAGCGGGTGTTGCGCGATCCCGCCGATGCCCATGGCCGGGCCGCCCTGCTGGCCGACCTGCGTGCCAGCGGCCGCCTGGAGCCCGTGAGGGCGGTGGTCACGCGGGCCGCTCGCCTGGCCAGCAAGGGAGATCTGCCCATGGGCACGCTGGATCCTCAGGGAGCGGTGGACGCCGCCTTGTTTGAAACCCCCAGCGAGACGGCCATGCTCCGTGTGCTTGAGGAGCTGGCTCCGGTGGCTACGAGCTGCGTTGAGAGTCGCTATGGCCGTCTGGCGGATGGCCTGGCAGCAGCAGCACCAACCCTGGCGGCCTTTTTTGACGGTGAGCAGAGCGTGCTGGTGATGGCGGATGACACTGCCATCCGCACCAACCGCCTCAACCTGCTGGGTCTGCTCCGCAACCAGGCTTCCGTCTTGGCCGACTTCAGCAGGATCTCGGGCTGAAGTCGGCCAGCACAACGGAGCTCAGGCCACGCCTGCCGGCTGCCTGTCCTGGACCTCCCCAACAGCCGCATTTGTGGCGCTGATTGGCGCGGCGGCAGCGGCCTGCCTCTTCTCACGGGAGGCGTTGATGCCGCCCTTGATGCTGCTCACGGCCAGCATGGCGTTGACTTCGTCGTCGGAGCGCACCGTGCTCGGCACGGGCTTGTAGCTCTGGGGAGCCAGGGCATTCCCCCGCAGCACGGCACCCAGGGTGAGCAAGGTGAGTTTGAGCTGCTGCCAGGGGTTCATCGCCACCACCCGCTTGTAGAGGTAGCTGTCAAAGGTGAGCCGCTGCACGTCCTTGTCATCGCACATCTCCACAAAGGCTTCTCGGGCCGCATCGTTGCGGTAGAAGATGTTCTGGAGAATTTCCAGCACCTTGTAGGTGGCGCCGTACTGGCGATCCCACTTCTTCAGGTACCTCTTGAGGTCGGCTTCAGCTGGCACCCGCTTGCCGCCCTGGCTGGCGGCCACAATTTCCTCGGCGCACATCCGGCCGCTCTTGGCAGCGAAGTAGATGCCTTCGCCGGAGCTCTTGGTCACGTAGCCCGCAGCATCCCCCACAAGAGCCATGCGGCCCACCACGCGCCGGGGGCGTGGATGTTCGGGGATGGGGTGCGCCTCCACCTTGATCACCTCGCCATTCACCAGCCGCTTGCGGGCTCGCTCGCGGATGCCCACCTGCAGGCTCTTGATCAGCGACTGGTTCTCCTGCATGGTGCCAGTCCCAACGGCCACATGGTCGTATTTGGGGAACACCCAGGCGTAGAAGTCGGGCGACACATCAGTGCCCACATACATCTCCGCCAGGTCTTCGTAGTACTTCATCTCCTCAGGAGGCAACTTGATGCGCTCCTGGAAGGCGATGGCCACGTCGTAGTCGCCGGCATCCATGGCCTTGGCCACCCTGCTGTTGGCCCCATCGGCGCCGATGATCAGATCCACTTCCAGGGATTTGGTCACACCGGTGGCCTCTCCCTCGCTGTAGTCGGAGTAGGTGAGGGTGTAGGGCCCCTGTCGATTCGACCCCGTGTCGATCTTCGTGACCAGGCCATTCACCAGGTGGGCGCCCAGCTCGGCGGCCCGGTTGCGCAGGAAGGAATCCATCACCTCCCGGCGGCACATGCCGATGTACTCATTCTCGTTATCCAGATGAATGTCCACCTCCCGGTTGGAGGGGGAGATCATCCGCATGTTGCGAACCTTGCGATCAATGATCGACTCCGGCAGGTCAAACTCCTCGACCATGCAGAGGGGAATGGCACCACCGCAGGGTTTGGCGTTGTCAAGCTTGCGTTCAAAGATCCAGGTCTGGATGCCCGCCTTGGCCAGCACCTCAGCGGCGCAGGACCCACTGGGGCCGCCGCCCACCACTGCCACACGCAACATCGAGAGAACGCTCCGCCCGGATTGAGAGGTGGCTGGAAGCTAACACTGTTGAAGTCGTGCCTGGGGCCCGATCCGGCCGCGCCACCTAGGATCTTCATGCCTGTTCAGTGCCAGCCGGTCGAACGCCATCGCCAGCCGCCCTTCCCGATCAGCGTCCTATCCCTCACCGCCTGAGCCAACTGGCGGCAGGTCTCTGCGTGCCCTCCAGGGTGGACGGGCCCGCCGCACGGCCAGCAACGACATCCCGATCGCCCAGCGCTCCACCCCGGCCCTGCCCACGCGCCCGGGAGTGTTCAGCCGTGTCGGAGTCGCCGGTCTGGTCACATTGCTCGTAGGGGGCTCCCTGGTTCTGGTGTTTCCCGAGCAATTCCGCCGCTGGCTCTCCCCTCCCCCCGTCGAAGGGCTGAATGCCCGCACGAGCGCTGATGGCCGGCTGCTCGGGCACTTCCCCTATGCCGAAGCCGCCGCGTCTGATCTGGTGGAAGTGAGTCCCGGGCAGGCCCTGCATCGCGATGCGGCGTCTGCCCTGCTGGCGATGCAACGGGCCGCCGCCGCTGACGGAATCAGCCTCACGGTGCTCAGTGCGTTCCGCCCGATCGCCCTGCAGAAAGACCTTTTCTTCGCTGTGAAATCCGAGCGCAACCAGAGTGCCTTGCAGCGCTCCCGGGTGAGCGCGCCCCCAGGCTTTTCCGAACACAGCACGGGATACGCCGTGGATTTCGGCGATGGCCGGGCTCCCCAGGCCAACCTTTCCGAACGCTTCGCCGCCACGGACGCCTTCCGCTGGCTGCAGGCCAATGCCGCCCGCCATCACTTCATCCTCTCCTTCCCAGCCGGCAACCCCCAGGGCGTGAACTACGAGCCCTGGCACTGGCGCTTCGAGGGCACAGCCGAGGCTCTCAAACACTTTGAACCGGCCCAGCGTCTGGCCCGCTGACATGGGGCCCCGCACTCCGGAGCTGCTGGCTCCGGCCGGTACCTGGGAGGCCATGAGGGCCGCAGCCGCCAACGGCGCCGATGCCGTGTATTTCGGCGTGGAGTGCTTCAACGCCCGCATGCGGGCGGCCAACTTTCAGCAGCGGGAGCTGCCGTCCATCGTGCAGTGGTTGCACCGCCGAGGGGTGAAGGCCTATCTCACCCTGAATGTGCTCGTGTTCAGCGATGAGCTGCAACAGGCCGGCCAGCTGGTGCTGGCCGCCGCCGCCGCCGGGGTGGACGCCCTGATCGTCCAGGACATCGGCCTGGCTCGCCTCGCGGCGGCCCTGGCCCCGGATCTGGCGGTGCATGCCTCCACCCAGATGTCGATCACCAGTGCCGCCGGCGTGGCCCAGGCCGTTGCCCTGGGATGCCGCCAGGTGGTGCTGGCTCGGGAGCTGAGCCTGCGCGATCTGCAACGCATGCAGAGCCAGCTGGTCGAGCGGGCACTGGATGTGCCGCTGGAGGTGTTCGTGCACGGCGCCCTGTGCGTGGCCTACTCCGGCCAGTGCCTCACCAGTGAGGCCCTCGGCCAGCGCAGCGCTAACCGCGGCGAATGTGCCCAGGCCTGTCGTTTGCCCTACCAACTCCTGGTGGACGGCGTACCCCTGGATCTTGCCGACCAGCGCTATCTCCTTTCGCCCCAGGATCTGGCCGCCTGGGAACTGGTGCCCCAGCTTGCCGAGCTGGGGATCGCCAGCCTCAAGATTGAGGGGAGGCTCAAGGAGGCCAGCTATGTGGCGGTGGTCACGGACGCCTACCGCCGCAGCCTCGACCAATGGCAGGACGGCCGCCCCCAGTCAGCCCTCTCCAGCGACGACCGCCGCCGCCTGGAGCTGATGTTTTCCAGGGGCCTGTCCACGGGATGGCTCGCGGGCATCGACCATCGCCGGCTCGTGCACGGACGCTGGAGCAAGAAGCGGGGGCCGTTGATCGGCAGGCTGGAGGCGCTGGAGCCTGGCGGCTGGTGTGTGCTGCGCACGCCGGAAGCTCTCAAGCCGGGCGACGGAGTGGTATTCGAGGCACTGGGCCGTGATCCTCTTTCCCCTCCCCAGGAAGTGGGTGGTCGGGTGATGGCCGTTACCAGCCGCGGGCCCGGACGTCAGGCCATGCGTCTCGGTCCGGCCAGGGTGTCCCTCGCCATGCTTGCTCCGGGAAGTCCCTGCTGGCTCAGCAGTGATCCTGCGCTGGAGAGGGAGGCGCAGCGTCTGGCCCGCCAGCCCCCCCCTGAGCGCCCCCGTCCGTTGGCCTTGCAGGTGCTGGGCGGTATCGGGGAACCCCTGCAGATCAGTGTGCTCTCGGCCCCCCCGCTCACCGCAGCCGATCTCCAACCCCTGCAGGTGCTGAGTGCCGCTCCCCTGGAGATGGCCCGTGCTGCCGGCCTGGATCGGGATCGGCTGCGGGCGCAACTGGGGCGCCTGGGGGGCACCGGCTGGGAGCTGGCGGATCTGGAGTTCCACCTTTCGGATGGCCTGTTCCTGCCTGTGGCCGAACTCAATCGCCTGCGGCGCCAACTGGTGGACCAGCTGGCCCTGCTTCTGGAGCGAGCCGATCCCTCTCCAGCCCGCACGGCTCCCTCGTCCCCGTCAGGGACTGGCCCCTCTCTGCCCCTGCTGATCCAGCAGCTCTCTCCTGCCACGCCCCCGGCGGCCCCCATGGGGCCAGCTCTGGTGGTGATGGTGCGCGATCTGGCGCAGCTGCGGGCATTGCGCGATCTACCCCTGCACAGCGTGGTAGCCGATCTGGACCAGCCACGCCAGTTGCGCGAGGCGGTGGCGATCGGCCAGGGCTGCTGGCCGGGAGGGTTGTGGCTGGCTGGGCCCCGCATCACCCGGCCCGATGAGTCCTGGAGCCTGGAGCCCCTGCTGCGCACCCGTGCCGACGGCTATCTGGTGCGCAATGCGGACCAACTGGAGCGGCTCACCGGCCTGGCTCCCTGTGTGGGCGATTTCAGCCTGAATGTGGCCAACCCGCTCGCCCTGGCCTGGTTCCTCGACCACTGGCAGCTCGAGCGGGTCTGCGCCAGCTACGACCTCGATCTACCCCAGTTGCTGGCGCTGCTGCGGGGCTCGCCGGCGGGTCGCCTGGAGGTGACGGTGCACCAGCACATGCCCCTCTTCCACATGGAGCACTGCCTGTTCTGCGCCTTTCTCTCCGACGGCCATGACCACACCGACTGCGGCCGCCCCTGTGAGCAGCATCTGGTGCAGCTGCGTGACCGCTCCGGGGCCGACCATCCCCTGCGGGCCGACCTCGGTTGCCGCAACACCCTGTTCAACGCCAGGGCCCAGTCGGCGGCGGAGGCCATTCCCGTATTGCTGGAGCACGGTGTGACCCACCTGCGCCTGGAGCTGCTCGACGACGACGCCAGCACCGCCCGTCGGCGCGTGGAGCTCTATCTCGACGTGCTGGCGGGACGCCTGAGCGGGCGTGAGCTCTGGCAACGGGAACAGCTGGAGAGTCGCCTCGGCGTGACCCGGGGCAGCCTCAAGCCCCAGGGGTCCAGCGGCGGGCGTTCCAGAGCTGGGACAGGCTGAGATAAGCTGAAACATTCCGGTTCAGTCGGTGCCCACCCCTGCGGGCAGCTCTGTTGATCGGGGGCCTGTGCTGAGGCTTGCCTGAGACAGCTCCCCTGGCCTGATCCCTCTGTCATCCAGCCCGGATCGATCCCACCCACTGTCTCCCCGCCCACGGTCTCCCCACCCACGGTCTCCCCGCTCACTGACAAACGGCCCGCTGTCAAACGGCCCACTGTTCACCGGCCTGCTGCCTCGCTGTCGATCCCGCCGACAACCACGGACATCCGTCTGTCCCTGGCTGCACCAGCCCCCCTATCCCTTCCCCTTCAAGGATTGTTTATGAGCGCCGTCCATCCCGGCACGCCGATTCGCAATATTGCGATCATTGCCCACGTTGATCACGGCAAAACCACCCTGGTGGACGCGCTGCTGGCCCAGTCCGGCATCTTCCGCGACAACGAGGCGGTACCCACCTGCGTGATGGACTCCAACGACCTGGAGCGGGAGCGCGGCATCACCATCCTCTCCAAGAACACCGCTGTCGACTACGAGGGAATCCGCATCAACATCGTCGACACCCCCGGCCACGCCGACTTCGGCGGCGAGGTGGAGCGGGTGCTGGGCATGGTGGATGGCTGTCTGTTGATCGTGGATGCCAACGAGGGGCCGATGCCCCAGACGCGCTTTGTGCTCAAGAAGGCCCTGGAGAAGGGTCTGCGCCCGATCGTGTTCGTGAACAAGATCGACCGGGCCCGGGTGGATCCCGAGGTGGCTGTCGACAAGGTGCTCGATCTGTTCCTGGAACTGGGCGCGGACGACGACCAGTGCGATTTCCCCTACCTGTTCGGCAGCGGCATGGGCGGTTACGCCAAGCCGGACATGAAGACCGACAGCGACACGATGAAGCCGCTGTTCGACGCGATCCTGCGCCATGTGCCGCCGCCGGTGGGCGATGCCGAGAAGCCCCTGCAGCTGCAGGTCACCACGCTTGATTACAGCGACTTCCTGGGCCGGATCATGATCGGCCGCATCCACAACGGTGTGATCAAGGCCGGCCAGCCCGCCGCCCTGATCCGCGACGACGGCTCCATCAAGCGGGGCCGCATCAGCAAGCTGCTGGGCTTCCAGGGCCTGCAGCGGGTGGAGATCGAGCAGGCCAGCGCCGGTGATCTGGTGGCGGTGGCCGGTTTCGATGAGGTGAACATCGGCGAGACGATCGCCTGCCCCGACAACCCGGAAGCCCTCCCCCTGATCAAGGTGGACGAACCCACCCTGCAGATGACCTTCGTGGTCAACGATTCCCCCTTTGCCGGCAAGGAGGGCAAATTCGTGACCAGCCGCCAGGTGCGCGACCGCCTGCAGCGGGAACTGCTCACCAACGTGGCCCTGCGGGTGGAAGACACCGATTCCCCCGACCGCTGGGCGGTGAGCGGTCGCGGCGAGCTGCACCTGGGCATCCTGATCGAAACGATGCGCCGCGAGGGCTATGAGTTCCAGGTGAGCCAGCCCCAGGTGATCTTCCGCACGATCGACGGCACCCCCCACGAACCGTTCGAAACGCTTGTGCTGGATGTGCCCGAGGAATCGGTTGGCGCCTGCATCGAGAAGCTGGGTATCCGCAAGGCGGAGATGCAGAACATGGAGAACACCAACGACGGCCGCACCCAGCTGGAGTTCCTGGTGCCATCCCGGGGCCTGATCGGCTTCCGCGGTGAGTTCATCCGCGCCACCCGCGGCGAGGGGATCATGAGCCACTCCTTCCTCGACTACCGGCCGATGCAGGGCGACTTCGACACCCGCCGCAACGGCGTGCTGATCGCCTTTGAGGAGGGAACCGCCACCTTCTATGCCCTCAAGAACGCCGAGGATCGCGGCCAGTTCTTCATCACCCCGGGAACCAAGGTGTACAAGGGCATGATCATCGGCGAGAACAACCGGCCCCAGGATCTGGAGATCAACGTCTGCAAGACCAAGCAGCTCACCAACATGCGCTCGGCCGGTGCTGAGGAGCTCGATACCCTGCAGGCACCGCTGCAGATGACCCTGGAGCGGGCCCTGGAGTACATCGGTCCCGACGAGATGCTGGAGGTGACTCCCGAGTCGATTCGTCTGCGCAAGCTGCCCGCCAAGAAGCCGGCAAAGCGCTGAGGTTGATCCAACGCTGGCGCGCAGGTTGTTGGTGGATTCCCAGGACGCCGATGAACGGGCATTGAGCCGGGATCCGCGCCTGCAGGTGGCGGTGGACCAGTTCAATGCCGGCGAGTGGTATGCCTGCCACGACGGACTCGAGGAGCTCTGGCACGAGACCGCCGGCGCAATGCGCCCCGTTCTCCAGGGCATCCTGCAGATTGCCGTGGGCCAGCTCCATCACGGCCGGGGCAATCAGCGAGGCGCCCTGATCCTCACCGGGGAGGGTCTTGGCCGCCTCCAGCGCTGCGGCGATCAGGCCCTGGGCCTGGATCTGCAGGCCCTGCGGGAGCAGGCCAGGGCCTGGCTCCTGGTGCTGCAACTGGAGCAGGACGCCGCCCAGCTGTCCCCGCCCAGCCTGAAGCGGGTTCAATCCCCGGGCTCTCTGTAAATTTGGAAGCGTTGCCCGGAGTCCAGCCCATCACTGCCCTGTTGCGTCAAGGCCGCTCTCCAGGACTGCTGCTCGGTCTCACCCTGTGTGCCCTGGCCGCCGGCAGCGTCGGCCATGCCGAGCCGCAGGTGGTGACCCCCACAACCGGGGTTGTGTCGATCGAATCCGATGTGCAGCGCGCCGACAACCTCACCGGTGTGGTCACGGCCAGCGGCAATGTGCGCATCGTGTACCCGGACCGCCGCCTGGTGGCCACCGCCCGCCAGGCCCAGTACTTCAGCCGGGAGGGTCGGGTCGTGCTCAGTGGCGACGTGGATGTGATTCAGGCCGACGGCCCCTCACTGCGCGCGGAGCGGATCACCTATCTGGTGGACCAGCAGCGGCTGATCGCCGAGCCCACCAAGGGCCAGCAGGTGCTCAGCAGTTTTCCGATCGCACCGCTGACGACTGACAAGCCCGATCGCCCCACCCCATGAGCCTGGTGCTCGACGATGTGCTTCTGGCCCTTGGCGGCCGGGTGCTCGTGAACCACGTCTCCATCCAGCTCGACCCAGGGGAGGTGGTGGGTCTGCTCGGACCGAACGGGGCCGGGAAGACCACCACCTTTGGCCTGGTCACTGGCCTGCTCCGCCCCGACCAGGGCCGGGTGCTGCTGGATGGACGCTGCATCGAGGTGCTGTCCATGCCCCAGCGGGCGCGCCTGGGGATCGGCTACCTCCCCCAGGAGGCCAGTGTGTTCCGCCAGCTCACTGTTCGCCAGAACCTGGAACTGGCCCTGGAACAGAGTGGGGTCGCCCGACAGCAGCGCCGGGGGAGGCTGGATTCCCTGGTGGAGGAATTCCACCTCACGGCCTTCCAGCACAGCCAGGGTCAACAGCTCTCCGGTGGCGAGCGTCGGCGCTGTGAAGTGGCCCGCGCCCTGGCTGTGGGGGAGCAGGGGCCCCGCTATCTGCTGCTCGACGAGCCGTTTGCCGGAGTGGATCCGATCGCGGTGGCCGACCTGCAGGAGCTGATCGCCGGCCTGCGCCAGCGCGGCATGGGCATCCTGATCACCGATCACAACGTGCGCGAAACCCTGGCCATCACCGACCGGGCCTACATCCTTTCGGAGGGCGCGATTCTGGCGGCCGGCAACTCCAGCACCGTGGGTGACGATCCTCAGGTGCGACGCCACTACCTCGGCGAGGGCTTCAGGTTGTGAACGCTCTCCTGCGCCGGTTCCATTCTCTTCTGGCGATCCGCAAACGCCTGCCCCTGCTGGATCGCTGGCTGCTCTCCGAACTGCTGGGCCCCCTGCTGTTCGGGATCGCCTCCTTCACAGCTGTGTCCCTCTCGGTGGGCGCCGTGTTCGAGCTGGTGCGGCGGATCGCTGAATCCGGTTTGCCCCTGGATGTGGCTGCCCGCGTGCTGCTGCTCGAGCTGCCCTCCTTTCTGGTGCTCTCGTTCCCGATGGCCACGCTGATGGCCACCCTGCTCACCTACAGCAAGCTCACAGGAAACAGCGAACTCACCGCCCTGCGCAGTGTGGGGGTGCCCACCTGGCGGATGGTGGTGCCGGCCCTGGCCCTTGCCCTGGTGATGAGTCTGCTCACCTTCACCTTCAACGAGGCCGTGGTGCCCCACACCCTGGTACAGGCCAAGGCCACCCTCAATCTGGCGATCGGCAGGGCGGTGGCAGGCGAACAGAGGAACCGCATCACCTACACCCGTTTCGGCCAGATCGTTGCAGAGGACGGCTCCAAGGAGCGGGCACTCACCCACTTCTTCTATGCCCAGCGCTTCAACGAGGGGGTGATGGAGCAGGTCACGCTGCTTGATCTCTCGCGGGCTGGCCAGCGGTTGATGCTCACAGCCGAGAAGGCCCGTTGGAGCGAGGAGGAGGCCCAATGGGAATTCATCGATGGCCATGTCTACGTGGTGGCCGATGGTGAAGATTCCCCCAACACCTCTGCCCGGTTTGATCGCTATCTCTATCCCCTGGGCAATCAGCCGATCCGTGTCGCCGAATTGCCCACGGATGCCAACACCATGACCATTGGCCAGGCGCGTACGGCGGAACGTCTGCTGCGCGAGTCCGGCGACCGCCAGGCCGCCCGCAAGATGCGCGTGCGCATTGCCGAGAAATTCTCCTTTCCGGCCGTGTGTCTGGTGTTCGGTCTGCTGGGCAGCAGCCTGGGCGTCAGGCCCAATTCCAGGCGAAGCCGCAGCCAGGGTTTCGGCCTGAGCGTGGTGTTGATCTTCAGCTACTACCTGGTGGCCTTCAGCTTCAGTGCCATGGGGGTGAACGGGGCCCTGCCGCCGCTGGTGACGGCCTGGGCACCGGTACTGATTTTCGTGCTGATCGGCCTGGCACTCCTGCAACGCGCCAGCCGTTGAAGGCCCAGGTGAACCCCGGCACGCGGCAGACTGGGACGAAGCTTTGCTGAGCCCTTGACTGATCTGCTGCGCGACCCGGTTCTGGGTCTGGGACTGGCGGCCTTCGCGTTGCTGTTGCTGGTGTTGCCCCTGGCCTTCTGGTCGGTGAGTGGGGGCAGGTCCAATCCCTGGGTGCGCCTGCTGGTGGCCAGTGCCAATCTCTGCCTCACGGCCCAGCTGGTGCTGCGCTGGCTCGACTCGGGCCATTTCCCGATCAGCAACCTCTACGAGTCGCTCTGCTTCCTGGCCTGGGGCTGCACCCTCACCCAGTTGTTGGTGGAGCGCAGCTGGCCCTCTCCCCTGGTGCCGGCTGCCGCCACCCCCATGGCGCTCGGCTGTGTGGCCTTCGCCAGCTTCGCCCTGCCCGATCGGCTGCAGTCGGCCTCACCGCTGGTGCCGGCCCTGCGATCCAGCTGGCTGGTGATGCATGTGAGTGTGATCATGCTTAGCTATGCGGCCCTGTTGGTGGGTTCCCTGCTCTCGGTGGCCGTGCTGGTCACCGACCGGGATCAGCAACTGGAGTTGCGCAGCAGCTCGATCGGCAGCGGTGGCTTCCGCCAGGCCTCTCTGGCCGGTGATGGGCCTGGCGCCATGGCCGCTCCGCTGAACCTGAGCAGCGTGAACCTCTCCCTGGCTGAGCAACTCGATTCCCTCAGCTACCGCACGATCACCGTGGGCTTTCTCTTGCTTTCGGTGGGCCTGGTGAGCGGCGCTGTCTGGGCAAACGAGGCCTGGGGCAGCTGGTGGAGCTGGGATCCGAAGGAAACCTGGGCCCTGATCTGCTGGCTGGTCTATGCCGCCTACCTCCACACCCGGCTGATTCGCGGCTGGCAGGGACGGCGGCCGGCAATCGTGGCCTCGGTGGGTCTGGTGGTGATCGCTGTGTGTTACATCGGCGTGAACCTTCTCGGCATCGGCCTGCACAGCTACGGATGGTTCTTTGAGAGCTGAACCAGGCGGTCGTTTTCAGCCTGTTGGGCATCAAAAAGGGGAGCAAACGCTCCCCAATTCGACCAGGTCTTTCCAGCGATCAGGTCGATTCAGAAGCAGGTGCTGTGTTCACAGTCACACCAGAGCGGGCTCGGGCCGGCGGCTGGTGCGAATCCCCTGGATCGCCTCGGCGTAGTCGGAAGCTCCGAACACACCGGAGCCGCTCACGATCGCATTGGCGCCGGCCTCGATCACCTTCCAGGCATTGCCGGGCTTGACACCCCCATCGACCTCGATCCAGGGATCGAGACCCTTCTCGTCACACAGGCGGCGCAGATCGCGGATCTTCTGGATCTGGCTGTCGATGAAGCTCTGGCCGCCGAATCCAGGGTTCACGCTCATGATCAGCACCAGATCACAGAGCTCGAGGCAGTACTCAAGCGTGTCGAGCGGCGTGCTGGGGTTGAGCACCGCGCCGGCCTGCTTGCCGAGCTCCTTGATCTGGGCCAGGTTCCTGTGGAGGTGCGGGCAGGCCTCCACCTGCACCGAGATGATGTCGGCGCCGGCCTTGGCGAAATCAGCCACATACTTCTCGGGCTCCACGATCATCAGGTGCACGTCCAGGGGCTTGCTGGTGACAGGCCGCAGGGCCTCCACGATCAGGGGACCGATCGTGATGTTGGGCACGAAACGGCCGTCCATGACGTCCACGTGGATCCAGTCGGCGCCGGCCTGATCCACCGCCCGCACGTCCTCGCCCAGCCGCGAGAAGTCGGCCGAGAGAATCGATGGCGACACCACCAGGGACTTGCTGGTCATGGGAGAGGCTGCGGCTGGGAGGAGGTGATTCTAGGCGGGCCGTCCCCCGCGCCCGCCCTGATCCGACGCTGATACAGTGGCGCCGCTTCAGGCCCGAGAGGCCGCGCAGCAACAGGACTTTGTCCAGCCTGGCCCCCCGGGCCATCCAGCCAATCCTGGATTCTGTGCTTCCGGCTCCCGCGCCTCCAGTCTCCTCCCCCCAGCCGGATCACCGTGGATCGCACCCTCATTCAGGAAATTCTCGAGGTCGTTGAGCAGGCAGGCATCGCCTCCGCCAAGCTCACCGGCCTTGGCCTCAAGAACGAGGCCGACGCCGCCGCCGTTGAAGCGATGCGCGAGCGGATGTACAAGATTCAGATGCAGGGTCGCATCGTGATCGGCGAGGGCGAGCGCGACGAGGCGCCCATGTTGTACATCGGTGAAGAGGTGGGCAGCGGCAGCGGCCCGGGCGTGGACTTCGCAGTGGACCCCTGCGAAGGCACCAACCTCTGTGCCAACAGCCAGCGTGGCTCGATGGCCGTGTTGGCCGCCTCCGACCGCGGCGGCCTGTTCAACGCTCCCGACTTCTACATGAAGAAGCTGGCCGCTCCCCCGGCCGCCAAGGGCAAGGTGGACATCCGCAAGTCGGCCACCGAGAACATCGAGATCCTCAGCCAGTGCCTGGGCGTGCCCAAGGATGAGCTGGTGATCGTGGTGATGGACCGGGCCCGCCACAAGGATCTGATCAAGGAGATTCGCTCCACGGGCGCCCGCGTGCAGCCCATCTCCGACGGTGATGTTCAGGCCGCCATCGCCTGTGGCTTCGCCGGCACCGGCACCCACTGCCTGATGGGCATCGGTGCCGCACCCGAGGGCGTGATCTCCGCCGCTGCCCTGCGCGCCCTGGGTGGTCACTTCCAGGGTCAGCTGGTGTACGACCCGGCCGTGGCCCAGACCTCCGAGTGGGAGGGCCTCACCAAGGAGGGCAACCTTGCTCGCCTGGCTGAGATGGGAATCAGCGATCCCGACCGTGTCTACGAGGCAGAAGAGCTTGCCTGCGGTGAGAATGTGGTGTTTGCGGCCACCGGCATCACCGACGGCCTGCTGTTCGACGGCGTGAAGTTCGAGAAGGACTGCACCCGCACCAGCAGCCTGGTGATCAGCACCCTGGACAACACGGCCCGGTTCACCACCACCGTGCACATCAAGGAAGGAGCGCAGAGCATCGCTCTGCGCTGATCGACGCTCCCTGTTCTCTCCATGCACATCGCGGTCGTCGGACTGAGCCATCGCACCGCCCCGGTGGAAATCCGGGAGCGGCTCAGCATCCCGGAGCAGACCATGGAGGACTCCCTCCAGCTGCTCCGCAACGATGACCAGGTGCTGGAGGCCTCGATCCTCAGCACCTGCAACCGGCTGGAGATCTACACCCTGCTCCGCCATCCGGAGCAGGGCATTCATGCCATTGGGGCCTTCCTCAGCCAGCATTCCGGCCTGGCCCTGGACAAACTCTCCCCCCACCTGTTCACCTACCACCATGAGGAGGCGATCGCCCACCTGCTGCGGGTGGCGGCCGGCCTCGACTCCCTCGTCCTCGGTGAGGGACAGATTCTCTCCCAGGTGAAGCGGATGGTGCGGCTGGGCCAGGAGCACCAGTCGGTGGGGCCCATCCTCAATCGCCTGCTCAACCAGGCGGTGAGCACGGGCAAGCGGGTGCGCACCGAGACCAACCTGGGCACCGGCGCGGTGTCAATCAGTTCTGCCGCCGTTGAACTCGCCCAGCTGAAGGTGGGTCAGAGCCGGGGGCTCGACGAACTGGTCCCCCTCGACCAGGAGCAGGTGGCGGTCGTGGGTGCCGGACGCATGGCCAGGCTGCTGCTCCAGCATCTGCAGGCCAAGGGTTGCCGGGGCGTGGTGCTGCTCAACCGCACCGTGAGCAGGGCAGAACTGCTCGCGGCCGATTGTCCTGGCCTGCCGGTGCAGTGCCGCCCCCTCGAGGACCTGGACCACTGTCTGAGCACCTGCTCGCTGGTGTTCACCAGCACGGCGGCCGATGAACCGATCATCACGGCGGCGCGCCTGGGCCAGTTGAACCGGCGCAGTTCGCTGATGCTGATCGATATCGGCGTACCCCGCAACATTGCGGCGGATGCGGCCGGGCTCAGCGGAGTTCAGTCGTTTGATGTGGACGACCTGCAGGAGGTGGTGGCCCGCAACCAGGAAGCCCGCCGCGGAATCGCCGCCGAGGCCGAGGGCATGCTCGCCGAGGAGGCACGCCTTTTCCTGGAGTGGTGGGATGGGCTGGAGGCTGTGCCAGTGGTGAACCGCCTGCGGCGCCACCTGGAGGACATCCGCGAACAGGAACTGCAGAAAGCACTCAGTCGCATGGGGCCCGACCTGTCCGCCCGGGAGCGCAAGGTGGTGGAGGCCCTCAGCAAGGGCATCATCAATAAGATTCTGCACACTCCGGTCACCAACATCCGCGCCCCCCAACCCCGCCAGCAGCGCCACGCCGCCATGCGTGTGCTCGAGGAACTGTTTGATCTGGCCGATCCCCAGCAGCATGGATGAGCGACGCCGGTCTGCAACAGTTCGTGCCGTCCGTGTTGGCGTATCTCGCCTGATGGCAGCGCTCTCCCCTACGGTCGCTCCATCCCATGGATGGACCCTGGCGGCATGAAGCGAGTACTGGCGATCATCCTGGGCGGCGGGGCAGGCACTCGGCTCTATCCCCTTACCAAGATGCGGGCCAAGCCGGCGGTTCCCCTGGCTGGCAAATACAGGCTGATTGATATTCCGATCAGCAACTGCATCAATTCGGAGATCAACAAGATCTACGTCTTGACCCAGTTCAACAGTGCCTCCCTCAATCGTCACCTGACGATGAGCTACAACCTCTCAGCAGGTTTCGGCCAGGGCTTTGTGGAAGTACTGGCGGCGCAGCAGACGCCGGACAGCCCCAGCTGGTTTGAAGGAACCGCAGATGCTGTACGCAAGTACCAGTGGCTGTTTCAGGAGTGGGATGTGGACCACTACCTGATCCTCTCCGGCGACCAGCTCTACCGGATGGATTACAGCCGCTTCGTACAGCACCATATCGACACCAACGCCCAGCTCTCGGTGGGTGCTCTGCCGGTGGATCCGGAGCAGGCCGAGTCATTCGGCCTGATGCGCACCGATGGGGAGGGCCGCATCCAGGAATTCCGGGAAAAGCCCAAGGGTGAAGCCCTCCAGGCCATGCGTGTAGATACCCAGTGTCTGGGTCTGTCGCCTGAAGATGCCCAGCGGCGTCCCCACCTCGCCTCGATGGGAATCTATGTGTTCAGCCGCGACACCCTCTTCGATCTGCTGGCCACCAATCCCAGCGCCACGGATTTCGGCAAGGAGCTGATCCCGGCCTCCCTGGAACGTGGCGACCGTTTACAGAGTTATCTCTTCAACGACTACTGGGAGGATATCGGAACTATCGGTGCCTTCTATGAAGCCAACCTGGCACTCACCCAGCAGCCAAATCCGCCCTTTTCCTTCTACGACGAGAAATTTCCGATTTACACCAGGCCGCGTTACCTGCCACCCAGCAAGTTGCAGGATGCCCAAGTTACCGAATCGATCATCGGCGAGGGGTCACTCTTGAAGGCCTGCAGCATTCATCACTGTGTGCTTGGCGTGCGCAGTCGGGTGGAAGATGAGGTGGTTCTTCAGGACACCCTGGTGATGGGGTGCGATTACTTCGAATCGTCCGAGGAGAGGGTCCTTTTGCGTGAGCGGGGGGGCATCCCCATGGGCATTGGCCAGGGCACCACGGTGAAAGGCGCCATCATCGACAAAAACGTGCGCATCGGCAGCAATGTCACCATCATCAACAAGGATCGGATTGAGGAGGCCGACCGACCGGAGTTGAATTTCTACATTCGCAACGGCATTGTGGTTGTGGTGAAAAATGGCGCGATTGCCGACGGCACCGTGATCTGATCGCCCCGATGCGGCTGGTTCAGCCCTGCCAGGACAGGACTCCCTGACATACTTGCGCCAGCTTGGTAACGAACTGGCCTCTGTGCTGCCCGCCTGGTCACACTGACGGGGAATGCCACACCAAAGCAGTCATGGGCAAGGCACATTTCGGCCTGATCGGCCTGGGTGTCATGGGAGAAAATCTGGTCCTCAACGCTGAGCGCAACGGCTTCTCCAGTGTTGTTTACAACCGCACCTGGGCCAAAACGGAGGCCTTCCTGGCTGGTCGCGGTGCCGGCAAGGACATCGTCGGGGCGGCTACCCTGGAGGACTTCGTGGCGGCACTGGAACGACCCAGGCGCATCCTGATGATGGTGAAGGCCGGTGATCCGGTGGACGCCACGATCGCCTCAATCTCCCCGCTCCTTGAGGAGGGGGATCTCCTGATCGATGGCGGCAACTCGCTCTACACCGATACCGAGCGGCGGGTTGCCGATCTGGAGAGCCGCAGTTTCGGCTACATCGGCATGGGCGTATCCGGCGGCGCCAAGGGCGCCCTGGAGGGCCCCAGCATGATGCCGGGCGGCACCAAGGCTGCCTACGACGCCATTGAGCCACTCGTGCGCAAGATGGCCGCCCAGGTAGATGACGGTCCCTGTGTCACCTACATCGGACCCGGGGGTGCAGGCCATTTCGTGAAGACCGTGCACAACGGCATTGAGTACGGCATCGAGCAGATCCTGGCCGAGGCCTACGACCTGATGAAGCGGGTGGCCGGCCTGAACGGCGACCAGATGGCCGACGTGCTGGCCCAGTGGAACCAGAGTGAGGAACTGGCCTCCTTCCTGGTGGAGATCACCGAGGTGTGCCTGCGCACCAAGGACCCCGAGACGGGCGGCGATCTGGTGGAGGCGATCGTGGACGCCGCTGGACAGAAGGGCACCGGTCTGTGGACCGTGGTGAGTGCCCTGGAGATGGGGGTGCCTGTGCCCACGATTTACGCGGCCCTCAACGCCCGGGTGCTCAGCTCCCTGCGCGCCCAGCGCCTGGAGGCGGGTGCTGTGCTGCCTCCACCGGCCGCCCACAGCTTCGACCTGGGCTCCCCAGCCGATGCCATGGCACCGCTGCGCGACGCCTGTATCGCCGCCTGCATCGTGAGCTATGGCCAGGGCATGGCCCTGCTGCAGGAGGCCTCTGCCCTTCACAACTACAACCTCGACTTCGCGGCCATCGGCCAGATCTGGAAGGGGGGCTGCATCATCCGCGCCCGTCTGCTGCAGCGCATCCAGAACGCCTACACCGCCAACCAGAACCTGCCCAACCTGCTCCTCGATCCCTGGTTCGCCGCTGAGATCAACCGCTGCCTGCCCGGCCTGCGCCAGGTGGTGGCCGGTGCCGCCCTGGCGGGGATTCCCGTGCCCTGCCTCTCCAGCACCCTGGATTACATCGACAGCTACCGCAGCGGCCGTCTGCCCCAGAATCTGGTGCAGGCCATGCGCGACTGCTTCGGCTCCCACACCTATGAACGGGTGGACAAACCAGGCAGCTTCCACACCGAGTGGCTGGATTGAGGACCGCCATGACCCTGAATCCACCTGCTCCACGCCTGGTGGTGGTCGAGACCGGTGAGGCCCTGGCCCGCCGCTGCGCCGAGACCATCGCCTCCGCCATTGATCTGGCCCTGGCCCAGCGGGACCGCTGCCAGATCGCCCTGGCCGGTGGCACCACCCCCGCCGCCGCCTACCGCCACCTCGGCCAGCAGCACCTGCCCTGGGAACGGGTGGACCTGCTGCTCGGTGATGAGCGCTGGGTGCCTGCTGATGATCCCGCCAGCAATGCCCGTCTGGTGCGTGAGACGCTGATGAGCGGCGGGCCAGGCCAGGCAGCCTGCCTCCATCCGGTGCCCACCCAGCTCGCCGATCCCCAGCAGGGGGCTGAGGCCTATGCCGCCACCCTGGCCCAGTTGTGCGGCGGCGAGCCGCCGGTGCTGGATCTGGTGCTGCTGGGGCTGGGTGACGATGGCCACACCGCCTCCCTCTTCCCCGGCACCGCCGCCACCCGTGAGCGGCAGCGCACGGTGACCGTTGGCGATGGCAAGGGGCTCGCCCGCATCACCCTCACCGCGCCGGTGCTCTCGGCCGCCCGCCAGGTGATCTTTTTGGTGAGCGGCGAGGGCAAGCGCCAGGCCCTCAGCCGCCTGCTTGACCCCAGTGAGTCGCCGGAGCGAACCCCGGCCCGGCTGGTGCAGCCATCCACGCCCGTCCTGGTGCTGGCCGACAATGGGGCAGCGCCCCCCTGATCCCTTGCTCACCCTGGTCAGCGCCGCCGGTTTCAGCGGCTGGCATGCCGTCAACGACCGCATCATGGGGGGCAGCAGCACGGGCAGCTGCCAGGCCGGACCAGCTGGGTTGGTCTTCCAGGGTGAACTGATTGCCGAGGGTGGCGGTTTCATCAGCTGCCGCTCACCACTGATCTCGCCGCCACTCGATCTCTCCCAATACAGCGGCCTGGAACTGGAGATCAGCGGCGATGGCCGCCGCTTCAAGCTCGCCGTGGCCAGTGCCGATGGGCTAGCCGGCCTCACCGAGCTGATACCCGGCGGCCTGCGCTGGGTGCACGCGTTCGACACCGATGCCCAGGGACCCACCCTGGTGCGTATCCCTTTCAGCAGCCTGCGCCCCTCCGTGCGCGCCCAGCCCCTAGGCATGCCGCTGCTGCGCTTCGACGCCGCCCGGGTGAACCGGCTGCAGCTGCTCCACTCGCGCTTCGGCGATGACGGCCAGCCCAATGCCGGCTTCCGGGCAGGCGCGATCACCTTCACCCTGCACGCCATCCGTGCCTATCCCTGATCTGCCCCCCCAGGCCGATCTCTGCCAGCTGGTGGCTGCCGCTGCCGATCTCTGCCGCAAGCCCTGGCGTCATGCCGTGCGCCTGGCCGAGGCATCGGCCGTGGCTGCCGGGCCAGACCACCCCTTCGATTGCACCCTGGTGCTTGAGGTGCGGGACCCGGGCGGACAACGCTGCCCGGAGCACGACCTGGAGCTGGAGATCTACACCAGCGGTGAACAGCTCCACCTCACCCTGGCCTGGGTTGCCGATGCGGACCGCCCCATGCTCTGGCAAGGCAGCCATCCCGTCTGGATGGCCGGCCAGAGCGGCAGCCGCTGTGAGCGTCCCCAGGACGGGGCACCTCTGGAGGCACTGGCCCGGCGGTTGCGGGCCCTGCTCAGCTGATCAGCGGTTGGCGGTGAGCTCAAGCTGGTCGGTCACCGCCCCCTTGCTGCTGGAACTCACCAACCGGGCGTACTTGCCCAGCACACCGGTGCGGTAGCGGGGCTCGGGCTTCACCCAGGCGGCCCGGCGCCGGGCGATCTCCTCGTCGGGCACATTCAGCTGGATCAGCAGCTGGTTGGCATCCACCGTGATGCTGTCGCCCTCCTGCACCAGGCCGATGGTGCCGCCCACGGCGGCCTCGGGGGACACATGGCCCACCACCAGGCCGAAGGAGCCGCCGGAGAAGCGGCCGTCGGTGATCAGGGCCACCGAATCCAGCAACCCCTGGCCCACGATCGCGGCGGTGGGGCTGAGCATCTCGCGCATGCCGGGCCCGCCGACGGGGCCCTCCTGGCGCACCACCACCACATCGCCGGGCTTGATCTGCTTGGCGAGGATCGCGGCCAGGCAGGTCTCCTCGCTCTCAAACACCCGGGCAGGGCCCGTGATCACCGGGTTCTTCACCCCGCTGATCTTGGCCACCGCGCCCTCCTCGGCCAGGTTGCCCTTGAGGATCGCCAGGTGTCCCTTGGCGTATAGGGGGTTGCTGAGCGGGCGGATCACGTCCTGGCCAGCGGGGGGCTCGGAGGGCACAGCGGCGAGCACCTCCCGCAGGGTCTTGCCCTCAATGGTCTTGCAATCGCCGTGCAGCAGACCGGCATCCAGCAGGAGCTTCATCACCTGGGGGATGCCGCCGGCCTGGTGCAGATCCACCGTCACGTAGCGCCCGCTCGGCTTGAGATCACAGATCACCGGCACCCGCTGGCGGATCGCCTCGAAATCCTCGATCGCCAGATCCACCCCGGCGGTGCGGGCCACGGCGAGCAGATGGAGCACCGAGTTGGTGGAGCCGCCCACGGCCATGATCACCGCGATGGCGTTTTCAAAGGCCTCCCGCGTCATCAGGTCGCGGGGGCGAATGTCGGTCTCGATCGCCTGGGCGAGCACCTCGGCACTGCGGGCGGCGCTGTCGGCTTTCTCTGCATCTTCAGCCGCCATGGTGGAGCTGTAGGGCAGGCTCAGGCCCATCGTCTCGAACGCCGCGCTCATCGTGTTGGCGGTGAACATGCCGCCACAGCTGCCCGCTCCGGGGCAGGCGTTCTTCTCAATGGCGGTGAGCTGCTGCTCGTCGATCTGGCCGCCGCTGTACTGGCCCACGGCCTCAAAGGCGCTCACCACGGTGAGATCGCAGGCACCCAGTTTGCCGGGCTTGATCGTGCCGCCGTACACGAAGATCGCGGGGATGTCCATGCGGGCCATGGCCAGCATGGCCCCCGGCATGTTCTTGTCGCAGCCCCCGATGGCGAGCAGCCCGTCCATGCTCTGGCCGTTGCAGGCTGTTTCGATCGAGTCGGCGATCACCTCTCGGCTCACCAGGGAGTACTTCATCCCCTCGGTGCCCATGGAGATGCCGTCGCTCACGGTGATCGTGCCGAACAGTTGGGGCATGGCCCCGGCCTGGTGCGCCGCCTCTTCGGCGCGCCGCGCCAGATCGTTCAGCCCCAGGTTGCAGGGGGTGATCGTGCTGTAGGCGTTGGCAATGCCGATGATCGGCTTGCTGAAGTCGCCATCGCCGAAGCCCACAGCCCGCAGCATGGCGCGGTTGGGGGAACGCTGAACCCCCTGGGTGATGGCGGCGGAGCGGAGCATGGGCGAGCAGGCAGGCGCAGGTTTCAACCTACCCAGGCACCGATGCCCAGCTGCTAGCGGTGGGGTTGGAGCTGCTCCAGTTGCCGGCGCACCGATTCGATGGCCTGGTTCAGTTCCTGCACCTTCTGGTGCAGCTCCCGGTCCTTGGGCGGGTTGTTGAGAGTGCTCACCTCGCTGGCGCTGGCTTCCACGGTTCTCTGCAGGCGGGAGAGCCTGGGACGGCGCGTGACTCCCATCCCGTTGCGCCGCCGCTCCGCTTCCGCCAGCAGCCACCAGGCCAGGCCTGCAGCCCCGATCACCGCGCCGGCCACGGCACTGGCCAGCGCGCCGGAACTGTCCGTCACCTGCGCCCGATCCCGATCTGCCATGGGCTCTGTTGCCACGTCGTTGCTGGAGCCTAGGCAGGGTGGGCGATCGCTTCCAGCGCCGTTCCAGCGAACAGGCGCTCCCGCACACAGCCGATGCCCGGCCTGATCCGGCCGCCGGCATCCACCTCGGCATCGATACAGGCGGTGTGCAGGGTGAGATCGGGAAACCGTTCCGCCAGCCGCTGTAACCCCGGGTTGGCCACCAGGGTGGAGATCACCCGCACCCGCTCACCGCTCAGACCCCGCTCCGCCAGCGCCTGGAGCAGCCGTTCCAGGCTGGCGCCACTGGCCACCTCGGCAAGGAAGATGAGCACGCCGCTGCGGCTGTCCAGCTCCTGGGGCAGCTGGGGATCGACCGCATCGAGATGGAGGACCCGGGTGTTGGGCAGTACGGGCCGCGCCCCGTCCCACAGGCCGAGGGCACTGGTGCCCAGCACACAGGCCAGGATCGGCACCGATGCATCCACCACCTGGCCTGGCGTGGGTCCGCTCTCGGTCGCCACCTCCACGGCCCGGTGGGGGAGCCACTGGCGCAGGGCTTCGTAGGTGAGCCAGCGGCCCAGCTCATTGCTGGCGGTCACGTAGACGGGGGGGGGCGTCTGCCGATCACGCAGCACGCTCAGCCAGTGCCCGATCAGGGGGTGGGGGGGAACCACCACCCGCAGGGTCATCGCCATGGTTGCCATAACTTGTGACTCCAACGTAGGTCTGCGGCCATGGCCCGCCCCTTGCCCCGCCTGATGCTCCGCTCCATCTGGGCCGGACTGCTTGCCGTGCTGGTCCTGTTCGGGTGGCAACCCCCGGCCGAGGCGATCACGGCCCCCGAGCTGCGCGGCCAGCGCGCCCTGCAGGACCTCCAGCCCGACATGCATGGCCGCAACCTCCAGCAGGCCGAATTCCTCAAGGCCTCACTGGCGGGCTACGACTTCAGCGACGCTGATCTGCGCGGGGCCGTGTTCAACGGCTCCGATCTGGGGGGAGCCAATCTGCGGGGAGCGAACCTGGAGGACGTGGTGGCCTATGCCACGCGCTTCCAGGGCAGTGATCTGAGCAACGCCCGACTGGCCAATGGGATGTTGATGCAGAGCCGCTTCCGCGACGCGCTGATCGACGGTGCCGACTTCACCGATGCGGTGCTTGATCTACCGGAGCAGAAGGCTCTCTGTGCCAGGGCTTCCGGCAGCAACCCGGTCACCGGTGTGGCCACCCGCGACAGCCTCGGCTGCCGCTGACGGCATCCACCGATACGATGGGATCACCGGTTCCGGTGGGGATCAGCCACCGGAGGCAACGGGGAAAGTCCGGTGTGATTCCGGCACTGTCCCGCAGCTGTGAAGAGTGGCCCCCAGGCCACTCCAGTCAGAACGCCCGCCGGTTCAGCTCACCCTCGGCGCGGACCGCACTCATGTTTCAAGCTTCTGCTCGCGGCAGGGCCCTCGCCCTGACCGTGTCTGCTGGTTTTTTGTGCCTAGCGGCCCTCGGCCAGGCGGCCCACGCCCACCACGTCGTTGACATCACCGGCCTGGAGCCCACGGTGGCCAACGGCCTGCTCAGCGGCCTGGCCCATCCTGTGATCGGTCCGGATCACCTCCTTTTCCTGCTGGCGCTGTCCCTGCTCGGTCTGCAGCAGCGCAGCGGCTGGATGCTCCTGCTGCTCGCCGTTGGGCTGGCTGGCAGCGCCGCCGGGCTGGTGTTGCCCGGTCTGCCCCTGGCCGAACTGCTGGTGGCCGCCACCCTGGCTGTGGTGGGTGGGGTGCTCCTCGGCGTGCTGCCTCGAGTGCTGGTGGTGCCCGCCATGGCCCTGCATGGCTATGTGCTCAGCGATGCCGTTCTGGGCTGGACCGCCATGCCGCTCGTGAGCTACCTCATGGGGCTTCTGCTCAGCCAGGGACTGTTGCTCCTTGTGGCGCTGCAGTTGCTGCGCCCCCTCGCAGAGCGGTTGAGCAGAGCCGGGCGCCGATGGGTTGCCATGGCCCTGGTGGGTACCTCTCTGGTGCTCGCCCTGGCCACGGAGATGGGCTGACATGGTCAGCCAGGCTGCCGCCAGCGCGCGGCTACCGGTAACGGTGATCACCGGTTTTCTCGGTGCCGGCAAGACCACCCTGCTGCGCCATCTGCTGCTGCATTCCGGACGCCGCCTGGCGGTGCTGGTGAATGAATTCGGCGAGGTGGGCATTGACGGCGACCTGCTGCGCAGTTGCGGCTTCTGCCCCGAGGAGGAAATCGAGGGCCGGGTGATGGAACTGGCCAACGGCTGCCTCTGCTGCACGGTGCAGGACGACTTCCTGCCCACCATGGAGACCCTGCTGCAACGGGCGCATCAGCTGGATGGAATCCTGGTGGAGACCAGTGGTCTGGCCCTGCCGGAGCCCCTGCTGGCCGCTTTCCAGTGGCCTGAAATCCGCAGCCGCATCTGGGTGAACGGCGTCGTCACGCTGGTGGATGCGGAAGCCCTGGCCCAGGGGGCGGTGGTGGGCGACCCTGCCGCTCTGGATGCCCAGCGCCTGGCGGACCCGAGTCTTGACCACGTCAGCGCCCTTGACGAGCTGTTCGCCGAGCAGCTGGAGTGCGCCGATCTGGTGTTGATGAGTAGGGCTGACCAGGTGAGCGATGCCCAGATCGAATCCGTTCGCCAGCGCGTGCAACCCCTGATCCGACCCGGCACCGCCGTGCTGCCTGTGGTGCGTGGTGAGATTGACCCCCAACTGGTGATCGGCCTGGCGACCGGCGGTGGCGACCATGGCGCTGCTCCAGAGATCCCGAGCCAGCACGACCACAGCCAGCACGACCACAGCCATGTGGAGATCGAGGCGCAGGTGGTTCGGCTCACGGGCGATCTCGACCGCCAGGCCGTGGAGCAGGGGGTGCTGCACCTGATTCGCGACCACCACCTCGTCCGCGTCAAGGGCAGGCTCTGGCTGCAGGGCAAAGCACGACCTCTGGAGATCCAGGCTGTGGGCCCGCGACTGGAGAGCTGGTTTGGTGGCAGTGCCGCCGAGTTGCGCCCCACCGGCCTGGAACTGGTGCTGCTGGGGTTCAACCTGCAACGGCAGACCCTTTTGGCCGCCCTCGAGGGTCTCAGCCGAACCCCCGCAAGTCATCCGGGCTGACGCCTGCCAGCTCACGGCTCAGTCGAGCGGGATGGGCCCCTGGGCGCAGAGCCCATCCCAGCAGAGGGAGGCATCAGCTGTCCAGCGGGGCTCCACCGTGGACCAGGCTCCCGAACCGCGCCGCATCCGCACCTGCCCGCGGCCGTCGTGCTGAAAGCCATAGCGATCGTTCCCCAGCACCAGTTGCCAGTGGGCACCTACCTCGTCCACCACCATCTGGCATTCGCGCCATGCACCTCCGTTCAACTGGCAACGCAGCGGCACACTGAACGCCTCACCACGCCCATCGGCCCCGTTGGCCCATGATGGCTGGCCTGCGCAACTGAGCGCCAGCAGGGCGAACGCCACCACGGCGATCAGGCCTTGGCATGCCAGCTCCCCCCGGGCTGGCTGGAGCCCTTGCGCCGGAGGGGCACAGGGCTGGAGCGGGACGAGCATGACCCCACAGCGGCTGCTTTCAAGCTGCCGATCCCGCTGGGCGATGAACCAGTGGCCTGCCAAGATTTAACAAACCTCCCCCTGCCCAGGTGCCCCTCTACCAAGCGCGTGTTCTGGTCTCCCTGAGACCGTCGGTTCTGGATCCCGCCGGGGAGGCAACCCGAGCTGCCGCGGCTCGCCTCGGCGTGACTGGTGTACGCCGGTTGCGGATCGGCAAGGCCGTTGAACTGGAGCTGGACGCGCCGGACCGGGCGACAGCCGAGGCCCAGCTCGAGCAGCTCAGCGATCGCCTCCTGGCCAATCCCGTCATCGAGAACTGGGCGCTGGAGATCCTGGAGTCGGCTGAGGTGCAGCAGGCATGACGATCGGCGTGGTGGTGTTCCCCGGCTCCAACTGCGACCGGGATGTGCGCTGGGCGCTCGAGGGCTGCCTGGATCTGCCCACTCGCTTCCTCTGGCATGAGGAGCGGGATCTGGCGGGCCTGGATGCGCTGGTGATTCCTGGTGGCTTCAGCTACGGCGACTATCTGCGCTGCGGGGCGATCGCCCGCTTCGCGCCGTTGCTGGAGGAGGTGAAGACGTTCGCCGAGCGGGGTGGGCCGGTGCTGGGCATCTGCAACGGTTTTCAGGTGCTCACAGAGATGGGCCTGCTCCCCGGTGCACTCACCCGCAACGCCAGGCTGCATTTTGTGTGTGAATCAGCCTCTCTGACGGTGAATCCCGGCCACTGCGGCTGGCTGCGCCACTACAGCGACGATGAAACGATCCAGCTGCCGATCGCCCATGGTGAGGGCCGCTACCAGTGCGACGCAGAGCTCCTGGCGCAACTCGCGGACAATGGCCAGGTTGTGCTCCGTTATGTCGATAACCCGAATGGGTCGGTGGGCGATGTGGCTGGCGTCACCAATCGGGCCGGCAACGTGTTGGGGCTGATGCCCCACCCCGAGCGGGCCTGCGACGCCATCACCGGTGGCATTGACGGAGTCCGGCTGTTGTCCGCCCTGGGGGGCTGAGCGCCACCCCCACGGCAAGTCCAAAAAAAGGGGGGCAATGCCCCCCCCTTGTGGTAGACGAATAGTGAGAGCAATCCTTGCTCAGTTCACTGCTCAGTTCACGGCCGCGAAGAAGTCCTTCGATTTCACCGGATCAGGGTTCATGGTCTTGTCGCCGGGCTGCCAGTTGGCGGGGCACACTTCATCGGGATGGCTCTGCACGTACTGGAAGGCCTGCAGCAGACGCAGGGTCTCGTCGACGCTGCGGCCCACGGGCAGGTTGTTGATCGTGCTCTGCATGATCACGCCGTCAGGATCAATGATGAACAGGCCGCGCAGTGCAACGCCAGCCTCCTCATCGAGCACCTCGTAGGCGCGAGCGATCTCTTTCTTGAGATCGGCCACGAGCGGGTAGGCAATGTCGCCAAGGCCGCCGTTCTTGCGCTCGGTCTGCACCCAGGCCAGGTGGGAGAACTGACTGTCCACCGACACGCCCAGCACTTCACAGTTGCGACTGGTGAACTCGCTGATGCGGTCGGAGAAGGCGGTGATCTCCGTGGGGCAGACGAAGGTGAAGTCGAGCGGGTAGAAGAACAGCACCACGTACTTGCCGCGGTACTGGCTCAGGGAAACCGTCTGAAATTCCTGGTCCACCACGGCGGTGGCGGTGAAATCAGGGGCCTGCAGACCGACGAGGCGGGACATGCTCGAGAGGGGTACGGGTTGGTTGCGAACTGGTGGATGAAGACGCCGGTGAACCATCTCGACCTGAACCACGCTGGATCAGCCAGCGTCCTCGTGCCAAGATGATGAACTCGGAACGACTACCAGTTGTTTCAAGACTTTACCACGGCTCCGAGCCCTCTCCGCCATAGGCTGCTGGAAACGGAAGGGATTGCGATGGCTTGGGAGCCTGCTGTGCTGCGCAAATACAACAGCACGAGCCACTTTCGCCTGCTCAGCCAGTTGCGCAGTGAACTGCGTGACAAGCCCCTGGTGCGTCCGGGGGAGGGAGAACGTATCGGCGATGTGAATCGCAGCAAGGGTCTGATCCGGGCCATGGAGGCCCGGGCCGCCCGCAGCCGTACCACGGCTGGGTGACGGGCAGACAGGGAAGGACTGCCGGCAGGGAGGGCGCGATGCGTCCCCGGCCAACCACTGCTACTGAGAATCGCTTGCAAAAGTGCCAGGCGGCATTTAGAATGCGATTCATTCGCAACAAGCTGGTTGTCCGCGATGGGATTCCGTTTCCTTCCTGATGAGGCCGTGGCCGCGGTGCGTGTGCCGGCCGGTCAGACCGTGTTGATCGACCGATCCCTGCGAGCGGGTAGCGGCACGATCGAAGTGCTGGAGGGGGTGGCCAGGGTGTATTGCCCCTGCGAGGAGACCGAGGGCATGACCCTCGCCTTCCTTCAGGCCGGCGACCAGCTGCGCACCGATCGCCTCTGCAGTGAGGGGGTCTGTGTCGAGGCCCTCACCCCGCTCTGTTTTCGCAATCACGCCGAAGGCGTGGATGGCCATGGCTATGACGCTGTGAACGAGTGGACCCTGCAGCTGCTGCGCATTCGTCACCTCGGCTCGGCCGAGCAGCGGCTCCATGCCTTGCTTGGACTGCTCGTGACGCGCCTGGGCCGGCGCTGTGGCGAGTGGTGTGACCTGCCCTTCCGTCTCACCCATGAACGGATCGGTGAGCTGATCGGCACCACCAGGGTCACCACCACCCGCCTGATCTCGCGCTTCCGCTCCGCCGAGATGATTCGCGTGCCCCAGGGTTCCCCCGGTCTTCACCTGGCCCCTTCGCTGGTGGATTCCGCCCCCCTGGCCGCCTGATCGGCTGGTGCAATGCCGGTCTTGGGTCGGGTGGACTCCATGACGAAATGCTGAGCCCGCGCGACTCAAACCCGAAGAACGTCTGAAGGTCCTGACAGTCCAGGCAACTGGCCGTTCAAGGTGTGGAGATGCAGACACCTTCAGCACCTCCCCGGATTGAGCGCTCCACGCTCCCCAAGGCAGCGTGGCCCACAGGCAGCAACACCGTGTTGGTGATCACACCGCGCCAACTCCAGGACGGGGCAACGGTGCTGCAGGCCGTGCGGGAGAACGCGAGTGTGGTGGTGAACTCCAGCTGGCTGGAAGATGCGTCGGGGCAGCGCCTGATCGACTTTGTCTGCGGTGGTCTGGAGGCCATGGGTGGCGCTGCTCACCGCATCGCCGAGGAGGTCTTCCTGTTCACCCCTGCCCAGGCCAGGGTCACTGGAGCAGGCGCAATGATGCCCGACGCGTGAGCGGCGACTGAGTCGCTGATCTCTGGCGAATTGCTGATGTCTGGCGACTTACAGGACGGACGGAAGCCTGGAGGAGGCCAGTTGGCGAGCCGAGTGATTCCAGGTGGCGAAGCTAGCGCCTTTCCTGATCTAAGCGAATCGATGACGGACCCAAATCCGACTTTCGATGGTCATGATGAATGCTGAAGATTGCCGTCCAGCACGCAAACAAGATGGCTCGGGGGAGACTTGAACTCCCGACCTTGGGGTTATGAATCCCACGCTCTAACCAGCTGAGCTACCGAGCCGTGATCCCAGAATCTTATCAGGCGCGTGGTGGCAACACCGTGAGGGGATCCACTGCACCAGCTCCAGCTGGATGGATCTCAAAATGCAGGTGTGGCCCTGTGCTGCGGCCGGTGCTGCCCATCAGGGCGATCACGGTGCCTTGGCGAACCTCCTGGCCATTGCTCACCATCAGACGGCTGTTGTGGGCGTAGAGCGATCGGCTGCCGTCGGAATGCTGGAGGGTCACCAGATAGCCATAGCCGCCGTCATGCCAACCGGAGAACACCACCCTGCCGGTACGAGCCGCCTGAATGGGTGTGCCCACATTGTTGGCCATGTCGATGCCGCGGTGCATGCGTCCCCAACGCCAGCCGTAGCCCGAGGTGAACACGCCTTTGGTGGGCCAGATCCAGGTGCTGGCGTGGCGTTGATCAAACAGCTGGCCGCCATTCGGTGCGACCTGCGGTGCATCGGGCCAGCTCAGGCCGCCACTGGTGGAGGGACGCAGACCCAAAATCACCCGAGGGCGCGGGGCCGCCTGGACCAACTCGATCTCGGTGCCTGCCACCAGCCGGGCCGTGTCCAGCCCGGGATTGAGGCGCAGGATCTCCTGCATGCTCGTGCCGTAACGCTGGGCGATCTTGAACAGGGTGTCGCCCAGTCGCACGACGCCCTTGGTGGGAACCGGCGGTGGAGCCTGGGGAGCGGGGGGGCTACGACGGGCGTCGCGAGTGTCCAGGGCTGCAAGCTGACCGGCGACCCGGCGCTGCTCAGCTGGAACCACGAGCCAGTCACCCTGGCGGAAGCGGTGATCGGGGTCCACTCCGTTCAGGCCTGCCATGGCGGAGGGGGAAACCCGCAGCTGCCGGGAGATCTCGCTCAAGGCAACGGGCTGGCGGGTCTGCACCCAGAGACGGTCAGCGGCGGGATAGGACGCGGCCAACAGCTGATCGTCGAGGGGTACCTGCCCCTGGACATCACCTCCACGTGAGAATCCGACAGCAGGGATAGCGGCGGCAACCGGCAGTGCCAGCAAAACCCCGAACGAGAGCGAACGGCGGTTGAAGAACCAAGCCTTTGCCGCTCTCGGCTGTTCTGCTGTCTGCTTCGGTGCTGTCATTCACTGTCCCCAAAGATCAGAGCCCGGTGGAGACGCAAACATCCCCGAGCCGCGCAGACAGTAGCGGACTGTCCATGGGGGAGCAAGCGCAACGGGCACCATCGCTAGTGTGTGCAGGAGGTTCAGGTCTGGCCTGAATCCAGTTGCCGCAGTGCTTCGAACAGCACGATGGCCACGGCAGAGGCCAGGTTCAGGCTGCGCACGCCTCCGCCGGGATGGGTGCGGGGCCGGGCCATGGGAATGGTGAGCAGGGCATCGCACTCGGCCTGAACGTCTGCGGGCAAGCCATCGGTTTCCCGCCCGAACAGGAGCCAGTCGTCCTGGCTGAACGTGTAGGAGGTGTACGGGGCATCGCTGAGGGCGCTCAGCCCCACCAGATGGCCGCCCCGGGCTTGCCGCTGCTGTTGAAAGGCCAGCCAGTCGCGGTGGTGGTGCAAGGGAACGTAGGGCCAGTAGTCGAGACCGGCGCGCCGCAACTGCCTGTCGCTGATCTCAAAGCCGAGGGGTGCCACCAGGTGGAGTTCCTGCCCTGTGGCTGCACAGCTGCGGGCCACATTGCCGGTATTGGGTGGAATCTGCGGCTGATACAGCACCACGCGCGGCATGGCTACTCGGGTGGGACGGGGTCAGTGATCGGCAGCAGGTCGAGGGCCCGGCCGGCCACCACCAGCCAGACATGCTGGCAGTGGGGGGTGATCCGGTCTTCCAGGCTGCCGAGGCGGTCACGGAACAGGCCGCCGATCGCCGTGGGTGGCACCACACCCCAACCCACCTGCTCGCTCACCAGCAGCACCTTGCCTGGGCAACGTCTCAGACTGCAGAGCAACCTCTCGGTGTGCCGGAGCCAGTCGGGGCCATCGAGATCAAGCCCGGCACTCACCCAGGTGCCGAGCGAATCCACCAAAGCGGTGTCCCCAGCCACGAGCCTGTCGAGCGCGGCAGGCAATGCCAGTCCCACGTCCTCACAGAGCCAGTCGGCGGGGCGGCGCAGGCGATGGCGGCGCAGCCGTTCCTGCCAGTCGGGGTCATCGGGCAACAGGGGACCGGTGGCCAGGTAGTGCACGCGCCCAGCGCAGCGGGCGGCGCGCTGCTCGGCCCAGCGACTCTTGCCGCAGCGGGCAGGGCCCGTGATCAGTTCCAGAACCATGGCTGACAGCTGCTCAGCCGCCACCATTCATGTTGCGCAGAGTTGCAACAGAGGAGGGCGATACACGGTTAAGGTAGCGGAATATCCAGTATTTGAAGATGGTTGCCAGCACCACAGGGAAGGTGGCAATGAACAACATGATGAAATTTTCCCGAGCTGGCAAGCCGAGATGATTGGCGACACCATCCAGCAATACAGTCCAGCCCTCCGGGCTATGGAAACCAACAAAGATATCGGTAAAGAGAATAATGGCAAAAGCCTTGGCGCTGTCGCTGAGGCCATACACCAACTCGTCAATAAAGCCCCGCAACACCTGGATGTCACGCTTGCCAAGGATGCAGACAACGACAAAGGCTGCGAAAGCTGCAATGTCGGCCAGCACATTCTTGATGGCTTCCGTGCTTTCGCCATCTGCTTGCTGCTTGAGTTCCCTGGCTCGCTCAGCCAGCTGCTGCTGCAGTTCTTCAGGAGTGGGCAGCGGTTTACCCTCCAGCAGGGCGGCGAACTCCACTTCGGCCTTGAACACCCTCAGCTTTTCCACGGCCTTTTCCTCCAGGTGGGGCTTGGGATAGCTGATGAAGGCGCTCACCGGGGCGTAGTGATCCACCAGCGGTCCCATCACGTAGTTTCGACTGATCTGTTGCACCAGCAGGGGCACGAGGATCAGCAGCAGCAGGATGCGCAGGGACACCAGGGTGGAGTCGCGCCGGCGGCGGAAACCTGCGAGCGCATCCGCTTCTGCCTCAGGATCAAGCTGGCGCCTCACCTGATCCACCACGCCGATCAGGCTGCGAGGCAGGACCTCCGGCGTGCGGCTGATGGCGGGTAGCGGTTTGCGTCCGGGTCTGTCGTAACGGGACACCACCGACTCCACCAATTGCAGCTGGCGCAGCTCCTGGCCTGCCAGCTGGGCGCGATTGGCCTCAAGCGTCACCAGACATTGGCGACAGACTTCCAGGGCAGCCTGAAAGCGGCGCAGCAACTGGGCCTGGGCCGAGCGGGGCAGGCCCAGATTCACCTCGGGGCGCACCGGCCTGTCGTTGTAGTGCTCCAGTTCAATGCTCTGGATCAGCAGGGCAGCTTCGTACGCCCTCTCCAGGTCCTGGCTGATCTGGAGCCCCGGGGACTTGCCAAAGGTTCCGATCCAGTTCTGCAATCCCATCACTGATCAGCGGGAGAACACCCACCAGGTGGCCATCGGCACCACCGTGCCGACAACCAGCAACACCACCACCCAGGTGAAGGCGTTGCTCGACTCGGTCTGCTCGCGGCTGGGCACGTTGCTGGCGGGGCTGATCACCTCGGCGGGCTGGGGCACGCCAGGGTCTTCACCTCCCTGCAGCACCGTGCTGATCCGCTGAATGCCGTCGAGGCTGGCCTGGCGGAAGCGGGCCCCATCGCGAATCGGCGTGGTCATGGTGAAGCGGGCCGTGCTGCGCAAGAGGTCGGCACTGAGCTGGCCCGACAGCGAGGGGGAGGCGACGATGGCGGAGGTGTTGGTCTGGGCGTCGATCAGGAACAGCAACAGGCCATTGGCATCCCCACTGGGCTGCCAGCGCTGCAGCAGGGCGTCACCGAGCTGGTTGAGGCTGAGGCCATAGTCGAGCTGTTTGAGGGTGATCAGGCGGGCATCCACCCGCTCCGCCGTGAACCCATCCAGCTGGCGCGCCACATCGGCACTGGCGGCACGGCTGAGCACCCCCGCCCCATCCAGCACCATCTCCTGGGGAAGGGTCTCGCTGAAGGCCGTGGCTGAGACGGCCAGGGCAGGCGCTGCGGGCAGCACCAGCAGCAGCACCAACAGGCAGGTCTCCAGCAGTCGGATCACCGGCAGACGGATCACCGGCAGACGGATCACCGGCAGACGGATCACCGGCAGACGGTGGATTGGGGCTGGTGAGGCGGAGTTCTGGCAGGACACGTGCACCGGGATCAGGCCTGACAGGCTCTAGTTTGCCGCCAATGGTTGCCGCTGTCGCCCCTCCATGGCCCTTCCGTTGCCAGCCAGGGTCAGTCTGGGCACCGGCGCCATCGGCTTGCTGCTGGTGGTGTTCAACCAGCTCACCACGCCGCTGCCCGAGCCGCCCCTGGTGCGAGCCAGCGTGCTGGCGGCCCTGTTCGCCGTGGGCCTGATGGTGGTGGCCGTGCTCTGGACCCGGGCGGTCCCGGAAGCGGCCGAGCGCGTCGACCTGCAGGGGGAGGAGGGTCTGGAGCTGGCTCCTGAACTGCCCCACCAGCTGCTGCAGGACCTGGGCTGGGGCAGCCAGATGTTGCTCACGGCCTCGCCCGCTGCCGTGGTGCTGGTGCTGTGGCGCGGCCAGGTGCTGCTGCGCCGCGGTTTGTTGGGGCCCCTCGCCTTCACCCCTGGGCCGATCTGCGCCCGGGCACTGGAGCGGGGCCAGGCGATCTCGCTGGTGAACCTGGCCCTCTATCCCGGCCGCGCTGAATTCGACAGCCTGCTGCCGGGCCTGCCTGCCGTGCTGATCCAACCCATCGCCGACCAGGGACTGGTGCTGCTCGGCGGCTGGTCAGCGCGCTGCTTCAGTCGCAGTGATCTGGTGTGGGTGGAGGGCTGGGCCCAGCGGCTCACAGTTGAAATGGCGGCCTACGGGGACCCTGCTGCTGGGCAGGTCCTCGGGACGGAGCTGGGCCCCGGCGCGCCGCGCTGGGAGGCAGATTCAGCTGGGTGAGCACCCGTCCACCCGCCGGTGAGCTGAATTCGGCGAAACCGTCGTCACCGATCCGTCCCCGCAGCTGCTCAGCACGCGACACCTGGCCGTTGGCCTGTCTGTGCAACACCACCTCCCCCGCTGCGCTGGCCTCACCGCTCCGCCAGTTCCACTGGCAGCTGTCAGCCTGGAGCTGCTCCCCAGGCTGGCGCAAGAGGCAGGCTGCCCGCACCGCCACCGTGTGGGCGGGCAGATTGAGCTGGAAGCCGTTCCCGCTGAGCTGGGTTTTGCCGAAGCGCCCCTGGAACGGAGCCTGGCTGCTGGCGGTGCGGCTCGACAGCTCCAGCCGGGTGGGGCCCGCTTGCAGCCAGGCCTGGCGGCCGGGATCGTCGAGTCGCACGGGAGCCTGGAGATCAAGGGTCTGGCTGAGACTGTTGCCGCTGAGGGCCGAGGCCGTGATCCGCTGCAGCGAGCCGTCTCCCAGCCGCCGTTCGCCGCGAACAGGGCCCCTGGCTGAAAGGGCCCCGCTCTTCGCCTGCCAGTCGAGGGGACCCAGCGCCAGGCGGATCGGCTCCGGGCCGCCACGTTGCAGGAGGGGTTCTTGACGCAACTCCAGCCGCTCCTCCCTGATCAGAAAGCGGGCCAGTCCTGCGCTGAGCTGCAGGTCGCCCTGCACCAGCCTGGGGGAGCGGTCGAGTTCCATCCGCTGCTGGGACGGGTACCAGCGCACCCGCAGGGCCGTCAGGTCCGCCGGTTGCCTGGGATCGAGGCGCTGCAGACGGGTGGGCCCCTCCAGCTGCACCACCTCACCATCGTTCACCACCACCGCCGTGCTGGCGGTGAGCCTGTAGAGGGGCTGGCCGTTGCGGTAGAGGATGCCCGTGAGCTGGCGGGTCTGGGCGATCCGGCGGCTGAGGTCGTAGCGGGTTTCCGGGCTGCTGATCTCCCACAGCGGCCGCCCCTGGTCGTCCTGCTGGCGCAGGTTCAGTTCGCGGAACACGAAGGGTGTGGGGCTGTCTTCCTCAATGGCCTGGGGGCGACAGCTCGCCACCCACAGCCCGCTGCCCAGGAGCAGCAGAGACGCGATCCAGGGCCCTCCTCGGTTCACAGCGGACCGTCGAGCTCGAGTCGCTGCATCACAGGCTGGGGTTGGGGCAGGGTGTGTCCAGCCTCAAGGCCGCCCCAGCTGAGGGCGTCCAGCCATCCCCCAGCCTGCGGGGAGGGTTCCGACGAATCGAAGGGTTGCAGGCCGAGCTGCTCGAGCATGCGTCCCGAGAGGTCGGGCAGCAGGGGGGCCAGCAACACGGCCGCCAGCCGGCTGGCCTCCAGCACCGCATAGAGATCCTGGCCCACCTGCTCCTCCCGGCCGGGCTGCTTCATCGCCGACCAGGGGGCCCGCTCATTGAGATAGCCGTTGGCGGCGATGGCCAGCTGCAGGACGGCCTCGGCGGCAGGCCGGAACTCGAGGCGATCCATGGCCTGGCGGAACTGATTCACGGCCTGGGAGCCGGCCTGGGCGAGGGGATGGCTGGACGCGGCAGCGTCTGCGGCAGGGGGCACGGCTTCTGCGAACCACTTGCGCGCCATCGTGCTCGTGCGGTTGAGCAGGTTGCCGATCGTGTTGGCCAGGTCGTTGTTCACTAGGTCGCTGAAGCGCTGCTGTTGGAAATCGCCGTCCTCGCCGAAGGGGATGTCGCGCAGAAGGTACCAGCGCACGGCGTCGCGGCCGCAGCGCTCCAGCAGCACCTCGGGGTCGAGCACGTTGCCCAGGGACTTACCCATCTTCTGGCCCTCGCGGGTGAGAAAGCCGTGGCCGAACACCCGCTCCGGCAGTGGCAGGCCGGCCGAGAGCAGCATCGCCGGCCAATACACGGCGTGAAAGCGCAGGATGTCCTTGCCGATCACGTGCAGCTGGGCGGGCCAGCCCCGCTGCAGCACCTGATCGAGATCCACTGGTCCCTCATCCCCAGCCACCGATCCAGCGGCAGCGGTTGGGTCGATCTGCAGTAGGGCACTCAGGTAGCCCAGCAGCGCATCGAACCACACATAGAAGGTGTGCCCGGGATGGCCGGGCACGGGAATGCCCCAGGGCAGATCAACCCGCGAAATCGAGAAATCGCGAAGCCCCTGGGCCACGAAGTTCTCCACTTCCCTCTGGCGGCTGGCGGGGGCAATGAAGCCCGGCCGGCGGATCAGCTCCTCGATCTGGATCTGGTAGCGGGAGAGGCGAAAGAACAGGTTGAGCTCATCGCGCCATTCCAGCGGCTTGCGGTGGATCGGGCACTCCGGGTCCTGGGCCTCGTGGGGATCGTCCTTGAACTCCTCGCAGGCCACGCAGTACCAGCCCTGCTGGCGACCTTCCAGCACATCGCCACTGGCCTCCACCCGGGCGAAGAACTTCTCCACCAGCTCACGGTGGCGGGGGGCGGTGGTGCGGATGAAGCGGTTGTTGCTGATCTGCCAGCTCCGCCATAGTTCCCGGTAGCCCTCGCTCACCCGATCACAGTGATCCTGGGGCGTGAGGCCGGCCGCCTCGGCCGTGCGCTGGATCTTCTGGCCGTGCTCATCGCAGCCGGTGATGAAGGTCACCCGCTCCCCGCAGAGCCGTTGGTAGCGGGCAATGGCGTCGCAGGCGAGCGTGGTGTAGGTGCTGCCGAGGTGGGCCCGGTCGTTGACGTAGTAGAGCGGCGTGGTGAGGGTGTAGGACATGCGGCGTTCGATGGCCTGTCAATGCGCGCGGCCGCTCGATCGCAGCTCGTGGCCAGCGCTGCTCTGGCCTGTCGGCTCGGAGGCTCTCCGGCGCCCTGAGCGGATCCTACCCATCACCTTCTGTCTTTCCCCCCATGCGTGAGCACCAGGTTCCGGTTGTGGTGTGGGGAGGGGGCACCGGCGGCGTGGCTGCCGCCCTGCAGGCCGCCCGCAGCGGCACCACCACCCTGCTGCTCACCCCGGGCCCCTGGTTGGGGGGCATGGTGAGCGCTGCCGGGGTGTGCTGCCCGGACGGCAATGAGCTCAGCCCCTGGCAGACGGGGCTGTGGGGATCCTTCCTGCGGGAGCTGGCCCGCCATGAACCCACGGGACTCGACCACAACTGGGTGAGCTGCTTCGGCTATCAGCCGGCCACAGCAGAGGCGATTCTGCGGCGTTGGCTGGCTGAAGCGGGCGATCTCCAGTGGTGGAGCGGTTGCCGCCTGCTGGGCGTGCGCCGCAAGGGCCAGCGGATCACGGGTCTGGAGGTGGAGCGCGCTGGCGCGGACCCTGCCAGCACAGCGGTGGAACTGGTGGTTCCCGGGATCGCCCTCGACGGCAGCGACCGCGGCGAGCTCATCGGCCTCAGCGGCGCCGCCCACCGGCTTGGCTGGGAGCCGCGCGAGCAGTGGCAGGAGCCCAGCGCTCCCGAGGCGCAACGGCTGGCCTGCGAGCCGTTCTTTCAGCAGCAGCCGGTGCAGTCCCCCACCTGGGTGGCCATCGGCAGGCTGCGGCCCGAACGGACCTGCCCCGACCCCGGGGGGCAGCTGCCGGAGCCGTTCAGCCAGGCCGCCGCCAGCTTCGGCCTGGAGCGTACGCTCACCTATGGCCGCCTTCCCGGCGACCGGGTGATGCTCAACTGGCCGCTGCATGGCAACGACTGGCACCGGGAGCTGGAGCGGGCCTTTGGCGAGGACCCTGCGGTGGAAGCAGAGCTGTTCGCAGAGATGCGTGAGCACAGCCTCCAGTTCGGCCGCGCTCTGGCGGCTGCCAGTGACGGCATGCTGCAACTGGAGGGGCTGTTCCCTCAAGCCGGAGCTGCCGCCCGCACCCTCACCGGTGAGTCCCCCCTGGCACTGATGCCCTACTGGCGTGAGGGACGTCGCCTGGTGGGGCTGAGCACCTTGATCGAGCAGCAGCTGCTTCCCCAGGGATCTGGGGCCTCGATTGCCTGCCTGCCCAGCCGCGACCGCCAGTTGGACGCCCTGGTGGTGGGCAACTACGCCAACGACCATCACTACCCCGGTCCCGACTGGCCCCTGGCCCCCAAGAGCTGCCCCTGGGGCGGGCGCTGGAGCGGCACGCCGTTCGCCATCCCCTACGGAGCCCTGGTGAGTTCCGACACCGAGAACCTGCTGGCCGCGGAAAAGGGCTTCAGCGTGAGCCACATGGCGAACGGCGCCACCCGCCTGCAGCCGCAGATTTTCAACCTCGGCCAGGCGGCCGGGCTGGCAGCCGCGCTCTGCCTGCAGCGCGGCTGCCAGCCCGCAGAGCTGCCGGTGGCAGCACTGCAACGGGCCCTGATCGAGGATCCCCAGGCCCCGGCCGGGCCACTGCCCCTGTGGGACACGCCCTGGCACCACCCGGCCTGGCGCCAGCGCCAGCTGGCCGTACTGGCCGATCCCGGCCTGCTGGATGCCCAGGGCCAGTTGCAACCCAGCCGCAAACAGGCCGGTGATCTGGAAGCCGATCTGGGGCCCGAGCAGGCCCCCTGCGAGCCGGGTGAGCAGCTCTGGCAGGGGCAGCTGCAGAGTCCGAGCCCAGGGCGTTACCTGCTCACCGGTGTGCCCGGAGCCCCAGCAGGTGGCTGGCCGCTGGTCACGCTGGAGCCCGCCCTGCACCACTGGCTGGCCCAGGCCAGTGCTGGTGCTGGTGCCGGTGAGGTGAGACTGGTGGGATCGGCCAATCCCTGGGGGCCCTGGCTGCGGGTCTCGCGCCTGGCCAGCTGAGATCGCTGCCCCATTGCGCTGGTCTCAGCGACTGGCGGTCAGGCGCAGCAGATCGCGCAGGGGGTCCACCTGGTGCACCCGCAGCATCAACGGATCACCAGGTTCGCTGCCGGGCGGACACGCGGCCGCCAGGTCCATGGCCAGCTCCTCCGCATGCACCAGGCCGAGGTGGTCCTGGGGCCGCAGCCAGCGCAGAAACTGCGCCCGCCAGGCCTGGCCGCGGTGGGCATCGAACCACACCTGCTGCCAGTGGCGCTGGTCGTCACGGCTGATCTGCGCCGCCTGGCGCAGGGGCGCTTCCAGCTCCGCCAGCAGCTCCCGCAACTGATCGCCGCTGAGGGGCGTCTGGCCCTCCCGCAGGGCCTGCAACTGGCGCTGCACCACCAGATCGCCATAGCGGCGGATCGGTGAGGTGGCCTGCACGTAGGCCGGCAGTCCCAGACTGAAGTGGGGCGCGGGCTGGCTGCCGCTGATGCCCCGGCTCAGGCAGCGCTTGATCGCGGCATGGCGCACGGGTCCGGCGGGCAGGCCATCGAGCTCGGCAGCTGGAGGCAGCTCCGCGGGCAGCTGGCTGCGGTAGGGCAGGGCGAGCTGGTGCTCGCGGCCCAGCTCGGCCACCACGGCGCCGGCCAGAATCATCGCTTCGGCCACCATCAGCCGGGCCGCCCCGGGATCGCTGATCTCCAGCCGGGGCTCGCCGCCGGCCTCGCGGATCCTCCCCTCCGGCTGGTCGAGCAACAGCGCGCCTCTGGCCAGGCGCCAGCAGCGGCGGCGCTGCAACAGGGCATGCAGGGCTGCCGGGTCCGGCTCTTCGGGCGGGGCCAGCTCGATCAGCTCATCGGCATCGGCGTAGGAGAGGCGGTAGGCCGGACGCACCCAGCTGCGCTCCACGCCGCTGGCCGCCACCGCACCGCCGCCATCGAGCTCCACCCACACACTCCAGGCCGCACAGCGGCGGCCGGCCCGCAGGCTGAAGGGCCCGGTACTGAGCTGGAGCGGAAACATCGGCAGGGTTCCCCGCGCCAGGTAGAGACTGGTGCCCCGGCGCCTGGCTTCCAGGTCGAGGGGGGAACCGGCCGGCACCAGGCGACCGGGATCGGCCACATGGATCCAGAGGCGCTCGCCGCCAGCCGGCAGGCGCTCGAGGGCGAGGCCATCGTCGATGTCCTCGGTGTCGTCGTCATCGACCGTGAAGCAGTGCTGGCCGCAGAGATCGAGCCGCTGATCATCCCCGGGCCGGGGGGTTTCGTGGTCGGCCAGCAGACGCTCCGCCTCGGCCTCGAGGTCGGGGCTGAAGCCCAGGTCCCAGCTGCTGCTGCTCAGGGAGGGCAGGTGGTGGGGCAGCCAGCGACCGAGATCCACGAGCAGGTGGCGGATCGCCCCGGTTTCGGCCTGGCAATGGGCCGCCTGCAGGGCCTGACGCAAAACCGGCGGCAGGGGCTCGCCACTGTCTCCACCAGCCCACTGCTCCAAGAGCTGCAGCTCCAGCCGTTGCTGCTCCCCCAGCAGGTCGGGGTTGAACGGCTGCCGGGCCCGCAGGATCTCCTGCCAGACCCGCTCCTGGCGCTGCTGGCGCTGCTGGCGGTGGCGGGCCTGGCGCAGCTGGAGCAGGTCGTCGCGGGGCCTGGCGCTGATCCGTTGCTGGCGCAGGCGGAACCAGAGCTGGTCGCCGTGAAGCCACAGCCAGGCCGCCGCCAGCTCGGCGGGGGTGTGACTGCCGGCCACGAGGTCGCACCAGGCGGCCAGGTCGAGGTCCTCGCCCGGATCCTCCTGGAGCAGCAGCCAGGCGGTGGCGCGCTCCCGGGCCGGCGGCAGGACAGCCGCGAGCTGCTCCGGGCTGAAGGACCACGGAGAAACCCCCAGCCGGGCCGGTGGATCGACACCGGCCGGCAGGGGGCAGATCAACTGAACGTCGCGCTGCGCTGCGAGCTGGGAGCGGGCCGTGGGCCCGACCACCAGTTGCAGCCTGCTGGTCTGAACGGACTGCACCACGGCCAGGCGGGGCTGGCTGCCTGTGCCCCGGTCGGGCATCAGACCGACCAGGTCGCCGGGATGGAAGCGGACCTGGGCCAGGGCGGGTTCAGCCTTCGGGATTCACGAAGGGCAGGAGCGCCACGATCCGGGCCCGCTTCACCGCGTTGGTGAGGTCGCGCTGTTGCTTGGCCGTGAGGCCGGTGAGACGGCGGGGCAGGATCTTGCCGCGCTCGGTGATGAATTTCTTGAGCAGATCGACGTCCTTGTAGTCGATCGGATCGCCCGGCTTGATCGGCGACAGGCGCTTCTTGAAAAAGGAACTGGCCATGGAGGGAACGGAGGGAGAAGAGGAGACGACGTGCCTTTGCAACACCTGCACCGCAGTTGAGGCGGTTCAGGCGGTCGGGCTCACTTGATTTCCTTGTGAACGGTCGACTTGTTGCAGTGGGGGCAGAACTTCTTCAGCTCCAGCCGTTCGGTGGTGTTGCGGCGGTTCTTCTCGGTGGTGTAGCGGGACACACCAGGAGACCGCTTGGCGGGGTTGGACCGGCATTCCGTGCACTCGAGGGTGATCACGATCCGGACGCCCTTGTTCTTAGCCATGAAGGACGTTGCGCCGCGTGTGCGATGCGAATTGACAAGGTCCCACCCTACCGGGTGGAGGTCCCGGGGCTGCCATGGGCCGCAGACGGTGCTGCAAGACCCCTTGTGCAGTGGCTGCCTAGGATCAGCCACTGATTTGACCCAGGCCTGCATGCGCGTCTCACACCAGTGGCTGCGGGAGCTGGTGAGGGGTCCGGAGGGCGACACGGATCTGGAGCTGCCCCTGGAGGCCCTCGCTGAGCGCCTCTCGATCGCCGGCTTCGAGGTGGAGGGCATCGAAGACCTGGCCGCCCAGGCCGAGGGCGTTGTGGTGGGCAGGGTGCTCGACCGTCAGGCCCATCCGGACGCCGGCAAGCTGAGCGTCTGCCGGGTGGATGTGGGCCAGGCCGAGCCCCTGCAGATCGTGTGTGGGGCCGCCAATGTGCGCGCCGGCATGCATGTGCCCGTGGCGCTGGTGGGCGCCACCCTGCCGGCCGTGAACCTCACGATCAAACCCGCCGAGCTGCGGGGCGTGGCCAGCTGCGGCATGATCTGCTCGTTGGCGGAGCTGGGCCTGAGCGATGGCTCGGAGGGCATCGCCGAACTGGATCAGCTGCTCGATACCGTGCCTCCCCCGGGTACGCCTGTGGGGCCCGCTCTGGGCCTGGACGACCAGGTGCTGGAGCTGGCGATCACGGCCAACCGACCGGATGGACTGTCGATGCAGGGCATCGCCCGGGAGGTGGCGGCCCTCAGTGGCGGCCGCACCCACTTTCCGCCGGTGCCGACCGTGGCGGAGGTGTCTCCCCTGGCGGTGGATCCGGCCAGCCTCCAGGCCATGGAGCAGGGCGGACTGTTCACTGTGACGGCCCTGGAGGGGCTGCGGGCCGGCCCCTCGCCAGCCTGGCTGCAGCAGCGGCTGGAGAAGGCCGGCATCCGCCCGATCAACACGATCGTGGACGTCACCAATCTGGTGATGCTGGAAACAGGCCAACCGCTGCATGCGTTCGATCGCGAGCGGCTGGCGGCCCTCAGCGGCGGGCAGGCCCAGCCGGAGGCCCTGGGGCTGCGCCAGGCCCGTCCCGGCGAGTGCTTTATCAGCCTGGATGGCGAGGAACGCACGCTCAGCGAGGCGGCCCTCACGGTGACCTATGCCGACCGGCCGATTGCCCTGGCCGGGGTGATCGGTGGAGCTGGGGAGGCCGTCTCCAGCACCACCTCCGCAATCTGGCTGGAGGCGGCGGTGTTCGCCCCCCAGCTGGTGCGCCAGTCGGCCCGCAGCGTGGGCCTGCGCACCGAGGCCAGCAGCCGCTTCGAGAAGGGACTTCCCCTCGAGGCCACCCTGGCGGCGGCAGACCGGGCCTCTGCCCTGCTGGCCGAGCTGGCCGGTGGTCGGGTGGTGGGCCGCTGGCTGCACGCCCGCCCCCAGGAGCCGGTGGCGCCCCTGCATCTGCGCCGCGATGCCCTGCACAACCTGCTGGGACCGGTGCTGGTGGACGGCGAGCTGCAGGACCTGGACGATGGGCGCATCCGGGCCACCCTGGAAGCCCTGGGCTGCACGGTGGAGGAGCAGGGCGAGGGCTGGCACGTGCTGGTGCCCCCGGCCCGGGCGATCGACCTGCGCCGGGAGGTGGACCTGATCGAGGAGGTGGCTCGGCTGGTGGGCTACGACCAGTTCGCCTGCCACCTGCCCGACCCGATCGAGCCAGGTGGCCTCAGCGACGCGCAGGCGGCGGAGCGGCGGCTGCGGAGGGCCCTCTGCCAGGCGGGGCTGCAGGAAGTGGTGAGTTTCTCCCTGGTGCCTGCGGCGCCGGGACGGATCCCCCTGGCCAATCCCCTGCTGGCCGATTACGGCCATCTGCGCGACACCCTGGTGGACGAGTTGCTGGCGGCGGCGCGGCGCAATCTGCAGAGTGGCCAGCCGGGCCTCTGGGCCTTTGAGATCGGCGCTGTCTACAGCTCTGCCGAGGAGGCTGACCGCACCCAAGTGGTGGGTGTGATCTGCGGCGAGCGGCGAGCCGAGCGCTGGCGCAGCAGCGGCAAGCCGCTGTCGGCCGATTATTTCGAGGCCCGCGGTGCCCTGGATCAGGCCCTCGCCAGCCTGAAGCTCCACCTGGAAGACAGGCCCCTCACGGATCACCCACTCCTCCATCCCGGCCGGGCGGCCCAGCTGGTGCTCGAAGGCCGGCCGGCGGGCTGGTTTGGCCAGCTCCACCCCGAACGGGCCGAGGAGGGCGACCTGCCGGAGGCCGCCCACCTCTTTGCGCTGGATCTGGCTGCCCTGCTCAGCGCGGCCACCCGCCGCAACCGCTGGCAGCCGGGCTTCAGGCCCTATCCCACCGTGCCAGCTGCCGAGCGGGATCTGGCCCTGGTGGTGCCCCGCAGCACCCTGGCCTCAGCCCTGCTGGCCACCATCCGCAAGGCCGGCAAACCCCTGCTGGAGCATGCGGAGCTGATCGACCGTTACGAGGGCAGCCAGCTGGGAACCGACGCCTGCAGCCAGGCCTTCCGCCTGCGCTATCGCGATCCCCAGCGCACCCTCACCGACGAGCAGGTGGAACAGGCCCATGCCGCCGTGCGCGCTGCCCTCGAGCAGCAGTTCGGCGCCAGCCTGCGTTAACGGCGGAGCAGGGTGGCCAGGGTCTCCACGTGGCTGGTCTGGGGGAAGAAGTCGAGGGGCTGCGCCGCACGCAGGCGGTAGGGGCCCTCCGCCCCGGCCAGCGCAGCCAGATCCCGGGCCAGGGTTGCCGGATCGCAGCTGAGGTAGAGCAGTCGCTCGGGTGGTGCCGCCAGGATCGCCGCCAACGCCGGCGGCTCCAGCCCCTTGCGCGGTGGATCCACCAGCAGGGCCTGGGCACCAACAAGTCGCTGCGCCAGCAGCGTACCCACCGCCCCCGCTTCGAAGTGGCAGCGCTGGCTGAGCTGGTTGCGCTCGGCGTTGAGCCGGGCCCGCTCCACCGCAGCAGGCACCAGTTCGATCCCCTGCACCTGCCAGCCGGCGACAGCCAGGGGCAGGCTGAAGGTGCCGATGCCACAGTACGCATCGAGCAGCAACCCGGAGTTCAGCCCCTCCAGCCCCGCCAGCAGCAGGGGCACCACCCGCTCGGCCATCGGCGTGTTCACCTGAAAGAAGGTGTCGGCGCCGATGGTCAGGGCCACGCCGGCGAAGTGCTCCTCGATCCAGCCACGGCCAGCCACCACCTCGGTGTGGGGACCGAGCAGCACGTTGGTGGGCCTGTCCTGGATGTTCAGGCACACACCGACAAGCTGGGGCCAGCGCTGCAGCCAGCGCCCGGCCCAGCGCTCGAGCCCCGGCAGGTTGGCATGGCTGCTCACCAGTGTGACCAGCAGCTCACCGCTGTGCTGGCCCAGGCGCAACGCCAGGTGGCGCAGCCCGCCTTCCGCCTGCAGATGGCGATCCACCGGCCAGGAGGTGCTCTCCAGATCGTGCTTGAGCGGGGCGATCAGCTGGTCGAGTCTGGGATCGAGCACCGGGCAGTGGTTCACGTTCACCAACGTGTGGCTGCCGCTGCGGTAATACCCGGCCCGCAACGATCCATCGGCCCGCCGCTCCAGGGGCAGGATGGCCCGGTTGCGGTAGCCCAGGCCGTCTGCTGCACAGAGGGTGGATGCCACCAGCTGCTCGGCGTAAGGCAGCTGGGCGATGCGCTGCAGGGCCTCCACCACCTGGCGCCGCTTCCACTGGCGCTGGGCCTGCAGCTCCAGGTGCTGCAGGCTGCAGCCACCGCAGCGGTCCGCCAGCACACAGGCCGGGCGGCAGCGCTGGGCTGAGGGTTGCAGCACCGCCTCAAGCCTGGCCAGCCAGTGGCGCCTGGCCCGGTGTTCCAGGCGCAGTCGCACCCGGTCTCCGGGCAGGGCGCCGCTCACGAAGGCCACGCTGTCTTCAAGCTGGGCCACCCCCCGGCCGTCATGGCTGAGGCCGCTCACCACACACTCCAGCGACTGCCCCACCCGCAGCCCGGCGTTGGCCCCTGACTGGCCCTCCATCCAACCCGCTGCTGCACAGCTGTTGACCCTAGGCCGTGCAAAGTGCCGTTACACCTTGCTGCAGCCTGGGTGGGAATCGGGACCAGCTCGATAGGATGCCCCGGAATGTGGTCGCTGCGATGAGCGTCGTTCGGGATCTGATTCTTCAGGCAGACGATCAGCTCCGCTACCCGAGTGGCGGTGAACTCCGCTCGATGGTGGATTTCCTCATGGGGGGATCCCGGCGGCTGGCGGTGGTGCGAGTGCTCACCGAAAACGAAAAGAAGATCGTTGACGAGGCGGCAAAGCAGCTGTTCGCCCGCAAGCCTGACTACGTGGCGCCTGGAGGCAATGCCTACGGCCAGAAGCAGCGGGCCCAGTGCCTGCGCGACTACAGCTGGTACCTGCGCCTGGTGACCTACGGGGTGCTCGCCGGCAGCACCGAGCTGATCCAGAAGATCGGCCTGGAGGGTGCCAGGGAGATGTACAACAGCCTGGGCGTGCCGATGCCCGGCATGGTGGAGGCGATGCGCACGATGAAGGAGGCGGCGATTGCCCTGCTGGGCACCGACGATGCCTCCCTAGCTGGCCCCTACTTTGACTTCCTGATCCAGGGCATGCAGACGACCACCTGATCAGCTAACCCATCTCCAATCTTTTCGTTATTGGCAGGATCTACCCCATCGCCGGTGGCCTCCCGCCGGCGTTTTTTTTTGGGCCCTGCTCCGAAAACTTATCGCGCATGTCTCCTATGGGACCTGCTCCGGGTCCCATAAGTGGACCAGATTGAGCTAACCAAGAAATAGTGTCTCCTGTATCTCATTCGCGTCGCGAACGTAGTCCTGTTTCAAGTCAGGCCTAAGACAAGAGAGGTGCGATCGGCTTCGCCGCAGATTGCCGTCTGAGTCCTGGAAAGGGCCAGAACGCGCCCGCAGCATCAACCAGGAGACCACACGCCTCTTTGCCCAGAGATCACACGCATCTGTGATTGATGATCGCGAGAGGTCGCGCTTTCTCGACTGCGGAGCGACTCACCAGGGCGGATCGAAATGCCATGCAGAGCGGTCGTCCCAGATTGGACGGCCGCGTCCCTTTGCGTGGTGTAAAACCCGAGGCCCGAATGCCCTAGTCAGAG
>JBBASM010000002.1:0-284073 GCA_040399285.1 Prochlorococcaceae cyanobacterium
CTCTGACTAGGGCATTCGGGCCTCGGGTTTTACACCACGCAAAGGGACGCGGCCCGAGAATGCATCCTTCCCCCAATCACCACAAGAGCAGCTACTATGACTAGATCTGTCGCTGGCTTTATCAATGGAAATGAGTGAACCTATACCGTTTCCTAATATCATGCCATCCTCCATAAGCCTTTCTCGGTTTATAGAGTATCAGAGAAATGACTTTGGCAGCGAAGAAGAGCTTCAATCACTTATTGCAAATCTGTTTTACCATCCTGAAGTTACAGCTTACTATTTCTGCGAGCACGGATGTCAGTGGGATCCCCTGCTATCTGAAGCAATAGGGCAAGACGAAGTTCTTGTCAAGAAAACCGAGAACTTTTTCTTCAGGCATCCGAACGCAAGTGGGTTTGTCAAAATCGAAGTGCGTGATGATAATTATGAGTTTGAATGGGAAAGAGAGGTAGCAGAAGCAGGGCCAATGTTTAGCCGTTCAACCTTGATGCTCTCATCTCACAAACGACTTTCTCTTGAAACGTGGGAAAAGATTCACATGGAGGATCAGTACAAGGAGTTGAAGCTTGACACGGCCCATCAATATGATGTCTTTCTGAGTTACTCATCTGTCAACTCAAGTGAGGCATCTCAGATTTCAGATGCACTCAGGCATTCAGGAAGAAAGGTTTTTTTTGGCTGAGAAGAGTATCCAGCCTGGTCATGACTTTGCAGAGGAGATACGAAGATCATTGAAAGGATCACGCGAAGTTTGGCTATTGGTAAGTCCCTCTAGCCTTAATAATGAATGGGTAACTACTGAATGGGGTGCTGCTTGGGCCTTGGAAAAGAAGATTATTCCCATATTGTTTCGGTGCGATATTGATGCCCTGCCCGCCAGGCTGAAAGGACTGCAGTGCATTGACTTTCATCGCTACGATGAATTGATCAGTGCCCTCTCAGCCAAGGAATAATACATCCGAAGCTCCTAACATCCAGATGCAGAAGACGGGAGAAAGGGCTGCTTGTCAAGGCGACGCTGCCCTTCCCGCTTCTGATCTGGGGCGTTCGAAGGTTCGGGAAGAGGGAGAGTGAAAATGCCCTGCGGTGCATGCCGAAGTGTTGGCATGAGCTGACCCCACAGGCAAACGGAGATAGCAGCACGCCCTCGCCAGCCGTAATACCGGCTGTCAGCTGGTAAGATGGCAAGGTAACACTTGGGGTGCCTCCCATGGCGGTGATCTCTCTCAAGTTGACCGACGCCCTTGATGCGCGGCTCACGGAGCAGGCTCATCGTCGTCGGCTGAGCAAGTCTGAGTTGGTTCGACGTGCATTGACGGCGTTTCTCCAGTCCTCAGAGCAGGATAAGGAAGGCCAAGTGTCACAATCAGCAGCTGATCTGTTGGCCGATTTGGTGGGTTGTTGTGAGGATGGTCCAGTAGATCTCTCAACCAGCCCTGCTTACATGTCTGACTTCGGTACCATCTGATTATGGTGCTGCTGCTGGATACAGGCCCTTGGGTTGCCCTATTGAGTCGCAATGACACCCACCATCAATGGGCTATTGAACAGTTTCGTGTTTTTCAACCTCCGTTACTAAGCTGTGAGGCGGTCGTTGCGGAGACTTGCTTCCTGCTGAAGCGTTCCGGTTTTGATCCTTCCCTGGCGTTGCAGTTCATAGAGCGAGGGGTCGTTCAAGTGCCTTTTGTGCTCCAAGAGCAGATCGGCTCAGTGAGTTCACTATTCAAGCGATATGAGAATGTTCCTGCTTCTCTCGCTGATGCTGCATTGATTCGGCTGGCGGAGATGACCGACTCACCATTGCTTCTTACTACCGATAGCGACTTTCGTATCTACCGCAGGCATGGAAGGCAATCTATTCCTTTGGTTACTCCGTGATTGCAATGGATCCTGAAAAGATGCGAAGGTCCGCGGAAGTTGCCTCTGGAGAAGCGACACTTCGAACAAGCCCTTCCAGTTGACAGGCCGCCACCATCCCTCAGATTCGCCGCCTTAACCTCCCAGCCTACCACTCAGGGGCAGCGTTAGGCATCAAGTCTACCCATCAAGAAAGGCATTGCGATCGGCTTGTCGACAGGCAAGGATCCACAGAAATTGCAGACATCATGAACATCGTTATCGCCCTATCCTTCTTCAGCATTATCATGGTGCTTATTTTTTTGCCGAGCTTAGCCGTCTGGCTCATTGTCATTCGGCAAGCCTTCGGTCGGTCGGCATGGTTTCAGCTCCCACTTGCCTTGGCCGGACCCCTCATTGCCGTCTTTTTCTTCAGCGTCATGGTGTGGATCCCGGCCTATTCCGGTCGATGCGGAGGCTGGCTCGGTGAAACTTACCCATGTGGATTTGGACAATATGCGATTGAAACTCTGTACTGGGCCGCAATGAGCATGGCTATTCCTGCGTCTACAGGGGTGCTTCTTGGTGTCATTGTCCTGGCCATTGGCTTGATCAGGCGAAACAAGTCACGCTGAAGAAAGGCCAACATTGCCATGCACCTGAGCCGCCACCGCAAGGCTATCTTCTTCTCTGAGCACAGCTTGCGGCCAGGTGATGGCAGCGTTCCAGCACACTGTTGAAAGGCAGCCGCCCATGGTACCGGGTAGCGGTACCATGGTAGAATGAAGCGGAAGCACCAGCGAACCCTTGAGCTTCTCCCGTCCTGTAAGCGGCAGCCTGCCGTGGAGGGACATCGAAGCCCTGCTTCAAGGGCTTGGTGGGAAGGCAAGCGAGAGGGCTGGCAGCCGCGTCGCGGTCGTTCTGTTTGGCGAAGTCAGAGTCTTCCACAGACCCCACCCATCGCCTGATACAGACAAGGGTGCTGTTGCTTCAATCCGCAAATGGTTCGAGGAAAAGGAGTGACACCATGAATCTGATGACAGTCGACGGCTACCACGCAAGGATTGAGTACAACGAAGAAACAGATCAGTTTCGGGGAGAGATCCTTGGAATCTCCGGAGGAGCGGACTTCTATGGGTCAAGCCCTGATGAGCTTCGTCGTGAGTTCAAGAAGTCGCTGGAAATCTTTCTTGAAGTCTGCAAGGAGCAAGGGATTCAGCCGCGTAAACAGTATTCGGGCAAGTTCAATCTGCGAATTCCTCCTGAACTGCACGAGAAGCTGGCGATGACCGCGGAGGAGCAGGGAAAGAGTCTCAACACGCTTGCTCAGGAGGCGCTTCAGAAAAGTGTCACGGCATAGAGAAACGGATAACATGCCCCCGAGTGGAAAGGCCACCGATCCCTTTTCTGCGTTGTCAAGTCCTTGCCTGCCACTCAGGGGCAGCGTTGAATAGCCAGAGCAGAGAGATGCACGAACGTCGCGGGCGTGACTACAATGTGGTCACGCCTGAGGGCTGTGGCCGTGGTTCGAGCGAAGCTGGTCAAAATCGGCAACTCAAGAGGGATCCGTCTCGCCAAGCCGCTGCTTGAGGTTGCAGGCCTGGCTGACGAAGTCGAGATCGAGGCGGCTCCAGGGGTGCTGACCATCAGGCCATCGGGTCATCCGAGGGCGGGCTGGGCGGAGGCGGCATCGTCCTTCCAGCCGGAGGGACTTCTCGATGAGATGAGCTCCACACGGTTTGATGAAGAAGAGTGGTCATGGTGACTGAAGAACACGTCTCAAGAGGCGATATCTTCCTTGTCGCGTTGAATCCCACTCGCGGATCTGAAATCAGAAAGACGAAGCCATGTGTCATCGTGTCGCCGGATGAGCTGAATTCTCACCTACGCACTTTCATCGTTGCGCCGCTCACAACTGGTGGTCATCCATACCCTTTTCGTGTGCGTTGCACATTTGTCGGGAAAGACGGTCACGTTGTGGCTGATCAGCTGAGAGCTGTAGACAGGGAACGTCTCGTCAAGCTATTGGGGAGACTTTCGGAGACTACGATCCATGATCTGCTGGGTGTTCTTCAAGCGATGTTCGCTGTGTAGAAGCCTGGCCAACACGGACATGAACCTGACCCACCTGATGCTGATCGTTCCCGAAGCCAGATCAACCGGAATCGGCACACGAGCCGTCGCAGCGATCGAGCGCACTGTCGAGTCAGTGGAAGCCTGTAGCGAGACCGAGCTTGCGGTGTTGAAGGTCAACGTTCGCGGCCTCCACTTCTGGACTGCACAGGGCTTCTGCCATCGCCGGAACGCAGCTGGCGAACACTTTGGGCAACGCCGTCCTGAGCGCTGGATTTCAGGCAAATCGCTCCGCGCAACCTGATCCGATCCGGCGACTGCGCGGAATGCAGGCGCTGCACGCCATCGACCCCATCCCTAGGGTGTCTGCACGGGCAGATGCAGGACCCTGAAGACAGTGGAGAAGGTGCTGGTGCCGCAAGCCCATGCCAGGGCACCGGGCCGGCCGCCCGCTGCCGGCATGGCCTGGATCCCGGGGGGCTCCTTCCTGATGGGCTCCGACGGGCACTACCCCGAGGAGGCGCCTGCCCACCGGGTGGTGGTGGATGGCTTCTGGATCGACCGCACGGCGGTGACCAACGCCCAGTTCCTGAAGTTCGTGAAGGCCACCGGCCACGTGACCCTGGCGGAGCAGGCCGCCGATCCGGCCCTGTATCCCGACGCCCGGCCGGAGCTGCTGCAGCCGGCCTCGATCGTGTTCGTGCCGCCGCCAGGGCCGGTGGCCAAGGGCGATCCCTACCGCTGGTGGCAGTACGTGGCCGGGGCCGACTGGCGCCATCCCGAGGGGCCGGGCAGCTCGATCAAGGGGCGCGAGCGCCATCCGGTGGTGCACATCGCCCATGCCGATGCCCTGGCCTACGCGGCCTGGATCGGCAAGCAGCTGCCCAGCGAGGCGGAATGGGAACGGGCGGCGCGGGGCGGCCTGGAGGGCGTGGACTTCCCCTGGGGGAATGAGCTCCACCCCGGCGGCCGGATGCTGGCCAACACCTGGCAGGGCGACTTCCCGCACCACAACAGCCGCGCCGATGGCTGGGAGCGCACGGCGCCGGTGGGCAGCTATCCGGCCAACGGCTATGGCCTGCTCGACATGATCGGCAACGTGTGGGAGTGGACCGACGACTGGTACCAGGAGCACGGCGCCCGGCTGGCGGCCCCCCAGGACCAGGGCTGCTGCGCCGGCCTGATGCACAACCCTCGCGGCGCCGTCGATGCCGAGGCCAGCATCGATGCCAGCTCCCAGCACGGCAGCATTCCGCGCAAGGTGGTGAAGGGCGGCTCCTTCCTCTGCGCCCCCAGCTACTGCCGCCGCTACCGGCCGGCGGCGCGGATGGCCCAGGGGATCGACACCTCCACCTGCCACCTCGGCTTCCGCTGCATCGTGCGGCCGGCGTAGCAACGCGCACAAAACGCAGCAGATCACGGAGATGCCAACGCCTCCAGCCGTGGATACGTTGCCCAGTAGCGCAACTCCCCGCCCGCGATGCCGCTCAACGAATACAAGCCCGGTGCCGCCTTCCCGGGCGTGATCGGCCGCACCGCCGATGTGTCGACTCCCGCCTGGCCGATGCCCAACCGGGCGAAGGACGGTGCGCCGAATGTGCTGTTCATCGTGCTCGACGACACCGGTTTCGGGCAGCTCGGTTGCTACGGCAGCCCGATCGCCACGCCGAACCTCGATGCCCTGGCCGCCGATGGCCTGCGCTTCAGCAACATGCACACCACGGCGCTCTGCTCGCCGTCACGCAGCTGCATGCTCAACGGCCGCAACCACCACTCCAACGGCCTGGCCTGCATCACCGAGGGGTCGATGGGCTTCCCCGGCTCCAACGGCATCATCCCGTTCGAGAACGGCTTCCTCTCCGAGATCCTGCTGCAGCACGGCTACAACACCTACGCCATCGGCAAGTGGCACCTCACCCCCGCCGAGCAGACCTCGGCGGCCGGCCCCTACGACCGCTGGCCCCTGGGCCGGGGCTTCGAGCGCTTCTACGGCTTCCTCGGCGGCGACACGCACCAGTACTACCCGGAGCTGGTGCAGGACAACAGCCAGGTGGAACCGCCGGCCACGCCGGAGGAGGGCTACCACCTCACCCCCGATCTGGTGGCGAAGGCCAGGGCGATGATCGCCGACGCCAAGCAGGTGGCGCCCAACAAACCCTTCTTCATGTACTTCTGCACCGGCGCCATGCATGCGCCCCACCACGTGCCGAAGGAGTGGGCCGACAAATACAAGGGCCAATTCGATGGCGGCTGGGACGCCTACCGCGAGCACACCTTCGCGCGCCAGAAGGAGCTGGGCATCATCCCGGAAAGCACCGTGCTCTCCCGCCACGACCCGGACGTGCCCGACTGGAACGGCCTCTCCGCTGAGGAGAAGCGGCTCTACGCCCGCATGATGGAAGTGTTCGCCGGCTTCCTCGAGCACACCGACCATCACATCGGCGAGCTGATCGCTTTCCTCAAGGAGATCGGCGAGTACGACAACACCCTGATCATGGTGATCTCCGACAATGGCGCCAGCTCCGAGGGCGGGCCAACCGGATCAGTGAATGAGGGCAAGTTCTTCAACAACGTGCCGGAGAACCTGGAGCAGAACCTAGCCGCCATCGACGACATCGGCGGCCCCAAGTACTTCAACCACTACCCCTGGGGCTGGACCCACGCCGGCAACACCCCCTTCCGGCGCTGGAAGCGCGAGACCTATCGGGGCGGCACCAGCGATCCCTTCATCGTGAGCTGGCCCAAGGGGATCGCCGCCCGCGGTGAGGTGCGCTCCCAGTACTGCCATGCGATCGACATGGTGCCCACCGTGCTCGACGCCCTCGGCATCGAGGCACCCACGGCGATCCGCGGCGTGACCCAGAGCCCGATCGAGGGCTTCTCCCTCACCTCCTGCTTCGCTGATCCCGGCGCGCCGAGCCTCCATCTCACCCAGTACTTCGAGATGTTCGGCCATCGCTCGCTCTATCACGAGGGCTGGCGGGCCGTGTGCCCCTGGCCCGGGACTTCATTTGTGGAATCGGGCCGGCGCTTCGGCGATCCGATCAGCTACGACGAGCTGATCCAGCTCGATGCCCACGGCTGGGAGCTCTACAACCTCCACGAGGATTTCGCCGAAACCAACAACCTGGCCGCCCAGGAACGCGAGCGGCTGATCGCCATGATCGGCATGTGGTATGTGGAGGCCGGCAAGTACAACGTGCTGCCGATCGACAGCCGCGGCACCCAGCGCTTCGCGGTGGAGCGGCCCCAGATCACCGCCGACCGCCAGCGCTACATCTATTACCCGGGCACCCAGATGGTGCCGGCCAATGCGGCGCCGCGGGTGCTCAACCGGCCCCATTCGCTGTCGGTGGAGGTGGAGGTGCCCGAAGGCGGCGCCGAGGGGGTGCTGTTCAGCATGGGCGGCAACGACGGCGGCTTCGCCTTCTACGTGCAGAACGGCCAGCTCACCTATGGCTACAACTACGTGGCCGAGCAGTTCTTCCGCATCCGCTCCGGCGGCACCATCCCAGCCGGCCATCACATCGTGAGCGCCGAATTCACCCCCACCGGCCCGGCTGATCTGGCCAACGGCAAGGGCACCCCGGCCAAGGTGGTGCTGTTTCTCGATGGCCAGCCGGTGGGCGAGGGCGAGCTGCCGGTGACGATCCCGCTCAGCCTCGGCCTGGCGGCCGGCGTGGCGGTGGGGGCCGATCCCGGCTCGCCGGCGATGCCCGATTACCGGCCTCCCTTCGCCTACGCCGGCCACATCAAGCGGGCGCTGGTGGATGTGAGCGGCACGCCGGTGGTGGATCTGAAGGAGCAGATGCGCCAGATCCTGGCGCGGCAGTGAGGGCCGCCATGGCGGCGCGGCTGCCATTGCTTGGGGCGGGCCTGGCGGCGGTCGCGATCGCCTATCTGGGCGCCCGCCACCTGCCGGCCCTGCCCTCCACCTTGCTCACGGCAGTGCTGCTGGCAGGCGGTTCGGTGGCCAGCGGCCGCACCCGCACCCCCTGGCGCTGGTGGACCGTGGTGGGGGCCTGTTGCGGCGGCCTGCTGGGCACGGCGATGGTGGTGGCCCAGAAGATCCAAAGCGCCGATCCCCAGGCCGGCTTTCACCTGCGGCTGGCGATGGTGGGCTGCCTGATGGTGGCCGGCGCCATTGGCGGCCGCAGCTTCAGCCGCGATGCGGGCCAACCCGACCGCCGGCGTCCCAAGGACACGTTGCGCTCCGCCAGTGCACTCACCACCGGCATCTTCGCCACCCTGGTGACCTTCACCTTCCTGCATTCAGGCCTGGATCAGGCGCGCACGGTGTCAAGCCGGCTGAGTACCTCCCTCACGATTCTGGTGCTCAGCCTCAGCGGCCCCGGCTGGGTGGCCCACCAGCTCAGCGAGGGCTATCGGCACCGCCGGGAGCTGGGGCCCAACCCCAGGAGGGAGTTGGATCGATCGTCGTGAGCGGCATCTAAAGGCCCGCGCCCGCACAAGCCCAAGGATTGATCCTGAACAGAACCCTTCATTACGTCCCATTAAAGGCGTGCGAATCCAGAACTTGATCACCTGGTCGTGACCAACAAGTCCTTGCACTGATCTTGTCGTCCAACACAGCCTTTCACTGATCGTCCATCACAACGGCATGACACCCTCCCTCCTGCGCCATTGTCTACTCGCCTCCCTGGCCAGTCTCGGCCTGACCAGTGGAGCGATCGCCAAACCAGCGGCACCATCAGGCCCTCAACAGGGCGGTGGGGGCCCGAGCCAGGTGCAACCCACCCGGCTCGGGCCTCTGCAGCTGGAGAACGGCTATCCCAGCAAGGCCACGGCCGAGCTGCTCTACGACGAGCTCGACTTCCAGCGGGCCACCCAGGCCTACCTCTGGGCCCTGCCGGCCGTGGGCTTCAAGGCGCTCTACGACGCCCAGGCCAAGACCTTCGGTGCCCGCAACGGCGATGTGGTGCTCTACCAGACCCTCAAGGACAAAGCGGGGATGCTCACCCCCAACATCACCACCCTCTACGCCTTCAGCTTCTGGGACCTGGCCAAACAAGGGCCCCTGGTGGTGGAGGTGCCCGCCGGCCTCACCGCCGGGGGCGTGCTCGACATCTGGCAGCAGCCGATCACCGACATGGGCCAGACCGGCCCTGACAAGGGCGCCGGCGGCAAATACCTGATCCTTCCCCCCGGCATGGCCGATCCTGCGGCCCCGGGCTACCGGATCGTGCGCGCCAGCAGCAACCAGATCTGGTTCGGCACCCGCGGCCTCGACCCCGACAAGGCCGCCGCCGAAGCCACCGTGCGCCGCCACCGGCTCTACGGCTGGAACCAGCGCGACAATCCGCCCGCCAACGCCTATGTGCCCGTGGCGGGCCGCGCCTGGCAATCGGCCCAGCCCGCCGACCTCAATTACTGGCGCCTGCTCAGCGAGCTCTACGCCAATGAACCCGTTGCGCCCCGCGACCGCCTGATGTTTGGCCTGCTCGCTCCACTGGGGATCAGTCCCGGCCTGCCCTTCAACCCCGATGCCCGCCAGGCGAAGGTGCTCACGGAGGCTGCCCAGGTGGGCGATCTGATGGCCCGCACCATCGCCTACGACAAGCGCACCCCCGGCGCCACCGTGTACCCCGGCAAGCACTGGGAGTACGCCGTGCTCTTCGACCTCAACCAGGAAAGCCCCGATCAGCGCCGGGTGCAGTTCGACGAGCGCAGCTCCTGGTTCTACGAGGCGATCGGCATGTCGGCCGGCATGCAGGGGCGGATCGTGGGGTTTGGCCAGGTGTATCTGGAAGCCTCGAAAGACAAGGCCGGCCAGTGGCTCGATGGCGGCCGCAGCTACCGGATGCGGGTGGCGGCTAACGCGCCGGTGAAGCAGTTCTGGTCGATCACCCTCTACGACAACCTCAGCCGCGGACCGCTGATCACCGACCAGGGCGCCGCCGACATCAGCTCCCGCAAGCCGGATCTGGCCACCAACCCCGATGGCTCGGTGGATGTGACGTTTGCCCCGGTGCGGCCGGCCGGCGCCGTCAACTGGATCAAGACCACCCCCGGCAAGGGCTGGTTTGCCTACTTCCGCTTCTACGGACCCACCGAGGCCTACTTCAGCAAGGCCTGGCAGCTCAACGACATCGAACCCCTCAAGCCATGACCCAAATCCTCCCCGCATCGCAACACAGCCGCCGCTCCTCTCTGGCGCTGCTGGCAGGCCTGCTGGCGCTGGGCAGCGCGCTGGCGCCCCTGCAGGCGCAGACGGGAGTGAACACTCCCGCGCTCGCGCCCATCAGCCAGCCCCGCGGCCCCATGCTCTCGCCCGCTGAGGCCCGGGCGATCGCCAAGGAGGCCTGGCTCTATGCCTATGCGCCGCTGCAGGGCTACCAGACCCTGTGGAATCAGACCCAGAACAAAGCCTTTCCCGGCTACGTGGGCGGCTTCAATCAGTTCCGCCATTACGCCCGCTCCGCCACACCGGCCGACACCGACATCGTCACCCCCAACAACGACACGCCCTATTCCTGGGCCTGGCTGGATCTGCGCGCCGAGCCGATCGTGCTGTCGCTGCCGGCGGTAGCGGCGCCGCGCTACTACGTGAATCAGTGGTTTGATCTCTACACCCACAACTTCGCCTACACCGGGGTTCGCTCCAGCGGCCGGCAGGCCGGCACCTACCTGTTCGCAGGCCCGCGCTGGAATGGCACCGTGCCGAAAGGCATCACCAAAGTGTTCCGCGCCGAGACCGACTTCATCGGCACCCTCACCCGCACCCAGCTCAACGGACCTGCCGACATTCCAGCGCTGCAGGCACTGCAGGCTCAGTACACCCTCACTCCCCTGTCGCGTTTCACCGGCACGTCAGCTCCAGCCGCTGCCCCAGCGGTGGCCTGGCCCGCCTGGGATGCCAGCAAAGCCGAAGGCATCGGCTTCATCGGCTATCTCAATGCCCTGTTGCCCTTCATGCCCACCGTGCCCTCGGAGCAGGCGATGATGACGCGCTTTGCACGGATCGGCATCGGGCCTGGGGCGCCGTTTGATCCCGACAGACTGGATCCCGGCATCCGCACCGCCATGGAGGAAGGCGTGGCCAGCGCCGCCAAGGAGCTCAAGGCCAAAGCCTTGACACAAACAAGTTCGCAAGGATTCTTCGGCACCCGGGAGGAGCTGGGCCCCGATTACCTCACCTTCCGCTCGATGGGGGCCCTGCTGGGCATCTATGGCAACAGCAGTGAGGAGGCCATGTATGCCAGCCAGCAGACCGGGCCCGACGGCCAGGTGCTCGATGGACGCAGGCGCTGGGTGTTGCGTTTTGAACCGGGCCAGCTGCCACCGGTGTCGGAGTTCTGGTCGGTGACGATGTACAACCTGCCTGAACGCCTGCTCGTGAAGAACGCGATCAACCGCTATTCGATTGGCGATCGCACACCAGGCCTCAAGCTCGGCGCGGATGGATCGCTGGAGATCTACATCCAGAACGACAATCCCGGTGCCGCCAAAGCCTCCAACTGGCTCCCGGCACCGGCCGGACCCTTCTTCTTCGTGGCGCGTTTGTATGGCCCGCAGGATCCAGCCCTGAAGGGAACCTGGACGCTGCCACGCCTGGCCGAAATCAAGTGAAGGACAACACCATCGTGATCACCAACTTCGGGGTTGGAGACCTCGGCATCCCTCAGCCCGCCAGCCCCAGCTCCCGCTCCATGCCCGCCACCACCACGTCGGCCACCAGCTGGATGCGATAGCGGCAGTGCTGGGTGGTTGAGCAGTCGAAGCTGCCCTGCTCCCAGTACTTGTTGCTGCCGGCGCCGCCGCCGCAGAGCCCGAAGTACTCGCAGCTGCTGCGGCAGCGCTCCACACCGGCGGCGATCTCCGCCGCCACCCGCGCAAACTTCGCCGTGGCCGCCATGCGCTCGAGCGAATCGCTGAGCACGTTGCCGAAGCTGAAATCGCCGTAGTCCGCCGTGCTCACCGACAGCAGCTCGGGATCAAAGGTGGAGGTGTTGCCCGCCGCATCCACGTTCACGATCACGAACGGGGTGTTCATGTCGGTGGCGGCCAGACGTCCGCCGCTGCAGGCCAGGCTGGCCACACCATCGAACTCACGGATGCGCAGACGGTCGGGCTGCTGGCGGCTGCGCCGCCAGATCGCCGCCATGAAGGCGCGGTAACGCTCCTCCAGCTCCAGCCGGGCCGCGCCGCTGGCCTCAAGGCTGGAGTGGGCATTGACGCCCTCGGTTTCCTCCATGTTGAAGCCCACGTCGCCGATGCCGTGCTCCAGAAAGAAGTTGGCCATCGCCTCGGCGTGGTGCAGCGATTTGGCCGTGAGCACGCAGATCACCTGGAAGGGAACCCCGCGCCGCTGCAGCCAGCCGATGCCGCGCATCACGGCGGCATGGGTGGGCAGGCCGGTGCGGGTGACGCGGTGGGCGTCGTGCAGGAAAGCTGGGCCATCCATGCTCACGCCCACGTGGATGCCGTTGCGCGCAAAGCAGTCGCACCAGGCGGCATCGATCGTGGTGGCGTTGGTCTGCAGCGACTGCACCACCGTGGAGGCCGGCAAGCCGCGCTTGGCCAGCAGGGCCTGGATGCGGGCCGTGGCCTCGTCGTAGAAGGCGATCGGCATGGTGAGCGGCTCGCCCGCATGCCAGAGCAGGGTGAAGCCGCCGGCAAACCAGGGGCTATCCAGCACGCGCTCCACCGCCGCCTCCAGCACCGCAAAGCTGATGCGCCGCCGGTTGCCCCGGTCCGGCAGATAGCAGTAGTCGCAGTCGAGGTTGCAGAAGGGGGTGGGCTGCACCACCAGCAGCCGCACCGGGCCCCAGTCCTCAGCGGCCATCACCAGGCGTTGCGGAAGCCACCGTTGCGGAAGCCGCCATTGCCCCAGCCGCCGCCGTTGCGGAAGCCACCGTTATGGAAGCCGCCATTGCGGAACCCGCCGTTATAGAAACCGCCATTGCGGAAGCCACCGTTGACCCAGCCCACTGCAGGGGCATTCGCGAACACAAAGGAGAGGGCGTCATCAGGCAGGCCTTCGGCAGCCGCCAGGGGGTCGCGCTCGCGCACGGCCTCACCGATGCGCTGCAGGCGTTCCTCGAGGCTGAGGTGCACCGCCGCCTCGGGCTGGGGTTGCTGGGCCGTGGCCGCCAGGGCCAGGGCCGCCGCGCCATCCAGGGGCAGGGTGAGCAGGAACAGCAGGCCGAACAGGCGGGAGCGGGAGAGGAACGCCATGGCGGGGGATGGGGTGGAGCGGGGAAAAGCGGTGGATTGAACGGAGGGAAAAGGGGGCGGCGAAAGCGTCAGGGAGCCGGTGCGGCGGCGGGCACGATGCGGATGCTCTCCACGCCGATCAGCACCCCCGCGAAGATCGCCTGCAGACGGCCCTCCGGCATGCCGATGGCACTGTCCGGCCCCAGGATGCGGTTAACGGCCGCCACGGTCTTCGGTTCGCCATCGAGGTACTCCTGCTGCATCCGGGCGATCGCCAGGTTCACCTGATGGCGGAAGGCCGAATCGTTCTGGGGCACCAGACAGGCCACGCCGTACACCTCATAGGGCAGCTCCGGGGTGAGCACCAGGCCCTTGAGGCCCCGGCTCTGGGCCAGGCCGGTGAGCACGAGCGTATCGCCGATCACGCCCTCCACCTTGCCGCTCTGGAGTGCCGTGAGAGCGGCCGGCAGGCTGTCGAAGGGCACCGCCTTCGCCCTGGGCTGCATGCCCAGCAGTTCCCCCTCGGCCAGGGAGCCCCGCACCACGCCGATCGAGCGGCCGGCCAGGGCGGCGGGGTTGCCGTCGAAGCGACCCACCGGCGCCAGCAGGCGCAGGCCGGAGAGGCCGATGGGCAGGGAGTGGTCGATGCGCATGTCCTGCTCCCAGCTGAAGGGGAAGGCGCAGGCCAGGTCGGCCTTGCCGCTGCTGAGGGCCTGGATCGGGCTGGAGCCGGCCGGCACCGGCTGGAAGCGCACCCTCACCGGACGGCCCACGGCCTGGCTGAGCCCGGCGGCGACGCGCTCGGCCACCAGGGCGCCATAGCCCTCGGGCTGGCGGCCGGGCTGGGCGGTGAGCAGGGGCGGCAGATCGCCATAGCCGCTCAGCACCAGCTCGCCGCTGCGGGCCACCCGCTCGAGCACGTCCGCTGCCCGGGCTGGCAGCGCCGGGCCGGCCAGCATCAAAGCCGCGACGCAAGCTGTGGCCATCCGGGTGGCCATCCGGGTGGTGATGCGACGGGTGATCCGGGAACGACCGAAACGGAACACGGGGGCAGGGGTCGGAAGGGAGTCCGCAGTCTGCACAGGCCATCGCCTGGCGTCGAGGAGGCGGCGCATTCCGTTACCGCGGCGCTCACACCCACACCGGCTCGAAGCGCATGCTCAGATCCAGCCAGGCGCTGCGCGTGGCCGGCGCACTGGTGGAAATCAGATCGATGCCGCAGGCGGCATAGGCCCGCAACTGCTCGGGCCGCACGCCCGAGGCCTCCAGCACCAGGCCCGATGCCCCGGCCAGCTGGCGCAACCGCGGCACCAGGGCGGCCAGCTCCTCGGGCGGGAATTCATCGAGCAGCAGCGCATCGGCGCCGGCCCGCACCGCCGCTTCCGCCTCCGCGGCGGTCTCCGCCTCCACGATCACCCGGGCCGGCCAGGGGGCACCGGCACGCACGGCGGCGATCGCCGGCCCCACCCCGCCACTCCAGGCCAGGTGGTTCTCCTTGAGCATGGCGGCATCGTCGAGGCCGAGGCGGTGGTTCACGCCGCCGCCGCAGCGCACGGCGTACTTCTCCAGCACCCGCAGGCCCGGGGTCGTCTTGCGGGTGTCGGCCAGACGCACGCCGCTGCCCTCCAGCTGGACCACCAGGGCGGCGGTGGCGGTGGCCACCCCGCTCAGGCGCATCGCCAGATTGAGGGCCGTGCGCTCGCCGGCCACCAGGGCTGGGGCCGCACCCTCCAGCTCCAGCAGCCGCTGGCCGGCGCGCACCGGCTCGCCATCGGCCACCAGCAGCCGCACCTGCAGCGACGCATCGAGCAGGCGGAACAGGGGCTCCACCAACACCCCGCCGCAGAACACGCCGTCGGCCTTGCACTGCCAGTGGGCCCTGCCCTGGCGGTCGATCAACGCCGCGGCGCTGAGGTCACCCCGGCCCAGATCTTCCGCCAGCCAAAGCTCCAGCTGGCGCAGCAGCGCCGGGGTGAGGGGCAGCGGTGCGGCGGAGAAGCCCGCCATCAGAGCCAGTACCCGGGAGGCAGCTGGCCATTCTCGAGGGCCGGCCAGGCCCCGAAGCCGCTGAGGGTGGCGCCGATCAGCTCCAGCAGGCTGCGGGGTTGTTCAAGCTCCTGGCGGGCCGCCCACTCGGCCTCCCCCACCTCGGTCTCCGGCAGGGCCAGGGCGTCCAGCAGCTGGCGGTAGGCCCCCTTCTCAGCAGGATTGATCGCCGCCGCATCCCCAGGCCGCCGGTTCACGCTCACCATCTGCAGGGCCAGCTTCACCGCCAGCTGGCGCTGGTCGCTGCCCTCGAGGGCGGCCACCAGCGACGCCAGCTCCCCGGCGGAGGGGGCCTCAGTGGTCAACGCGGCGGCCGATGCCGCCGCACCGGTCCCGGTGTCGGCCGGCAGCAGGCGCTGCACGAGTTTGTCGAGCAGCTCGCGCTCCTCGGTGGCGAAGTCGCCATCCGCCCAGGCCACCCAGCACACAATGCGCAGCAGCGCCCGCTGGGACGGGCTGAGCCCGTCGAGCGGCTGGGGCGACGGCGCGCTGGCGGGATCGGCGGGCATCGGCGGTGGGGAACGGCAGGCCAGCCCCATTCTTCTCCCTGGCCACCGCCAGCCCTACTTGCCGATGCAGAACCGGGCGAACACGCGGTCGAGCACCGCTTCGCTCACCTCCTCGCCGGTGATCTCGCCCAGGGCGCGCACGGCGGCGCGCAGGTCGATCGTCCAGAAGTCCCAGGGGAGCTGCTGATCGGCCGCAGCGAGGGCCCGCTCCAGGCTGGCCGCCGCCGCCGCCGCCAGGTCGCGCTGGCGCTGGTTGAGGGCCACCTGCAGACCCTCCAGCGGCCCGGCGCCGCAGCAGCGCAGCAGGGCGGCCTCCAGCGCCGCCAGCCCCTCGCCGCTGAGGGCGGAGAGGCTCAGGTCCGCCGGCGGGGGCAGGGCGGCCGGCATGCCGGCCGCATCGGCCTTGTTGCCCACCACCAGCAGGGGAACGCCGGCGGGCACCTGCTGGCGCAGGTCCTCGTCGTCCGCCGTCCAGCCGGCGGCCAGATCGAACAGCAGCAGCACCGCGTCGGCGGCCGCCAGCGCCTCGCGGCTGCGGGCGATGCCCAGCTGCTCCACCCGGTCGCTGGTGGGGCGGATGCCGGCGGTGTCGAGCAGGGTGAGCGGCACGCCGTCGAGCACCAGCTCGCTCTCCAGCAGGTCGCGGGTGGTGCCGGGCAGGTCGGTCACGATCGCCCGCTCGCGGCGGCTGAGCCGGTTGAGCAGGCTCGATTTGCCCACGTTCGGCCGGCCCACGATCGCCACCCGCAGGCCCTCGCGCAGCAGCTCCCCCTGACGCGCCTCGGCCACCAGCTGCTCCAGCGCGCTGCGCACCGCCGCCAGCTCGGCCGCCACCGCCCCTCCATCCAGGGGCGGCAGGTCCTCCTCGAAGTCCACCCGCGCCTCCAGTTCGGCCAGCTGGTCGAGCAGCCGGCCGCGCAGGGCCGTGAGGCGCCGCTGCAGGCCGCCGTCGATGCCGGCCATCGCCAGCTGGGCGGCCCGGCGGCTGCGGGCACTCACCATCTCGCCGATGGCCTCGGCGCGGGTGAGGTCGAGGCGGCCGTTGAGAAAGGCCCGCTGGCTGAACTCCCCGGGCAGGGCCCGGCGCGCGCCGGCCGCCAGCACCAGCTCCAGCACCCGCCGCACCGCCACCAGGCCGCCATGGCAGTGCAGCTCCACCACGTCCTCGCGGGTGAAGCTGCGCGGTGCCCGCATCAACAGCAGCAGGGCCTCGTCCACCCGCTCAGCGCTGGCGGGATCCACCACGTGGCCGTAGAGCACCCGGTGGCTCTGCCACTCCTGCCGGCCCGGGGCGGCAAACAGGCTGCGGCCGATCGCCAGCGCCCGGGGCCCGGAGATCCGTACGATCGCCACACTCCCTTGCCCCGGCGCCACGGCCGTGGCCACGGCGGCAATGGTGTCTGCCGCTTCCGCTGCAATCTCTGCCATGCCCCCATTTCAGCCCCCCATCCCCTCCCTGGGGGCTGCGCTCAGCCGGCTCGGGGAGCGCGCCAGAGCGCTGATCGCCTGGCTCTGGGCCCAGGAGGGCAGCCACGGCCAGCGGGCCCGCGGGCTGGCGGCGGGCATTTTCTGTGGCTGTTTTCCCTTCTTCGGGCTGCAGACCCTGCTGGGGATCGGCCTGGCCTCGCTGCTGCGCGGTAACCACCTGCTGGCGGCGGCGGGCACCTGGATCAGCAACCCCTTCACCTATGTGCCGCTCTACTGGTTCAACTACCAGCTGGGCTGCTGGCTGCTGGGGCCGGGCCAGGGCTGGCCGGGGCTCGGCGCCCTGCAGGCCGAGGGCCTGAAGCAGCTGGGCTGGAGCGTGGCCAGCCGGCTGCTGCTGGGCTCCAGCCTGGTGGGCCTGGCCTGTGCCGTGGCCGGCGGCTGGCTCTACTGGTGGTGGCTGGAGCGGGAACAGCGCCAGCGCGGCTGAGGCCCCCGGACCGGCTCAGGGGCTGGATGGGCCCGGGCAGAGCATCAGGTCGATGCAGCCGCCCTTGGGCTCGGCCCATTCCCTGAATTCCGCCGCCAGGGCCCGCTGCTCCGGCCCGTGGGCCTGGAGCAGCTGGAGTCGGTCGTGCACCAGGGCCAGGGTGTGGTCGATCAGCTGGGCCGCCTGTTCGGAGGTCATCGGGAAACAGATCGCTGGGGGCGTCGTAGGCGTGGCTCCACGGGACCGCTGTCGCCTACGCCACGGCGGGGCGTCCAGATGGGCAGACCCTCACAGAACCGCTCGCAACCTGGGATTCGCGGAGCGTGGTGAAGGCGACGTCTGGGGAGCAGACGGTGATAAGGCGCTGGCTGGCGACCCTCAACAAACACAGGTAAGTAGTTCTATGACATTGGTTCGCTTAGGCTCTCCTGATGATTGGTGACACGGCTTCGTCTAGCCAAGGGATCCTCAAGTTCGCCGTGCCATGCCTAGCCAGCCCCTGCGCCTCACCCGCCTCCTGACCCGCTGGCAAGGCCTGCTCGACCGGTGGGCGGCCGATGGCTCCCTCGCGGCTGCCGCCAGCGAAGCCCTGCAGCTGCAGGCAGGGGACGCAGGGAAGAGACTCTCGGCCTGGCTTCAACCCGACGGTTCCTCACTCCCCGCTGTCGCCCTGCTGAGCGGTGAGGAGATGGGAGCGGCCAGTGGTGCCTACGCCGCTTCCACTCGCACCATCTATCTCAACGCCAGCTGGCTTGAGCGCGCCTCCAACCGGCCAGTGCTTGCGGTTCTCACCGAAGAACTGGGCCATCATCTTGATGCCCGCCTCAACCCCAGCGATACAGGAGGCGATGAGGGGGAACTGTTCGCTGCCCTGCTCCTGCGTCCCAGCCTCTACCCATCCGAGCGCCAGCAAGTGCTGGAGCAGGATGATCACGGCACAGTGCGGATTCTCGAGCGGACGATCGCCGTCGAACAGGCCCTCCCCACCAAGGCCACGATCACTGAGGTGCGCGACAACCTGGGAGTGCTGAAAGGGGTGATTCCCAACGGCGGCATCACCGACGATCTCACCCCGACAATCACCGGCACGCTGCCAACCAGTCTTGCCCGCGGCGAAACCCTTCAGATCTTCAAGGGCAAGGTCCTGCTCGGCACCGCAAAAGTCAACAACCGCAAACGCACCTGGTCGTTCACACCGTCTCTCACCGCCACCGCAGGCACCAAATACTCCATCCGCGCCCGCGTGCGTGCAGCCAACGGCAAACTCGGCGCTGCCTCCGCCAAACGCTCCTTCAGGCTCGATACCCAGGCCCCCTCCCTCGCCATCTCCGGCGACGTCACTGGCATCGCCGCCGGGCCGGTCACTTTCGCCTTCGCTTTCTCCGAAGCCGTTGCCGGCTTCTCCGCTGACGACATCCTCGTCTCCGGCGGCAGCAAGGGCACCTTCGCCGGCTCCGGCGCCAACTACTCCCTGCTCGTCACTCCCGATCCCAACAGCACCGGCACCATCACCGTCGATGTGCCTGCCGCTGTCGCCACCGATGCCGCCGGCAACCCCAACACCGCTGCCGCCCAGGCTTCCCAGGTCTTCGATACCCAGGCCCCCTCCCTCGCCATCTCCGACGACGTCAGCGGCACAGCTGCCGGGCCCGTCACCTTCTCCTTCGCATTCTCCGAAGCCGTTTTCGGCTTCTCCGCTGACGACATCCTCGTCTCCGGCGGCAGCAAGGGCGCCTTCGCCGGCTCCGGCGCCAACTACACCCTGCTCGTCACTCCCAACCCCAGCAGCACCGGCACCATCACCGTCGATGTGCCCGACGCTGTCGCCACCGATGCCGCCGGCAACCCCAACACCCCTGCGGCCCAGGCTTCTCAAGTCTTCGATACCCAGGCACCTTCCCTCGCCATCACCGACGACGTCAGCGGCATCGCCGCCGGACCCCTCTCCTTCTCCTTCGCTTTCTCCGAAGCCGTTGCCGGCTTCTCCGCTGACGACATCACCGTCTCCGGCGGCACCAAGGGCGCCTTCGCCGGCTCCGGCGCCAACTACTCCCTGCTCGTCACTCCCGATCCCAACAGCACCGGCACCATCACCGTCGATGTGCCTGCCGCTGTCGCCACCGATGCCGCCGGCAACCCCAACACCGCTGCCGCCCAGGCTTCCCAGGTCTTCGATACCCAGGCCCCCTCCCTCGCCATCTCCGACGACGTCAGCGGCACAGCTGCCGGGCCCGTCACCTTCTCCTTCGCATTCTCCGAAGCCGTTTTCGGCTTCTCCGCTGACGACATCCTCGTCTCCGGCGGCAGCAAAGGCACCTTCGCCGGCTCCGGCGCCAACTACTCCCTGCTCGTCACTCCCAACCCCAACAGCACCGGCACCATCACCGTCGATGTGCCCGACGTCGCAGCCGCCGATGCCGCCGGCAACCCCAGCACCGCTGCCCAGGCCAGCCAAATCTTTGATACGCAGCCCAGATCGCTGACCATCACCGACGACGTCAGCGGTATTGACGGCGGCATCACCAGCTCACCGGTGACCTTTTCCTTTGCGTTCTCCGAACCCGTTGCCGGCTTCTCCGCTGACGACATCCTCGTCTCCGGCGGCAGCAAGGGCGCCTTCGCCGGCTCCGGCGCCAACTACTCCCTGCTCGTCACTCCCAACCCCAACAGCACCGGCACCATCACCGTTGATGTGCCCGCCGGCGCCGCCACCGATACCGCCGGCAACCCCACCAGCGCCGCTCTTCAGGCCATCCAGGTCTTTGATACCCAGTCACCCTCCCTCGCCATCACCGACGACGTCAGCGGCACTGCTGCCGGGCCCGTCACCTTCTCCTTCGCTTTCTCCGAAGCCGTTGCCGGCTTCTCCGCTGACGACATCCTCGTCTCCGGCGGCAGCAAGGGCACCTTCGCCGGCTCCGGCGCCAACTACTCCCTGCTCGTCACTCCCAACCCCAACAGCTCAGGCACCATCACCGTCGATGTGCCCGCCGCTGTCGCCACCGATGCCGCCGGCAACCCCAGCACCGCTGCGGCACAGGCTTCCCAGGTCTTCGATACCCAGCCACCCTCCCTCGCCATCTCCGACAGCGTCAGCGGCATCGCTGAGGGACCGGTCACCTTCTCCTTCGCCTTCTCCGAAGCCGTTGCCGGCTTCTCCGCTGACGACATCCTCGTCTCCGGCGGCAGCAAGGGCGCCTTCGCCGGCTCCGGCGCCAACTACTCCCTGCTCGTCACTCCCAACCCCAACAGCTCAGGCACCATCACCGTCGATGTGCCCGCCGCTGTCGCCACCGATGCCGCCGGCAACCCCAACACCCCTGCGGCCCAGGCCAGCCAGATCTTTGATACCCAGCCACCCTCCATCACCATCTCCGACAGCGTCGTCGACATCGCCGGCGGACCGGTCACCTTTTCCTTTGCCTTCTCCAAAGCCGTCACCGGCTTCTCCGCTGACGACATCCTCGTCACCAACGGCAGCAAGGGCGCCTTCGCCGGCTCCGGCGCCAACTACACCCTGCTCGTCACTCCCAACCCCAACAGCACCGGCACCATCACCGTGGATGTGCCCGCCGCTGTCGCCACCGATGCCACCGGCAACCCCAACACCGCGGCACAGGCCACCCAGGCCTTTGATACCAAGACCTCCATTGATCTCTCCGCCATCGCCGCCGGCAACGGTGGCTTCGTGATCAATGGCCAGGCTGCTTCCGACCGCAGCGGCACCAGCGTCGCCAGTGCCGGCGATGTGAACGGCGATGGCCTCGCCGATCTCATCGTCGCCGCCCCTTCCAGCGATCCGGCAACAGGCAACAACGCCGGCCGTAGCTATGTGGTTTTTGGCAAGATCAACACCACCGCCATCAATCTCTCCGCCATCGCCGCCGGCAACGGTGGCTTCGTGATCAATGGCGAGGACTCCGGCGACCGCAGCGGCACCAGCGTCGCCAGTGCCGGCGATATCAACGGCGATGGACTCTCCGACCTCGTCATCGGCGCTGCATACAGCTACACGGCAACAGGCTTTACCGCCGGACGCAGCTATGTAGTCTTCGGCAAAACCAGTACCACTGCCATCAACCTTTCCGCCATCGCCGCTGGCAGCGGCGGCTTCGTGATCGACGGCGAGGCCACTGGCGACCGCAGCGGCACCAGCGTCGCCAGTGCCGGTGATGTGAACGGCGATGGCCTCGCCGATCTCATCGTGGGCGGGCATTACAGCGATCCGGCAGCCGGCAACAACGCTGGCCGCAGCTATGTGATCTTCGGCAAGGCCAACAATACTGCCATCAGCCTTTCGGCAATTGCTTCTGGCAGCGGCGGCTTCGTGATCAATGGCCAGGCCAATGGCGACCGCAGCGGCTACAGCGTCGCCAGTGCCGGCGATACGAATGGCGATGGCCTCGCCGATCTCATCGTCGGCGCTTATTACAGCGATCCAGCCACAGGCAATGCCGCAGGCCGCAGCTATGTGATCTTCGGTAAGACCAACACCACCGCCATCGATCTCTCCGCCATTGCCGCCGGTAGCGGCGGCTTCGTGATCAATGGCCAGGCCACGTACGACTACAGCGGCAGAAGCGTCGCAAGCGCAGGCGATGTAAACGGGGATGGGCTCGCCGATCTCATCGTTGGCGCCCCTGACAGCGACCCAGCAGCCGGTTTCGATGCTGGTCGCAGCTATGTGGTCTTCGGCAAAACCAACACCACCGCCATCAACCTTTCTGCCATCGCCGCCGGCAGCGGTGGCTTTGTGATCAACGGTCAAGCCGCTTTCGACCGAAGCGGCAGCAGTGTTGCCGGTGCGGGTGATGTCAACGGCGATGGGCTCGCCGATCTCCTCATCAGTGCCAACAGAAGCGATCCATCAACCGGTGTCGAAGCCGGCCGCAGCTATGTGGTCTTCGGCAAAACCAACACCACCGCCATCAACCTTTTCGCGATCGCTCTCGGCATCGGCGGCTTCGTGATCAATGGTCAGACTGATTATGATTACAGCGGCAATAGCGTTGCCAGTGCCGGCGATATCAACGGCGATGGCCTTGCTGATCTCATCATTGGTGCCGACAGAAGTGATCCGGCAACGGGCAGTAATGCCGGCCGAAGCTACGTGATCTTTGGCTCCACCACAGGCGCCTTCGCCAAGACCGCCGTCGACCAGCTCGGCACCACCGCCGACGACACCTTCACCGGCACAGCCTCGGCACAAACCTTCGTCGGCAACGCCGGCAACGACACCTTCAACGGCGATGGCGCCGATGTGCTCCACGGCGGCAGCGGCAACGATCGCTTCAACATCAACGCCTCGATGATCTCCGCCCTGCAGTCGCCCTTCGGTGCCGGCGGCAACACCGCCCAGCTGGCCCGCATCGACGGCGGCTCCGGCGTTGACACCATCGCCCTCTCAGGTTCCGGACTCTCCCTTGATCTCACGGCCGTCGCCAACCAGTCCGCCTCCAACACCAGCAACTCCTCCCGCCTCTCCGCCATCGAGGCCTTTGATCTCACCGGCTCCGGCAACAACACCCTGATCCTTGGGCTGGCCGATATCCGTGATCTGGCGGGATTCAACTGGCTCAACAGCTCCACTGCAGCAGCTCTGGGCTTCTCCAATGGGGATTACACGCTTCTGGCAACCGAACAGCGCCATCAGCTGTTGATCCTCGGCAACGCCGGCGATGCTCTCAACCTGATGGACGGCAGCTGGGATCTGCTCGGCACCATCGACGGCTCCGGTGCCTTCTCCGGCACCTACCGGGTGCTCAACAGCAGCACCAGCCTCGCCCAGTTGCTCGTTGCTGAGCCCGTCTCCTTCAACCAGCTCACCTCCCCCCTGGTGCTCGATCTCACCGGCGACGGCATTCACACCCTCTCCCCGGATCAAACCTCGGGTCTGCGTTTTGATCTCAACGCCGATGGCAGCCCCGAAGCCAGCGGCTGGATTTCACCGGCCGATGCCTTCCTGGCCATGGACCGTGATGGCGATGGCCTGATCACCTCCGGCAGCGAGCTCTTTGGTAATGCCACCCCACTGACCTCCGGCTCCACCGCGGCCCATGGCTTTGAGGCCCTGGCCGAACTCGACTGCAACACCGATGGCAGCCTCGATGCCCTCGATGCCGCCTACAGCTCCCTGCTCCTCTGGCAGGACCGCAACACCGACGGCGTCTCTCAAACCGATGAGCTCACCGGCCTGCCCGCCGCTGGCATCCAATCCATCAAGCTCAGCTACACCACCGGTTCGCTGCTGAACAACGGCAACCTGATCCGCGAAACCTCCTCCTTCTCCACCACCTCAGGCAGCTCGGCGGTGATCGCCGATGTCTGGTTCGCGTCTCCGCTTGCCACCGATCCGATCACGGGGGCCACAGTTGAACCAAGGCTGGAACCTGGGCAAACGACGGAGCAGGCGCCCCACACCCCAGGCCCCGCGGCAGCCAGCAGCACGCTGATCTCCGCCCACACCACCCCATCACTGGGCGCCAGCGGCACCACCGCCGATCCCCTGGTGGCCGGTTTGTCCTTGCCCTTCTCCACGAACGCCGATCCGCTCAATCCCTCCGCGCAGCTGCCGCTGCTGTGAGGACAGCAGGGTTGTGAGCGACTCGCCGATCCAGCCCGACCACCGGGCAGCAGCCCGCGTGGCGCAGCTGTGGAGCCAGTTGCAGCCCAACCCCCTGCAACCGGCCCTGTGGCTTGAGCTCGCCCAGCTCTATTCCTCATCCGGCTTGCACTGGCCGGCGGCCTATGCCGCCCAGCAGGCCAGCCGCCTCGATCCTGCCCTCGTAGGCCGATCCAGCCCGCTGGCCCTGGTGATCCCGGCAGCCCAGGGCAGTGAGGATCCCCTCTCCCTGCTGCCCGCGGCTCCCGAGGCCCGCGGCCAGGGCGCCGCTGCCCTGCAGCGGTGGCTGGAGCACACGCCGGCCGACTGGCTGGGCTGGCTGCTGCTCGCCCGCTGGTTGGATCAACCCACGGCCATCCGCCAGGCCCAGGCCACAGAACCCATCCCCGGTGAAACCCTTCACTGGCTGGGCGTCTGGCGCCTGCAGGCCGGTGATGCCCAAGGGGCCGCCGCTGCCCTCGCCCCGCTGGTGGACCTGCGCCCCCAGCGCCACGGCTCGATGCTCTATCTCGGTGAGGCCCTGCTGCGCCTGGGCAACCGCACCGCCGCCGAGCAGGCCTTCACGCGGGCGTCGGCCTCCGCCAACCCCGCCTTCCTGCGCCTGCTCGCCAAGCGCGTCTACGCCCAGAACTACTGGCAGGAGGCGATCGCCGTGCTCCAGCGCGCCCTCGACCTCCAACCCGGCCACATCCCCACCCTGGTGCAGCTGGCCAAGCTGCACTGGGAGGTCTACGACCTCACCGCCGCTGAAACCCTCTGCCAGCAGGTGCTGCAGCGCGATCCGGCCAACGGCGACGTGCGTTATCTCCTCAATGCTCTCCCCGGCCGCCGCGGGGATGCCGCCGCCCAGCTCGCCGCCGTGGAAGCGCACTACGCCGCCCTTGCCGAGCCCGATTCACGGCTGTCCTCCTCGATCGCCATGGCCTCGCTCTACGTTGACGACCGCAGCCCCGAGCAACTCGCCGCCCAGCACCGCCAGCTCTGCGCCGCCATCGAGCGGGCGCTCCCCGCCACCAGCCACTTCGCCAACAGCCTCGATCCCGAGCGCCCCCTGCGCCTCGGCCTGGTGTCCGGCGACTTCCAACGCCAGCACCCGGTGAATCTGTTCATGCTGCCCTTGCTGGAGCGCCTCGATCGCCACCAGTTCCCGGTCACGGTGTTCCACACCGGCACCATGCACGACGACCACACCGCCCGGGCCCGCCAGGCGGCCCACCACTGGATCGAGGCCGGCACGCTCGACGACCATGCCCTCCACCAGCGCATCGGCACCGAGCAGATCGACATCCTCATCGACCTGGCGGGCCACACCACCGGCCACCGCCTCGGCGTGTTTGCCCTGCGGGCCGCACCGGTGCAAGCCACCTTCCTCGGCTATCCCCACTCCACCGGCCTCTCGCGCATCGACTGGCTGATCGGCGATCCGATCGTCTCCCCCGTCGAACACGCCCCTCTGTTCAGCGAGGGCATCGCCCAGCTGCCCGGCAGCGTCTTCTGCTGGGCTCCGGTGGACGCCTACCCCCTGCCACCGCCCCGTGCCGCAGAAGCCCCCCTGGTGTTCGGCTCGTTCAACAACGTGATGAAACTGTCGCCGCACACGCTCCGCCTCTGGAGCGCCGTGCTGCGCGCCCTGCCCCAGGCCCAGCTGCTGCTCAAGGCTCCCTCGCTGGCGGATCGCTCCGTGATCGAGCGCTTCCAGGGCCTGTTCGCCGCCGAGGGGATCGGCGCCGAGCGGCTGGCCTTCGAGGGGCCGGAGGGCCTGGAGCTGATGATGCAGCGCTATGGCGCCATCGACATCGCCCTCGATTCCACCCCTTACAACGGCGGCACCACCACCCTGCAGGCCCTGTGGATGGGCGTGCCGGTGATCGCCCTGGCGGGCGGCAACTTCGTGAGCCGCATGGGCGCCAGCTTCCTCACCGCCCTCGGCCGCAGCGACTGGATCGCCGACACCGACGAGGCCTTCGTGGCCATCGCCTGCCGGCTAGCCGAGCAACTGCCCGCCACCCGGAAGGGCCGCACCGCCCTGCGCCAGCAGATGGCCCATGGCGGCCTCTCCGATCTGGAGCGCTACACCGCAGGCTTCCAGCAGCTTCTGCGCCGCATCTGGCGGCACCACTGCAGCGGCGATCCCAGCCGATTCCTAGCCGCAGACACCACTGCCCTGCTGCCAACGCGATGACCCCCACCCCCTCCCTGGAGATCAGCACCTCCCGCCAGCTGCTGGCCTGGCTGGCCGAGCAGCAGCTCTCACTGGCGCTCACCACCTATCAGATCGGCAAGCTCTTCTCCCTGGGCCTCAAGGCCAATGGCGAACTCTCGGTGTTCGAGCGCACCTTCAACCGCTGCATGGGCCTCTGCCCCAGCGGCGATGGCAACGGCTTCTTCCTGAGCAGCCTGTATCAGATCTGGCGCTTCCAGAACATCCTCGGCCCCGGCGAAATGGCCGACAGCTACGACTGCCTCTACGTGCCCCAGCTGGGCACCACCACCGGCGACTGCGACATCCACGACATGGCCGTGGCTGCCGACGGCCAGCTGGTGTTCGTGAACACCCTCTTCTCCTGCCTGGCCACCACCAGCGCCACCCACAGCTTCCGCCCCCTCTGGCGGCCGCCCTTCATCTCCCGCCTCGCCGCAGAAGACCGCTGCCATCTCAACGGCCTGGCGCTGCGCGATGGCCAGCCCGCCTACGTGAGCGCCGTGAGTGCCAGCGATGCCGCCGATGGCTGGCGCGAACGGCGCCGCGATGGCGGCGTGCTGATTGATGTGCAGGCCAACGAGATCGTGGCCAGCGGCCTGTCGATGCCCCACTCCCCCCGCTGGTATCAGGGGCGCCTGTGGGTGTGCAACTCCGGCAGCGGCGAGTTCGGCAGCATCGATCTGGCCAGCGGCAGCTTTGAACCCCTCACCTTCTGCGCCGGCTACCTGCGGGGTGTGGCCTTCCACGGCGACTACGCCCTGCTGGGCACCTCCAAACCCCGCCGCAACAAGACCTTCTCCGGCCTGCCCCTCGATGACGCCCTCGCCCAGCGCAACGTGGAAGCCCGCTGCGGCATCCAGGTGGTGGATCTGCGCAGCGGCGATGCGGTGCACTGGATCCGCTTTGAGGGCCTGGTGGATGAGCTCTACGACGTGATCACCCTCCCGGGCGTGCGCAACCCCTCGCTGATCGGCTTCGTGAGCGATGAAATTCGTCGGCTGATCTCGATCGAAGACTGAGCAGCCCTCAACCGATGCCGGTGCGGGCGATGTCCAGCACGTCGGCCATCGAGCGGATCTGGTTGAGGGTGGCCGCCAGCTGGCTGGCGCTCTCCAGCTCCACCCGCAGGTCGATGCGGGCCGGCTTGCCGGGGTTGGTGCGCACGCGGGCGTCGCTCACGTTGATGCGGTGGTCGGAGAGGCGGGTGAGGATGTCCTTGAGCACGCCCACCCGGTCGAGCACCTCGATGCGCAGCTGCACAGGGTAGCGCCGCAGACTGATCGCCTCGGGATTCCAGCGCACGGGCAGGCGCCGCTCCACCGGCATCTGGGCCAGGTTGGCGCAGTCCTGGCGGTGGATGGTGATGCCGTGGTTGCCCAGGGCCACCGCCCCCAGGATCGCCTCGCCGGGGAGCGGGCTGCAGCAGCCGCCCAGCCGGTATTCCAGCCCCTCCAGGCCCAGGATCGGGCTGAGCTCGCCATGCTGGGCCAGGCCGGCCGGGCGGGAGGCCGTGGCACATTCAGCCTGGGCGGAGACGTTGCGGGCCAGGTCCTCGTTGCTGAGCGGCGGCGCGGCGCTCTCCGAGGCCAGACGCAGCTCCTCCCGCAGACGGTTGAGCACCTGATGCAGGGTGACCCCGCCGAAACCAAGCGAGGCGAGCAGATCCTCGGTGCCGATCAGATTGCAGCGGCGGGCCACCTTGACCATCGCCTCACCGTTGAGCAGGGCGTCGAAGCCATCCCGGCCCAGTTCCCGCTCCAGCATTTCGCTGCCGCGCTGGATGTTCTCGTCGCGGTGGCTCTTCTTGTACCACTGGCGGATGCGGTTGCGGGCCGTGGGGGTGGCCACGAAGTTGAGCCAGTCGAGGCTGGGATGGGCGTTCTTGCCCGTGATCACCTGGACGAAATCGCCGTTCTCCAGCGGCGTGGCCAGGGGAGAGAGGCGATCATTGATGCGCACCCCCTGGCAGTGATTGCCCACCTCGGAGTGGATGCGGTAGGCGAAATCCACTGCTGTGGAGCCCTTGCGCAGGCCCACCACATCTCCCTTGGGGGTGAACACGAAGACCTCTTCATCGAAGAGGTCCTCCTTGATCGAGCGCAGGAAATCGCCGCTGTCATCGCCCACGCCATCGCGCTGCCAGTCCACCAGCTGGCGCAGCCAGTTGAAGCGCGCCGCCTCGGCATCGGCCGCGGCCGGTGAACCGCCCTCCTTGTACTTCCAGTGGGCGGCGATGCCGTATTCGGCCACCTGGTGCATGTCGGTGGTGCGGATCTGCACCTCGATCGGCCGGTGGCGGCCGATCACCGCTGTGTGCAGCGACTGGTAGCCATTGGGCTTGGGCAGACCGATGTAGTCCTTGAAGCGGCCCGGAATCGGCCGGAAGGTGTCATGCACCACCGCCAGGGCCCTGTAGCACCCCTCCAGGTTGGGGCAGAGAATGCGCAGGGCCGCCACGTCGTAGATCTCGTGGAAGGCCTTCTGCTGGCGCTGCATCTTGCTCCAGATGCCATAGAGGTGCTTAGGCCGGCCGCTCACCTCACAGCTGTCCAGCCCCACCGCCGCCAGCCGGTCGCGCAGCAGTTGCACGGTCACCGCCAGCCGATCCTCCCGCTCGCTGCGCTTGGTGGCCACCTGCTGCTGCACGTCGCGGTAGGCCTCGGGCTCCAGCACCTTGAAGGCCAGGTCCTCCAGTTCCCACTTGAAGCGGCCGATGCCCAGCCGGTTGGCCAGGGGCGCGTAGATCTCCCGCGTCTCGCGGGCGATGCGCAGCTGCTTCTCCGGTTTCAGCGCCCCCAGGGTGCGCATGTTGTGCAGCCGGTCGGCCAGCTTCACCAGCACCACGCGGATGTCGCTGGCCATCGCCAGAAACATGCGGCGCAGGTTCTCCGCCTGGGCTTCCGTCTTGTTGGTGAAATGGATGCCGCCCAGCTTGGTCACCCCCTCCACCAGGGCCCGCACCTCGGCGCCGAAGTGGCCCTCGATCTCCTCCGGGGTGACGTCGGTGTCCTCCACCACGTCATGGAGGAAGCCGGCGGCGATCACCCCGGCGCTGGCACCGATGTCGCGCAGCAGGTCGGCCACCGCCACCGGATGGCAGATATAGGGCTCGCCGCTGGCACGGAACTGGCCCTGATGGAGCTGGAAGGCGAAATCAAAAGCCGAGGCCAGCAAGGCCTCGGCATCGGTGAGGCAACTCTCTCCCGCCCCGGGGGGAACATGGTCGATGCAGCGCTGTAACCACTCCGGCAACGGCACGCCGTAGTCGGCCGGCGTGTGGATGGGAGTTCGTGCGGGCGGGTCTCCAGCCAGATTCTCGGGAGCCAGATTCTCGGGAGCCGTGGTCACCGGGGCTGTGGTCATCGGGGCTGTGGTCACCGGAGCCGTGATGGCTCCCGGTGAGGGCCCAGCAGCCCTGAGGGCCTGCGGAGAGGGATCCAGATCGGTGACCGCCCGGAGCATGCGACCCTGCGCAGTCACCTCATCGTATGCAGCCGCTGCCACCATCGGCAGCAGATCTGCGTCCGCGCACCCAAGCTAGGGGACATGACCCAGCCCGTTCTCCGCCTTGCCGGCCTCAGCGTGCGCTATCCCCAGGCGGAGCGCTTCACGCTCCAGCAGCTCGATCTGGAGCTGAACCCCGGGGAGACCCTGGCCCTGGTGGGCCCCTCCGGCTGCGGCAAGAGCACCGTGGCCCGGGCGGTGCTGCAGCTGCTGCCCCCGGGGAGCAGCTGCAGCGGCAGCGTGCTGCTCGCCGGCCAGGACCCACGCCAGCTGAGCCGCTCCGAGCTGCGCCGCCTGCGCGGCGAGGCGGTGGGCCTGGTGTTCCAGGACCCGATGACCCGCCTCAATCCCCTGCTCACGATCGGCGGCCATCTGGCCGACACCCTGACCGCCCACCGGCCGGCCTGGCAGCGGCGGCAGGTGCGCCAGCGGGCGGAGGAGCTGCTGGAGCGGGTGGGCATCAGCCCCCAGCGCTACGGCAGCTACCCCCATGAGTTCAGCGGCGGCATGCGCCAGCGGCTGGCGATCGCCCTGGCCATAGCCCTGCGGCCGCCCCTGGTGATCGCCGACGAGCCCACCACCAGCCTGGATGTGGCGGTGGCGGGCCAGGTGATGGCGGAACTCACCCAATTGTGCCGGGAAGCGGGCAGTGCCCTGCTGCTGATCAGCCACGACCTGGCCATGGCCGGCCGCTGGTGCGACCAGATCGGCGTGCTCGACGAGGGCCGGCTGATTGAGCGCGCCCCCTCCTTCCAGTTGCTCACCGCCCCCCGCTCGGCCCTGGCCCAGCGGCTGGTGGCCCGGGCCCGGGAGCGGGAGGGCCGCGACAGCCAAGCCCCCGAGGCCGCGCCCCTGCTGCTGGAGATCGAGGCGCTGCGCTGCTGGCACCCCCTGCCGGGGCTGCCCTGGCAGCGCCAGTGGCTGAAGGCCGTGGACGGGGTGAGCCTGCAGCTGCAGCAGGGCGAGACGATCGGCCTGGTGGGGGCCTCCGGCTGCGGCAAGAGCACCCTCTGCCGGGCGCTGATGGGTCTGGCGCCGGTGCGGGGCGGGGCGGTGCGCCTGGAGGGGGTGGACCTGCAACAGTTGAAGGGAGGTTCGCTGCGGCGGGCGCGGCGGGCGATCCAGATGGTGTTTCAGGACCCGCTGGCCTGTCTCAACCCGCAGATGCGGGTGGGTGAAGCCATCGCCGATCCGCTGCTGATCCACGGCCTGGCCAGCCACGCCGCCGCCCGCGAGCGGGCCCGGGAGCTGCTGGAGGCCGTTGGGCTCACGCCGCCCGAGGCCTTCGAGAACCGCCTGCCGCGCCAGCTCTCGGGCGGCCAGCAGCAGCGGGTGGCGATCGCCCGCGCCCTGATCCTGGAGCCGAAGGTACTGCTCTGCGACGAGAGCGTGAGCATGCTCGACGCCGAGGTGCAGGCCGATGTGCTCGACCTGCTGCGCGGGCTCCAGGCCCGCCTGGGCCTGGGCATGCTGTTCGTGACCCACGACCTCGCGGTGGCGAGCGGCTTCTGCCACCGGGTGATCGTGCTCGACGGCGGCCGGATCGTGGAAGAGGGGCCCGGCTCCCGCCTGCTGGCCGACCCCCAGGCGGCGATCACCCACACCCTGGTGGATGCCTGCCCAAGGCTGCCGGTTTAGGCGGCCAGGCTCCACCAGCGGGGCTTCATGAAGTAGTCCTCGTCCTCGTACTCCACCAGCGCGCCTTCGGCGAACGCCACCAGCTGGGCCGGCGACACCGTGAAGCCCAGCTCGCGGGCCATCGCCGCCACCTCATCGGCAGACATCTGCTCAGCAGCCGGCGCCCGGGTGGTGGAGAGCTGCTCCTGCAGGGCGGCGTCCAGTTGCACCCGCTGGATGAAGGCCTGGAGATCGCTCTGCGCCATGGAACGGGATACACCCGGCAACACCGCTGCAGTCTGTGGGTCGGGGTGCTGGCGGCGGAGCACGGCGAGCAGTTTGACAAACACCGCCGGCAGCGGCGCCTCGCACACGATCCGCTCGCCCGATACCGGGTGATTGAGGCCCAGCTGCACCGCGTGCAGGGCCTGGCCGGGCAGGGCCACCGGCAGGCGCCGGGCACGGGAATACACCGGATCGCCCACGATCGGGTGGTTGATGTGGGCGCAGTGCACCCGGATCTGGTGGGTGCGGCCGGTGTCCAGCTTGAAGCGCAGCAGGGCGTAGTCGCCCAGCCGCTCGATCACCCGCCAGTGGGTGCAGGCATGGCGGCCGCTGGCGTCGTCGACAACGGCATACTTCTTGCGGTCGGCGGGGTGGCGGCCGATGGCGCCCACGATCGTGCCGGAGTCTGCGGCTGGCTGGCCGTGCACCACCGCCAGATACTGGCGGGAGGCGATCCGCTTCTGGATCTGCACCTGCAGCTTCACCAGGGCCTCCTGGCTCTTGGCCACCACGATGCAGCCCGTCGTGTCCTTGTCGAGCCGGTGCACAATCCCCGGCCGCAGCTCGCCGCCGATACCCGGCAGGTCGGGACAGTGGTGCAGCAGGCCGTTCACCAGGGTGCCGTTTTTGTTGCCCGGCGCCGGGTGCACGGTGAGGCCGGCGGGCTTGTTGAGCACGATCAGGTGCTCGTCTTCAAAGAGCACATCGAGGGGGATGGCCTCGGGTTTGAGGTAGTCGAGCGGCTCGGGCGGCGGCATCCAGAGCTCCACGGTGTCGCCCTGGCGCAGGGGGGTCTTGGCCCGGCCGGTCACGCCGTTCACGCGCACGCAGCCGGCATCGATGAACTTCTGGATGCGCGAGCGGCTCTGCTCCGGCCGCTGGGCCACCAGCCAGCGGTCGAGCCGCATCGGCAGGGGCTTGGGGTAGGTGAGGGTGAGCAGCTCGCCCTCGCCCACACCAAATTGCAGCTCGCTCATGGCTGGGGCGGCAGCTCCAGGGCGATCGCCCCCAGGCGGCTGCAGCGGAAGTCGTCGAGCAGCTTGGTGGCCATGCGCAGCGTGTCGTTGCCGGTGTGGCGCTCGGCGGCGGCGGCCAGCCAGCCCTCCACATCCGGCCCGCCGGTGGGCAGCGCCGCCAGGGGAATGGCGTAGCGCCGCTCCAGCAGGCCGGCGGCCACCCCGGAGTCCGCCACCCCCTCCAGCAGCCGCAGCAGCTGGGCAAAGGCCAGGGCGGCACCCTCGTTGTCGTAGGCGGCCTGGCCGATGTCGTCACAGAGGGCCAGGCGCAGGGCGGCCTGCTGGTCGTCGAGCCGAGGGGGCAGCACGCCGGGGGCATCGAGCAGGTCGAGCTCCTGGCCCAGCCGCACCCAGCGCAGGCTGCGGGTGACGCCGGCCCGGCGGGCGCTCTCCACCACCTTCTGGCGCACCAGCCGGTTGATCAGGGCCGACTTGCCCACGTTGGGGAAGCCCAGCATCAGGGCCCGCACCGGCCGGGGTTTCATGCCGCGGCCGGCCCGGCGGGCATTGAGATCCGCGCCGGCGCGGATCGCCGCCTGCTGCAGCTGCTTCACGCCGGTGCCGGCCTTGGCGTCGCACCACCACACCACCTGCCCCTGGGCGCGGAACCACGTGCTCCAGGCCTGCTGGGCGGCGGGCGGCACCATGTCCCGCCGGTTGAGCACGAGCAGGTGCTGCTTGCCGCTGATCCAGCGCTGCAGGCGCGGGTGACCGGTGGAGCGGGGAATGCGGGCGTCGCGCACCTCGATCACCAGGTCCACCTTGGCCAGGGCCTCATGCAGGGCCTTCTCGGCCTTGGCGATGTGGCCGGGATACCACTGGATCGCCGGGGCATGGACGCTCAGCTGAGCGGCGAGCTCAGCCATCAGGGCACCACCAGCACCGGACACGGGGCCAGCTGGATCACCCGGGCGGCGGTGCTCTGCTGATCGCTCTCCAGGGTGATGCCGCGGGTACCCATCACGATCAGGTCGGCGTTGATCTCATCGGCCACATCGCCGATCACGAAGGCGGCCTTGCCCTCCCGCTCGATCAGCTCACAGGCCACGCCGGCCTGCTCAAAGCTGCCCCGGGCCTGCTGCAGCAGCTCGGCCACGGCCGCCTCCTCGTCGCCGGCCTCCACCACCGAGAGCAGCACCAGGCGACTGCCGTGCTGCTGCACCAGCTTCAGGGCCACGGCGGCGGTCTCCAGCGCCTGGCGACTGCGGTCGATCGGGAAGAGAACAGTGGGGAACATGGTTGGCGTGGCCGTTGGCAGGGCCCGGGGCCATCCGGGTGCTTTCAGTCTGACGGGGCAGGGGCAGAAGGGAAGCGCGAACCGGCCGGGCTAAGCTCCGCCGCGTTTATCCACCCTCCCGGAGCCGTTCCATGGCGAAGCGATCCCTGGCCAGCCTCAGCGCCGATGAGCTGCGCGGCAAGCGCGTGCTGGTGCGGGTCGACTTCAACGTACCGCTCGATGACGCCGGCGCCATCACCGACGACACCCGCATCCGCGCTGCCCTGCCCACGATCAACGACCTCACCGCCAAGGGCGCCAAGGTGATCCTGGCCGCCCACTTCGGCCGGCCCAAGGGCCAGGTGAATGAGGGCATGCGCCTCACCCCCGTGGCCGCCCGCCTCAGCGAGCTGCTGGGCAAGGCCGTGGTGAAGACCGACAGCTGCATCGGCCCCGACGCCGAGGCCAAGGTGGCCGCGATGGCTGAGGGCGATGTGGTGCTGCTGGAGAACGTGCGCTTCTTCGCCGAGGAGGAGAAGAACGATGCCGGCTTCGCCGCCCAGCTGGCAGCCCTGGCCGACGTGTATGTGAACGACGCCTTCGGCGCCGCCCACCGCGCCCACGCCTCCACCGAGGGCGTGACCAAGGCCCTCAGCCCCAGCGTGGCCGGCTACCTGATGGAAAAGGAGCTGCAGTACCTGCAGGGCGCCATCGATGAGCCCAAGCGTCCCCTAGCGGCCATCGTGGGCGGCTCCAAGGTGAGCTCCAAGATCGGCGTGCTCGAGGCCCTGCTCGACAAGTGCGACAAGATCCTGGTGGGCGGCGGCATGATCTTCACCTTCTACAAGGCCCGCGGCCTGGCGGTGGGCAAGAGCCTGGTGGAGGAGGACAAGCTGGAGCTGGCCAAGGAGCTGGAGGCCAAGGCGGCTGCCAAGGGCGTGCAGTTCCTGCTGCCCACCGATGTGGTGCTGGCCGACAACTTCGCCCCCGACGCCACCAGCCAGATCGCCAGCGTGGACGCCATCCCCGACGGCTGGATGGGCCTCGACATCGGCCCTGATTCGGTGAAGGTGTTCCAGGACGCCCTGGCCGACTGCCAGACCGTGATCTGGAACGGCCCGATGGGCGTGTTCGAGTTCGACGCCTTCGCCGCCGGCACCAACGCCATCGCCACCACCCTGGCCGACCTGAGCGGCAAGGGCTGCTGCACGATCATCGGCGGCGGCGACTCGGTGGCAGCCGTGGAAAAGGCCGGCCTGGCCGACCGCATGAGCCACATCTCCACCGGCGGCGGCGCCAGCCTCGAGCTGCTGGAGGGCAAGGTGCTGCCCGGCGTGTCTGCCCTAGATGAGGCCTGAATCAGGTCCTCTGGAGCCGAAAAAACAACAGATCGGTCCCCGGCACAGTGCCGGGGACTCCAGGGGGCCTCAGGCCCCCTTGTTGTTGTCCGTCTTGCCTTTGCCCGGTTTCTGGCTGCCGTCCTTCTCGCCGCCGCGCTCCGCTCCCCAGCCGGGCAGGTTGTAGCGGCGCTGCAGCTCGGCGAGCTGGTTCATCTGGCTGCGGCGCGCCTCCTTGCCCTTGCGGATGAACTGCTTCTGGCAGCGCTCCACGGCGGCGACATCGCGGGCCTTCATGACGCAGCCCTCCGCCTCCTTGAGGGCCTCCTGGCGCTGGCTGGACTGGCGCTGCTCCAGCTCGCGGCGGGCGGCGAAATACTGCTGCCGCTGTTGGCTGCTGAGCTTGGCCATGGCTTCGGCCTGCTGGCGTTGCGCCGCCTCGCGGCCCTCGGCCAGGGCCTTGCCGGGCTGGAGGGGGCTGGCCAGCAGCAGCAGGGCAGCGGCCAGCAGCAGCGGGCGGCGGCGGGAGTGGGTGGTCATGGCACCTCGGAGTTGACCGCTCCAGCCTGGCCCACTCGCTTGACTGGGATGTGACTCACGGTTGGGCAAGTTGTGACCAGATCTGACCGGCCGGCCCTGGGCTGGATCGGCCTGGGGGCCCTGGGGGCACCGATGGCCGCCAACCTGCTGGCGGCGGGCTTTCCCCTGCGGGTGCACAACCGCAGCGCCGGGCCCGAGCAGCCCCTGCTGGCACGCGGGGCCCGGCTGGCGGGCAACCCCGCGGACGCCGCCTGCGGGGCTGCCCTGCTCTGTGTGTGCGTGAGCGACGACCAGGCCGCCGAGGCGGTGATCGAACAGGCCGTGCCGGGCCTGGCGCCAGGCAGCCTGGTGGTGGATTTCTCCACGATCGCGCCGTCCACCAGCCGGGCGCTGGCCGAACGGCTGGCCAGCCGGCAGGTGGCCTACATCGACGCCCCGGTGACCGGCGGCACGGAGGGTGCCAGGGCCGGCAGCCTGTCGGTGCTGGTGGGCGGTGCGGCGGCCGACCTGGAGCGGGCCCGGCCCGTGCTGGAGGTGGTGGGGGGCCGCATCAGCCACCTGGGGCCGGTGGGCGCCGGCCAGCAGGCAAAGGCCGTGAACCAGGTACTGGTGGCAGGGAGCTATGCCGCCGTGGCCGAGGCCCTGGCCCTGGGGCAGCGGCTGGGCCTGCCCATGCCCCAGGTGTGCGAGGCCCTGCGGGCAGGGGCGGCCGGCTCCTGGGCGCTGGACAACCGCGCCGCCAACATGCTGGAGGGCCACTTCCCGCTCGGCTTCCGGCTGGCCCTGCACCGCAAGGATCTGGCCATCGCCCTGGAGGCCGCCGCCGAGACCGGCCTGGAGCTGCCGATCAGCGGGCTGGTGGCTGAGCTGGAGGACGACCTGCTGAAAGCGGGCCACGGGAACGACGACGTGTCGGCCCTGGCCCGCTGGTTCAGCCGCGATCGCTGAAGCTCGATCTGGCAGGTGATGTCCGCCGGCTGGCTCAGCAGCCAGAGGCCACCCCACCGAGGATGCCGCCCACCGCCGCGCCCATCGGCAGCGCCCAGATGCGGTTGCGGGAGCGGGAGTTGTGGGCCATCACCGCGCCCACCGTGCCGCCCAGGGCTGCCCCCACCAGAGGCACAAGGGGCTGGCAGCTGCGGGGGTGCTGGACCACCCCATTGCCACCGGCCAGGATGGGGGTGGGCCGCGCTGGATACACCGGAGTGGGGTAGTCGGTGACCGGGTAGCCGTAGCGGCTCACCAGCGGCGGAGCAAAACCGGGATGGGGGGCGTAACCGGGCTGGACCACGGGCAGGGGCCGGTAATCGGTCTGGGGTCGGTAGAGCGGCTGGGGCTGGGGTTGGCTCACCACCACATGGCGACGCACCAGATAGGCACTGGGCTGCTGGGCGTAGGGCTGGGTGTGGGGATAGGCGTAGACGATGGTGTTGGGCTGGCTGTGGGGGAAGGCCTGGGCCGGCGTCTGCAGGACCAGGGCGGCGAGGGCCAGGGTGAGGCTGGAGATGCGCAGGGTCATGGTGAAGAGGGGGTGTGGAGTGAGGGCGGGCAGCCTCTGCGCTGCCGCCCCTGAACTCTGCGGCGGGCGCCACGGCGAAGTGCTACGCACCCTCCCCGAATCTGTGACCAAATCCGTCCAGACGCCCAGACCCCTTGCAGCCAGTGGGCTCAGCCCGGGCAATCCGGGGCCGGGGACGCCGCGATCGAGCGGCCACGGATGGCGATGCCGAAGCGCTGCGGGCCGCTGCCGCTGCCCTCCAGCCGTTCCAGCTCGCCGACGTGGCCCCGGGCCACCCGCGCCGCGATCGCCAGCCCCAGGCCGCAGTGGCCGCTGCCGCCCCGGGCCGCATCCAGGCGCTGGAAGGGCATCAGGGCCTGCTGCCAGCGCTCGGCGGCGATGCCAGGCCCGCCATCCCACACCACGATCCGGAAGCCCAGGCCCTCCGGCGCAGCCGCCTCCAGCTGCAGGAGCAGGGGAGGGGTGCCGTAGCTGCGGGCGTTGTCGATCAGGTTGGCCACGGCGCGCCCCAGGGCCACCGGCCGCACCACCCGCTCCAGCGGCTCCAGGGCCAGGGCGAGGTCCGCAGCGGCGATGCCGGCGGTCTGCTCGGCCAGCAGCTGGTCGAGCGGCACAGCCACGGCGGCCTCCTGGTCCACACCCCCGGCGAACTGCAGGAACTGGCCGGTGATCCGTTCCATGGCGGCGATGTCCGCCTCCGCCTGCTGCAGGTCGGCGGCGGGCAGACCGGCCAGGCTGAGCCGGAAGCGCAGGCGGGTGAGCGGGCTCTTGAGGTCGTGGGCGATGCCGGCCAGCATCACCGCCCGCTCCCGCTCGCCGGCCTGCAACCGCTGCACCATGGCGTTGAAGCGGCCGATCAACTGGCGCACCACGGCGGTGCCCCGCTCCCGCTGGGGGTCGGGCCACTGGTCGCGGCCCACCCGCGCCAGTGCCTGCTGCTGCTGGCGCAGGGGCCGCTGCACCTCCCACCAGAAAAACAGCAGCAGGGCCGAACTGGCCCCCAGACCCAGACCCGCCAGCAGCAGCCAGGGGTCCGGCGGCCAGGGACGCACGGGCGGGATCGGCACCAGCAGCCACACCGGATCGAGCGGCGCCAGCACCTCCACCCACACCCCCCGGCGCTCCGCCGCCGCCGGCAGCACCACCGGGCAGGGGCTGATGGCGGGGCAGAGCTGCTGGCGCAGCAGCCGGGCCTGGCCCTCCAGCTGGCGCTCGGCCGTGGTGGGCGGGTTCTCGCCCACCCGCAGCGGCAGGCCGCTCAGCCGGGCGAGCTTGCCGGGCGGCAGGCGGTCGAGGGCCAGCTCCGCCAGCCGCAGCTGGAACAGCACCTCCGGACCCTGCTGGGCGATGCGGTCGCGCTGCAGGCGCTCGGCCAGCAGCAGCTGCAGCTGGGCCGTGCTGAGCAGGGCCACGCCCAGGCCGGCCAGGCCGTACTTAACGGCTGCGAGGCTGGCCATCGGGCACAAACACATAGCCGTAGCCCCACACCGTCTGCAGATAGCGGGGGCGGCCGGGATCGGGTTCCACCAGCTTGCGCAACCGCGACACCTGCACGTCCATGCTGCGGCTGTCGGTGGCCGAATCGGGCCCGCGGGCCAGCTCCACCAGCCGCTCGCGCGAGAGGGGGCGGTGGGGGTGCTGCACGAAGGCGGCCAGCAGGGCGTATTCCCCCGAGGTGAGCACGGTGATCTGCCCGCCCCGCTCCAGGGTGCGGGCCGCCAGGTCGAGCACCTGCTCGCCGATGGCGAGCCGCTCCCCATCCGCCAGGGGCGTGCCGGCGGGCAGGGCCACCCGGCGGCGCAGCACGGCCTCGATGCGGGCGCTCAGTTCGCGGGGCAGGAAGGGCTTGGCCAGGTAGTCGTCGGCGCCCTGCTCCAGGCCGATGATCCGGTCCACCGCGTCGCCACGGGCGGTGAGCATCACCACCGGCAGGTCGTCGCCGCCGTCGCGCAGGCGGCGCAGGATCGTGAGACCGTCGTCGCCGGGCATCATCAGGTCGAGCACCACCAGGTCGGGCCGCTGGCTGGCCAGGCGGGCGATCAGCTGCTCACCGTTGGCCAGGCAGCGCACGTCGTAGCCCTGGTCGGTGAGGTAGGTGCCCACCATCCTGCGCAGTTCGGGATCGTCATCGATCACCCAGATGCGCTGGCCAGACGCCATCGGTTCCGCCGGAAACATCTGGTCACAGCTTGCCTGGACATCGGCAATCAAGCGCCCGAGCACGCTGCATAGCCTGACGCCATGACCAAACGCACAGCCACTTTGGCCGGGGTCCTGGCGGGACTGCTCCTGATGGTGAGTGCTCCGGCTGCACCCGCCCAGGCCCAGGCCAGCGAGGAGCAGCGCTACCAGCAGCGGCTGCGCCAGCTGTTCGACCAGCTCGACCGCAACGGCGACGGCCGGCTCGACCGGCGGGAGGCGAGCCGCAATGCCTATCTGGAGCGGCATTTCGAGCGGCTCGACCGCGGCGGCAAGGGCTATCTGCTGCCCGGCGACCTGCGCTGAGCGCGGATCAGGGCCTCAGCTGGGCCTTGTCGGCCACCACCCGCACCCGCTTGCTCACGCTCAGCAACCCCTGCGGGTGCACCAGCAGCACCGCCCAGGTCTGGCTGCCCGGGGCGAGCGGGGCCTGCACCGTGCGGAACAGGCCACCGCCACCCAGGGCCCCCAGCTGCAGGCTGGGGCTCTCCAGGCTGGTGGCCTGCCCAGGGGTGAGCTCCACGATCCCGCCAGCCACGATGGCGCCCTCCAGGGGCTCATCCAGCAGCACGTCCACGTCGTAGCGCTGGCCCGTGAGCACCACGTCGGGGATCTGCAGGGTCACGGCCAGATCCGCCTCGCCGCTGCGCAGGATCGACTGCTGCCGGAGCACGGTCTGGCTGGTGATCCTGCTGCCGTCGCTGTCCAGGGCCAGCTGCTGCTCGGCCTGCAGGCGGAAGCGCAGGGGGCCGTCCTGACGGCTGCCCCGCACCAGTACGGTGACGGTGGAGCGGCCATCGCCCTGGGCCGGGCCAGGGGTGAACTGCCAGCGGGCATCGGGGAACTGGGTCCGCAGCACCCGGCGTTGACGCTCCACCAGGCCGGGATCCAGCCCCGGGCCCGACTGCAGCAGGGACTGCAGCTCCCCTTCGCCGTTGAAGGCGGCCTCCAGCGACTGCAGCAGCTGGGGGGTGGGGGGCGCTGCCCGCAGCGGCAGCCAGCTGGCCGCGGCGATCAGGCCGAAGGCCAGGGCCAGCCCGGCCGCGGGCCGGCGGGTGGCATGGAGAGCGGACCGGAGACGGGACCGGAGTGGTGGGCGTTGAACGCGGAAGGGCCCCATGCGCCTGAGGGAACGGCTTTTAAGTTAGGCGCGCCCGCAGCCCCCTTCCATGCCCAGGCTCCTGATCGCCGCCAGTGGCACCGGTGGGCACCTGTTTCCCGCCCTGGCGGTGGCCGAGGCGCTGCCCCACCAGTGGCAGATCCAGTGGCTGGGGGTGCCGGACCGGCTGGAGCGGGACCTGGTGCCCAGCCAGTACCCCCTGCACACGGTGAAGGCCGGCGGGCTGCAGGGGCGGGGTCTGCGCAAGCTGCTCAACCTGCTGCGGCTGCTGGCCGCCACCCGCACCGTGCGCCGCCTGATCCGCCGGGAGCGGATCGATGTGGTGTTCAGCAGCGGCGGCTACATCGCCGCCCCGGCGATCCTGGCGGCCCGCTGGAGCCGCATCCCGGTGGTGCTGCACGAGAGCAATGCCGTTCCCGGCCGCGTCACCCGCCTGCTGGGTCGCCTGTGCAGCCGGGTGGCGGTGGGGCTGCCGGCCGCTGCCGAACGGCTGCCCGGCAGCCGGCCGCTGGTCACCGGCACCCCGGTGCGCCACGCCTTTCTGCAGGCCGCCTCACCCCCCGACTGGCTGCCCGCCGGCGACGGTCCCCTGCTGGTGGTGATGGGTGGCAGCCAGGGGGCCGTGGGCCTCAACCGCATGCTGCGGCCCCTGCTGCCCCGGCTGAGCGAGGCGGGCGTGCGGGTGGTGCACCTCACCGGCCACAACGACCCGGAGAGCGGCGGCCCCCTGCCTGAAGGGGTGGTGGAACGGCCCTTCTGCGACACCATGGCGGGCCTGCTGCAGCACTGCGACCTGGCCATCAGCCGCTCCGGTGCCGGGGCCCTCAGCGAGCTGGCGGTGTGCGGCACGCCGGCGATCCTGGTGCCCTATCCGGCCGCGGCCGACCGCCACCAGGACGCCAACGCCGAAGCTGCCGCCGCCCTGGGCGCCGCCGTGATCGTGCAGCAGCACGAGCCCCAGAGCCCCACCCTGGAGCGCACCCTCTGGCGCCTGCTGGGCCCGCGCCTGCGCGGCGTCCAGGGGGAGGCCGATCCGCTGCCGGCCATGCGCCAGGGCATGGCCCAGCTGGCGGAGCGCGCTGCCGATCAGCGGCTGGCCGATCTGCTGGCGGAGCTGGTGTAGGAGCCCGGGGGGAGCTCGGCGGCCAGGGCGCGCAGCAACCGCCGGTTGCCGCGGCGATCCTGCAGCCCCAGCCGAAGCCAGCGGCCATCCAGCCCGGCAAACGAGTGGCACTGCCGCACCAGCACGCCATGGCGATCGGCCAGGGCCCCGGCCAGGGAGCCGAGGTCCTGCTCGCCCCGCAGCAGCAGGAAATTGGCGGCCGAGGGCAGCACCCTGAACCGGGGCCAGCACGCCAGTTGTTCGCCCAGCCAGGGCCCTTCCCGGGCCACCCAGTGCTGCACCCGGGCCGTCCAGCTGGCCAGCCAGCCAGGCCGGGCCAGCACCGCCTCAGCCGCCGCCAGGGCCAGACCGTTGAGGGGCCAGGGATCGCGCCACCCCGCCCAGCGCTCCAGCCGCTCCGGGCTGCCGAGGGCGTAGCCCAGCCGCAGTCCGGCCACCGCCAGCAACTTGGTGAGGCTGCGGATCACCACCAGGTGGGGATGCTGGCCCAGCAGGGGGATCAGCGACTGGGCCTCGCCGCCCGGCACCAGCGGCAGGAAGGCCTCGTCGCAGATCACCAGGGCGAAGCGCGAGAGCAGGGGCTCCAGGGAGGCCCGGCTCCAGAGCTGGCCGGTGGGGTTGTGGGGGTTGGTGATCCAGAGCACCGCGGCCTCCCCGGCGCTGGCAGGGGGCTGGGGAAAGGGCTGGGGAAAGGCCCCGTTCCAGTCCAGGGGCAGCACCCACGGCCGGTGGGCGCCGCCCCAGCAGCCGAGGGCGCGCTGGTAGTCGGCAAATCCCGGCGCCGGCAGCAGGCTCTCGCCGGCCGCCGCCGCGTCGCGGGCGGCCCAGGTGAACAGCTCGGCGGCGCCGTTGCCGGGCAGCACCCAGGCGGGCGGCAGGCCATGGAGCTCGGCCAGGCGGCGGCGCAGGTCCTGCCAGTCGCGGTCGGGGTAGGCCCGCAGCGGCGAGCCGGCCACCGCCCGCACCAGGGCCAGCCGCAGCGCCAGGGGCGGCCCGAAGGGCACCAGCGAGGCACTGGCATCGAGCAGGGAGCCGGGCCGCCGCCCCAGCTGCCGCGCCGCCGCGGCCAGATTGCCGCCGTGGCGCTGGGTGGCATCGGCTCGGGCCATCGGCGAACGCTAGGGCGGCGGCAGGGCCACAATCGGGGCAGCCCTGCCCGCTGCCGCCGTTGACCACACGCCTCGACGACCAGGTGGAGGCCATCGGCCGGGTGCTGCTCGGCAAGGAACAGAGCGTGCGCCTGGCCCTGAGCTGCCTGCTGGCCGGCGGCCACCTGCTGCTGGAGGACCTGCCCGGCACCGGCAAGACCACCCTGGCCGAGGCCCTGGCCCGCAGCTTCGGCCTGGACTTCCGCCGGGTGAGCTTCACCAGCGACCTGCTGCCGGCCGATCTCACCGGCATCAACGTGCTCGACCCGGCCAGCGGCAGCTTCCGCTTCCAGCCCGGGCCGCTGTTCACCCAGGTGCTGCTGGCCGACGAGATCAACCGCGCCAGTCCCCGCACCCAGAGCGCCCTGCTGGAGGCGATGGCCAGCGGCCGGGTGAGCGTGGATGGCACCAGCCACCCCCTGCCCCGGCCGTTCATGGTGATCGCCACCCAGAACAGCCTCGACCAGGTGGGCACCGCCCCCCTGCCGGAATCCCAGCTCGACCGCTTCCTGATGCGCCTCAGCCTCGGCTTCCCGGAGCGGGCGGCGGAGCGGGCCCTGCTGGCGGGCCAGGCCCTGCCCCTCTCCGGGCTGGCCACCGGCCGCCAGCCGGACGACCTGCTCGCCCTGCAGCAGCACTGCCGCGGCCAGCACTGCAGCGACACCCTGCTCGACTACCTGCTCGACCTGGTGGCCGCCAGCCGCACCGCCCAGGCCCCCGGGGGCGCCCCTCTCCCCCCGGGCCTCCCAGGGGCTGCTGGCGGCCGCCCGGGCCTGGGCCCTGCTGGAGGGGCGCGCGTTCGTCACCCCGGATGACGTGCAGGCCGTGTTCCCGGCGGTGGCCGAGCACCGGCTCGATCCAGCCGCCAGCGGCCAGCTCAGCCGCGCCCTGCTGGAGCAGGTGGATGCGATCCGCTGACCGCAGCACAGCGAGCCGCCGGGCCGGGAGCATCACCGCCGGCTCGGCACCCTGGGCCCAGCGCTGGCCGGAGGAATTGGGCCGGCTGCACACAGGGGAGGCGCTGCGCCTGCACCTGCGCAACCTCTACATCCTGCCCACGCGCTTCGGGGGCCTGTGGCTGGCCGGCGCGGCGCTGCTGCAGGTGGTGGGCATCCAGACCCAGCGCAACGGTCCCCTGCTGCTGAGCTTTCTGCTGCTGGCGCTGCTGCTGCTGGCCATGCACCTCACCCACGCCAACCTGCAGGGGCTGGAGCTGCGCTGCGCCACCCCAGCCCCCGGCTTCGCCGACGCAGCACTGGCCTACCCCCTGCTGCTGCACAGCGACAGCTGGCGCGAGGGCATCGAGCTGCGGCTGGCGGACGGCCCGCCCAGCCCGCCGCTGCGGCTGCGCGCCGGCGTCAACCCGCTGCTGCTCGAGTGGCACTGCCGGCGGCGCGGATTCCAGACCCCGGGAGCACTGCTGATCCGCAGCACGGCCCCCCTGGGGCTGTTCATGTGCTGGAGCCGCTGGCAGCCGCCAGTGCCCCAGCTGGTGATCCCGGCGCGGCGGCGCGGCCCGGTCGCCCTGGCCCCCAGCCCGCAGCCCCAGGCCCCCGGTGGCCCCGCAGCGGCTGCCAGAGGGGAGGGCATCGACCACTGGCACGACCTGCGCCCCCAGCGCCCCGAGGACAGCCAGAGCCGCCTGGCCTGGAAGGCCCTGGCCCAGGGCCGCGGCCGCCTCACCAAGCTGTTCCAGGCGGAGGGCCACCAGCCCCCCTGGCTCACCCTCGCCCCCCAGGTGCCCCATGAGCAGGCCCTGGAACACCTCAGTGCGGCGGTCTGGCAGCGCAGCCAGGCCGGTGAACGCTTCGGCCTGCTCCTGCCCGATCAGCCCATCCCCCCCGGCCTGGGCAAGGAGCACCGGGAGCGCTGCCTGCGGGCCCTGGCCCTGAGCCGCTGATGGCCAGCGCCCCCCTGCCCCCGAAGCGGCTGCAGTGGCTCACCCTGGCGGTGCTCGGACTGGGCTGCCTGGGCCTCGACCCGGGCTGGCTGCTGGGCGCCTTCACCCTGGCCCTGGGGCTGATGGCGGCCCTCAAGCTGCGGGAGGCCCGGGACCGGGCCGGCCGCCGGCTGGTGGCCCTGCTGCAGCTGGTGATCTGCGGGCTTCTGGCGGCCCAGCAGGCCGACCTGCTGCCCAGCCTGCTGCAGCTGCTGGCGGCCCTGCTCAGCCTGGCGGGACTGCTGCAGCTGGAGACCAACCTCGCCCTGGCCTGGCCCCAGCTGTTGCGGCGCAGCCTGCGGTTGCTGGCCGCCGCACTGCCCGTGGCCCTGGTGCTGTTCCTGCTGCTGCCCCGCATCGGCCCCTTCGGGACGGCCGCCGGCGGCCCTGGCGCCCGGGCCGGCACGGGCCTGAGCGACAGCCTCGACCCCGGCTCGATCGCAACGCTGGTGGACAACACCGGTCCGGCCGCCCGGGTGGCCTTCAGTGACGACCGGCCGCCGCCGCCGGCCCAGCGCTACTGGCGGGTGCTGGTGCATCCCAACTTCGACGGCCAGCGCTGGCTGCGGGCGGCGGATGCGGAGAGCGGCCGGGTGGAGCCGGCTCGCCCACTCCCCCCGGTCGCAGCGGCGGCGGGGCGGGATCAGGTGTGGCTGGTGGAGCCGAGCCGGTTCACGGCCGTGCCCTGGAACGGCGGCGGCCAGCCCCTGGATGGCAAGCTCCGCCCCCAGGCCAACGGCGAGCTGCGACTGCTGCGGCCCGCCCTGGAGCGGCGCAGCTACCGGCTGCTCGAGACCGGCGCCCCCCCGGCCTGGCAGCGCCAGCCGCCGCGGCTGAGCGAGCTGGTGCTGCCGGCCAACCGCAACCCCCGGCTGCTGGCCCTGGGCCACCAGTGGGCCGCCCTGGCCGACCCGGCGGCCCGGGTGCAGGCCGCCCGCGCCTGGTTCCTGGAGCAGGGGTTCCGCTACGACCGCCAGCCGGGGGTGCTGGCGGGGCCCGATGGTCTGGACCGCTTCCTGTTCGAGCGACGGGTGGGCTTCTGCGGCCACTACGCCAGTGCCTTCAGCGCTTTGATGCGCGCCGCCGGGGTGCCCAGCCGCGTGGTGAGCGGCTATCTGGGCGGCACCTGGGTGGAGCCGCTGGGCGGGGCCAGCTACCTGGAACTGCGCCAGAGCGACGCCCATGCCTGGAGCGAGGTGTGGCTGCCAGGGCAGGGCTGGCTGGCGCTGGACCCCAGCAGCTGGGTGGGGGGCGGCAGCGCGGCGGAGGGAGCGGGTCCGGGTGATCAGCGCCGCGCCGTCCCGGGCCCCTGGCGCTGGCTGCAACGGCAGTGGTGGGGGCTGGACATGGCCTGGAGCCGCTGGTGGCTGGGCTTCGACCAGGCACGCCAGGAGGAGCTGCTCAACAGGCTGCTGGGCCGGCAGCGCTGGGCCCTGGGCTGGCTGGTCCTGGCCGGGATCGCCGCCGGCCTGGCGTCGGGGCTGGTGCTGCTGCGCCGGGGACAGCGGCCCGGCGATCCCCACGAGCGCGACCTGCGCGGGCTGCTGCGGCTGCTGGCCCAGCTGGGGCTGGAGGCCGAACCGGGGGAGACCCTGGAGCAGCTGGCGACCCGGGCCAGGGCGCAGTATCCGCTGCTGGCCCCACCGCTCTGCGAGCTGGTGGCCTGCCATCACCAGCGGCGGTACGCCTTGGCTGGGCGGCAGGCCCGGCAGCGCTGGCGGCAGGGGCTGCGCGAGCTGAAACGCCGCCGCCGGGACGCTATAAGGCAGGCAAAGGGATCCAGGCCATGACAGCGCACTGCCGGACCCCATCTCCACCAGAGGCCCCTTCGCTGGGCCGCCTGCAGCTGCGGCTGCGGCTGCAGCTGGCCGGCATGGCGATCCTGGCCCCGCTCACCCTCGCCGGCACGCCGGCCGCCCTGGCCAGCACGGAACTGGTGCAGCTGATGGAGAAGCGGCGCTGCCCCAACTGCGAGCTGGCGGGCGCCGACCTGGTGCATGCCCAGCTGGCCGATGTGGATCTGCGCGGCGCGCGGCTGCAGCGCGCCAACCTCAGCCAGGCCCGACTGGATGGCGCCCGGCTCAGCGGCGCCGACCTCAGCTTCACCAGCCTGCTCGGGGCCTCCCTGCGCGGTGCCGATCTGCGCGGTGCCCGGCTGGAGGGCACCGATCTGCGCCAGGCCGACCTGGGCGGGGCGCTGCTGGACGGCGGCGCCCTCAGCCGCGCCCACTGGCAGGGAGCCCGTGGTCTGGACCCCAACCTGCTCAGTTTCGGGGAGCTGCACAACGCCGGCGTGGACGCGGCCCGCCAGGGGCGGATGCCCGAGGCCGAGCAGTGGTTCAGCGAGGCGATCCGGCGCGAGCCGGCCGCGGCGGTGAGCTGGCTGGCCCGGGCCATCACCCGCAGCGAGCTGGGCCAGCGCCAGCTGGCGGCCAGCGACTTCGACTATGCCGCCTCGCTGTATGCGGCCCGCGGCGAGGAGGCCGAGGCCCGCCAGTTGCGCGAGGCGGCCAAGCAGGTGGCCGCCCCCGAAGCCAAACCGGACGGTGGCGGCAATGGCATGGGCTCGGCCGCCCTGGGCGGGGCCCTGGGCGTGCTCCAGTTCCTGGCGCCGCTGGCCGCCAAGGCCTTCCTGCCCCTGCCCTTCTGAGCCGAGTGCCCTGACGCCGTCGATGTCCTCCCCAAGGCCGCCGGCCCAGCAGCTGCTGCTGGCGGGCGGCGGCCACACCCACGCCCTGCTGCTGCTGCGCTGGCTGATGCGCGGCCAGCGGCCACCCGGCGCGATCACCCTGGTGAACCGGGCCAGCACGGCCCTCTACTCCGGCATGCTGCCCGGCCTGGTGGCGGGCGTGTACACCCTGGAGGAGTGCAGCATCGACCTGCGCCGGCTGTGCGCCGCCGTGGACGTGACCCTGGTGATCGCCGAGATCAGCGGGCTCGAGCTGGCGGACCGCCAGCTGCTGCTGGCCGACCGCCCACCCCTCAGCTGGGACTGGCTCAGCCTTGATCTGGGCGCCACCACCCGCAGCCTGGACGGCTGCCGGCTCGGCGTGAAACCGCTGGAGCCCTTCCTGCACTGGCTCCAGCAGCGCCCGGAGGAGGCCCAGCCCCTGCGCATCCGCGGCGGCGGCGCGGCGGCGGTGGAGCTGGCCCTGGCCCTGCGCGGCCGCCAGCCCGACCAGACCCTGGAGCTGCTGCTGCGGGGCGACCAGCTGCACCTGCAGCCCGCCGCGGCCCGGCCCCTGGGCGAGCGCCTGCTGCGGCAGGCCGGTGTGGCGGTGCGGCGGCGCGTGGCGGCTGACCGGCCGGCCGAGCTGGCCTGCACGGGCAGCCGGGCGCCGACCTGGCTGGCTGGGGCCGGCCTCCCCTGCGCTGGCGACGGCCGCGTACGCACCACGGCCAGCCTGCAGGTGGAGGGGCAACCGCGGATCTTCGCCGTGGGTGATTGCGGCGTGCTGGGCGCCGCGCCGCGGCCGCCCTCGGGGGTGTGGGCGGTGCGGGCGGCCCCCACCCTGGCGGCCAACCTGGCCCGCTGCCTGGCGGCCGGGGAACCGCCCCAGCGGCTGCGGGCCTGGCGTCCCCAGCGCCGGGCCCTGCAGTTGCTGGCCGACCTCAGCCGCTGGGAAGCACCGGCGGCCATTGCCCTGTGGGGACCCCTGGCCCTGGGGCCGAGCCGGCTGCTGTGGCGCTGGAAACAGCACATCGACCGCCGCTTCATGGCCCGCTTCCAGCAGGCCGGTGCCATGGCCGGCAGGGAGGCCCAGGCCGGGGGTGAACCGATGGCCTGCCGGGGCTGCGCGGCCAAGCTGGCCCCAGCCACCCTGGAGGCGGGCCTGCGCCAGGCGGGGCTGGGGGGGAAGGCCGAGGACGCCGCCGTGCTGGGCCAGCTTGAGAGCGGCGCGCTGCTGCTGCAGAGCGTGGACGGCTTTCCTGCCCTGGTGGACGACCCCTGGCTGAACGCCCGGCTCACCACCCTGCACGCCTGCAGCGACCTCTGGGCCAGTGGCGCCCGGGTGCTCAGCGCCCAGGCCGTGGTCACCCTGCCGGAAGCGGCCGCGCCGATCCAGCAGCAGGCCCTGGCCCACACCCTGGCCGGGATCCGCTCGGTGCTCGACCCCCTGGGGGCTGAGCTGGTGGGGGGCCACACCCTGGAGGCCCGCGACGGCGCCGGCCTGGCCCTCAGCCTGAGCGTGAACGGCAGTGTGGCTGCGGCCAGCCACTGGCCGAAGGGCCCCCTCCAGGCCGGGCAGGTCCTGCTCCTCACCCGGCCCCTGGGCACCGGCGTGCTGTTCGCCGCCGCCATGGCCAGCGACGCCAGGGCCGCATGGATCGACGCCGCCCTGGAGCAGATGCAGCAGAGCCAGGCGCCCCTGGTGCCCCTGCTGCAGGAGCTGGGCTGCAGCGCCTGCACCGACATCACCGGCTTCGGCCTGCTGGGCCATCTCGGCGAGATGCTGGCAGCCAGCCCCGCCCAGCTCACGGTGCGGCTTGACGGCGGCGCCGTGGCGGCCCTGCCGGGGGCCCTGGAGCTGCTGGAGCAGGGCCGGGCCAGCAGCCTGGCCCCCGCCAACGCCCGGGCCCTCGCCCTGCTGGCGGGCCCGGTGGTGCTCCAGGGCCCCGCCAGCGCCGCCCTGCATGGCCTGCTGATCGACCCCCAGACCTGCGGCCCCCTGCTGGCGGCGATCCCCGCCAAGGCGGCGGAGACAGCCCTGGAACAGCTGGCCCGGCTCGGCTTCAGGGAGGCCCGGCTGCTCGGTGAGGTTGGGGGCCTGGGGCAGACATCAGGGGCCCTGGGGCAGACCTGAGAGGATGGTGCCCACCCTGCAGGCTTCCTTGTCCGCCCTCACCCGCTGCCTGGAGGAAGAGGCGGCCGCCATCGCCGCCGCCGCCGAGCGCCTTGATGCCGGCCAGGTGGAGCTGGCCCTGCGCCAGCTGGAGGCCTGCCGGCAGCGGCGGGCCAAGCTGGTGATCACCGGGGTGGGCAAGAGCGGCATCGTGGCCCGCAAGATCGCCGCCACCTTCTCCTCGATCGGGCTGACGGCGGTGTTCCTCAACCCCGTGGATGCCCTGCATGGCGATCTGGGAATCGTGAATGCCGACGATGTGGCCCTGCTGCTCTCCAACAGCGGCGAAACCGAGGAGCTGCTGGCGATCCTGCCCCACCTCAAACGGCGTGGAACGGCCCGGATCGCCCTGGTGGGGCGGATCGACTCGAGCCTGGCCCGGGGCTGCGACGTGGTGCTGGACGGCTCGGTGGACCGGGAGGTCTGCCCGCTGAACCTGGCGCCGACGGCCAGCACGGCGGTGGCGATGGCGATCGGCGATGCCCTGGCGGCGGTGTGGATGGAGCGGGCCGGCATCTCGCCGGAGGATTTCGCCATCAACCACCCGGCCGGCTCCCTGGGCCGTCAGCTCACGCTCACCGTGGCGGAGGTGATGGTGCCGGCCAGCGAGGTCACCCCCCTGGCGCCGGATGCGCCGCTGCCGGCGGTGATCGCCCACCTCACCCTGGGCAGCAGCAGCCGCGGCAGCCTGGGCGCCAGCTGGGTGCATGCCCCGGGCGAGCCCACCCGACTGGCGGGTCTGATCACCGATGGCGACCTGCGCCGCACCCTGCAGCGGCACGAGCCGGAGGCCTGGGGCCAGGTGACCGCCGGCCAGATGGCAACGGCTGATCCGATCACCGTCACCGCCGATGTGCTGGCGGCGACGGCCCTGGAGCTGATGGAGCGCAACCCCCGCCAGGCGATCTCGGTGCTGCCGGTGGTGGAGGCCAACCAGCCCGGCCGGGTGACCGGCCTGCTGCGGCTCCACGACCTGGTCCAGGCTGGCTTCAGCCGCAGCGGCCCCTGAGCGCCATCCCAGCCACGGGGTCCATCTGTCTGTGCCTGATTTTCGCGTCTTGCCTGTTGTCCCGTCCCCTGAGTCCCCCTCTTCCGGTGTCAACCCGATGACCACCCCCCTGCGCCTGATCGCCGGCCCCTGCGTGATCGAGAACCGCGACCTGGTGCTGCAGGTGGCCGAGCAGGTGAGCGACCTGTGCCGGCGGCTGGGGGTGGAGTACGTGTTCAAGGCCAGCTTCGACAAGGCCAATCGCAGCTCCGGCAAGTCGTTCCGCGGGCCTGGCCCCCAGGAGGGTCTGGCGATCCTGGCGGAGGTGGGCGAGCACTTCGGGGTGAAGGTGCTCACCGACATCCACGAGAGCCACCAGGCCGCAGCTGCCGCCGAGGCGGTGGACGTGCTGCAGATCCCGGCGTTTCTGTGCCGCCAGACCGACCTGCTGGAGGCGGCCGCCAAGGCCGTGGCCGGCACCGCCAAGGTGGTGAACGTGAAGAAGGGCCAGTTCCTGGCGCCCTGGGACATGGTCCAGGTGGTGGGGAAGCTGGCCGAATGCGGCCTGGAGGCGGACAGCGGCCGGCTGTGGCTCACCGAGCGGGGCAGCAGCTTCGGCTACAACACGCTGGTGGTGGACTACCGCAGCCTGCCCCAGCTGCAGGCCCTGGGCTGCCCGGTGATCTTCGATGCCACCCATGCGGTGCAGCAACCGGGTGGGCGGGGCAGCAGCTCTGGCGGGCAGCGGGAGTTCGTGGCGCCCCTGGCCCGCGGCGCGGTGGCGGTGGGCGTGGACGGGCTGTTCATGGAGGTGCACCCCGACCCCGAAAACGCCCTGAGCGACGGGCCGAACATGGTGCCGCTGCACCGGCTGGAGGCGCTGCTGGTGCAGCTGCTGGCGATCCGGGAGGCCGTGGCCGACCGCATGGCGGTGAGCACCCTGTGAGGGGGCACCAGGCTGTGAGGGGGCGCTGAGATGGCCAGCCTGAGTGGTCTGCATCTGCGCTCCCGCCTGCGAGGCCGGTTGCTGCGGCCCCGCCTGCGCGCCATCCGCCTGCTGGTGTGCGACGTGGATGGGGTGCTCACCGACGGGGGTCTCCACTACGACGAGGAGGGACGGGTGGTGAAGCGCTTCGATGTGCGCGACGGCCTGGCGGTGCGCATGCTGCAGCGCGCCGGCATCGCCGTGGCCCTGCTCAGCGGCGGCCGCAGCGGCGCCATCGAGCAGCGGGCCCGCCACCTGGGCATCGAGCACTGCCGCACGGGCGTGGGCGACAAGCAGGCCGGCCTGGCCCAGCTGCACGGCGAACTGGGCATGGCCCGGGAGTCCACCGCCTTCCTCGGCGACGACCTCAACGACCTGACCGTGCGGCCCGTCACCGGCCTGCTGGTGAGCCCGGCCAATGGGGCCCGGGGCCTGCGCCGCCAGGCCGACTGGGTGCTGCGCAGCCGCGGCGGCGATGGCGCCCTGCGGGAGCTCACCGAGGCCCTGCTGGCCAGTCAGGGCCTGCTGCAGGAGCTTCACCACAACGGCTGGCGCGAGGGCAACGGCTGATCCGCTCAGCCGGCCTGGCGTGCCGCCAGCAGCTGGCGCGCCTGCTCCAGCTGCTCGGGGGTATCCACCGAAAAACAGTCGGCCTCCAGCGCGAAGGTGGCGATCGGAATCCCGGCCTCGATCAGGCGCAGCTGCTCCAGCTTCTCCAGCTCCTCCAGCGGCGAGAGCGGCAGCCCGCTCCAGCCGGCCAGCACATCGGCCCGGTAGCCGTAGATGCCCACGTGGCCCCAGTAGGTGGTGCGGCTGGCCCACTGCTCGGGGGGCAGGTCGCGCACGTGGGGCAGGGCGCTGCGGGAGAAGGTGATCGCCCGGCCATCGCCGGCCCGCAGCACCTTCACCACGTTGGGGTCGTGAATCTTCTCCGCCGGCAGCGGATACACGGGCGTGATCACCGGCAGCCAGGGGCCCCCCGAGTCCGCCGCCCGGGCCACCATCGCCTCCACGATCGCCGGATCCAGCAAGGGCTGGTCGCCCTGCACGTTGATCACCAGCGTGCGCTCGGGCGCCACGCCGCCGGCCGCCACCAGCTGGTCCACCACTGAAGCCAGCCGCTCGCTGCCGCTGCTGCAGGCCTCGGCGGTGGCCAGGCCGGCAAAGCCCCAGCCGCGGACGGCCTCCAGCACCTCGGCACTGTCACTGCAGGCCAGCACCGCTGCCACCCCATCGGCCCGGCGACAACGCTCCAGCACATGGCGCAGCATCGGCCGGCCACCGATGTCGGCCATCACCTTGCCCGGCAGCCGCGACGAGGCCAGCCGCGCCGGCACCGCCACCACCACCGCCCGCTTCGCCATCAGCAGCGCTCCTCAGCCAGCCGGAGGGAGCGTAGGCGGCGCAATTCGGCCCCCAGTTCAGGGCCGGGCCGCCAGCCGGCGGCCAGCAGCTGCTCGGCAGTGCTGGCTGGCTTGAGAAAGCGCCAGCGCAGCAACCAGCGCAGCAGCGGCCGCCGCGGCCCCTCCCCCAGGGCCAGGGCCAGGGCCACCGCCTCAGCCGACAGGCCCGGCGCCTCCAGCAGGGCACACCAGCCAGGAGCGCCGGCGGGGCGGGGTTGGGCCCGGGCCAGGCGGCGGCGCAGCTCCAGCAGCTGGGCCAGCAGCCGGTGCTGGCGGTGCGGCAGCTGCAACCGCTCCGCCAGGGCGAGGGGATCGGCCGCACCGGCCACCAGCGCCGCCAGCGGCGGCAGGCCCCAGCGCTGGGCCCACCACAGCCGCCGCCGCCAGTGCCGATCCTCCTGCAGCTGGCCATCCAGCAGCGCCAGCCCGCCCCAGCGCTGCAAGGCCGCCAGGGCCGCTGGCCAGGGCTCCCGCTCCAGCAGCAGCTCCAGCTCCATGCGCAGGCGGGTGCCCAGGGCCGCCGGCGCCAGGCCCGGCGGATCCCCCGGCCGCCAGCACCAGGGCCAGGCGGCCAGGGTGGCGCGGGCCTGCTCGGCACTGGCCGGCTCCAGCGCGAAGCCCAGCCGGGCGGCGTAACGGGCTCCGCGCACCAGCCGGGTGGGGTCATCGCGCAGGCTGGTGGCATGGAGCAGCCGCAGCTGGCGCCGCTGCAGATCCAGCTGGCCGCCATGGGGATCGAGCAATTCACCACTGGCCAGATCCAGGGCCATGGCATTGATGCTGAAGTCGCGGCGGGCCAGGTCATCGGCAAGGGCACCGAGGCTCACCACCGGGTTTTCCGCCGGCTGGGGGTAGGTCTCGGCGCGGGCGGAGGCCACATCCAGCAGCACGGGCTGCCCTGCGATCACCAGCTCCAGCTCCACCGTGCCGTAGGCACCGTGCTCCTGGGCAGCCCGCAGGGCCCCGGGGGCGAGGGCCCTCTCCAGCCGCCCCACGAGATCGCTGGCGCGGCCCTCCACCACCAGGTCCAGATCGGGCACCCCCCGCCAGGGGTCGTTGTGCACCCGATGCAACAGGAGGTCACGCACGGCACCGCCCACCAGGGCCAGGCGCTGCTCGCGGGCCACCGCCTGGAGCACGGCCGGCAGGGGAGCGGGAATGCCGGGAACGTCCACGCTTGAACTCAGGACGGATCGGCCAGCGGCTCGATCGGCGCCAGGCGGGGATCGAGGATCTTCGGCCCCATTCCCTCGAACTTCACGGCCAGGGAGATCTTCTCGCCGCTGCCGAACAGGTGGGTCACCCGGCCCTCCCCGAAGGCGGCATGGCGCAGGTGGTCACCCACCGCCCAGTTGCGGCCGGGCTGGGCCGAGCCGCGCCGCCGCACCGCGTTGGCCGCTGCCCCGGCCGCACCGCCGCCGGCCACCCTCCGGCTCTCCTCCCGATCCACGCGGGTGAGGCGATCGAGCCGCTGCTCGCGCCGGATTGCGGCGCCGCCGCTGCGGGGGATATCGCCCTGCACCAGCTCCTCGGGCAGCTCGGAGAGGAACACCGAGGGCACGGCCGGCTCGCGCATGCCGCCCCACAGGCGCCGCTCACTGGCATGGGAGAGGAACAGCCGCTCCTTGGCGCGGGTGATGCCCACATAGGCCAGACGCCGCTCCTCCTCCAGGGAGGCCGGATCGTCGAGGGAGCGGAAGCTGGGGAACAGTCCCTGCTCCATCCCCACCAGGAACACCACCGGAAACTCCAGACCCTTGCTGGCGTGCAGGGTCATCAGGGTCACCCGGTCCTGCTCGGTGTCCTTGGAATCGGCATCGCTGGCCAGGGCCGCCGAGGCCAGGAAATCCTCCAGCGAGCCCTCCTCGTTCTCCTCCTGGTACTGCAGGGCGGCGTTCACCAGCTCGTTGAGGTTGCGGCGCCGGTCTTCGGCCTCGTCGGTGCCGGTGGCGATCAGCTCGGCCAGGTAGCCGCTGTGCTCCATCACCTTCTGCACCAGCGCCGAGGGCGGCGCGTCCTGGGCCGAGCGCTGCAGGTCGTTGATCAGCTCGCAGAACTGCAGCAGCCCCTTGGCCGAACGCCCCCCCAGGGAACGCACCGCCTCGGCGTCGCTCACCACGTCCCAGAGGGGGATGCCCAGCTGGCCCGCGGCATCGGTGAGGCGCTCGATCGTGGTCTTGCCGATGCCGCGCTTGGGCACGTTCAGCACCCGCAGCAGGCTCACCGTGTCGGCCGGGTTCACCAGCAGCTTGAGGTAGGCGAGCACGTCCTTGATCTCGCGCCGGTCGTAGAAGCGCAGGCCGCCCACCACGATGTAAGGAATCCCCCAGCGCACCAGCGATTCCTCCATCGCCCGCGACTGGGCGTTGGTGCGATACAGCACCGCCATGTCTCCCCAGCGCAGCTCGTCGTGGGCGGCATCGAGCATGCGCAGGCGGTGTACCACCGCCTCGGCCTCGGCGATCTCGTCATCGCAGCGGGTGAGGGTGATCGGCTCGCCCTCGCCGCGGGTGGGGCGCAGCACCTTATCGATCCGCTCGGAATTGTTGGCGATCAGGGCATTGGCGGCTTCGAGAATGGTGGCGGTGGAGCGATAGTTCTCCTCCAGCTTCACCATCGTGCGCGTGGCCTCATCGGGCGCCCCGTCGCCGAAGTCGTCCTGGAAGCCCATCAGGATCGTGAAGTCGGCCGCCCGGAAGCTGTAGATGCTCTGGTCGGCGTCGCCCACCACGAACACCGAGCGGCCGTTCCAGTCGTCGAAGGCCTCGGGATCGCGGCCGTCGGTGACGAGCAGCTTGATCAGGTCGTATTGGGTGCGGTTGGTGTCCTGGTATTCGTCCACCAGCACGTGACGGAAACGCCGGTGCCAGTAGTGGCGCACCTGCTCGTTCTGGCGCAGCAGCTGCACCGGCAGCAGCAGCAGGTCGTCGAAGTCGAGGGCGTTGTTGGCCGCCAGGGCACGGCGGTAGAGCCGGTAGGCCTCCGCCTCCTTGCGGCCGCGCATCCCCTCCGCCTTCGCTTCCAGCTGCTCCGGCAGCCAGCCCTGGTTCTTGGCGTTGCTGATCGCCCAGCGCACCTTCTTGGGCTCGAAGCGCTTGGGGTCGAGACCCAGCTCCTGGGTCACGATCTCCTTCACCAGGCTCTGGGCATCCCCCTCGTCGTAGATCGAGAACTGGCGCGTCCAGCTCAGGCCCTCCGGGTCCTTGAACTTGTCGATGTCGAAGCGCAGCAGCCGGGCAAACAGGGCGTGGAACGTGCCGATCCAGAGGTCCTTGATCACCTCGCGGTAGATGCGCGAGCGCAGCTGGCGCTGCTCCACCGCCGGCAGGGTGCTCCAGGGCTGGCCGAACTGGCTCTGGGCCAGCTTCTGGGCCAGCAGCAGCTCCAGCCGCTCCTTCATCTCGCGGGCGGCCTTGTTGGTGAAGGTCACCGCCAGCAGCTCGGCCGGATCCACGCCGTGGTGCCCCACCAGGTGGGCGATGCGGTGGGTGAGCGCCCGCGTCTTGCCGCTGCCCGCCCCGGCCACCACCAGCAGGGGCCCGGTGTGGTGATCCACCGCCCGGCGCTGGGCGTCGTTGAGACCGGCAAGGAAGGCGCTCATGGGCTCGACCCTAGGCAAGGTGGCGCGCCAGCCCCGCAGGCAGGCGCTTGCTCAAGCGTTGCCGCCAGCGCCGGGCCCGCAGCGCCAGCAGCGACGGCGCCCGCAGTGGAGCCTCCCCGGCCTGGAGGCGATCGAGGTGGGCGTTGATGGCCTCCAGCGCCTGGCGCCAGCGCTGCCGCAGCCGCGGCTCGCTGAAGTCCTCCAGCAGGTCCTCGAGGCGCCGCGGCGACGGCAGCCAGGGGCCTGGGTCAGCCACCGCCGCGGCGATCCGCTCCACGTCGGCGGCCAGGCTGCCTGCTCCGATCTGGTGGGCGCTGTCGCCAAGATCAAGGGTGTCGGCCAGGGCGTGGTTGAAGCTGCTGAACAGCACGCAGCCGCAGGCCAGGGCTTCCAGCGGCGGCAGGCCGAAGCCCTCGCTCACGCCGCTGCAACGCCAGTGGTCCGCCGAGTCGTAGAGCACCACCCTGGCGCTGTTGAACAGGTCCACCAGGTCGTCCACCCAGCCGTCCTGCACAAGCACCGTGACGCCCCGGGCGCGCAGGGCGGGCACCAGCCGCTCGAGCACATAGGCGCTGGTCTTGCGCTGCTGCACCAGCACGTCGATCGTGCGGCCGCCGGGGGCCGGCTCAGCGCCCAGATTGTGGGGCCGGTCGCCCCGGGCCAGCCAGCGCTCCTCCAGGGCATTGGGCACCAGGAACAGGGGATTGCGGCTGGCCCACTGGCCCCAGTAGCCGAGGGTGTTGCGGCTCACGGCCAACACCGGCACCCCCGGCGGCAGGCTGAAGCCATAGCCGCTGCTGTGGGCGTGGTAGGCCACCGGCCGGCCCCGCAGGGCCCGCAGCTGGCGCGGCACATCGAACCCCCAGCTCACGATCCACAGCACCTGATCGGCGGCGGCGCTGCCAAGCGGCTCCGCCTGGAGCAGATCAGCCAGAAAGGGCAGACCCTGCTCCCGCTGCCGGTAGGTGACCAGCTCGGTGGGCACCAGCTCGCTCAGCAACCGGGCGGTCTGCTGCTCCACCAGCAGGCCACCGCAGCGGAAGCGACCGCTGGTGCCGGGCACCAGAAAGCGGAGGGAGCGCAAGGAGCGGGTTGCGACGGCAGGCCCCGACTTTGACTCAGGCCGCCACCGCCTCGGTACTGCCGGAGCGCTGGCGGCGGGTGAGGAAGCCGAACAGCACCTTGCCGATGGCGGCGATCAGGTTGCCCTCCAGCTCCTGGAACATCTTCATGTTGAGGTGGAAGGCGTGGTTGGCCTCCTCCACGATGCGATCGGCCATCGCCTGGTCGATCGGCAGGGCGTCGAGGGTGGCGCGGTAGTTGGTCTTGAAGCCCTTTTCGTCGGGGATGGCGTCGAACTCGTAGAAGCGCAGGCCGTCGTGTTCGCCGAGATTCATGGCCTTCTGGGCGATGGCCTTCAGGATCTGGCCGCCGGAGAGATCGCCGATGTAGCGGGTGTAGTGGTGGCCCACCAGCAGCTCGGGCGACTCCTGGGCGATCTGGTGGATGCGGGCCACATACTCCTGGGCCGCCGGCGTGGCCTTCACGCTGTTGCGCCAGCCGTCACCGAAATAGAAGGCCAGGTCCTGCTCGAGGGTCTCGCGGCGGTTGAGTTCGGGGAAGCCCACAGGTCCCACCACCGGATGGCCGGCGGCCCGCAGCCTGCCGATCTCCTCCTCCATCGCCGCGTACACGAAGTAGAGGTCGGCCACCAGGGTGCGGTAGCTGGCCTTGTCCACCACGCCCTTGAGGAAGCAGCTCACAAAGCCGGTGTTCTCGGCCATCGTGTGCGACTTCTTGGTGCCTTCACGCAACTGGGAAGCGAGGGCGACGGGCATGGCCAGGCGAGGGCGCAACGGGAGCGAGAGGCCAAGTTAGGTGCGGTCTCCGCCCCAGCGCCGTCAAGGTTGCGAAGGATTACGCCGCGGACAACAGGGCACTGGTCAGGTACCTAGCCTGTCAGTCAGTCAGCAAGTTGGCTGTACTCAAAGGGGCCTGTACAAAAAGGGGCAATGAAAGAGGCGATGGCGCACGAGCAGCCACGGCCAGCGAGCTGCACCGGCCCGGTCAGTGCCCAACAGGCCAAGGCCCAGTTTTCAGCCCTGCTCGACCGGGTGGAGCAGGGGGAACATCTGGTCATCACCCGCCGCAACCGTCCGATCGCCGAACTGCGGCCCATGCAACCGCCCTTGCCCATGGCACCCCGCCCCCTGGGCCAGGCCGACGACGCCGGCACGCCCATCCCAGCAGCGTTCTTCGAACCACTGCCCGCCGACCTGCAGGCGGCCTTTGAAGGGGAGACACCTTGAGCCCCATGCGGGATGGCGCCGGGCTGCTGCTCGACACCTGCACCTTCCTGTGGATGGTGCGCACACCGGATGAACTCTCAACAGCGGCCCGCGAAGCCGTGGTGGATCCGGCCGTGCCGGTCTATCTGAGTGTGGTGAGCCAGTGGGAGCTCACGGTGAAAGCGCTGGCCGGAAGGCTGCCCCTGCCGGACGACCCCGCCAGCTATGCGCGGAAGGAACGGCAGCGCCATGGCGTCCTCCCCCTTTCCCTGGAGGAGGATGCTCTGCTCCACCTTCCAAAGCTCCCCGATCACCATCGCGACCCTTTTGATCGGATGTTGATCTGTCAGGCCATCGACAACGGCCTGGTCCTGGTGACCCCAGACCCCCAGATCCATCGCTATCCGGTGCGGTTGCTCTGGTAACCCGAGGCGCCCGCTGCCCTTCAGGCCGCGGCGGCATCAGCACCAGCGCCATTGAAGAGGTCGAACAGCTTGCGGCAGAAGGCCTGCAGCTTGTCCACCACTGCCGGATCGGGCAGATGGCTGCCGCTGGGCTGCCAGTCGCCCACGGTGGCCAGCCGCCAGCGCTCGGATTCATAGGTGAGCCCGCGCACCACCACCCCCAGCAACCGCGGCCGGCCGCTGGCGGGCGCCGCGTCGAGGCGCAGCTGCACCAGCACCGAGCGGCACTGGTTGCGGGGGTTCCAGCCGGGGAAGTGAAAGGAGAGATCCACGCTCTCGGCCTCGGCCCAGGCCCGGGTAAGCGGGTCGTCGCGCCAGGGGGTGAGATTGGCGCGGGCCGCCGGGAAGTGGTTGCGGAACAGGGCGGCCACCGAGGCGATCGCCTGGGCCCATTCCAGATTCCGGGCCTGGTCGGCAGCGTTCATGCCGTTTCCCCTGAGCAGAACCGCAGATCACTGAAACCTAGGCTCGCCACACCGCTTCTGCCGCACGAATGGCTACCAGCACCGCGCCCTACGCCAAGCTCACGCCCCCCAGCGCGGGCACGGCGATCCGCTTCGAGAACGGCCAACCGGTGGTGCCAAGCGATCCGATCATTCCCTTCATCCGCGGCGATGGCACCGGCGTGGACATCTGGCCCGCCACCCAGAAGGTGCTCGATGCGGCAGTGGCCAAGGCCTACGGCGGCGAGCGGCGGATCGAGTGGTTCAAGGTGTACGCCGGCGATGAGGCCTGCGACCTCTACGGCACCTACCAGTACCTGCCCGAGGACACCCTCACCGCCATCCGCACCTACGGCGTGGCCATCAAGGGCCCGCTCACCACGCCGATCGGCGGCGGCATCCGCTCGCTGAACGTGGCCCTGCGCCAGATCTTCGATCTGTACTGCTGCGTGCGCCCCTGCCGCTACTACGAGGGCACCCCCAGCCCCCACAAGCGGCCCCAGGACCTGGACGTGATCGTGTACCGCGAGAACACCGAGGACATCTACATGGGGATCGAGTGGGAGGCCAACGATCCGGTGTGCCTCGAGCTGATCAAGCACCTCAATGAGGTGGTGATCCCGGCCAACGGCAAGCTCGGCAAGCGCCAGATCCCCGCCGGCGCAGGCATCGGCATCAAACCGGTGAGCAAGCACGGCAGCCAGCGCCACATCCGCAAGGCGATCCAGCACGCCCTGCGGCTGGAGGGCGACAAGCGCCACGTCACCCTGGTGCACAAGGGCAACATCATGAAGTTCACCGAGGGCGCCTTCCGCGACTGGGGCTACGAGCTGGCCACCACCGAGTTCCGCGCCGAGTGCGTGACCGAGCGCGAGAGCTGGATCCTCGACAACGCCGATCGCAACCCCGGCCTGAGCGTGGAGGCCAACGCCCGCATGGTGGATCCCGGCTACGACGCGCTCACGCCGGAGAAGAAGGAGGCGATCTGCGCCGAGGTGCGGGGGGTGCTCGATGCCATCGGCGCCAGCCACGGCAACGGCCAGTGGAAGGCGATGGTGATGGTCGACGACCGCATCGCCGACAGCATCTTCCAGCAGATCCAGACCCGGCCCCAGGAGTATTCGGTGCTGGCCACCCTCAACCTCAACGGCGACTACGTGAGCGATGCCGCGGCGGCGGTGGTGGGCGGCCTGGGCATGGCCCCCGGCGCCAACATCGGCGACAGCGCCGCCATCTTTGAGGCCACCCACGGCACGGCGCCCAAGCACGCCGGTCTGGATCGGATCAACCCGGGCTCGGTGATCCTCAGCGGCGTGATGATGCTGGAATACATGGGCTGGCAGGAAGCGGCCGACCTGATCACCGCCGGCCTCAGCGCCGCCATCGCCAACCGGGAAGTCACCTACGACCTGGCCCGGCTGATGGAGCCCCCGGTGGAGCCGGTGAGCTGCAGCGGCTTCGCGGATGCGGTGATCCGCCACTTCGAGGGGTGAACGAGCCTGGAGTCGCAGTCAGCACGCCAACACGCATCAATTGATGACTAGCCTGATGCAGGCCTGGTCTTGTGATCGATGCGCACCACCGTGACCCTGGACGCAGAGCTCCTGGCCCAGGCTCAACAGCTGTGTGGCGACCTGGAGCGCACCGCGCTGCTCAAGGAAGCCTTGCAGGCCCTGGTGCAGCGGGAAAGCGCCCGCCGACTGGCCGCCCTGGGCGGCAGCCAGCCGGATCTCGCCCCCATCCCGCGCCGCCGGAGAGCGGCTTGATTCTCGTTGACACCTCCGTGTGGGTCGACCACCTGCGCACCGGCTTGCCGCAGCTCGAGGCTGCGCTCGAAGCGAGCCATGTGGTGATGCATCCCTGGGTGATCGGCGAACTCGCGTGCGGGAACCTCCGCCATCGCGCGCAGGTGCTGCAGCTGCTGCAGGGCCTGCCGACGGCAACCGTGGCGAGCGATGGGGAGGTGTTGCTCCTGATCGAGCAGGAGCAGCTGATGGGTCGTGGGATCGGCTATGCGGATGCTCACCTGCTGGCCTCCGCCCGGCTGACGCGCTGCTGGCTCTGGACCGAGGATCGACGTCTGGCCGCCCTGGCCAGGCATCTGGATGTTGCGGCGCCAGACTGCCCGCCATGAGCGCCTCCGCTTCGCAACCCCCTGCCCCAACCGCATCAGCCACCGACCCCTGCGTGCACTGCGGCTTCTGCCTGCCCACCTGCGCCAGCTACCGGGTGCTGGGCACAGAAATGGATTCACCGCGGGGTCGCATCCACGCCCTCAAGGCGATCGCGGCCGGTGAGCTGACGCTCGACGCCACGGTGGCCAGCCATTTCGACACCTGCCTGGGCTGCTTCGCCTGCGTGACGGCCTGCCCCTCGGGGGTGCGCTACGACCAGCTGATCGAGGCCACCCGGCCCCAGCTCAATGCCCCCGAGCTGCGCAGCCCGGCCCAGCGGGCCTTGCGCCGCCTGCTGTTTGCCCTGCTGCCCTACCCCCAGCGGCTGCGGGCCCTGCTCACGCCCCTGCGGGCCTATGCCGGCACACCGCTGCAAGGCCTGGCCCGCCGCAGCGGCCTCACCCGGCTGTTCGGCCCCCAGCTCGAGGCGATGGAGCGGCTGCTGCCGCCCCTGGCCCCGGAGGCCTTCAGCGATTCCTTCCCGCTGGTGGTGCCCGCCCAGGGCACAAAGCGGGCGCGGGTGGGGCTGCTGCTGGGCTGCGTGCAGCGGCTGTTCGACCCCCAGGTGAACGCGGCGGCGGTGGCAGTGCTCAGCGCCAACGGCGTGGAGGTGGTGATCCCGCCCCGGCAGGGCTGCTGCGGGGCCGTGACCCACCACCAGGGGGAACTGGCCCAGACGCGCCAGCTGGCGGCAGCGGTGATCGACAGCTTCGCCGCCGTGGTGGGCCCGGGCCGGCCGGCCGGCGAGGAGCCGCTCGATGCGGTGCTGGTGGCGGCCTCCGGCTGCGGCCACACCCTCAAGCACTACGACGCGCTCCTGGCGGAGGATCCCGCCTGGGCCGAGCGGGGCAGCGCCTTCGCCAGGCAGGTGCTGGATGTGCACCAGTTCCTGCAGCGCCTGGGGCTGAGCGAGGCCTTCATCGCCGCCCTGGCGCCTCTGCCCCATGGCGACGGCAGCCCGGCCACGGCAGAACACCCCCTGGCGGTGGCGTATCACGACGCCTGCCACATGCTCCACGGCCAGGGCATCAGCGCCGAGCCGCGGGCCCTGCTGCGCCGCATCCCCCACCTGCTGCTGCGCGAGGCCACCGAAGCCGGCGTGTGCTGCGGCAGCGCCGGCATCTACAACCTGGTGCAGCCCGAGGAGGCCGCCGAGCTGGGCCGGATCAAGGCCGACGACCTCGGCGGCACTGGAGCGGCGCTGGTGGCCAGCGCCAACATCGGTTGCACGCTGCAGATCCGCCGCCACCTGGAGGAGGGCGGCCACCCCCAGCCGGTGCTGCACCCCCTGCAACTGCTGGAGCGCAGCTGGCGGGCCGGGGGCGGCGGCCGATGAGCCGCGACGCCCCCAACCTGGCGGTGCTGATCGACTCCGACAACGCCCAGGCGGCGGTGATCAGCGACCTGCTGGCGGAGGTGGCCCAGGTGGGCACCGCCACCGTGAAGCGGGCCTACGGCGACTGGACCACCCCCCAGCTGGGCAGCTGGAAGGAGGTGCTCAACGTGCACGCGATCGTGCCGGTGCAGCAGTTCAGCTACACCACGGGCAAGAACGCCACCGATTCGGCCCTGATCATCGACGCCATGGACCTGCTCCACGGCGGCCGGGTGGATGGCTTCTGCCTGGTGTCCTCAGACAGCGACTTCACCCGCCTGGCCACCCGCATCCGTGAACAGGGCCTGCTGGTGATCGGCTTCGGCGAACGCAAGACGCCCAAACCGTTCGTGGCCGCCTGCGACCGCTTTCTCTACACCGATCTGCTCCGGCGCAGCGGCAGCGGCAGCCGCAGCGAGGGCAGACGGGCGGCAGCCGAGGCCGACGACGAGGGCGCCCCGCCCCTCAAGCCGTTCCTGTGCGAGGCGATCAGCGCCGTCACCCAGGACGACGGCTGGGCGCCCCTGGGCATGGTGGGCAGCCTGCTGCAGAAGAACGATCCCGCCTTCGACGCCCGCAGCTACGGCTTCCGCAAACTCAGCGAACTGGTGAAAGGCCAGCCCTACCTGGGCGTGAAGGAGGTGCCGATCGCGGCGGGCAGCCAGCAGATGCACCTGTTCGTGCAGGTGCGATGAGCGAGAGCAGCCCCCAACGGCTGCTCTCCATCCTGGGGATTGGCTTCGGTCTGGCCGGCGCCGTGGGTGGCACGATCGGCGCGGGCATCCTGCGCACACCAGGGGTTGTGGCGGCCGAGCTCCCCACACCATCGCTGGTGCTGGGTGCCTGGCTGGCCGGGGGCGTCTACGCCCTGCTGGGGGCGGTCTGCACGGCCGAACTGGCCGCGGCCCTGCCCCGCACCGGCGGCTGGACGGTGTACGCCGAGCGGGCCTTCGGCCGCGGCGGTGGCCTGCTGGTGGGCTGGGCCGACTGGCTGGCCCACTGCATCGGCCTTGCCTGGGTGGCCACCACCGCCGGCGACTACGGCCAGGCCCTGCTGCCGGCCGGACTGCTGCCAACAGCGGTCCAGCAGCTGGCCGGGCGGGGAATCGCCCTGGCCCTGCTGCTCCTGTTCACCCTGATCCAGCTGCGCGGCCTGCGGGCCGGCAGCGCCAGCCAGGAGTGGCTGAGCCTGGCCAAGGCCGCCGCCCTGCTGGCCCTGGTGGCAGGCTGCTTCCTGCTGCCGGCAGCAACTCCGCTGAGCCAGCCGATCACGGCCGAGCAGGCAGCCCCGGGGGGCAGCCCATGGATCGGGGCCCTGGCCGCCGCCGTGGTGGCCCTGCAGGCAGTGATCACCACCTACGACGGCTGGGCCAGCCCGGTGTACTTCGCCGAGGAGTTCAACCAGCCCGAGCGCGACCTGCCCCGCTCCCTGATCGGCGGCGTGCTGGCCGTGTCGGCCCTCTACCTGCTGATCAACGCCGCCCTGCTGCACGTGCTGCCCCTGCCGCTGCTGGCCGGCTCGCCGCTGCCGGCTGCCCTGGCGGCCGAGGCCCTGGTGGGCCCGGCCGGCGGCGCGGTGATCACCGCCGTGGCCCTGCTGGCCCTGCTCGGCCTGATCAACACCGTGGTGATGGCCGCCCCGCGCATCCTGCTCGGCCTGGGCCGCGCCGGCTTGCTGCCCCCGCTCAACACCGCGGTCAACGCCGGCGGCACCCCGGTCACGGCCCTGCTGCTCACCAGCGGCGCCAGCGCCCTGCTGGTGCTGGCTGGCTCGTTTGAGCGCCTGCTCAGCCTCGGCGCCGTGCTGTTCGTGGCCCTGCCCCTGGCCGGCGTCACCTGCCTGGTGGTGCTGCGGGTGCGGGAACCGCAGCTGCCGCGCCCCTTCCGCTGCTGGGCCTACCCGTTGCCGCCCCTGCTGGTGGGCACGGTGTCCCTGGCCTTCCTGGCGGGCATGGCCGCCAGCGAACCCCTGCTCTGCGCCGCTGCCGCCATGCTCGTGGCCCTGGGCTGGCCCCTGAGCGTCCTTGCCAGGCAACAGGGCGGGGAAGCGCCACTCTGAGGGGGTGGGTTGCCGACCGGTGCGCCCTCTCCACACTGGGAGCACGCCCCGGCAACACCCCATGACCCACCTCTCCCCTCAAGCCGGAAGCTCGAGGTCCACGCGCCTTCCCTCCGATCCCGACCGACTGCTGAGCGAGTTGCGGAACCAGCGCGACCTGCTGGCACGCTTCCTGCGGCGCAACCGGCCCCGTCAGCAGCGCCTCAGCACCCTGGCGGTGGTGGCCAGCAGCCTCGCGGCAGTGCTCACGGCCGCGCCAGCCCTCGGGGGCCCGAGTTTCACCACAGAACTCACCAAGCTGCTGGGGTTGCAGTCACCATCCTGGCGGTGGATCTGCGCTGCCGCCGCCCTGCTCTCCACCCTGGCCTCCTCCTGCAGCCAGCTGCTGCAGAGCAGCCGGCTGGAAGAGAAGGTGAGCCGCTGCCAAAGCGCCATGGCCCGGCTCGATGCCCTTGAACTCGGCCTCGAGCTGGGCCAGTTCGAGCGCGATTACGCCGCCGAAACCCTGCTCGCCTGCGTTGAGGCCAACGCGGCACTCGATCCAGGCCTCACCCGCGGCAACACCAGCCGATCCCGGTAGCGTCATCCCCAGAGCCTGGAGCTTGGTCATGGCCATCCCCCGCCTTGGCACCGCCCTGCTGGCCAGCGGCCTGCTCGCCGCCGGCGCCGTGCTCGCCATCGGCCTCAGCAGCTGCGAGGGGGCATCCAGCCAGGCCAGCTCCGCAACGGCCGCCACCGAGGCTCAAGCTGAGGCTCCAGCCGCCGTGCCCGGGCTTGCGCTGCCGACGGATCCTGCCCTGCCCCGCCAGGCCGACGGCCGCCACTACCCGCTGGTGCCCCAGGATCCGGCCGCCACGGCCCGCCTGTTGGTGGCGGTGGAGGAGGCCCTGCGCGATCCCACCACCCCCGCCGAGCAGCTGCCCCGCCTCGGCCACCAGCAGCAGGTGATCTACCGGGTGCTCTCGCGCGATCCCCAGCGGGCCGCCGCGGTGCAGACCCTGCTGCCGCAGCAGTGGCGTGGGGTGGTCCACCACCACCTGGAGGCCCGGCGGCAATTCCTGGCCATGCACGGCCACCACCGCCGGCCCACCAGCCTGCCGGCCTGGCGGATCATCCCGCCCGCGCCGGCCGAGGAGCTGCTGGCCCACTACCGCAAGGCGGCCGCCGCCACCGGCATCGACTGGGAGGTGCTGGCGGCGATCAACCTGGTGGAGTCGGGCATGGGCCGCATCGACGGGGTGTCGGTGGCCAATGCCCAGGGGCCGATGCAGTTCCTGCCCACCACCTGGGCCCAGGCCGGCGTGGGTGCCGGCAACATCCGCGACCCCCACGACGCGATCCAGGCCGCCGCCCGCTACCTGGTGCGCCGCGGCGGCCTCCAGGACATCCGCAAGGGGCTGTGGGGCTACAACAACAGCGACCGCTACGGCCGGGCGGTGCTCCACTACGCCGCCCTGCTCAAGGACGACCCGCGCGCCTACACCGGCCTGTACCACTGGGAGATCCACTTCCAGGCCGAGGCCGGCGACCTCTGGCTGCCGGTGGGCTACAGCCAGAGCCAGCCGCTGGCCGTGGCCACCTGGCTGCAGCGGGTGCCCGCCAGTGCCCCACCCCGGCCCGGGGGCTCAGCCGCCGGCGGCGACCGGGCCCTCCAGTAGGCGCCAGGCGGCCACCAGGCTGTCCCCATCTCCCAGGTTGCCGGGGAAGGTGACCACCGGCAGCCGGGGCACGGCGGCCGCCGCCGGGGTGAGCACCAGCGAGAGCCCGGGCGCCAGCTGGCCCTGCAGCTCCACCAGCGCCAGCTCCAGGCCGTCGGCCAGCAGGGTGTGGCTGGTGATGCCCCCCTTGCTGATCAGGTAGCCCAGCCGCGGCGCCAGCCGGGCCGCCAGCCGGGCCATCAGCCCTGCCAGGGCCAGCCCCAGCCGCCGCCGCTCAGCGGCGTGGCGGCAGAGCAGCTCCCCCCGGCTGGTGTGGAGCACCGGCGTGCGTCCGTCCGCCAGCAGCGCCTCCAGCTGGTCGCCCCACTGGCACTCCAGACTGGCCAGCAGCTCCTGGGGCGCCGGGCCCTCCAGCACCCGGGCCAGCTTGGCCACCGGCAGCTCCAGGCCGCTGCAGCCCTGCTCCGCCAGCAACCGCTCCAACTGGGCATCGGCCAGGGGCACATGGGAGCCCACCAGCACCAGTCCGGGCAGGGGCTGGCCCGCGCCATCGCGGCGGCGCAGGGCCGCGAGCCCAACCGGATCCAGCGGCTGCTCGCCCAGCTCCACCAGGCCGTTGAGCAGGCTGGCGGCGCACTGGAACAGGAACCGCCGCGGCCGGCCCCAGCGCTCGGCGGCGGCTGGCGCCGTGAGCTCCCGCACCGCGGCACCCAGGGCCGCCAGTTGCTGCGGCCGCTCCCCATCCACCGCCACGCACGGATTGCCCTCAAAGCCGGCCAGGCGGGCGCAGAGCTGCTGGAAGCCGCCGGCCGCCATCTCCCCCCTCTGCGCCCCCTGCAAGGCGGCAGCCGCCCGATCCAGCTCCGCCAGGCTGAGCCGCTGCACCGCCGCCGCCGGGATACGGCCGCCGCTCTTCTCCTCCACCCAGCCTGGCAGGTCACTGCTCCGATAGCCGAACAGCCGGTCGCGAGCAAAAGGGGTGGTGTGCACCGGTGCACCATGCAGCAGGTGCACCCCATCGCGGGTGGTGCGGCCACCCGGCAGAAAGGCGGGCGCCAGCAGGGTGGCATCGAAGGGGCCCAGCTCCTCGGCCAGCACGTCCACCTCCAGGGGAAAGTGGCCCCGCAGGGTGGAGTCGCCCCGGCTCACCAGCAGCCACTGCCCCAGCCGGCCGGCGGCCTGAGCCTCGGCCAGGGCCGGCCGCAGCTCCCGGCAGATGGCGCGCAGCCGCTCCGCCGCCTCCAGCGGATCCAGGGCTCGGGTATTGGCCAGCAGGAACAGGAAGGGGGAGGGATGCTCCAGCCCCCGCCGCAGGCTGGCCCGATCCCAGCGCAACAGCAGCGGACAGCCATGCAGGGTCTGGGATCCGGTGGGGTCGTCGTCGAACACGACGACTTTGGGGGGGGCGGCCATGGCACCATCGTGCCGTGATCTGTCCTGAGCCCAGCGAGCTGCAGGAGCTGGTGCGGGACCTGCACCGGCAGGCCACCCCCTGGCTGCCGGCAGGCAGCGGCAGCCGGCTGGCCTGGGGTGCGGCGGTGCAGGCGGGTCCGGAGCAGAGCGAGCCGCTGGTGCTGAGCACGGCGCGGCTGAACCGGATCCTCAGCTTCAGCCCGGAGGATTTCACCGTGACGGTGCAGGCGGGCACACCACTGGTGGTGCTGCAGCAGGAGCTGGCCCACCACCGGCAGTGGCTGGCCCTCGACTGGCCCTGGGGCAGCGGCCCGGACGGCCGCGCCAGCGGCAGCGTGGGCGGGCTGGTGGCCCGCGGCCTGGCCGGCGGCGCCCGCCAGCGCTACCTGGGCGTGCGCGACCAGCTGATCGGTATCGGCCTGGTGCGGGCCGACGGCACCGCTGCCCGGGCCGGCGGCCAGGTGGTGAAGAACGTGGCCGGCTACGACCTGATGCGCCTGCTCGCCGGCAGCTGGGGCTCCCTGGCCCTGATCCGCGAACTCACCCTGCGCACCCTGCCCATTCCGCCCGAGCGCCGGGGGCTGTGGCTGCAGGGCCCGGCCAGCGAGCTCGCGGCGATGGCCCGCTGGCTGCTCGATTCCAGCCTGAGCCCCGAGCGGATCGACTGGCAGCACACCGCTCCGTCCGCTGGGTCCGGTCTCGACACCCCGGCCAGCCCCAGCGGCGGCCTGCTGCTCAGCCTGGCCAGCATCAGCGCCCAGACCCTCGACGAGCAGATCGCCTGCATCCGCGAGCGCGCACCGGCCCTGACGCTGGAGTGCCTGGACGCCGCCGGCCTGAGCCGGCGGCTGGGGGCGGGCCTGGGCGACGGCAGCGCCGCGGCCCAGCCGGCAGCCCCGGCCTGGCTGCTGCGCCTGGGGGTGCGGGCGGCGGAGCTGCCCGGGTTGCTGCAGGCCCCTGAGCTGGCGGCAACCAACTGGTGCTTCGCCGCCGGCAGTGGCCTGGGCATGGCCTGGGCCGAGCCCTCCCAGCTGGCGAGCCATCAGGTGCACCAGCTGCGCCGGCGCTGCGGCGACCTGGGCGGCTACCTCAGCGTGCTGCGCCAGCCGCCCGGAAGTGAGATCCCAGCCTGGCTGGATGCCCCCTCAAGGCCGCTGATCGAGGCGATCAAGCGCCAGTTCGACCCGAAACAGCAGCTGGCGCGGGGGCGCCTGCCGGGGGTGCAGCCTCAGGCGTAATGCCCCCCGCCTGCCCCACAGGCAGGCCAGCGAGCCACTCCAGCAGGGCCCCGTTCACCTGGTCGGGAACCTCGTCGTGGGGGCAGTGGCCCGCCTCCAGCACCACCTCGCTGGTGGCTGCCGGGGCGTGGCGCTGGAAGGCGGCGCGGCGGCCGGCGGCGTTGATCCAGGGGTCGCGGATGCCCCAGAGCAGCAGCAGCGGGCAGGTGAGCTGGGCAAACAGCTCATCGAGGGGCTGGCCGCGGGGGATGTCGAACACGGTGCGGAACACCCCGAAGGCTCCCGGATCCAGAGAGGGAAGGCGGATCGCCTCCACCAGGGCCTCGTCCACGTTGCGGCGGTCGATGTACACCTGGTTGAGGGTGCGGCGGATCGTGGCCGGCCGGCGCAGGTTCTCAAACAGCAGCCGCTGCAGCACCGGGCTCCTGAGCAGGGCGCCGCCGATCGTCTGGCGGGCGATGGCACCCCAGCCCTTGGGGGGCGCCTGCTCATCGCTGAACGGGCCGGCGGCATTGAGCAGCACCACCCCGGCCGCCCCCTCCCCCAGGGCCGCGCCGGCCGCCAGGGAGGCGAAGCCCCCCAGGGAATTGCCCACCAGCACCGTGGGCCGGCCGATCCGCTCCTCCACATAGGCGGCCAGCTGGTCGCGCCAGAGGCCGCCGCCGTAATTCAGGCCAGCGGGCTTGGCACTGCGGCCGAACCCGAGCAGGTCGAGGGCGTGCACCTCATGGCGCTCGGCCAGCACGGGGATGTTGAAGCGCCAGTGGTCGGTGCTGGCCCCGAAGCCGTGCACCAGCAGCACGGCCGGCCCCTCGGGCCGCTCCGGGCCGGCCCGCAGGGCGTGCACCGGGTGACCGAGGTGGGTCCAGGGCTGAACCGTGGCGGAGGGGGTGAGCAAGACCTGGCGGCGTGGGGGCCGATGCTAGGGAGAATCGCCCTGGCCCCTTGCCCCTCGTCGGCCCCGACTGGTCTGCCCTGCTGCCGGGCATCGCCCTCTGGGCCCTGGCCCTCTATCTGCCCCTCAGCCTGCCGCTTGGCCGCCTGGAGGAGAGCCTGCAGGCCAGCGGCCTGGAAGCAGGGCTGCAGCAACTGCTGCTGGTGCTGGCCAGCCTGGCCCTGGCCCTGGCCGTCGGCACCCTCACCTGCCTGGCCCTGGGCTGGGCCCTCGGCCCCGGCTGGGCCGGCAGCCTGGGGCTGATCGCCGCCGGCTGGGGCCTGTTCACAGCGCTCGCCAGTCGAGCCAGGGGAGACGGGGAATGATCGCCGGCGTGGCGGCCCGGTAGGCGGCGTAGTCCGGATGGGCGGCGGCCAGGGCGCGCTCCTCGCGGCGGGCCTTGCCCCCCAGCACGGCGCACAAACCCAGGAGCAGGGCCAGGTGCAGGACACTGCCCAGGGCCAGGGTCAGGCCGAGGGAGCAGAGCAGCACGGCCTGATACAGGGGGTGGCGGCAGCGGGCGTAGGCACCGGTGGTGACCAGCGCCGCCCCAGCCATCGGCTCCGGCAACGGGGTGAGGCTGGAACCCAGCCCCAGGAAGGCCTGCAGCGCCAGCCCCAGCCCCACCAGCAGCAGCACGGCGCCAGCGAGGGCCACGGGCAGGGGCCAGGCATAGCCCCAGCTGCCGGGGGCCGGCCAGGGGGGCAGGGCATGGGCCAGGATCAGCGCCACCTGGGCCAGCAGCCACCACTCGCCGCGGCGGTTGTCCAGCCAGCCGCCCCAGCTCAGGCCCCAGCGGCGCCAGACGCTCTGGTCAGGTGGGGACTTCGGCGAGGGGGTCAAGGTCGGGGCCTCCGCTGTTGCCGCGCAACACCAGGCGCAGCAGGATCGGCGCCAGGAAGGTGGTGCCGATCACCATCAACAGAATGGCGGCCTCCAGGGGCTTGGTGAGCAGGCCGGCCTGGGTGCCGAGGCCGAGAAAGATCAGACCCACCTCGCCGCGGGGCATCATCCCCAGGCCCACCACCAGCCGGTTGGTCTTCTCCTTGCTCACGTAACTCCAGCCTGCGGCGATCTTGCCGGCGATCGCCACCGTGAGCAGGAAGGCGGCCACGATCAGGCCCTCCCGGTTCTCGGGGTTGAAGGGGTTGAGCACCGCCAGGTCCATGCCCGTGCCGATCAGCACGAAGAAGATGGTGGCGAACAGGGCCACCAGTGGCTTCACGGCGGCATCGATGGCGTGGGTGTGCCTGGAGCCGCTGAGGATCAGGCCGGCGGCGAAGGCCCCCAACGCGGCCTCCAGGCCGATGGCCTGGGCGGCGAAGCAGCAGAGCGTCAGCACCAGGAAGGAAGCAACGGCGGCCTCGCCGGGGGCCTTGAGCTGATCGAGCACCCAGTCGAAGGCCGGGGCCGCCGTTCGGCTGAGGAACAGGGCGGCAGCCACGAACACCCCGGCCGCCACCACCAGCTTGAGGATCGGCCCCACGGCGAAGCCGCCGCCGCCGGCCAGGCTCACCACCACCGCCAGGATCACGATGCCGAGGATGTCGTCGAGCACGGCCGCGCCGATCACGGTCTGCCCCTCGCGCGTTTTCAGGAACTTCAGCTCGCCGAACACGCTGGCGGTGATGCCGATCGAGGTGGCGGTCATGGCAGCTCCGGCGAACACCGCCGGAATCAGGGGCACAGCAAAGAAGTAGTAGAGCCCGGCCGTGCCCAGGGCGAAGGGCAGCACCACCCCGGTCACCGCCACGGTGGTGGCCTGCACCCCCACCGCCACCAGCTCGTCGAGATCACTCTCCAGGCCGGTGAGGAACAGCAGGGCAAACAGACCGATCTGGGACACCGCCTGCAGGTTGGGGAAGGTTTCGCTGTAGAGCTCCTGCACCGCCGCCGGGGTGATGTCGGCCAGGGAGCCCACCAGGCCCAGCACGGCGCCGCTGAGCTGGGCCTGGGTGTCGGGCGGCACGATCAGGTGCAGGCCGGACACGCCGATCAGCACCCCGGCCACCAGCTCGCCGAGGATGGTGGGCAGCTGGATGCGCACCATCAGTTCAGCCAGGGCCCGGGCGGCCAGGAAGATCACCACGAATTCCCCCACGGAGATGAGGGTTTCGGCCACTTCCAGCTGGTGGTTGCCCACCTCAAGCAGCACAGCCGGCCAGGACATAGACGCTCACAAGTGGGGCCGACCCTAAGGCCACTGCTGAGGGCCCAGGGCCGGTGTTCGGTTGCTGATGCCTAACCGGATCTTGACGTTCGCGATGGCAGCCATCGCTACGTTTTGATCATCCCGATCCAGGCGATCCCGTGCAGACCACCGGCAGCTCCCACGCCCCGGACGTCCAGAGCGCCCTGCCGCCATCCAGCGCCGAACTGGAGCAGCTCGATGCCTGGTGGCGGGCCGCCAATTACCTGGCGGTGGGCATGATCTATCTGCAGGACAACCCCCTGCTGAGCGAGCCCCTCAAACCGGAGCACATCAAGCACCGGCTGCTGGGCCACTGGGGCTCAAGCCCGGGCCAGGCCTTCATCTGGACCCACGCCAACCGGCTGATCCGCCAGCACAGCCTGGACATGATCTACCTGTCCGGGCCGGGGCACGGCGCCCCCGGGGTGCTGGCCCCCACCTACCTGGACGGCTCCTACAGCGAGATCTACCCGGACAAGTCGCAGGACGCCGAGGGCATGCGGCGGTTCATGAAGCAGTTCTCCTTCCCGGGGCATATCGGCAGCCACTGCACCCCGGAGACCCCCGGCTCGATCCACGAGGGTGGCGAACTCGGCTACGTGCTCTCCCACGCCTGCGGCGCGGTGTTCGACAACCCCGACCTGATCGCCCTGGCCTGCGTGGGCGACGGCGAGGCGGAGACCGGCCCCCTGGCCACCAGCTGGCACATCAATAAATTCCTCAACCCGGTGAGCGACGGCGCCGTGCTGCCCGTGCTGCACCTCAACGGCTACAAGATCGCCAACCCCACCCTGCTGGCCCGCATCCCCCGCGATGAGCTGGCCAACCTGATGCGCGGCTACGGCTGGGAGCCGCTGTTCGTGGAGGGCAGCGAGCCGATGGCGATGCACGCCGCCATGGCCGAGGCGATGGACACGGCCATCGGCCGCATCCTGGCGATCCGGGCCGAGGCCCGGGCCAGCGGCGACCCGAGCAACGCCACCCGGCCGGCCTGGCCGATGATCGTGCTGCGCTCCCCCAAGGGCTGGACCGGCCCGGCGGCGGTGGGTGAGAAGAAGATCGAGAACTTCTGGCGCGCCCACCAGGTGCCCCTGGCCAATCCCCGCAACGACACGGCCCAGCTGCAGCAGCTGGAGGCCTGGCTGAAGAGCTACCGCCCCTGGGAGCTGTTCGATGAGCAGGGCGCATTGCAGCCCCATCTGAGGGCCCTCTCGCCCGAGGGCAGGCTGCGCATGGGCTCCAACCCCCACGCCAACGGCGGCCTGCTGCGCCGCAAGCTGAACCTGCCGCCGGTGGAGGCCTACGCCGTGCCCGTGGCCGTGCCGGGCCAGAGCGAGGCCGAGAACACCTACCCCCTCGGCGAGCTGCTGCGCGATGGCATTGCCGCCAACCCCCACTCCCTGCGGGTGTTTGGCCCCGATGAAACCGCCTCCAACCGCCTGCAGGCGATCTATGAGGTGAGCAAGAAGGTGTGGATGGAGGAGTTCCTGCCGGAGGACATGAACGGCAGCGAGCTCTCCCGCAGCGGCCGGGTGGTGGAGATGCTCTCCGAACACACCCTGGTGGGGATGATGGAGGGTTACCTGCTCACCGGCCGCTACGGCTTCTTCCACACCTACGAGGCCTTCGCCCACGTGATCGCCTCGATGTTCAACCAGCACGCCAAGTGGCTGGAGAGCTGCATCCACCACGCCCCCTGGCGGGCGCCGATCGGCCCCTGGACCTGCCTCATTTCCAGCACCGTGTGGCGCCAGGACCACAACGGTTTCACCCACCAGGATCCCGGCTTCATCGACCTGGCCGGCAACAAGAGCGGCGAGGTGGTGCGGGTGTATCTGCCCGCCGACGCCAACAGCCTGCTGGCGGTTGCCGAGGAGGCCCTGGTGGAGAACAACGTGTGCAACATCATCGTGAGCGACAAGCAGAGCCATCTGCAGTACCTCACCCTGGAGCAGGCCCGCGCCCACGTGGCCAAGGGCATCGGCCTCTGGAGCTGGGCCAGCAATGACGACAGCGGCACCGATCCCGATGAGCCGGACGTGGTGATGGCCTGTGCCGGCGACATCCCCACCAAGGAGACCCTGGCGGCGGTGGAGATCCTGCGGCGCGAGATCCCCCATCTCAAGATCCGGGTGCTCAACGTGGTGAAGCTGTTCGCCCTCACCTCGCCCAGCGAGCACCCCCATGGCCTCAGCGACCGCGACTTCGACGGCCTGTTCACCACCGATCGGCCGGTGATCTTCAACTTCCACGGCTACCCTTGGCTGATCCACCGGCTCACCTACCGGCGCACCAACCACAGCAACTTCCACGTGCGCGGCTACAAGGAGAAGGGCAACATCAACACGCCCCTGGAGCTGGCGATGAACAACCAGATCGACCGCTTCAACCTGGTGATCGATGTGATCGACCGGGTACCGGGGCTAGGGTCCCGGGCGGCCCACATCAAGGAGCGGATGAAGGAGGCCATCCTCCAGCACCGCAGCCATGCCCACCTCCACGGCATGGATTCCCCCGAGATCACCAACTGGCGCTGGACCCCTACGGAACACTGATGAGCAAGAGCCAACCGAGCGACCTGCGCCTGCCCACCCCCGGCTGCTACGCCGACGCCGACCGCAGCGGCCTCACCGCTGACGACGTGTTCGACGGCATGACCGAGCACCTGTTCTTCACGCTCGGCAAGCTGGCCCCCACCGCCAGCCGCCACGACCTCTACATGGCGCTCAGCTACGCGGTGCGCGACCGGCTGATGACCCGCTATCTGGCCGGGATCGAGGCCCTGAGCAAGGCCCCCACCCGGGTGGTGGCCTACCTCTCGGCCGAATTCCTGATCGGCCCCCAGCTGGGCAACAACCTGCTGATGCTGGGCATCGAGGAGGCCGCCAGCGAGGCCCTGCGCCGCTTCGGCATCGAGGACATCAACGACATCCTCGACGTGGAGGAGGAGCCGGGCCTGGGCAACGGCGGCCTGGGCCGGCTGGCGGCCTGTTTCCTGGAATCGCTGGCCTCGCTGGAGATCCCGGCCACGGGCTACGGCATCCGCTACGAGTTCGGCATCTTCGACCAGCTGATCCGCGACGGCTGGCAGGTGGAGATCACCGACAAGTGGCTCAAGAGCGGCTGGCCCTGGGAGCTGCCCCATCCGGACCAGGCCTGCTTCGTGGGCTTCGGCGGCCGCACCGAGAGCTACCGCGATGAGCACGGCCACTACCGGGTGCGCTGGATTCCGGAGGAGCACGCCATCGGCATCCCCCACGACGTGCCGGTGCTCGGTTATCGGGTGAACACCTGCGACCGCCTGCGCCTCTGGCGCGCCGACGCCACCGAGACCTTCGACTTCTACGCCTTCAACATCGGCGACTACTACGGCGCCGTGGAGGAGAAGGTGGGCAGCGAGACCCTCTCCAAGGTGCTCTATCCCAACGACGGCACCGACGAGGGGCGGCGCCTGCGGCTCAAGCAGCAGCACTTCTTCGTGAGCTGCTCCCTGCAGGACATGCTGCGCAGCCTGGAGGCCCGCGCCATCCCGATCGAGGAGTTTCCCGACCACTGGGCCGTTCAGCTCAACGACACCCACCCGGCGATCGCCGTGGCCGAGCTGATGCGGCTGCTGATCGACGACCGCCACCTCACCTGGGAGCGGGCCTGGGAGATCACCACCCGCGCGCTCTCCTACACCAACCACACCCTGCTGCCCGAGGCCCTGGAGAAGTGGGGGCTCGACCTGTTCGGCTCCCTGCTGCCCCGCCACCTGGAGCTGATCTACGAGATCAACCGCCGCTTCCTGCAGCAGGTGCGCATCAAGTACCCCGGCAACGAGGAGGTGCTGCGCCGGGTGTCGATCATCGATGAGGACGGCGCCAAGGCGGTGCGCATGGCCCACCTGGCCACGATCGCCTCCCACCACGTGAACGGCGTGGCGGCCCTGCACAGCGACCTGGTGAAGAGCGAGCTGTTCCCGGACTTCGCCGCCCTCTGGCCGGAGAAGTTCACCAACGTGACCAACGGCGTCACCCCCCGCCGCTGGATGGCCCTCTCCAACCCACGCCTGGCGAATCTGCTCAACGAAGTGCTGGGCGAAGGCTGGCTGAAGGACCTCGACCAGCTGCGCCAGCTGGAGCGCTTCGCCGACGACAGCGCCTTCCTGGAGCGCTGGGGCGACACCAAGCTGGCGGTGAAGAACCAGCTCAGCCAGTACATCCACCGCCACACCGGCGTGCTGGTGGATCCGGCCTCCCTGTTCGACGTGCAGGTGAAGCGCATCCACGAGTACAAGCGCCAGCACCTCAACGCCCTGCAGGTGGTGGCCCAGTACCTGCGCATCAAGAACGGCCAGGGCGAGGGGATGGCCCCGCGCACGGTGATCTTCGGCGGCAAGGCGGCGCCGGGCTATTACATGGCCAAGCTGATCATCCGCTTCATCAACGGCATCGCCGACACGATCAACGCCGATCCGGACATGGACGGGCGGCTGCGGGTGATCTTCCTGGCCGACTACAACGTGAAGCTGGGCGAGCGGGTGTACCCCGCCTCCGACCTCTCCGAGCAGATCTCCACCGCCGGCAAGGAGGCCTCAGGCACGGGCAACATGAAGTTCGCCATGAACGGGGCGCTCACGGTGGGCACCCTCGATGGCGCCAACGTGGAGATCCGCGAGCAGGTGGGAGCGGAGAACTTCTTCCTGTTCGGCAAGACGGCCGAGGAGATCAGCGCCCTGCAACGGCAGGGCTACCGGCCCTGGGAGCTGATCGGCGCGATGCCGGAACTGGCCGACGTGCTGCGCCTGATCGAGCAGGGCCACTTCAGCAACGGCGACAGCGAGCTGTTCCGCCCCCTGCTGCAGAACCTCACTGGCCGGGATCCGTTCTTCGTGCTGGCTGACTTCGACGACTACCTGCGCGCCCAGGGCGAGGTGGACCAGGCCTGGGGCGACCGGCAGCGCTGGAACCGGATGTCGCTGCTGAATGCGGCACGCACCGGCTTCTTCTCCTCCGACCGCTCCATCCGCGAGTACGCCGAGCGGATCTGGAAGGCGGAGCCCTACCCGGTGACGATCACCTGCGAGCTGGACTAGCCGGGCAGGTCGGGGGTCTGGTGGAGAAGGCGGTTGAGCCGCAACCGGTCCGCGTTGAGCGGATCGGGGGCGAGCTCACCGGCCACCTCGCGGAACATCTGCTCCACCGGCTCGGGCACGCGCACGTCGAAGATGCGCTCCATCAGCGCCTCGATCGAGAACAGGTGGGCGTTGATGTTCTCCAGGTCGGCCATGGCCTGCTGCAGACCATCGGCCTCGGCGGAAGCCTCCGCCGCTCCGCCAGCGCCGCTGGCGGCCAGCCCGGGGGCCGCTGAAGACGTGCGCGGGGAAGCGGAGCTAGCGGTACCCGGGGAGGACTCGGCAGGTGCGTCGGTGCCCTCAGCCTGCTTGTGCAGGTCCTCCTGCTTCTGCAGTTCCTCCATCACCCGGCCCGCCAGGGTGCGGAACGACTGCAGCGCAGCCCAGCTGAGCTCCTGCTGCTGGCGCAGGGTGGGATTTTCGCGGATCAATCGGTCGTGTTCCCGATAGAAGCGCTGGCAATCAGGGCACTGGCAGGGCTCTTCGGGCACCGCACTCCCTTCACTTCACAAATCCCATCATGGCACCGCAGCGGCGGCTCAGGCGCTGAGCTCCTCGGCGTCCGGAATCGGGATCTCGATCGAGCTCACCACCTGGATCACATCGCGCAGGCGCATCGAGTCGGCGAACCAGCCCATGGCCTGTTCGGTGTCGCCCCGCCGTTCGGCGTCGCTGGCCTGCTCCTCGTGGGCCTCGGCCAGCAGGGCAAGCCAGCAGAGGCAGCGGGCCTGCACCAGGGAGAGCTCCAGCTCGTCGGGCTGGCTGTCCAGGATCCTCTGGGTCTCCTGCTGCACCAGCAGGCGCAGACGCAGGTCGTGCAGCTGGGTCATGCCGGAGGATGCGATTGCTCCACGCTAGCCGTGGCGGCCGAAATCAGAAAGCCACAACCGGTAGTGCGCACTACCGGTTGTGGCCAGCAGGGGACCATCCCTGTTCAACCTCCCTTAGCATTGTCCCAGGACGTCATCCCCGGAGGGACGGACGATGCATGCGGTGAGCGTGAGCTGCCTCAAGCACAACCCTGCGGATGCCCTGCGCCAGGCCCGCAAGGGCCCGGTGGTGGTGCTCAACCGTGACCATCCGGATGCCCTGCTGATCGGCCTGGAGGGGGGGGGGATGCTGCAGGCTCCGGGAGTGCGGGCGGCACTGGCGACGGCCCTGTTCCGCGATGGTGAGCTGTCGCTGGTGCGGGCCGCCCGGGTGGCTGAGCTGGATGTGGCCAGCTTCATCGGCCACCTCGGCCGGCTCGGCATCCCCGCGATCCGGCTCACGGCTGCTGAAACCAACGCCGATCTCGACACCCTGGACCAGTGGCTGCAATCGTCATCGTCGACGCCAGCCCGCTGATCGCCCTTGCCCGGGTGAACGGATTCCACTGGCTCCAGCCACTGTTCGGCGAGGTCGTGGTCACCGACGTGGTGCTCGCTGAGGTCCTCACGGGACGGTATCCACACACGGAAGCCCCGATTGAGCAGGCCCTGGCTGCTGGCTGGCTACAGGTCGTCGCCGTTGACAGCAGCGAGCCGGATCTACCTGATCTCGACGAGGGGGAGGCGGCCAGCATCCGCCTGGCCTGCCAACGCGGCGAGCAGGCGCTGCTGCTGATCGATGAGCGTGCTGGACGGGCGGTGGCCCAGGAGCTCGGCCTCAGCGTGGCCGGCACCGCCGCCGTGATCGGCCTGGCCCGCCAACGCGGCCTGATTACGTCGGCCCGGGACGTGTTCGCCCCCTGCATGCCAGCGATTTCCGCATTGCTCCAGCGGTGATCCAGGCCGTGCTGGACCGCTGTGGCGACTGAGCTCATGACTGGCTGCTGGGGCAGGTACTGACCCCTTCGCAGCAGCTGGATCGGGAAAGAACCGTCGTGAAGCATGCACTGAACCTCGGCCTAACCCCGATCTGCGCCCACGTGCCCCCAACCAGAAGTCATCAACGACTCCCGCTGACAGAACGCTTTCATGAATAAGCTGCGGGCTTGTTCAAGGTTTGCGGCGGATGGCGGCGCCTTTGCCGCCATCCGCTGGTCAGTCAGCCTGCTCGGATCAGCCGGGAAGCCGGGCCGCCAGGTCGGCCGGCACGCGGAAGGTCTCTCGCTTGCCGTCCTTGCCTGGGATCAGCAGGCCGCGTCCCGCGAGCTTCTGCAGATCACTCCGGGCGGTCTGGTTGCTCACCCCATGGCTGCTCTGGTGAGAAAGCACCGTGTAGCGGAAGCCGGCATGGCGCAGGGCATGGCGCAGCAAGGCCAGCTGCCGGTGGTTGAGGCCATCCATCCCCTCCAGTCGTCGCTGCAGGGCTGCCACCTCATCGGCCTTGCGCTCCAGATAGGCGTGCAGGTTGGCAATCGCCTGCTGGATCACCTTCACCTGGGCCAGCAGGAAATAGGTGAGGTCGTTGTCGTCGGTCTCGCTCAACAGAAATGAGCGCTCGTACTGCCCCCTGGCCTTGTTGATCACCGAGGAGATCGAGATGAACTCGAACAGCCAGTACCCCTGGTGGAGCATTCCCCAGTAGAAGAGCGCCCGTGCGGTGCGGCCGTTGCCATCGCAGAACGGGTGGTCATAGGCCAGCCAGAAATGCAGGGCGATGGCCCGCAGCAGCGGGTGGATGAACACTGCCGGGGTCTCGCCGTTGGCAAAGCGGCAGAGCAGCTCCAGCCGTTCCTCCAGCTCGGCAGCCGGTGGCGGCACGTGAAACACCGTGCCGTAGATGTCATCCACTACCACGTCCAGCCCTGGAGGACGCAGCCGGCCCGCGTCAGCTGGATCATCGAGCGTGTCCTCGCTCACCAGCCGATGCAGGTCCAGCACCAGCTGGGGCGTGAGGGGTTCCTCCCGCAGCTCCCGGATGCGTTGCATCGTCCGGTAGTTGTTGAGGATCATCCGCTCGGAGCGATCCCGTGGCGCCCGATGGCTGCGGATCATGGCTTTGGCCACATCCCGGGTCGTGGCAGCACCCTCTATCTGCGAGGAGGTGATCGCCTCCTCCATCAGCGAGCTGAGCGAGTAGCGATCGCGGCTCGCCGACGTGGTGACGGCCGCCGGCGCCACCACGCTGGCACCGGCCTGCAAGTCGATCTCATGCAGGCCCTGCAGGAGCAGTGGCGGCTGGCAGAACCAGAAGGGCGCGCCCTCACTGCTGCGCAGCGGCAGCGGCGCGCCACTGGCCCGGCGGGAGAGCTTCTTCGCCAGCCACCACTGCTCATGGCTCAGCCCCTGCGGCGGCGAGCGGCGGCGAAGGTCATCCCAATGGAGATAACGGTCCCCCTGCGTGGCCGCCGCCAGCTGCGCCAGCACGGGCATGGCCTGCTGCAGCCCACCCCCTTGGGCGAGCAGCTCCGCAAACGGCGGGGGCCTCTGGGGCAGACGGGAAGGCAAGTCCCAACCAACTCCTAGTTAGGACCAAATTAGGAGATCACGAGGAGTTGCGCTTGTCCGAGCGACCTTCTCTGCCAAGCCAGGACAGCCCAAGCCCAAGCCTTATTCAAGACTGAGCATCGATCTTTGAATAATCTGCGGGCTTGTTCAAGGATCAAGGCGGAGAGTCCATGAAGCGCGACGGCGCCGGCCGCACCGAGATCAACCGCACCGCTGGCGAGGAGGTGCGTGCCTTCGTGCCTGCGGCCGCCTGGATGGGGTGTCAGCCCTGCTGCCGGATCGCGAGCTCTTTCTCTACGCCTACGTACGGCGAGAGGCCCTGCTGTCCTCCCAGATCGAGGGCACCCAGTCCTCGCTAGCCGATCTGCTGCTGTTTGAGCTGGAGGAGGCCCCCGGCGTCCCCACAGGTGACGTGGTCGAGGTGTCCAATACCGTGGCGGGGCTGGAGCACGGCCTGGCGCGGCTGCGGGAGGGCTTCCCCCTCTCCTCCCGCCTGCTGCGTGAGATCCACGCCCGGCTGCTGGCCAGGGGCCGCGGAGCCGACCGACTGCCCGGAGAGTTCCGCCGCAGTCAGAACTGGATCGGCGGCACCAGACCCGGCAACGCCAGCTTCGTACCGCCACCCCCGGGACTGGTGGAGGCGTGCATGGGCCAGCTGGAGCACTTCATCCACGGCAGGCCTGACGGGGGCCACACCCTGCCGGTGCTGGTGCGCGCTGCCCTGGCCCACGTGCAGTTCGAAACCATCCACCCCTTCCTCGATGGCAACGGTCGTCTGGGAAGGCTGCTGATCGTGCTGATGCTGATCGATGCCGGGGTGCTGCAGCAGCCGCTGCTCTATCTGAGCCTGTTCTTCAAGCAGCACCGCAGCCGCTACTACGACCTGCTCAACGGGGTGCGCCAGAGCGGCGACTGGGAAGCCTGGATTGATTTCTTCCTGGAGGGCGTGGAGAGCACGGCCACAGCCGCAGTCAGCACCGCTCACCGGTTGCTGGAGCTGTTCCGCGCCGATGGGGCCCGCCTGAGCGGCCTGGGGCGTTCAGGCCCCAGCGTCCGCCAGGTGTTTGCCGCCCTGCGGCGGCGCCCGCTCAACAGCATCAAACAGCTCAGCACCGTCTGCGACCTGAGCTTCCCCACGGCAGCCAAAGCCCTGGAAACCCTGGTGGACCTGGGCATCGCGCGGGAGATCACCGGCGGCCAGCGCAACCGCCTCTTTGCCTACGACGCCTATCTGGCGATCCTCAGCGAAGGCGCCGAACCGCTCTGAAGGCAAGCGGGCAGCCGCCCAACCAGAAGCAACCTATCACTCCCAAGGCAATTCGCCGGCGGGGAGTGATAGGTTGTTTTTAGAAAACGTAGCCGGGAGTGATCACTCCCATCCACCATGAATGCCAAGGAGCTGCGGCTCTTGCAGGTGGATGCCGTGCTGCAGGACGCCGCGAGCCATCCCCTGCCGCCACGCCCTCCAGCGGGCTGGCTGCGGTCCATCCGCGAGGCCCTGGGCATGACCTCCACCGTGCTGGCTGCCCGACTGGAGATCTCGGGATCCGGGGTGCGCAAGCTGGAGCAGGCCGAGGCAGCAGACGCCATCACCCTCGGCACCCTGCGCCGGGCGGCTGAGGCCCTCGACTGCGAGCTGCAGTACGCCTTGGTACCCAGGCGCCCCTTGCGTGAGATGAGAAGGCAACAGGCCCTGCACCTTGCGCACCAGTGGCAACAGCGCGCCGGCCGAACGATGGCACTTGAGGCCCAGGCCGTTGTCTCACCTGCTGCAGCTGCTGATCCGCGGCTGGAAGCCATGGCCGAGGAGATCCTGCGCACCAGCGGCACCCGGCTGTGGGATTGAACGAGGACCTGGCAGCCGGGGCGACGCCCCTCGATGGGGAGGAGCTGGGTGCGCCACGCTTTTCCTGGGGAGGGAGCAGCTCCCTCGTCGAGGCCACAGCCCTGCGCCAGCAGGTCATCGCCGCTCTCCAGCGGGCCGATCGGGGCGACATCAGCGATCTGCTCGCCTTCGCACGAGCGAGCTGAGCAGGCGGCCCCTGCTCGGGCGTGCGAAACGTGCAGCGTGACCAAGAACAGGGCGGCATTCCGACGGCTCAGGCAGGCGTCGGGGAAGGCCACGGAGATGGCCTGGACCGTGGCCTGAATCCTCGCCCCGGCAAAACCTGGCCAGGAGCGGCGGACCCGCAAGAAGGCCTGCAATGAGGGGCTCTTGAGAGAACGGGGCTGGCGGGACTCGAACCCACGACCTACGGTTTAGGAAACCGTCGCTCTATCCGGCTGAGCTACAGCCCCCGATGGCCGCCAGTCTGCCGTGGGGCGGCCCCGGGATCCAGCGCCGAACGGTTCCGCCCTGCTGTGTGGGTCTGCCAACAGATGCTGGACCCCTACGGACGGGAGAGCCATTTCAGCAGTTTTGGTGCTATGGTGAGGCAGCTTTGCCCATCCCGGGCGGCACTCTCAACAACTCTCACTCATCGGTCCCATGAGTCCCATTTTCACCAAAGGGCTTCTGAAGGGTGCCGCTCTGGCTATTGCCGGTGCTGCTGCCCTCGGAGCTGGTTCAGCAACTGCAAGCACTCTTAGTTGCACTTTTGGCACTTTGTCTGGCTGTAACGGCACAACAGGACTATTTACCATTAGTGGGCTAAATGCTCTTGGAAACGCAACAACCCCAGCAAACGCATCAATTGAGTTTGACGGAACATCAACTCCAGGAAAACTCGTGGTATACTTCCAGTCAAACGGTAACCAGAATACCGTAGCCAATCGTATTGCTCCCTCTGGTTCTCTGAAATTTACTGCCACTCCCAGTGATGGCTATTTTTTTAACGGCTATGAACTACTTGGAATGACGGCTGTTGGTGGTTCCGCAGGTACTTTCGGTGTATCAGCCAATGGTACTGTTCTTGAATCTTCAAACGACCTCTTTAATAATCTCGACGGCACCGCCCTCCTCCCCGGCGCGGTGACATGGGGTATGGACTGGAACCTTACAACTGGCAGACCTACCTCTTACACTGGAACCTTTACCACTGACGTGCCACTTCCACTGCCGATTGTTGGAGCTGGCCTTGCTTTCGGATTTACCCGCAAGCTCCGCCAACGGGCTAAGTCTCTAGCTTGATCTGCTCTGAACATCAAAGCTCCCTTCATGGGAGCTTTTTTTTGTTTTTGCCTGTGAGCTGTCTCTCAAGGAATTAGCTTTTGCAGTGAAAGCAGGCGAGGTGATCGCGATCGGGGGCTGCCGGTCTTCGGAGCGGCGGCCCGTCCGGTTGAGGAAAGTCCGGGCTCCCCAATGGCCAGGCCTGCTGGGTAACGCCCAGTGCGGGCAACCGTGAGGACAGTGCCACAGAAACACACCGCCGATGGCCCCCGGGGCAACCCGGCGGGATCAGGCAAGGGTGCAAAGGTGCGGTAAGAGCGCACCAGCAGCATCGAGAGGTGCTGGCTCGGTAAACCCCGGCCGGGAGCAAGGCCCAGGGACCATGGTTGGCCCATTCACCGGTCCCGACCAAAGCGCGCCGCTCGAGGCCGCCGGTAACGGCGGTCCCAGACAGATGATCACCCCCCAGCCCGGTCCCGGCCGGATCCTGGGAGAACAGAACCCGGCTTACGTCCTGCTTTCACCCCCTTCACTCCAACCCCAGCCCAACCTGCCCCACTCCCGCCTCACCGTGACCCCGGAGCGCCGACGGCAGCTGCTCGCCCTGCTCGCTGAACTGGGGCTGGATCCGCTGGAGCGCCAGGGTCCGGGCGACTCCGCCCAGGCCCTGGCACCGCTGGAGGAGGCCCTCAGCCACACCTCCGCCCGACTGCCGATCAACCATGAACGGCTGGAATTCCTCGGCGATGCGGTGCTGCGCCTGGCCGCCGCCGAATATCTCGAGCAGCAGCACGGCGGCCTCTCCGTGGGCCAGCGCTCAGCCCTGCGCGCCCAGCTGGTGAGCGACCGCTGGCTGGCCGAACTCGGCGAGCGCTGCGGCCTGGAGCGGCTGTGGCGGATCGGTGCCATGGCCGCCGGCGACCAGGCCGGCCGCGCCACCATCCAAGCCGAACTGTGCGAGGCCCTGATCGGGGCCATCTACTTGGCCTGGGGCGGCCCCCAGGGCGGCCTGCTGGCCGTGGCCCGCTGGCTCACGCCCCACTGGCAGCGCAGCAGCCAGGAGCTGCTCAGCGATCCAGACCGCCACAACTGGAAATCGGCCCTGCAGGAGTGGAGCCAGGCCCGCGGCCTCGGCTTGCCCACCTACCACTGCCACCAGGCCAGCAGCGGCCACGGCGACCCCCGCCGCTTCCACTGCACCGCCAGCTTGCCGCGCGCACAGGCCAGTCCCATGGCCAGCGGCTCAGCTGATCAGCACACCACGGCAGAAGGCTGGGGCCCCTCCCGCCGCGCCGCCGAGCAGGCCGCCGCCGCCCGCCTGCTGCAGCTGCTCAGGTCTGCTCCAGCCGGTTGAGCGGCATCGTCACCAGCTTGTCCCAGTTGCCGCCCTCGAACAGCACGGCGGCCCGGTCGCCGCTGATCCGCTGCACGAAGCCCCGGTAGCCGTTGTAGATCGAGCGCCCGTCCCGCACCACCACGGTGGAGCCGGGCAGGATCGGCAGTTCTGCCATGGGGGATGGGAGCGGTCTGGGCGCCATTATCGGGGGTGCAGCGGCCAGGGATGGCATGAACGGCGACACGAGTGCCGAGCAGAGCGACGAGCTGCTGCTGGTGGGGCGGCTGGTGGCGGCCCAGGGCCTGCGCGGCGAGCTGCGGGTGCTGCCCCTGAGCGACTTTCCCGAGCGCTTCACCCGCCCCGGCAGCCGCTGGCTGCGCCAGCCCGGCGGTGCGCCCAGGGCCGTGCAGCTGCTGGCAGGCCGCCCCCTGCCCGGCAAGGAGCTGTTCGTGATCCGGCTGGAGGGCTGCGACAGCCGCGAGGCCGCTGAAGCGCTGGTGAACCAGGAGCTGCTGGTGCCCGCCAGCGACCGGCCGCGCCTGGCCCGGGGCGAATTCCACCTGCTCGACCTGGTGGGCCTGGAGGCCCGGCTGCTGCCCGAGGGGGAGCCCCTGGGCCGGGTGACCAACCTGCTCCACGCCGGCAACGACCTGCTGGAGCTGGAGCTGGCCCCGCAGCGGGGCGGCCGCAGGATCCTGGTGCCCTTCGTGCAGGCGATCGTGCCCCAGGTGCACCTGGCCGAGGGCTGGATCGGCCTCACGCCTCCGCCCGGCCTGCTGGAGCTCTGAACCAGCGGCTGGGGGTGCTTCTGGCCTGGCTGGCAGCCGGATACGGCGCCACCAGGCCCTGCTGGGCGATCATGGCTGCCAAATAGCTCCAATCCGCCCCCGCGCCATGGCCCCCGACAGCACGGCTCCCGCCAACCCGACCACTGCTGCCCAGGCACCCGCGGCCCAGACCACCACCTCCCACCCAACCACCTCCCACCCAACCCTGGTGCCGGTGATCCTCTGCGGCGGCACGGGCACGCGCCTCTGGCCCCTGTCGCGGGCCACCTACCCCAAGCAGTACTGGGCCCTGGCCGGCGACACCGACGACACCCTGCTGCAGCAGACCCAGCAGCGGCTGGCAGGCCTGCCCGGGCTGGCGCCGCCGCTGCTGATCTGCAACGAGGACCACCGCTTCATCGTGGCCGAGCAGATGCGCCAGATCGGCGTGGAGCCGGCCGCCATCCTGCTGGAGCCGATCGGCCGCAACACCGCCCCGGCCGTGGCCGTGGCAGCCCTCAAGGCCACCGCCCAGGGGGAGGACCCCCTGCTGCTCGTGCTGGCGGCCGACCACGTGATCCGCGACGCCGCCCGCTTCCGGGCCACGGTGGCCTCCGGCCTGGCCGCCGCCGAAGCGGGCCAGCTGGTGACCTTCGGCATCGTGCCCAGCGCCCCGGAAACCGGCTACGGCTACATCGAGGCCGCCCAGGGCCTCGCCGCCGCCTCGGCGCCGGTGCCGATCGCCCGCTTCGTGGAGAAGCCCGACCGGGGCACCGCCGAGCAGTTCCTGGCCACCGGCCGCTTCACCTGGAACAGCGGCATGTTCCTGTTCAAGGCCAGCGCCATCCTGGCCGAGCTCGAGCGCCTGGCGCCGGAGGTGGTGAGCGCCTGCCGCTCCGCCCTGGAGCACGACTCCGCCGATCTCGACTTCCTGCGCCTGGAGCGGGAGGTGTTCGCCGGCTGCCCCAACGTGGCCCTGGACGTGGCCGTGATGGAGAAGACCGACCGGGGCGCCGTGCTGCCCCTGGAGGCCGGCTGGAGTGACGTGGGCAGCTGGAGCGCCCTGTGGGACACCACCGACCGCGACCCGGCCGGCAACGTGCTGCGCGGCCGGGTGATCAGCCAGGACAGCCGCAACTGCTACCTGCGCAGCGAGCACCGGCTGGTGGTGGGCCTGGGGGTGGACGACCTGGTGGTGGTGGAGACCGACGACGTGGTGCTGGTGGCCCACCGCGACCGTGCCCAGGAGGTGAAGGGCGTGGTGGCCCTGCTGGAGCGCCAGGGGGCCCGCGAGAGCAAGGCCCACCGCAAGATCTACCGGCCCTGGGGCAGCTACGACGGCATCACCGAAGGCGATCGCTGGCAGGTGAAGAAGATCGTGGTCAACCCCGGCGCCAGCCTCTCGCTGCAGATGCACCACCACCGCGCCGAGCACTGGGTGGTGGTGCAGGGCACGGCCCTGGTGGAGAAGGACGGCAGGCAGGAGCTGGTGGGAGAGAACCAGAGCACCTACATCCCCCTGGGCTCCAGGCACCGCCTCACCAACCCCGGCAAGATCCCGGTGGAGATGATCGAGGTGCAGAGCGGGCCCTACCTGGGCGAAGACGACATCGTGCGCTTCGAGGACCGCTACGGCCGCTCCGACCAATCCCAGGCCACGCCAGCGGCGTTGAGCTGACTGCACACCCAGCGCCCCCGCCACCCAGCCCTGCGACGGGGGCCTATTCCACCGTGACGCTCTTGGCCAGGTTGCGGGGCTGATCCACATCCAGGCCCCGGTGGGCGGCGATGTGATAGCTGAGCAGCTGCATCGGAATCACCGTGAGCAGCGGGCTGAGCAGCTCGTCCACCACCGGCACCGGCAGCAGCACATCGAAGATCTCACTGTCGGCGCAGGCCGGCGCCACGCCGATCAGCTCGGCGTCGCGGGCCTTGGCCTCCTGGGCGTTGCTGAGCACCTTCTCGAACACCGTGCCGGGCACCGCGATCGACACCACCGGCACCCGGGCATCGAGCAGGGCGATCGGCCCGTGCTTCATCTCGCCGGCGGGGTAGCCCTCGGCGTGGATGTAGCTGATCTCCTTGAGCTTGAGCGCCCCCTCCAGGGCGATCGGGAAGTTGATGCCCCGGCCCAGGAAGATCACGTCCTGGGTGCCCTCGAAGCGGTGGGCCAGGGCCTCCGCCCGCTGGTCGTGATCCGCGATCAGCTGGCGCAGCTGCCCGGGCACCGCCCGCAGGGCCGCCACCAGCTCCTGCAGCCGCCCGCGGCTGATCGTGCCGCCGCCCGCCTGCAGGCCCACCCGCCGCTCCGCCAAGGCCAGTGCCAGGCCGTAGAAGGCCAGCAGCTGGCCCATGAACGTCTTGGTGGCCGCCACCCCCACCTCGATGCCGGCACCGATGTCCAGCACCTGGTCCGCCATCCGCCCCAGGGAGCTCTCCGGCCGGTTGGTGATCCCCAGCAGCCGCGGCGCGTAGGCCGGATCGGCCACCAGCCGGCGGCGCTCCTGCTCCATCGCCAGCGCCGCCAGGGTGTCGGCCGTCTCGCCGGACTGGGTGACGCCGATCGTGAGGGTGTGGGGCCCCAGCGGCGGCGGCCCGTAGCGGAACTCGCTGGCATAGAACACGCGGGTGGGGATGCCGGCCAGCTGCTCCAGCAGATGGGCGCCCACCTGGGCGGCATGGCGGCTGGTGCCGCAGGCCAGCACGTCGATCCGCTCCACCCCCTCCAGCAGTCCCTCATCAAGCGGCAGGGCCACCAGCCGCTCACCCGCCTCCGGCAGGTGGCGCGCCAGCCACAGCGCCGCCGTTTCCGGCTGCTCGTGGATCTCCTTGAGCATGAAGTGGCGGAAGCTGCGCTTGTCCGCCACGTGCTCGGTGCCCGTGAGCAGGCTGGGGCTGCGCTCCACCCGCTCGCCCGCCTGGTCGTACAGCTCGATGCCCAGGGGGGTGAGCAGGGCCGTCTCGCCGTCCTCCAGGGGCAGAATCGTGCGCGTGAAGCCCGCCAGCGCCGGCGTGTCGCTGGCGCAGAGGAACTCCCCCTCCCCCAGGCCGATCAACAGCGGCGCCGCCTTGCGGGCCACCACCAGCGCCCCCGGCGCCTCGGCCCACACCACCGCCAGGGCATAGGCCCCCTGCAGCCGCGGCAGCACCGCCCGCACCGCCTCCAGCAGCACGGCACCGCCGGCCCGCCGGCCGCCGGCCCGCAGCCGCTCCAGTTCCTGCCCCAGCAGGTGGGGGATCACCTCGGTGTCGGTATCGCTGCGGAACACCACGCCGCCCGCCTGCAACGCCTCGCGCAGGCTGCGGTGGTTTTCGATGATCCCGTTCTGCACCACGGCCACCCGGCCCGAGCCATCCAGATGGGGGTGGGCGTTGCGCTCCTCCGGCTTGCCATGGGTGGCCCAGCGGGTGTGGCCAATGCCGCAGTGTCCCGGCGCCCCCTGGGCCTCAAACCGCCCGATCAGGTTCACCAGCTTGCCCTCCGCCCGCAGACAGTGCAGCACCCCAGCGGCGGCGCCCTCGACGCCCTGCTCCACCGTGGCGATGCCGGCCGAGTCGTAGCCCCGGTATTCCAGCTGGCGCAGACCCTCCAGCAGCAGGGGAGCCGCCTCCCGCGATCCGATCAGGGCAACGATCCCGCACATAGGGGCCCGCAGGGGAAGAGGACAACAAAAAAGCCCGGTGGGGGCCGGGCCTCAGCTTATGGGACGTGGCTGATTTCGAGTGATCCGGGGGGGGACCCCCAGACAGCCAGGGGCTCAGTAGGCCAGACCCATCGAACGGCTGGTCTCGTCGCCCAGGTACACCCGGATGCTGAGGAAGTCGGTGGGGCAGGCGGTCTCGCAGCGCTTGCAGCCCACGCAGTCCTCGGTGCGGGGCGACGAGGCGATCTGACCGGCCTTGCAGCCATCCCAGGGCACCATCTCGAGCACGTCGAGGGGGCAGGCGCGCACGCACTGGGTGCAGCCGATGCAGGTGTCGTAGATCTTGACGGCGTGGGACATCTGAACTCCGGAGGTGCTGAGACTCGGCGTCTCGCCAAGGTACCCAAGAGCTCCGGACCCGCTGGCCCGGCGGCCGCAGCCCTTCACCCTTGTTCATACGTCGCCGCCATGGCGGGAGCGGCGGGCAGGGTGACCCGTAGAGTGCCTCGACTCTCACAGCGGCCATGTCCCAGGAAGCGATCTTTGAGAAAGTGCGCTCGATCGTTGCCGAACAACTCAGCGTTGACGCTGGCGAGGTGAAGCCCGAGTCGAACTTCCAGAACGACCTCGGCGCCGATTCCCTCGACACCGTCGAGCTGGTGATGGCCCTGGAGGAGGCCTTCGACATCGAGATCCCCGACGAGGCCGCCGAGGGCATCACCACCGTGGGTGACGCCGTCAAGTTCATTCAAGAGAAGCAGGCCTGAGCCGCTCCATGGTTGAGGGTCTCCAGCGCGTCGTCGTCACCGGCCTGGGCGCGGTCACACCGATCGGCAACGACGTCCCGAGCTACTGGCAGGGTCTGTCGAGCGGGCGCAACGGGGTGGCGTCGATCACCCTGTTCGACGCCTCCAGGCACGCCTGCCGTTTCGCCGCCGAGGTGAAGGACTTCGATCCCAGCGCCTGGCTGGAGCCGAAGGAGACGAAGCGCTGGGATCGCTTCTGCCAGTTCGGCGTGGTGGCCGCCAAGCAGGCCATCGCCGATGCCGGCCTGACGATCGACCACGGCAACGCCCAGCGGGTCGGCACCGCGATCGGCTCCGGCGTGGGCGGCCTGCTGATGATGGAGACCCAGGCCCAGGTGATGAATGCCCGCGGGCCAGACCGGGTGAGCCCGTTCTGCGTGCCGATGATGATCCCCAACATGGCCACCGGCCTGACGGCGATCGCCATCGGCGCCAAGGGTCCGAGCAGCGCCGTGGCCACGGCCTGTGCCGCGGGCTCCAACGCCATCGGCGATGCCTATCGGCTGATCCAGCTGGGCCTGGCCGACGCGATGGTGTGCGGCGGTGCCGAATCGGCGATCACCCCCCTGGGGGTGGCCGGCTTCGCCAGCGCCAAGGCCCTCTCCTTCCGCAACGACGACCCGGCCACCGCCAGCCGTCCCTTCGACGCCGAGCGCAACGGCTTCGTGATCGGCGAGGGGGCCGGCATCCTGGTGCTGGAGAGCCTGGAGCACGCCAGGGCCCGGGGTGCCCGGATCCTGGCCGAGGTGGTGGGTTACGGCATGACCTGCGATGCCCACCACATCACCTCACCCTCCCCTGGTGGCGTCGGCGGCGCCGAGGCCATGCGCCTCGCCCTCCAGGACGCCCGACTGGAGCCCGAGGCCGTGGACTACGTCAACGCCCACGGCACCAGCACCCAGGCCAACGACAGCAACGAGACCGCCGCCATCAAATCGGCCCTGGGGGACCATGCCTACCGGATCCCGGTGAGCTCCACCAAGTCGATGACCGGGCACCTGCTGGGTGGCAGCGGCGGCATTGAGGCCGTGGCCGCCATCCTGGCCATGGAGCATGGCCTGGTGCCGCCTACGATCAATTACAGCAATCCGGATCCGGCCTGTGATCTGGACGTCGTGCCCAATCAGGCCCGAGACTCGACACTCAATGTTGTGCTCTCCAATTCCTTCGGATTCGGTGGCCACAACGTCTGTCTGGCGTTCCGGCGCATGAGCTGACCCCCCATCAGCTCCTCACACCCCTGCAGCACCCTCCTGCAGCCCGGCGATCGGGCCCTTCCGCCCACCGCCGCGCATCCCTGAATTCCTCACTCCTCCCCGATGGTCGCCGCCCCCTCCTCCCCCACCTCCTCCGCCAACACGCTGGAGTCGCTGTGCATCAACAGCATCCGCTTCCTGGCCGTTGACGCGATCAACAAGTCGAATTCCGGCCACCCCGGGCTGCCGATGGGCTGCGCCCCGATGGCCTATGCCCTCTGGGACAAGACCCTCAGGCACAACCCCAAGAACCCCCAGTGGTTCAACCGCGACCGCTTCGTGCTCTCGGCCGGCCACGGCTGCATGCTGCTCTACGCCCTGCTGCACCTCAGCGGCTACGACTCGGTGACCATCGAGGACATCAAGCAGTTCCGCCAGTGGGGCTCCAAGACCCCCGGCCACCCCGAGACCTTCGAGACCCCCGGGGTTGAAGTCACCACCGGTCCCCTGGGTCAGGGCATCGCCAACGCCGTGGGTCTGGCCATGGCCGAGGCCCACCTGGCCGCCAAGTTCAACAAGCCTGACTGCAAGCTTGTCGACCACACCACCTATGTGCTGATGGGTGACGGCTGCAACCAGGAAGGCGTGAGCGGCGAGGCCGCTTCCCTGGCCGGCCACCTCGGCCTGGGCAAGCTGATCGCCCTCTACGACGACAACCACATCACGATCGACGGAAACACCAACGTTTCCTTCACCGAGGATGTGCTCAAGCGCTACGAGGCCTACGGCTGGCACGTCCAGCACGTGCCCGATGGCAACACCGACGTGGCCGCGATCGCCCGGGCCATCGAGGAGGCCAAGGCCGTCACCGACAAGCCCAGCCTGATCAAGGTCACCACCACGATCGGCTATGGCTCCCCCAACAAGGCCAACACCGCCGGCGTGCACGGTGCCGCCCTGGGTGCCGATGAGGCGGTCCTCACCCGCCAGAACCTGGGCTGGACCTACGGCGACTTCGAGGTGCCCCAGGAGGCCTACGACCACTGGCGTCAGGCCGTGAGCCGCGGCGCCGCCGCCGAGGCCGAGTGGAACGCCACCCTGGAGGCCTACCGTGCCGCCTACCCGGCCGAAGCCGCCGAATTCGAGCGCCAGCTGCGCGGTGAGCTGCCCCAGGGCTGGGACGCCAACCTGCCCAGCTACAGCGCCGACGACAAGGGCCTGGCCACCCGCGCCCACTCTTACAACTGCCTCAACGCCATCGGCCCCAACCTGCCCGAGCTGATCGGCGGGTCGGCCGACCTCACCCACTCCAACCTCACCGACATCAAGGGCGAGAAGAGCTTCCAGAAGGGTGCCGAGCAGAACCGCTACCTCCACTTCGGCGTGCGCGAGCACGCCATGGCGGCCATCCTCAACGGCCTGGCTTACCACGGCAGTGGCCTGATCCCCTACGGCGGCACCTTCGCCGTGTTCGCCGGCTACGCCCTCGGCGCCATCCGCCTCTCGGCCCTCAGCGAGCTGGGCGTGATCTACGTGCTCACCCACGACTCCATCGGCCTGGGCGAGGACGGCCCCACCCACCAGCCGATCGAGACCCTGGCCACCCTGCGCTCCCTGCCCAACCTGCTGGTGATCCGTCCTGGCGATGGCAACGAGACCAGTGGCGCCTACCAGGTGGCCGTGACCAACCGCCACCGCCCCACCGTGCTGATCCTCAGCCGCCAGGCGATGGCCAACCAGGCCAACTCCAGCGCCGCCGCCGTGGCCAGGGGCGGTTACATCCTCGAGGACAGCAGCGGCAGCCCCGACCTGATCCTGATCGGCACCGGCACCGAGCTGGAGCTGTGCACCAAGGCCGCCGCCCAGCTCCGGGCCGAGGGCAGGAACGTGCGGGTGGTGTCGATGCCCTGCGTGGACCTGTTCGAGGAGCAGGACGCCGCCTACCGCGAGAGCGTGCTGCCGGCTTCCTGCCGCAAGCGCCTGGTGGTGGAGGCTTCCAGCAGCTTCGGCTGGCACAAGTACACCGGCTTCGAAGGCGACAGCGTGTCGGTGGACCGCTACGGCGCCTCCGCCCCCGGCCCGGTGTTGATGGAGAAGTTCGGCTTCACCGTGGACAACGTGGTGACCAAGGCCAAGGCCCTGGGCTGATTCCACCAAAGCCAACGCAAAGCCCCGCCAGTTGGCGGGGCTTTTTTGTTGAATCTCACCACAGCGTCTGGCAAGGAAAGGTGGCGAGTTGCTGATCTGCGCTGATCAACACAAGGCGCTCAAGTTCCGCCTGAGCAGCCAACATGCGATCAAAGGGATCGCGGTGGGGCTGGCTGTAGCCGCCCGCTCGCAACCCATGGGAGATGGACATCGCCAACGGCTGAAATCCATCCGCCTGCAGCAGGCCCGGCAGATCATCGATCACAGCGCCGAGTTCCGGAAGCTTGCCCTGGTGATGCTTGAGGCTGAGTTCCCAGATGGAAGCAGCGCTCACAAACACCTCGCTGGTTGGATTGATCAGGACCAACCGCACCTCCCGGGAGAGGCGACCGGGATCAAACCACCACCAGAGCAGCACATGGCTATCGAGCAGGTAGCGCCCGCTACCCGTGGTCATGGCTGGGGCTGCTCTGGCCAGAGTGAACCGCTCTGCCAGGCAGCCAGCTCATCCGCCGCCATCGGCTCAAGCAACAGATCCGGCCGCGTCAGCGGGCCCAAGCGACGCAGCCGACCAGGAATCCGCTCTGGGACAGGGGCATCGAGCGGCATGAGCCGGGCCCAGGGCTTACCGGCCTTCGCCAGCACGATGGTCTCGCCAGCATGGGCCTCGTCGATCAGGCGCGAGAGATGGGTTTTCGCCTGATGCACATTCACCATCCGCATCGCGCCTGACAGCAGCTCAAGCGCTTAGTTTAGGCATGAACTAAGTCCGGGAGGGGATAACCCTCAAAAAAGGCCCGGAGATCACCCCGGGCCTTGGAAGGTCTAGATCTCTGGTTGCGCTGGGCCGGGCTCAGCCGACGGCGGCCTCCGCCTTCTGCTCCGCCAACACCTGCTCCAGCCCTTCCAGATCCTTGTCGGTGATCTTGGTCTGCATCGGGCAGTGCTTGGGGCCACACATCGAGCAGAACTCAGCCTGCTTGTAGATGTCGGCCGGCAGGGTTTCGTCGTGGTACTCGCGGGCCCGCTCGGGATCCAGGGAGAGATCGAACTGCCGGTTCCAGTCGAAGGCGTAGCGGGCGCGGCTGAGCTCGTCGTCGCGGTCGCGGGCACCGGGGCGGTGGCGGGCGATGTCGGCGGCGTGGGCGGCAATCTTGTAGGCGATCAGGCCGTTGCGCACGTCTTCAGGGTTGGGCAGACCCAGGTGCTCCTTGGGGGTCACGTAGCAGAGCATTGCCGTGCCATACCAACCGGCCATCGCCGCGCCGATGGCGCTGGTGATGTGGTCGTAGCCGGGGGCAATGTCGGTCACCAGCGGACCGAGCACATAGAAGGGCGCCTCGGCGCACTCCTCCATCTGCTTTTTCACGTTGAACTCGATCTGATCCATCGGCACATGGCCCGGACCCTCCACCATCACCTGCGCGTCGTGCTTCCAGGCGCGGCGGGTGAGTTCGCCGAGGGTCTTCAGTTCCGCCAGCTGGGCCTCATCGGAGGCATCATGCAGGCAGCCGGGGCGCAGCGAATCGCCGAGCGAGAAGCTGCAGTCGTAGCGCTTGAAGATCTCGCAGATGTCGTCGAAGCGGGTGTAGAGCGGGTTCTGCCTGTGGTGATAGAGCATCCACTGGGCCAGGATGCCGCCGCCTCGGCTCACGATCCCCGTGAGCCGGCCCTTCACCTTGGGCAGGTGCTCGATCAGCAGACCGGCGTGGATGGTCTGGTAGTCGACACCCTGCTGGCAGTGCTTCTCGATGATGTGCAGGAAGTCGTCTTCGCTGAGCTTCTCGATCGAGCCATGCACGCTCTCCAGGGCCTGATACACGGGCACCGTGCCGATCGGCACCGGCGAGGCCTGGATGATCGCCGTGCGCACCTCATCGAGGTTCACGCCACCGGTGGAGAGATCCATCACCGTGTCGGCGCCATACTTCACCGCCAGCTCCAGCTTCTTCAGCTCTTCGCTCACATCGCTGGCGTTGGGCGAGGCGCCGATGTTGGCGTTCACCTTGCAGCTGCTGGCGATGCCGATCGCCATCGGCTCGAGATTGGGGTGGTTGATGTTGGCCGGGATGATCATCCGGCCCCGCGCCACCTCCTCCATCACCAGCGATTCGGGCAGGTTCTCGCGCTTGGCCACGTGGGCCATTTCTTCGGTCACCACGCCCTGGCGGGCGTAGTGCATCTGGCTCACGTTGGCCTGACCTTGGCGCTTCTCGATCCAGGCGCTGCGCATGACGGGTACGGGCAAAGAACGGAATGGGGAGCAGCCTGGCGGCGGCCGTGGCGGGGTTCCGGTTCCGTTGCCGAGATCGCAGACGCCCACCGAGGCGGCGGCTGGCTCACTTCCCTGCGCCGGCATGACCCGGATCAGGTGCGGAGGGTGTGATCTCAGCCCGGCACTGCCTGACGCAGCCGGGCACCCCTAGTGACTTCTGCAACCTAGCAACATCCCGCAAAGCCGGGCCAGTCGGCTCAGCACTGCAGGCCATTGAGCGCCGCCGCCACCACCCGGTGGTCGGGGTCGGCCTGGAGCCGCTGCAACAGCTCGCGGGCCTGCTGGGCCTCAGCACCCCCGCCAGCCGCAGCGCTGCCCTCGCGCACCAGCCGGCCCAGGATCTCGGCACCGCCCACCCGCACCGTGCCGTCGGCGGCGGCGATCGCCAGGCTGGCCAGCTCCAGCAGACGGGCCCCATCGGCCTCGGGATGCTCGGCCACCGCCGAGAGCACACTGCAGCGCAGCAGCCACTGGTCGTCCCGCCGGAAGGCGGCCAGCAGCAACGGCCAGGCCTGTTCGAGACCATGGCTCACCAGGGCGTTGGCCGCCTCGGCCCGCACATTGGCATCGGGGTCGTGCTCCAGGGCTCGCACCAGGGCCTGGCGACCGGTCGGGTTGCACTTCACCCCCAGACCGGCGCAGCTCAGGGAGCGCACCAGAAAGGCCTCCTGCTCCAGGCCCAGCAGCAGCAGGGGCACCGCCGACTCCACCGGCACCTCGCGCAGGGCCGCCAAAGCGGGCATTGAACGGCTGGGGTCACCGCAGCAGATGGCGGCACGCAGCTGCTCCAGATCGGGCGAGGACACACGGGGACGGACTGGGGAGACCAGCCTGGCTCAGGAACCGGCCGCTGGGGGAGCACCCTGGCGCAGGGCCAGCAACAGAGCCCTGCGGCGCCGGCCCCGGCTCCACCGGCTGGAGCTGGCCAGGCCGATGCCGATCGCCAGGGCCGGCAGGGCCAGGATCCGCTCCCGCCCCTGGCGCTGCAGGATCAGCAGCAGGGCCAGCAGGATCAGCAACGGCGCTGACAGCGCCAGCAGCACCTCAAGCAGCCGGCGGCGACGGGGCTCGGATGGGCTCATCGATGGACGCATCGATCAGGGGAGCAGACCTGGGAGTGGGCCTGGGCCATCCAGCGCAGCAGGCTCAGCCCCAGCACCCGCACCCCCACGGCCAGGGCGCCCTCGTCGGGGGCGAAGGTGTTGCTGTGCAGGGGTGTGCAGCCCTGGGCACCGGCCACCCCCAGGCGGAACATCGTGCAGCGGATGCCCTCGCTGAGCTCGGCAAAGTCCTCGGCGCCCAGGGAGGGCTGCTCCAGCCAGTGCACCCGCTGGCGACCCAGCAGGTCCACCGCCGCCGCAGCCACCAGCTCGGTGAGCGCGGCGTCGTTGTGCACCGGGGGCGAGATGCAGCGATAGCGCACCCGGGCCTCACCGCCATGGCCCCGGCAGAGAGCCTGCACCGTGTCCTCGATCCAGCCCGGCAACCGATCGTGCAGCTCCAGATCCAGGCAGCGCACCGTACCCAGCAGACGCACATGGTCGGCGATCACGTTGAAGGCCTTGCCGCCCTCGATCCGCCCGAAGCTCACCACCACCGGATGCATGGCATCGAGCCGGCGGCTGATCGCCTCCTGCAGACCACTCACCACCCGCGCCGCGATCCAGATCGCATCGGTGCTCTGGTGGGGGCGGGCGCCATGGCCGCTCTCCCCCAGCACCTCGATCTCCAGCTCCCCGGCCGCCGCCGTCAGGCTGCCACTGCGCACCCCCACCTCACCAACGGGGATCGAGGGGAACACGTGCACGCCGAACAGGGCCTCCAGGCCCTCGGTGGCGCCATCGGCCCTCATCCAGGCCGCCCCCTCGGCCGTCTCCTCGGCCGGCTGAAACAGCAGCCGCACCCGGGCCCGCAGCAGCTCCGGCCGCCGCCGGGCCAGGGAGGCCAGCACCGCCGCCACCCCCAGGCCGACGCCGGTGTGCAGATCGTGCCCGCAGGCGTGCATCAACCCCTGCACCGTGGAGGCGTAGTCCAGGCCGGTGCGCTCCTCCACCGGCAGGGCGTCCATGTCCACCCGCAGCCCCACCAGCGGTGCAGGCTCTTCGTTCTCGAGGCGGTGGGGGCCCAGTTCCGCCACCACCCCGGTGCGGCCCACCCCCTCGCGCACCTGCCAGCCCCAGCGGCGCAGTTCGCCGGCCACCAGGGCGGCGGTCTGCTGCTCGTGGCCGCTGAGCTCAGGATGGCGGTGCAGGTGGCGGCGCAGCTGGATCAGCTCGGGCAGCAGCTGGACCAGATCCTCCTCCAGCCCGAGCTGCCACCAGCAGATCCCCTCGCGGGCGCCGGCCTCAGCTTCAGCGGCGGCCGGCGGCAGGGGTGACTGGGGAGGGGGGGGAGACATCGCAGGACCGGAGACCGGAAGCTGGGGAGTGGCTGCGGCTGTTCAGGCGAGGGAGAGGAACTGCTGCAGGGCCGCCACCGGTACCGGCGGCCAGCGCCGAACGGCCAGCAGCCATTCTGGGTCGCGGTAGCGCGGATCGAGACCGGAGGCCGACACCCAGTGGCTCTCCGCCTCGCCGCGGCCGCCCCGCTGCCAGAGCAGGGCCGTGAGGCCGGCGCGGGCATCGGCGAACAGGGGGTAGCGGCGGATCAGGGAGCGCAGCTGCTGTTCAGCGGCGTCCAGGTCACCCAACTGGAAGGCGGCCAGGGCCTCGCTGGCACGGGCCATGGCAAAGCCTGGGCGGGCAACGGCAGCGGCGGCATAGCTGCTGCGGGCGGCGGCCCAATCGCCCTGGGACCCCTGCACATTGCCCAGGTTGTAGAGGGCCGAGGCCCGCGGTTCAGCCCCGTCGCTGTGCTCCAGGATCCAGTGGTAGTCGTCGGCCGCCGCCCCCCAGCGGGCCAGGGCCTCCTCGGCCGTGCCGCGGTTGAGATGGGCGTCGCCGCTCCCGGGCTCCAGCGCCAGGGCCCGATCCTGGTCGGCGATGGCCGCCAGGGGATCGCCGAGGGCGAGCTGCACGTTGCCGCGGTTGCTCCAGGCCGCCGCATCCCGAGGCGCCAGCTCCAGCACCTGATCCCAGAGGGGCAGGGCCTCGCCGAAGTGGCCCTCACGGCTGGCCTGCAGCGCCTGATCGAACAGCTGGGGTAGCGATGAGAGCTGGGATACTGAAGGTGATGTCGGCCCTTCCGACGCCCGCACTGCCCTGGGCGACCCCAGCAGCAGCCACACTGCCAGCAGCAGGGCCGGCACCCCCCACAGCCAGGGCCGCACCCTCACGGCCACGTCTCCGCCAGGTGGGCCCGGCCCGCCTCGGTGAGCAGCCGGCCCCGGGGCGTGCGCTGCAGCAGGCCCTGCTGCAGCAGGTAGGGCTCCACCACCGTCTCCAGGGTGGCCGGGTCCTCCCCCAGGCCGGCGGCCAGGGTGTCCAGCCCCACCGGCCCACCGCCATAGCTCTCCAGCATCAGCGCCAGCAGGCGCCGGTCGTGGGCGTCGAGGCCCCGGCCATCCACCCGGTGCAGGCTGAGGGCCTGCTCCACCAGGGCGGCACCGATCCGACCCACTCCCTTCACGCTGGCCACATCGCGCACCCGGCGCAGCAGCCGGTTGGCGATCCGCGGCGTGCCCCGGCAGCGGCGGGCCACCTCCAGGGCCGCCGCCCCGTCCAGATCGATCGCCAGCAGCCCCGCCGCCCGCTCCACGATCGCCTGCAGGTCGGCGAGGCTGTAGAACTCCAGCCGCTGGATCAGGCCAAATCGATCCCGCAGCGGTGAACTGAGCGCCCCGGCCCTGGTGGTGGCCCCCACCAGGGTGAAGGGAGCCAGGGGCAGGCTGCGGCTGCGGGCAGTGCTGCCCTTGCCCACGGTGAGGTCGAGGCGATAGTCCTCCATCGCCGGATAGAGCAGCTCCTCGGCCACCCGGTTGAGCCGGTGGATCTCGTCGATGAACAGCAGCTCCCGCGGCTCCAGGTTCACCAGCAGGCCCACGATGTCGCGCGGGCGCTCGAGGGCAGGTGCACTGGCAATGCGGCAGCGCACGCCCAGCTCCTCGGCCAGCACCAGGGCCATCGTGGTCTTGCCCAGGCCCGGCGGGCCGTAGAGCAGCACGTGATCGAGGGCCTCCTGGCGGCTGCGGGTGGCCTCCACGGCGATGGCCAGCACCTGCTTGAGCTCGCTCTGGCCGATGTAGTCGGCCAGGCGCCGCGGCCTGAGCGTGTCGGCGCGGCCGGGCTCGGGATCATCGCCGGCAGCGGCCGGCTGCAGCAGGCGCTCGGGCTCCGGCCAGGGGCCACCGGCGGGGGCGGCGGGCCTGGCTGCCCGAGCCTCCGCCGCCCCCCCACGGCCATCCGCTGCAGCCGGTCCCGAGGAAACAATCGCCATGGGTGGGGGCGCCATGGATGGAGGGTACCGGCCCCTGCCTAGGGTCGGGGAGACAACGACGACAGCAGCGCAGGGAGCGATGGCCAAGGGTGGCACCAAGAAGCTGGCCGCCCGGGCCCAGCGGGATGCCGCCAACCGCCTGCTGGCCGACAACCGCTTCGCCCGCCACCAGTACGAGATCCTCGAGACCCTGGAGTGCGGCATCGAGCTGCTGGGCACGGAGGTGAAGTCGATCCGGGCCGGCCAGGTGAACCTGCGCGACGGCTTCTGCCTGGTGCGGAGCAACGAGCTGCAGCTGCACAACGTGCACATCTCCCCCCACAGCCACGCCGGCGCCTACTTCAACCACGAGCCCCTGCGGGTGCGCAAACTGCTCGCCCACCGCCGCGAGATCGAGCGACTGCGGGTGGCGCTCGAGCAGAAGGGCCTCACCCTGATCCCCCTCAACCTGCACCTCAAGGGCTCCTGGATCAAGCTCAGCCTGGGGCTGGCCAAGGGCCGCAAGCTGCACGACAAGCGCGCCGAGGAGCGGCGCAAGCAGGACGCCAGGGAAACCCGGGCAGCCATCTCCCGCTACTGACCACCAGCAGGCGAGGGCGCCTAGGGCGAGGGGGCCTGCACCGGCGACTGTGGCGTTGAGGGTGGCGTTGAAGGCAGGGGCGGCGGCGCAGTCGGAGGGGGCGACGCGGGGGGCTCCTCCGCCGGTTTGTCCTGATCGGCAGGGCGCCGCAGCGGAGGACGCAGGGGTGGGCGTGCCGGTTCGGACGGGTCGTCGGCAGCCGCGGGCGGGGGGGAGTCCGGCTGGGCTGGCGGTGCGTCGGCCCGCAGTGACAGGGTGATCAGCGACGGTGCCACCCCTTCGTTGGTCACCAGCAACTGCACCGGCGAGCCCGCCTGGGGGGGGAGGCTCACCACCCGCAGCGGGCCGCTGGGCTCCAGCAGCGAGCCGTCGGCGGCGAACACACTCATCTGCATCAGGGGCGACCCGTTCACCCCCATCACCAGCCGGTAGCCCTCCGGCAAGCGGATCGGGAACAGCCGGGCACCGCCGGCGGACACCGGGGCGCTGAGCACCTGGGGTTCGCTGCTGCGGGCCTGGATCGGCTCAATCTGGATCGAGGCCAGGCTCTGCTCGGCGGCCGCATACCAGAGCTGGCGGTAGGGCTCGGGGGGCATGGTGCTGCCGGAGCGCCCCGGCAGCAGGTTCTGGGCCTGGGCCGACACCAGCTGACTCAGCACCTCGCCGCTCAGCCCCTGGTCGGCCAGGCCGCGCAGCCTCTGCTCCCAGTCGGCATTGCCGTAACTGCCCAGGCGGCGGCGGATCGCCAGGGGCAGCTGCTCCACCCGGGCCAGCCACTCCTGGGCGAGCTCATTCCACACCTTGCGCAGGGGGGCATCTTCCAGGCTGTCGCCAGGCAACCGCCCACCCCGCTCCGGGAACTGGGCCAGCAGGCTGGCATCCACCAGCTTGAGGAACCAGGCCCGGTCCACCTGCATCGCCCGCAGGCGGTTGAGCAACTGCTGGCGCTGGTCGATCTCGGCGGGCGGCAGGCTGCTGGGCAGCTGCAGGGCCGCGTCGGGGGTGCTGGTGCGGCTGGACTGGCCGCGGCTCAGCCACCACCAACCCATGGCCGTGCCCACCACAGCCGAGAGCAGCAGGGCAATCACCACGGGCCACAGACCGCCCTCGGCGGCCAGCTCCCGCTCCTCACCCCGCAGGCGGGGGAGTGGCACGGACGGGCTGGGCTCAACCTCCGGCAGCACGGGTTCAGGCCCCGGCGGTTGAACGGCGGGTGCTTGAACGGCGGGCGGCTGGACTGGGGGCTGCTGGACTGGGGGCTGCTGGACTGGGGGCTGTGGCTCGACCGCCTCCGGCCCAGGGACGTGAGCGACCCGGGTGGCGACGGCCGCAACAGGAGGCGGCACCAGGGCCACGGTGCGGTCGGCACGGGGAACGGGCCCGGTGGTCTCCGGCATGGGCAGGGCCTGCAGGGCTGCCAGGGCCTGGGCCGCCGAGGGGAAGCGCTGGCCGGGGTCGCGGGCGAGCAGGCGGGCCAGGGCCGCCTGCAGATCCGGCTGGTCGCTGAGGCTGGCGGGCCAGCGCCACGCCAGCGAGCCGGGCTCCATCAGGCGGGACGGCGGATCGCCGCTGAGCAGCACCAGGGCCGTAACGCCCAGGGCATGGAGGTCCATCCAGGGCTCGGGCCCCTGACCGCGGGAGCGCTCCGGCGGGGCGTAGCCGGGGGTCACGGCATCGCCACCCACCACCAGGCCGAAGTCCAGCAACACCGGCAGGCCATCACTGTCCCGGCGGAGCAGGTTGGCGGGGCAGAGATCGCCATGCACCAGCTCCTGGCTGTGCAGGGCGGCCAGCACCGGCAGCAGCTGGCGCAGCAGCAGGAGCACCTCGCCGGCGCCGAACACCATCTGGCGCTCGGCCCGGGCCTCGAGCAGCTCCTGCAGGGTGCGGCCGGACTGCCACTCGCGCACCAGCCAGAGGCAGCCGTCCTGGCTCAGGGCCCCTCCGAGCCTGGGCACCTGGGGGTGCAGCACCCCCTGCAGCCGGGTCCAGAGTTCCCGGGCCCGATGCTGGTCCAGGTCCGGGCCCAGCTGGCGCAGCACCATCGGCGCAGCGGCGGCCAGCTGGTCGGTGGCGCGCCAGAGGGTTCCCTGGGGCCCCTGGGAGAGTGGCTCCTCCAGCCGGTATCGCTCGCCGATCAGCAGACCGCACTCACCGGGCTGGCCGTCGACAGGGGAATGACCCGGAGCGGAGGGCATCAGCCGGCGGTGAGCGAAGAGCGCTCAGGTTGCCGCAGACCCTTCCCAGCCAGCCAGTCCCGGTCATAGAGACGGGACCGGTAGCGATCGCCGCTGTCGCACAGCACCGTCACGACCGTGTGACCCGGACCCAGGCGCCGGGCGGTCTCCACCGCCGCCGCCACGTTGATCCCCACCGACCCCCCAAGGAAAAGGCCCTCCTGCCAGAGCAGGCGGTAGATCGTCTCCAGGGCGTCCTGGTCGTCGATGCGCACGGCGTCATCCACCGGCGCCCCCTCCAGGTTGGCGGTGATGCGGCTGTTGCCGATGCCCTCGGTGATCGAACTGCCCTCGCTGGCCAGCTCACCGGTTTTCGCCCAGCTGTAGAGGGCACTGCCGTGGGGGTCGGCGAGCACGCAGCGCACCCGGGGGTTCTGCTCCTTCAGGTAGAGGGCCACCCCGGCGTAGGTGCCGCCGGTGCCGGTGGCGGCCACCCATGCATCCACCTGGCCGTCGGTCTGCTGCCAGATCTCCGGGCCGGTGGAGTTGTAGTGGGCGCGGCGGTTGGCCAGGTTGTCGAACTGATTGGCCCACACGGCGCCGGGGGTCTCGGCGGCGATGCGGCCCGAGAGCTTCACGTAATTGTTGGGGTCGCGGTAGGGCACCGCCGGCACCGTGCGCACCTCGGCGCCCAGGCTGCGCAGCAGGCCGATCTTCTCGGCCGACTGGGTGTCGGGGATCACGATCAGGGCCTTGTAGCCACGGGCGTTGCAGAGGTGGGTGAGGCCGATGCCGGTGTTGCCGGCAGTGCCCTCCACCACCGTGCCGCCGGGCTGGAGCAGGCCCTGCTCCTCGGCTTCCAGGAGGATGCCCAGGGCCGCCCGGTCCTTCACCGAACCGCCGGGATTCATGAACTCGGCCTTGCCGAGGATCTCGCAGCCGGTGTGCGCGCTGAGGGCGTGCAGCCGGATCAGGGGGGTGTGACCCACCGCCCCCACAAACCCCTGGGTGATGCCCCCCTGCGACCTCACCGTCGCTGTGCTGCCGCCCATGCCCTCAGCCGTGCCTGGCGGGATCGTAGGCAAGCTCCCTAAGATCAGGGCTGGGCGGGATCCCGCAGGAGCGACGCTGCATGAGCACCCACCTGCTGGAGCGGCTGCTGGCGGTGCGCCGCCGGAGTGTGGAGCTGATCGCCCCGCTGGAGCCCGAGGACCTCTGCCTGCAGGGGATGGCGGACGCCAGCCCGCCCAAGTGGCACCTGGGCCACACCACCTGGTTCTTCGAGCAGTTCCTGCTGGGGCCGCTGCTGCGGGAGGGACTGGTGCTGGACCACGCGATGGCGCCGGAGCGCTTGAGTTTCCTGTTCAACAGCTACTACGAGGCGGTGGGTGCCCGCCATCCACGCCCCCAGCGGGGGCTGCTCAGCCGGCCGGGGATCGGCGAGGTGCTGGCCTGGCGGCAGCGGGTGGATCGGGCCCTGGCCCAGCTGCCGCCGCTGCTCGAGCGGCAGCCGGCGCCGCGCCGCCAGGCCAGCCTCGCCCTGCTGGAGCTGGGCCTGCAGCACGAGCAGCAGCACCAGGAGCTGCTGCTGATGGATCTGCTCGATGGCTTCAGCCGCAACCCGCTGCTACCCACCTACTGCACCGCTGAGGGGGGCCCGGAGGCGCTCTGGCGGCAGCGCCTGGACGCCCCGACCGACCTGGAGCCCGGAGATCTCCGCTGGCTGACCTGGCCGGGGGGGCTGGTGGAGATCGGTCACGGCGGGGGAGAAGCCGCCATGGGCAGATCGTTCCACTTCGACAACGAGGGGCCCCGCCACCGCTGCTGGCTGGAGCCCTTCGCGCTGGCCGACCGGCTGGTGAGCAACGGCGAATTCGCGGCCTTCATCGCCGAGAACGGCTACCGGCGGCCGGAGCTGTGGATGAGCGAGGGCTGGGCGGTGTGCCAGCAGCGGGGCTGGCAGGCGCCGCGCTACTGGCGCGACGGCGACCAGGAATTTACCCTGGCGGGCCTGCAGCCGCGGCGGCCGGAGGCACCGGTGCGGCACCTGAGCTGGTTCGAGGCCGATGCCTATGCCCGCTGGGCCGGAGCCCGCCTGCCCAGCGAGGCGGAGTGGGAAGTGGCGGCCAGCCAGGGAGGCCTGCCCCAGGCCCATGGCCTGCTCTGGCAGTGGACCGGCAGCCCCTACCGGCCCTATCCGGGTTTCCAGCCCCCGGAGGGGGCCGTGGGCGAATACAACGGCAAGTTCATGACCTCCCAGTTCGTGTTGCGCGGCAGCTGCCTGTTCACCCCCAGCGGCCATGGCCGCGACACCTACCGCAACTTCTTTCCCCCGGCCAGCCGCTGGATGGCGGCGGGGGTGCGGCTGGCCCGCGCCAGCACGGCTCCTGCTGCGACACTGGCGGCAACCCCTGGGGACCACATCTGATGGCCGTGCCCACCGCCAGCGCGCCCCAGCTGATCGATCTGCACCCCGCCGCGGCCGACCTGGAGGCCCTGGTGGTGGCAGGCATGCAGCGCCAACCCCGCCAGCTGCCCGCCTGGCTGCTCTACGACGCCGAGGGCTCCCGCCTGTTCGAGGCGATCTGTGAGCAGCCCGAATACAGCCTCACCCGCACCGAGGTGCAACTGCTGGAGACCTGCGGGCCAGCGATCGGCAGAGCCGTGGGCGCCGGCGGCGAAGCGGCCCCGATGGTGCTGGAGTTCGGAGCCGGCAATGCCCGCAAGGCCAGCCCCCTGCTGCGGGCCCTGGAGCCGCCGGCCTACGTGGCCCTGGACATCAGCCGCAGCGCCCTGGAGGCCACCTGCACCAGCCTTCAGGCAGCCCATCCCGCCATCCAGGTGCTGGGCATCTGCTGCGATTACGCCGGCGCCAGTGGCCTGCCGCCTCTGCCAGCCCTGAACGGCACGCCACGGCTGGGCTTCTACCCAGGCAGCTCGATCGGCAATTTTGAGCCGGAGGACGCCCGCGCCCTGCTGCAGCAGTTCCGTCGCCTGCTCGGCCCCTCCGGCCTGCTGCTGATCGGCGTCGACCAACCCAAGGGCGTGGAGCGGCTGGAGGCCGCCTACAACGACCGGGCCGGAGTGTCCGCCGCCTTCGCCCGCAACCTGTTGGTGCGCCTCAACCGCGACCTGGCGGGCAGCTTCGAGCCGGAGGCCTTCGACTACGAGGCCCGCTGGCAGCCCGAGCACAGCCGGATCGCCATGGCCCTGGTGAGCCGCAGGCCCCAACAGGTGCGGCTGGCGGGCCGCAGCTGGCCGTTCCGGGCCGGGGAGGCCCTGATCACCGAATACAGCGTGAAGTACAGCCCGGCCCGCTTTCAGGAGCTCGCCCATGCCGCGGGTTGGCAAGCGCTGCAGCGCTGGAGCGATCCCCTGGGGGACCTGTCCCTGCATCTGCTGGCCCAGGCAGACTCCACCTGAGCCCCATCCCATTGCCGCAATGTCGAGGGAAGAACAACGCCAGGCCATCCGCGCCCTGCGCGAGGGCCTGATCGCCCAGCTGGAGCAGCTCTATGCCGCCAGCTTCGAGCAGCTCACCGAGCACAACCTGGGCGAGGGCGGCATCGCCCGGCTCACCCAGCTGCTGCTGCGCTCGCGGGACGCGGCGATCACCCCGCTGCAGGAGGAGATCGAGGCCCCGCTGATCACCCGCGCCCCAGGGGCTGGGCAGCAGCCATGAGCAGCCCGAGCGACTGGTTCAGCCAGTTGGAACGGCAGCTGGAGCAACAGCTGGAGTCGTTTCTGCGGGCCAACCCCGCCCAGGAGCAGCTGCTGCGCCAGCAGGAGCAGCGCGAGCGCCTGCAGCGACTGCGCCGCCGCCGCCTCGATCTGCAGGCCGGCGCCGAGCGGGCCCGCGCCGACCTGCTCAAGCTGGCGGGGGAGATCCGCCAGTGGCAGGAGCGGGTGCAGCGGGCGCGGGCAGCCGGCGCGGATGCCCTGGCAGAGCGGGCCGAAACCCACCTGGCCGAACTGATGGCCCGGGGCCGCGACCGCTGGCAGGCCCTGGGACAGCTGGGTGATCACTACCGCCAGGTGGAGCAGGAGCTCGATGAGCTCGCCCATGGCAGCAGCAGCGGCACCGCTGAAGCCACTGGCGGTGCTGGTTCTGCGGCAGCTGCGGGGGACGATTCCGGCACGGAGGACCTGGAGCAGGCCTGGTCGAGGTTTGAATCGGAACAGGACCTGGAGCAGCTGCGTCGGGGCCAGAAAGGCACCTGAACCGGGGACCCCTCGAGGGACTGTGATCCGGGGGAAACGGCTCAGGCCTTGGGGGCCGGTGGCACCAGGCTCACCCCTTCCGGCGGAGGGGTGGGGTCGGGATCGGCGATCAGCATGTGCTGGAGCACGATCTCCGGGCGCTCACTGTCGCGCCAGCGAATGCGGTAGGCGGGCATCTTGGTGCCGCGGCTGGTGGTCTGCTCCACCGGCTCCATCACCCAGCCCCGGCGGGAGCGACCCTGGGGGTTGCGCTTCACCACCGCATCTGCGTGCTGAAAGCGAAATCCGACGCGCTCGCCGCTCATGGGATCCTGGCCCCTGGTGGGGGGAATTGCCTAGCCGAACCATTATCCCATTGCGCCCCTCAGCCCCCGCTGGCTCCCTCCCGTGCCTCCGGCCGCAGCAGGGGAAAGGCGATCACATCGCGGATCGAAGCGCTGTCGGTGAGCAGCATCACCAGGCGGTCGATGCCGATGCCCAGGCCGCCGGTGGGGGGCATGCCCACCTCCAGGGCGTGGAGGAAGTCATCGTCCACCTGCTGGGCCTCGTCGTCGCCGGCGGCCTTGCGGGCCTGCTGGGCCTCCAGGCGCTGGCGCTGATCCACCGGATCGATCAGTTCGCTGAAGGCATTGGCGGTTTCGCGGCCCACGATGAACAGCTCGAAGCGCTCCACCAGACCCGGCTTGCTGCGGTGGGCCCGGGCCAGGGGCGAGTTCTCCACCGGGTAGTCGAGCACGAAGGTGGGCTGGATCAGATCGGCCTCCACCGTCTGCTCGAAGGCCTCCACCAACAGCCGACCGACGGAATCGGCCAGGGCCGGCACCTCCAGACCCCGCTCCGCCATCGCCGCGGCCGCCTCCTCGCGGCTGCTGAAGGTATGGAAATCGAGCCCGGTGGCCTGCTGCACCAGCTCGTGCATGGTGGCGCGCCGCCAGGGGGGTGCCAGGTTGATCTCCGTGCCCTGATAAGTGATGCGGGTCCCGCCGCACACCTGCTCGCACACGTGCGCGATCAGCTGTTCGGTGAGCTCCATCATGTCGCCGTAGTCGGCATAGGCCTGGTAGATCTCCACCGAGGTGAACTCGGGGTTGTGGCGGGTGCTCACCCCCTCGTTGCGGAAGATCCGGCCCAGCTCGTACACCCGCTCGAAGCCACCCACCACCAGCCGCTTGAGGTGAAGCTCGGTGGCGATGCGCAGGGTGAGCGGCAGGTCGAGGGCGTTGTGGTGGGTCTCGAACGGCCGGGCATCGGCACCGCCAGGGGTGCTCTGCAGCACCGGCGTCTCGATCTCCAGGAAGCCCCGCCCATCCAGCCAACGGCGCATCGTGCTCACCGCCAGGGCCCGGCGACGGAAGGTCTCGCGGGTGTGGGGCGAGACGATCAGATCGAGGTAGCGCTGGCGGTAGCGCTTCTCCACGTCCGCCAGGCCGTGCCACTTGTCGGGCAGGGGCTGCAGGGCCTTGCTCAGCATCTGCCAGCGGCGCACCTTCACCGACAGCTCGCCCCGGTCGGTGCGGCGCAAGGTGCCCTCCACGCCGATCAGGTCGCCGGCGTCCACCAGGGAGGTGAGGTGGGCGAAGGCCTCGGGATCGTCGGGCATCGAGGCGACGAGGGTGGCCTTCTCGATAAACAACTGGATCGGGCCGGATTCATCCGCAAGGGTGAAGAAGGCGAGCTTGCCCATCACCCGCCGGGTCATCACCCGGCCGGCCACGGCCACCACCACATCCCGCTCCTCGCCGTTGGCCAGATCGGCATGGGCCGCCTGCAGCTCGGCGTGGCGGTGGCTGGGCTCGAACCGCAGGGCATAGGGCCCCTGCCCCAGCGCCGCCAGGGCCTTGCCTTTCTCCAGGCGGGTCTCGCGCAGCTCAGACAAGGGACCGGATCAGCTCAGCTGCCGGCCATCCTGCAGGAGCACGGAGCAGAGGGCACGGCCTGCGCTGATGGGTCTGGTTCTGTCAGCCGACTGCGCTGGCGGCCATACCGCCGTCGCCCATGCGCTGGGAGGCATAGCCGGTGCCGCGCACGGTGAGAATCAGCTCAGGGTTGCGGGGATCGGGCTCGAGCTTGCCCCGCAGCCGGGCCACGTACACATCCACCACCCGCAGATCGGCGGCGCGCCGCGGCGGATAGCCCCAGAGCTGCTCAAGGATCTCGGCCCGGGGCACCACCCGGCCCGGCTCGCGGAACAGCAGCTCCAGCAGGCTGAACTCGGTGTAAGTGAGGGCGATGCGCTCGCTGTCGCGGGTGACCTGGCGGCGGTTGGTGTCCACCACCAGATCTCCCACCCGCAGCACGCCACTGCCGCTGGGCAGCTCGCGCGGCTCGTTGCTGGCCGAGCCCCGGCCCACCCGCCGCAGGATGGTGGCGATCCGAGCTTCGAGCTCCTTGGGGCTGAAGGGCTTGGGCAGGTAGTCGTCGGCGCCCAGATCCAGCCCTGACACGCGCTCGGCAATGGCATCCAGTGCTGAGAGGAAAATGATCGGTACGCAGGATTCCGCCCGCAGCCGCCGGCAGACAGCGAAGCCGTCCAGCTTAGGCAGCATCACGTCGAGCACCACCAGATCGGGTTGCTCCTGGTGGAAAAGGGTGAGGGCCTCCTCGCCGTCCTCCGCGCAGATCACCCGGTAGCCCGCCAATTGCAGGCGCATCACCAGAACCCGCCGCACCGCTGCCTCGTCATCCACCACCAGCAGGGTGGCCTTGGGATCGGCCGGCGGGGTCGACATGTCCGCGGAGGGCATGGGCGCAGTGCCGGCAGGGTGAAGATTCGCAACCCTAGCCCTCGGGTCGCCCTGCGGTCATCCCCGCAAACACGCCCCAGCCGGTCGATCTGGGCAGGCTTAAGGATTTCTGCGGAAACAGACAAAAGCCAGCGCCGCTGCTACCCACCCGCTCGTCCAGTCCCCCGCGCTCCCTCTGGCCAGCGCCCGGCGGCGTAGCGATCCCACTCCTCCGCCGCCGCCTGCAGGGCCCGGTCGCTGTCGGCCTGACCCAGCATCGCGCGCTGCAACTGGGTGTAGAGGATCGCCTGCAGGCGCTTCACCCCGGGGATGGCGGGCACCAGCACCCTTGCCCGCGCCAGGGTGCGAGCGGAGAGCAGGCGGGCCTGCTCCACCAGGCGGGAGGCCTGGTCGCCGCCCTGTTCCTGCTCCAGCTCCTGCTCCAGCTGGGCCAGGGCGGCCCGGGCCGAGGGCAGCACCCGGGCCTCCTGGGCGAAGGCCAGCTGGTTGGCGGCATTGGTGAGATGCAGGCCGAAGCTCACCGCCTCGGCGGCCATGGCGCTCTGGCGCGGCACCACCAGGTTCATCATCGCCACATTGGCGACCCCGCCCTCACCGGTGATCGGCGGGTAGGGCCCGGTTTGACTGGCGATGCCCGGCGCGTTGGTCTGCAGGTTGCGCAGGAAGTCGGGACTGGTGGCCACCTGGGCGAGATCGCCGGACTGGTAGAGCTCGATGGCGCGCCGAAAACCCTGACTCACCACCTCCCGGGGCAGCAGACCCCGGCGGTAGAGATCGGTCCAGAAGGCAAACGCCTGGCGGCCGGCAGGCGTATTGAACGCCGCCCGGCGCCGGTCGTCGAGCAGCTGCACGCCCATCTGCACGAAGGTCTCCAGCAGTTCGGCGGAGTCATCGGGCACCACCGTCATGAACAGGGCGTAGCGGCCGGTGCGCCGCCGCACCGCCTCGGCATAGGCGGGCAGCTGCTGCCAGCGCTGGGGCGGGGCGCTGTAGCCGGCCTGCTGCAGCAACTGCCGGTTCACCATTGTGATCCTCGCCGTGAGGTACCAGGGCAGGGCGATCTGGGCTCCGTCCTGGCGGCCGGCCTGCCAGATGGAAGGCAGAAACCGGGCCTCGGCACTGGCGGGCAGCAGCGGCGCCAGATCGAGAAGTCCGCCCTTGCTGGCCAGGTTGGCCGCGAACGGGGGATTGAGATTCACCAGATCGGGTGCGGTGCGGGCGAACACGGCGGCCAGCAGCTTGCGCTCCACCGCGCTCCAGGGCACATCGGTCCAGCGCACCTTCACCCCCGGGTTCTCCTCCTCCCAGGCCGCGATCACCGCCTGGAGATAGGTGTTGAAGCGGGGCGCCAGATCGAGCGTCCACACCGTGAGCACCCGGCCAGCCTCGCCGCCGCCTGGCCGCCGCGGCCCGCAGGCCGCCAGGGCGGCCGAGCCACCGCCCAGGGCCAGCAAGCGCAGCAGCTCCCTTCGCTTCAGCTGCGGCGATGGGGAGATCGGATTCAGGGTCATCGCATGGGGCTCCATCGCATTCGGCTGATCGGATTCAGCCCTTCACGCCGGGCACAAGCTGGCGCCAGAACAGCAGCTGCAGGGAACAGAGCATGGGCGCCAGCAAACCGGTGAGCAGGGTCTGGGCCAGCAGGGTGTGCAGGGCCGCCACGTTGGTCTCTCCCCACCAGAGCAGTTGCAACCAGATCAGCACGCCCTGCAGGGCGGCACCCAGCAGGGCCAGCAGCCCCAGGCTGAAACTGCGCTCGATCGGCGCCGCCCTGCGGCCCAGGCGCCCCCACCACCAGCCCAGCAGCGTGAGCGCAGGCACCTCGCTGATCGGTCCGGCATGGAGACCATCGAGGATCAGCCCCAGCCCCAGTCCAGCCGCCGCACCGGAGAACGGACCATCCACCAGCGCCCAGGGCAGCAGCCACAGAGCCGCCCAGGAGGGCGGCACGCCCGTCAGCTGCAGCGGCGTTGGGGCGGCCAGCACCAGCAGGGGCACCAGCCCAGCCGTGATGGGCGTCCAGCGCTGGCGGAGCAACACACTCATGGGCGGTCCCCACCACGCTGCACCTGCACCCAGTCGATCGCATTCACCGGGGCACTCAACTGCACCAGCGCCTCCGGCGCGGGCACCGCCCGCTCGTTGACGCTCTGCACCACTCCCACCGTGAGATTGGGGGGCAGGAGCGTGCTGGCGGGAGAAGTGGTCACCACATCCCCGGGCCGCACGCCCCCATCCTGCTCGATGAAACGCAACACCGGTCGGGACGTGCCCACTCCCACCAGCAGGCCGTGCCGCTGGCGGGCACCCACCCACACGCCAACCCTGCTGGAGGGATCGGTGAGCAGGAGAACGGTGGCCGTGGTGGGGGTGACACTGGCCACCCGCCCCAGCAGGCCACCGGGCCCGATCACGGCATCGCCGGCAGCAATGCCCTGCAGGCCGCCGCGGCCGATCAGCAGCTGCTGCCACCAGCCCTCGGCCTGGCGGGAAATCACCGGAGCACCCACCAGCGCCGGGCTGCCCCGCTCCAGATCCAGCAGCCCGCGCAGCCGCTGGTTATCGGCCTCCAGCTGCCGCAGGCGCGACTGGCGGTCGAGGCGCTCGGCCGCCGTGAGCCACTCCGACTGGGCAGTGCCCGGCCAGAACGGCCGGCTGAGCAGGGCATACACATCGAGCACGCCAGCACCCTTGCTCAGGCGCAGGCCGACCAGCAGCAGAATCATCACCAGCCAGGGCCAGGCGAGGCCGACCAGGCGCCGTGGCGGGTGGCGCAGCCGGCGGCCCTGCAACGCCATCGGGCTCAGGCCATCGGCCGCACGAAGTTAGGCGTATCGAGCACCCGCTCCAGGGCCTTGTAGTCCTCCAGCACAATGCCGCAGCCCTGCACCACGCAGAGCAGGGGCTCCTCGGCCACGTGGGTGAGGATGCCCGTCTCGTGGCTGATCAGGTCACTGAAGCCGCGCACCAGGGCGCCGCCCCCGGCCAGCATGATGCCCCGGTCCACGATGTCCGCAGCCAGTTCTGGCGGCGTGCGCTCAAGCGTGCGCTTCACCGCCTCCACGATCACGTTGAGGGGCTCGGCCATCGCCTCGCGGATGTCACCGGCGCGCACGTTGATGGTGCGGGGCAGGCCGGAGAGCAGATGGAGGCCGCGCACGTCCATGGAGGTCTCGTCGTGCTCGTCGTCGGGGAAGGCGGAGCCGATGCGGATCTTGATGTCCTCGGCCGTGCGCTCGCCCACCACCAGGTTGTGCACCTTCTTGAGGTAAACGCCGATGGCATCACTGAGCTCGTCGCCGGCCACCCGCACCGATTCACTCAGCACGGTGCCGCCCAGCGACAGCACCGCCACCTCGGTGGTGCCGCCACCGATATCCACGATCATCGTGCCCACGGGCTCGGTGACCGGCAGCCCGGCACCGATGGCGGCAGCCACCGGCTCATCGATCAGGTGCACCTCGCGGGCGCCGGCCAGTCCAGCCTCGCGCACGGCCCGGCGTTCCACGCCGGTGACGCCACTGGGAATACCGATCACCAGCCGGGGCGCCACGATGCCGCGGCCCTCATTGCCCTTCTGGATGAACGACTTGATCATCTGCTCGGCGGCGTCGAAGTCGGCGATCACGCCGTCGCGCAGGGGCCGCACGGCCCGGATGCTGCCGGGGGTTCGACCGAGCATCAACTTGGCCTCCTCTCCAACCGCCAGGCAGGAGTTGCGCTCCAAGTCGAGGGCCACCACCGAGGGCTCCTGCAACACGATGCCCTTGCCGGACACGTACATCAGGGTGTTGGCGGTGCCGAGGTCAATGCCGATGTCGCGGGAGAACTGAAAGCGACGGAAGAACACGGATCAGGCCCTGGCCAGCAAGGGCCGAATCATAGGGGGGTGTGACAGACAGGCCCCGGGGTGGAACTGAATCATCGGTGGCGTCCCGAGGGGTGCCGCATCATTGATCCAACCAACACACAGGAGACACGCCATGGGCGTCAATTCCATCACCCTGGTCGGCCGGGCCGGCCGCGACCCTGAAGTGCGCTATTTCGAGTCCGGCAGCGTGGTGGCCAACCTCACCCTGGCGGTGAACCGCCGCAGCTCAGGCGACGAACCCGACTGGTTCAACCTGGAGATCTGGGGCAAGCAGGCCCAGGTGGCCGCCGATTATGTGCGCAAGGGTTCCCTTCTGGGAATCATCGGCAGCTTCAAGCTCGACCGCTGGACCGACAAGGGCAGCGGCGAAGAGCGCACCAAGCCGGTGATCCGCGTGGATCGACTGGAGCTGCTGGGCTCCAAAAGGGACGCGGAAGCCGGTGGTTTCGGCGGCGGCGGCGGCGGTTTCGGCGGTGAGCCGAGCGAGGAGGAAGTGCCCTTCTGACCCCCGCGCTGCGGAAGGTCGCCGGGGTCGCCCGCCCCACCACGCGGTGGATGGGCGGGCTCTACCCGGCGGCCTTCCGCAGCGGAGCTGGGGGGTGCGCAGGTGGTTGGCAGGGGGCTCAGGCGCCTGGGGAGTGAACGCTCCCGCCAGCCACGGATCAACGATCACCGCGACCGGACCCCGCCAACCCCCGAACTCATGGTGGGGCTGGAGCCCCACCAGCTCAGTAGCGGTAGTGCTCGAGCTTGTAGGGGCCTTCCACCGGCACGTTGATGTAGGCGGCCTGCTCGGCGCTGAGCTCGGTGAGCCTGGCGCCGATCTTCTCGAGGTGGAGGCGGGCCACCATCTCATCGAGGTGCTTGGGCAGCACATACACCTCGTTGGCGTACTGATCACCCTTGGTGAACAGTTCGATCTGGGCGAGCACCTGGTTGGTGAAGGAATTGCTCATCACGAAGCTGGGGTGGCCGGTGGCGCAGCCCAGGTTCACCAGCCGACCCTCGGCCAGCAGAAGGATCTTGTTGCCGCTGGGCAGGGTGATGTGATCCACCTGGGGCTTGATGTTGTCCCAGGGGTACTGCTTCAGCGAAGCCACATCGATCTCGTTATCGAAGTGACCGATGTTGCACACGATCGCCTGATCCCTCATCTGGATCAGGTGTTCGTGGCGGATCACCTGGAAGTTGCCGGTTGCGGTCACGAAGATGTCCACATCGCGCACCACGTCGTCGAGACGCACAACGCGATAGCCCTCCATCGCCGCCTGCAGGGCGCAGATCGGATCGATCTCAGCGATCATCACGGTGGCGCCGAGGCCGCGCAGCGACTGGGCTGAACCCTTGCCCACATCGCCGTAGCCCAGCACCAGGGCCACTTTGCCGGCCACCATCACATCGGTGGCGCGCTTGATGCTGTCCACCAGCGATTCGCGACAGCCGTAGAGGTTGTCGAACTTGCTCTTCGTCACCGAATCGTTGACGTTGATCGCCGGGAAGGGCAGCTCACCGCTCTTCTGCAGTTGATACAGACGGGCCACACCGGTGGTGGTCTCCTCGGTCACACCCTGGATCTGGGCCTTGATGCGGGAGTAGAAGCCGGGCTGGGCCGCCAGCTTCTGGCGGATGCTGTTGAAGAGGGCGGTCTCCTCTTCGTTGGAGGGGTTGTCGAGCACCGAGGGATCGCTCTCGGCCCGGGTGCCCAGGATCACCAGACCGGTGGCATCGCCACCGTCGTCGAGGATCATGTTGGGCGTGCCGCCGTCGTGCCACTCGAGGATGCGGTGGGTGAAGGCCCAGTATTCATCGAGGGTTTCGCCCTTGTAGGCAAACACGGGGATGCCGGCAGCCGCGATGGCGGCGGCGGCGTGGTCCTGGGTGGAGAAGATGTTGCAGCTGGCCCAGCGCACCTCGGCGCCGAGAGCCGCCAGGGTTTCGATCAGAACGGCGGTCTGGATCGTCATGTGCAGGGAACCCGCGATGCGGGCGCCCTTGAGGGGCTGCTCAGCGCCGTACTTCGCGCGCAGAGCCATCAGGCCCGGCATCTCGGTTTCGGCGATCGCGATCTCCTTGCGGCCGAAATCGGCCTGGCCGAGATCGGCGATCACATAGGTGCTGGTGCTCTGCAGGGCAGAGGTTGCTGAGGCGGGGGTTGCCACCATGGGTTGTTACTCCGGAAGAACGGCTCGCTCCCGACTGGGAGGGCGTGGTTGGGAAATATCCGCAGAGACGCCGAGGCTTCGGGCTCGCTGGCGGGCAATCTACAGACAGTCATCTGTGCCGCGTGAACCGCGATCAGCCAGCAGCCGGGATCGGCACCAGTCACCCCCAGCCCGAACTCCACCAGCTGGCGGATGCGGCCGCCACCCGGGCCCTGGGGCGCCTCATCGCCTCCCGCTGGCTGAGGTATCCCACGGAAGCCATGCCCCTGCTGCTGTTGAAGGGCGACCTCGGGGCCGGCAAGACCTGCCTGGTGCAGGGGCTGGCACTGGGCCTGGGCATTGAGGAACCGATCACCAGTCCCACCTTCGCCCTGGCCCAGCACTATCAAGGCAGCGCCGACGGCAGACCCACCGCCCTGTTCCACCTGGATCTCTATCGCCTGGAGCAACCCGGGGCAGCCGACGAACTCCTCTTGCAGGAACTAGAGGAGGCCATGGCCATTGGAGCCCTGCTGGCCGCTGAGTGGCCTGAGCGACTGAGCCGCCCTCCCGAAGCGGCCTGGGTGGCCGAACTGACCCTGCAGGATGGCAGCAATCCGGATCTGGGCAGGCTGGCAACGGTTGTGCTGCCTCCATCAGGGGCGGAGCCAGACCATCGGCCCTGACGATCGGCCCAGGGACGGTCGTCAGCACCTCGTTGCAGCTGCATGGACGCAGCTGCCAAAGGGATTAGGATATGCATTGAAAGTGGGTCAGGCTGAACTCCTCCACCCAAGGCTCGAGTTTCGATCAACTCTCCACATGCGAATCGCCAGCTCGACCAGCAACGTTTCCGTCCTCGCTGAGCTCGAGGACTGGGGCCCTGAGGCCGACGAGCAGATAGATTGGTCTGACAATTCATCAACAGAGCGTATTGATCGCTACGATGATTCCGGCAATGTGATTGGATACAGCCTTACCACTGAAACCGAATGGTATACGCTAGTTGAAAACTATGACCTTGACAATAATCTGATCAGCGGCACCTACGCCGACCTTGACGGCTATCATTATTCTCATAGTTCTACTTGGGAGTCTATTTTTGACTCAGAGGGAGTCATTGCTGGGCGGCGGCACAAAGCCATCTCCTCTGATGGCTCCTACAGCGACAGCCGCGAGGAGATCTACGACACCGAATGGAATCTCCTGTCCAGCATCTACAGCAGTTCTGACGGCGATTGGGAAAACACGAACCGCGCAGCGCCCCCCGATCTCTCGATTGGTCCAGCACCGCTAAGTCACGCCCTCACGACTTCAGGCGCATGGGCGGATGGCACCAGCTACGAGCGCCTGGAGCTGTACAACATCAACGGCCAACTCGTTCATGCGCAGAACAATTACAGTGATGGCTCAAGTCAGCACTATATTATCGAGACCATCCTCGGCGAAGATGGCCGCATTGAAGGCTATCAAGGGACATGGAGCTGTTCCTATCAAGACGGTGAGATTTCAAGTTTCATTGAGCCCTTTGATTCAGAATTGAATCCGATCTCACGGCCAGTCGTATGCCCAATGCCCACCCCCTCCGAGAGTGATGGAGAGGATGGCATCTCGCTTGACCACTGCTTCGCCGATCCGAAGTCCTTTCCGGTGCTGTACTCGACTGTTGAACCTCAGATGGCCTATGCCTTCAGAGGGCTTTCCCCAATGGACGAACCGGCCGAAACCGACCAGCCACTCGTAGCTGCTGACGAAGAGCCCGTGGCAATCGGAGAGGCTGAGCCCCTTACCACTCCCGAAGAAGAAGGTGTTGATTGGACTGCAGACGATGCTGTGTATAGGAATTTTATTTCTACATCAACCCTTCCTGACACCCTGGCAACTTCCGCAACAATCCAGCCATTGATCACAAGTGAGTTCCACGATCTCAAGCTGAACGTTCGCGAGTATCAGGACGCAACCCACGGAAAATTGCTGGGCGGATTAGACCTTGCTCTCCGCGGCAACAAGCACAATAATGTACTAACTGGCAACACAGGCAACAACAGCATCATCGGCGGGCGCGGCAAAGACCTGATCACCGGCGGTGGCGGTGCCGATCAATTCACCTTCCGAAATCAACGCCGCTCCTACGATACGATCACTGATTTCAACGCAGCCGAAGACACATTCCTGCTCAAGGGCAGGGATTTCCGCAATCTCTTCAAATTAGGAGAGCTGCGCAAGGAAGCGATCGGCAGCTCTCTGATTTTTGATCAGAGCACCGGTTACCTGCTGTTTTCCCCCAACGGTGATGGCGCCAACCCAGCGCCCATCAAACTTGCCCTGCTTACAGGCCTCCAAGCCTCTGATTTCAGTTCCGATCTGTTTCTGTTTGGCTGAGCTCAGTTGATTCAGGGGGCTGTTACAGGGACTTGCTGTTGGTCAATAGAACGTGGTGCACAGCCGCGGGCAGCGGCTGGGGATCAATGGCACCAGCCCCTTGGCACACAAGGGCGCCGCAGGCACTGGCGAAACGCATCAGCTCCAGCGCCTGCCCGGTGCTGGCTCCGGCGAGCAGGTCCGGGGTGCCGACCAGCCCGTGCAACAAGCCGGCCGTGAAGGCGTCGCCGGCGCCGGTGGTGTCGACCACGGGAACCTGGAAGGCAGGCAGCTCTCCGGCCACACCGGCCAACCACCAGCGCAGGGGTGAACCGCCATCGGTGACCAGCACCGCTGGCCGCTGGGGCAGGGCCGCGCTCACCGCGCCCGGATCCGCCGTACCGAACAGCCACTGGGCCTCCTCGCGGGCGCACTTGAGCAGGGCCGCCTGGCCCAGCAGTGGCTGGATCGCAGCGAGCTGGGCCGGCGAGGGTCCGCTGGCGGGATCGGCAGCCGGATCCCAGAAGGTGGGCCGCCAGTTCACATCGAGGGCCAGGGCCACGCCGGCCGCCGCGGCCTCACGGCACGCCAGCTGCAGGGCTGACGCCGCGGTGGGCGACGCGAGGGGGATCGTGCCCACCAGCAACCAGCGCGCCGCCGCCAGCAGGGGCCCGAGTGCGGCAGCCAGCTCGGCGGCAGCGAGCGCCTGATCCGCAAAGCCTTCGCCCCGATCCCCGGCAAAGCCACCGAACTGCCGATCCCCGCTGGCATCGCGCCGCACCAGCACCACCCGCGAGGGGCGCTCCCCGTCCCACTGCAGGGCGGAGGTGTCGACACCGCGCCGGGCAAACAGCTGGGCAAACGCCGCGCCGATGGCATCCCGTCCCAGCCGGCCCAGAAAGGCGCTCGGGGTGCCGAGGCGGGCGAGGGCGCAGGCCACGTTGGCGGGGGCGCCGCCGAGCCGGTCGTCGCAGGGCCCGTCGCGGGCCGGATCGCCGCCGGGGGGCCCCAGCCGGTCCACCAGAGCCTCGCCGAGGCAGAGCACCTGCGGGACTGAAGCGGGCGCTGGTCCCGAACTGATGGACTGTTCAGGGGCATCGGGGGCCATCAGGCGGCCGGGCAAGTCTCCCCAGGGTGGGCCGGATCGGCTGCGGCGTCAGCAGCCAGCCGCTCCAGCAGGGCGGCAATGATGCGGGCGTTGGCGGCCGGGAAGGGGAACTCACCCAGTTGCTCGGGCCGCACCCAGCGCACCTGCTGGGAGGCCAGCGGCTGGGGCTCGCCGGAGAGCCAGGTGCACAGGTGCACCACGAAGCGCAGCTTCTTGTGGCTGTAGGCGTGGTCCACCACGATCAGCTCCTCGCCCACCGCCGCCTCGATCGCCAGCTCCTCGCGCAGCTCGCGGGCGATGGTGGCCTCGATCGCCTCGCCGGGCTCCTGCTTGCCGCCGGGAAACTCCCACAGGCCCCCCAGCAGGCCCTGGTTGAGCCGCTGATCGATCAGCACCTCGCCGGCGCCGTTGCGCACCACCCCCACGCCGATCACCTGGAAGGGCAGCTCGCGGGGCGCGTCTTTCACCGGGTAGGCGGCGGGGTCGGCGGCAGCGTAGGCAGCGCAGTGCCCCTGCCAGGGACAGCGGCCGCAGCTCGGGTTTCGAGGGGTGCAGACAGTGGCGCCCAGGTCCATCAGGGCCTGGTTGAAGGCTCGGGGCCGCCGCGGGTCGAGCAGCAGCTCGCTCAGCTGCCAGAACCCCTTGAGCTGCCGCGCCGGCGGCCGCGGGCTGGCGATCAGCCGCGCCAGCACCCGCTTGACGTTGCCATCGAGGATCGCGAAGGGCAGGTCGAAGGCCGAGGAAAGGATGCTGCCGGCGGTGCTGCGGCCGATGCCGGGCAGGGCCAGCCAGCCCTCGAGGGTGCGCGGCCAGGAATCTGTTCCTGGAGCTTCGGCGCTCGCACTGCCGGCCTCCAGCAACTGCCGCGCCCCCTGCTGCAGCCGCCGGGCGCGGGAGTAGTAGCCCAGGCCCTGCCAGAGCAGCAGCACGTCGTGCTCCTCGGCCGCCGCCAGGATTTCGAGCGTCGGCAAGGCGGCCATCCAGCGCTGCCAGTAGGGCAGCACCACCTGCAGTTGGGTCTGCTGCAGCATCACCTCAGCCACGAACACGCCGTAGGGATCGAGTGGGTCGCCATCGGCCGGCCGGCGGCCGTCGGGGCGCAGCTTCCAGGGGATGGCATGGCGACCGTCGCGCTCCCACCAGCTCAGCAGCTGGCGGCGGTGCTCGGGCGCGTCGGCGTTCAGCGCGCTCAGGTTCGCATCCGGCCCAACACTCCGGGGATGGGCCGGACCCGTCACCGCTCTGCGGAGGCCAGAACCCCTTCGATCGCATCCACCGCCCCCTGGGCTCCACCAGCTGCGGCGGCTTCCTGCGCGAGAGCTCCAGCTGCCAGGCGAAACGAGGGCTCGGTCAACAGTCGTCGAACGGCAGCCCGAATCGCCGACGGTTCCGGTGTTGCAGTCGCCAGATCGATCGAAGCACCGGTCTGCTGCAGGCGCGCACAGACCTCTGGCTTGTCTTCGCTCTCACCCGCAGTGACCATCGGGATCCCGTGGCCCAGCGCTGCCTGCACCCCCTGAAACCCACCATTGGTGACCACCACGGACACCTTCGGCAGCAGGGCTCCATAGGGGATGTAGGCAGCCGCCCTGGCATTGGACGGCAGGGAAGCCAGGGCCTCCAGGCTCCCCTCGAGACGGCCCGTGCAGGCCACCACCAGCACCGGCTCATCCGCCAAGGCCTCGAGCGTGGGGCGCAGGAGCTGCACCGGGTCATTGCTGATGGTGCCCTGACTGACATGAACCACGGTGGCGTGGTCGAGGTCGCCCCACCACGCCGGGGGGGTGAACGCTTCCGCCTGGTCTTCAAGCAAGGGGCCGACGAACCTCACCTGGCGAGGACAGTCGGGCCTTGGATACTCAAAACTCCGCACCGTTCCGCACAGCACCAGATGCGGGGAGACCACATCAAACAGCCAGGGCCGCATCGGCGGCAACGCAAGGGCTGCCCTGCCATGGTCAGCACGGCGGCGCAGCGAGCGGAACAGCACATTCCGCGCCAGCCCCCGCAGCAGGCGGTTGCGAACCCGCCCCCGCCAGGAATCGTCCGGAGGCAAGGCCAGGCCAAAGGGCGCCAGCGCCCGGCTGGGCAATGTGAGCACAGTGCAACACAGCTGCACCCAGGGACGGCCGGTGGATTCCGACCACCAGGCACCCGCCATCAGAAAGCTGTCACACACCAACAGATCTGCGGGGGACTCCTCATGCAGGCGGATCAGATCCCCGCAGAAGCCCTCACTGGGCCCAATGAAGAATGTGCTGAGATCAAAGCGCAACCGTGCCAGGCCCCGCAGTCGATCGCGATCGGCCTGGAGAGTCGCCGGCACACGATCAGGGCACGAATAATCAAAGCCCTCCCTGAAGGCACAGAATTCGGCACCCGTCCCCTCGACCCGCTCCCGAAACGCCGCCCCCGCCAGCCAGCGCACCCGATGGCCGCGGCTGACGAGCTCCCGGGCAAGCGCCAGCATCGGCTTGACATGGCCGAAGACCGGGACAGACAGCAGAAGGATTTCGGCCACAGGCTGGGTTGAAGTGCTGGTGCTGGCTGAATCGGGTCCAAACCAACACGGGGTCATCCTGGCCGGGCCAGCCTGATCCTGGGACGACCGAAGCAGGAGCTCAGTCGAGCCATCCAGCTTGAACCGGGGGATGACAGTCACGGTTGGGGCCAGCATCGGCTGGCCTGCTGGCCCCTGGACTGCGCGGAGATTCGTGTGGTGATTCACCAGGCCGACAGCGGCAACCAGTCCCTCAGGGGGGTCTCGCTGCCGCCGTAGGCCTGAACGCTTCTTCGAACCTGAACGCAGATCAAGACGCGGCGATCGCCGGTTGCCAGCGCCATCGGGGAAGCGAGCGGAGGAGTCTCAAAGCAGGTTCTTGTCCTGTCGGGCTGCTCGTCTCACCTCGGGGCACCAGATCGGCTTGGGCCGCGATGCGCCACGGCTGGCTGGATCTGGACCCGTTGTGGTGACTGGCGCTGGACGCAACCCCACGCTGCTGTGTTCCGCTCAGTTGATCGGCCTGCTCTCCTTCACCCCGCCCAGCAGCTGCTCCACCACCAGCTTGAGCAGCAGCGACACCAGCCCCACGCCCCCCAGCACCAGGGCGGCGCCATAGGCCAGTTCGGTGTCGTACTGCTTGTAGGCGTCTTCCACGAACAGCGGCAGGGTCTGGGTCTGGCCGGCAATGTTGCCGCTCACCACGGCCACGGCGCCGAATTCACCCAGGGCCCGGGCGGTGGTGAGGATCAGGCCGTAGACCACCGCCCAGCGCACCGAGGGCAGGGTGACCTTCCAGAACACCTGCCAGTCGCTGGCGCCGAGGGTGCGAGCCGCTTCCTCCTGATCCCAGCCCTCCTCCTCCAGCAGGGGAATCACCTCCCGGGCCATGAAGGGGAAGGTGACGATGATCGTGGCCAGGGCCATGCCGGGCCAGGAGAAGATGATCTTCCAGCCCAGGCTGGTGATCACGCCGCCGAAGACCCCGTTGGTGGGGCTGTAGAGCAGCACCAGCATCAGGCCCACCACCACCGGCGAGATTGAGAAGGGCAGGTCGATCACGCTGAGCAGCAGGGCCTTGCCGGGAAACTGCCGCCGGGCGATGGCCGTGGCGGCCGCCAGACCGAAGATCGTGTTGGCCGGCACGGCGATCAGGGTGCAGCGCAGGGTGAGCAGCACGGCGGAGCGCAGTTCCTCGGATTGGAAGTTCTCCAGGAACGGCGCCAGGCCCTTGGCAAAGGCCCCCACCACCACCTCCAGGGCCGGCAGCAGGATGATCACCCCCACATAGAGACAGGCGATCAGGGGAATCAGCGCCGACGCCCTGGGGCGCGGCAGGCGATGGAACACGGTGCGGAGTTGGGATCTCATGAATGAGGCAGCCGGTGAATCGTGGGCAGGACGGTGGCGATGAAGGTGGAGCTGCTGCGGCGGGCCTGGATGGTCAGGCGCCCTGCGCCGGATTGGCTTCCCAGTTGCGGCCCCACACCTGCAGGCCGTTGATCACCAGCAGGCTCAACTGCGAGAACAGCAGCATCACCATGCCGATCACCGTGGCGGAGGCGAAGTCGTATTCCTCCAGCTTCTGAATGATCAGGGTGGGGGTGATCAGGTCGCGGAACGGCACGTTGGAGGAGATCATCACCACCGAGCCGTATTCACCCACCGCCCGGCTGTAGCCCTGGGCCACGCCGGCCAGGATCGCCGGCATCAGCTGGGGCAGCACCACCTTGAACAGCGTCTGCCGCTGGCTGGCCCCCAGACACCAGGCGGCCTCTTCCTGGTCGATCTCCAGGGCTTCGAGCACCGGCTCCACGCTGCGCACCACAAAGGGCAGGGAGATGAACACCATGGCGATGGCCACCCCCAGCCAGGTGAACGACACCTTGAGGCCGAACAGGGCCGCCAGCGGTGCCCCCAGCCAGCCGTTGGTGCTGTAGATCGCGGCCAGGGCCAGACCCGCCACCGCCGTGGGCAGGGCGAAGGGCAGATCGATCAGCGAATCCAGCAGCCGCCGGCCGGGGAACGCACAGCGCACCAGGGCCCAGGCGATCACCAGGCCGAACACGCCGTTGATCAGGGCGGCCAGCAGTGCCAGACCAAAACTGATGCGGTAGGTGGCCAGGGCCTCGGGAGAGGTGGCCAGCTGCCAGAACTGGGCCGGGCCCACGGCGGCGGCCTTGAGGGCCAGGGCGCTGAGCGGCAGAAACAGCACCAGGGCCAGGTACAGCCAGGTGATCCGCCACGACCAGCTGAGCCGCAGCCAGCTCGGCCAGGCGAATCCCCGGCGGCGGGCCGAGAGCGCAGGAGCCATGGGGAAAAAGCCTGAAGTGGCCAGACCGTATCACCGTTTGGCGATTTATTCAACGGTTTACCGGTGGGGAAATGGCTGTTTGCTGTAGGGTTGCGGCCATCGTTCCGTTTCCTCCCCTGCCATGGGCATCCGCGTTGCTGGTGTGTGCAAGGAGTTCGGCTCCTTCCGGGCGGTCGACAACGTCAGCCTCGATGTCGACACCGGCTCCCTGGTGGCCCTGCTCGGACCCTCCGGTTCCGGCAAGAGCACCCTGCTGCGGCTGATCGCCGGCCTGGAGGACGCCGATGCCGGGCGCGTCTGGATCACCGGCGAAGAGGCCACCACCCGCTCGGTGCAGGAGCGCCAGGTGGGCTTTGTGTTCCAGCATTTCGCCCTGTTCAAGCATCGCACCGTGCGCCAGAACGTGGGCTTCGGCCTGGAGTTGCGCGGCTGGAAGCACGACGCCATTCGCCGGCGGGTGGATGAGCTGCTGGAGCTGGTGCAGCTGCAGGGTTTCGGCAACCGCTACCCCTCCCAGCTCTCCGGTGGGCAGCGCCAGCGGGTGGCCCTGGCCCGGGCCCTGGCGGTGCAGCCGCGGGTGCTGCTGCTGGATGAGCCCTTCAGTGCCCTCGACGCCAAGGTGCGCAAGGAGCTGCGGGCCTGGCTGCGCAATCTCCACGACGAGATGCACGTGACCACCGTGATCGTGACCCACGACCAGGAGGAGGCGATGGAGGTGGCCGATCGGATCGTGGTGATGAATGAGGGGCGCGTTGAGCAGATCGGCACGCCCGCCGAGATCTACGACCAGCCGGCCAGCCCGTTTGTGATGAGCTTCGTGGGGGCGGTGAATGTGCTGCCCTCCCACAGCCCCCTGGCTGGCGCCCTGCAGAAACCGGCAGAGGATTCGTCTCCTGCCGCCCAGCTGTTCATCCGGCCCCATGACCTCGAGCTGCACCCATCGCCCATGGAGGGGAGTGTTCCAGCAATCCTGCATCGCCTCACCCATATGGGCCGGGACATTCAGGCCGAGCTCAGGCTCAGCAGCGGTGAGGTGGTGGTGGCCCAACTCCCCAGAGAGAGAATTGACTATCGGCAATTGAAAGCAGGGGATCAACTGCACATCACCAGCCGAGAAACAAGAACCTTTGTGCCTGACTACGTGATCTAAGGCCAAGAAAACCAAGCAGGCCGCCTGGAAGGGCCAAGAAAAAATCACTTTTCATCTCACAGTCAATGCTTGCAACTGTTCAAACAATCAGCGTCGATCCCATACCTTTCAGCCAAGTCCTCGGTCGCTTTGCGGTGGCAGCACTTCTCGGTGGGGCCATTGGGTTCAATGCCGATCGCAGTCGCCGCCCCGCGGGGATGCGCCTGTACGCGACGGCGGGACTCACCGGAGCAGCAATCGCCCTGCTGATGATGTTCAGCAGCGCAGACGCTGCGGGCACGATCAAGACCTTGGCGACGGCCTCGCTGATCGCCAGAGCCTCAGCACTGCTGGCCTGCAGCATCATCTTCGGCCTGATCTGCCTGGGTCTGATCCTGCAGCAGGCTCCCTATGCCAGACCCACACCGGGGCTCACAGCGGCCACATCGCTGGCCCTTGTGGCCATCCTTGGCGTCACAGCCGGCCTGGGCCTCTGGCGGCCATTCATGGTGGGCGGGACGCTTGCGCTGCTGCTGCTCAAGGGAGGCACCTTCCTGCGCAACCGTTCGCCCAAAAGGGAGAATCCGCTGTGATGAGCATCACTCCCTTAATGGCAAGCCCTGGTCGTCAAACAAGCCTTCGAACAAGGCGGTGCTGAGATAGCGCTCACCGGAATCCGTCAGCACCACAACAATCAGCTTGCCCCGCATGTTGTCCTCCCTGGCAACACTGATCGCAGCGCAGACAGCGGCCCCGCAGGACAGCCCTGCCAGGATGCCTTCCTCCCTGGCCAGGCGCTGGGCCATGACGATGGCGGCATCGTCCTCGACCGTTTCCACCCGATCGACCAGCGAGAGGTCGAGATTGCCAGGAACGAAACCGGCCCCGATTCCCTGAATCCGATGGGGTCCGGGCTGGGGCTGCTCTCCGGCCATGGTCTGCGAGATCACCGGGCTCGAGGCCGGCTCCACCGCAACCGACAGCAACGGCATCCCCAGGGTCGTTTTGATGTAGCGACTCACGCCGGTGATGGTGCCGCCCGTCCCCACGCCGGACACCAGCACATCAACCTGCCCAGCGGTGTCCTTCCAGATCTCCGGCCCGGTGGTGTCGTGATGGATCTGGGGGTTGGCCGGATTGGAGAACTGCTGCAGCAGCACATAGCGATGGGGATCGCTGTTGGCCATGGCCTGCGCTGTAGCGATAGCCCCAGCCATACCCAAGGTGCCATCGGTGAGAACGAGGTGGGCGCCGTAGGCGGTGAGCAGCTTGCGGCGCTCCAGACTCATCGTGTCCGGCATGGTGAGGGTGAGAGGAATTCCCTTAGCAGCTGCCACAAAGGCCAGGGCAATGCCGGTGTTGCCGCTGGTGGGCTCAATCAGCTCCTTGCCCGGACCCAGCAAACCATCCTGTTCAGCCTGGGTCACCATGGCGGCTCCGATCCGGCACTTCACTGAGTAGGCAGGATTGCGGCCCTCGATCTTGGCCAGAACTCGGCCAGCACAACCGCTGGTGATGCGGTTCAGCTGCACCAGGGGCGTCTGGCCAATACTCAAACTGTTGTTGGTGTAAATCGGGCTCATGGTGGATCGAGATGGGTTCCGCAAGGTGGGAGATGCCTCAGACGCGGGTCAACGCCTGGGACAAAGATTGGTCGGATGGGACCACACTGGCTGCCTGCTCGTCATCCAGTGGAGGGCCCAGGTTGTTCATCAACGCGCCCAATTGCTGGTCATGGGACATCAGCATCCGTAACAGGTCCAGGCGATCGCCCTGGGCCAGTTCCCCGTCTCGACCCCAGTGGAGGCACCAGGGAGGAGTGCGCTGATTCATGGCTGGGCCGGGATCAGCAGGTCGTTCTCACCGATGGCCACCAGCCGGCCTTCAGCCCGAAACCGGCTGAGCAACTTGGTCACCGTGACCCGGGTGAGACCGCAGAGATCAGCCAGGCCCAGATGGGTGAGATTGAGCTCGCTGAGGGACAGGCGGCTGCCGTGACGGTTGATCTGTCCGTAGGAGCGGGCAATCCAGCTGAGCAGGGTGAGCAAGCGGCAGTCCGCGGCGCGAATGCGCTGAATCGCCAGCAGCTCAGCCAGCATCTGCCGCTCCCGGCAGAGATGCTGTTGCAGGTTGGCGGAATCCAGCTCCAGGTGCTCAATCACCACGGCGGTGAGGCACTGCAGCTCAAGGGGCTGGATCACGGGATCCTCCGCATTGATCACATCCCCTGGCCCCCAGAGGCCGAGGGTGATGCTCTCACCATCCATCGTCCAGCTGGCGGAGCGGATATAGCCCTCATGCAGCCGCCAGGTCCTGCGGTCCGGGAGAACATCGCGGGGGAGAAGGGTGAGCAGCAAGGGCTTCTGGGCCAATGCGGTTGTCATGGCGTTGGTGGGCGATGGGGTGGCTGGCGATCCGCTCCAACAGGAAGCGGCAGATCAGAGGCAACACGCATTCGCACGCAACAGGACATGGCCGGAGAACAACTGCCCGGAAGTATGGCGCATTCCCGATGGGTTAACCGGTGTTAAAGATGAGTCCCTTGAGTCTCGCAGCAAGAGAGACGGATCTTGCTCAGGTCCCGATGCGGATCAGATGTAGAACATCGGGCTGGGCTCCCGCAGCCTGTCCCTCTGGAGCAACAGATGGGCCAGCGTGGTGGATTCCAGAACGTCAACCCTGGCTTGCTGAACCCGTTTCGCCAGGGCGTCAAGCACCTTGAATTCGGTATCGTCCCGATCGCCCTGCCGCTCGCTGCGGGCATCGCCCTCCAGGCAGGCCTCCACCTCGGCGATGGTGATCGACTCCGGAGCGCGCGTGAGCTGGTAGCCACCCTTTGGGCCACGAACGCTGGCGAGGTAGCCACCCTTGCGCAGGGCCGTGAGCATCTGCTCCAGGTAGCGCTCCGGCATGCCATGGCGCCGGCAGATCTCGCCGGTCTGCACCCTGGTTCCCGTGGCGTGGGCGGCAGCCAGCTCCATCAGCGCCACCAGGCCGTATTCCGTCTTGGCGCTGAAGGCCATTGCTGAGAAAGCGGCTGGCGCCCAGTCTGCCAGGCAAAGAACGGCTTTTGGGTGGGGAATTGCACCCATGGGGATGTGCTTTGAACCACATCCCACCAGCCCCTGCCAGCCATAGTTTGTACGCGTTCCCGACCGACGAACCGTGGTTAATTTGCCCCTGGCCACCCCCCTGCTCCGCCGCCAGCTGTTGCTCACGGGCCTTGCCGCCCTGCCCCTGGCCCTCACGACCGCCTCGGGGCTGAGCTCTGGGCAGGTGCTGGCCCAGCAGCCGCCCCAACCCCAGACCCTCACCGTGGTCTCCTATGCCGTCACCAAGAACGCCTACGACCAGATCTTCAAGCTGTTCGCCGACGACTGGAAGAAGAAAACCGGCCAGACCCTCACCTTCAAGGGCAGCTACGGCGGCTCCGGCTCCCAGACCAGAGCGGTGATTGATGGCCTGGAAGCCGACGTGGTGAGCCTCGCCATGGCCGCCGATGTGACCAAGATCCAGCAGGCCGGCCTGATCAAGCCCGGCTGGGAGAAGGAAAACCCCTTCAACTCCACCCCGATCAACTCCACCGTGGTGGCCTTTGTGAGGCCCGGCAACCCCAAACAGATCAACACCTGGAAGGATCTCGACAACAAGAACGTGGATGTGGTGCTGGCCAATCCCAAGACCTCGGGCGGCGCCCGCTGGAACTTCCTGGCCCTCTGGGGAGCCATCACCCGCACGGGCGGTTCGGAAGCCCAGGCCCGCAGCTTCATCACCGGCGTCTACAAGAACGCCGATGTGCTGCCCAAGGATGCCCGCGAAGCCACCGATTTCTTCATCAAGCGCAAGCAGGGTGACGTGTTGCTGAACTGGGAAACCGAAGCGATCCTGGCCAAACGCAAGGGCGAATGGACAGGGGGCTACAAGACATTCAGCCCGAACGTGCTCACCGAACAGCCCGTCACCGTGGTGGACAAGGTGGTGGATCGCCGGGGAACGCGCAAGGCAGCCGAGGCTTTCGTGAAGTTCCTCTACACCCCACAGGCCCAGCGAATCTTTGTCGACAACGGCTTCCGGCCGGTGACCCAGGAAGGGAAGTCGTACGCCAAGGGGAAGTTTCCCAGCGTGAGCTTCTTCAAGGTTGCTGACTTCGGCGGCTGGGCCAGAGTTGACAAGACCTTCTTCGGCAAGGGCGGCGTCTGGGATCAGATCTTCAGCAAGACCCGCTGAGCCAGGGGAGGCCACTCGCTCCGTCCCCGCCCCGCGCCGCCCGGCCGGGGCTTTTTGCTGCGCATATTCCCGATGGGTTTACCGTGGTACTGTATTGGCGATTTCCCTACCGGACAACGTGCCTATGTTTCCCCGACGCCTGGCTGCGCTGACGGCTGCTGCCACTCTCCTGGCCCTGACCGGCTGCAGCAACCGGTCTTCCGCCCCCCAGCCCAGCAGCTCGGGCGAACGGCAACGGCTGCTACTGGTGAGCTACGCCGTCACCAAAGGCGCCTACGACCGGATCCTGCCCAGGTTCGTGGAGCAGTGGAAGCAGAAAACCGGCCAGGAGCTGGAGATCAAGACCAGCTATGGCGGTTCGGGCACCCAGACCCGGGCGGTGATCGATGGTCTCGACGCCGATGTGGTGACCCTGGCGCTCTCCGCCGACGTACTGAAGCTGGAGGAGTCGGGCCTGATTCAGCCCGGCTGGCAGCAGGAGCTGCCCAACAACAGCATCATCACCAACTCCGCCGTGGCCTTCCTCACCCGCCCCGGCAATCCCAAACAGATCCGCACCTGGAAGGATCTGGTGAAGCCCGGTGTCACCGTGGTGACGGCCAATCCCAAAACCTCCGGCGGCGCCCGCTGGAACTTCCTGGGGCTCTGGGGTTCGATCACCCAGGCCGGCGGCACACCCCAGCAGGCGGAGGCCTACGTAACCAGCGTATACAGGAACGTCGACAACCTGCCCAAGGATGCGCGCGAGGCGTCCGACGTGTTCCTCAAGCGCGACCAGGGCGACGTGCTGCTCAACTATGAAAACGAGGCGATCCTGGCCACCAAGACCGGCGACCTCAAGGATCCCTTCGTGGTGCCGGAGCTGAACATCCGCATTGAGGGTCCCGTGGCGGTGGTGGACAGGAACGTGGACCGCAAGGGCAGCCGCAAGGCTGCCGAGGCCCTGGCCGCCTATCTCTTCTCCGATGAGGCGCAGCAGGTGTTTGCCGAAGAGGGATTCCGCCCCACCAGCCCCGCGGTGTGGGCGCGGGTGAAGGATCGCTTCGCGCCGGTGAAGACGTTCTTCACGGTGAACGACTTCGGCGGCTGGAGCCAGGTGAACCAGCAGTTCTTCGGCGATGGGGGCATCTGGGATCGCCTGTTCGCCAACACCCGCTGATCAGGCACCTGCCAACGCCTCCATGTGTGAACTGCTCGCCCTCAACGCCAACACCCCCACCGACATGGGCTTCTCCTTCCGGGGGCTCAGCCGGCGTGGCGGCGCCAGCGGCGAGCATGCCGATGGTTGGGGATTGGCCAGCTTCACCGCCGACGGCCATGGGGATCGCCCCCGCCTCAGCCTGCTGCGGGAGGAGGCACCGGCAGCCTTCTCCGCCCTGGCGCACCAGCTGGCGGAACGCTCACCCAAGGCGCTGGTGAGCATCGCCCACATCCGCAAGGCCACCCGCGGCGTGGTGGCGCTGGAGAACTGCCATCCCTTCTCCCGCAGCTGGGGCGGGCAGACCTGGGTGTTTGCCCACAACGGCGACCTGGCTGGAGAGATCCCGCTGGGTGATCACTACCGGCCCTTCGGCAGCACCGACAGCGAAGCGGCGTTTTGCTGGATTCTTGAAGAACTGGATCGAGCCGGCCTGGATCCAGGGGATGCCGACGCTCTATTTCAGCTGCTGCACCGCTGCGCTGGGGCCCTGGCGGAGCGGGGCACGTTCAATGCCCTGATCAGCAACGGCCAGTGGCTGTTTGCCACCGCCACCAGCCGGCTGCACTGGCTCACCCGCCGGGCACCCTTCTGCAAGGCCACGCTGGCGGATCCGCCGCTGCAGGTGGATTTCTCCGCGCTCACCACGGCCAATGATGTGGTGACCATTCTCAGCACCGAGCCGCTCACCACCGACGAGCACTGGCAGCCCTTTCAGCCCGGTGAATCGCTGCTCTTCTGTGCGGGGGATGTGGTGTGGCGCTGTCGCCATGGGCTTAGACCAGTCCCGAAGGCGGCAAGTCGGCAACCTGCCGCCGCTGCCCCGAATCCTGCGCATCGATCGTGATGGAACCCGCCTCGGCCTTACCAGCAACAGCGGAATCCGTGGGCGATATGAGCCTTGCTGAAGCCTCCCGCTTCTGGTTCCAGCTCGGCTGGGTGAGCTTTGGCGGCCCGGCCGGCCAGATCGCCCTGCTCCATCGCGAGCTGGTGGACCGGCGTCGCTGGCTGTCAGAGCGGCGCTACCTGCACGCGCTCAACTACTGCATGCTGCTGCCTGGGCCAGAGGCCATGCAACTGGCCACCTACCTGGGCTGGCTGATGCACGGCGTGCCCGGTGGCCTGATCGCCGGTGGATTGTTCGTGCTCCCCTCGGTGGCCATTCTCACCGCCCTCGCGAGCATCTATGCACTCTGGGGGCAGCTGCCGCTGCTGGCTTCGGTGTTTGCCGTGCTCAAGCCGGCGGTGCTGGCGATCGTGCTGATGGCCGCCTGGCGCATCGGCCGCCGCACCCTGCACACCCCCCTGTTGGTGACGCTGGCCATCGCTGGCTTTCTCGCCCTGGCGGCGTTCAAGCTTCCCTATCCCGTGGTGGTGATCGCCGCAGCCCTGATCGGCCTGCTCGCTGCGCGATGGCGACCCTCCCTGCTGCTCGCTCCCCGTGCCCATGGCTCCGGAGCCAGCAAGGGGGAAGCGGATCGACGGGACGCCCTGCATGACGACCACAGCGAGAGTCCCGAGCACGCCCGCTTCTCGAGCCGGCGCCTGGCACTGACGCTGCTGATCTGGGCCCTTGCCCTGCTGCTGCCGCTGACGGCGCTGGCACTGGCCGGTGGCTGGAACGGCAGCCTGGCGTTGATGGCCCGCTTCTTCACCCGGGTGGCCTTGCTCAGCTTCGGCGGGGCCTATGCCGTGCTGCCCTACGTGGCCCAGGGGGCGGTGGAGCAGTTCGGCTGGCTCTCGGCCAGCCAGATGCTTGATGGCCTGGCCCTGGGGGAAACCACCCCCGGACCCTTGATCATGGTGGTGGCCTTCGTGGGCTTCATGGGCGGCTGGAATCAGTCCCTGGCCGCCGGCATCAGCCCCTGGCCCCTGGCCCTGGCGGCGGTGGCCGTCACGGTGTGGTTCACCTTCCTGCCCTCCTTCGGCTTCATCCTGGCCGGGGCGCCATTGGTGGAAGCCAGCCGGGGTGATCTGCGCTTCGGGGCGCCCCTGAGCGCCATCACCGCCGTGGTGGTGGGCGTGATCGCCAGCCTGGCACTCTTTTTCGCCGGCCCGGTGCTCTGGCCCGCCGGTGCCTTCAACCCCTGGGCAGCGCTGGTGGTGGTGGCCGCCCTGGTACTGCAGCTGCGCTTCCGCTGGAACGTGCTGCAGGTGATCGGGGCCGCCGCCATGGGCGGTGTCCTGGCGGCCTGGCTGAAGCTGGCCTGATGGCTGATGCTGGGCCACAGAGCTCCAGCCCCCCACTTCGAGCGACCCCATGCCCCTGCCGCCCCGCCTCTCGATGACGGCTCACGGGCTGGCCGTCGGACTGCTGGCCAGCGCCCTGGTGCTGGCCGCACCGGCCCGGGCGGGCAGCATCACGGGCAGCGCCAGCATGCGGGAGCGGATCGCGCTGCCGCCGGACGCGGTGTTCGAAGCGGTGTTGATCGATATCGCAATCGCCGATGCGCCGGCGCGGGAGCTGGGCCGGGTGCGGCTGGAGCCGGCCGGCCAACCACCCTTCCGTTTCACCATTCCCTATCGCGACAGCGACCTGAACAGCCGGGGGCGCTACGCGGTGCGGGCCACGCTGCGCCAGGGCGAGCGGCTGCTGTTCACCACCGACACAATCACACCCGTGCTCGAGGGCGGACCCCAGGCGGGCCCCCAGCCGCCCGTGACCCTGCAGCTGGTGCAGGTGGGCAGCCACCGGCAGCTGGCGGGGATGTTCCGCTACCTGGCCGATGCCGCCAGCATCCGCCTCTGCGCCACCGGCTCCACCTTGCCGGTGGCAATGGAGGGCGACGTCCTGAGGCTGGAGAAGGCCTACCTGGCCGCCCAACCGGCCGAATCGCGGGGCGAACCGATGCTGGTGAAGCTGGAAGGCCTGATCACCAGGCGTCCCTCCGCCGAACCGGGACGTGGCCCGGTGCGCACCCTGGTGCAAACGACGGGCACGGGAGTAGTAGCCCAGGCCCTGCCAGAGCAGCAGCACGTCATGCTCCTGGGCTGCGGCCAGGGTCTCAAGAGTGGGAAAGGAGGCCATCCAGCGCCGCCAGTAGGGCAGCACCACCTGCAGGCGGGTCTGCTGCAGCATCACCTCGGCCACCCAGGTACGCAGAACACACAAGGATTCACCGGGTCCGGGCCTGTCGCCGTCCGGCCTGAGCTTCCAGGGAATCCCCTGACGGCCATGGCGTTCCCACCAGCGCAGGAGCGCTGCGCGCAGATCAGGGGCTCTCTGCAGCAACGGGGGAAGCGCCTCGGCACGCTCGCCATCACCGGCCTGACTCATCGGCCCCCCAGACCACCCGGCAGCTCCGACGGTAAAAGTGCGCTGCACCCTTGGAAAGCCGGTGCACCCTGGCAGCAGGAGCGGCCGACCCTGTCTCTGCGGCGATCACGCGACTCCAGGCAAAGGAGCCCCCCTGAGCGTGGAGCATCCGGCCTGAGGGTCTGCGCACCTGTAACTCTTCACGTCTTCTGGTATACAATCGATACCAGAACATCCAGAATGCGCGCTACCAGCGCATTCAACTTTCCTGTCAACCTTCCAGTCAACTGCTCAGCCATGAGCGCAACAAACAAGCGCTCGGCCATGAGCCCATTCAAATCCTCAGAGTTTAGCACAACAAAACAATGCCAGCCATGAGCGCAGCTAAAAAACCTGTCAAACCTGTAACGAAGTTTTTTCCTCCAGCACCGACAGTCTGATCGGGACAGCAGGGCCCGACAGGTTTGTGCTCAGACGCGCCAGCGACGGCCTGTATCAACAACTCGACACCATTGTCGGCTACCAGAAAAACGACATCATCGACCTGCCAGGCAAATGGGGCAAGGGGGGAGCAGGGGTGACATTGAGGCGACCCTTGTTTGTCTACAACCTGGACACGGGAAGCCTTCGGGAACTGATTGAGCGCAATCTGAAGCCCGGCTCAGCAGAGCTTTTTCACATTACCGGCCAAGGCACTTCAAGCCGATACACAGTCTTGGCATGGAACCTGGGGAGCGCACAATTATCCAGCAATCAAGACGTGATCGTTGGGCCTGGAAGCTATAGTGGACCGGTGCTATTCGCATAGAAACGGCGATTTTCACCTCTCCAAATCAACAGAGGGTCGCAGGCCGTGGTGCGTGTTCTGTCCATCGGCGGCCGATTCGCTGAAGGGCGTGGAAACGGTGATCCGAAGACAGGGTGCGCGCCGCCCGTCGCCCCCGACCGATCACAACCGCACATGGCAGGCCTTTCATGGCCACTGGGCTCCAACGGCAGCCCGGCGATCGATCACCGGCAGACGTAAATCGGACGGACTTCCTTCTACGGCACGGCAGAGCAGGCCGGTCAGCCGGCCACGTAGGCCTCGACCACATCGCTGAGGCGGCGCAGGCCGGCGAGCGCATCGCGCTCCAAATTCCGCACACGATCACGACTGATTCCGAGCACCCGACCGATACCTGTGAGGCTCATCGGTTCCTCTCCCTCGGGGTTGTCGGGGCTGGGGATGCCGTAGCGCATCTTCAGCACCCGCCCCTGCAGCTCCGGCAGCTGCTCCAGCAGGGCCCTCAGATCCCCCTTCAGGCACTCCCCGTCCAGACGCTCATCCGGCAGCTCTCCATCCCCCGCCAGCAGATCCAGCAGCTCCGTGTCATCTCCATCGCCCACCTTCGTCTCCAGACTCACCGGCTGACGCGCACGGCACAGCAGGTCCTTCACCTCCTCCTCCGGCAGCTCCACCCACTCCGCCAGCTCCGTCACCGTCGGCGTTCTCCCCAGTTGCTGGCTCAGCTCCCGCTGCCCCTTCTTCAGTTTGTTCAGCGTTTCGGTGATATGGATCGGCAGACGGATCGTGCGGCTCTTCTCCGCAATCGCCCGCGTGATCCCCTGCCGGATCCACCAGTACGCATACGTGCTGAACTTGTACCCCCGCGTCGGATCGAACTTCTCCACACCCCGCACCAACCCGATCGTTCCCTCCTGGATCAGGTCCAGCAGCTCCATATTCCGCTTGGTGTACTTCTTCGCCACGCTCACCACCAGCCGCAGGTTCGCCGCCACCATCCGCTCCTTCGCCCGGCGCCCCGCCCGCAGCCGCTTGCGCAGCACCTGCTCGCTCAACCCCGCCGCCGCCGCCAGCTCCTCCTGGCTCGGTGCCGTGCCGCCAGCGCGCATCGTGAGCTCCTGCTCCAGCTCCTCGATCGCCACCAGCTCCTGCACCTGACGACCCAGCGTGATCTCCTGCTCGTGCGTCAGCAGCGGCACCCGGCCGATGTCTCGGAGATAGCTGCGCACCAGGTCGGTGCTGACAACGGTTTCAGCTGCTCCCGCGCGAGCGGGAGCAGCGCTGGGACTGGCGGCAACGGCGACGACCACGGCACCCATCCGTGAAGTGATGTGAAGCCTAACCTAAAGAAGTGTGAATCCCTTCTCAGAAAGGCCATCGGCTCGCTCAGCCCAGCCCCGCCAACAGTCGGCTGGCGGTCTGCAGGTAGATGAACACCCCGGCCACGTCCACGATCGTGGTGATGAACGGGGCCGACATCAGGGCCGGATCCAGATGAAAGCGGTCGAACAGCAGCGGCAGGCTGGCCCCCGCCGTGGCCGCCAGGGTGCTGATCGCCAGCAGGCTGGCCGCCACGGCCCCGGCCACCAGCGGTCCACCGCTCAGCCAGGCCCAGGGCAGCACCACCAGGGCCAGCAACAGCCCCAGCAGGGCACCGGCCAGGGCCTCCCGGCCCACGGCCTTGCCCAGGCCCAGCTGATGGATGCGCTGGGTGCTGAGGCCACGGATCACCACCGTGGAACTCTGGGCACCCACGTTGCCGCCGGTGCCGATCAGCAGGGGGATGAAGGCGGCCAGCAGCACCAGCCGCTCCAGCACGCTCTCCTGGCTGGCAATCACCGCCGAGGTGCCGGAATTGGCCACCAGCAGCACCAGCAGCCACACCACCCGCCGCCGGGCGATGGCGAAGAGATTGCTGCGGAAGTAGTCGTCCTCATCGCCGGCCTGCACGGCGCCGGCGGCATAGAGGTCGCGGGTGGCCTCCTGCTCGATCACGTCGATCACGTCGTCCACCGTCACGATCCCCACCAGCCGCTGCTCCCGGTCCACCACCGGGATCGCCAGAAAGTCGTAGCGCTGGATGGCGCGGGCCACCTCCTCCTGGTCGGTGTCGGTGCTCACGCTGATCACCTCCCGCGTCATCACCTCGCCAATCCGCGCCTCGGGCTCGGCCACCACCAGGTCCCGCAGCGAGAGCATGCCGGTGAGCCTGCGCGAGCCGTCGGTCACGTACAGCGAGTAGATCGTCTCGGTGCTGCCTGAGCGCCGGCGCACGATCTCCAGGGCCTGCTCGGCGGTGTGGAACTCCTTGAGGTCGATGAACTCCGTGGTCATCAACCGCCCCGCCGTCTCCGGCTCGTAACCCAGCAGCTGCGCCGTCACCCGCCGCTCCGCCGGACTCAGCTCCGCCTGCAGCCGACGCACCACCTTCGCCGGCAGCTCGTCGAACAGCCGCACCCGGTCGTCCGGCGACATCGCCTCCACCAGCTCCAGCACCTCCCCCGAGCGCAGCCGCTCCAGCAGCGTCTGCTGCACATCCACCGGCAGGTATTCGTACACCGCGATCGCCTCGTCCTTCGGCAGCAGCCGAAACGCCAGCGCCTGCAGCGTGCGCGGCAGGTTGCCGATCGCCTCCGCTGCGTCCACCTCCTGCACCGGACGCAGCAGCAGCTTCGCTCCGTCGTAGTTGCCCGCCTCCAGCAGGGCCTTGAGCTGGCCCGCCACCAGCTCCGCCACGGGGGTGGGCTGGCCCGGCGCGCCGTTGCCGAGGGCGGTGGCGCTCATGGCTCCCCTCCCCCCAGGGCGGGCAGCAGCAGGCGGGCCACGCGCAGGTAGAGAAACACCCCCACCACATCCACAGCGGTGGTGATGAACGGGGCCGACATCAGCGCCGGATCAAAGCCCAGCCGGGCAAACAGCAGGGGCAGCGCCGCCCCGGCGGTGGCCGCCAGCACCGAGATCGCCAGCAGGCTCACACCCGTAGCCCAGGCCACCATCGGCTCGCCGCCCAGCTGCCAGGCCCAGGGCACCACCACCACCAGCAGCATCAGACCGAGCAGCAGCCCGGCCGCCGCCTCGCGCAGCACCGTGATCCGGCGGCCATTCACCTGCAGCTGCTGGGTGCTGAGGCCGCGGATCACCACCGTGGAACTCTGGGCGCCCACATTGCCACCGGTATCGATCAGCAGGGGGATGAAGGCGGCCAGCACCACCACCCGGCTGAGGATTTCCTCCTCGCGGGCGATCACGGCGAAGGTGAGGCTATTGGCGAGCACCAGCACCAGCAGCCACACCACCCGCCGCCGCACCACCGTGATCAGGCTGCTCTGGAAGTAGTCGTCCTCATCGCCGGCCTGCACGGCGCCGGCGGCATAGAGGTCGCGGGTGGCCTCCTGCTCGATCACGTCGATCACGTCGTCCACCGTCACGATCCCCACCAGCCGCTGCTCCCGGTCCACCACCGGGATCGCCAGAAAGTCGTAGCGCTGGATGGCGCGGGCCACCTCCTCCTGGTCGGTGTCGGTGCTCACGCTGATCACCTCCCGCGTCATCACCTCGCCAATCCGCGCCTCGGGCTCGGCCACCACCAGGTCCCGCAGCGAGAGCATGCCGGTGAGCCTGCGCGAGCCGTCGGTCACGTACAGCGAGTAGATCGTCTCGGTGCTGCCTGAGCGCCGGCGCACGATCTCCAGGGCCTGCTCGGCGGTGTGGAACTCCTTGAGGTCGATGAACTCCGTGGTCATCAACCGCCCCGCCGTCTCCGGCTCGTAACCCAGCAGCTGCGCCGTCACCCGCCGCTCCGCCGGACTCAGCTCCGCCTGCAGCCGACGCACCACCTTCGCCGGCAGCTCGTCGAACAGCCGCACCCGGTCGTCCGGCGACATCGCCTCCACCAGCTCCAGCACCTCCCCCGAGCGCAGCCGCTCCAGCAGCGTCTGCTGCACATCCACCGGCAGGTATTCGTACACCGCGATCGCCTCGTCCTTCGGCAGCAGCCGAAACGCCAGCGCCTGCAGCGTGCGCGGCAGGTTGCCGATCGCCTCCGCTGCGTCCACCTCCTGCACCGGACGCAGCAGCAGCTTTGCTCCGTCGTAGTTGCCCGCCTCCAGCAGCACTTCCAGCTGCTGGGTCACCACATCGGGAACCAGGACGCCTCCCACCTCGCCCATCGCAACGCCCCACCTGGGGTCAAGTGTATGGGCCGGGTGCCTGACGGGGCCGCTAGGGTCCGCGCGCGTTCCTTTTCAATCGGCCATGGCTGTGACTGTGCGAGATCTGACGGTGCGTGACGCTGAAGGCAGCCCGAAGAGCCTGGGCGACTGGAGCGGCCAGGTGCTGCTGGTGGTGAACGTGGCCAGCCGCTGCGGCTTCACCCGCCAGTACGCCGGGCTGCAGGCCCTGCAGGAGCGCTACGGCGCCCAGGGCTTCAGCGTGCTCGGCTTCCCCTGCAACGACTTCGGCGCCCAGGAGCCGGGCAGCCTGCCGGAGATCCAGCAGTTCTGCTCCAGCACCTACGGCGCCAGCTTCCCCCTCCTCAACAAGGTGACCATGGCCGAGGAGCCCTACACCACCCTCACCCAGACGGAGCCGGCCGGACCGGTGGCCTGGAACTTCGAGAAGTTCCTGGTGGGCAAGGACGGCACGGTGCTGGCCCGCTTCAAGAGCGGGGTGGAACCGGAAAGCGCCGAGCTCACCAGCGCCATCGAGGCTGCCCTGGCGGCCTGAGCCTGAGGGAAGGCCTAACCCGGTAGCCAGCCCCGCCGCCCACCGGTGGGGCCGGCCAGCTCCACGTGCAGCCAGCGTCCACCGCCCGGCTCACTCCAGCGCCGCAACACTCGCAGTGGTTCGCCCACCTCCGCGCAGCTGATCACCGGCGCCTGGTGGCGAGGCGCACAGCGCAGCACCTGGCGGGCCGGCGACAGCAAGGGCTCCGCCTGACTCTGGCGCCGGCGCACCTCCGGCTGGCGTCGCTCAGCCCCGCCGGCCGGCAGGCCGGCAGGGGCCACAAGGGCAAACCCCAGCAGGGCCGCCCAGCGCCACAGCGGCCAGGGAGTGGCAGCTGGCCGCATCAGATATCGAGCTGGGCCAGATCCAGCTCGGCGCTGTGGGTTTCGATGAACTCACGGCGGGGCGCCACCTTGTCACCCATCAGGATCGTGAAGATGCGATCGGCCTCAAGGGCGTCTTCAATCTCCACCCGCTTCATCATGCGGGTGCCGGGATCCATGGTGGTTTCCCAGAGCTGCTGGGGCATCATTTCACCCAGACCCTTGAAACGCTGGATCGTGTAGTTGGCCTTCTCACCGAAGGACTCGATCGTTTTTTTCAGGTCGCTTTCATTGTAACAATAGGTGTGATTCTTGCCGCGCTCCACCTTGTAAAGCGGTGGGCAGGCGATGTAGATGAAGCCCCCTTCCACCAGGGCCCGCTGGTAGCGGAAGAAGAAGGTGAGAATCAGGGTGCGGATGTGGGCGCCATCCACGTCGGCATCGGTCATGATCACGATCCGGTGGTAGCGCAGATTCTTCTCGTTGAAGTCTTCGCCCTTGATGCCCAGGCCCAGGGCGGTGATCAGCGCCTGGATCTCCGTGTTCTTGTAGATCTTGGCGTCGTCGGTTTTCTCGATATTGAGGATCTTGCCCCGCAGTGGCAGGATCGCCTGGAAGCGGCGGTCTCGGCCCTGCTTGGCGGAGCCGCCGGCGGAATCCCCCTCCACGATGTAGATCTCCGACTCCGAGGGGTCGCGGGAGGAGCAGTCGGCCAGCTTGCCCGGCAGGGTGGAACTCTCCAGCACGCTCTTGCGGCGTACCAGCTCGCGGGCGCGGCGGGCGGCCTCGGCGGCATTGAAAGCCTGGATCGCCTTCTCCAGGATCAGGTCGATCACCGAGGGATTGAATTCCAGGAATTCACCCAGGGCCTCGCCCACCAGCGAATCGACGATGCCGCGCACCTCGGTATTGCCCAGCTTGGTCTTGGTCTGTCCCTCGAATTCCGGCTCGGGCACCTTCACCGACAGCACGGCGGTGAGGCCCTCGCGGATATTCTCGCCGGCCAGATTGGCGTCGGCCTCCTTGCGCTTGCCGCGCTTCTTGGCGAAGGCGTTGAGGGTGCGGGTCAGCACCGTTTTTAATCCCTCGATATGGGTGCCGCCATCCACCGTGCGGATGTTGTTGGCAAAGCCGAGGATGCTGTCGGAGTAGGCATCCACGCACCACTGCAGGGCGGCCTCCACCTGCACACCATCGCGCTCGGAATTCACATAGATGATGTCGGGATGGAGCGGATCTTTCTCGGCATTCATGTAGGCGACGTATTCCTTGATGCCGCCTTCATAGAAATAGATCTCCTCGTGGGCTTCGCCGTCCTCATGGCGAGCGCTGGCCCGCGCATCGCGGAACACAATCTTGACGCCGCCATTGAGGTAGGCCAGCTCGCGCAGTCGCGATGACAGCGTGGCGTAGTCGAAGACGATGCCGGTGCTGAAGATCTCGATGTCCGGCTTGAAGCACACCGAAGTGCCGGTGCGGGCAGGGTCGTCGGCGGGCTTCGAGGCCAGGGAGCCGATCGGCGCACCGCGCTCGAAGCGCTGGGTGTGCACCTGGCCCTGGCGGTGCACGGTCACTTCCACCCATTCGGAGAGGGCGTTCACCACCGACACGCCCACGCCGTGCAGGCCACCGGACACCTTGTAGCCACCGGAGCCGAACTTGCCGCCGGCGTGCAGCACGGTGAGCACCGTCTCCAGGGCGCTCTTGCCGGTGCGCGGGTGGATATCGGTGGGAATACCGCGGCCGTTGTCGGTCACCGAGCAACTGCCGTCGTCGTTGAGCACGACTTCGATGGCGTCACAGTGGCCGGCCAGGGCCTCGTCCACCGAGTTGTCCACCACCTCATAAACCAGGTGGTGCAGGCCTCGCGGCCCCGTGGAGCCGATGTACATCCCGGGCCGCTTGCGCACCGGCTCCAGGCCTTCGAGAACCTGGATCTGTTCGGCTCCGTAGGCGGCCTGAACTTTGGTGGCTTCGCTCATGCGGGAAAGAATTGCCTGGAGATCGGCCCCAGCTCGGAACAGGGTGGTCTGGCCGGCAACCAGGCCGACCCCCCGTGATCGCGGAGCACAATCCAGGGCATGGTCTTGCCCCCCGGACCAGGGTTTGGCAGGGGAGGAACAGGGGCTGAAAACCCAGCTCCGAGGGGCAATCTACCACTGCCGCAAGGCTTGCGCAGGGGACTGGCAAGGTGGGGCCATGGCCTCCGATTCCCCAAGCCGGCAACCCCTGGCGATCGTGCTGCTGGGCCCCACGGCCAGCGGCAAGACCGAGCTGGCCATCGCCCTCGCCCAGGCCCTCGACCTGGCGGTGCTGAATGTGGACTCCCGCCAGCTCTACCGGGGCATGGATGTGGGCACGGCCAAGCCCACCCCCCGGCAGCAGGCGGCGGCCCGCCACGAGCTGCTCGACCTGCGCGACCCCGACCGGCCGCTCAACCTGCAGGAGTTCCGCCAGATCGCCGAACCGCTGATCGAGCGGGAGCTGGAGCGCCCCCGCCAGGGCCCAGGCCTGGCCCTGCTCGCCGGCGGCAGCGGCCTCTATCTGCAGGCCATCTGCCGCGGACTGCGGCCACCGGCGGTCGCCCCCCAGCCCCAGCTGCGCCAGCAACTCACGGCCCTGGGCCAACCCCTCTGCCATCGGATGCTGCAGCAGGCGGACCCCCTGGCCGCCAGCCGCATCGCCGCCGCCGACCCGGTGCGCACCCAGCGCGCCCTGGAGGTGATCTATGCCACCGGCCGGCCCTGCTCCAGCCAGCAGAGCGCCGCACCGCCCCCGTGGCGGGTGCTCGAGCTGGGCCTGGATCCCCCCAACCTGAGGCAGCGCATCGCCCAGCGCACCGAGCGCCTCTACGCCGATGGGCTGCTGAGCGAAACCCAGCAGCTGGTGGAGCGCTATGGCGCGGATCTGCCGCTGCTGCAGACCATCGGCTATGGGGAGGCACTGCGGCTGCTGGCGGGAGAGATCAGCCAATCCGCCGCCATCCAGCTCACCTGCCAGCGCACCCGCCAGTTCGCCAAACGCCAGCGCACCTGGTTCCGCAGGCAACACCAGCCCCACTGGCTGCCGGGTCAGCAGATCGACGAACTGCTGCAGCAGGCCTTGCAGGAGGTCGAGCGCGTTCTAGGGTGAAGTGTGACCATCTGAGCTTTCCTGGACGTTCCCAGGCCAGCCTCAGCAGTACCGAGCCATGCAGGCCTCTGCCGGGCCAGCTTGGCGCCATCTGTCCCCTATCCCCCAGAACAGTCCTTACTGAATGCCTCCACGTCCCCGTTTTGACCGCCGTGCTCCCGTTCGGGAGCTGCCCAACATCAACGAGCGCATCGCCTACCCCCAGTTGCGGGTGGTGGACGCCGACGGCAGCCAACTCGGCGTGATCACCAGAGAAGCCGCCCTGGACGTGGCCAAGGACAGGGAACTCGATCTGGTGCTGGTGAGCGAGAAGGCGGATCCGCCGGTATGCCGGATCATGGACTACGGAAAATATAAGTTTGAGCAGGAAAAGAAGGCCAAAGAAGCTAAGAAAAAGTCGCATCAAACCGAAGTTAAAGAGGTGAAAATGCGCTACAAGATTGACCAGCATGATTATGATGTCCGCATTGGCCAGGCCTCTCGCTTTCTCAAGTCCGGCGACAAGGTGAAGTGCACGGTGATCTTCCGTGGCCGCGAGATTCAGCACACCGCCCTGGCTGAAGTGCTGCTGATGCGCATGGCCAAGGATCTGGAGGAAGCCGCCGAGATCCAGCAACCGCCCAAGCGGGAGGGACGCAACATGATCATGTTCCTCAGCCCGCGCAAGGCGGCGGTGGCCAGCAAGGGCCCAGCCTCCAAGCCCGCCGCCGGCCGCAGCAAAACCGAAGCCGCTGCTGCCCCTGTCTCCAGCCCAGCCCAGCCCAGCGGCGCCGAAGCCTGAAGCACGCAGGGGCCATGGGAACCGAACTCAGAGCACCCTGCCGAACAACTCCAGCATCGCCGCCCACCCCAGGCCTGCCGCCTCGGGCTGAAAGTCACCACGGGCTTCGCACATGAAGCCATGGCCAGCCTCCGGCAGCACGAGCTGGTGGAGGCGGCGACCCGGCTCAGCGGTCCAGGCGGCGGCCATGGCCCTGTCGATAGCCGCCAGCTCGGTGGCGGGCATCAGCGGGTCATTCGCCCCCGCCAGGCAGAGCAGCTCCCCACGCACAGCGGGCAAAAGGGCGAGGGTGGGGTCACCACCCCCGGGGCGGAAGGTGGAGACCCTGGCCCCATAGAAATCGCAGGTGGCGGCCACCTGGGGCAGGGTGGCCGCCAGCATCGCCAGGTGGCCGCCGAAACAGAAGCCCACGCAACCCAGCGGCCGACCCTCCAGACCCGGCTGGCGTTGCAGCCACTGGATGGCGCAGTCCAGGTCGGCCAGCACCTGGTCGGCCGTCACCGCGTCGCGGTGGCGCCGCCCCTCCGCCAGCCCGGCGGCGTCATAGTCCAGCTCCAGATCGGGAGCGGTGCGCGCAAACAGCGGCATGGCGAGGGCGGCGTAGCCAGCAGCAGCCAAGCGGTCGGCCACGCTGCGCACCCAGCCATTGAGGCCGAACACCTCGGGCAGCACCAGCACCGCCGCCCGGGGAGCCCGTCCAACCGGCAGCGACCACCAGCAGCGCAGGGGCAGGTCCTCGGGGCCAGCGAGCAGCTGCCAGCCGGACCGGTCGGTGGCCGATGTTCGTTCCTCCATCAGCGCTCCCGCACAGCAGCGGCCATTGTGATCGCCTGCCAACCGGCACACGGTCTTATGCCAACGGGGGGATTGTCCCCGCCGCGGATGCTCCGTATGGTGGCCAGGCGACCATCTGGCCCACTCCGGCGTGCGATTTCATATCCAACAGGAAAGCGACATCCCGGCCTCGACCCAGCTCTACAACCAGATCTGTTTCGCGATCGCCGCCCGTCACTACCCGCCCGGCCACCGCCTGCCGAGCACCCGCCAGCTCGCCATGCAGACGGGCCTGCACCGCAACACGATCAGCAAGGTGTACCGCCAGCTGGAAACGGATGGCGTGGTGGAAGCGATGGCCGGCTCGGGCATCTATGTGCGCGACCGCCAGAAGCCAAGGGATTTGAAGCCAGCCCTGGGCAGCCGTAGCCGCAGCCTGCCCGACATCGACCGGGACGTGCGCCAGAGCATCGACGGTCTGCTGCATGCGGGCTGCAGCCTGCAGCAGGCCCGGGATCTGCTCACCCGCGAGATCGACTGGCGCCTGCGCTGCGGCGCCCGGGTGCTGGTGAGCACCCCCCGCGAGGACATCGGCGCCTCCCTGCTGATCGCCGAGGAACTCAAGCCCACGCTGGAGGTGCCGGTGGAGGTGGTGCCGATGGAGGAGCTGGAGACCCTGCTGGAGCGCTCCAACAACGGCACGGTGGTGACCAGCCGCTATTTCCTGCAGCCGGTGGAGGAGATCGCCAAGCGCCATGGCGTCCGGGCCGTACCGGTGGACCTCAACGATTTCCGCCACGAGCTCGATCTGCTCAAGGAACTGCGCGCCGGCAGCTGTGTGGGCCTGGTGAGCATCAGCCCGGGCATCCTGCGGGCCGCAGAGGTGATCCTGCACAGCCTGCGCGGCAATGAGTTGCTGGTGATGACCGCCAATCCGGACACCGGCAGCCGCCTGCTGGCCCTGCTGCGGGCCGCCAGCCATGTGCTCTGCGACCGGCCGAGCCTGCCACTGGTGGAACAGAGCCTGCGCCAGAACAGGTCGCAGCTGATGCGCCTGCCGGTGGTGCACTGCGCCCAGAGCTACCTGGGAACGGCCACGATCGACCAGTTGCGCAAGGAGATCGGCCTGCAGGTGGCCTGATTTGAGCCGGCTCCCTGCATTCAGGACAGGTTGCTGAAGTCAGGCGTGAGATTCAAGCGGATGAAGAGATTCGAACTCTCGACCCTCTCCTTGGCAAGGAGATGCTCTACCACTGAGCTACATCCGCAACTGGGCTGGAACAGCGTCGCACCCATGTCGGCGACCTCCGCCGTCCGACCCCGAGATCATGCCCGACGGGGGGCCCCTCGGTCAAACCTCGCCCGGCTCCGGCAGGATGCCTGCATGCTCAAGGCCATCCAGTCCGACCTGGCGATCATCCAGGAACGGGATCCGGCGGCTCGCGGACCGCTGGAGATCCTGCTCTGCTATCCGGGGCTCCATGCCCTGGTGATCCATCGCATCAGCCATCGCCTCTGGCAGCTGCGCCTGCCGATCCTGCCGCGGCTGCTCAGCCAGCTCAGCCGGCTGCTCACCGGCATCGAGATCCACCCGGGAGCCCGGATCGGCCATGGCGTGTTCATCGACCACGGCATGGGGGTGGTGATCGGCGAGACGGCCGTGGTGGGCGATCACTGCCTGCTCTACCAGGGGGTGACCCTGGGCGGCACGGGCAAGGCCCACGGCAAGCGCCATCCCTCCCTGGCCGAGAACGTGGTGGTGGGGGCCGGGGCCAAGGTGCTCGGCGCCATCACCGTGGGCGCCAACACGCGCATCGGCGCGGGTTCGGTGGTGCTGCGCGACGTGGAGCCCAACTGCACGGTGGTGGGCATCCCCGGGAGGGTTGTGCACCAGAGCGGCGTGCGGGTGGACCCCCTGGCCCACTCCGCCCTGCCGGACACCGAAGCGCGGGTGATCCGCAACCTGATGGAGCGGATCGATGCCCTGGAGGGCGAACTGGCGCGCACCCAGGCCTGCCTGCAGGCCCTGGCGGCCGGCAGACCCCTGCAGGAACCCTGCCGCGGCCAGGCCCAGAGCCTGATGGACCGGGAAATCCTGGAATTTCTGGGCGACAGCCCGGGCTCCACCAGCTGAACTCAGGCCGTGGCCCCCTGGGGAGCGGGAGCCGGCTGGAACATGAACATCGAATAGATCACGTTGCGGCGCATCTGGGTCATCATCTCCAGGAACATGTCGTAGCCCTCGTTCTTGTATTCGATCAAGGGATCCTTCTGGCCGTAACCGCGCAGACCCACCGATTCGCGCAGGGCATCCATCGCCTGCAGGTGCTCGCGCCAGAGGGTGTCGATCTGCTGGAGGATGAAGAAGCGCTCGGCCTGGCGCATCAGCCCGGGGTTCTGGGCCTCGACCTGGCCCTCCTTGATGTCATAGGCGTTGCGCATCTGCTCCTGCAGGAACGCCTTGAGCTCCTCCATGGAGAGGCCCCGCACCTGGTCCGGCTGCAGATCCTCCAGCAGGTAGATGAACTCCCTGGTCTTGGCCACCAGTCGCTCGAGGTCCCACTCCTCAGGGGGCAGGTCGGGATTCACGTAGGCCTCGACGATGTCGTCGATCGTGCGCTCGCCATAGCCGATCACCTGCTGCTTGAGCTCCCGGCCCTCCAGCACCCGCCGCCGTTCGGCGTACACGGCCTTGCGCTGGTTGTTCATCACCTCGTCGTACTCGAACACCTGCTTGCGGATGTCGTAGTAATAGGTTTCCACCTTCTTCTGGGCGCCCTCCAGGGAGCGGGTGAGCATGCCCGATTCGATCGGCATGTCCTCCTCCACCCGAAAGGCATTCATCAGGCCGGCCACCCGGTCGCCGCCGAAGATGCGGAGGAGGTTGTCCTCGAGCGAGAGGAAGAAGCGGGTGGAACCGGGGTCGCCCTGGCGGCCGGCGCGGCCGCGCAGCTGGTTGTCCACCCGGCGCGACTCGTGGCGCTCGGTGCCGATCACGTGCAGGCCGCCGGCCTCGCGCACCTGCTGTTCCTCCAGCTTGGTGACCTGCTCGTATTCCGCCTTCACCCCGGCGATCGCCTCGCGCAGCTGCTGGATCTGGGGATCGTCGGTGGGGGCCTTTTCGGCCGCCTGGGCGATGCGGTCCTCCAGCTCCAGCACGCCCAGCTGGCGGTCGCCCCAGGCCTTCACCAGCCCCTGGGCCAGCTGGGCCAGCTGTTGATCGGTGCTGTCGCTGAGGGCACAGGGGTAGAGGGCACCGATCGCCCGGGCCTCGGAAGGCACGGTGACCGCGCTGCCGGCGGCGGCGCCGAAGCCACTGGCCTGGGCTGAGCGCTGCAGGGGCACCGGCGGCCGATGGCCCTCCTCGGGGCGCACCAGCCGCGGCAGCAGCACCTCCCGCAGCTTCAGGCGAGCCATGTAATCGCTGTTGCCGCCCAGGATGATGTCCGTACCGCGGCCGGCCATGTTGGTGGCGATGGTCACGGCACCGGCCCGCCCGGCCTGGGCCACGATCTCAGCCTCCCGCTCCACGTTCTCAGGCTTGGCGTTGAGCAGGTTGTGGGGAATCTGCTGCTCGGCCAGCAGGGCGGAGAGCAACTCCGATTTCTCCACGCTGGTGGTGCCCACCAGCACGGGCCTGCCCTGGCCGTGGATCTGGGCCGTCTCGGCCGCCACAGCCCGCCACTTGGCCGGCTCCGTTTTGTACACCTGATCGGTCCAGTCCTGGCGGGCCCGGGTGCGGTTGGTGGGCACGATCGTGACCTCCAGCTTGTAGGTCTTCTCGAACTCCACTTCTTCAGTCTTGGCGGTGCCGGTCATGCCGGCGAGGCGCGGGTAGAGCAGGAAGAAGTTCTGGTAGGTGATCGAAGCAAGCGTCTGGGTTTCGGGCTGAATCGGCAGGCCCTCCTTGGCCTCGATCGCCTGGTGCTGGCCATCGCTCCAGCGGCGCCCCGGCATCACCCGGCCGGTGAACTCGTCGACGATCACCGCATCGCTGCCGCGCACGATGTAGTTCACATCCTTGATGAACAGCTCCTTGGCCTTGAGGGCGTTGTTGATGTAGTGGGCCCAGGGATCGGCCGGATCGAACAGGTCGTTCACCCCCAGCATCTGTTCGGCCTTGGCGTAGCCCTCGTCGGTGAGCGTGCAGCTGCGCTGCTTTTCATCCACCTCGTAGTCGCCCTCGGGATCGATGCCGTCCTTGCCCAGCTCGGCGGCACGCACCAGCTCGGCCGCCACCTCGGCCGCCCGCTGATACTTCTCCTGGGGCCGCTCCACCTGGCCGGAGATGATCAGCGGCGTGCGGGCTTCATCGATCAGGATCGAGTCGACTTCGTCAATCACGCAGTAGTGGAAGTCGCGCTGCACCACTTCGGCGATGTCGGTCGCCATGTTGTCGCGGAGGTAGTCGAACCCCAGCTCCGAGTTGGTGGCGTAGGTGATGTCGCAGCCGTAGTTGATCCGCCGGCTGGCCGGGTCCATGTCCTGCTGGATCAGGCCCACGCTCAGGCCCAGGAAGCGATGGATCTGGCCCATCCACTCGGCGTCGCGGCGGGCCAGGTAATCGTTCACCGTCACCACGTGCACGCCGCGGCCCGTCAGGGCGTTGAGGTAGGCCGGCAGCGTGGCCACCAGGGTCTTGCCCTCGCCGGTCTTCATCTCGGCGATCTGGCCGTCGTGCAGCACCATGCCGCCGATCAGCTGCACGTCGAAATGGCGCATGCCCAGCACCCGCCTGCCGGCCTCGCGCACCACGGCAAAGGCCTGGGGCAGCAGCTCATCGAGCAGGCCGCGCTCCCGCTCCAGGCTGGCCTCCCTGGACAGACCGCGGCTGCGGCAGTCCTCCTGCAGGCTCGCCAGCTTCTGGCGGAACTCGGCCGTGAGGCCGCGCAGTTCGTCGTCGGAGAGGGGGGCGATCTCCTCCTCCAGCAGGTTCACGTCGGAGACGATCGGCTGGTAGCGCTTCAGCTTGCGGGCATTGGGATCACCCAGCAGGAGCTTGAGCATGGTGAGATCGGCTACCAGAGCAGTGGGGGCAGCCTACTGAGGCCGGTCCTGCGCGCTGGGAGGATGCAGCCATCTCCCTGAGGCGATGGCCCAGATCCAGCTCGTCCAGCACGCCTGCGGCGCCCCCGGCCTGCGCCGGCTGGGACTCGGCCCCCAGCTGCGCCCCAGCCGCGGTCTGCTCAAACTGCAGCGGCTGCTCGACAAACACGCCTTCTGGGCCCGGGGCCGCAGTTTCCGCCAGCTGCGCCGTCTGCTGGCCGGCAGCGAAGCGGTGGTGACCCTCTGGCGCGGCAAGCGACTGGTGGGCTTCGGCCGGGCCACCAGCGACGGACTCTGCCGGGCCGTGCTCTGGGATGTGGTGGTGGCCGGCGACCTCCAGGGCCGGGGCCTGGGCCGCCGGGTGGTGGAGGCCCTGCTGGCCGCGCCGGCGCTGCAGGGGGTGGAGCGGGTGTATCTGATGACCACCAACAGCGCCGGCTTCTACCGCCAGCTGGGCTTCAGCGATGCCGCGCCCCAGGTGCTGCTGGTCAGGGCAGGGCGGCCATCAGCGACCCCATCTCAATCGCCTGCAGGGCATAGCTCCAGCCGAGATTGCTCTTGATGCCGGCCCGCTCCAGGGCCTGCTGCATGGTGTCGGTGGTGAGCACCCCGAAAATCACCGGCACGCCGGTCTGCCGACTCACCGCGGCCACCCCCTTGCTCACCTCGGCCACCACCACATCGAAGTGGGGGGTGTCCCCGCGGATCACGGCCCCGAGGGTGATCACCACCTGGTAGCGGCCGCTGGCGGCCAGCCGCTGGGCCACCAGCGGGATCTCGAAGCTGCCGGGCACCCAGGCCAGATCCAGCTGGCTGCTGCTGGGACTGGTGTCGATGCCGTGGCGGCCGAGGCAGTCGAGGCAGCCGCTCAGCAGCTTGCCGGTGACCAGATCGTTGAACCGGGCCACCACAATCGCCACCCGCAGCCCGCTGGCACCGCTGAACTGTCCCTCGAAACTGGCCACGGGCATGCCGCCACAGCCGTGGCGTCGACTTAAGAGTTCAGCCTAAAAGCAAGGGCCGCCCGCGCAGTGCGGACGGCCCCTGGGGAACGGTATGCGGGCTGGAGATTCGGCATGGGCCGAGCCCGGCTGCCCAGACCAGCAAAAACGGCTGCTCAGACCACCAAAAAACTGATGCCCCAGTTCACCAGTACCAGGGCCACCCAGGCCAGGCCACCCAGCAGGATCAGTCGGTTGGAGCGGCCGCTGTCCTCACTGCTGGCGTAGAGCACGGGGACCGCCACGATCAGGGCGAAGGACATCACCACCAGGGCCAGAACGGAGAGGGTGTTGAGGATCTGCATGGCTCAGGGGCAGGCCGACCGGTCAGTGGGCGGATTCTCACACGCAGACCCCGCGTCTCCGGCGGCTTGCTTCACATCTCGATGTCGGCCAGCCGCCCTACGATCGCCGCCAGCACCTGGGGGGCCCGTGGCGGCGGAGGCAGAGCAGCAGCTTTCGCTGATCGCCGGTCTGGAGATCCAGGGAGATCTGTTCGGAGCCGCCAGCGGTGGGGCGAGCAGTGGGGGGGAACGTCCCTCGGCAGAACAAAAACGTGAAGCGCTTGATGCGAAGGCCCTGAGCGAGGCTGCCCAGCGTCCCCGCCAACGGCGCCAGCCCCCCAATCCCGGCCCAGCCAAGGCGGCGCCCGAAAACCCTGCCGCGCCTTTGGACGAGCCCCCAGGGGAGGGAGATACCGACCTGCCCGCCTGGCACCACCACGGCCTGGTGGACCCCCAGCAGCTCACGCCGATGCTGCGCCACTACGTGGAGCTCAAGGCGGCCCATCCCGAGCGCCTGCTGCTCTATCGCCTGGGCGACTTCTTCGAGTGCTTCTTCGAGGACGCCCTCACCGCGTCGCGCCTGCTGGAGCTCACCCTCACCGGCAAGGAGGGCGGCAAGGCGATCGGCCGGGTGCCGATGGCCGGCATCCCCCACCACGCCGCCGAGCGCTACTGCGGCGAACTGGTACGCCGCGGCCACAGCGTGGCCCTTTGCGACCAGGTGGAAACCACAGCGGCGAAAGGTGAGCTGCTGCGGCGCGAGATCACCCGCGTGCTCACCCCCGGCACGGTGCTGGAGGAGGGCATGCTCGCCGCCCGCCGCAACAACTGGCTCTGCGCCGTGGTGCTGGACAGTCCTGCGGGCGAGCGTGAGCGGGACCCGGACCGGTGTGGCCTGCGCTGGGGCCTGGCGGTGGCCGATGTGAGCACCGGGGAATTCCGGGTCACCGAGCGCGCGGGCAGCGATGCCCTCCACCAGGAGCTGCTGCAGGCGGACGCTGCCGAGGTGCTCTGGCCTGGGGGCCTGGCGGCCGCCGCCGCGGGCAACAGCGGCCCCGGCGCCACCCCCGCCTGGTGCCCGGCCGGCCTGCTGCTCACGCCCCTGCCCCGCACGCCCTTTGAAGCCCCGGAAGCCAGCGCCACCCTCAAGGAGCGCTTCGGGCTGGCCAGCCTCGATGGCCTGGGCCTGGGAGAGCTGCCCCTGGCCCTGCGGGCCGCTGGCGGCCTGGTGCACTACCTCGACGACACCAATCGAGGTCCCAGCGACGCCCCCGCCACCGCCACCGCCCGGGTGCCCCTCGACCTGCCCACCAGCTGGCATGCCGGCGATGCGTTGGTGCTCGATGCCGCCACCCGCCGCAACCTGGAGCTCACCAGAACCCAGCTGGGCGGCCAGCTGCAGGGGTCGCTGCTCTGGGCGCTCGACCGCAGCCACACCGCCATGGGAGGCCGCTGTCTGCGGCGCTGGATCGAGGCGCCGCTGGTTAATCGGGAAGCAATCCTGGCGCGCCAGGGCGGGGTGAGCGAGCTGGTGGCGGGGCGGCCCCTGCGCCTGGCGATCCGCCGGCTGCTGCGGCCCATGGGAGACCTGGAGCGCCTGGCCGGCCGCGCCGGCGCCGGCACGGCCTCGGCCCGCGACCTGGTGGCCCTGGCCGATGGCCTGGAGCGCCTGCCGCAGCTGGCGGCCCAGCTGGCCAACACCAGCAGCGCCCCGCTCCAGGCCCTGGCCCGCCCCTGGCCGGAGCTGGCCGAGCTGGCCGCCGAGCTGCGCCACACCCTGCTCGACGCCCCGCCGCTCTCGCTCACCGAAGGCGGCCTGATCCACGACGCCGTGGATCCACATCTGGACAATCTCCGCAACCAGCTCGACGACCAGGACGCCTGGCTGGCCAACCAGGAGGCCAGCGAGCGCCGCACCAGCGGCATCGCCACCCTCAAGCTCCAGTATCACCGCACCTTCGGCTACTTCCTGGCCGTGAGCCGGGCCAAGGCGGGCGCCGTGCCGGAGCACTGGATCCGCCGCCAGACCCTGGCCAACGAGGAGCGCTTCGTCACCCCGGATCTCAAGGCGCGCGAGGGCCAGATCCAGCAGCTCAGAGCCCGGGCCGCCCAGCGGGAATACGAGCTGTTCTGCGGCCTGCGGGCGCGGGTGGGCGAACAGGCCGCCGCCATCCGCAGCGCCGCCCGGCTGGTGGCCGAGCTCGACGCCCTGGCCTCCCTCGCCGAGGTGGCCGCCACCGGCGGCTACTGCTGCCCCGAACTCACCGACCCCGAGGGTCCCGAAGCCCGCCTGCTCCAGATCGAGGCCGGCCGCCACCCTGTGGTGGAGCAGCTGCTGGTGGAGGAGCCCTTCACGCCCAACGGCGTGGCCCTGGGTTCAGCAGCAGCGCTCACCGCCGGCGACTCCGAGCCACTCCCCGACCTGCTGATCCTCACCGGCCCCAACGCCAGCGGCAAGAGCTGCTACCTGCGCCAGACGGGTCTGCTGCAGCTGATGGCCCAGATGGGCAGCTGGATCCCGGCCGCCACCGCCCGCCTGGGCATTGCCGACCGCATCTTCACCCGCGTCGGCGCCGGCGACGACCTGGCGGCGGGCCAGTCCACCTTCATGGTGGAGATGGCCGAAACCGCCAACATCCTCCACCACGCCACGCCGCGCTCGCTGGTGCTGCTCGATGAGATCGGCCGCGGCACCGCCACCTTCGACGGTCTCTCGATCGCCTGGGCCGTGGCCGAGCACCTGGCCACCCCGCCGGCGCGCGGCGGCCTCGGCGCCCGCAGCATCTTCGCCACCCACTACCACGAGCTCAACGCCCTGGCCGACCAGCTGGCCAACGTGGCCAATGCCCAGGTGCTGGTGGAGGAAACGGGCGACAGCCTGCGCTTCCTGCACCGGGTGGTGAGCGGCGGCGCCAGCCGCAGCTACGGCATCGAGGCCGCCCGCCTGGCCGGCGTGCCCGCCCCCGTGCTCCAACGCGCCCGCCAGGTGCTGGCCCGCATCGAGGCCAACAGCCAGATCAGCCTGGAACCGGCCCTACCCCGCGCGTCGCGCAACCCGGCTCAGGCGGACGGGGCGCTCGCCGCCTGAAGCCAGGCCGCCCGCAGCAGGGCATTGCAGGCCGCGGCCACCAGTCCGGCTCCACCCTTGGAGCCCTCGAGCCCGATGTGGACCAGGCCACTCGCAGCCAGGTGGCGCTTGCTCTCCGCCACCCCCACAAACCCCACCGGCATGCCGATCACCAGAGCCGGCGCCGGACCGCCCCCTGCCACCTGCTCCAGCAGCACCTCGAGGGCCGTGGGGGCACTGCCGATCAACACCACCGCGCCCGGCGCCAGCTCCGCCAGCGCCACCGCCATGGCCGCCGCCGTGCGCGTGGAACCCTCGGGGGCAGCTGCGGGGGCCCAGTCGAGCACGCAGGTCACCCGGTTGCCGAAGGTGCGCCGCGCCATCGGCGCCACCGCCGCCGCCGCCATGGCCGTGTCGGTGAGGATCGGCGTCCCGGCCGCCAGAGCCGCCGCGCCTGCCGCGCAGGCGCCCGGGGTGAAGCGCAGATCGGCCGCAATCGCCGGATCGCCGCTGCTGTGGATGCAGCGCTCCAACACATCCCGCTCCAGCGGCGTCAGCCCCGCCAACAGCTCGGCCTGCTCCGCCAACAACAGGCGAATCTGCCGGATGCTTTCGCTGAAGATCGGATGGTCAAGGGTCATGGCAACACCTTGGCAGCCAGAGCTTGGAGTCGCTGATCCGCTGTCAGCACAGCGGCCGCTTCCCTACGGGCCAGGGCCAAATAGAGGCAGTCGTACACCGGATGATCGAGATGGCAGGCCAGGGCGAGCGCCTCCACCTGGAGATGCCTGTCGGGCTCGATGTGATCCACCAGATCAGCCGCCTTGGCCAGCAATGCCTGCAGCCCCTGCTCCGGCAGCTGGCCAGCACGCTGCAATCGCCACAGGGAATTGGCCACCTCCGTGAGCATCAGCTCCGGTGCGATCACCAAACTCGCCTGAAACAGCGCCTGCTCGAATGAAGCGGCCTGGGGCGAGCCTTCGATGATGCGCAGCACTGCGGAGGCATCCAGCACCACGGTGGCCGACGCAGAGGCTGGAATCGCCATGGCTTGATCAGGGGGATGAATCAGCGGAATCAATCAGCGGGAGCGGTCCTGGCGAATCAAGTCCTCTGGGGAGGGGTCAAAGTGGGGTGCGAGCCGTTGTTCGGCCATGGCCTTCAGCTGCTCAAGAGCCAAACGCCGCCGCTCGCGCGGGTCGCCGCCGCAGGCTTGCTGCAGGTCAGCCAGGGCTTGCTGGCTGAGGCTGCGGTGGTGACGCCGGGCCCGGAGCTGCAGCAACTGATGCAGCGGTTCAGGGCAGTCGCGAATCTGCAGAGAGGGCACGGGCTAACGCCAAAGCTCCCACCAACCCTAAGGAGTTCGCAGGCGAAACGCATGCAGCCAGCATGCATCACCGGGCTGCTCAGCCGCCGGCAACAATCCAGCTAGCGTCGGCACCGCTATGCCCATCCACCTGCTCTGGGGCGACGACGAGGCAGCCCGCACCCGGGCAGTGGACGGGCTGATCGAGCGGCTGGTGGATCCGGCCTGGGCGGCGATCAACCTCAGCCGCCTCGACGGCAACGACCCGTCCCAGGCAGCCCAGGCCCTGGAGGAGGCGCGCACCCCGCCCTTCGGCGGCGGCGCTCGGCTGGTGCTGCTGCAACGCAGCCCGTTCTGCAACCAGTGCCCAGCTGAGCTTGCCGATCAGCTCGAAGCCAGCCTGGAGCTGATCCCCGAAAGCTGCCACCTGCTGCTGGTGAATCCGGCCAAGCCCGATGGCCGCCTGCGCACCACCAAGACCCTGCAGAAGCTGGCTAAGGCCGGGTCCGGCGCGGTGTTCGAGCAGACCTTCGCCCTGCCAGCCATCTGGGATGGGGCGGGCCAGGTGGAGCTGGTGGCCCGCACAGCACGGGAGCTGGGCCTGCAGCTGGAAGCCGCCGCCGCCGAGGCCCTGGCCGACGCCATCGGCAGCGACAGCGCCCGCCTGGCCAGCGAACTGGAAAAGCTGAGTGTGTTTGTGGCGGGAGCTGGGCAGCCTGCCGCGATCACCCAGGCCGCGGTGCAGGCCCTGGTGGGCGGCCAGAGCACCAGCGCCCTGGCGGTGGGCGATGCCCTGCTGGCTGGCAAACCCGCCGACGCCATCACCCTCGTGGATGCCCTGCTGGCCGCCAACGAGCCGGGCCTGCGGATCGTGGCCTCCCTCACCAGCCAGATCCGCGGCTGGCTGTGGGTGGCCCTGCTGGATCGCAAGGGCGAAAACGATGTGGCCGTGATTGCCAGGGCGGCCGGCATCGGCAACCCCAAGCGGATCTACGTGATGCGCAAGCAGATCCGCGGCAAACCGCCAGCCCTGTTCCTGCGCCTGCTGGGCCAGCTTCTGGAAGTGGAGGCCGACCTCAAACGGGGCGCCGATCCCGCCGATGCCTTTCGCGACGGTTTCCTGCTGGCCAGCCGGGACGGATAATCAGCAGCTGCTCAGCCCGCCGCCGCGCGCGTCCATGGCCCTGTTGGTTCAGAAGTTCGGCGGCACCTCAGTGGCCGATGTGGAGCGCATCCAGGCGGTGGCCCGGCGGATTGCCAGCAGCCGGGAGGAGGGCCACGACCTGGTGATCGTGGTGTCGGCGATGGGCCACACCACCGACGAACTCACAGGCCTGGCCCGGGCCCTGTGCAGCAACCCGCCCCAGCGGGAGATGGACATGCTGCTGGCCACCGGCGAGCAGGTGTCGATCGCCCTGCTCTCGATGGCCCTGCACAGCCTGGGGGTGCCGGCCACCTCGATGACGGGCACCCAGGCGGGCATCGTCACCGAATCGGCCCACGGGCGGGCCCGGATCCTGGAGATCCGCACCGACCGCCTGCGCCATCTGCTGAGCGAAGGGCAGGTGGTGGTGGTGGCCGGCTTCCAGGGCACCAGCAATTCGGCAGCCGGCACACCGGAGATCACCACCCTGGGGCGCGGCGGCTCCGACACCTCGGCGGTGGCCCTGGCGGCAGCCCTGGGGGCCGAAGCCTGCGAGATCTACACCGATGTGCCGGGCGTGCTCACCACCGACCCGCGCAAGGTGGCCGATGCCCAGCTGATGGAGCAGGTGAGCTGCAACGAGATGCTGGAGCTGGCCAGCCTCGGCGCCGCCGTGCTCCACCCGCGGGCCGTGGAGATCGCCCGCAACTACGGCGTGCCCCTGGTGGTGCGCTCCAGCTGGAGCAACCAGCCCGGCACCCGCCTCACCAGCGGGCCATCCCGCCCGATCGGCCATGGTGGCCTGGAACTGGGCCGGCCAGTGGACGGGGCCGAACTGGAGGAGCACCAGGCGGTGATCGCCCTGGCCCATGTGCCGGATCGGCCGGGCGTGGCCGCCCTGCTGTTCGAAGCCCTCGGCGCCGCAGGCCTGAACGTGGACCTGATCGTGCAGGCCACCCACGAGGGCGCCTCCAACGACATCGCCTTCACCCTGGCCGGGGCCGATCTCGATCGCGGTGAGCTGGTGTGCCGGGAGGTGCTGGCCGGCCTGGGGGCCAGCCCCGGGGAGGAGGGCGGCGCCCAGCTGAGCACCGAGGCGGGCCTGGCCAAGCTGAGCATCGCCGGCGCCGGCATCATGGGTCGCCCCGGCGTGGCCGCCCGCCTGTTCGACACCCTGGCCCGCAGCGGCATCAACCTGCGCCTGATCGCCACCAGCGAAGTGAAGGTGAGCTGTCTGGTGGCTGGCCATCAGGGGGCCAAGGCCCTGCGGGCCGCCGCCGACGCCTTCGAGCTGGGCGAAGGGCAACTGCGCCCCAACCCCGAGCCCTGCCACCTGGGTGACCCGGCCGTGCGTGGGGTGGCCCTGGATCTGGGCCAGGCCCAGGTGGCCGTGCGCCGCGTTCCCGACCGGCCCGGCACCGCCGCCGCCGTCTGCCGGGCCCTGGCCGACGCGGCCATCAGCGTGGAGGCGATCGTGCAGTCCGAGCGCACCACGGCGGGCGGCAAGGACATCACCTTCACCCTCAAGCGCGACGAGCGCCCGCGGGCCGAGCAGGCCCTGGCGCCCCTGCTGCAGCAATGGCCCGGCGCCCGCTTTGAGGAAGGCTCCGCCATCGCCCGGGTGAGCGCCGTCGGCGCCGGCATGCCCTGCACCCCCGGCACCGCCGCCCGCATGTTCCGGGCCCTGGCCGATCAGGCGATCAACATCGAGCTGATCGCCACCAGCGAGATCCGCACCAGCTGCGTGGTGGCCGAAGCCGAAGGCATCCGCGCCCTGCAGGCCGTGCATGCCGCCTTCGAGCTGGGCGGCAGCGTGAGCCACAGGGCGGAGGGCAGCGAAGCCCCCGCTTGATCCACGCCCCAGTGCTCAGGCCTTGCCCACCAGCTTCTGCCGCAGACCCTTGATCCGGTCACGCAGGTTCGCAGCCTCCTCGAACTCCAGGTTCTTGGCAGCGGCTTTCATCTTGTCCTCCAGCTGCTGAATCAGCTCCGGCAGGGAATCAAGGGGCACTTCGTTGTGCTCGGCCTGCTCGGTGGCCTGTTCCAGCTGCTCATCGTTGAGCCGGCGCGACACCTCAAGAAACGCCAGGATCGAATTACCTGCCCGCTTGCCCGCCGGCGTGGGCGTGATCCCGTGCTTCTGGTTGTAGGTGTGCTGAATCGCCCGGCGCCGCTCCGTCTCCGAAATGGCCTTGGCCATCGAATCGGTGAGGTTGTCGGCGTAGAGCAAGGCCACGCCCTCCACGTGCCGGGCCGCGCGGCCGATGGTCTGGATCAGGGAGCGCTCGGCCCGCAGGAAGCCCTCCTTGTCGGCGTCGAGGATCGCCACCAGCGACACCTCCGGTAGGTCGAGGCCTTCGCGCAGCAGGTTCACACCCACCAGCACGTCGTATTCACCATTCCTGAGGTCCTGGATGATCTCGATCCGCTCGATCGAGTGGATCTCTGAGTGCAGATAGCGCACCCGCACGCCGTTCTCGGCCAGGTAGTCGGTGAGGTCTTCGGCCATGCGCTTGGTGAGCGTGGTCACCAGAACCCGCTCCTGCTTCTCGGCCCGCAGGCGGATTTCGCCGAGCAGGTCGTCCACCTGGCCGTCGGTGGGGCGCACCTCCACGATCGGATCCAGCACACCGGTGGGGCGGATCACCTGCTCCACCACCTGGCCATCGCTCTGCTCCAGCTCCCAGTTGCCTGGGGTGGCGCTCACAAAAATGCTCTGGCGCGCCTTCTGCCAGAACTCCTCCCCCTTGAGCGGCCGGTTGTCAGCAGCGCTGGGCAGGCGGAAGCCATGCTCGATCAGCACCTGCTTGCGACTCTGGTCGCCGTTGTACATCGCCTGCAGCTGGCTGCAGGTGACGTGGCTCTCATCCACCACCAGCAGCCAGTCGTCGGGGAAGTAATCGATCAGGCATTCCGGTGGCGTGCCCGCTTCGCGACCAGCCAGGTGACGGGCGTAATTTTCCACGCCGTTGCAGTAGCCCACCTGCTCCAGCATCTCCAGGTCGTAGGTGGTGCGCTGCTCCAGCCGCTGGGCCTCCAGGAGGCGGCCCTGGCTGTTGAGCAGATCGAGGCGCTCGCGCAGTTCGGCGCGGATCGCCTTGATCGCATCAGCCAGACGCTCCTTCGGGGTCACGAAGTGCTTGGCCGGGTAGATATTGATCGTTTCCAGGCTCTGCAGGATCTCACCGGTGGTGGGATCCACGTAGCGGATCGCCTCCACCTCATCGCCGAACAGCTCGATCCGCACCAGCCGATCTTCGTAGGCGGGCCCGATCTCCAGCACATCGCCGCGCACCCGGAAGCGGCCCCGGGAGATCTCCACGTCGTTGCGGGAGTACTGGTTGTTCACCAGCTCGCGCAGGGAGCCGCGCAGGTTGAGCATGTCGCCCACCTGGAACTTCACGGCGGCCTTGAGGTATTCGCTGGGAATCCCCAGTCCATAGATACAGCTGATCGAGGCCACCACGATCACATCGCGACGCTCAAACAGCGAGCGGGTCGCCGAGTGGCGCAGCATGTCGATCTCCTCGTTGATCGACGCCGTCTTGGCGATGTAGGTATCGGAGACGGGCACATACGCCTCCGGCTGGTAGTAGTCGTAGTAGGAGATGAAATATTCAACGGCATTGCCGGGGAAGAACTCCCGCAATTCGTTGCAGAGCTGGGCCGCCAGGGTCTTGTTGTGGGCCAGCACCAGGGTGGGGCGCCCGGTGCGGGCGATCACGTTGGCGATCGTGAAGGTCTTGCCGGTGCCCGTGGCCCCCAGCAGGGTCTGGAAGCGCTCGCCGCCCTCAACGCCGGCCACCAGGCCCTTGATCGCCTCGGGTTGGTCACCCTTGGGCTCATAGGGGGCGTGGAGCTGAAAGGGACCGGCCATCTGCCCATTCTCTCTGGCCGCTGCTTGGGCCGTGGTTCAGGGGATCACGCTCAGGCGCCAGCCAGGGCAGCCACGCGGGTCAGGGGCACCTCCAGCCCGAACAGACGCAGCAGCGCCGTGGAGATCAGCGCGTAGACCACCGAGCCGAGCACGGCACTGAACAGGCCGCGGCGCAGGGTGAAGCCCTCAATCAACCAGGCCGCCAGGGCGAACAGCACCACGCTGATCAGCCAGTTGAACAGCAACGTGACTGGACTGATCAAGCCACCCAGGCTGGTCATCGCCCAGACCGGACCGAGCAGCACCCGCAGCGGCCAGATCAGCAGGGTGCCCAGCAGGCCGATCACCACGGCCGAGAGCAGCGCTACGCCATAGCCCTCGATTTCCACCCCCAGGGGCAATGCCGCCACCATCAGCAGCACAGCGGCCCGCACCGGCCACTGCAGCAACCAGAGCAGAGAACCCATCACCAGGCTCAGGCAAGCCCTAACAGGCTAGTCAGGGCACAGCGTGATGGGTTGCCTGAGCCGCCTGGGTTCAGATGGCCACGCCCTGAGGGCGGCCCAGAGCCTCGCGCAGGCCACGCACCACGGCCACCATCGCCAGTTCATCGCTGAGCCTGTTCACCGCCGAGCCCACCCCCACGCCGCTGGCGCCGGCGGCAATCGCCATCGGCACCGTGACGGCTGAGAGGCCGGAGGCGCACAGCACCGGTGCCTGCAGCGCAGCGGCGGCCAGGGCACGGCTGATGCCGTGGGCGGCAGCCAGGGTGGGGGCGGCCTTCTCGATCAGACCGAGGCTGCCCGCGCTGAAGGGACGGGCGCTGGTGCCGCCTTCGGTCTGGATGAGGTCGGCTCCGGCGTCCACCAGATCGAGGGCCAGCTGATCCTGCTGGTCGAGGGGCAGCACGTGGGGCACGGTGACGCTGAGCACCACCTCGGGCAGGAGCTCGCGGGTGCGGCGGGTGAGTTCCAGCACCTCCGCCGCGTCGAACAGGCGACCCAGGGGGTAGAAGGCGTCGTAGTTGCCGATCTCCACCAGCGCCGCGCCGGCCTCCACAGCGGCGGGGAAGAGCTCGGGATCCACGGCGCTCACGCACACGGGCAGGCCGCTCACCGCGGCCGCCAGGCGCACCAGCTGGGGATCACAGGCGATGTCCAGCAGGTCGGCGCCACCGCGGCCGGCGGCCCGGCTGATGCGCTCCACGCTGCCGGCATCGCGATTGGTGAGGCCGGCGATCACCTTGAGCAGTCGGCGCTGCAGCAGGGCCGAGCGCAGCGGGGCGGGCAGGCGATCGAAGCGCGACATACCGGAAGAAAGCACAGTGGATTGATTCTCCCACCCGAGGTCCGCCACGGCCTGGACCGGCGACCACCACCGCCTGCACCGCCTGCTGCTGCGCCACCCCGGGCTGCTGCCCGCGGGGGAGCCCCTGCTGCTGGCGGTGTCTGGAGGCCAGGACTCGATGGCCCTGGTGGGATTGCTGCTGGGCCTGCAGCCGCAGCACCGCTGGCGGCTGGTGCTCTGGCACGGCGACCACCGCTGGCGTGGGGAATCCACGGCCCAGGCCCTGGAGCTGCAGGCCTGGGCGCGGGGCCGGGAGCTGCCCCTGCTGCTCGACAGCTGGCAGCGCGGCGCTGGGGAGCCACCCAGCGAAGCGGCCGCCCGGGAGTGGCGCTACGGCTGCCTGGCGCTGCGGGCCCGCCAGCTGGCCAGCCGGCGGGTGGTCACCGGCCACACCGCCAGCGACCGGGCCGAAACCCTGCTGCTCCACCTGGCCCGGGGCAGCCATCGCCGCGGCCTGGCCAGCCTGGGGCACAGCCGACCACTGGCTCCGGGGATCGAGCTGGTGCGGCCCTTGCTGGCCTTCAGCCGGACTGACACCGCCCGCATCTGCCGCGAACTGGAGCTGCCGCTGTGGCTGGATTCCAGCAACCTGGAGCCCCACTTCAGCCGCAACCGGGTGCGCCAGGAGGTGCTCCCCGTGCTGGAGAGCCTCCACCCCGGGGCCGCCCGGCGCATGGCCCGCTCGGCCCAGCAGCTGGCCGAAGCGGAGCTGGCCCAGGAGGAACTGCTGCTGCTGGCCTTGAAGACCCTGGAGATCCAGGCTCCGGCGGGGGGGCTGGCGCCGGCCCTGGACCGCAGGGGGCTGGAGCCGCTGCAGCGGGCCAACCAGGGCCAGCTGATCCAGGCCTGGCTGGAGGGCCTGGGCAGGCCCCGCTGTGCCAGCCGCATCCTCGATGGCGTGCTCGACCGGCTGCAGGACCCGGCCAGTGCGGGCCGGAGCGATCTGGGCGATGGCTGGCAGCTGCACTGGCGCGCCCGCACACTGTGGCTGAGTCGTGAGGTCTAGGCCCAGCCCATGAGCCTGCCGCCGGAGAAGCTGCAAGAGCGCTACAGCGCCATCGAACGGGCCTACAGCGAACGGCGCTGGCCTGAGGTGGAGAGCCTCAGCCAGGGATTGCTGGCGGAGCTGGAACCCAACCCGGCCGACCCCCTGCAGCTGCGGCTCGTGCTGCTGCTGGGCCACACCCGCCTCTACGGGCTGACAGACCCCTCAGGAGCCCGGCACTACTACGCCAGCGTGCTCGAGCACTGCGACGAACCCACCCTGCGGGACATTGCCCAACAGGGACTGGCCCAATGCGACCGGGAGGCTGAGGCACAGGCCCCGATCACCCAGGCAGCGGCACCCTGGCTGAGCGACAGCGCTACCGCTGCGGCAGGGGCAGCAACGCAGCCGGCCGCCAGCGACGACGCATCGCCCTGGCTCAACGAACTGGCTGGAGCTGCCGGGCAGGAGAGCGGGGAGACCGCTGAGGTGCCTGAGAGTCCTTCGCCTCCCGCAGCGCCTTCCGCTGATCTTCCGGCAATCGCTTCCCCAGCGGAGCCCGCGCCCGAAGCCTCCACCCCGGAGCAGGAGCCTGGGCTGGCGGCGGAGCCTGAGCGGGTTAGAGAGGCTGTAGCTGAACGGGTGAGCGAACCCGAAGCTGAACTGGTGGGCGAGATCGTGGACGAACCGGAACAGATCGCCGTGGCCCAGGCCAATCCCCTGCTGCGTCAGGAGCTCGTCCTTGAGGAACTCACCAGTCCTGGGGAGGACAACAGCTCAGCCAGCGACAGTCCCGGGGAGTGGACCGCCGATCAGCTGGACGATCTCTCCCGGGGTCTGTTGCGAATCAGGCTGCCCTGATCAGCCTGCGGCAGCCGAACGGCGACGGCGGGTACGGCCGGCGAATTCGGGCTCCGGAGCAGCGGCCGCAGCTGGGCTGGCGGCAGTGGCCACCGGCGCGGGGCTGGCCGCAACAGTGGCCAACTGGCGCTGGGGCTGGGGCTGGGAGCTGCGCTCCAGGCGCTCTGGACGGGGCTGACGCTCGCCAGGTCCGCGTCCCCCACGGCCGCGGGGAGCAGGACGGCTGTCGGGTTCGGCATCGGCCCGCCCCTTGTAGGCGGGGGTACCTGCGGGAGCCGGCTGCACCAGGCAGATGATCAGCGGCTCCACCTGCAACTCCCGACGCAGGCGGCGCTGCAGTCCAAGCTCCACCTCCCGCTGCACGCCCACCCAGTCCACGTCAGGGGCCTGGCCACCACTGACGCGGCAGAGCTGCTTCCAGCGGTTCTCCAACACCCAGGTGATCTCGCGCTCGGCCCAGAGGCTGAGCTTGCGGGCATCCGCGGTCGTGACCACGCCGCGCAGATTCACCCGCGGCGGCGCCGCCATCACGCCATCGGTGCTGATCACCGCCAGCAGGGTGATCACGCCGTCCTCGGCCAGCTGTTGGCGCTCCTTGAGCACGCGGGCATCGACGATGCCGTTGCGGGAGGCGTCGAGCAGCTCGATGCCGGCCTTCACCGGATCCCCCTTGCGGATCGAATCGGCGCTGAGTTCCACCACATCGCCGTTGTCGATGATCAGGATGTTGTCCGCTGGCACGCCCATCGACTGGGCGGTCTTGCTGTGGCACTGGAGCATGCGGTGCTCGCCGTGCACCGGCACGAAGAACTTCGGCTTGGTGAGGGCCAGCATCAGCTTCTGGTCTTCCTGGCAACCGTGACCGGACACGTGGATGCCCTCACCCTTGCCGTACACCACCTTGGCGCCGAGCATCATCAGCCGATCCACGGTGTTGACCACCGAGATCGTGTTTCCTGGAATCGGACTGGCCGAGAAGATGATCGTGTCGCTGGGCTTCACCTGCACCTGGGGATGCTCGCCGCGGGAAATCCGGCTGAGGGCGGCCAGCGGTTCACCCTGGCTGCCGGTCATCAGCAGCAGGGTCTCGCGATCGGGCAGGTCGCGGATCTGCTTGATCGGCACAAACAACTCATCGGGCGCGCGCATGTAGCCCAGCTCGCGCGACTTGGCGATCACATTGAGCATCGAGCGGCCCAGCAGGCCCACCTTGCGGCCGTTCTTGAGGGCCAGCTCCAGAATCATCGCCACCCGGTGAATCGAGCTGGCGAAGGTGGTGATGATCACCCGGCCTTCGGCCTGGGCGATGTGACGATCCAGGTTGGGGAACACCGCCCGCTCGCTGGGGGTAAAGCCGGGCACCTCGGCGTTGGTGGAGTCGCTGAACAGACACAGCACCCCCTGCTCACCATGGTGAGCGAGGCGCGCCATATCAAAGGTCTCACCATCCACCGGGGTGTGGTCGAACTTGAAGTCACCGGTGAAGATCACCGTGCCCACCGGGGTGGTGATGGCCAGCGAGAAGCTGTCGGCCATCGAGTGGGTGTTGCGGATGAACTCCACCGAGAAGTGCTGACCCACCTTCACCACATCGCGTGGGGCGATGGTCTGCAGAACGGTGCGATCCATCACACCGGCCTCTTCCATCTTGCCCGTGAGCAGAGACAGGGCCAGCCGCGGCCCGTAGATCACCGGGATGTTGAAGTTCTTGAGGTGGTGAGAGATGCCGCCGATGTGGTCTTCATGACCGTGGGTCACGATCATGCCGCGGATGCGCTGCTGGTTTTCTTTCAGATAGCTGGTGTCCGGCATCACAACGTTGACGCCGTGCATACCATCGCTGGGAAAGGCCAGGCCTGCATCCACCAGCATGATGTCGTCGCCGTATTCGAACACGCAGGTGTTCTTACCGATCTCGTGAAGACCGCCGAGGGGGATCACCCGCAGGGCAGGCTGTTTTGCACCGTTCTGACTCTGATTGAAATTGGACATGTAAGCCTTGAAGAAGAACTTGAAAATGTGAACCGGATCAGCCTTGGCGTCAGGTGGGACGCAGGGCGGCCAGGGTTTCGGAGAGGCGTTGTTTCACGGTGTCGCTTGCAGACAAGAGGGGAAGACGGGGGGCTCCGACCGGCCAGCCGCTGAGTTCAAGAGCAGCTTTCACTGGGATCGGGTTGGTGGTGCAGAACAGGGCCTTGCAGAGGGGCAACAGTTGCTCATGCAGCGCCAGCGCCGCTGGCAGGTCACCACTGAGGAAGGCCTCGATCATGGCGCTGATCCGAGGTCCGGCGACGTGGCTGGCCACGCTCACCACGCCGACGGCACCCACGGCCAGCATCGGCAGGGTGAGGGCATCGTCTCCGCAATAGATGGCAAGGCGCTCGCCGCAGGCGGCGCGCAGGGCACTCACCTCCTCGGTGCTGCCGCTGGCCGCCTTGAAGCTCACCACGTTGGGCAGATTGAGCAGGCGGGCCGTGGTTTCCGGGGCCAGACTGGTGCCGGTGCGCCCCGGGATGTTGTAGAGCATCAGCGGCAGCTCCGGAGCCGCCTCGGCGATGGCGCGGAAATGGGCCTCCATCCCGTCCTGGGGCGGCTTGTTGTAGTAGGGCACCACCACGAGGGCACCGTCAGCGCCGCGGCCCGCGGCTTCGCGGGTGGCCTCGATCGCCTCGGCGGTGCAGTTGCTGCCGCTGCCGGCAATCAGCTTGGCGCGGCCGCCCACGGCACCCTGCACCGCCGCAAAGAGCTCGTGCTGTTCAGCCCAGCTGAGGGTGGGCGATTCACCGGTGGTGCCACAGATCACCAGGCCATCGGAACCGTTGGCAACCAGGTGATCGGCCAGCCCGGCCGCCAGGTCAAGGTTCACGCTGCCATCGGCGTGGAAGGGGGTCACCATGGCGGTGACCACCCGACCGAACGGAGCCTGGCTCCAGGGCAGGTGCGCGGCGCTGCTCAAGCGGCACCTCCTGGGTTGGGCGGATCCTGGAGCAGCAGCTCGGCGATCTGCACGGCATTGAGCGCGGCGCCCTTGCGGATCTGGTCTCCGCAGAGCCAGAGCTCCAGGGCGTTGGCATCGCTGAGATCCTGGCGGATCCGCCCCACCGCCACGGGATCCCGACCCGTCACATCGGTGGGCATCGGGAAGCGGTTGGCCTCGAAGTTCTCGAGCAGCTCCACGCCCGGCGCAGCCCGCAGCAGTTCCCGGGCCTCGGCCACCGGGAAGGGCTCACTGAATTCGATGTTCACCGCCTCGGAATGGGCCCGCAGCACCGGCACCCGCACGCAGGTGGCCGAGAGGCGCAGCTCGGGCAGATCCATGATCTTGCGCGTCTCATTGAGCATTTTCAGCTCCTCTTCGCAGTAGCCGTTGGCCTGCAGCGGGGAGTTGTGCAGGAAGAGGTTGAAGGCCAGGGAATGGGGGAGCACCTCACTCACCGGCTCGCCACCGTCGAGCACGGTGCGGCTGAGCTGGCGTAGCTCCTCCATGGCGCGGGCACCGGCGCCACTGGCGCTCTGGTAGGTGCTCACCACCACCCGGCGGATCGGCCTGCGTGCCTGTAGAGGTGCCAGGGCCAGGGTGAGCAGGATCGTGGTGCAGTTGGGATTGGCGATGATCCCCTGATGGCTGAAGGCGGCCTCGGGGTTCACCTCGGGCACCACCAGGGGCACCGCAGGGTCCATGCGGAAGGCGCTGGAGTTGTCGATCACCACGGCCCCAGCGGCGGCGGCAACCGGAGCCCACTGCCTGGAAGCCGAACCTCCGGCGGATGCAAGCACCAGATCAACCCCGGCAAAAACTGAGGACTCCACCGCCTGGATCGTGAGCTCTCGGTCGCGCCAGGCCAGGGTCTGGCCGGCTGAGCGGGAGGACGCCAGCGGAATCAGCTCCGCCACCGGAAACCGGCGCTCATCCAGCAGGGCCAGGAGCTCCTGACCCACCGCCCCTGTGGCACCGAGCACAGCCACACGCAGCGGGCGCCTGGGCAGGGCAGAGGCGCTGGTGACGGTCTCGGTCTGGACAGCGGTCAAGGAGAACAACTGGCTGGTAAGGGAAGGGGCTGGTGCGATGAAGCGGGGGCTGGCACCGGGTGGAGGGGAGGCCGGGATCAGCGGGCCCTGTCCCGGCGGTTGCAGCTGAGGCGCAACAGGGTCAGGACGGGCTGGGTTCGGAGATCAAGGTGTGGGCGGGGCCTGGACGGGTGGATGGGGGTCGGGAGGGAGAGAGCTGGAACAGGGGGACTGACCGGTGTGAATGAAGGGCGATGGCGCAAACCGGCACGACCGGATCTGTCGTGAGCTGGGCCAGGCGGCTGGACTGACCAATGACTGGAGCCTGGACGGCCCTTGGCGAACCGGAGATGGGCTGGTGTGGCTCAAGCTGGCTGCATGAGCCTGGCTGGGTGGAGGTAACTGGTGGGAGTAGCTGGTGGATGTAATTGCGTGGAGTGGAATGTGAAAGCCTTTCAGCTGGATTGAGACAAGGCTCAGCCCACCTCGGATCAGCAGGTTCGGCACCCCGCAGGCGGGATCCGTCGTTCAGAACACAATACTGTCGATCCAGAGCCCGCCAAGCACTTTCTTAGGATCGGGGGCTGCAGAGTCTTCCCATGAGTCCAGCTGCCCAAGCCGCCCCTGCGGCCCAGTCCTCCTCGCCCGCATCGCTCCAGGTCACGGCCAGCCCCAGGCCCGGCAGCCGCGTCGCCCTGGAGGTGGCCATTCCCGGCAGCCGCAGCCAGGCCAGCTACGACGCGGCTCTGGAGAAGCTGAGTCGCACGGTGAAGCTGCCCGGCTTCCGCAAGGGCCGGGTGCCTCGGCCCGTGCTGCTCCAGCAGATCGGACCCCTGCGCATCCGCGCCACCGCCCTGGAGGATCTGGTGGATGGCGCCTGCCGGGACGCCCTGGACATCGAGAAGGTGGCCGCCCTGGGCAGGCCGGAACTGAGCGAGGGCTTCGAGGTGGTGCTGGAGCGCTTCCAGCCCGGAAGCGACCTCACCATCACCGTGGAGCTGGACGTGGAGCCCAGCCCGAGCCTGAAGAAAACCAAGGGCCTCAAGGCGGAGGCCGAAACGATCGTCTATGACCCGGCCCGGGTGGATGAGCTGCTCGACCAGTCGCGCAAGCAGCTGGCCACCCTGGTGCCCGTGGATGACCGGCCCGCCGCCAGCGGCGATGTGGCCGTGCTCAGCTTCAGCGGCGTGTATGTGGACACCAAGGAGGCGATCAGCGGCGGCAGCAGCGACGCCATGGAGGTGGAACTGGAGGAGGGCCGCATGATCCCCGGCTTCGTGGAGGGGGTGATCGGCATGGCCGTGGGCGACACCAGGACGGTGGACTGCCAGTTCCCCGAGAGCTATCCCCAGGAGGATGCCGCCGGCCGCAAGGCGCGCTTCGAGATCAGCCTCAAGGAGCTCAAGACCCGCGAGCTGCCCGCCCTCGATGACGCCTTCGCCCAGCAGGCCAGCGACAAGCAGACCCTGGCGGAACTGCGCGAGGAGCTGGAAACCCGCCTCAAGGACGACGCCGAGCGCCGCGCCAAGGCCGCCCGCCACGACGCCCTGTTGGGCGCCCTGGTGGAGGAGCTGGAGGTGGAGTTGCCGGAAACCCTGATCCAGCAGGAGATCCGCAACCTGATCGAGCAGACCGCCGGCCAGATCGCCCAGCAGGGCATGGACGTCAAGAAGTTGTTCACGCCCGACCTGGTGCGCTCGCTGATGGACACCTCCCGCCCGGAAGCGGAGCAGCGCCTGCGCCGCAGCCTGGCCCTCCAGGCCCTGGCCAAGGCCGAGGCGATCGAGGTGGCCGAGGCTGAGCTGGAGGCCAAGGTGAAGGAGGTGAGCCGGGGCATCAGCCAGCAGGGCAACATCGATCCCCAGCGCCTGCGCCAGGTGGTGAGCGACGACCTGCTGCAGGAAAAGCTGCTCGACTGGCTGGAGAGCAACAGCACCATCAGCGAGAAAGCTGCTGCCGAAGCCGGCGACCAGGCCTGAAGGGGAGCACCTCCAGCTCGGGATCGGGCTGGGCCCTGATCCCGCCGAGGCTTTGTCCCCCATAGATTGGTCCGATCCCTCGCCGCTGCGCGTGTCCAACGCCCTCCCGCCCATGCCCGAACCGTCAGCCCTGCGCTGCCACCCGGTGCAGAGCCGCTGGCTGGATTGCCGCCCCGAGGCAACGGCAGCCGGCTATCCGATGGCTGCCCCTGGGGTCCTGCCCACCGTGGTGGAGCAGTCGGGCAAGGGGGATCGGGCCTTTGATATCTACTCGCGCCTGTTACGGGAGCGGATCATCTTTCTGGGCACCGGCATCGACGACACCGTGGCTGATGCCATGGTGGCCCAGCTGTTGTTTCTGGAAGCGGAAGATCCCGAGAAGGACATTCAGATCTACATCAACTCCCCGGGCGGCTCGGTAACAGCCGGACTGGCCATCTACGACACGATGCAGCAGGTGGCCCCCGATGTGGTCACCATCTGCTACGGCCTGGCAGCGTCGATGGGGGCCTTCCTGCTATCCGGCGGCACCAGGGGCAAGCGCCTGGCTCTGCCCAACGCCCGAATCATGATCCACCAGCCCCTCGGCGGCGCCCAGGGCCAGGCCGTGGACATCGAGATTCAGGCCAGGGAAATCCTGTATCTCAAGGACACCCTCAATGGCCTGCTGGCCGAGCACACCGGCCAGCCCCTGGAGAAAATCGCTGAAGACACCGACCGCGACCACTTCCTTTCGCCCGCAGAGGCGGTTGAATACGGTCTGATTGATCGGGTGGTCACCGACACCGCCCACACCAGCGGGGCCACCTGATCATGGGTCCCACCCTTGATTCGCGGTCCCTCCTTTGATTTGATCGTTAAGGTCGGCTGACGATCCCCGGGATCGGGGCAATGCTTCCCTTAGGCCCTACGGCCTCCCTGCTCACCTGACCCGGATCTCCGCTCCGGCCCACTCCGCCGATGGCCAAGTTCGATGCCCACCTGAAGTGTTCCTTCTGCGGCAAGTCCCAGGACCAGGTGCGCAAACTGATCGCCGGCCCAGGGGTGTACATCTGCGACGAGTGCATCGACCTCTGCAACGAGATCCTCGACGAGGAACTGGTGGACGGCCACGGCCATGGTGCGGGTCGCCATGCGCCGGAGCCCAGTCGCAGCAAAGCACCGGCCAAGAAGACCGCCAAGCCGGCGCCAACCCTGGCCGAGGTCCCCAAACCCCAGGCGATCAAGGCCTTCCTCGACCGCCAGGTGGTGGGCCAGGACGAGGCCAAGAAGACCCTCTCCGTGGCGGTGTACAACCACTACAAGCGCCTGGCCTGGCAGGGCGATGGCAAGGGTGAAGCCGCCGAGACGGCCACCCGCCTGCACAAGAGCAACATCCTGCTGATCGGCCCCACCGGCTGCGGCAAGACCCTGCTGGCCCAGACCCTGGCCGAGATGCTGGAGGTGCCCTTCGCCGTGGCCGACGCCACCACGCTCACGGAAGCCGGCTATGTGGGCGAGGACGTGGAAAACATCCTGCTGCGGCTGCTGCAGAAGGCCGACATGGATGTGGAGCAGGCCCAGCGGGGCATCATCTACATCGACGAGATCGACAAGATCGCCCGCAAGAGCGAGAACCCCTCGATCACCCGCGATGTATCGGGCGAGGGCGTGCAGCAGGCCCTGCTGAAGATGCTGGAGGGCACCGTGGCCAACGTGCCCCCCCAGGGGGGCCGCAAGCATCCCTACCAGGACTGCATTCAGATCGACACCAGTCAGATCCTGTTCATCTGCGGCGGCGCCTTTGTGGGCCTGGAGGACGTGGTGCAGAAGCGCATGGGCCGCAACGCCATCGGCTTCATCCACCCCGAGGGCAACGGTCGCACCCGCATCAGCAAGGAGCGCCAGGCCGCTGAGGTGCTGCGCCACCTGCAGCCGGACGATCTGGTGAAGTACGGCCTGATCCCGGAATTCATCGGCCGTCTGCCGGTGAGTGCGGTGCTGGAGCCGCTCGACAGCCATGCACTTCAGGCGATCCTCACCGAACCGCGCGACGCCCTGGTGAAGCAGTTCCAGACCCTGCTCAGCATGGATGAAGTGGCCCTGGAGTTCGAGCCCGAGGCCATCGAAGCCATCGCCCACGAAGCCCACCGCCGCAAGACCGGCGCCCGGGCCCTGCGCGGCATCGTCGAAGAGCTGATGCTGGACGTGATGTACGACCTTCCGTCGCGCGGTGATGTGAAGAGCTTCACGATCACCCGCGACCTGGTGGAGCAGCGCACCCGCGGCCAGGTGGTCCAGCTGGGCGGCAGCATGGAAGGAGCCCAACAGGCCAGCGCCTGATCCGGGCCCCCTGCCCGCTCCTGCCGCCCCAACCCTTGGCCGCCGCCGATCACCTGCAGGTTCCTCGTCAGCACGGCCTGTTCAACCACCACGGCATCGACCTGGGCGACGGCACCGTGGCCCACTACCTGGAGGGCCGGGAGATCCTGCGCAGCCCCCTGCAGGAGTTCAGCCGGGAGCAGCCCATGAGCGTGGTCGCCTACCCCGAGGGCAGTTGCTCGCCCACGGGCGTGACCCTGCGGCGGGCCATGGGCCGGCTGGGGGAGCAGGACTACAACCTGCTGTTCAACAACTGCGAGCATTTCGCCCATTGGTGCAAGACGGGACGCCACCGCAGCACCCAGGTGGAGGACTGGCTGCACACCGGCAGCCTGGGGGCCCTGGCCTTCGGTCAGTGGCTGCCGGCTGCCGTGCTGAGCGGCGCCCGGCTGCTGCTGCGCCAGGGCGTGCGCCTCGATGCCCTGCGCATCGATCGTGAGCAGCTGGAGCAGGGCGTGGATCTGGCTCGCCGCAGCCTGGAGCAGCTGGAGGGCCTGCGCCAGAGCCTGCAGGAGAAGCTGGATGGGGAACTGGCCCGGGCCGAAGCCCGCTGGGGGGAGGGCCAGTTCGAGGGGCTGCGCCGGGCAACCCAGAAACTGGCCGATCAACTCGCCGAAGTGGAGGACCTGGAAGCCGCCATGGACCAGCGCCTGCAGGGGTTGCTCGGCGCCGCCGGCGAAAGCGGCAATCGCCCCAACGAACCCGCAGACCCACCCTGAAGGCCCGGTAGCCTCGAGATCCACGCCTCCTCCCGAGGCCCGCGGCCCCCATGTCCCCGGCCTACCAGCCCCTCCACCACAAATACCGCCCCCAGCGCTTCGACCAGCTGGTGGGGCAGGAGGCGATCGCCGCCACCCTGGGCCATGCCCTGCGCTCGGGCCGGATCGCGCCGGCCTACCTGTTCAGCGGCCCGCGGGGCACCGGCAAGACCTCCAGCGCCCGCATCCTGGCCCGCTCGCTCAACTGCATCGGCAGTGACGGACCCACCCCGGAGCCCTGCGGCGTGTGCGAGCTGTGCACCTCGATCGCCGCCGGCAACGCCCTCGATGTGATCGAGATCGACGCCGCCTCCAACACCGGCGTGGACAACATCCGCGAGCTGATCGAGCGCTCCCGCTTCGCGCCGGTGCAGGCGCGCTGGAAGGTGTATGTGGTGGACGAGTGCCACATGCTCTCCACCGCAGCCTTCAACGCCCTGCTGAAAACCCTGGAGGAGCCGCCGCCTCGGGTGGTGTTCGTGCTGGCCACCACCGACCCCCAGCGGGTGCTGCCTACGATCCTCAGCCGCTGTCAGCGCTTCGACTTCCGGCGGATCCCGCTGGAGGCCCTGGAGCGCCATCTGGCCTGGATCGCCGAGCAGGAGGCGATCGCGATCACAACCGAGGCCCTGCACGTGGTAGCCCAGCGGGCCCAGGGCGGGCTGCGTGATGCCGAGAGTCTGCTGGATCAGCTCAGCCTGCTGCCCCCGCCGGTGGAAGCAGCTGCGGTATGGGAGCTGCTCGGGGCGGTGCCGGAACAGGAACTGCTCGAGCTGGCCAAGGCCCTGGCCCGCTGTGAACCTCTCAGCCTGCTGGAAACCTGCAGGGGGCTGCTGGAACGGGGTCGGGAGCCGGCGGCGTTGCTCCAGGGTCTGGCCAGCCTGCTGCGGGATCTGGTGCTGGCCGGAGTGGCACCCGACCGCCTGGAACTCACCGCTGTGTCACCCCAGCTGCGCGAGCACCTGCCCGCCGTGGCGAGGCGCATCGGCAAGGCCCGCCTGCTGCACTGGCAGGCCCAGTTGCGCGGCAGCGAGCAGCAACTGCGCCACAGCGTGAACCCTCGCCTGTGGCTGGAGGTGCTCCTGCTGGGGCTGCTGGACGAGGCCACGGCCACCACAGCCGCCGCCAGCGCAGCGACCGCGATCCCAGCCGCAGCCACTCCCGCGCCCGCCCCTGCTGCCCGCCCGGCAGCACCCACCATCCTGGAAGCTGCGACAGACACCGGTCCTGCGGCCGGAGCTCCAGCCCCGGAGCAGGCGGCCCCCGCCGCCGATCAGACCGGGAGCCTCGCGGAACTCTGGACCCGGATCCTGGCCAGTCTGGAACTGCCGTCCACCCGGATGCTGCTCTCCCAGCAGGCCCGCCTGGTGCGTCTGGACGACCACAGGGCGGTGGTGCAGGTGGCCACCACCTGGATGGCCATGGTGCAGACCCGCCAGGCCCTGGTTGAGCAGGCGATCAGCAGGGCCCTGGGCGGCAGCCGCCAGCTCACCCTGGAGGCTTCCGGGGAGCCGCCGCCGGCCTCAAGCCAGCCGCCACCGCCCCTGCCGCCCCAGCACTCCCGCGCGCCTTCCCCCCTGCCGCCCACTCCAGCGCCCCTCCCACGCGCCCCCTCCGGCGACACACCTCCAGCGCCAGCCAAAGCGCCGCCGGCAGCACCACAGAGCAAACCCCAGCCCAACCCCCAGCCCAGCTCCCCAGCCGACGAGCAACCACTGCCCATGCCTTCGCAGCGGCCCGTGCCGTCGCACCTGGACGAGAAGACCCGGCAGCTCGCCGAGTTCTTCAACGGCGAAGTGGTGGAGATCGACGGGGCCCTCGACGAGATCGAAGGCGCAGACGCCGCCTGAGCAGTAGGGGGGAGGGATCCCTCAGGCCGCGGCCGGATCCTCGCCGAGGTGGAGGGTCTTGGCCCAGACCAGCCGCTTGGGCAGCAGGGCCATGCGCAGGGTGGTGTACGGAATCACCAGGAACCAATGGCCCAGGTAGAGGATGCCCAGCAGCAGGTTGGCGGGGTGCATCCGGGGCATTTGGGGACCCTCACCGCCACGGCGGCAACCCTGCAGGATCGAGATCCCCGAGAGACCGAAGGCCACGAACGAGAGCGGCCAGATTGTGGGAAGACTGCGGGTGATCAAGGCCCCCAGCAGATCCGCCACGGCCACCACCGGCAGCACGTACTGGAGCAGAAAGAAGCAGAGCAGATCGAGTTTGCAGCCTGGGGTGAGGCGGTCGGAGAGCAGGCCTGGGGCGTAGTCGAAGAAGCGCTGCAGGCCCCCCTCGGCCCAGCGCTGGCGCTGGCGCCACAGGGCCGGAAGACCCAGTACCGCCTCCTCGCTCACCGGGGGATCCCAGAGCACGCCCAGGGGTTGCCGGTGGAGCAGCAACCGGAAGCTGAGATCGAGATCGTCCGTGACCGTGTCCTCGTTGAACCCCCCCACCTGCTCCAGGGCGCAGCGGCGCAGCAGCTGACCATTGCCGCGAAGCTCCACCACCCCACCCACGCTCAGCCGTCCTTCCTGCACCACCGTATCCAGAGCCATCTCCATCGCCTGGGCCCGGGTGAGCCAGTTGGCGTCCGGATTGGCCACCGCCTTGCGCAGCTGCACCGCCGCCCAGCCACCCCCCTCGGCCAGGGGCATCAGGCGCTCCAGGGTGTCGGGCTGCAGGTCGGCATCGGCATCGAGCACCAGCATCCAGGGAGCTTCGACATGCTGCAGGGCCAGGTTGAGGGCGCCCGACTTGCCGCCACCGGCATCGGGTTCACGCCGCAGCACCCGCAGAAAGGGATGGTCCGCCTGCAGCTCCGCCAGCACCTGGGGCGTGCGGTCACTGCTGCCGTCATCGATCACCCAAAGGCGCAGAGCGTCGCTGGGATAGCGCAACCGGGCGATGCCCTCCACCAGCCGCCCGATCACCGCCTGCTCATCCCGGGCAGCCACCACCACATCCACAGCCGGAGCCGGCGGGTCGGGGGCATGCTGCTCGGCCTGGCCAGCTGCGAAAGGAGCGCTCTCGCCGCCGCCAGCCCCCCTGGTGCGACTCAGTGCCGGCACCAGAACCGTGCGAATGCTGTACCCCCCCAGCAGCAGCGCCAGGGCACTGGCGGGCATCAGGCGCAGGCCGGGCTCCAGCCAGTGGGGGCCCAGGCCGGCCACTCCGCAGGCCACGAGAAACAGGGCCGATTTGCCGCGCCTTCGCTGGCTGGCACTCACCACCTGGGCACTGGTCGGGGGGTGATCGGTGGCAGGACCAATCCCGGCCATGGCAATCCCGGATGCTCTCGGACTCTAAGGGGCTCCTCCCAGGGCCTTGGCATCCAGGGCTGAGAGGGGCTGGAGCTGGGTGCCGGGGTAGTAGTGCTCCAGAATGGCCCGCAGCGTCCAGCCACGCCGGGCCAGATCAATGGCCCCAGCCTGGGACAGCCCGGCGCCGTGGCCGAAGCCACCGCCCACGAAACTCCAGCGTCCAGGCCCCTGGGGCTCAACCACGAACAGGGTGCTGGGCAGCTGGGTGAGGTTGCGGCGGATGGCATCCAGGCGAAGCACCACAGGCTCTCCGCCGCCAGCGCGGATCTCCAGGGCCAGCACCCGGCCGCTGGGGCCCCGCTCCAGCACCTTCACCTGCTGGGGCGTTCCCAGCTGGGGTGCCACCCGCTGCAGGGACTGACGGATCTGGGCGGCATCCAGGCTGCGGCTCCAGCGGAAGCGGGGATGGTCCGCGCCATAGAACGCCCGACTGGCCAGGAGGGCCGGCAGCTGGCCGCCGGGCAGTGGCAGGGGGAAGCGCGCCTGCACGGCAGCGACGCCATCCACCCTGGGCTGCAGGTAGGGGAGGGCAGCGCCGCGCCACACCTCCTGGAAACCGGCGGAAACACCGCCATTCGTGGCGTGATACACCCCGTGGATCGGCCCTCCCTGCCAGGAGAGCACCTGGTGGCGAGTGCTGTCGATGGCCTGGCGCACCGCTGCACCGGCATGGCGCGGATCGGCATACACCTGGCACTGGGTGTCGGCACAGAGGTGATAGCCATCCACCGCGAAGCGCTGGATGTTGCGCAGCGCCCAGGTGCGGGCCAGCACCGCCTGGGCGGCGAGGGCCACCGGTGGCGAACCGGCACCGATCTCATGGGGCACCACCCCCTGGAGGTAGCGCTCCAGAGGCACCTGTTCCACCAGCGTCCAGCCGCCATGGGCATCCGGCAGGAGGGTGAAGGGGCCGGCGAACACCCCGCCCTGCCAGCGCAGTCCCTGGGGAGCTTCCAGGGTCACGGGACCCTCCAGCAGCACCGAACCACCGGAGCGGCGCAGCTCCAGCACCGACCGCTCGGCCAGCTCCTGCTCGACCCGGCGCGCCTGCCCCAGCCCATCGGGCAGGGGGGCATCCGCAGGCCCCCACACCTCCCAGTCCCTGGGGTAGGCAATCACCGCCGCCACGCCTGCCTGCCGCCAGCGGGCAGCCACCTCCTCCGCGCTCTCGTAGCTGGCGAAGGGACCCAGCACCTGGCGGCGCAGGCGCAGGGGGGGATTGAGGGGCTGCTGACGCCAGTGCAGCTCGAACTGGGGGGCCTGGTAGCGGGCGCCATCAGCGGTGACCAGGGTCACCATCCCCGCTGCGGCGGTGAGCTGCAACGGCGTGGACGGCCGCAGGCGGGAGGCCAGCGCCACCCAGAGCACCGGCTGGGCAGGATCCACCCGGGGGGCTTCGCTGACGGGCCAGTGCAGGGGGTCCGGTGGAGCCAGGCCAGGCACCAGGGGCGTGGCGGCCTGACAGCCTCCCGCCAGCAACACCGGCAGCACGCAGGCCATCCGCACCAGAGCGGGCTGGAGCGCAGACAGCGAAGGAAGGAGGGGCAAGGCCAGGGGACAGGATTGCCCCAATCCTGAAGGAGGACCCGAGCTGGGGGGAGGGTGACGTCGTACTCTGTTTGTTTGTGCCCGCGCCGGAAGACATGCCGAAGCTCAAGTCCCGCAAAGCAGCTGCCAAGCGGTTCAAGGCCACGGGCAGCGGCAAGTTCCTGCGCCGCCGGGCTTTCCGCAGCCACCTGCTCGATCACAAGAGCCCCAAGCGCAAGCGCTACCTGGGCACCATGGCTGTCGTTGACGAGCGCGATGCCGACAACGTGAGCGCCATGCTCCCCTACGCCTGAGCACGGCCCTCCGCCGATCCGACCCCAACCCGAACCCACCTGATTCCCTGCCATGGCCCGCGTCAAGAGGGGCAACGTCGCCCGCAAACGCCGTAACAAGATCCTGCGCCTGGCCCGGGGCTTCCGTGGCGGCAACGGCTCCCTGTTCCGGACCGCCAACCAGCGGGTGATGAAGGCGCTCTGCAACGCCTACCGCGACCGCCGCCGGCGCAAGCGCGACTTCCGCCGTCTGTGGATCGCACGCATCAACGCAGCTGCCCGCCTCAACGGCATGAGCTACAGCAAGCTGATGGGCGGCCTGAAAAAAGCGGATGTGCGCCTGAATCGCAAGATGCTGGCCCAGCTGGCAGTGCTGGATCCCGGCAGCTTCACCAGCGTCGTGGGCGCGGCCCGCTCCTGATCCAAGCCCTCCAGCTCCCGCCCAACCCACACACCCCATCCACTCCCACTAACCCACACGGTCCCGTTGGACAACCTCCTGCCCCAGGCCTACCTGTTCGGGCTGGTCGCGATTCTGCTTGTGGTCGCCGTGGTGGTGGGCCGACAGATCTGGCGTGTACGGCGCGATGAGCTGGCCCTGGCCCGCCTCGACCAGCCCGGGGAGGCCGCACCGGGCGATGCCGCCACTCTCTACGAACTGGCCTCGGTTCAGCTGCGCAAACGGCTCTACGGCCAGGCGGTGGACAACCTGAAACGGGCCCTGAAGCTGGCGGAGGCCAACAACGAGCCGAGTGAAGCCCGGGCCCTGATCCAGAACGCCCTGGGCTTTGGACTGGCGGCTCAGAACAACTACAAGGCAGCGGTGCGCCACTACCGCGCTGCCCTGGCCGCCAAGGCCGAATATCCGGTGGCCCTCAACAACCTGGCCTTTGCTCTTGAGAAGCAGGGCAAACTGGATGAGGCCCAGGAGGCCTACCAGCAATCACTGGCCCTGGACGGCAGCAACAAAACGGCCCGCAAACGGCTGCAACGGCTGGAGCGCACCCTGGGGATCAGCCCGGGACCCAGGCAACCGGGCTCAGAAGGGAACGTGGGCTGATGGCCACTGTTCGCCCAAAGCCTGCTGATCCTTAGCCATCTTCACCACAGGCCCCGCACCGGACTGCCCACCGCTGGCTGGCCGCCCGGGGCGGCAGCCGATGCGGGGATCGGCAACAGGGCCAGACGACCACCCTGGTTGGTGAGGCGGGGGGCTTGCCAGCCGGAGAGCTGGAAACCCTGCAGACCGGAGAAGGAACCACCGATTTCCAGACCGGCGACGTCCTTGCAGTCGCAGAGCACCAGCAGATCCAGCTGGTCGGACTCGGCATTGAGATTCCCCTGCACCGGCACCGCGACACCGGCGATGGTGATCGTGCCGCGCAGGTTCACGATCTGGCCCATGGCCTCCAGGGAGGAGAGCTGCAACTCCACCGGCACCACCGCGCCGGTATCGAAGGATTGGTAGGTGCCACTCCAGGTGCGGCTGATCTCCTGGGAGAGCAGCTGGGCCCGGGCCACCGGATCGAACGTCTCCACGGCGTCGGAACCAACGATGCCGTCACCGCTGAGCACCCCAGCCACCGGCGGATTGAACGGGATGAAGGCGTCGCTGCCCAGGGGCGTGGCCGCCAGGGCTGCATTGGTGACCAGGGGCAGGCCGCTGAACAGCAGCGTGCGGGCGGCGATGCGGAACACGGCGGAATGGCGGGGGTTTGATGTGATGGGAGGCTAGAGCCGTAGACCCCGTGATGCCGGACACAGCTGTGGATGTCGTCTGTCCAGACCTGGCCCCTGCTCAGGCCATTGCCGGGACCTCGGGCGCTGATCTCCTGGTGATCGGCGGCCGCAGCTTCCGCAGCCGGCTGATGACCGGCACCGGTAAATATCCGAGCCTGCAGGCGATGCAGGCCAGCATCGCCGCCAGCGCCTGCGAGATCGTGACCGTGGCGGTGCGGCGCGTGCGGAGCCAGGCCGATGGCCACGTGGGCCTGATGGAGGCGATCGACTGGCAGCGCATCTGGATGCTGCCCAACACCGCCGGCTGCACCACCGCCGAAGAAGCCATTCGGGTGGCCAGGCTGGGGCGGGAGCTGGCCAAGCTGGCCGGCCAGGAGGACAACAGCTTCATCAAGCTGGAGGTGATCCCCGATTCCAGGCACCTGCTGCCCGACCCGATCGGCACCCTGGAAGCCGCGGAGCAGCTGGTGAAGGAGGGCTTCACGGTGCTCCCGTACATCAACGCCGATCCGCTGCTGGCCAAGCGGCTGGAGGAGGCGGGCTGCGCCACGGTGATGCCCCTGGGCTCACCGATCGGCTCGGGCCAGGGCATTCGCAACGCCGCGAACATCGCTCTGATCATCGAGAACGCCACGGTGCCGGTGGTGGTGGACGCGGGCATCGGCGTGCCCAGCGAGGCGGCCCAGGCCATGGAAATGGGGGCCGATGCCCTGCTGATCAACAGCGCCATCGCCCTGGCCGGCAATCCCGCCGCGATGGCCCGCGCCATGGCCCAGGCCTGCGAGGCAGGCCGTGCCGCCCTTCAGGCCGGGCGCTTGCCGGTGCGGGCCCAGGCCAGTGCCAGTTCCCCTCTGCAGGGCCGGGTGGGGGGCCAGCCCACATGAAGTTCCGTGCCGGCTGGAGCGCACCGGCTGGTCGCCACCGGGCGGGATCCATAGGGTGACCTCCACCGGAGACACACCCCATGCAGGTCACCCAGGAAGATGGCGGCAAATTGAATGCCTTCGCCCGGGAACCCCGGATGGTGGTGATGGAGGAAGGTGAGCGCTCCAGCCAGAGCAGCAGGGCGCTGCTGATCGGCGGCACCCTGCTGGTGGCCCTGCTGATCGCTGTCTCGGCCGGCATCAGCCACTGAGAGGCGACGGTTGGGGCCTAATGCCTGTAGTAGCTTGCATCTCGCGAGCCTGTCTGCGACCTGCTGGGATCCCCAGCCGCAGTCAGGGTGATGGCCGGGGTTTGCAGCGATGAAGATCTTCGTTCTGGGTGGCGACGGCTTCTGCGGCTGGCCCTGCGCCGTGAACCTGGCCGATCAGGGCCACGATGTGCTGATCGTGGACAACCTCAGCCGGCGCAAGATCGACATCGATCTGGCGGTGGAATCGCTGACGCCGATCGCGACCATGCCCGACCGGCTGCGGGCCTGGGAACAGACCGGCGGCAAAGCGATGCGCTTCGAGCACCTGGACATTGCCCACGAATACCAGCGCCTGCTCGACCTGCTGCTGGAGGAACGGCCCGATGCCGTGGTGCACTTCGCCGAGCAGCGCGCCGCTCCCTATTCAATGAAGAGCAGCGCCACCAAGCGCTACACCGTGGACAACAACGTCAACGGCACCCACAACCTGCTGGCCGCCATCGTGGAAAGCGGGCTCGACATTCACATCGTGCACCTCGGCACCATGGGGGTGTACGGCTACGGCTCGCACCGCGGGGCCACGATCCCTGAGGGCTACCTCAAGGTGGAGGTGCCCCAGCCCGATGGCAGCCGCTTCGAGGAGGAGATCCTGCACCCGGCCAGCCCCGGCAGCGTCTATCACATGACCAAGACGCTCGATCAGCTGCTCTTCCTCTATTACAACAAAAATGATCAGGTGCGTATCACCGATCTGCACCAGGGGATCGTGTGGGGCACCAACACCGAGGCCACCGAGCGCGACCCGCGGCTCACCAACCGCTTCGACTACGACGGTGACTACGGCACCGTGCTCAACCGCTTCCTGATGCAGGCGGCGATCGGCTATCCGCTCACCGTGCATGGCACCGGTGGCCAGACCCGGGCCTTCATCCACATCCGCGACTCCGTGCGCTGCGTGCAACTGGCCCTGGAGAACCCTCCGACCAAGGGCGAGCGGGTGAAGATCTTCAACCAGATGACCGAGAGCCACCAGGTGGGTGAACTGGCCCGCAAGGTGGCCACCCTCACCGGAGCCGAGATCAACTTCCTGCCCAATCCCCGCAACGAGGCGGTGGAGAACGATCTGATCGTGGACAACCGCTGCTTCATCGAGCTGGGCCTCAACCCCACCACCCTCGATGACGGCCTTCTGGCGGAGGTGGTGGATGTGGCCCGTCGCTGGGCCGACCGCTGCGATCGCAGCCGGATTCCCTGCGTGTCGGCCTGGACCAGCAGGCAGGCCCAGGCCATCCAGGCCGTCTGACCCCAGCGCCGCGGCCCATCCCCTTGAAGATCGCCTTCTTCACCGAGACCTTTCTGCCCAAGGTGGATGGGATCGTGACGCGCCTCACCAAGACCGTGCAGCACCTGGCGGCAGGCGGCGATGAGGTGGTGGTGTTCTGCCCCGAAGGGGCCCCGGACACCTACATGGGAGCGCGGGTGGTGGGCGTACCGGCCATGCCGCTGCCCCTCTACCCCGAGCTGAAACTGGCCCTGCCCCGCCCGGCGGTGGCCGAGGCCCTGGAGCGCTTTCAGCCGGACCTGGTGCACGTGGTGAACCCGGCGGTGCTCGGGCTGGGCGGCATCTGGCTGGCCAGGACCCGGGGCTATCCGCTGGTGGCCAGCTACCACACCCACTTGCCCAAGTACCTGGAGCACTACGGCATGGGCATGCTCGAGCCACTGCTGTGGGAGCTGCTCAAGGCGGCCCACAACCAGGCCCGCCTCAACCTCTGCACGTCCACGGCCATGGTGCAGGAACTGAGCGAGAAGGGCATCCAGCACACCGACCTCTGGCAGCGAGGGGTGGATACCGAGCTGTTCCGTCCCGAGTTGCGCCAGCAGGCAACCCGCGACAAGCTGCTGGGCGGCCACAGCGACAGCGGCAAGCTGCTGCTCTACATCGGCCGGCTCTCGGCAGAGAAACAGATCGAGCGGATCCGGCCCGTGCTCGAGGCCATCCCCGACGCCCGCCTGGCCCTGGTGGGCGATGGGCCCCACCGCCAGCAGCTGGAAGCCTATTTCCGCGGCCTGCCCGCAACCTTCGTGGGCTATCTGGCCGGTGAGGAACTGGCCAGCGCCTACGCCAGTGGCGATGCCTTCGTGTTTCCCTCCAGCACCGAGACCCTGGGGCTGGTGCTGCTGGAAGCCATGGCCGCCGGCTGTCCGGTGGTGGGCGCCAACCGGGGTGGGATCCCCGACATCGTGAGCGATGGCGTGAACGGCTGCCTCTACGACCCGGACGGCAAGGACGGCGGAGCTGCCAGCCTCACCGCTGCTGTACAGCGCCTGCTGGGGGATCCCCAGCAGCGCCAGGCCCTGCGCCAGGCAGCCCGGGCCGAAGCCGAGCACTGGGGCTGGGCAGGGGCCACCGCCCAGCTGCGGCGCTTCTACACTCGCCTCCTGGAGCAGGAGCAACCAGTCCTGGCCGCCTGATCACCGTTCAGGACGGGGCCGGAACCAGGTGCCCATCAGCGTCCGGGCCATCGGAGCGGCAACCGTGCCCCCGTAGCCACCGGAATTCTCCCCCAGGGCAATCACCACCAACTGGGCCTGGTCAGCCGGGGCATAGCCGCCGAACCAGGCATGCACCGGCCGCGGCGGATCCTCGGCCGTGCCGGTCTTGCCCGCTGCCGGCGGCAGGCCGGGGTCATTGAGGGCCTTGGCGGTGCCCTCCTGCACGGCTTTGCGCAGGCCCTGCCGCACGGTGGCCAGGGTTTGCGGCTGGAAGCCGATCCATTTGCGCTGAGGGACGCGCTCCACCAGGTGCGGAGTCACCAGCCAGCCTCCGTTGGCCACGGCCGCGTACATCCGGGCCATCTGCAGGGGGGTGACCAGCACCGCCCCCTGGCCGATCGAGGCGGTGATCGTGTCCACGGCGGTCCAGGACTCGCCCAGCACGCTCTTCTTCCAGGCCTGATCGCCCAGCAGGCCGGCACTCTCCTCCTCCTCCAGCTCCAGCCCGGTGGGGCTGCCGAAGCCCAGCTGGCGGGCCGCCTTGAACAGCGGATCGGGCCCCATCTTCAGGCCAGCCCGGTAGAAGAAGCTGTTGCTGCTCAGCGCCAGGGCCATGGGGAAACCGATCGACCCCATGCTCACGTGGTCGCGGTAGCAGAGTCCCGCGTGGCAGAAGCTGGCGGTGGTGAGCTCTTTGGAATCGGGGGCGTACTTTCCCGATTCCAGGGCGGCGATGCTGGTGACGATCTTGAAGGTGCTGGCGGGCGGAAAGCCCTGCAGGGCACGGTTGAGCAGCGGAGCATCAGGGGCATTCAGGTCCCGCCACTGGCTGACGCTGGGGGCCGGTGAAAACAGGTTGGGGTCGTACGTGGGGCGGCTGGCCAGGGCCCGGATCGCTCCGGTCTGGGCATCCATGGCCACGATCGCCCCCTTGCGCACACCATCGAGAGCCCGCTCGGCAGCCTGCTGCAAGGGCAGATCAAGGGTGAGGCGCAGGTCCTTGCCGGCACTGGCCGGCTTCTCGCCGAGAACCCGTTGCACCTCCCCGGCCGCGTTCACCTCCACCTGCTGGCCGCCCCATTCGCCGCGCAGATGGGCTTCGAAGGCCTTCTCCACGCCACTGCGCCCCACCCGGTCGCGGATGCGGTACCCCCGCTCCCGCAGGCGGGCGTATTCCTCCTCGGTGATCCCGCTGGTGTAGCCCAGCACGTGGGCGCCCATGCGGCCGTGGGGATAGTGGCGGAGCACATCCACGTCCACCTCCGCCCCCTGTAGGTTGCCGGCCTGCTCCCGGAAGCGCAGCACCTGCTCGGGCTTGAGCCCCTCAGCCAACTGGATGCGGAAACCGGCGCTGTCGCCCCCCTGGCGGCGCTGCTGGTCGAACTGGCTGGCGGGGATGGAGAGGAGCGAGGCCAGGCGATCGCGCAGGGCGGGCCAGCTCTGATCGCTCACCTGGCGGGGCTGGATGTAGAGGTTGTAGGTGAGGCGGCTGGTGGCGAGCACCCGCCCCTGACGGTCGAGCAGGCGACCCCGGATCGGATTGCGCGGCACCAGGCGAATCCGGTTCTCATCCGCCCGCTGGCGGTTTTCAGCCCCCTGATGCAACTGCAGCCAGGCCAGGCGCAGCACCATCGCCCCACTGAACAGCAGCACCACAGCCAGCAGCCAGGCAGGCTGCCGCCCCATGCCGCTGTGGCGAACACCCGCTGCCAGCCCCATGGTCAGGGGATCTCCGCCGACTGGAAGGTGCGCTGCTCCAGCGACCGCAACCGCTGCTCAATGCTCCGCAACCTGGCCTGCAGGAGCGTGGAATCGGCAACCCGGGACTCCGGATCCTCAGCGGCGGGGGCCTGCGCAGGCTCCGCCGGCACATCGCGCACCTCAACCTTCATCACCGGATTGCCAAGGCCGGGGCTCACCTGGTCGAGTTGCTCGCGCACCCGGCTGGCGGCCGGCTCCCCCTCCTGGCGCAGGCGATCGAGGGGATCCTGCTCAGCACCGTCGAACGCTGCGATCAGTTCCTGGGGACCACCCCGGCGCACCCGCTCCAAGGCCGCCAGGCCAACCGGCAACACCTCCTGCATCAACGAGAGGCGCAGGGCATCGAGGGGATCGGGCGCCATGGACCGCAACGCGGGATACCCCAGTCTGCAGGGAGATCGCCGCGACGGCGTCAGGGGGTGCCGATCGCCTGGCTGGGGATGGAGCCGCTGCCGAGGGGCGGCCGACAGGCCTGCTGACTCCCCCACCACCAACCCGCCGCCGCCGCCATCACCAGCAGGGTGGCCAGGGGCACCAGGGCCTGGCGGGTCACCTCCAGGCCACACCACTCCCGCCAGGCAAGCAAGCTGCGCTGGCGGTCGAAACGGCGCCTCTCGCGCCGTTCATCCTGCTCCCGTCGCCGCAGCGAGCGGGCCACCCAGCGCTCGAAGGCCTGCTTCTTGGTCACGGCCATCTTGCGCTCCACCTCCAGCAGCTGGCCGGCGGTGAGCTCCGGGTTGAAGGTGCTGATCAGTTCCAGGCTCTTGAGGAACATCTCCACCGCGCCGTCCTTGGCGGTGCGCTCCTCCTCGCTGAGCAGGTCCCAGGCCACCTCGGGATAGAAACGGCAGCGGTTGGCCTCGATCTGCTCCTCGCCCAGCTGGCCGGGTTCGCGCAGCCAGCGATCGGTGTTGGCGTCGAAGCGACGCCAGTAGAGGAAGGGATTGAGGTAGATCGTCTTGCCACCCAGCTGGATGCTGTCCTGCTGGAGACGACGCTGCAGATCAGTGTCGCTGGATGGCGCAGGAGCGGCGGTCACGTCGCGGCGGTTCCGGGGTCCCGAGGGTAACGGACCCACCTCGGCTCCGCCACGGGGCAGCGGCCGGCCGACTCACTCCCACTCGATCGTGCCGGGGGGCTTGCTGGTGATGTCCAGCACCACGCGGTTCACCCCCTTCACCTCGTTGACGATGCGGTTGGAGATCCGCTCCAGCAGGTCGTAGGGCAGGCGCGACCAATCGGCGGTCATGCCGTCCTCCGACGACACACAGCGCAGCACCACCGGGAAGGCGTAGGTGCGCTTGTCGCCCATGACGCCCACACTGCGCACCGGCAGCAGCACGGCGAAGGCCTGCCAGATCTCGTGATAGAGACCGGCATCGCGGATCTCCTCGCGCACGACCAGATCGGCATCGCGCAGGATGTCGAGCTTCTCGTCGGTGACCTCGCCCAGGATGCGGATCGCCAGGCCGGGGCCGGGGAAGGGATGGCGACCCACGATCTCCTCGGGCAGGCCGAGGCTGCGGCCCACCTTGCGCACCTCGTCCTTGAACAGGCGCCGCAGGGGCTCCACCAGCTTGAACTGCAGGTCTTTCGGCAAGCCACCCACGTTGTGGTGGCTCTTGATCTTCACCGCCACCCGCTCACCCGTTTTCGGATCGACGTTGGTGCCGGCGCTCTCAATCACGTCGGGGTAAAGCGTGCCCTGGGCCAGGTAGTCGAAGGGGCCGAGGCGCTTGCTCTCCTCCTCGAACACACGAATGAATTCGGTGCCGATCAGCTTGCGCTTCTCCTCCGGATCGGTGACGCCGGCAAGCTTGCTGATGAAACGCTCACGGGCGTTGATGTATTGGACCCGGATGTGGAACGTCCTGTCGAAGAAGTCGGTGAGAAACTCGGGCTCCCCTTTGCGCATGAAGCCCTGGTCGATGAACATGCAGGTGAGCTGATCGCCGATCGCCCGGTGCAGCAGGAAGGCGAGTGTGGAGGAATCCACGCCGCCCGAGAGCGCCAGCAGCACCCGCTTATCGCCCACCTGGGCACGCACATCGGCCACCGCTTCTTCAATGAAGGCGGCGGTGGTCCAGTCGGCTTCACAGCCGCAGATGTGATAGACGAAGTTGCGGATCAGGGCCATGCCGCAGGTGGAGTGCACCACCTCGGGGTGGAACTGCACGCCGTAGAGGCGGCGGCGGTGATCGGCGACGGCCGCTTCGGGGGTGTTGTCGGTGTGGGCCAGGCGCACGAAGCCCTCCGGCAGGCGCTCCACCGAGTCGCCATGGCTCATCCACATCGTGGAGCCCGCGTCCACGTTGGTGAGCAGATCAATCGGGTCATCCACATGCAGCGGCGCCTTGCCGTATTCGGCCTTGCCGGCCGCCACCACGGCTCCGCCCAGTTGCTGCACCATCAGCTGCATGCCGTAGCACACCCCCAGCACTGGGATGCCCAGCTCCCAGATTCCTGGATCACACACCGGCGCGCCGGCCTCGTACACCGAGCTGGGGCCGCCGCTGAGGATGATCCCCCTGGGCTGGATGGCCTTCAGCTCCTCGGCCGAGGTGGTGTAGCCCATCACGAGGGAGAACACCTCGGTCTCGCGCACGCGCCGGGCGATCAGCTCGGAGTACTGGGAGCCGAAATCCAGGATCACGATCGCCGGATGGCGCGACGACTGCGAGGCGGCGTCAAGAACGGGCATGGAGCAGGCCGGACGGCCCAGGGGGCATTCGGGCCAGCCTAGGAGTCGCCCTTTGCTCCTTCGGTGGCGCACACACCACCGGCGTCGCCGCAAACACCAGCGCTCAGCTCCTGCAGCAGCAGGGCACCGACCGGCCCGGCAGCGCAGACCCGCCGATCGCGGGCGAACAACACGGCTCCCACCGCCATCGCCGCCGCCCCATGGCGCTCCAGATAGGCGCTGCTGCGCCGCTCGATCGCGGCGGCGATCCGCCCCTGCAGACGGCTGGCCAGGGCCGGCTGGTGGCGGCTGAGCTGGGCCATGGCCTGGTCCACGGTGGCGGCGCCGTGCAGGGCCTCCAGGTCGGCACCCGCCAGCCCCTCCAGGGCCGCCAGGGCGGTGAGCACCTCGGCGCGGCCATCGGCCAGGTGGTGGTGGGTGTGGAAGATGCCACCGGCCAGCTTGACCAGCTTGCCCTGGTAGCCGAACAGCAGCAGGCGGCGCACGCCCGCCTCGGCCGCCGCCACCAGCAGCGGACCCAGCCAGTTGCCCGCCTTGAGCAGCAGCTCGGGCGGCAGGCCCAGGCGGGGTGCCAGGTCGAGACCGTTCTCGCCGATCACCAGCACCAGATCACCGGCGAAACCCGGCCGCGCCGTACGCCGGCGCAGCTCGGCCAGGGCCGCCTCCAGCTGCTCAGGGGCGGCACTGCGCTGCACCGTGGCCTGGGTGCCGATCAGGGCCAGACCGTCCACCACCCCGAAGGCGGCATTGCTGGTGCGGGCGGCCAGGCGTTCGCCCTCCGGGATCACGATCCGCAGGGCCAGGCGCCGGCCCGGGGGCAGCAGGGGCAGCAGATTCCACTCCAGCAGCTCCCGGGCATAGCCCGACAGACAGGCCTCGCCGCTGGCCGCCAGCCGGCCCACCCCGTGGCCCGCCGCCAGCTCCAGCCAATCCCCGGGCCCATCGAGCCAGCGCAGCTGGACCCACAGCAGCAGACCGCGGGTGAGATCGAGCACCGCCTCTCCCGGATCGCAGCGCGCCATCGCCAGGGCGCAGCCGTCCTCCAGGGGCGCCACCGCCTCGATCGGCACCGGCACGCGGCCGGCCTCCAGCTGCAGGGGCTGGGGGCGCTCGACGGGTTCCGCGCGCAGCTGCTGCAGGGCCGCCCGGGCCGCCGCGGCCAGCCACACCGGCAGGGTGAAGCCGCCGCCGGCGCTGGCGTGGCCGGGGCGGGATGCTGCGGTGGGGGGAACGGAGCTGGACACCGGGGCCGGAGCGGCGAAGGCCGTTTTTTATGTTGGTGGATTGCACTGTCGTCGGGCGACCACACCAACTGCCCGCGCACCCAACTCGCCCACCGCCTCGCCCCTCCCCATGCAGGACAAGCTCACCCTGATGATTCCCGGTCCCACGCCGGTGCCGGAAACCGTCCTGCAGGCGATGGGGCGCCACCCGATCGGCCACCGCAGCGCCGACTTCCAGAAGATCGTCAAGCGCACCACCGAGCAGCTGCAATGGCTCCACCAGACCAGCAGCGACGTGCTGGTGATCACCGGCAGCGGCACGGCGGCAATGGAGGCCGGCATCGTGAACGTGCTGAGCAAGGGCGATCGGGTGCTCTGCGGCGACAACGGCAAGTTCGGCGAGCGCTGGGTGAAGGTGGCCCAGGCCTATGGGCTGGACGTGCAGGTGATCAAGGCCGAGTGGGGCCAACCCCTCGATCCCGAGGCCTTCCGCGCCGCCCTGGAGGCCGACACCGCCAAGGCGATCAAGGCCGTGATCCTCACCCACTCGGAAACCTCCACTGGGGTGATCAACGACCTCGAAGCGATCGCCGGCCATGTGAAGGCCCACGGCACCGCCCTCACCATTGCCGACTGCGTCACCAGCCTCGGCGCCTGCAACGTGCCGATGGATGCCTGGGGCATCGACGTGATCGGCTCGGGCTCCCAGAAGGGCTACATGATGCCGCCGGGCCTGGCCTTCGTGGCCATGGGCGAGCGGGCGTGGGCGGCGTATGAGCGCTCGGATCTGCCGAAGTTCTATCTGGATCTGGGCAAGTACCGCAAATCGGCCAAGGCCGACAGCAACCCCTTCACCCCGGCGATCAATCTCTACTTCGCCCTGGAAGCGGCCCTGGAGATGATGCAGAAAGAGAGCCTGGAGGCGATCTTCGCCCGACACGCCCGCCACCGCGCCGCCGCCCAGGCCGGAATGAAGGCCATCGGCCTGCCCCTCTACGCCGCCGAGGGCCATGGCAGCCCCGCCATCACCGCAGTGGCCCCCGAGGGCGTCGACGCCGAAGCGATGCGCAAGGCCGTGAAGGAGAAGTTCGACATCCTGCTGGCCGGCGGCCAGGACCACCTCAAGGGCAAGGTGTTCCGCATCGGCCACCTGGGCTTCGTGTGTGATCGCGACGTGCTCACCGCCGTGGCGGCGATCGAGGCCACCCTGCAGGGCCTGGGCCTGCACAAGGGCACCCCCGGCGCCGGCGTGGCGGCCTGTGCTGCAGCCCTCGCCGGCTGATCGGCCCAACAGTTGCTAGGGTTCGTGGGCCGATTCGCAGGATTGATTCCTTCGCGTCGGCCACAAAACCTGGGGCTTCAACTTCAGATTTGCGGGTGTAATTCAGTGGTAGAATGTCAGCTTCCCAAGCTGAACGTCGCCGGTTCGAATCCGGTCACCCGCTTACGGTTCCTCAGCGTCTACAAACGCCCAGGCCAAGTGCGGCCCAGCCCTGAGGATGACTCAGGCTTCTTTACTGCGATTCAGACTGGACCGAAGGCGGGACTGGGTTGTTCATGGCCCATCGCGTGTTGACCGAGATGGCCGTCGCCGTGCTCAACCACAACGAGCCAGCCTTCACTTGCGTGTCGGCGAAGGCCTTCGAAAAGCTGATGGACCTCGTCGATGACCTGGAGCTGGGTCGCCTCACAGATGCCCGATTGGCGGACGGCCAGGAGCCGCTGCGGGTCAGCCTGGATACCCCTTGATCCGGCTCTTCATCCCGAGCCCCACCCAGGGAACGCGCGACGCATGCGCTGCCGCAGGCAACGACCCGAGGAGACCTGCCGCACCACCTGTAGCATGACAGAATGAAATACGACTTGTCAGCGCATCTGGTATGGCTGCGTTCAGCTTGCGGTTGCCGGAAGGCCTGGAGCGCCGACTGGGCGAGGAGGCCCGTCACTGCGGTCAGCCGCGCTCGGAGCTGATCCGCGAAGCCCTGGAGGAGTTGTTGCGCCGCCGGGAGCAGGAGCGCTTCATGGCCGGGCTCGTCGCTGCTGCAGAAGCGCTGGCGAGCGATGCCTCAGCCCGCGCCGAAAGCCTGGATCTGGCGGCAGATTTCCTGCCGACCGACAGCGAGGCCCTGGCGTTGGCGGAGGGGGCCGTCTCCCAGGGGCAACCCGCACAGCCGACGCCCCAGCAATGGTGGCGTTGATGCGTCGGGGTGAGATCTGGGTGGCGCGCCTCAATCCCAATCAGGGCGCGGAGGTGGGCAAGCTGCGTCCGGTCGTGATCCTCCAGGCCGATCCGATCACGCGGGCCGGCCTGGCCACGGTGGTGGTGGTGCCCCTCACCACCCAGGACCGCTGCGGCGCCCGGGCACTGCGGGTGCCGATCCGTGCCCGCGACCGCCTTCTTTGCGACTCCTTTGCGATGGCGGATCAGCCGCGCTCTCTGGATCGCTCCCGCCTGGGCGACGGCCCCCTCACCACCCTCAGCCGGGAAGAACTGGCGGAACTGGAGCGGGCGCTGCTGGGGGTGCTGGGCATCGGCCTTGCCTGATCGCCCTGCTGCCGGGTGACGGGGTCATTTCCCTCGCTGATCGGTCTCCAGCCCAAGCTCCTGCACCGACCCGATCCCGAGGGCAGTCGCGGCCTGCTGCATCCGCCCATCGAAGCTGGCCAGCCGGGTGCAGCTGCTGTGCAGCGCCACCGCCAGATGCAAGGCATCACCCGCCCGCAGGCCGAGGGCTGAATCCTGCAGCAGCTCGGCGGCCTGGCGGAAGCGAGCGCGATCGAGTGAGCGCAGTTCCACCCCGCCCTGCAGCAGGCGCTCGAACTGCTCCCCAGCGGCCTGGCGTGCCTCAACACTGAAGCCGTGATGGCGCTGCTTGATCCCCAGGGCGCTATGGGTTTCGGTGATCAGCCAGTCGCTGCTGATCAGGGGTTCGCGGCACTGCGCAAACCAGTCGAGCGCTTGCGCACTGCGTTCCTCCGGGGTCAGCAGAGCCACCACCACGCTGGTGTCGAGATAGATCATCGACGGGTCAGCGTCACCAGCGTTCAGCGCCGCGGCATTCCTCGATCACCGAAGGGGTGAAAGGCAGGGTGGCCTGCAGCTGGCGCAGATCCGTGGCCAGGGCAGAGCGATCCAGCTTGCGCAGAGGCTCCAGGCTCAGGCGGCCATCAGGTCCGACAACGATGTCGATCTGATCGCCTTCCTGCAGTCCCGCCTGACGCAGGCAATCGGCCGGGAGCCTGACCGCCAGGCTGTTCCCCCAGCGGCGGATCGCCTGTGGAAAGTGCTTGCCTGCATCGGCGGACCTGCCCTGAGGCGTGGATGGAGCCAAGGGTCACCATGAAGTAGATACACGACTCTACGTCCGGCGGGCCGCTTCCGCCTTTCTGGGCTTCCTGGTCGGGCCCATGACGTTGGGTGCTGACCCCTGCTGAGCGAGCAGGGCCATGGCAACAGTCCAGAACCTTCTCCCAGACCTCCTCACATCCAAGTTTGAAGAGATCAAAGCTTCCCAGGCTGAGCGTCGGTGGGTTCAGTGCGCGCACCCGCTTTCCGCTGGGCATCGGCTTCGCCTGATCGGGCTGCTGGCGTTCCATGGCAGCATCCCCGCAACGGTCCAGTTCATCGGCAGCGGCGTTGTCCCCATCCAGCCCAGTGCAGCCAACCGGGTTCCCCCCTCTGCGCCGCGGCAGCCCCAGCACCCTGCAGGTGAACCTGGGCTACCGCTGCAACCAGAGCTGCAGCCACTGCCATGTGAATGCCGGCCCCAGCCGCACGGAGCAGATGGATGGGGCCACCATCGCCCTGGTGCCTGAGGTGCTGCGGGCACGGCGCTTTGCCACCCTCGACATCACTGGTGGGGCCCCGGAACTGCACCCCGGCTTCCGGGAGCTGGTGCGTCGGGCCCGGTGCCTGGGGGTGAGGGTGATCGACCGCTGCAACCTCACCATCCTGTGCGAACCCGGCCAGGAGGATCTGGCCCGCTTCCTGGCCGGGCAGACGGTGACCGTGGTGGCCTCCCTGCCCTGCTACAGCGCCGCCAACGTGGACCGGCAGCGGGGCGATGGCGTCTTTGAGCGCAGCATTGCCGCCCTGCGCCAGCTCAACGCGCTCGGCTACGGCCAGGAGGGCTCCGGCCTGGAGCTGGACCTGGTGTACAACCCCCAGGGTCCCAGCCTGCCGCCACCCCAGGCAGGCCTGGAGGCCGACTACAAGCGGGAGCTGGCCGACACCTTCGGCATCCGCTTCAACCGGCTGTTCACGATCGCCAACATGCCGATCCAGCGCTTTGCCGCCGTGCTGCGCCAGAGCGGCCAGCTGGAGAGCTACCTGGAGCTGCTGCAGGTCAGCCACAACCCGGCCAACCTGGAGCAGGTGATGTGCCGCTCCACCCTCAGCGTGGACTGGCAGGGTCACCTCTACGACTGCGACTTCAACCAGATGCTCGGCCTGCCGGCGGCTGGCCTGAGCCCACAGCGCCACTTGCGTGATCTGCTGCACCACGACCCCACTGACGAAGCCATTGCCGTGGCCGACCACTGCTTCGGCTGCACGGCGGGGGCGGGTTCGAGCTGCGGCGGCTCCCTGAGCTGAGCTGCCCAGGCCCCCCGCCATCCTGGGAGATGGCAAGCCCCCATGTCCTGCGTCTTTCCAGCACCCATGGCCAGCAGCACAGACACCAGCAGCACTCTCGGGACCGTGCGGGAGTACTACGGCACCACCCTCAGCAGCAGCGCCGACCTGCGCACCGACGCCTGCTGCGACGCCAGCAGCGTGCCCGAGGCCCTGCGGCCGCTGCTGGCCCGCATCCATCCCGAGGTGCTCTCGCGCTACTACGGCTGCGGGCTGGTGGTGCCACCGCTGCTGGAGGGGCTGCGGGTGCTGGATCTGGGCTGCGGCAGCGGCCGCGACGTCTACCTGCTGGCCCAGCTGGTGGGACCCCGCGGCGCGGTGGTGGGGGTGGACATGACGCCCGAGCAGCTGGCGGTGGCCCGGCGCCACCAGCAGCACCACGCCGAGCAGTTCGGCTTCGCCAATGTTCAGTTCCTGGAGGGCCGGATCGAACAGCTGGAGCAGCTGCCCCTGGAACCCGGCAGCTTCGATCTGGTGATCTCCAACTGCGTGGTGAACCTCTCGCCCGACAAGCTGGCCGTGCTCGAGGGTGTGCGCCGCCTGCTCAAGCACGGCGGCGAGTTCTTCTTCGCCGACGTGTATGCCGACCGGCGCGTGCCCGAGGCCCTGCGCCACGATCCTGTGCTCTACGGCGAATGCGTCAGCGGCGCCCTCTACTGGAACGACTTCCTGCGCCTGGCCCGCCAGGCGGGCTTTGCCGATTCCCGCCTGGTGAGCGACAGGCCCCTGGCGATCACTGATGCGGAGCTGGCCGCCCGCACCGGCGCGATCCGGTTCTTCTCCGCCACTTTCCGACTGTTCCACATCCCCGAGCTGGAGGATGCCTGCGAAGACCATGGCCAGGCGGTGATCTACCGCGGCACCATCCCCGACCACCCCGATGCCCTGCCCTTCGACAAGCACCACTGGATCGAAGCCGGCAAGGTGTTTCCCGTCTGCGGCAACACCTTCCGCATGCTCGCGGACAGTCGCCTGGCAGGGCACTTCCGCTTCATCGGCGACTTCAGCCGCCACTACGGACTGTTCGAGGGATGCGGCAGCGAGCTGCCCTTCGATGGGCCAGCCTTGGCAACAACGAAGACAACCGCAAACAGCGGCTCCTGCTGCTGAACCGCTGGCCCTGGCGCCAGTTGACACCACCACAAGCGGGTTGCATTCTCGCCACCACGCAGGACGCAGGGGGAGGGAAGGTGTCGACCAAAAACGCAATTAATATGGCCAAAAGATTCAACGATCAAACCCGTATAAGCCCTAAAGCGAAAACCAGGAAAAGAAACCACGCAATAGTACGGATGCGGATTTTGCTATTTGGTGGACAATCGGCAAGGCAGCATGATCAACTTCAGCTCGCAGATCTCGAAGCACTAGATTGATTTGCTGCTCTCAAACCCTCTCAAACCCTCTCAAACCATGCGTTCAACCGTGCGAGACCAACCACCCGGGCTACCTGGGGCTGAAAGCAGCCCAGAGCAGCTTGGTCAACTCGCTGCATTGAGCCGCTATCTTAGCACCGATTCCGAAGCAGCGAGTCGCATCAGATCAGCGGCGAATCCTGAGGAGATCGTGGCCATCGCCTCAGACCTGGGCTTCCTGATCTCCGTGGATGTCCTGCGCTCGAATCTCTGGGAGCTCCAGGCCGATCATTGGCCCTGGGCAAGAGAATCCGGTCGCTGGCGTATCGAGTTCTTTCGCCAGTCATCAAGCTGAATGGGGATACGGCTTACGGCTCCGGTCAGTGACGGGGCTTGATCAGCTGCATCACCTGGGGACCAAAACCTGCCAGGCGGCGTTCACAGTCAAGGGCAGCCAGAATGGCCCTGGCGGCCTGATCAAGATCGCCGGCCGCAGCTGCACTGACAGCTCGGGATTCCCAGAGGGTCTGTTCGGCCTGGAGTCGGGGACGGAGATCTTGCTCTGCTGGCGTCACTGCCGGCAGGGCCTTGGCTACGGGGGTACTTGTAGGGATGATGAAAGTGGCGATCATTGGATAATCATAGAAACTCGATAGCGCCTGCAATCGCGATCAATTGTCCTTCAAGGTGTCGGCTTGGTTGGCTGAACCATCGGCTCTGAGGCACCCACGCGCCACAGTTGCAGCAGACAGGTGCTCCAAGGTGGAGACTGGACTCAGCCTGGGAACGGGCCCAGGATCAGCCTGGCGATGGCTCAGGGGACGATCGACTTCCCTCAGGTGCCGGGCTCCTCACAGTTGCCGCCAAGGGCGGCGATCTGGTCTCGCAACGTCTGAATCCTGGCGCCATCCCCGCGGGTAATGGCCACAGCGAGGGCAAACTCCAGCTTTTCCAGCTGGTGGTCGTTTTCGCTGCTGCGCACTGAAGAGCAGCCTGGCGCGGGGGGAGCACAGGGGGTGATGGCTGGGCGGCGCAACCCTGAACTGCCGCCAGGGGTGGACCCGTGGGCGGAAGCAGAAGTGGAGATGGTGGGGAATGCCATGGCCGACTTTCTTCCCATTCTGCCACCGCTGACCAGGGGCAGGGTTGGCAACGATCAGGCGGCCAGGGGTTGATCACCGCCCAGGAGATGGTCCTCGTCGACCTCGGCAGCCGGGTGGGCCGGCTGGTCCTCAAAGCCCAGCAGACAGCGGCAATCATGGAGCAGTCGCTCCACATTCTCCAGGCTGTCGAGCTGTTCGGACTCCTGGTGGTTGCCCTGATCAGACCACTGGGCCAGTTGCAACTCCAACGCCTGCAGACGCTGTTCCAGCTTCACCACCCTCTGGGAGAGGGCATGGGTGGTCTGGGCCAGATCCTCGGTGTTGCGAGTGATCCGAAAGGAAACGGATTCCGTTGCCATGACAGGTGAGACATGATGCCGATGACAACACAGATTCCGACCCCAGCCAAGCGCAGCGCTGCACTGCGTTCCCCTCGAATGCAACTCCAGCCCAGCTGGAGCGCCGCCGGATCGCGGTGAGAATGGACGGATGACCACACTCTGGACTTTGCCGATCATGCTCCTGGCGGGCATCGGCGGCGGACTGCTCGCCCTGCGCACCGGAATTCCCGCGGCTCCCCTGGCGGGTGCCCTGCTGGCAGCTGGGGCCCTGAGCCTGAGTGGCCGCCTGGAGCCGGTGAGCTGGCCCCCTGGCACCCGCACCGTGCTGGAAATCGCCATCGGCACGGTGATCGGCACCAGCCTCACGGCCAGCGCCTTCGAGGAATTGCGTCATCTCTGGAAGCCCGCCCTGCTGATCACCCTCACGCTGGTGATCGCCGGCCTGGGAATCGCCCTGCTCTGCAGCCGCCTGCTGGGACTCGATCCGGTGGTGGCCCTGCTCGGCGCGGCCCCGGGGGGGATCAGTGGCATGAGCCTGGTGGGTGCGGAATTTGGCGTGGGAGCCTCCGTGGCCGCTCTGCACGCCATCCGTCTGATCACCGTGCTGATCGTGCTGCCCCTGGTGGTTCGGCTGGTGGTACCCCAGGCCGGTCCTCCGGGGTGAGCGACCTCCGCCCTCGACGAGGCCCGGCCCGATCGATAGCTTGGGCCTTGCTTCCAGATCCTGAAGCCATGGGCCAACGCCTGCCAGCGTCGTTCAACCATCCCGCTCACGCCGGAGCTGCCCGCCCGTGGCGCCGGCAGCTGGGCAAGGTGCTGGCCCTGGCCCTGGTGGGAGCCCCACTCGTGCCAGCCGGGGTGGAGGCCCAGACCCGGCAGACGACAATCGGCACCAAGGGAGCCCAGATCTATTGCTTCATGCGCAACAACGGCAACACCCACACGGTGAGCTGGGATGCCGCCTATGCCGTGATCAAGCGTCAGGGCGATGGACCGTTCAAGACTTCCCCCCAGCACGCGGCAGTGCTGATCACGGAAGCCGTGGTGGACAACCCCACGGAATTCCCGGATTGCGGCCGTTACCTGGGAGATCTGTTCAAGCAGCCTGAGGGCAGCGGTGAAGCGCCCAGGGCGTCCGGAGGCCTGACCCGCAATGATCGCTACGGCTCCTGATGCCGGGCGGCGGCTGGCCCGGTTGAGCTGCTGCCCGCTGCTGGTTGGGGTGCTGGCCTGTGCCGGTTGCGCGGAGGCACCGCTGCCCAGGCAGGCCATTCGCCGCGATGACTGCCTGCGGGAGCTGAAGCTGGCCAACCTCAGCGAGCGTCTGCAGGCCTGTCATGCCGTGGTGGCGGCATTCCCGAAGGATCCAGCTCCCCTCAACGACCGCTACCTGCTCCACAGCCTGACTGGCGATGACCGGGCAGCCTGCGCCGATCTGCGCCGGGCGATCGAACTGGCCGCTGCGATCCCAGCTGACGCCCTCGATGGACAGCTGCGCAGCGACCTGCGGGTGCGAGCCCAGCTCTGCGCAGAGGGCAGCAAGCGCACCGAACCAGCCAGACCCTGAGGTCACCAGCGCTCCAGCAGCTCGCGCACCATGGCCGGCAGCGACCGCCGCCGCAACTCCTGGTCGCCCCGATGCAGGGCCAGGGCAATCCGCTCCGCCTTGCTGGCGATCAGGGAATCCACCAGCTGATCAGCCACACCCAGCTGGAGCCAATGGCTGGTGAGCCCGCTGGCCATGCCGATGCGGTGACAGCGGTCTTCGGCCTGCTCGGCATCGCCTGGGGTCCAGGGGCGCTCCAGCAGCAGCACGTGCTGGGCCCGATGCAGCGTGAACCCCAGGCCGCCGGTGCCGTAGGTGGCCACCAGCAGATCGCTGCCTCCGGCCTGGAAGCGATCCACCAGCCTCTGGCGCTCGGCCACCGGCACGGCTCCGTTGAGCAGCGAGCCCTGACCCAGCCGCTCCACCAGCAGCCGGGCACTGGCCAGAAAGGCGGTGAACACCACCACCGGCTCACCCGCGGCCAGCAGCGGCCGCAGCAGGGCCACGGCGGCCGGCAGTTTGTAACTGGAGCTGATCTGGCGCAGGGCCGTGAACACCGCCAGCACCTCGGCGTCCCGGCGCACCTCCCCCAGGGCCGCCCGACGGCGGTAGTCGAGCACCTTGCGCTCGACCCGGTGGTCGAATCCCTGGGCCTGGTCGGAATCGAGCACCACGGGGTGCAGGCGGCGGCGCTTGGGCGGCAGGTCCAGGCAGTCCTGCTTGCGCCGATGCAGCACCAGGGGTCGGATCAGGCGCTGCAACTCCGAAAGCTGGCTGGCACCACTGGCCTGCCACAGCCGGCGGCCACCCCGCTCACGCCAATGGCCCTGGCAGAACAGTTCCTCGTAGCGGCGCTGGTCCTGGGCGAGGGGATGGCCGATGGCCGCCAGCAGGGGAAACAGCTGCAGCGGCCTGCCGTTCTTCATCGGCGTGCCGGTGAGCAGCCAGATCGCCCGCAGCCGCGGGTGGCGCGCCAGTCGCAGCAACCCCTGGCAGCGACGGGTGTGCTGGTTCTGGGCGAAGTGGGCTTCATCGGCGATCAACACCGTGCCGGCGGGGGGGAGGTGCCCAGGGAGGCGGGCCCAGCTGTGCAGCTCCAGCTGCAGTCCCAGGGCCAGGGCCTCGCTGCGCCAGTGGCCATGGAGGCCAACGGGTGCCAGCACCACGATGCGGCAATCCGCCAGGCGAACCATGGCCCTGGCGGCCACCAGGGCCGAGAGGGTCTTGCCCAGACCCATGGCATCCGCAAGCACCGCCCCCCGACGGGCCAGCAACCAGCGCACCGCAGCCCGCTGGTGGGCAAAGAGGAGCCGCCCGTCCTCCAGGGGCTGGTCCAGCTGGGCGGCCCTCACCAGCTGCCGGTGGGGCGGCAGCGGCGGCAGCGGCTGCCCCATCCAGGCCAGCCATTCCTCCAGCTCAGGATCCAGCGGAAAGCGACCCGCCAGCTGGCGCAGCAAGGCCGGTGCCGCCTCCAGCGGAAAGTCCCAGTGGCGGGACGCACCGTTCCAGTGCCCCCGGGGCCGCACGCTGCGCAACTGGGCCTGGGTGACGGCGTCGTAGGGACTGATCACCTCGATGCGGCCGGTGGGCCCCAGCCGCAGCAGGCAGCGCATCGGCGGAACAGCAGCCGCCGACACAGTGTCACCAGCGGAGATGCCGCCACACTGGCACCAGCCGAGCAAGGCGCATGCAGGCCAGGGATGGACAAACCTCAGAAGGGGTTTTCCTCGAAGATCTCTGTCCCAAGTTCCGATTGCGCCGCTGGCGCCAATCCCTGCACCAGCTCACCAACCACTGCTGCATCTACTGCGGCCAAAGGTCCGAATCGATCGATCACGTGCTGCCTAAATCCCAGGGCGGCCCGAGCGTGACCGAAAACTGTGTGCCGGCCTGCCTGGCCTGCAATGGCCACAAGAGCGACTGCGACGCTTTTTTCTGGTACCGCCAGCAGAGCTTCTATGACCCCCGCCGGGCCATGGCCATCAGGGCCTGGACCGAAGGGGATCTGCGCCTGGCCCTGAAGCTGCTGGAACTGGTGCATCCGGCCAGCCAGCCAGCCAGCAACCCGGCGAATGGGGCCGCTGCTCACCACACCCGGCAGGCCGCCGCCCCGTTGTGGCGCTGGCAGATGGCCGCCTGATCCTGGGGCGCTTCCGGGGCCATCCACAGGGCAGCCGCCAGCACCCCTCCGCACACCAGGGCCGTGACCGGCCCCCCACGCCGGCGCAGGTGGCGGGCGGGCAGGACCTGGAGCTGAGCCAGGTCGAACGTGCCGGCAGCGGGGCAGGTTCTCAGGACAGGGGACGAGACCCTTGAAGAGGCTGCCATTGCGCGAGCTGCGCGGGAACCCATGACGCGTGAGCCCGTGGCGTGTGAGCCCGTGGCGCGTGAAACCGTGGCGCGTGAGCCAGCTGCGAGCATCAGACCAGCCATGACGAACAACCGTGGGTGATACAGGTGTACTCATAGCCCCGGCAGATGTCAAGCCCGCCGGTCGGCTGCTGGTGCTGGGGGGCGGTTTCACGGGCCTGCGCTTCGGCCGAGCCATGGCCCGGCGGGGGATTGACGTGCTGCTCACCAGCCGCCAGCCCCGCCGGGCCGAACCGGGGCTGGGCTGGCTGCGGCTGGACAGCGCCAGCGGCAGCGCCGCTGAGGCCGGTGCGCTGGAGGGGATCAGCCACGTGCTGGTGACGGCTGGCCCCGATGGCCCGGGCGGCGATCCGCTGCTTCCCCTGCTGGAGCCCATGCTGGGCCGCCAGCCGCTGCAGTGGCTGGGGTACCTCTCCACAACCGGCGTCTACGGAGACAGCGGCGGCGCCTGGGTGGATGAGGCCACCCCCCCCAACCCTCGTCCGGGCCGCAGCCAGCAGCGCCTGGCGGCCGAGCGGGCCTGGCAGGCCACGGGGCTGCCGGTGCAGGTGTTCCGCCTGCCGGCGATCTACGGCCCCGGCCGCTGTCCGTTCGAGAGCCTGCGCCAGGGCAGCAGCCGGCTGGTGCACAAGCCCGGCCAGGTGTTCTCCCGCGTGCACGTGGACGACATCGTGGGCGCCCTGCTGCACTGCATCGCCCTGTCCGAGGCGCAGCGCCCGGCGGTGCTCAACGTCTGCGACGACTGCCCCTGCCCCTCCACGGAGTCCCTGGGGTTCGCAGCCCATCTGCTCGGGATCCGCCTGCCGGAGGTGCAGCGCTACCGGGACATCGAGGCCACCCTCAGCCCGATGGCCCGCAGCTTCTGGATCGAAAACCGCCGGGCGAGCAACCGCCTGCTCTGCCAGGGGCTCGGCTACCGCCTGCTCTATCCCAGCTACAGGGAGGGGTTCCGCGCCTCCCTGGCCGAAGAGGAGGGAACCGGGGAGCCAGGCTGAGCGGGCGCACACTCCGGCGAGCCAGGATCGGCCACGAAGGGAACGCCGAGATCCTGGAGAAAGCGGCCCCAGCGCACCTCGATCCAGCCGCGGCGCACACCCGTCGCCAGACCCAGCACCATCCCCACCAGCAGCAACCAGCGCAGCATGGGACTCACCACAGGCAGCCAGGGCCCATCCAACACGATCAACCCGCGGCTCGCCATCAGCCTGGGCGACCCGGCGGGGATCGGCGCCGAAGTGGTGCTCAAGGCCCTGGCCAGGCCCAGGCCCGCGGAGCTGCAGCCCGTGCTGGTGGGCTGTCGGCACTGGCTGGAACAGTGCTATTCCCAGCTGCGCTGCCACAGCAGCGCCCCCCTGCGGGATCCGGCTGAGCTGGAGATGCTGGATCTGCCCCTGGAGGAAGCGGTGCCTCCCGGCCGCAGTGGCGCGCTGGCCGGTGCAGCCAGCTTTCGCTGGCTCAGTGCCGCCGCCGAGCTGGTGCAACGGGGAGACTGCCGGGCCCTGGTCACCGCGCCGATCGCCAAGGCCAGCTGGCATCGCGCCGGCCATCGCTACCCAGGTCAGACGGAACGGCTGGCCGAACTGGCAGGGGCAGCGGAGGCCACGATGCTGTTCACGGCCCGCTCGCCCACGGGCCACTGGCGGCTGAACACCCTGCTGGCCACCACCCACATCCCCCTGGCGGAGGTGCCACGGCAGCTGAGCCCGGCGCTGGTGGCGCGCAAACTGGAGCTGCTGCTGGCTTTCTGCAGACGTTTTCGGTCCTCACCCCGGCTGGTGGTGGCCGCCCTCAACCCCCATGCCGGCGAGGCCGGCAGCCTGGGACGCGAGGAACTGGAATGGCTGGAGCCAGCCCTTGACGCCTGGAGAGTCGCCCATCCGGACGTGGTGCTGGAAGGCCCCAGGCCCCCCGACACCTGCTGGCTGGATGCCGGAGCCGCCTGGCAGGGCGAAGCTGGAGGGCCAGACGGCTACCTGGCTCTCTATCACGACCAAGGCCTGATCCCGGTGAAGCTGCTGGCCTTCGACGCGGCCGTGAACACCACCCTGGGCCTGCCCTTCCTGCGCACCTCCCCAGACCACGGCACGGGCTTCGCCATCGCCGGCCAGGGGGTGGCCCGGGCCGAGAGCATGGTGGCCGCCATCGAAACCGCCTGGGAGCTGGGCTGATCGCTGGAGGTTCAGACAGGCCGCACCCGCATCAGCACCTGGCCGAATTCCACGGGGGTGCCGTTCTCCACCAGGATCTCCACCACCTCTCCGCTCACCTCGGCCTCCAGCTCGTTCATCAGCTTCATGGCCTCCAGGATGCACACGGTCTGGCCCACGCTGATCCGGGTGCCGGGCTCCACGAAGGCCGGGTCGCCAGGGGCCGGAGAGCGATAGAAGGTGGCCACCATCGGCGCGGTGATCTCGACCAGATCGCCGCGGCTGGCCGCGGCCACCGGGGGGGGTGCCGAGGGCACCTCGGCCAGGGGGGCCGGGGCCGGAGCGGCCAGGGAGGGCATCGCGGCGGGCAGCTGTGCCGTCACCACGGGAGCGGCCGCAGGCACCGGCAGGTTGCGGCGCACTTCCAGACGAAAGTCGTCGCCCTCGAGCTTGAACTCCTGAATGTCGCTGTCCCCGAGCAGGGCCAGGAGCTTCTCGAGCTGACTGTGATCGAGCTGCATGGCGATCAGTTCTCCCGGCCGAGATAGCTGTCGGTGCGGGTATCGATCTTGATCTTCTCGCCGATCGAGAGGAACAGGGGCACCATCACCTGGGCGCCGGTCTCCACGATCGCCGGCTTGGTGCCGCCGGTGGCCGTATCACCCTTCACACCCGGATCGGTCTGGGTGATCTCCAGCACCACCGAGTTGGGCAGCTCCACCTCCAGGGGCTTGCCGTTCCAGGCCACCACGTTCACCTCCATGCCCTCCTTGAGGTATTTGCGGCTGTCGCCGATCTGCTTGGCGGTGAGGCGGGTCTCCTCATACGTGGCCATGTCCATGAACACGTAGTCGTCGCCCTCCATGTAGGTGTGCTGCAGGGTGCTCTTCTCCAGCACGGCCTGGGGCACCATCTCGCCGGCCCGGAAGGTCTTCTCCACCACGTTGCCGCTCTGCACCGCCTTGAGCTTGGTGCGCACGAAGGCAGAGCCCTTGCCCGGCTTCACGTGCAGAAATTCAACGACGCGCCAGACCTGGCCATCGAGCTCGATCGAGGTACCGGTACGAAAGTCGTTGCTGGAGATCATTCCGGCGTGTCGGATCCGGCGGATTGTAAGGCTGGCTACCGGAGTGCCCAGGCAACGCTCCGGGGCCCCGGACCCTTCCGGCCCAGGGCAGTTGTGCCAGAGTCCGCTCAGCCAAGGGGGTCATGATGGGGTGGAGATCGTTGCAAATCGGTTCTCCCGATTCCCGCAGTTCCCGCACTGGCCAGGCCGTCCCCTCGGTCGGCGTGGCGTTCGGCATGTTCGGGATCAAGCTGCTGGCGGCCTGCCTGCTGGCCCTGCTGCTGGCACCCGTCGCCTGGGCGGCCCTGCCCCAGGGCAACGCCGTGAAGGACCCCGAAGCGATCCTGCGCAACGCCCTGCCCATCGACGCCCCGCAGCTGCAGGATCTGCAGCACCGCCTGGAATCCACCAGCGACGACCTGCGTGCCAAGCGCTGGAAGCCCCTGGCAGGCGCGGTGACCCGCAGCCAGTCCCTGCTCACAACCCAGCGGTCCGCCATCCTTGAGCGCTTCAGCGGCGAGGATCGGGCGACGGCCACCGAGCTGCTCGAGCGGCTGGAGAAGCAACTGCAGGAGGTGGCCGCTGCCGCCGAAGCCCAGGATCGCGATACCTTCCTGACCACCCGTCGCGCCGCGCTGGCGACCATCGGCGCCGCCGAAGCCAGGTTGGTGGGCCCGTTCCCCTTCCCGATCCCCGCCGAGTTCGACGACCTGCCGAGGCTGCTGGGCCGGGCCACGGTGAAGATCAGCACCAGCAAGGGTGACCTCACCGCCGTGGTCGACGGCTACAACGCGCCACTCACCGGCGGAGCCTTCGTGGACCTGGTGCAGCGCAAGTTCTACGACGGGCTTCCCTTCACCCGGGCCGAAGACTTCTACGTGCTCCAGACGGGCGACCCAAAGGGCGACGCCGTGGGCTACGTGGATCCGAAGAGCAGCGATGAGCGCCACGTGCCCCTGGAGATCCGCATCAGCGGCGACGACGCGCCGATCTACAACCAGACCTTCGAAGACGTGGGCCGCTACAAGGCGGAGCCGGTGCTCCCCTTCTCCACCTACGGCACCCTGGGCTGGGCCCACTCCGACGACCATCTCGACGACGGATCGTCGCAGTTCTTCTTCTTCCTCTACGAACCGGAGCTCACTCCCGCCGGCCTCAACCTGGTGGACGGCCGCAATGCGGCCTTCGGCTACGTGGTGGAGGGGATGGATGTGCTCGAGGAGCTGACCGTCGACGACCGCATCGTCTCCGCCAGGGTGATCGAAGGCGCCGACAACCTCAGGCCCCACGCCTGAGCGGCGCCATGGGGGAAACCCTGGCCGACCTGGGCGAGTGGGAACTGATCCGCCGGCTCGGGGCGTTCGCGCCGCCGGGGCAGTTCGCCGACGATGCGGCCCTGCTGGCTCGGGCGCACGACTCCGCTGAGCAGCTGGTGGTCAACAGCGATGTGCTGGTGGAGGGGGTGCATTTCAGCGACGCCACCACCGGGCCGGCCGATGTGGGCTGGCGGGCCGCCGCAGCCAACCTCTCCGACCTGGCGGCGATGGGTTGCACCGAGGTGGTGGGGCTCACAGTGGCCCTGGTGGCGCCGGGCGGCACCGCCTGGAGCTGGGTGGAGGGGGTGTACGAGGGGCTCCACCAGGCCCTGGCGGCGCATGGCGGCGAGATCCTGGGGGGCGACTGCAGCTGCGGCGGCCAGCGCCTGCTGGCGATCACGGCCCTGGGACGCCTGAGCCGCGACGGCGGAGCGATCCGCCGCGCCGATGGCCGGCCAGGAGATCTGCTGGTATGCACTGGCCCCCACGGGCTGAGCCGCCTGGGACTGGCGCTGCTGCAGGGGGAGATGCAGTTCTCCACCGGCGAGCGCAACGAAAGAGAAACGACCGCTCTGGCAACACGGGCGATCGGGGCCCACCGGCGGCCGCAGCCGCGCTTCGACGCGGTGCACGCCCTGCTCACCAGCCGGCCGCCGGCGCTGACCTGGCGGGTGGGCGGCTGCGACAGCAGCGACGGCCTGGCAGCCGCCGTGGCGGCGATCGCCGCCGCCAGCGGTTGCGCAGCCCTGCTGGATCGCCATGCCCTTCCCCTCGATCCGGCCATGGCCGCCCTGCCGGAAGCGGAGCGCTGGTGCCTGGACGGCGGCGAAGACTTCGAGCTCGTGCTGGCCTTGGAGCCCGCCTGGGCAGACGCCCTGATGGAGTGCCTGCCCGGCACAACCGTGATCGGCAGGTTGGAGTCGGGCGGCCGCGCCGACCACCTTGGCTGGAGCGACGGCAGCCCCTGGCCGGAAGCGGCCAGCGGCATCGCTGGCTTCCAACACTTTGGCTGAGCGACCCGAGACCCGGGCCACGCTCAGAAAAGCTGGTGTGGTGCCGCACCGGACCCGGGTAGCGGGCCACGAACGCATCGGCGGTGATCAACAACAGACCCTCCGATTCCGCCTGCGCAAGCAGCAGGCGGTCAAACGGATCAGACTGCCAAAGGATTCGGCAAAACCCAGCAAAAAGGCCGCCTTACGGCAGCCGGAGCTCAACAGCGGTTGGCCAGGATCACTTCCAGTTCTTGGCCACGATCTCGGCCAGGTCGACAACGCGCTGGCTGTAGCCCCACTCGTTGTCGTACCAGCAGATCACCTTCACCATGTTGCCGCCCATCACCAGGGTGAGGTCGGAATCGACGATGGTGCTCTCATCGGTGCCGCCGTGATCGCTCGACACCAGGGGCAGATCGCAATATTTGATGATGCCCTTCATGCCGTTCTCGGAAGCGGCCTTGAGCACTCCATTCACCTCGTCCTTGGTGGTGTCGCGGCTGAACTCGAGCACCATATCCACCACCGATACGTTGGGGGTGGGAACGCGCAGGGCGATGCCGTTGAGCTTGCCTTTCATCGGCGGATACACCAGGGCCACGGCCTTGGCGGCACCGGTGCTGGTGGGCACGATGTTCACGGCGGCAGCCCGGGCGCGGCGCAGGTCGCGGTGGGCGGCATCGAGGATGCGCTGGTCACCCGTATAACTGTGGGTGGTGGTCATCGTGCCCTTGACGATGCCGAAGGCCTGGTCAAGCACCTTGACGATCGGCGCCATGCAGTTGGTGGTGCAGCTGGCGTTGCTGAGGATGTCCCAGTCCTCATGGCGGTACTGGTCGGCGTTCACGCCCACCACGAAGGTGCCCACCTTGTCGCCCTTGCCGGGAGCGGTGAGAATGACCTTCTTGGCGCCGGCCTCGAAGTGCTTGCTGGCGCCCACGTCGTCGTTGAACACGCCGGTGGACTCGATCACCAGATCCACGCCCCATTCCTTCCAGGGCAGGTTGGCGGGGTTGCGGTCGTAGAAGGTCTTGATCGTCTTGCCGTTGACGACGATGGTGTCCGCTGTGGTGGTCACCTCCACGTTGCGGAGGGGCCCGAGCATCGAGTCGTACTGCAGCAGGTGGGCGTTGGTGCGGGTGTCGCCCGAGCCGTTGATGCCCACCAGCTCCAGGTTGGTGTTGGTGCCGCGGCTGAGCCAGCAGCGCATGAAGTTGCGGCCGATGCGACCAAAGCCATTGATGGCAACCTTCAGCGTCATGGCATCAGGGCGGGTGGGACCCGCCGGCAGGGGAGATTTGGGCGCCGATCATACAGAAATCGCCAGCCGGCAATCCGGCTGCCCCTGAGGCACCAGCGGGGCCTGAGCAGCGGGGGCTGTCACTGGCAACGGGCTCTGCAGTTCGTTGCGGGCTGGTGTAGCCAAACGTCCCATAGGGTCTAATTTCCCCACAGTCAGCATTCCGTCCTCCCGGCGCTGGCCCTCCTCCCTGGACCGGAGTCGACCTTGATCCCCTCGCTTGATCGCCACCAACCGCTCCACTTCATCGGTGTGGGGGGCATCGGCATGTCGGCCCTGGCCGGGATTCTGGCCCAGCGGGGCCACGCGGTGAGTGGGTCTGATCCGCGCGAGGGCAAGGTGGTGGACCAGCTGCGCCAGCTGGGCGTGCGGGTGTTCCGGGAACAGAACGCGGCCACGGTGGCCGCCATCCGCGGCGCTACCTCCCAGACGCCGCTGGTGGTGATCAGCTCGGCCGTACCGGCCAGCAATCCGGAACTGCTGGAGGTCCGCCGCCTCGGACTGCCCGTGTGCCACCGCTCCGATGTGCTGGCTGCCCTGATCAACAGCCAGCCCTCCATCGCCGTGGCCGGCAGCCACGGCAAAACCACCACCAGCACCCTGGTGGCCACCCTGCTGGCGGCCACCGGCCAGGATCCCACCGCCGTGATCGGCGGCGTGGTGCCGGCCTTCGGCAGCAATGGTCACCATGGCAGCGGCGAACTGCTGGTAGCCGAGGCCGATGAGAGCGATGGCTCGCTGGTGAAGTTCCGCCCCCGGCTGGGTCTGATCACCAATCTGGAACTCGACCACACCGATCACTACAGCGATCTGGACGCCCTGATCAGCACCCTCCAGCGATTCGCCAACGGCTCCACCCGTCTGTTGGCGAATCGCGATTGCCCCATCCTCAGGGAGCACTTTGAGGCGTCCCACTGGTGGTCGGTGGAATCACCAGTGGGAGTGGATTTCGCCGCCATCGCCACCGACGAACGCGGCGACGGCAGCACGGTGGACTTCTACGAAGCTGGATCCCTGTTGGGCAGCCTGGAGTTGCCCCTCCCCGGCCGCCACAACCTCAGCAACGCCGCCGCCGCCTTGGCCGCCTGCCGTCTGGAAGGGGTGCCCTTCACTGCGTTGCGGGAGGCGGTGGCCAGCCTGCAGCCACCAGGACGCCGCTTTGATTTCCGCGGCGACTGGCACGGCCGCCAGGTGGTGGACGACTACGCCCACCACCCCAGCGAGGTGGCCGCCACCCTGGGCATGGCGCGGCTGATGCTGCAGAGCGGCCGCAGTCCGCTGCCCAGCCTGCCCAGCAGGATCATGGCGGTGTTCCAGCCCCACCGCTACAGCCGCACCGCCCAGTTTCTCGACGGCTTTGCCCAGGCCCTCAGCCAGGCGGATGCCGTGCTGATCGCTCCGCTCTACACGGCCGGCGAGGAGCCGATCGAAGGGATCAGCAGCGAGGCCCTGGGTCGGGCGATTCAGCGCCTGGCGCCGGATCTCCAGGTGCTGGTGGCCGGCAGCCTGGATGAACTGGCCGAGCAGGTGGCCAGCACCAGCCTTGCCGGGGACCTGGTGCTGGCCATGGGGGCCGGCGATGTGAATGGCCTCTGGGATCGGCTGGCCAGCCTGCGCCAGGCCGATCGGCAGCTGGTGGCCTGAGGCGGCTGGCATGACGGCTGATCTGCCCTTCGGCCTGCGCCAGGCCGTCCCTTTGCGGGACTACACCACCTGGAAGGTGGGTGGCCCGGCGGAATGGTTCGCCGAACCCGGCAACGCTGACGAGCTGCTGGCCCTGCTCGACTGGGCCCGGCGCGAGGCCCTGGCGCTGCAGTGCATCGGCGCCGGCTCGAACCTGCTGATCGCCGATGGCGGCCTGGAAGGACTCTCTCTCTGCCTGAGGCGCCTGCAGGGCAGCGACCTGGATCGCAGCGAGGGCTGGGTGGAGGCCGCGGCCGGCGAACCGATTCCCACCCTGGCCCGCAAGGCGGCCCGGGCGGGGCTGGCGGGCCTGGAGTGGGCCGTGGGCATCCCGGGCACCGCCGGAGGAGCGGCCGTGATGAATGCCGGTGCCCAGGGGGGCTGTACGGCGGAATGGCTCCACTCAGTGCGGGTGGTGGATCCGGCCAGCCCCCAGAACTCCTTCGAGCTGATGGCGCACGAGCTGGATTTCGCCTATCGCCACAGCCGCCTGCAGCAGGAACCCCTGGTGGTGCTCTCAGTGCGCTTCCGGCTGGAAACCGGCCACGACCCCGGCGCGGTCACGGCCCGCACCAGCGCCAACCTGCACAGCCGCACGAGCACCCAGCCCTACCAGCAACCAAGCTGCGGCAGCGTGTTCCGCAACCCCGAACCGGACAAGGCCGGACGATTGATCGAGGAGCTCGGCCTGAAGGGCCTGCGGATCGGCGATGCCGAGGTGTCGCCCATGCATGCGAACTTCATCGTGAACAGCGGTGAAGCCACGGCGAGCGACATCGACAGCCTGATCAGGGCCGTTCAGCGCCAGGTGGCCGAAGGACGGGGCATCGCCCTCCATCCGGAGGTGAAGCGCCTGGGGTTCGGAGGATCCCCGGCAAGCGCTTAGCCTGCGGGCAAACATCCCCTCAGGCATGGCCGGCTTCGGACTTCCCAACTTCGGTCAGCTCACCGAAGCCTTCAAGAAGGCCCAGGAACTGCAGCAGAACGCCCAGAAGCTCCAGGAGGAGCTGGACAGCATGGAGCTGGAAGGCCGCAGCGGCGACGGCCGGGCCAGCGTGTGGCTGTCGGGCAACCAGCAGCCCCTGCGGGTGCGCCTTGATCCCGAGCTGGTGGGCGAGGGGGCCGCGGCCTGCGAAACCGCCGTGCTGGAGGCCCTGCAGGCCGCCTACGAGGCCTCCACAGGCACCATGAAGGGCCGGATGGAGGAGCTCACCGGCGGCCTCAACCTCAACCTGCCGGGTCTGGGGGGCTGAAGCTGGGGCCACCGTCCTCGCTCCCCCCTTCCTCAACCCTGCCAAGCAGCCGCTGCCGCTGGCGACGCCTGGAGGGCTGGCGCAGCTGGGGGGAGAGCCGGGGTTCCAGGCGATCACCCCGCTGGCGCAGCCCCTGGTTCCCACCGCGCTGCTGACCCTGCCGCTGAAGGCGGTCCTGCTGCTCCAGGAGGTCGTGCAGGCAGAGGCCATACCAGGGATGGCGCTCCCAGTCATCGCCCACGGCACAGCCCGGCTCCCCCTGGTGGAGGCAGTCGCGGAACTGGCAGGAGGCCCGGGCGAGCCGCTGGCGCACCTCGGGGAACAGGCCGGCCAGCCGGGCTGGATCCGCCGGCAGGTCCGGGCGATTGAAGCCTGGGGTATCGGCCACCAGGGCGCCGGGGGCCAGGGCGAACAACTCCACGTGGCGGGTGGTGTGGCGTCCCCGCTGCAGGCGGCCCGACACTGCCGCCACCGGCAGCTCCAGGCCGGGACGCAGACCGTTGAGCAGGCTGCTCTTGCCCACCCCTGAGGGACCGCATACCACGGCCAGGCCGGGTTGGCTGAGGCGCTCCCGCAGGGCCTCCAGCCCCCGGCCATCCCGGCAGGACACCGGCAGGGCGCCATAGCCCCAGGCGGCAGCGCGCTCACTCCACTGGCTCACAGCCAGCTCCGGCAGCAGATCGGCCTTGGAGAACACCAGCAGCACGGGTTGGCCCGTGGCCTCGGCCGTGAGCAGAAAGCGGGTGAGCTGGATGGGATCCAGGGCCGGCTCCGCCACGGCCACCACCACCACCACCAGCGACACATTGGCCACGGCGGGCCGACGCACCAGGCTGCTGCGGAGCTCCACCGCAGCGATGGCGGCCCGCCCCGAGGACCAGTCGATCCCCTCCAGGCGCACCCGATCGCCCACACAGATGGTCTGGCCGCTCTTGGCCAGGCGGGTGCGGCGGGTGCAGAGCAGGCGCTGGGGCTGGGGCTGGCCTGCCTGGGCCGCGGCGGGGACCAGGTCCACCCAGCAGTAGTTGGCCTGCAGGGCCACCACCAGGCCGAAGCACTGGCGGGGATCAGCCGGCATGGCGTTGCACCAACAGCCGCACGGCCAGCGGAGCCTGGGGATGGGGGCTGGAGTGCAGCCGATGGCCGGCCTGCTCCAGGCCCTCCCGCACCGATTGCTCCGGTTCCCCCGGATCCAGGTCAAGCTGCAGCCATTGGCCGGGAGCCAGACCCTCCAGGGTGAGCCGGGCCCGGATGAAATTCAAGGGGCAGGGGGTGCCCCGGAGGTCGAGCTGGCTGGTGATCGGGGGCTGGGAGGGGACTGCCACGGGGCTGCGCGGGGCAGTCAGTCGCGATGGCCGAACAGGCCGCCGAACAGACCACTCTTGTGGGGATGCTTCTGGCCCTTGCTGCTGTGGTGCCCAGCCAGCTGCTCCAGCAGCTGGCGCTCCTGGTCGCTCAGACGGGTGGGCAGCTGCACCTTGACGGTGAACAGATGGTTACCGCGCGCCACCGGGTTGCCCAGCCGGGGCACGCCTTTGCCCTGCAGGGTGAGCACGGCGCCGGGCTGGGTGCCGCTGGGAATCTCCAGTTGCTCGTGACCATCGACCGTCTCCACCTCGATGGTGTCGCCCAGGATCGCCTGCAGATAATTGAGCGACACCTCCGAGTTGATGTTGATGCCGTCCCGGCGCAGCTGGGCATGGGGCTGGACGGCCAGGAATACATAGAGATCACCGGTGGGGCCGCCGCGCATGCCGGCGTTGCCCTCATTGGCCACCCGCAGGCGGGTGCCCGTGTCCACCCCGGCGGGGATGTTGATGCGCAGTTTCTTGCGCACCTGCTGCAGGCCCTGGCCACCGCAGGCGCTGCAGGGATCGGCGATCACCTGGCCCGAGCCCTCACAGGCCGGACAGACCGCCAGCTGGGTGAAACTGCCGAAGGGGGTTCGCGTGGCCCGGCGCACCTGGCCGGCACCGCCACAGGTGCCGCAGCTGGTGGGGCCGCTGCCCGCCTTGGCACCGGAACCCTGGCAGGTGGAGCAGGTTTCCAGATGGCGGATCTGCACCTCCTTCTCCACCCCGAACACCGCCTCCTGGAAGCTGATGGTCAGATCGAGGCGCAGGTCGTCGCCCTGGCGGGGGCCGCGGCGCCGCGGTCCGGCCGCCCCTCCACCGCCACCACCGAAGCCGGAGAAGAAGGTCTCGAACAGGTCGGCGAACCCTCCCATATCGCCCATGTCGGGCATGCCGCCCCCACCGCCCAGACCCGCTTCACCGAACTGGTCGTAGCGCGCCCGGGTCTGGGGGTCGCTCAGCACTTCATAGGCCCGGCCGATCTCCTTGAACCTCTCCTCCGCGCCGGGATCCTTGTTGATATCAGGGTGGTACTGCCGGGCCAGACGGCGATAGGCCCGCTTGAGGCTGTCGGCGTCGACATCCCGGCTGACGCCAAGAAGATCGTAGTAATCGGCCATGGATCAGGCCTCGGGCGATGCCGGAGTGGACGGTTCAGGGGCCTCGCCGGAAGGGAGGCCTGAGGCGGCAGCGCCCTCACCGGGCCCCGGGCCCATCGACACCTTCACCAGGGCATGGCGCAGCACGCGCCCATTGAGGTGATACCCACGCTGCAACTCGGCCACGATCACATCCTCTGGATGCTCCTCACTTTCCTCGCGCAGCACGGCCTCGTGCAGGTTGGGATCAAAGGGTTCTCCCTCCACGCGCATCGGTGCGACCCCCAGCTGTTTGAACACATCCACCAGCTGCTTGTAGAGGCCCTGGTAACTGCGATGCAGCGTCTGCGCTTCCTCATGCTGGGGGCTGAGCTGCTGGCGCGCCCGCTCGAAGTTGTCGAGCACCGGCAGGATCTCGCCCAGGGTGCCGCAGGTGATCTGCAGGCGCAGATCGTCGTTGTCCCGGCTCTGACGCTTGCGGAAGTTGTCGAAATCAGCAGCCAGACGCATGTACTGGCCGTTGAGGTTGTCGTACTCGGCCCGCAGGGCACTGAGCTGGGCTTCCAGCTGGGCAACGCTCTGGGGGGTCGCGTCGGACTGGGGCGCCTCGGGCTCGTGATCAGAGGCAGGCGGCTGGCCCTCGGCCTGGGCCGCCTCCCCCAGATCGCCGGCCGACTGGTCGGCGCTCTGGTGGTCGGCAGGCTCGGGAACCGATGCCGCTGCCTGCAGATCCGCTCCGATACCGGCTTCGGGGCCCACCGCAGGATCTCCACTCATGGCTGACAGCTCGACGCTTTGGCTTTAGACATGTTGGATCTCCACGTCCACCTCCCACAAGCGGCGGAAGCCCGCACCTCCAGAGCTCGCGCCCAAGCCATGACCCGCACCCCCTCCAGACCGGTTCCCCTGCCCAGCAGTGCAGAGCAGGAACGTCTGGAACTGGAACTGCTGCTGGGCCAGCCGATGCTGGGCCCAAGCCAGCTGCGGCCCGACCTGCTCTCGGAACTGGGGCTGCCCCTGCAGCGCTGGCGCCAGCTGGGGGCCTGTCCCACGGCCTCCCCCAGGGCCGGTGAACTCGAACTGGCGATTCCCCACCACTGGAACGACGAGCAGAAACAGCGGCTCAGCCTGGAACTGGCGGAACACGATCTGCGGCCCCGCTTCCAGCTGGCCCTGGCCGAGGAGATCCAGCAGGCCCTGGAGCGGGCCATCGCCATCCCGGAGCCGGCACCTTCAGCCCCGACGGGCCAGCCACCCGAAACCGCTCCGACACCCCGCACCCCTTCAAGCGACCCAGCCCAGGCCAGAAACGCTGCCCGAACAAGCCAGCAACGCTCCCTCACCAAGGACCTGAGCCTGCCCAACACCGGCAGCGTGCTGCAGGAAGTGAGCGACCTCGAGGACCTGGAGGTGAGCGCGAGCGAAGCCAGCTCCAGCGCCAACGCCTCACCGATCGTGAGCCTGGTGGACAGGATCCTGATCGAGGCCCTCACCAGTGGCGCCAGTGACATTCACATCGAACCCCAGGAACAGGCCCTGGAAATCCGCTTCCGGATCGATGGGGTGCTGCAGAAGCACTTCGAGGACCTGCCCAGGGGCCTGACTCCGGCGGTGACCTCCAGGCTGAAGATCATGGCCGACCTGGACATCGCCGAGCGGCGCCTGCCCCAGGACGGCCGGATCCGGCGGATGTTCCGGGGCCGCAAGATGGACTTCCGCGTGAGCACCCTGCCCAGCCGCAGCGGCGAGAAGGTGGTGATGCGCCTGCTCGACAGCGGCGCCACCCAGCTGGGCCTGGACACCCTGATCACCGACATTCCTGCTCGGCAGACCCTGCGGGAGCTGGGATCCAAGCCCTACGGCATGGTTCTGGTCACGGGCCCGACCGGCTCCGGCAAGTCGACGACCCTGTACGCCCTGCTGGCCGAACGCAACGACCCCGGCATCAACATCTCCACGGTTGAGGATCCGATCGAATACACCCTCAACGGCATCACCCAGACCCAGGTGAACCGTGACAAGGGTCTGGATTTCGCCACGGCCCTGCGGGCCTTCATGCGTCAGGACCCGGACGTGCTGCTGGTGGGGGAAACGCGCGACCTGGAAACGGCGAAAACAGCCATCGAGGCGGCACTCACTGGTCACCTCGTGATGACCACGCTGCACTGCAACGACGCGGCCAGCGCCATCGCCCGGCTCGATGAGATGGGGGTGGAGCCCTTCATGGTGAGCGCATCCCTGCTGGGCATCGTGTCGCAGCGCCTGGTGCGCCGGGTGTGTGTGAACTGCCGGATCAGCTACCGCCCCAGCCAGGAGGAGCTCAGCCGCTTCGGGCTGGTGGCCAGCCTGGAATCAGAGGTGACCTTCTATCGCGCCAACATCACCGGCAACGCCGTGGAGGACTGCTGTCCAGCCTGCAATGGAACGGGCTACAAGGGTCGGGTGGGGGTGTACGAGATGCTGCGCATGACCGATCCGATCGCGGCCGCCGTGGCCAAGCGCCAGACCACGGATGTGATTCGCAGGATGGCTCTGGAAAACGGCATGAAAACCCTGCTGGGCTATGGCCTGCAACTGGTCCGCGAAGGCCACACCACCCTGGCCGAGGTGGAGCGCATGCTGCTCACGGATTCAAGCCTGGAAAGCGAGCGTCGCTCCCGCTCCCTGAGCACCCTCACCTGTGACAACTGCGGCGCCGGCCTGCACGAGGACTGGCTGGAATGCCCCTACTGCCTCACCAGCCGCTGACCCGGCCCCACGATCCCGGGACCACCCCCTTCTCCGCATCGATAGACCCATGGCCGTGATGATCGAGGATCTGATGAGTGAGCTCGTTGCCGATGGCGGCAGCGACCTGCACCTCAGCGCCGGGCTCCCGCCCTATGGGCGGTTCAACGGACAGCTGCGGCCGATCAACGAGGAACGACTCAACGAGGAGACCTGCAACAAGCTGATCTTCTCGATGCTCAACAATGCCCAGCGCAAGCAGCTGGAACAGACCTGGGAGCTGGACTGCTCCTACGGACTCAAGGGGGTTGCCAGGTTTCGGGTGAATGTGTACCGGCAGCGGGGCACCTATGCCGCCTGCCTGCGCGCCCTTGGCAATTCCATTCCGGACATGGAGACCCTGGGCCTGCCCCCGATCGTGGAGGAGATCAGCCGCTCTCCGAAAGGACTGGTGTTGGTGACCGGACCAACCGGATCCGGCAAGACCACCACCTTGGCAGCCATTCTCGACCACATCAATAAAAACCGTGCTGAACATATTCTCACGATTGAGGATCCGATCGAATTCACCTATCGATCGGTGAAGAGTGTGGTGCACCAGCGCCAGCTCAATGACGACACCCGCAGTTTTGCCAATGCCCTGCGGGCAGCCCTGCGGGAAGATCCGGATGTGATCCTGGTGGGCGAAATGCGTGACCTGGAAACCATTCAGCTGGCGATCACCGCCGCTGAGACCGGCCACCTGGTGTTCGGTACCCTGCATACCAGCTCCGCCGCCCAGACCGTGGACCGGATGGTGGATGTGTTTCCCGCCAGCCAACAGACCCAGATCCGGGTGCAACTCAGCACCAGCCTGGTGGCCGTGTTTGCCCAGACCCTCTGCAAACGCCACAATCCGGCCCCAGGCCAGTTCGGGCGGGTGATGGCCCAGGAGATCATGGTGAACACGCCAGCCATCGCCAACCTGATCCGGGAGGGGAAAACGGCCCAGCTGTACTCCCAGATCCAGACAGGGGGACAGATGGCGATGCAGACCCTGGAGAAGGCCCTGGCTGAACTGGTGATGACCAAGCAGATCACCCTGGAGGAGGCCCTGGCCAAAACGGGCAAAGCAGAGGAATTGAAACGTCTGGTGAGCCAGTTGAGCTGAAGGAGCAGTTGCAGCCATGCCCACCTTCATTGCCAGCTACACCAACAGCCGGGGCAAGGCCGCCAGCATCAATGTGGATGCGGCCGATGCGACCCAGGCGAAGCGCAAGCTGCGCCAGCGCGGCATCCGGGTGCTGGAGATCAAGAGCAAAGCCTCCCGATCCTCTGCCCCTGGCCAAGAAGGCGGAGCAACCGCGAATAACAAAGGCTCAGCCCTCCGGCGCAGCCTGCTGGAAGCCAAGCCAGGGGTGAAGCAGAAAGCCGTGTTTGCGAGCAAGATGGCCGCCCTGGTGAATGCGGGCGTGCCGATCGTGCGCGGCATCGACCTGATGGCCAGCCAGCAGAAGCTGCCGCTGTTCAAACGGGCCCTGGAGGCCGTGAGCCTGGAGGTGAACCAGGGCGTGGGCCTGGGCACGGCCCTGCGACGCTGGCCCCAGGTGTTCGATCGCCTCACGATTGCGATGGTGGAAGCAGGCGAAACCGGCGGTGTGCTTGATGAATCCCTGAGCCGTCTGGCCAAACTGCTGGAGGGCAACGCCAAACTTCAGAACCAGATCAAGGGGGCCATGGGTTACCCGGTGGCGGTGTTTGTGATTGCGATTGCCGTATTCCTGGGAATGACCATCTTCATCATCCCAACCTTTGCAGGAATCTTTGATGATCTGGGCGCGGAGCTTCCCTGGTTCACCCAGATGATGGTGGACCTGAGCGGCCTGCTGCGTTCTCCCTTTGCCCTCCTGCTGGTGGCCGCTCTGGCAACGGCCGCCTATCTGTTTCTCCGCTTCTACAAAACCCCTGTTGGGCGTCTCAAGGTTGATGGCCTGACATTAAAGATACCCCTCTTTGGCGACCTGATTCAAAAGACCACAACGGCCCAATTCTGTCGCACCTTCAGCTCACTCACCCGGGCAGGAGTGCCAATCCTGTTATCGCTGGAGATCGTCAAAGAGATCACGGGCAACGCTGTGATGGCCAGTGCCATCAGCCAAAGCCGGGAGGAAGTGTTGCAAGGCATCCCTCTGAGCCTGGCACTGGGGAGACTGAATGTCTTTCCCGAACTGGCCATCAGCATGCTCTCCATCGGCGAGGAAACCGGAGAGATGGACGCCATGCTGTCGAAGGTGGCTGATTTCTATGAAGACGAAGTCGAAACCTCGGTGAAAGCCCTCACCTCCATGCTTGAGCCAGCCATGATCGTTCTGGTTGGCGGCATTGTTGCCTCGATTCTGATCGCCATGTATCTGCCGATGTTCTCTGTCTTTGAACAGATCCGATAGCCAGCGAAACCCCCCTGCTCAAGGGGGCCGGCGAGATTCGCCGAGCGCCTGACCCACCAGCCAGCCGGAACTCCAGCAGTGCTGGAAGTTGAAGCCACCGGTGACCCCATCCACATCCAGCAGCTCCCCCACCAGATGGAGACCTGGCTGGCGGCGGCTCTCCATGCGGGCCAGGTCCACCTCCCCCAGGGGAATGCCGCCGGCGGTGACGAACTCCTCGCCGAAGGGGCCGCGGCCGCTCACCCGATGCCGGGAGCCGCGCAGGTCGGCCAGCAGGCGCTGCTGCTGGGCCCTGGTGAGGTCGGCCCAGCGGCGACTGGGCTCCACCCCGGCCCGCTCCAGCAGGTGCTGCCAGAGACGGCGGCTGAGCTCGGGCCAGGGGCGCCAGTTGACCAGCAGGCGCCGAGCCTGGTGGCTGCGGGCCTGCTGGAAGCAAACCTCGAGATCCGCAGCACTGCGGCCACCACTCCAATCGACCTGGAGGTTCGCCCGGTAGCCGCAGGCCTGCAGGTCGCGGGCAGCAAAGGCGGTGAGCCGCAGGGTGGCCGGGCCGCTCAGGCCCCAGTGGGTGATCAGCACCGGCCCCTGCTGGCGGTGGCGGCAGCCATTGGCCAGCTCGAGGCTGAGGCCCACCGACGCCATGCTCACCCCGGCCAGGGCGAGCAGGGGATCGCCGGCCAGGGCCAGCGTGAACAGCGACGGTACTGGCGGCACCAGGGTGTGGCCCAGGCTGGCGGCGAGCCTGCGGCCGCTGGGATGGCTGCCGGTGGCCAGCACCAGCCGCTCAGCGTGGATCGTGACGGCCTGACGGCCGGCGGCAGGTTCCTGCCCTGCCTGGAACCGCACCTGCAGCAGAAAGCCTCCTGCCGCTGCCGGACTGGCCGCCTGCAGGGCCGCAGAGGGGAGCACCTGCACGCCAGCAGCCGCAGCTGCCCGGCGCAGGCAGTCGATCACGGCGCTGGAGCGGTTGGCCCGGGGAAACAGCCTCCCGTCCGCCTCCTCCACCAGCTCCAGGCCGTGGTCGGCGAACCAGACCAGCGCATCACCGGCCGCAAAGCGGGAGAAGGGGCCGCGCAGGGCCCGGCTGCCGCGGGGGTAATGGCCGGCCAGCTCCCGCGGGTCCCAGCAGGCGTGGGTCACGTTGCAGCGGCCACCGCCACTGATGCGCACCTTGTGCAGCAGTTCGGGGGTGGCCTCCAGCAGGTGCACCCCACCCACCCCCGCTTCGGCTGCACTGATGGCCGCCATGAAACCGGCCGGGCCGCCACCAGCCACCAGCAGGGACAGCCGCTCCGGCAGGACAGCTGGGCAGGATGGAGCCATGGAGGACCTGCTGGACAAGGAACGGCACAGGCGGGAAGGGGAGCAGCGCCGGCCGCAGCCGGCCAGCCACCGCTTCAGTGTGGCGCCGATGCTCGACTACACCGATCGGCACTTCCGGGTGCTGATGCGCCAGATCACCACCCACAGCCTGCTGTACACCGAAATGGTGGTGGCCCAGGCCCTGCACCACGCCCGCCGGGAGCCAGGGGCCGAGCGGCCCGGCGGGCGCCTGGAGCGGCTGATCGGCTTCGATCCCTGCGAGCGGCCCCTGGCCCTGCAGGTTGGCGGGGACGACCCGGACCTGCTCGCCGATGCCGCCCGGCTGGCAGCCGACTGGGGCTACGACGAGATCAACCTCAACGTGGGCTGCCCCAGCGAGAAGGTGCAGAAGGGGCGGTTCGGGGCCTGCCTGATGGCCGAACCGGAGCAGGTGGCCCGCTGTGTGGCGGCGATGGCCGCCGCCAGCCCCCTGCCGGTGACGGTGAAGCACCGCATCGGCATCGATGCCCACGATTCCTATGCCGCGTTGCTGGCCTTCGTGGACACCCTGGCCAGCGCCGGCTGCCAGCGCTTTGCCGTGCATGCCCGCAAGGCCTGGCTGGAGGGGCTCGACCCCAAGCAGAACCGCACGATCCCACCCCTGCGTTACGACCTGGTGCACCGACTCAAGGCGGAGCGCCCCCAGCTCACCATCGAGCTGAACGGGGGCCTGCAGACCCTCGACGAATGCCTGGCCCAGCTGGAGTGGGTGGACGGGGTGATGGTGGGCCGGGCGATCTACGACCATCCCCTGCGCTGGGCGGCGGTGGACCGGCTGATCCATGGCGAGAGCGCAGCGCCTGGGGGCGAGAGCCACCTGGCCATGGCGGCCCGGGTGGTGCGGGGCCTGAAGCCCTACGCCGAGGGCTGGCTGGCACGGGGTGACCGGCTCTGGCCGATCGCCCGCCACCTGGTGAAGCTGGTGGAGGGGGTGCCGGGTGCCCGGCACTGGCGCCAGCAGCTCACCTGCTCCGCCGGCAATCGCCAGGCGGACGTGCAGGTGCTGGAGCAGGCGGCCCTGCTGCTGGAGCAGGGTCAGCCCTCGGCTCCCCCATAGCTATCGGAGCTGCCGCTGCGGCGGCGGCGGGTGCGTCCGGCCTCAAAGGCCGAGTCAGCGCCGCCACCAGGCCCGCCGTAGCTGCGGTCCTCCCAGCCCCGGGAGCCCGGAGCCCGGTCGCGGTTGCCGCCACCGCCACCGCTGCCGCCGCCACTTCCTCCACCGCCATACCCGCCACCGCCGTAACCGCCGCCGCCACCCCCACGCCGGGGGGCGGCACCGCGGGGCTCGGCCTTGTTGATGCGCAGGGGACGGCCCATCAGCTCGGCGCCCTGTAGAGCTTCAATCGCCCGATCCTCCGCGTCGGAGTCGGCCATCTCGACAAAGGCGAAACCGCGCTTGCGGCCCGTATCGCGCTCCAGGGGGAGGGCGCAGTTCACAATCTCGCCGAAGGGCGAAAACAGCTCTGCCACGTCTTCCTGCTCAGCGCGGAACGGCAGATTGCCAACAAAGATGCTCACGAAGCGGATGCGGGCGGTCAGGCACAGGCCCTGGAACCGCACCAGCCTAAGTCCGCTTTCAGCCGCTGCTGAGGCGACTGCGCTGCAGCTGCAGCTGGAGCCGCACGCCGGCAAAACCCGTGCCACCCTCACTGCGGCGGGCGGCCACCACCTGGCGGGGTTCGATCGCCGCAAAGATGTCGGCCTCGAAGGCTGGATGCAGCTGCTGCCAGCGCTCGAGCGGCAGCTGGCGCAGCAACACCCCCTCCGCCAGACAGCTCTTCACCAGGCCCCCCACCAGCTGGTAGGCCTCGCGGAAGGGCACGCCCCGGGCCACCAGGTAATCCGCCACATCGGTGGCGTTGGCGAAGTCGGAGGCCACGGCGGCCTCAAGGCGCTCCGGGCGGAACTGCAGCCCCTCCTCGAACAGGATCGCCATGGCCTCGAGGCAATCGCGCAGGGTGCGCACGCCGTCGAACAGGGCCTCCTTGTCCTCCTGAAAGTCCTTGTTGTAGGCCAGGGGCAGGCCCTTGATCATCGTGAGCAGGCCCATCAGGTGGCCGAACACCCGCCCGCTCTTGCCGCGCACCAGTTCGGGCACGTCGGGGTTCTTCTTCTGGGGCATCAGGCTGCTGCCGGTGGCGCAGCGATCCGTGAGGACCACAAAGCCGAACTCCTCACTCGCCCAGAAAATCACCTCCTCACTGAGGCGGCTGAGGTGGGCCAGCACCAGGCTGGCGGCCGCCATGAACTCCACGGCGAAATCCCGATCACTCACCGCATCGAGACTGTTGGCGTAGATGGCATCAAAACCGAGCTCCGCAGCCGTGGCGCGGCGATCGATCGGCACCGGCGTGCCGGCCAGGGCGGCCGCTCCCAGGGGACAGATGTTGACCCGCCGTCGCACGTCGGCCAGGCGCTGGCGGTCACGCTCAGCCATCTCGATGTAGGCCAGCAGGTGGTGGGCCAGGCAGAGGGGCTGGGCCCGCTGCAGGTGGGTGTAGCCGGGGATCAGGGTGTCGGCGTGGCGCTCGGCCTGGTCGAGCAGGGCCCGCTGCAGGCGCAGCAGATCGCCGTCGATGGCATCGATCTGGCGCCGCAGCCAGAGGCGCAGGTCGGTGCCCACCTGGTCGTTGCGGGAGCGGCCCGTGTGCAGTTTCTTGCCCAGGGCACCGAGCAGCTCAATCAGCCGCCGCTCCACGGCGAAGTGCACATCCTCGGCCTCCAGACCGGGATTGAACCGGCCCTCGGCCGCCTCGCTGCGCACCTGTTCCAGCCCTTCGATCAGGCTGGCGGCCTCCTCCAGGCTGATCACCCCGGTGCTGCCGAGCATGCGGGCATGGGCCACCGAGCCGTCCAGGTCCTCCTGCAGCAGGGCGATATCGAAGCCGATCGAGGCGTTGAAGCGCTCGATCGCCGGGTGCAGGCCCTGCTCGAAACGCTGGCTCCAGGTGGAGGCGGAGGAATCGACGGCCATGGCCGGAGGTGAGCGGGCGAGCAGGGATTCAGCTTGCCACTCAGCTGCCGGCAGGGCCTGCGGCCACAAGCGAAGGCGGCAGCGGCGGCAGCATCACGTCCTCACGCAGCTTGAACACCACCATCGAGGCGTCGTCCTCCAGCTGGCGATCAACACCCACGAAGCGGTCGAGACCCGCAAACAACTGATCCAGAATTCCCTGGGCATCGAGTCCTGCTCGACTGGCCTCCTGCAGCGCCGCCATCAGGCGGGGCTCGTCATAGCGGTCACCGCTGAAGCCACTGGCCTCGGTGACACCGTCGGTGTAGTAGAGCACCACGTCACCGGGCTCCAGCAGCACCGTCTCCATCCGGTAGTCCGCCTCGCTCTGCAGGCCGATCAACAGACCGGGGGCATCCAGCCGTTCCACCCGGTTGCGCTGGCGCCGCCAGAGCAGGGGCGGATTGTGGGCGGCGTTGGCGAAGCGCAGCCGACGGCTGAGCGGATCGAAGTCGGAATAGAACAGCGTCACGAACCGGTGGGAGTGGGCCAGGTCCTCCTGGGCCAGCTGGTTGAGGTCGTGCAGGATCCGATCGGGAGCATGGCCGCTGAGGGCCTCGGCCCGCAGCATGCCCCGCAGCAGGGTCATCAGGAGCCCGGCCGGCACCCCCTTTCCCATCACATCCCCCACCACCAGGGCCCAGCGCCCCCGCTCTCGCCTGCGCCCCAGCTGCCGGGGCCGGGTGGGGATGAAGTCGTAGTAGTCGCCGCCCACCTGGAAGGCCGGACGGCAGCGGGCGGCCAGGTCGACCCCTTCGATCACCGGGCAGTGGTCGGGCACCAGCTGGGCCTGGATCTCGGCGCCGATGCTCAGCTGACGATCCACCTGCTCGTGGCGGCGTCGATCCTCCTGAAGGCTGGCGGTTTCCAGGCCCACAGCCACCAGGTCGGCCACCAGCTGCACATGGCGCCGGTGCACCTCACTCCAGCAGAGGCGGGAGCTGCCGCTGAACACATAGAGCCGGCCGCGCACCTGACCGCGGGCCACCACCGAGGTGGCAAACAGCTCAGGCACGCCGATCGCACTGCGCACCCGCTGATCCAGCAGGGAGGCCCGGGCCAGCTCCGCCTCGCTACCGGCCAGCCCCGGACTCACCAGGGCGCTGTCCGGCACGGCGGCGAGCTGGCGCAGCAGGTCGGCGCAGTGGTCCGAAGGGGTGGCCTGAAGCTGTTCCCGCCAGAGCCGTCCATCCGGCCGGAACACCACCAGCAGGGCCGACTCGGCAGCCACCAGCCGGGCGGCCACCAGCGGCACCAGCTCCAGCAGCCGGCTGAGGTTGGTGAAACTGCGCAGCACGAAGCCCAGCGAGGCCAGCAGTTCCTGATTGCGACGCTGCTCACGGCTGAGGCTGTCGAGCAGCTGCCGCATCGAGGCGCTGGCCGAAAGGGACGTCTGAGGGGCGGCTGGCGGCGTCTGGCTCAAGGAGCTGCCGCAAAGGAGCCCGCAAGATAGCCAGCACACCGCAGGCTGCCCGAGGTGGTTCAGCTGGCCAGCAGGGCTTCCACGAACTCGAAGCTGTTGAACGGCCGCAGATCGCGGATGCCCTCACCCGCACCGATGAAGCGGATCGGCAAGCCGGCCTCCGACGCCACCGCCAGGGCCACCCCACCCCGGGCACTGCCATCGAGCTTGGTCACCACCACGCCGGTGAGACCGGCTGCACTGGCGAAGGCCATGGCCTGGCGCAGGCCGTTCTGTCCCTGGCTGGCGTCCAGCACCAGCAGGGATTCCACGGCCGCATCAGGAGCGAGCTTGTCGACGATCCGCCGCACCTTGGCGAGCTCCTCCATCAGGTTGTGCTTGGTCTGCAGACGACCGGCAGTGTCCACCAGCACCAGCTCGGTGCCGTGGGCCTGGGCGGCACCGATGGCGTCGTAGACGACCGCCGCCGGGTCGGCGTTGGCGCTGGGATTGGCGATCACCGGCACGCCGCTGCGCTCCCCCCACACCTGCACCTGCTGCACTGCCGCGGCACGGAAGGTGTCGGCGGCTGCGATCAGACAGCTGTAGCCACTGCGCACTGCCAGGTTGGCCAGCTTGCCGAGGGTGGTGGTCTTGCCCACCCCATTCACGCCCACCAGCAGCCACACGTTGAGGCGCCCCTTCTGGGGGGCCAGCAGGGGCACGGCACTGGCTTCGATCGGGGTGTCGAGGATGCCGCGCAACTGCTCCTTGAGGAAGCGGATGCCCTCGGAAGGATCCACCACCTCCTGGTTGAGGCGCTGGCGCAGGGCCTCCAGCACCTGGTCGGTGGCCGAAACCCCCACGTCGGCCCGCAGCAGGGTGGTCTCGAGGTCGTCGAGCACCTCGGGCGTGAGCGGGTCATCGCCGAGGTTGTCGAGGAGCTGGGTGACAAAACCGCGGCGGGTCTTCTCCAGGCCCTGGCGCAGGCGGCCGAGCCAGTCGATCTCCTCCAGGGAGATCTGATCCGGCCGGCGCCCCTGGGCCGCCAGCACCTCCGCCGACCAGGTGAAGCTGTCGTCGAAGGCCCCCAGCTGGGGCTCCTCGGCGCCTGATGCCGGTGGGACACCAGGGGCAGCAGGTGGAGGCGGTGTTGCCGCCGATCCGCGCTCGGGTTCGGTGAGCTCCGCTGGCGCGGTGAGGGCCTGCTGGCGTTCAGCCCGGGTGGCCGCGGCCTGCTCCAGCAGCGAGGGAGCGGGGGCGGGTTTGGCCGGGGAGACCTCAACTGCCTCAGCTGCCTCAGGCTCAACTGCCTCAACCGGGCTGGCTGCGGGGGGAACCGGTTCCGGCGCGGGTCTTTCCGGCTCGGGCTCAACCCCCGGGCTCTGGGCCCCGGCCTTCTGGGCCTGCTGCTCGGCCTTGAGCCGGGCGTAGGCCTGTCGCGCCCAGGCCAGGGCATCGTCGTCCGGCGCTGGGGCAGGCGTGGTGACAGGTGCGGGCGGCGGGGGAGCCGGAGCGGCTGGATTCCCATTCAGGGCCTGGGCCGATTCAGTGCCGCCGGCTGAAGGGGTCTCGGCGCGATCCTCCTCCACCCCTTCAGCCGCTGGAGGCTCTGGCTGGAGATTGCGCTTGAACCAGTCGAACACCATCAGGCCCCGGACCCCTCGGCCGTGATCAGTCGCCGCAGCACGCCGTTGATCATCCGGCGACCCTGTTCATCGCTGTAGCGGTTGGCCAGTTCCACCGCCTCATTGCAGGCCACGGCAGCAGGAGTGGCGAACTGGCTGAGGTCCACGGCCGCGAGCCGGAGGATGTCGCGATCGATCCGCGGCAGGCGCCCCAGCCTCCAGCCCTCCATCACCCCGTCGAGGCGCTGGTCGATGGCCTGGCGGTCGCTGAGCACGGCACTGGCCCGCTCAATCGCCCCGCGGCGCACCTCCTCCTGGTCGGCAAGCAGCAGCAGGCGAGGGAGTTCAAGGCTGGCGGACAGCCGATTGAGGGCCTGCTCGGCGGCGGTGAGGCCAGCCTGGAGGTGCTCACGCACCCGGGGCAGGCGCTCCGGGCCCTGATCCTGAAGCTCGCTGTCCAGCAGCTGCTGCTGGGCGGTCTGGAGGTCGGCGGCGGAGCGATCGAGGGCCTCGCGCACGTGCTGGCTGAGGCTGGCCTGGGCCTGCTGCAGCAATCGTTCCAGCGACTGGGACAGGGCACCGTTCACCTGGCTGGGGCCAGCGTCGCGATCACTGGTCTGGCCGAGCATCAGCAGGGCCAGTTCACGGGAGAGGCTTCGGCTCTGCATTCAGGACATCTGGGGGGCACGCAGCTGGGCCAGCAAGCTGGAGAAACTGCGGTTGGAAGGGGTTTCACGCTCGTCGGGACTGACGATCCCCGCCGAGATGATCGTGCGGAAGGCATCCTCCACAGACAGGTCGATGTCTTTCACAGCCCGCTCGGGCACGACGGTGTACCAGCCGGTGGTGGGATTGGGTGCGGTGGGAATGAACACGTTCAGCATCGGTTCGCTGAAGCCCGCCTGCAGGGCCGTTCCCACCACGCCGGTCACGAAGCCCAGGGCATAGAGCCCCTCACGGGGATACTCCACCAGAACCACCCGGCGGAACCGGCTCGACTTGCCCTGCAGAAAGGTTTCCAGCAGTTGCTTGAGGGTCTTGTACACCGAGCCGGCCAGAGGAATGCGCAGCAGGGTTCCCTCGCCGAATTCCAGCAACCAGCGGCCCACGATGTTGCGGGCCATCAGGCCGATCAGCAGGATGCCCAGCAGGGGCACCAACAGGCCCACCCCCAGATTGATCAGCTCCTGCAACAGCGGATTGAGCGTGTTGAAGGGATTGAACTGCTTGGGGATCGAGGTGAGAAAGGCCAGCACGAAGCGGCTCACCGTGGTGGCAAGCCAGATCGTGGTGGCCAGCGGGATCACCACCAGCAGCCCGGCGATCAGGTCGTTCTTGAGGTCCTGCTGGAGCCTCTCGCCAAGGGGTTGATCAGGTCTGGGACTGGATTGAACCAAGGCAAAACCCGGAAATCCGGCCGACAGCTACCAGGGGCAACTTAGCCAGGCGCGGGAACGGGGGTGGGCGGCCTGGGAGGCAGCGCAGACCTCAGACCAGGGCCACCATCGCCACCAGGGCAAAGGCCACGGTGAGCACGATGGCCCGGCCGGTGCCACCGAAGCGGCGCTGCTGCACCGCCAGATCGCGGCCGAGCAGGGCCTGGGCCAACTGCTTCTCAGCCTGTTCAAGCTGGGGACGGATCTGGGCATCGATGAACTCCTTGGCCTTCTGCTGCTTTTCCGCCTTGGAGGCGGAGGCCGGGATGCGTCCCTCCTTCTCGGCCTCGGCGATCAGCTGGTCCACAAAGGCAGGGTTGTCCACCTGCTGCCGCTGCAGATCAAGCTGGGTGGCCTGCTGGGCAATCGCCGCATCCTGCTGCTGGGCCTGGTTCAGCAGTGCCGCCTCGGCCTGGATGGAGAGGGGCACGGCCACGGCCATGGCGATCGCCAGCAGGATGGCCAGCACACCGGCCAGCCAGTGCAGGGGGGTGCGCCCCTGGGGACCCTCGAGTCGCTGGGCGATGAGCATCAGCAGCAGGCCCACCAGCGCCATCGGCGCCTCGCCCACGAGGCGATCGAGGAAGAGCTGGCGGAAGGGCTCCAGCTCCCAGTTCCAGCTGAACAAGAGGGCAGCGAGCTGAAGGCCCATCAGCACCACCAGGGTGAGGCCCAGCCAACGCAGCAGATTGGGAATCCGGCCGGTTGAGGTCTGCGTCACGGCGTTGTCTGCACACTGAAGGTTGGAGGCAACTGTACGGGTGATGGTCGATGGGACCCGCGAACTGGCTGAGGAGCTGAAGGAGCGGGCTCGCCAGCTGGGTTTTGATCCGGTGGGCGTGGCCTCCGTTCCGGGCAGTGGGCGCATGGAACTGCGCAACGCTGCGCTGCAGCGCTGGCTTGAGGCCGGCTATCAGGCAGGGATGGACTGGATGGCCGACCCAAGGCGTGCGGCGGTGGAGCGACTGCTGCCCGGGGTGCGCAGCCTGCTGGCCGTGGGACTGAGCTACCACGTGGCGGCGGAACCGTCTCCCGACAGCCTGCGGGTGGCCCGCTACGGCTGGGGACGGGACTATCACCGCGTGATCGATCAGCGCCTGCGCCAGCTGGGGCGCTGGCTGGAGACCAGGGCGAACGGGGTGGGATGGCGGGCCTGCGTGGACAGTGCTCCCCTGCTGGACAAGGCCTGGGCGGAAGAGGCCGGCCTGGGCTGGATCGGCAAACACGGCAACCTGATCAACCGGGAGCGGGGGTCGTGGCTGGTGCTCGGCCATCTGCTCACCACCCTCGACCTGCCGGCGGATGCCCCGGCCGAACCCCTCTGCGGTCGGTGCAGCCGCTGCATCCCCGCCTGCCCCACCGCGGCGATTGTGGAACCCTTCGTGGTGGACAGCAACCGCTGCATCGCCTTTCACACCATCGAAAACCGGGACGGGCAGCTGCCGGATGCGATCGCCGCTGAATTGCACGGCTGGGTGGCCGGCTGCGACCTCTGCCAGGAAGCCTGTCCCTGGAATGCCCAACCCCTCCCCGCCAGCGCCGATCCGGCCGTGCAACCCCGCCCCTGGTGGCTGGATCTGCGGGCGGAGGAAGCCCTCGCATGGAGCGAAGCCGAGTGGGACGAGAAACTGCAGGCCTCGGCCCTGCGGCGCATCAAGCCATGGATGTGGCGGCGCAACATCCGCTCGGCAGTGCAGAGCAAGGCAGGTGGGGAAGGATCCCTAGGCTGAGCACACCGATTGGATTGCCATGGCACCGCGCTGGCTGCGTGCCCTCCCGCTGCTGGCCCTGGGCACAAGCCTCACCGCCATGGCCCCGGCCCACGCCCTGGTCCCGTACACCTACGTGCCCCAGCGGCAGGAGCTGGAGGGCGCCGGCCTGGGAATTGCCCAGGCCGCTGCCCGCTTGCTCCAACTGGGCCAGCCCCGGGACGCCGCGCGTCTGGCCTCCCTCACCGTGCAGCTGCTGCCGGCCGATCCCCGCGGTTGGCTGCTGCTGGCGGAGGCCCAGCTGCGCAGCAGGCAACTCAAGGAGGCCTCCGTATCCCTGGCCCGGGCGAAGCAACTCGACCCGTCCAATGCCGGCATCTGGTTTGCCCAGGCCTCCCTGGCCCTGCGGGACAACCGCGCCGCAGAGGCGATCGATCTGCTCAACCAGGGCCTCAAGCGCGATCCGCGCAACGCCAGCGCCTACTTCGATCTGGGCAACGCCCACATCCTGCTCAACCAGCCCCGCCAGGCCCTGGCCGCGTTCGAGCGGGCCAGCCGCCTGCGCAAGGACTTCTGGGAGGCGATCAACAACCAGGCCCTGGTGCTCTACGAGCAGGGAGATGCGGACCGGGCGATCGAGCGCTGGCGCCGGGTGCTGGAGATCAAACCGGATGCGGCGGAGCCCAATCTGGCCCTGGCGGCCGCCCTGTTCCAGCGCGGCGCTGGCGCCCGCCAGGAGGCGCTCAAACTGGCCAGTCAGGCCCTCGACAGTGAGCCGGACTACGCGCTCGACAGCTACCAGAAGGAACAGCTGTGGGGGCCCAGGCTGCGTCAGACCACCCAACAGCTGCTGCTTCTCCCGGAACTCAAGGCCGATGTGGACCGGGCCCTGGCCAACGCCAACCCGGACGACAACGGCAACCAGGAGGAGGACTAGCTGGCAGCCCCCCTGGGGGCCGTCAGTAGGCTGAGCGCCAGATTGCGCCCTCAGTTCCCAGCACCGGATGGCCGAGGAGCGACGAGCAGACCAACCGGACGACCTGCGGGTGCAGCCGATCGCCCTGCATCAGGAGATGCAGCGCTCTTACCTCGAATACGCGATGAGCGTGATCGTGGGACGGGCGCTGCCGGATGTGCGCGACGGCCTCAAACCGGTGCAGCGGCGGATCCTCTACGCCATGCACGAGCTGGGGCTCACCCCGGACCGCCCGTACCGCAAGTGCGCTCGCGTGGTAGGCGACGTGCTCGGCAAGTACCACCCCCACGGCGACCAGGCGGTCTACGACGCCCTGGTACGGCTGGTGCAGACCTTCGCCAGCCGTCACCCGCTGCTGGATGGCCACGGCAACTTCGGCTCGGTGGACGACGACCCACCGGCGGCGATGCGCTACACGGAAACCCGCCTGGCGCCGATCGCCAACAGCGGGTTGCTGGAGGAAATCAGCGACGACACCGTTGACTTCGCCGCCAACTTCGACGGCTCCCAGCAGGAACCCACCGTGCTGCCGGCCCAGCTGCCCTTCCTGCTGCTCAACGGCTGCAGCGGCATTGCGGTGGGCATGGCCACCAGCATCCCCCCCCATAACCTCGGCGAGATCGTCGACGCCCTGATCGCCCTGATCCGCAGACCGGATCTCTCCGACGAGAAGCTGCTGGAGCTGGTGCCCGGGCCCGACTTCCCCACCGGCGGCGAAGTGCTGGTGGGCAGCGGCGTGCGCGACACCTATCTCTGCGGCCGCGGCAGCATCCCGATGCGGGGCGTGGCCCACATCGAGGAGGTACAACCCGGCAAGGGCCGCCACCGCCGCGGCGCGGTGGTGGTCACCGAGCTGCCTTACCAGCTGAGCAAGGCGGGCTGGATCGAGAAGCTGGCCGAGCAGGTGAACGACGGCAAGATCGGCGGCATCGCCGACATCCGCGACGAATCCGACCGCGAGGGGATGCGGGTGGTGGTGGAGCTGCGCAGGGATGCCGATCCCCAGCAGGTGCTGGCCGACCTGCAGCGCCGCACGGCCCTGCAGAGCAACTTCGGGGCCATCCTGCTGGCCCTGGTGAACGGCCAGCCCCGCCAGCTCAGCCTGCGCCAGCTGCTGCAGGAATTCCTCGACTACCGGGAACACACCCTGATCCGGCGCACCCGCCATGCCCTCAAGCGCTGCGAGGACCGCCTGGAGGTGGTGGAGGGTCTGCTCAAGGCCCTCGCGGATCTGCGCCGGGTGATCACGATGATCCAGGAGGCCCGCGATGCCGCCAGCGCCCGGGCCAGCCTGCAGGTACACCTCGACCTGAGCGAGCGCCAGGCCGACGCGGTGCTGGCCATGCCCCTGCGCCGACTCACCGGGCTGGAGCAGGAGGGTCTGCGCCAGGAGGCCGAAGATCTGGGCGAAGAGCGCACCCGGCTGCGCCATCTGCTCGATCAGCGCAGCGTGCTGCTGGACACCATGGTGGCCGAGCTGAAGAACCTCAAAAAGCGCTTCGCCACCCCCAGGCGCACCCGGCTGGTGGAGGGCGGCGACGAACTGGTGGCCCAGCGCACGGCGGCGCAGCGGCCCAACACCGAGCTGCAGCGCCAGCAGGCTCTGGCGGCCCTGGCGCCGGACAGCCGCCTGCTGATCCAGGCCGATGGGGCCGTGAAGGTGCTCAGCCCCCAGCTGCTGGGCCGCCTGCACCTGGATCAACCGGTCGAGCAGGGCGACCATCCCTCCCCGGCCCGACTGATCCTGCCCGTGCAGGAGCAACCCCAGGTGCTGGCCTTCACGGCCGATGGTCGAGTGGCCCTGTTGCGCTGGGAATTCGCCGGCCAGCAACCCGGCAATCTGGAGCGGTTCCTGCCGGACAGCCTGGAGGGCAGCGCGGTGGTGCAGGTGCTGACCCTGCCGCCCCTGTCCGCCGGGCAGAGCGCTGACAGCCTCAGCCTGGGGCTGCTGAGCAGCGATGGCCGCTTCAAGCGGCTGCCCCTGGTGGACGTTCAGGAACTCTCCGGCAGGGCCGCCACCGTGCTCAAACTGAAGGAAGGCGTGTGCCTGCAGCAGGTGGTGCTCTGCCGGGACGGTGAGGAACTGGTGGCCGCCAGCAGCGCTGGGCGGGTGATGCGGCTGGCAGTGAACGGCGGCAACCTGCCCCTGATGGGCCGCACGGCCCAGGGCGCCATGCTGCTGCGGCTGCTGCCAGGGGAAGCGGTGGTGGGAGCCTGCAGTGTGACCGCCGACGGGGCGGTGCTGCTGGCCAGCCGCCGGGGGCAGATCAAGCGCCTGGCCGTGGCCGAGCTGCGCTCCTGCCAGCGCGGGGACATGGGCCAGATCGGCCTGCGCTTCAACCAGCGGGACGACGCCCTTGTGGCCTTGAGCCCCGCCACCAGCCTGGTGGCCGTGGTCCTTGACCCCAACCGCAGCCTGCGGCTCCAACCTCGGGACCTGGAGCTCCAGGACAGCTCCGGCACGGGGCTGCAGCTGGAGTTCGCCGGCCATCAGGAGCTGCAGACCCTCGTGCCCCTGCAGCTGGGGGACGGGACCGGGGGCTGATGACCCAGGATCAGGCGAACTGTTCCCTGGCGGCTGACTCAGGGGGTTCAGCCTCAGCGACTGCTGACCGGGGTCAGCTGGGCGGCCAGACCGGAGGGCTCCAGCATCAGCTTGCTGTTGCGCACCGCATCATCCATCTCGATCGGATAGGCGCCGTCGAAGCAGGCCGTGCAGAAATGACCGGAATGGGCCTGGGCCGCCTCCACCATGCCCTCCTTGCTGAGGTAGGCCAGGGAATCAACCCCGAGGTGGGCGGCGATCTCCTCCAGGGTGAGCCGGGCCGCGATCAGCTGGTCCTGGGTGTCGGTGTCGATGCCGTAGAAGCAGGGGTGAGTGACCGGCGGTGAACTGATCCGCATGTGCACCTCGGTGGCACCGGCATCGCGCAGGGCCGCCACCAGCTTGCGGCTGGTGGTGCCGCGCACGATCGAGTCGTCGATCACCACCACCCGCTTACCGGCCAGCACATCCGGCAGGGGGTTGAGCTTGACGCGGATGCCCGCCTCCCGCATCGCCTGGGTGGGCTGGATGAAGGTGCGACCCACATAGCGGTTCTTGATCAGGCCATCGCCGAAGGGGATGCCGCTCCTCTGGGAATAGCCGATCGCCGCCGGGATGCCGGAATCGGGCACACCGATCACGATGTCGGCAGCGACGGGGGTCTCTCGGGCCAGTACCTCGCCGATGCGCACCCGGTAGCTGTACAGGGACTCGCCGAAGAAGCGACTGTCAGGGCGGGCGAAGTAGATCATCTCGAACACGCAGAGCCTGGCCGGCTCCTCAATCCAGCGGCTGCGCTGGGGCGTGGCATCCCCGGGTCGGAAATGGATGATCTCGCCGGGCTGCACGTCGTCGTCAAAGCTGGCCCCGACAATGTCCAGGCCGCAGGTTTCGCTGCTCACCACCCACTGGGCCAGGGCCGCCTCGCCCAGGTGGCCGAACACCAGGGGCCGGATGCCGTGGCCGTCGCGCAGGGCGAACAGGCCCTCGGGGGTGCCGATCACCAGGCTGAAGGCACCACTGCAGCGGCCGGCGGCCTGACGGATCGCGCCATCCCAGCCGAGGCCCCCGTTCACCGCCTCCTGCACGGCGAAGGCGATCAGCTCGGAATCGGTGGTGGAGGTGAGCTCGCTGGCCAGGTGGGCGAGCTGGTGGCGCAATTCAGCGGCATTCACCAGATTGCCGTTGTGGGCCAGGGCCATCGGCCCCAGCCGGGTGTTGAGCAGCACCGGCTGGGCGTTGCACGCTCTGCTGCTGCCGGTGGTGGAATAGCGGTTGTGGCCGATGGCCAGATAGCCGGGTAGACGCTGCAGCACGTCCTGGTTGAACACCTGGCTCACCAGGCCCATGTCCTTGTGCAGCCGCACCTGATCGCCGGCGTCGAAGACGGCGATGCCGGCCGACTCCTGGCCGCGGTGCTGGAGGGCATAGAGGCCGAAATAGGCGAGATTGGCCACGGGCTGCTGGGCCGCCATCACCGCGAACACCCCGCAGGCCTCTTCGGGCTTGTCGGGCCGGTGCTCCGGCAGCAGCTGCTCGTTCAGCACAGACCCGATCAGGTTTTCAGGTGCATCCACATTGTGCATCAGTCCCCGATCACACTGTCGGGGGCAGATCCACCCCCATGCGGCGAGGGATCGCCTGCTCAAAGCACTCGGCCAGTTGGGCCACCGGCAGTTGCAGCAGCGGCTCACCGGCCTGACGGATCACCAGCTCAACCGCGGCCGTGCCGGCGGCGGTGACCACGCCGAGGGACTGGGCGGGCACGGATCCGGGCGCAGCGGCATCGGCCGCTTCCAAAGCCCGCTGCCAGGCTGCGGCCCGATCAGCGGCCACGCTCACCAGGATGCGGGCGCCGCCCTCGGCAAACAGCAGCCGGTCGAGGCGAGCGCTGCCGGCGGGCAGTTCGAGCGTGGCGCCGAGGGGCTGGCCAGCAGCACCTGGAACCGCGGCTGCCGTGGCGATGCAGCACTCGGCCGCGGCCACCGCCAGGCCGCCGTCGCTGAGGTCGTGGGCGGAGGCCACCAGACCCTGGGCGATCGCCTGGCGCAGGAAGCCCTGAACCGCACGCTCCAGCGTCAGATCGATCTCCGGCGGGCGCCCGGTGACGGCTCCGTGAATCCGCTCCAGGTAGCTGCTGCCGGCCAGGCCCAGGCGGGGATCGGCTGGAGCCTCGCCCGTTTCCAGCGGCACCCCCAGCAACCAGATCACATCGCCGGCTTCGCGCCAGGCCTGGCCGCGCACCTGGGCCAGATCGTGCACCAGGCCCACCATGCCCACCACCGGCGTGGGGTGGATCGGCTGCATGGTGCCGTTGGGCAGGCGGGTTTCGTTGTAGAGGGAGACGTTGCCGCCCGTCACCGGCGTGTCGAGGGCTGAGCAGGCGGCCGAGAGGCCGCGGCAGGCCATCGCCAGCTGCCAGTAGCCGGTGGGGGTGTCCGGTGAGGGAAAGTTGAGGTTGTCGGTGACGGCCAGGGGCTCGGCGCCCACGCAGCTGAGGTTGCGGGCGGCCTCGGCCACCGCCGCCATGGCGCCGCGCTCGGGGTCGAGGGCCACCCAGCGGTTGGGGCAATCCACCACCGCCGCCACGCCGCGGCTAGCGGCGGTGAGCGAGCCCTCGCCCTGCTGGGGGCGCAGGCGCACCACGGCCGCATCGGCGCCGCCGGGGGGCACCACGGTGTTGGCCTGCACCTGATGGTCGTACTGGCGGTACACCCAGCGCTTGGAAGCGATGGTGGGATCGTCGAGCAGCTCCAGCAGGGCCTCGTTCCAGCTGGTGGGTTGGCCGGCCCGGGTGCCGGCGGCCGGGGTGATGCCGAGGGTGCCGGCAGCGGGGAGCTCGGCTTCGCTCCAGCGCCAGTGGGCCTGGATCTCGGCCGGGGGTTCGCTGATCAGCTCGTGGTGATTGATCGGCGTGTCGTCCGCCAGGGCGCTGGCGGGCACCTCGGCGGCCACCTCACCGTTCTGGAGCACGCGCACGATGTTGTCTTCCAGCACGCGGCCCACCACGGCCGCCTGCAGGCCCCAGCGGGTGAAGCGCTCCATCAGGGCCTGCTCGCGGCCGGGCTTGACCACGAACAGCATCCGCTCCTGGGATTCGCTGAGCAGGAACTCGTAGGGGGTCATGCCGGCCTCACGGGCGGGCACGCGATCGAGATCCAGCTCGATGCCCAGGCCCCCCTTGGCGGCCATCTCCGAGCAGCTGCAGGTGAGGCCGGCGGCGCCCATGTCTTGAGCCGCCACCACATCACCGGTCTGGAAGGCCTCCAGGCAGGCCTCGATCAGGCCCTTCTCCAGGAAGGGATCGCCCACCTGCACGGCGGGGCGGTCGTCGAGGGAGGCCTCGGTTAGCTCCGCCGACGCGAAGCTGGCGCCGCCCATGCCGTCGCGGCCGGTGGTGCTGCCCACGTAGACCACCGGATAGCCCACACCCTCGGCGCCGGAGCAGACGATCTGCTCGGTTTCCATCAGCCCCAGGGCCATGGCATTCACCAGCGGGTTGCCGGAGTAGCTGGCATCGAACGCCACCTCACCGCCCACGGTGGGCACGCCCACGCAGTTGCCGTAGTGGGCGATGCCGGCCACTACGCCCTCCATCAGGCCCACGTTGCGCTCGTCCTCCAGAGGCCCGAAGCGCAGGGCATTGAGCAGGGCGATCGGCCGGGCGCCCATGGTGAAGATGTCGCGCAGGATGCCGCCCACACCGGTGGCCGCCCCCTGGAACGGCTCCACCGCCGAGGGGTGGTTGTGGCTCTCGATCTTGAAGGCCAGCCGCTGACCCTCGCCCAGATCCACCACACCGGCGTTCTCACCAGGGCCCACCAGGATGCGCGGGCCGGTGGTGGGGAAGCCGGACAGCAGCGGCCGCGAGTTGCGGTAGCAGCAGTGCTCCGACCACATCACCCCGAACATGCCCAGCTCGGCGCGGTTGGGGGCGCGGCCGAGGCGGCGGCAGATCTCGTCGTAGTCGGCCTGGCTGAGGTTCTCCTTCTTCAGCGCCGCGGCCACGTCGTAGCCAGGGGCGCTGTCCCCACCAGCGCTGTCTGGACAGGTGGTCTGGGAGGCAGCAACCACGGCCGGGAGTTCGGATCTCTCCAGTGTGGCTGAGCGCCTCAGACCCAGGGATCGTCCTGGTGCGGTCGCTGCCGCTGCCGATCGGGCCGGGGCTCAGGCTCGGCCCAGCTGCCTTCATCCCAGGGCTCAGGGCCTGACCAGGCGTCTTCGGAGCGGGGCGACTCCTGCTCTTCATCGCCCAGCTCATCCTGCCAGTCAACCGTTCGCGGCGGAGGGGCATCCCAGGGCGGTTCCTCCAGCCAGCCCTCAAGCCGTGATTCGAACCGTTCACCCACCTGCTGCACCTGGTCACGCCAGTGGCGGGAACGGCGCAGGAACTCCTGGCGCACGCTGGCCCGGGCCAGGGGCAGGTCATCCAGTCCGGCCAGCGCCGTGAACACCCGGCCGGGCTGCTGATCGACGATCCGCTCTGGGCTGAGACGCCAGCGGCTGCTGCCTGGCAGGCGCGGATCGCTGCGACTCACCAGATAGTGACGGATCAGCCCGGTGGCCGGCTCCATGGCCGCATCCACCACCGTGGCGATCGGCTGCTGGTCGCGGTCGAGCAGGGCGGCATCGATCAGGGTGGGCAGGCGATCGATCGTGTCCTGATCCGTTTCCGCCGGATCCCCCTGCACCAGCGCCTCCAGCTCCAGCAGGCTGCGCAGCTGATTCAGCCGCCACACCAGGCGGTTGTTCCCGAACATCGAGGGTCGCGTCACCCAGCCCAGCACCCGATGCACCGGCGGGTGCATCCACACCGCGAGGCCCTGGCCCCGGTCCAGGCCCTGGCCGCAGCGCACACGGCGCCGGAGCAGATCACTGAGCAGCAGTTGCTCGGGCAGCGTCAAGGCAGTCAGGAGCGGATCTGAACCGGCATCACCAGGTAGGTGAAAGCGGCCTCATCCAGCGGCCGCAACACGGCCGGGGTGGTGGGGGCATTGCAGTGCAGGGTCACCTGCTCGGAGGACATGGCCTTGAGGCCGTCGAGCAGATAGCGCACGTTGAAGGCGATCTGGATCGGCTCCCCCTGGATCTCGGCCGCCAGGGCCTCGGAGCCCCGCCCGACGTCCTGGGCATCGGCCTGCACCTGCAGCTGGGCGCTGCCCGCCTCGGTGCTCAGTTTCACCACATTGTTGTGCTGGTCGGCCAGCACCGCCACCCGCTCCAGGGCCGACACCAGGGCCCGACGATCCACGCAGATGCTGCGGTTGAAGCTGTCGGGAATCAGCTGGCCGTAGTTGGGATAGGTGCCATCGAGACTGCGGCTGGTGAGCACCTGGTCAGCCCAGAGAAACACCACCTGGCCCCGGTCGCAGAACAGGCTGAGCGGCTCCTCGGACTGGCGGCCGGAGATCAGCCGCTCCAACTCCCGCAGGGACCTGGCGGGAACCGTGACCGCGAAGGGCTCGCCACCGGCCTCAGCATCCTGTTGCTGGGCCGCTTCACCCAACCGCAGCACGGCCAGGCGGTGGCCATCGGTGGCCGCACACTCCAGGCTGGCGTCCGCCAGGCTGAGATGCACGCCGGTGAGCAGCTGCTTGGCCTCGTCGCCGCTGCTGGCGAAGAGAGTGGCCCTCAGCCCCTTCACCAGGGCATCGGCCGCCAGTCGGATCGGCTGACCGCTCTGCACCAGGGGCAGGTCGGGGAAGTCTTCAGCGGGCATGGCCCGCATCTGGTAGGAGCCTGACAGGCTGGTGAGATCCACCTGTTCAACCCCTTCGGCGCACTGCAGGGTGATCGGGGAATCCGCCGCCAGGCGGGCCACGATCTCCCCGAACAGGCGGGCCGGCAGGGTGATGGCGCCGCTGGCCTCCACATCGGCCGCAATGCTGGTCTGGATGCCGAGGCTGAGGTCGAAGCCGGTGAGGCTGAGCCGGCCGGTGCCGGCATCGGCCGTGAGCAGCACGTTGGCGAGCACCGGATGGGTGGGACGGGCGGCGACGGCCCGGCTCACCAGCTGAAGGCTGGCGCTGAGTTCCGACTGGGAGCAGACCAGCTTCATGGTGGGTGCTGCAGGGCCTGGAGAGGTCCGAACGGGCCTCCACGCTTCCACAGAGCCGGCCATTGCGCAACGCCGGTTGTCCGATTGCGATCAACCTCTACCAATCAAAGGATTGAATTCAAGACAAAACAAGCAATCCAGTAGTCGCAGGCCCTGGGGAAAGCGGGGAAAAGAGGAAGGAACGCAGCTTCTCACTGTGATCCGGAGGCTATGGCCCTGGGGATTGCAGCTCAGGAGCTGGGGACTTCCCAGGCCTTTCCACTGTTTCCCGTCACTGGGGAAAACACCCCGGCCGCGCAGGGGTGGCCTTGGGGTCCCCACTCCCCAGGGCTGGCCGCGTTTTCCCGTCGCTTTCTGCAGACGGTTCAGGCACCGGCCCGGCCGCGCGGCCAGAAAAAAACGCCCCTGGCGGGCGTGAGGCAGTAGGAGACCGGCAGCCCCTGAAACCGATCAGAATCCCATCACGCGCGCCACCTGGGCCGTATCCGCCTCCAGGCCGGTGTGGAAGCGGGCCTCGTTGTGTTCGATCGCCGTGGTGGGGTCCTTGAGGCCGTTGCCGGTGAGGACACACACCACGCTGGCGCCAGCGGGCACGCTGTCTGCACACTGCAGCAGCCCCGCCACGGAGGCGGCGCTGGCCGGTTCACAGAACACGCCCTCCTGGCTGCCCAGCAGCTTGTAGGCCTCGATGATCTCGGCGTCGCTCACGGCCTTGAACTCCCCGCCACTCTCGCTGCGCACCCGCAGGGCGTTCTCTCGGTTCACCGGGTTGCCGATGCGGATCGCCGTGGCAATCGTGTCGGGTTGCTCCACGGTGTGGCCCACCACCAGCGGAGCGGATCCCGCCGCCTGAAAGCCCATCATTCGCGGCAGACGGCGGCAGTGGCCGGCGTCGCGGTACTCGTTGAACCCCATCCAGTAGGCGCTGATGTTGCCGGCGTTGCCCACGGGGATGCAAAGCCAGTCGGGGGCCTCGCCGAGGGCATCCACCACCTCGAAGGCGGCGGTTTTCTGACCCTGCAAGCGGTAGGGGTTCACTGAATTCACCAGGGTGATCGGGTACTGATCCGCCACTTCACGCACAATCGTCAGGGCGCGGTCGAAGTTGCCCTGGATGGCGATCACTTCGGCGCCGTACAGAAGGGCCTGGGCGAGCTTCCCCTGGGCCACATAGCCATCGGGAATCAGCACGAAGGCGCGCATCCCCCCCCGGCGGGCGTAGGCGGCCGCCGCTGCCGAGGTGTTGCCCGTGCTGGCGCAGATCACGGCCTCCGAGCCCGCCTCCCGGGCCTTGGAGATGGCCATCGTCATGCCCCGGTCCTTGAAGGATCCGGTGGGGTTGAGGCCGTCGTATTTCAGGTACACCTTCACGCCACGGCCGATCCGCTCGGCGATCGCCGGGGCGGGAATCAAGGGGGTGGCCCCTTCCCGCAGGCTGATCACCGGCGTGCTCTCGCTCACCGGCAGCCAGGGGCGGTAGGCCTCGATCAGGCCCGGCCAGTCCTGCATCGTGGCTTTGGCAGGGCCAGGCCCCAAGCCCAGGCGCCGCAGGGATTGGAGCAGTGGCAAGGTGAGTGCTGACCGTGGCTGAGCCGAATCTACGGCTCAGCTTGGGGGGGCTGGTCGCTGTTGTCGTTGCGCAGCCCGTCGAGGGGTGACTCGGAGAAGAAGCGCACCAGTTCGCTCACGGAGCTGGCCTTGTCGATCAGGGCCAGCAGCGCCGGGATGTCCACCTGCAGCTCCCGGGTCGGGTAGGCGCGCAGGAAGTTGATCGCCGACAGCGAGCCATCGCCTTTCACCGTGCCCAGCACCAGGGCGGAGCGCAGCGCGGGCAGGCCCGCGTCGGCAGCCCCGAGGGGGAACACCACCTGGGCCAGGCGGCTGAGCAGGGCCTCGCCGATCCGGGTGTTCAGCAGTCGGCTCATCAGGGTCACCGGCAGCGTGATCGATTGGTTGAGCAGGGCCGCCATTTCCGCGGGGTTCTGGTTGCTGAAGCGCAGCACATCCGCCATCAGGCCGCGGGGTTGGCCCGTTTTCGCCAGCCATTCCAGATCCGCCACCTGGATGGAGCGCCGGAACGCGCCACTCACGAATACCAGGCTCTCAGCCGCCTGGGCCGCAGGCAGGCCGAGTCCCAGATGGAGACCGAGACCAAGGGTGAAGGCGGCCAGGGACGTCCGCAGGCGCCGCTGAGTCGAGCGTCGTGTCATGGCGCAAACCCTAGGGGCAATTCAGCCCGATGCCATCGCTTCTGCAGCGCGGGCCGGTGAGGAGATGGTCGGGCTCACCAGCACATCCCGCAGCAGGCGTACCACACCCCGTTCGGCCAGCCCCCGGGCCAGGTTCACACCCATCCGGCGCAGTTCCGGTTCCCCCAGCAGTCGGGGCAGACGGCGCAACAGCAGCTGGGGTTCAAATCCGGGCAGGGCCCGCAGGATCACCAGCAGCTGCCGGATCGGTTCCAGTTCCAGCAGAGGGTCGGCGCCGGTTTCGAGGCGGCGGTGGCGCAGCCCAGGGGGCTGCAGCTGTTCCGGCAGCCGTTTGCCCAGCCGCAGGGTGGTCTGCCAGGCGAGGCCGTCGATGCGCTGAACCATTGCATCCACGAGTTGCTGGCGCAGCAGGCCGCCGTTGGCGGAGAACAGAAAATCGAGCACCTGATCGAGCAGGCCATCCAGATCCAGCTGGCTGCCCTGGGCGGCACTGGCGATCAGGTTGTCGAGCCGCTGCCAGCGGAACACCTCGCCGTCGAACAGCATCTCCTTGAGGCTGTTGCGCAGGCTGGGGTCGGGATCCTCCATCAGCCGGCGGGCGAAGTAGGGGTAGGCAGCTCCGAGGATCTTGAAATCGGGATCAACGCTCAGGGCAATGCCCTCCAGGGTCACCAGCGAGCGGATGATCAGGGCGTAGTAAGGCGGCACCCGGAAGGGGAAGCGATACATCACGCCACTGAGGTCGTCGGTGACGGCCTTGAAGTCCATCCGGCTGACGCCCATCTCCAGGGCCTGGCCGAACACCCCTTCAAAGGCCGGCACGATCGGCTCCAGGTTCACGTCCTCGGCCAGAAAGCCCAGGCTCACGAAATCTTTGGAGAGTTTGGCGAAGTTGCGGTTCACCAGGTGCACCACCGCCTGGATCAGGCCGGTGCGGCTCTCGCGGCTCACCTCGCTCATCATGCCGAAATCGAGGTAGGCCAGGCGGCCATCGGGCAGGGCCAGCAGGTTGCCGGGGTGGGGGTCGGCGTGGAAGAAGCCGTGCTCCAGCAGCTGCTGCAGGGAGCAGTTCACCCCCACCTGCACCAGCTCATCGGGGTCGATGCCCAGCTCCCGCACCGCCTCCAGATTGGTGAGCTTGACCCCGTCGATCCACTCCATCGTCAGCACCCGTCGGCTGGTGGCCTCGCGGTAGATGCGCGGCACGGCGATGCGCGGGTTGTGGGCGTGCAGCTGGGCGAAGGCTTCGGCGTTACTGGCCTCGTTGCAGTAATCCATCTCCTCGAACACCCGCTTGCCCAGCTCATCGATCAGGGCCACCAGATCGGAGCGGATCAGGCCCACGTTGCGGTTGAGCCAGGCAGCGATGTTGCGCACGATGTAGAGATCGAGCGTGATCTGCTCGCGCAGACCCGGCCGCTGCACCTTCACTGCCACCTTCTCGCCGTTCTTGAGCACCCCCTTGTGCACCTGGCCCAGGGAGGCCGCGGAGATCGGTTCCCGATCGAGCTGGGCGTAGATCGCTTCCACCGGCAGGCCCAGGTCGTCCTCGATGCAGGCCATCGCCAGGGCCGAATCGAAGCCGGGCAACTGGTCCTGCAGCTGGGCCAGCTCCTCCAGCAGCAGGGGCGGCACGATGTCGGGCCGAGTGGAGAGGGCCTGGCCGGCCTTGATGAAGGCGGGCCCCAGGGAGGCCACCAGGTCGGCCGCTTCTCTGGCCCGGGCGCGGGCGTGGTCCGGATTCTTCAGGCGCCGGGTCAACCAGTCGAACCCCACCCCCAGGAGATAGAGACCCATCGGCACCAGGGTCTGCCACAGGCGCCGCAGCAGCCGCTGGGGGTGGCCGGCGTAGATGCGGGTGATGGCGGCCGGGTCGTACTCCAGCAGCCCGGCAGCTTCCAGGAAGTCGCTGGTGCTGGTCGGCCCTTTCTCCATGCTCTGGTCCATGTTCTGGTCCATGCCAGCCGGCCGGATGGCTCCTTTGCGTCCCCCCTTCTAAAGGAAAGGCAGGGCCGCTACGGTCGGGGCGAACACCTGTTCCCTGCCCTCGGCGTTCGTGCTCACAGGACTGCGCCTGGAGAACATTGCCCTGATTGAGCGGTTGCAGCTCGATTTCAGCGGCGGATTCACGGTGCTCACCGGGGAAACCGGTGCCGGCAAGTCGATCCTGCTCGATGCCCTCGATGCCCTGCTGGGCGGCGGTGGGCCCAGGCTGCTGCGCCAGGGCAGTGGCCGCGGCCTGATCGAGGCCAGCTTCAGTCTCACCCCTCCCCTGGTCCACTGGCTGGCCCAGCAGCAGCTGGAGGCGGAGGAGGACGAGATCCTGCTCAGCCGCGAGTGGCGCCTCAGTGAGGGCCGCCTCTCCAGCCGCCACCGGCTCAATGGGGTGTCCGTGAACCGCGGCCAGATCCAGGAGCTGCGGCCGCTGCTGCTCGATCTCACCGTGCAGGGCCAGACCCAGCAGCTGGCGCGCCCTGGCCAGCAGCGGCGTTGGCTGGACCGCTTTGCCGGCGAGCCGATCCAGCGGCAGCTGCCTGCCGTGGCGGCGGCCCATCGCGCCTGGAAGCTGGCGGCAGCCGACCTGGCGGCTGCCCGGGCTGGCTGGGAGGCGTTGCAGCAGGAGCGGGGGCGGCAGGAGCAGCAGCTGGCCGACCTGGAGGCCGTAGGCCTGGAGGATCCCGCCGAGCGCGAGCGGCTGCAGGCCGAGGAGAACCGCCTGGCCCATGGCGTGCGCCTGCAGGAGGGGGTGATGCTGCTGCTGGCTCGGCTGCAGGAGGGGGCCGAGGAGGCCCCCTCGGTCCTCGATCACCTGGCGGCCTGCGAGGCGGAGCTCACCCAGATGCGGCAGCTCGATCCCGGCCTGGCCGAGCTCACCGGGCGCTGCAGCGATGGTGTGGTTCTCCTCCAGGATCTCGCCCGCGATCTCGACCGCTACGGCGCCGCCCTGGAGAGTGATCCGGCCAGCCTGGCCCAGCTGCAGGAGCGGATGGCCCAGCTCAAGGCCCTCGAGCGCCGCCATGGCAAGGACCTCGCCGAGCTGATCGCCTGGCGCGACCAGTTGCGCCTGCAGCTGGCGCCCGGTGGGGGCAGAGCCAGCCTGGAGGCGTTGGAGCTGGCGGAGAGCGCTGCCCGTGGTCAGCGCGATCAGGTCAATACAGCCCTGAGCGAGGCCCGCCGGGCTGCGGCCGGTCAGCTGGAGTTGCAGCTGATGGCGGCCCTGCGGCCGATGGGCCTGGCCAACGTGCGCTTTGCCGTGGCGATTGAACCCGCCAGCCCTGGGGAAGAGGGGGCCGACGCGGTGCAGTTCCTGTTTTCAGCCAACCCCGGCCAGCCCCTCGCCCCCCTCGCAGAGGTGGCCTCGGGCGGTGAGATGAGCCGCTTTCTGCTGGCCCTGAAAACCTGTCTGGCTGCGGCGGATCAGCATGTGACCCTGCTGTTCGATGAGATCGACAGCGGCGTGAGTGGCCGCGTCAGCGGTGCCATGGCCGCCCTGCTGCGCCGGCTGGCCGAGCAGCGCCAGGTGTTCTGCGTGACCCACCAGCCCCTGGTGGCCGCCGCCGCCGATCACCATTTCCTGGTGAGCAAGGAGGTGGTGGAGGGCCTCACCCACACGCGAGTGTCCCAGCTGCGGGACACTCAGGCCCGCCAGAGCGAACTGGCCCAGTTGGCCGGAGGGGACCACCATGAGGCCCGCAGCTACGCCGCCAGCCTGCTGGAACAGCACAGCTGAGCACCCGCCAATCTCCAGCGCGTCTGGCCATTGCAGCGAGCGTGAGGAAGATTCGCTGTCTTGGTGCTGCAGATCTCTGTATTAGATCGATTGATCTCGAAATCACCCATAGGATCCATTTGTCACGAAGTAAGAGGTGAATTCCTCTTCCAGCGATTACCCAATTGGGCTCCAAGCTGTTGTCTTCTGCCCATTCCACGATGCAGAGCCAGGTCGTTGATCCCCATGTGCCCTTCATGGCTCGTGTGTGTGGTCGTTCCATCATTCTTGCTTTTCTTATAGAGTTAGCAGCCTCGTTATTTCCGGTCAATATCCGTTCGTCGATCTGGGGTCATCAGATTTCCAATCGCATTCTCGATGCAGGTGTGTTGCCCCTTCTGGGTGTCACTTTGCTGCGTACAGCCTGTTTTCTTGAATCCGGTGTTGATTCAAGGCGTGATCCCGTTGCTGCCAAGCGTCTGCTCCGCCAGAGAGAGTCAGCGCGTCGCCTGATTCGAATCGGGATTGGCAGCCTGCTTCTTCTTGCCATCTGGCAGTTGCCTTTGTTCATCGGCAGTCTTAACCTGATTGATCAGCAGCGAATGTTCGAAAGTCGGCAGCTGAGCGACAAACTCACCACAGCGGAGCAGGCTCTGCGTCAGGCCCCGCAGGCCATGGTGGATGAGACCTGGAAGCAGTTCGTTGTGGCAGGCCTGTCTTCATCCCGGCAGATCATTCGTGATCGAGAGCAGCAACGCCAGGCAATGCTTGAGCGGATCCGGATCCAGCGGCAGCAGGCCAACCTGGGCGTGAGTCAGCGAGGCACTCAGGCACGGTTCGCACTGGTGCGCAATCTGGCCCGCAATCTCCTGCTGTGCTGTGTTTACATCACGGGCTACTGGGGCTTGGGCAAGCGCCTGGTCTGAATGGGTTCGAGTTTCTGCTCTGCTGCAGTGGTGGCCGGCTGTGCAGGCTGGGCCGCCCATAGAATCAGCCGTTCCTGAGCCGGCCGGATGCCCCGCGCCAAGAGCAGCAAGGCCACGCCAGCGCTCACCCTGCATGAGAAGGCGGCCCAGCGCCAGGCCCAGCTGGGCGATGGCAGCCGGCAGCTGAGCGGCGGCTCGCTGGAGGACGTGATCCGGGTGCGGGGCGCCCGCCAGCACAACCTCAAGAACATCGACGTCACCATCCCGCGCAACCGGATGGTGGTGTTCACCGGCGTGAGCGGCAGTGGCAAGAGCTCGCTGGCCTTCGACACGATCTTTGCCGAGGGCCAGCGCCGCTACGTCGAGAGTCTCTCGGCCTACGCCCGCCAATTTCTCGGCCAGGTGGACAAGCCCGACGTGGATGCGATCGAGGGGCTGTCTCCGGCGATTTCGATCGACCAGAAATCCACCAGCCACAACCCCCGCTCCACGGTCGGCACGGTCACCGAGATCCAGGACTACCTGCGTCTGCTGTTCGGCCGCGCCGGTGAACCCCACTGCCCGGACTGCGACCGCTCGATCCGGCCCCAGTCCATCGATGAGATGGTGGACCAGATCCTGCAGCTGCCGCAGGGCACCCGCTACCAGCTGCTGGCGCCGGTGGTGCGCGGCAAGAAGGGCACCCACGTGAAGATGCTCAGCGGCCTGGTGGCCGAGGGCTTCGCCCGGGTGCGGGTGAACGGCGAGGTGCGCGAGCTGGCCGACAACATCGAGCTCGACAAGAACCACAGCCACCACATTGAGGTGGTGGTGGACCGGCTGGTGGCCCGCGAGGGCATCCAGGAGCGGCTCACCGATTCGCTGCGCACGGCCCTCAAGCGCGGTGACGGCCTGGCTCTGGTGGAAGTGGTGCCCAAGGCCGACGAGGACCTGCCCGACGGCGTGGAACAGGAGCGTCTGTATTCCGAGAACTTCGCCTGCCCGGTGCATGGCGCCGTGATGGAGGAGCTCTCGCCGCGGTTGTTCTCCTTCAACAGCCCCTATGGCGCCTGCGCCGACTGCCACGGCATCGGCCACCTGCGCAGGTTCACCGAGGAGCGGGTGATCCCCGATCCCAGCCTGCCGGTGTATGCGGCGGTGGCTCCCTGGGCGGAGAAGGACAACTCCTATTACTTCTCCCTGCTCTATTCAGTGGGCGAGGCCTTCGGCTTCGAGATCAAGACCCCCTGGAATCAGCTCACGGCCGAGCAGCAGGACGTGCTGCTCAACGGCTCGCGCGAACCGATCGCCATCCAGGCCGACAGCCGCTACCGCAAATCCCAGACCTACGTGCGGCCGTTTGAGGGGATCCTGCCGATCCTGGAGCGCCAGCTGCGGGACGCCAGTGGTGAATCGGTGCGCCAGAAGCTGGAGAAGTATCTGGAGCTGGTGCCCTGCGCCAGCTGCCAGGGGCTGCGGCTCAAGCCCGAAGCGCTTGCGGTGCGGGTGGGGCCCTACCGGATCCACGAGCTCACCAGCAGCAGCGTGGGCGAGAGCCTGCGGCGGATCGAGCAGCTGATGGGGGTGGGCGACAGCGAGGGGGCCGAACCCCTGCTCAGTGCCCGCCAGATCCAGATCGGTGAGCTGGTGCTGCGGGAGATCCGCATGCGCCTGCGCTTCCTCCTGGATGTGGGGCTCGATTACCTCAGCCTGGATCGTCCGGCGATGACGCTGAGCGGTGGGGAGGCCCAGCGCATTCGTCTGGCCACCCAGATCGGCGCAGGCCTCACGGGCGTGCTCTACGTGCTGGACGAACCCAGCATCGGTCTGCACCAGCGCGACAACGACCGCCTGCTCAACACCCTGATCAAACTGCGCGACCTGGGCAACACCCTGATCGTGGTGGAGCACGACGAAGACACGATTCGCGCCGCCGACCACATCGTGGACATCGGCCCCGGAGCCGGCGTGCACGGAGGCCACATCGTCGCCGAAGGCGATCTCGAGGCGCTGCTCTCGGCGGAAGACTCCCTCACCGGTGCCTATCTCAGCGGCCGCCGCACCATCCCCACCCCGGCCGAGCGGCGCAGCAGCGGTTCGCGCAAGCTCACCCTGGTGAACTGCCAGCGCAACAACCTCTCCGGTTTCAACGTCGAGATTCCGCTGGGCCGGCTGGTGTGCGTGACCGGCGTGAGCGGCAGCGGCAAGAGCACCCTGGTGAATGAGCTGCTCCACCCCGCCCTGGAGCACCAGCTGGGCCTGAAGGTGCCCTTCCCCGCTGGGCTGGAGGAGCTGCGCGGGATCAAGGCGATCGACAAGGTGATCGTGATCGACCAATCCCCGATCGGCCGCACGCCCCGCTCCAACCCCGCGACGTACACCGGCGCCTTCGACCCGATCCGCCAGGTGTTCGCCGCCACGGTTGAGGCCAAGGCCCGCGGCTACCAGGTGGGCCAGTTCAGCTTCAACGTCAAGGGGGGCCGTTGTGAGGCCTGCGGCGGCCAGGGCGTGAACGTGATCGAGATGAACTTCCTGCCCGATGTGTATGTGCAGTGTGACGTGTGCAAAGGCGCCCGCTACAACCGAGAGACCCTGCAGGTGAAGTACAGGGGCCACACCATCGCTGATGTGCTGGAGATGACGGTGGAGCAGGCCGCTGAGGTGTTCTCCGCCATTCCCCAGGCGGCCGATCGCCTGCGCACCCTGGTGGATGTGGGCCTGGGCTACGTGAAGCTGGGCCAGCCGGCGCCCACCCTCTCCGGCGGGGAGGCCCAGCGCGTGAAACTGGCCACCGAGCTCTCTCGCCGCGCCACTGGCAAGACCCTCTATCTGATTGACGAGCCCACCACCGGCCTCAGCTTCTTTGATGTGCACAAGCTGATGGATGTGATGCAGCGGCTGGTGGACAAGGGAAACTCCATCCTGGTGATCGAGCACAATCTCGATGTGATCCGCTGCTCGGACTGGATCGTGGATCTCGGCCCTGAAGGCGGTGACAGGGGCGGCCAGATCGTGGTGTGCGGCACGCCGGAGGAGGTGGCGGCCCATCCCAGCAGCCACACGGGGCGTTATCTCGGCCAGGTGCTGGCCCAGCACCCGCCCCTGGCCTCAGCAGCCTGAGCCGGCAAGGGCGGCGTTGACACCAAGGATGGTGGGAGGGTTTCAACCGACACACCAGCCATGGTGAAATCGCCTTAATCTCGCCCATCAACGCGAGATTTCCGGCGCTTCCATGCTGTCCATGCCTGCCGCCTCATCACACCCCGCCAGCCCCGAGCACCCCGCCAGTCCTGAGCAGTCAGAGGCGCGCCCGGGCCTGGGAACGCTGGTGCGGGCCTTCGCCAGCAGCCTGGTGCTGGAGCCGGTGAGCGAGCCCGAGCCGGCTCCGGTGGTGTACACCGCGGCGATTCACACCACAGCGGATCTGGTGAGCTCCCTGATCGGGATCACCGAACTGAGCCGGGATCAGGGATTCAATCGCCATCCCGAAACCAACTACGGCGATGGCGGTCGTCATGCCAACTACCACGTTGATCACAGCACCCTGCCCGTGTCGCTGACCGTGAACTGCAATCCTCCCCGCCAGACAGTGGCCATTGCCGTGAGCGGTCTGGACAGTGAGGAAACCCTGCGTTGTTTTCAGGATCTGGAGTTGGCTCTGTTCGGCAGCTGCTGAGGCCAGCTGCCGAGCCCCCTGCTGGTTTGCCGGCAACCCCTCGATGGGAGACAGCGCCCCGGTTCACCCATACCCTGGGCCGGAGTTGATCTCCCCTCTGATGCCCAAGCTCTCCATCAAGCCTGGCTCTCTGAAGGATGGGGATCGTGGCTGCCCCGCCCGGGGGGGTTGGACCACAACCTTCGCTGCTGTTGTGCTCAGCGCTGGGATGGGGGCCGGCCAGGCCGCTGCTGCTCAGGATCTGTTCATCTATCCCTCAGGTGGCCAGAGTGCGGATCAGCAGCGCCGCGACAACCTGGAGTGCCGGCTGTGGGCCATCGAGCAGACCGGATTCGATCCCACGGCTCCAGTCCAGGGCAGCCCGGCTGCGGGCCCCCAGCCGGCCGAGGTGCCAGTGCAGGGACCGGGAGTCGTCCGCAGCACTGCTAGAGGGGCTGTGGTGGGTACGGCGGCTGGCGCGATCGCCGGCAACACCGGCCGGGGTGCTCTGGCGGGAGCTGCCGGGGGAGCCATCCTGGGCACGGCCCGCGTGGGCGATCAGCGCCGAGCCCAGCAGCAGGTTTCGAATGACTGGGCCCGGCAGCAGCAGATACGAGAGGCGGAACAACAGCAACTGCTCAACTATCGCCGCCAGATGTTCAACCGCGCCGTCACAGCCTGTATGGAGGGCCGGGGTTACAGCGTGAGTTAGTCACCGAGCAGGGCCTGCGCTCAACTCGCGCCTCAGGTCAAAAACTGCGCGTGAAACCGCGGTTGATCGGGCTTCCCTTGGCCGATCGTCTGCAACCGTGCCGAAATCCTGGTGATGCGCCATTCTGATTCGATCCGGCCCCAGCTCTCCACATGTTGCGCCGCCTGTGTTCCGGTCTCCTTGCCCTTCCCCTGCTGCTGGGCTCCTCCCCTGCCCGTGCGATCGACCGGGTTGAACTGCAGCTTCCCCTGCTGGAGGTGAGTTTCACGGTGAGCCTGCGGGAACTGGAGGATCCCGAGGCGCTCTGGCGGGGTGACAGCGATCTGGCCGAACTCAACCGGGCCAGCAATGGCGCCCTGGGCCGGCAACTGGAGCGGGTGCTCAACACGTCCCTGCCGGTGCAGACCAAAAACGTGCTCGGCCAGGTGGTGGGCACACCGCTGCTGGAGCAGGTGCTTCTGGCGGCCACCACCCTGGGCCGGATGGATGGGATGCCCAAGGATCTCAGCGGCAGCGATCTCACCCTGGCGCTGGAGCGGGCCAGTGCTTCCGGCGATCTCACCCTGCTCGCCTTCCTGCGGGCCCTGCCCGGGGACTCGGTCACGGTGGACCTGCCCCATGCCGTCGGTGCTTTGCAGCGGATGGTGGCCCAGCGACGGCAGGCCGAAGCCGTGATCGCCACAGTGCCGGCGGCCGCCATCGCTCCAGCGGCCCTGCGCCCGGGTCCTCTGCCCGTGCGCCGCAGTGAGATCCAGGTGCCGGCAAGCCACCGAGGCGCCCCGCTGGATGTGGTGGTGATCGAACCCGAACGCGACGGCCGGGGGCGGGTGGTGCTGATTTCCCACGGGCTCTGGGACAGTCCGGAGAGTTTTGAAGGCTGGGCGCGCCACCTGGCCAGCCATGGCTACCGGGTGGTGCTGCCACGCCATCCCGGCAGCGACAGCAGCCAGCAGGAGGCGATGCTCTCCGGCAAGGTGCCGCCCCCCAGTCCCGATGAGCTGCGCCTCCGCCCCCTTGATGTATCGGCCACGATCGATGGCCTGGGCGTTTCCGAGGTGGTGATGATCGGACATTCCTGGGGGGCCACCACGGCACTGCAGGTGGCCGGCGTTCAGCCCAGCTCCAACCTGTTGCAGAAGCGCTGCCGCAATCTCAGCGATCCAGATCGCAATCTGAGCTGGGTGCTGCAGTGCAGCTTCCTCACGGCCGCCGATCGCGCCGGACTGGCCGATGGCCGGGTGCGGGCGGTGGTGGCGGTGAGTCCGCCCCTGAGCCTGCTGTTCGATTACGGCTCAGCCCAGAACATGCGCGCCCGGGCCCTGCTGGTGACCGGCAGCAAGGACTGGGTGGTGAGCCCGGATCCCGAGGCCCTGGTGCCTGGGCGCCGGGCTCTGGGACTGGGCCATCAGCTGGTGCTGGCGGATGGGGGTGACCACTTCAATCTGAGGGCTCCCGCCGAAGGCGATGGTGGTCCCCTGCGGGCCCTGCTGCTGGTGTGGACCGATGCTGCCTTCGCAGCTGGCCCGCAGGTGGCACCCGGCCCGCAGGCCAAGCCGCTGCTGCCCGCATCAGGGTGGGGGAACGACCGGATTCCCCTGGTGCTCGTGCCCTGAATGTGGGTATTCGTGAACAGAGAGGCTGTGGTCTGATCCCGGCAGGTTTGCTGGAAAACCTCTTGACAACAGGCGCTCTGGCCGTGAGGAGCGGGCACAGGTTCGGACATCCCGAGGCTGGACTCGCTGCTGAGATCAGCATTTGCCGCTAAGTCTGAACACAACCGCCTGCGCTGTTGACGTTTCAGGAGCGATCCGTGCCCGCCAAAGCTGGTCTCTACGTTCTCCACCTACACCTGCACGGGCTGTTGCGATCCCGTGACCTCGAACTGGGCCGCGATGCGGACACCGGCGGCCAGACCACCTACGTGCTCGAACTGGCCCGGGCCCTGGCTGCCCGTCCTGAGGTGGATCGGGTGGAGGTGGTCACCCGTCTGATCCGTGACCGCCGGGTCGCCCCCGACTACGCCCGCGCGAGCGAGCCGATCACCTCCGGCGCCTCGATCGAGCGCATTCCCTTCGGTCCGCCCCGCTACCTGCGCAAGGAGCTGCTCTGGCCCCATCTCGAGGAGCTGGCTGACGCGCTCTGCGAACGGCTGCTGGCCCAATCCCGGCTGCCCGACTGGATCCATGCCCACTACGCCGACGCCGGCTATGTGGGCACCCTCCTGCGCCGCCGGCTGGGCATCCCCCTGGTGTTCACGGGCCATTCCCTGGGCAGGGAAAAGCGCCGGCGGCTGATGGCCGCAGGCCTGGAGGTCGGGCAGATCGAGCAGCAGTACGCCATGGCCCAGCGCATCGATGCCGAGGAGCTGGCCCTGGCCCATGCCCATCTGGTGGTGACCAGCACGGCCCAGGAGCGTGACCGCCAGTACAGCCGATACGGCCGCTTCCGGCCTGACCTCGCCCAGGTGATTCCCCCCGGCGTGGACAGCCGCCAGTTCCACCCGCCCCAGGCCGGTGCGGAGGAAGGGGCGATCGCCCAGCTGATGGCGCCGTTCCTGCGTGACCCCACCAAGCCGCCGGTGCTGGCCATCTGCCGCGCCGATCAGCGCAAGAACATCCCCGCCCTGGTGGAGGTGTTCGGCCGTTCCGAGAACCTGCGCCAGAACCACAACCTCGTGCTGGTGCTCGGTTGCCGGGAGGATCCGCGCCAGCTCGACAAGGCCCAGCGGGACGTGTTCCAGCAGGTGTTTGAACTTGTCGACCGCTTTGATCTCTACGGCAACATCGCCTATCCCAAGCAGCACCGGCGCCAGCAGATCCCTGAGATCTACCGCTGGGCCTCCAGGCTGGGGGGGCTGTTCGTCAATCCTGCCCTCACCGAACCGTTCGGGCTCACCCTGCTGGAGGCAGCCGCCTGCGGGCTGCCGGTGGTGGCCACCGACGACGGCGGGCCGCGGGACATCCTGGCCCGATGCCACAACGGGGCCCTGGTGGACGTATCCGATCTGGATGCCCTCCAGACGGCCATCGAGGAGGCTCTGGCCCAGCCAGCCCAGTGGCGCCGCTGGCGCGACAACGGCATCGAGGCGGTGAGCCGTCACTACAGCTGGGACGCCCATGTGTCCCACTATCTGGGGGCGGCCCGGCAGGGCTGTGTTGAGGCCGCTCGCCAGCGCCCGGCCCTCTGGTTCCGCAATGGCGGGGATCCCCTCGGCTTTCCCACCCCCAGCGCGCGGGTGCCGGCCCCCGAGCGCTTGCTTGTGCTCGATCTCGATGCCAGCCTGGCGGCCCCCGATCCCCCCAGTCTTGCCGAGCTGCGTCGCCGGCTCGGTGCCGATCCCGATCTGGCGATCGGTGTGGTCACCGGCCGAAGCTTCAAGGCCGCCCGCTACCGCTATGGCGAGCTGCATCTTCCCGATCCCTGTCTGTGGATCACCCAGGCCGGCACGCAGATCCACACGAGCGCGGCCGAGGGGAACCTGACCGACCGGCATTGGCAGGGCCAGATCGGCAGCCACTGGGACCGGGCCGCGGTGCAGGCGGCGATGGCCGAGCTGGAGCCGCGGCTCCAGCTCCAGCCAGAGGGCGATCAGGGTCCGTTCAAGGTGAGCTACGTGCTCACCGAGCCCGATCAGGGCATCCTGCCCGTGGTGCGGCAGACCCTGCGCAGCCATCGCCTGATGGCCCGCCCCCACCTCTTTCAACACCACTACCTGGACGTGCTGCCGCTCACGGCGTCCAAGACCGAGGCGCTGCGCTACATGGCCCTGCGCTGGCAGCTGCCGATCGAGGCGATTCTGGTGGAAGCCAGCCAGCAGGGGGATGGCGAGCTCCTGCGGGGACTCTCCCTCGGGGTCGTTCCCCAGGATCACGACCCTGTGCTTGAAGGCCTGCGCCATCACCGGCGGGTGTTCTTCTCGAGCAGGCCCCAGGCCTGGGGCCTGCTGGATGGTCTCGATCACCACCGCTTTCTGCGTCGCCCCATCGGGCCCAGACCCTCCGCTGCCCAGCAGGCCGTTCAGTAGGCCCGGCTCTGGTCGCCGTTCTCGTCGGCGCCCTCAGCCACCGGCTCATTGGGGTAGTGGCTGTTGCTGTCGGGCATCCAGTAGCTGAGGTCCTCATGCCAGAACAGCCGGCCGGGCAGCTGGCTGGTGCTGAGATCGGTGCGGGTCATCGCCGCCAGCAGCTGGCCGAATTCCACCGGCGTGAGATCGGTGTCGATGTCCTCGCCGGCAATCTGCAGCAACTCCGGCAGGCGGGAGAGGGTGGAGGGCTGGATGAGCTTGCTGAACACCTTCTGGAACACCTCTCGCTGGCGTTCCATCCGGCCGATGTCCCCCATTTCGTCGTTACGGAAGCGCAGGTAGCCGATCAGCTCCTGGCCCTTGAGCAGCTGGCGGCCGGGATAGAGATCGATGTAGAGATCCTGGCGGGAATCCACGTAGTACATGCGCTTGGGCACATCCACCTCAATGCCGCCGAGGGCCTCGGCCACCCGCTCCACGGCCCGCAGGTTCACCTTCAGGTGCCGTTCGATCGGGGTCTGGAGCAGATCACCCAGTTCCCGTTTGGTGGCCTCCATGCCCCCGAAGGCGTAGAGGGCATTGGCCTTGAGCACCCCGAAGCGCTCCGACTCAATGAAGGTGTCGCGGGGCACCTGGAGCACCGTGGTGGCACCGTTTTTCACCGCCACGGTGAAGAGCACATCGGTGTTGTCGCCCACCTCATCCACGCCCATCACCAGAATCGGTTTGCTGCCGATTCCCGCCAGCGGTGAAGCCAGCTCGGCGATCAGCCCCGGGCCCTGGCGCAGGGCGGCCATCGCCCCATTCAGCAGGGTGGGCATGGACCCGGAGAGGCCGTAGCCCACGCCCAGCCCCAGCACAAAGGTGAGCAGATGAGCAGGTCGCCGGCGCGGAGTTGATGCGGCCTTCGCTCCACGCCTGGGATCCCTGCCGGCCACGGTTGGCGGGCTGTCACTCTCCCGACTTGCCGTGGCACCGCCAACCATCCGCGGCCGGTTGCGGGCCGGGCGACCGCTGCGACGTAGGGGAAAACGGGGCTCCTCTTGGGCCTGGCTCATGGCGCGTCCTGCTGGCGGCACCATAAGGGTGCTGGCCAGGCCGCACCAGGGGTCAGTCAGCCAGTACCCGCACCTGGCCAGCAGCCCGGTCGGCCCGGGCGCGGGCCTCCGCCTCGCTGCCGCCGCGGCCCAGGGCCACGCCCATGCGGCGCTGGGGCAGGGCTTCCGGTTTGCCGAACAGCAACACCTGGGTGTCCGGCTCCAGCAGCGCCTCGGCCACGCCGCTGTAGCGCACCGGAGCTCCGGCCCTCTCCGCCAGGATCACCCGGCTTGCGGCGTGGCCGAGGCTGCGGATCTCCGGGATCGGCAGCCCCAGCACCGCCCGCAGGTGCAGCTCGAATTCGCTCAGGTTCTGGCCGGCCAGGGTCACAAGGCCGGTGTCGTGGGGCCTGGGTGAGAGCTCGGAGAACACCACTTGCTCCTGGCCGGCAGGGCCGCAGAGGAAGAACTCCACGCCGAACAGGCCGGCACCGCCCAGGTTGTCGGTGACGGCTTGGGCCATGGCCTGGGCGGCGGCCAGCTGGGTGGAGCTGATCGCCGCGGGCTGCCAGCTGCACTGGTAGTCGCCCCGCTCCTGCAGGTGACCGATCGGCGGACAGAACAGGGTGGGCCCCTGCCACTGCTTCACGGTGAGCAGGGTGATCTCCAGCTGAAACGGCAGGAACTCCTCCACGATCACCCGGGCGCCCTCTCCCCGCGCCCCGGCCAGCGCCCGCTCCCAGGCGGCGGCGATGCCCTCGGGGCCCTGCACCACGCTCTGGCCCTTGCCGGAGGAGCTCATCACCGGCTTCACCACCACGGGCCAGCCCAGGGGCGCGGCGGCGGTTGCCAGCTCCGCGGCGCTCCCGGCGTAGGCGAAGCGGGCGGTGCGCAGGCCCAGCTCCCCGGCGGCCAGATCGCGGACGCGGTCGCGGTTCATGGTCACCGCCGTGGCCCGGGCGGTGGGGATCACGGTGATGCCCTCGGCTTCCAGTTCGGCCAGGGCATCCACCGCCAGGGCCTCGATCTCCGGGATCACCAGGTTCGGCCGGTGCCGCCGCACCACGGCCTTCAAGGCCCCGGCGTCGCCCATCGCCACAACCTCAGCCAGATCCGCCACCTGCATGGCCGGGGCGCCGGGGTAGCGATCCACGGCGATCACCCGGCAGCCCAGCCGCTGGGCGGCGATGGCCACCTCCTTGCCCAGCTCGCCGCTGCCCAGCAGCATCAGGGTTGGCGGGAAGGGGCAGGTCATGGCGGTGGCGCCGGGCTCTGCTGATCCTGCCCCAGGCCGGTGGGGCTGCTAGAGAGGGCGGCAGCAGCGGCTGGGCACAATGGCAGCTCTTGGCATGGCGGGATTTGGTCTGGCCTGGCCTGGTCTGGCCTGCTCTGGTCTGGCACAGCTCGGCCTGGATGGACCTCTGGCCCTGAGCACGGCCGGCGACGCCGCCGCCGGACTGCCGTTCGGTCTGGACATCGTCACCCTCCAGAACGGCGTGCTGATCTACCTGGGCCTCTCCTCCCTGGCCTTCGTGCTGGTGTGGCTGGTGGGCTACCTGCGCAGCCGCTGATCGGGGGACCGGGGGCTGGACCTGCTTCAGCGGCTGGCCTCACGGTCCTGCAGCAGGGTGAGCTGGCGCTCGGGGGGCTCCTCGCTCACGAAGCCGTAGGCCTCGAACACGGCCGGATCGGGGTGGGTGATCCGCTGGCCCTCGCTGGCGCGTTCCAAGCGGAAGCCCTCATCCGCCATCCGCCGCATCAGGGAGGCCGCCTCCTCGAAGCGGGCGGCCATGGCCTCCAGGCTGGCGCAGTCGGCGGTGAGACCGGTTTCCCTCCAGGTGAAGTAGGCCATCGATGGGACTCCGGTTGCGGGACGGGGGTGATCCGAGGTTCGCAGGCCTCAGGGCAGCAGCACCAGGCCAAGCAGCACCAGCACTAGGCTCGCGCCCCAGAAGCGCAGCACCACATGCTGTTCCGGCAGGCCGCCGAGCTCGAAGTGGTGGTGCAGGGGCGCCATGCGGAACAGGCGGCGGCCCTGGCCGGTGGCCGGGTTCTTGGTGGCCTTGAACACCCACACCTGCAGGATCACCGACAGCGACTCGGCCAGGAACACCCCGCCCATCAACAGCAGGGGCCAGAGGCTGTTGGAGAGCAGGGCCACCGCACTGAGGCCGGCCCCCATCGCCAGGGAGCCCGTGTCGCCCATGAACAGGCGAGCTGGATGGCGGTTGTGGGCGAGGAATCCCAGCCAGCAGCCGGCCATGGCGGCGCAGAAGGCCGCCATGGCCGGGTCGCCGCCGTTGCCGCGCAGCATCAGCTGCAGGCCCATGCCGGTGAACACCACGGCGCCGCAGCCGGCCGCCAGGCCATCGAGGCCATCGGTGAGGTTGGTGGCGTTGCTCTCGGCCATGAAAACGAACAGCCCCAGAGGCCAGATCAGCAGGCCGAGGGGCAGGATCCAGCCCAGGGGCAGGGCCACATCGCCGGGATTGGCTCCGCCGCCCAGCCACTGGCCCAGGGCGGCCCAGATCAGGAACAGCAGGGCCGCACCGCCCTGGAGCAGCAGCTTGCCGCGGGGGGTGAGGCCGGTGTTGGTGCGGCGGGTGAGGCTGCGCCAGTCGTCCACCGCCCCCACGGCCATGTAGGCCAGGGTCACGGCGGCCACCGCCAGCAGGCGCGGGTCGGCCGGGCTGATCAGGCCGCCCACGATCACCCCCACCGGCACCACCAGCAGGCCGCCCATCGTGGGGGTGCCAGCCTTGCTGTGGTGGGCCTGGGGGCCCTCTTCGCGGATCACCTGGCCCAGCTTGAGCTGGCGCAGGCGGGGCACTCCCCAGGCGGTCACGGCCCAGCTCACCAGCCCCGCCACCAGCAGCGGCAGCGTGAGCATCGAATTGGCCACGGACAGATCGCTGAACAGGCAGGCGGCCAGCAACAGCCCGCTGAGCAGCGCCGCCGCCAGGCGGGGGGAAAGGGAGGGGGAGGTCACCAGCAGGGTCTGGGGGGCGAGGTCCGAAGCGCCCCCAGTCTCCCCGATGCGGGGGAAGGGCCCCGTCGCGACTCAGTCCTCGCCGCTCAGTCCTCCCAGTTCTCCTCCTGGGGCTCGTCGGCCTGGGTGTATTCCTCCTTCTCGCCCATCAGCGCAGAGAGCTCCTCCTCCTCCACGGTGCTCACGTCGGTGGCGGCGTTTTCCTCGTCGGCCACCAGGCGGCCGCTGGTCTCCAGCCAGCTGAGCAGGTCGGGCTCATCGCGCAGGGGCAGCACCGGTGCGGGCTCCTGGCGGTCGTAGCGGGTGAGGGAAGGATTCACCCCATCCAGCCGCGCGAGGCTGGTGGTGGAGAGATTGCTCATGCGTAGCGGCGTCCGTCAGGCTGCAGAGGTGTCGTGATCAGCGTGGCTGTGATCAACCTTGCCAATCCACCAATCTAGCTTCAACGGGTCGAGGCCTCCCGCCTGGGGGTGGCTGCGGGATGTGTTGCCGGCCTGGGCCCTGGCCCTGGCCCTCAGCGCCGCCCTGGTGACCGCGGGCAGGCGCCTGCCCGAGCCGCTCACACCTGAGGGTGCCTGGGTGGGACTGCTCGTGCTGGGGCTGCCGCTGCTGACGGGTCTGGCGCTGGCCGCGCGCTGGCTGTTCGCCGCCACGCCCCTCCACCCCGACAGGGGAGAATCAGGCGACTGAGCACGGGGAGTGCCTTGATGGGTCGGGCCAAGAGGGCTGTTCTCGCCTATTCCGGTGGGGTGGACACCAGCGTCTGCATCCCCTACTTGATGCAGGAGTGGGGCGTGGAGGAGGTGATCACCTTCGCCGCCGACCTGGGCCAGGGCGATGAGCTGGAGCCGATTCGCCAGAAGGCGCTGGATTCGGGAGCAAGCCAGTCGATCGTGGGCGACCTGATCGAGCCCTTCATCACCGAGTTCGCCTTCCCGGCGATCCGGGCTAACGCCCTCTACGAGGGCCGCTATCCCCTCTCCACAGCCCTGGCCAGGCCCCTGATCGCCCGCCGGCTGGTGGAGATCGCCCGCGAGGTGGGCGCCGATGCGGTGGCCCACGGCTGCACCGGCAAGGGCAACGACCAGGTGCGCTTCGATGTGGCCATCGGCGCCCTCGCCCCCGATCTGAAGGTGCTCACCCCGGCGCGGGAGTGGGGCATGAGCCGCGAGGAAACCATCGCCTACGGCGAGCGCTGCGGCATTCCCTCGCCCGTGAGCAGGACATCGCCCTATTCGATCGACCTCAACCTGCTGGGCCGCTCGATCGAGGCCGGTCCACTGGAGGATCCCAACGTGGAGCCGCCCGAGGAGATCTACGCCCTCACCGTGAGCGTGGACGCCGCTCCCGATCAGGCCCAGGTGGTGGAGATCGGCTTCGAGCAGGGCAATCCCGTGAGCATCGATGGCGCACGCCTCGATCCGGTGAGCCTGATCCGCCGCGCCAACGCCCTGGCCGGCAGCCACGGTTTCGGCCGCCTCGACATGATCGAGAACCGGGTGGTGGGCATCAAGAGCCGCGAGATCTACGAAACCCCCGGTCTGCTGCTGCTGATCAGGGCCCACCAGGAGCTGGAGAGCCTCACCCTGGCGGCCGACGTGCTGCGCAGCAAGCGTCAGCTGGAGCAGCAGTGGGCCGACCTGGTGTACCAGGGGCTGTGGTTCGGCCCGCTCAAGGATGCCCTCGACGGCTTCATCGAGCGCACCCAGACCGCGGTGAACGGCAGTGTGAAGGTGAAGCTGCACAAGGGCAACGCCACGGTGGTGGGCCGCAGCAGCGCCAGCGACAGCCTCTACGTGCCCACCATGGCTACCTACGACGCCGGCGACCAGTTCGACCACCGCGCCGCCGAGGGCTTCATCTACGTGTGGGGCCTGCCCACCCGGCTGTGGGCCAACCGCCAACGGCAGGCCTAGGCCGAACGGCGCAGGCCGAAGGCGTGCCGCAGGGCCCTGCTCAGGCGGGGCTGCCGTTGGGGCACAGCAGGCAGCATGGGCAGGTTCAGGGGTGCTGACTGACCCTGCAGTTGCACGAGGTCGTGGCGCAGCTGCAGGGTTTCGCTGAGCAGGCGCTCGCGGTGGGCCAGCAGGGGCTCCATCCGCAGGGCGAAGCGACGCTCAAAGATCCCCGGCAGCTCGTCCATCAGCTGTTTCATCGCGGCCAGCTCCTCGCGGGTGGCGGCGAGTTGCTGCTCCAGGGACTGCTGCCGCCAGCGCTGCTGATGGGCAGAAAAAACACCCTCATCTCCCGCATCGGGCGGAGGTGAGGGTTCCTGGGTTTCGGTCGTCTGACCGCCCATCGTTGATCGTCCCCGATGCGTGGCAGCAACCATACGCTCGCCGCCAGCCCAGCGTCTGTTCAGGGGTGGCTCAGATCAGATCGGACCCGAGGGCAGAGGGGGCTCAGACAGTGGCCGGTTCGGCAGCGGCGGGTTCGGCCATGCCGGTGGGAATGGCCCGGGGGGCGGGCAGCGGACCGTCCTGCTTGACGGTGAGGTAGCGGATCACGTCCTCGGAGAGGCGCATGGCGCGCTCGAGGGGAGCCACCTGCTGGCCATCGCCGTTGTGGCTGAGTTGCACGTAGATGCCCTCCCGGTGCTTGGCGATCGTGTAGGCCAGGCGACGCTTGCCCCGCATCTGACAGTCGAGCACCTCTCCACCGGCCTCCAGCACGATGTCGCGGTACTTGGCCACGTGGGTTTCCACCTCTTCTTCCGGGATGTCCGGACGAAGGATGTACATGGTTTCGTAATAGGGCTGCTGCGTCATGGTCGCCTGTCTGAAAAAAGCCGCGGTGCGGCGGGAAGTGGGGCGTTGGCCAATGGGCTGCTCAGCCCACCAGCGACGGATCAGCCAACCTATCGCAGCAGGGTTTCAGTAGAGCTGCATGCGCACGGCCTGGGAGAGGCTGGGCACCTCGGCCTCCTGGCCCCGCAGGCTCTGCACCACGCCGAAGCCCACCAGCAGCAGAGCCCCCAGGAACACCGTGTTGCTGAGGGTGCGCAGGGCGAAGCCGAGGCCCAGCGGGGCCAGCAACACGCTGAACGCCAGCGATATCAGGATCAGCAGGATGTCCACCAGGATGGCCTGCAGCACGTTGAAGCGGATCAGGTAGGGCACCTTGGTGTTGCGCACCACCGCCAGGAACAGCACCAGGAACAACACGAAGCCGCCGAAGGGCACCGCCTGCTGCAGCAACAGCACGGGAAAGGCGGGCAGGCTCAGCCATTGCAGCACCGGAAACAGGCCGAACAGGCTCTGGCCGAAGGGCAGGGCGTCGCTCCAGGGCAGCAGGTAGGCGAGGGCGGCCAGCAGGCGCTGCCAGATCGGGGGGCCTTGCATCGGGGCCGGACGGCGGGAGGTTGCCCCACCAGGCTAGTGAGCGCGCCGCTGCCCGGGCACGGCCCCAGACCTGCAGCCCCCTCCTCTCCGGCCTTCAGCTGTCCAGGGCCCGCAGGGCGGCACTGCGCATGGCGGCCACGGGCATCTCTGGGAGGCCGGTCCACAGCTTGAGGGCGGCGGCGCCCTGCTGCACCAGCATTTCCAGCCCGTCCACGGCCTGGCAGCCCCGTTCGGCCGCCGCCCGCAACAGGGCGGTGGGCCTGGGGGTGTAGATGAGGTCGTAGACGGTGCAACGGGCCGGCAGGCGCTCCAGCTGCCCGGGCCGGAGGGGGCAGCGACGGGCGGCGTCCGGGTCGGTGCTGGAGGCCATGCCCAGCGGGGTGGTGTTCACCAGCAGGTCGAGCTCAGCGAGCTGGGCGTCGAGGTCGTCCCAGGCCAGGGGCTGCAGCTGGGGTGCCCAGCCGGCCCAGCTCCGGCAGAAGCCTTCCAGCGCCTCGGGACGCCGGGCGGCTACATCGATCCGGCCCACCCCCAGCTCCACCAGACCGGCCACCACCGCCCGGGCACTGCCGCCGCAGCCCAGCACCAGCGCCCGGGCGCCCGCCCAGGCCGCTGGCCCGTCCCGGCGCAGGGGTGCCACAAAGCCCTCCACATCCGTGTTGCTGCCCAGCCAGCCGCCGTCGCCGTGGGGAACAAGGGTGTTCACCGCCCCCAGCCGCTCCGCCAGAGGGGTGAGCTGCCGGCACAGGGCCGTCACGGCCTGCTTGTGGGGCAGGGTCACGTTCAGGCCACGGCAGTCCATCGCCGCCAGCCCCCGCACCACGCTGTCGAGTTCCCGGGCCGGCGCCGGCAGGGCCAGGTACACCCAGTCGAGGCCGAGGGCGGCCAGGGCGGCGTTGTGCATGGCCGGCGAGAGCGAATGGCGCACCGGATCGCCCAGCACCCCCACCAGGGCGGTGTGGCCGGAAATGGGCTGGGCCATGGCTCGGGGCGGACTGCTGGGGCGAACCGTAGAGCCGTGTTCGGCCCTGTTCGGGAACCACACCTCGCCTGGAACCGGCCCCTCTGTTGAGGATGCATCCACAGACATTTCATCCTGAGCAAGGAGTTCGGAACCCATGGGCAAGGTTGTTGGGATTGACCTCGGCACCACGAACAGCTGCGTGGCCGTGATGGAGGGCGGCAAGCCCACCGTGATCGCCAACGCCGAAGGGTTCCGCACCACTCCTTCGGTGGTGGCCTACACCAAGAACCAGGACCAGCTGGTGGGTCAGATCGCCAAGCGCCAGGCGGTGATGAACCCGGAGAACACCTTTTATTCGGTGAAGCGCTTCATCGGCCGCCGCGTGGATGAGGTGAACGAGGAATCGAAGGAAGTGAGCTATGGCGTGGAGAAGGCCGGCGCCAATGTGAAGGTCAAGTGCCCGGTGCTGGGCAAGCAGTTCGCCCCCGAGGAGGTGAGCGCCCAGGTGCTGCGCAAGCTGGCCGAAGACGCCGGCAAGTACCTCGGTGAAACGGTGACCCAGGCGGTGATCACCGTGCCCGCCTACTTCAACGACTCCCAGCGCCAGGCCACCAAGGATGCCGGCAAGATCGCCGGCCTCGAGGTGCTGCGCATCATCAACGAGCCCACCGCGGCCGCGCTGGCCTACGGCCTCGACAAGAAGAGCAACGAGCGCATCCTGGTGTTCGACCTGGGCGGCGGCACCTTCGACGTGTCGGTGCTGGAGGTGGGCGATGGCGTGTTCGAGGTGCTCTCCACCTCCGGTGACACCCACCTGGGCGGTGATGACTTCGACAAGGTGATCGTGGATCACCTGGCCGACACCTTCAAGGCCAACGAAGGCATCGACCTGCGCCAGGACAAGCAGGCCCTGCAGCGCCTCACCGAGGCTGCTGAGAAAGCCAAGATCGAACTCTCCAGCGCCACCCAGAGCGAGATCAACCTGCCGTTCATCACGGCCACCCCCGAGGGCCCCAAGCACCTCGATCTCACCCTCACCCGCGCCAAGTTCGAGGAGCTGGCCAGCAAGCTGATCGACCGCTGCCGCGTGCCGGTGGAGCAGGCCCTCAAGGACGCCAAGCTCTCCTCCTCCGAGCTCGATGAGATTGTGATGGTGGGTGGCTCCACCCGCATCCCGGCGGTGCTGGAGCTGGTGAAGCGCGTCACCGGCAAGGACCCGAACCAGACCGTGAACCCCGACGAGGTGGTGGCCGTGGGTGCTGCCATTCAGGGCGGTGTGCTCGCCGGTGAGGTGAAGGACATCCTGCTGCTGGACGTCACGCCGCTGTCCCTGGGGGTGGAGACCCTGGGAGGGGTGATGACCAAGATGATTCCCCGCAACACCACCATCCCCACCAAGAAGTCGGAGACCTACTCCACGGCGGTGGACGGCCAGACCAATGTGGAGATCCACGTGCTCCAGGGCGAGCGCGAGATGGCCAGCGACAACAAGTCGCTCGGCACCTTCCGCCTCGACGGCATCCCCCCCGCCCCCCGCGGCGTGCCCCAGATCGAAGTGACCTTCGACATCGATGCCAACGGCATCCTCAGCGTGACCGCCAAGGACAAGGGCAGCGGCAAGGAGCAGAGCATCTCGATCACCGGTGCCTCCACCCTCAGCGAGAACGAGGTGGAGAAGATGGTGAAGGATGCCGAGGCCAACGCCGCCGCTGACAAGGAGAAGCGCGAGCGCATCGACACCAAGAACCAGGCTGAAACCCTGATCTATCAGGCCGAGAAGCAGCTGGGCGAACTGGGCGACAAGGTGGGTGCTGAGGACAAGGCCAAGGTGGAGGCCTCCGCTGCCAAGCTCAAGGAAGCGGTGGAGAAGGACGACTTCGACACCATGAAGAGTGAGCTGGAGACTCTCCAGCAGGCCCTCTACGCCGCTGGTGCCGCCGTGTACCAGCAGGCCGCCGGTGCGGAGGCCGCAGCCGGCGCCGCCCCTGGTGGCAACGGTGCGGGCGGTGCCGGCTCCAGCAGCAGCGATGACGTGATCGACGCCGAGTTCACCGAGAGCAAGTGAACGCCTGGCCTGCGGGCTGGTTCCGATGGCCGCCAGCCCCCCGTCATGGGGGGCTTTTTTGTGGACAGGGGCGGCTGGGGCCGGGGCCTGAGCTCAACGGCCGGCCAGGATCTGGTCGCGGGCCCAGGCGGCGCTGGCCGGTGCCAGCAGCACCCCGTTGCGGTAGTGACCGCTCACCAGCAGCAGCCCCGGTGCCAGCTGCTCCAGCAGGGGCGCTGGCCGGCCCACGGGTCGGCAGCGCAGGCCCTGCCACTGGCGCACCACCTGGGCCCGCTCCAGCCAGGGGAGCTCTGCTGCTCCCCAGCTGCGCAGGTGGGCCAGGGCGGTGGCGCCGGGCTGATCCCCAGGCTCCAGGGTGGCTCCCAGCCAGAAATGACCCCCCCCGGGTAGGTCAGGCCGTGGCACCAGGTTGATGCCGCGCCACACCACCGCTCCCGGCCAGGGGTGGTCCCCCTGATCCCACGCCGATGTTTCGGCCAGCTCCAGTTCCAGCGCCTGGCCGAGGACCGGCTCCATCGGCAGCTGGTGGCCCAGGCCGGCCAGCAGGCCTGCGCTGGCCACGCCTGCGCTCAGCACCAGCCAGCTGGCCTGTCGGCTGCTGCCGCTCTGGCAGTGCACCTGCCAGTCGCTGCCCCGGCGCTCCAGGGCCGTGACCGTGTCCCGGCAGGTGCTCAGGCCGGCGGCCCGGGCTTCGCACCAGAGGGCCGACAGCACGGCCCTGGGATCCAGCTGGCCATCGCTGGGTGACTGCAGACCGCCGAGGGCGGCGGCGGGCAGGGAGGGCCGCAGCCCGCGCAGCCAGGGCAGCTCACGGCTGTGCAGGCCGATGCCCTGCCGCTGCCGCTGGGCCACCAGGCGTTGCTGGTGCTCCAGCTCCTCAGGGGTGGCGGCCAGCAGCAACAGGCCATCGCGGCGGTTCACTCGGTGGCCGCGCTCCCGCAGGCGGATCAGCCACTGCTGCCAGAGCAGCTGGCTCTGCTGACGCAGGCGCCAGCCGCGGCCGCTGGAGCGGTGAAACACCTGGGCCATCAGCACCCCCAGGGCTGCCAGGCTGCCGCTGGCTGGGTCACTGGTGCTGGCCTGGTCCAGGGCTGGATCGATCAGCTCAACGGCCAGGCCCTGGTTGAGCAGCTCCCAGGCCACGGCCAGACCCACCAGGCCGCCGCCCACGACCAGCACTGGCTGGGAGGCAGGGTTTGGTCTGGAGCCTGGGGCCGGATCAGATCTGCTTGAGATCTTCCTGCACCTGCTGGGGCAGAATCTGGGCGTACTTGCCGAAGCCGCTGGCCACGGCGATGTAGGCCTTGCGCAGACCGTCTCCATCCTGCAGGCGGGCCGCCTCATCCAGCTGGGCCAGGGCCGTCTTCAGCTGGATGGCGAGCTTGTTGGCCTCGGGTTGGTCGGCCGGGAGCAGACGCTGGTTGATGTAGAGCATCTGGCGGCTCACCTCCTGCATCGGACCGTGGATCAGGTTGCGGGTGAAGGTCCAGTCGCGCTGGTTCACCAGGGTGGCCAGTTCGGGCAGGCGGTTGCGGGCCGCCAGGAAGCCCTCGGCCTGGCGCTCGATCACGGCGATGTCATCGGCGCTGAGGCTGGGGGGCTTGGCCTGGGCGCCGCTGCAGGCGGTGAGGCCGAAGCAGAGCACGGCGGCCAGGGCCAGCATCAGCAGCCGGCGCAGGGGCTGAATCAGGCTGGTGGGGCGGTGGGATGCCGGCAGGAGCGTGGCCATCGGGATCGGCGGCGGCGGTTCTGGCGCTGACTTTATCGACGCTGCAGCCCCCGGGCCGTGGGCTTGTCGCCGCTTGCAATCCAGTGCGAGAAGCTGCGCTGCCCCTGGCTGCGATCCGCCGCCCTCTGTCGCGGGTGCTCGATGAGGCCAAGGTGGCTGGTGTGCTGTGGGGATTCAACGGCTGTCACCGGGTGGGGCGAGCCAACCGCGAGGTGCTACGCATGCGTCTGATGTAGGTCATGTGGGCCCGTCATTGATGCCTCCCTCTCCGTCAACCCCCCAGGCCGGATCCGCCACGGCAATCCTCCAGGTGATCTGCCCGGACCGCCCCGCTCTGGTGAGCGAACTTTCCGGCTGGGTGGCGGCCAATGGCGGCAACATCCGCCATGCCGACCACCACACCGACCTGGGTGCGGGCCTGTTCCTCAGCCGCATCGAGTGGGCCCTCGAGGGTTTCGGTCTGCCCCGCAGTGCGATCGCGCCGGCAGTGGCGGCCCTGGCCGAGCGCCTGGGGGGCGAGGGCCAGGTGCACTTCTCCGATGAGCTGCCGCGGGTGGCGATCTTCGTGAGCAAGCAGGACCACTGCCTGGTGGATCTGCTCTGGCGCACCCGCGCCGGTGAGCTGCCGATGACCGTGCCGCTGGTGCTGTCCAACCATCCCGACCTGCGGGCGCTGGCCGAGGGCTTCGGCGCCACCTATGCCCACGTGCCGGTGACGGCGGCGAGCAAGCAGGAGGCCGAGCAGGCCCAGCTGGCGCTGTTGGGCGACCACCGGATCGAGCTGGTGGTGCTGGCGAAATACATGCAGGTGCTCAGCCCGGGGTTCCTGGAGCAGTTCCGCGGCAGGGGCATGCAGGGGCATCAGGTGATCAACATTCACCACTCCTTCCTGCCGGCCTTCAAGGGCGCGCAGCCCTATCACCGCGCCTGGGAGCGGGGGGTGAAGCTGATCGGCGCCACCGCCCACTACGTGACCGAGGAGCTGGACGGCGGCCCGATCATCGAGCAGTCCACCATTCATGTGGGCCATCGCGATGAGGTGGAGGATCTGATCCGCAAGGGCCGCGACTGTGAGCGGCTGGCCCTGGCCCGGGCCCTGCGCCTGCATCTGAAGCGTCAGGTGATGGTGTATCGCGGGCGGACGGCGGTGTTCGAGTGAGGCCGCCGCGGTGGCCCCTTCATCAACCCTGGCCCAGGGCCTCGTGCTGGTGTTTCGCCAGGGTTCTTATCGGCAGGGGCCCCTCCAGGTGCTGCCACGGCAGAACGCGCTCCGGGCTCCAGTTTTCGTGGATCACCTCCTCCCACGGGGGCGGTGTGTGCGGGGTGGAGCCGAGGTCTTCCACCACCTTGCGGTAGGCCTGCTTCCAGCCGCCCAGGCTCTCGTGGCGGCCGCGGGCAGCGACGATCACTGGTGCCAGGCGGCGGTCGCTGCGGGAGAGCAAGGCCTGGATCACGCTCCAGCCGTAGCTCTCGGGCCTTAGCTCAATCCCCTTGGGCTTGAGGCGTTTGGCCAGCAGCTTGAGGCGCTTCTCGGCCTCGGGCCTGACCCCCTGCCATTGGAACGGTGTGTGGGCCTTGGGCACGAAGGTGCTCACCCCCAGGCTAAGGCGCAGCCCCGGCGTGGCTTTCTTCAGCGCGAGCAGCAGCTCCGCCGTGGCCTCCACATCGGCCTCGTCTTCTGTGGGCAGGCCCACCATCCCGTAGAGCTTCAGCCCCTTGAGGCCACCCTCCTTGGCGTAGCGGGCGGCAGTGTAGATCTCCTCGGTGGCGAGCTTCTTGTTCACCACCTGGCGCATGCGCTCGCTGCCGCTCTCGATGGCGATCGTGAGCGATTTGCTGCCCCGCTTGGCCAGGATCCGGCCCAGTTCCGCTGTCACCGTGGCGGCCCGCACCGAGCTCACGCTCACCCGGGTGCCGTCGAAGCGGTCTTGATCCAGCCAGGTAAGCAGGTCGGCGAACTGGGGGTGCTGGGTGACCGACGCCCCCAGCAGCCCCAGGCGCTGGGTGGCCGTCAGGCCCTTTTCCACCGCCGGGATCAGGCCGTCGTCGAGGGAGGGCGTGCGGAAGGGCAGGGTGAGGTAGCTGGCCAGGCAGAAACGGCAGAGCTCCGGGCAGCTGCGCACCACCTCCACCATGTGGATCGAGGGCCAGGCCGCCTCCGGTGTGATCACCGCCGAGTGGCTGAGCGTGTTGCCCCGCCAGGTCTGCTTGGCCACCGTCGCTGGGATGCCGGGCTCCGTTGGCTCGACGCCCAACAGCCTGCCGTCGTCGGCGTAGTGGGGGGCGTAGAGGCTGGGCACATACACGCCTGCCACCTGCGCCAGCCGCCGCAGCCGCTGCGCGCGCGGGGCCTGGCGGCACTCCTGCAGGGCATCGACAAAGGCCGGCAGCAACAGTTCACCGTCGCCCAGCAGCACCGCATCAAGGAAGGGCGCAAGCGGCTCGGGGTTGGCGGTGAGCACGGGGCCGCCGCCGAACACGATCGGATCGGCGTCACCGCGCTCGCTTGCCCAGATCGGGATCCGCTGCTGCTCCAGCAGATCGAGCAGCACCGGTCCATCGAGCTCCCAGCTCAGCGACAGGCCGAACAGGTCGAGATCGGCGCCGCGACCACGGCTGCCGCCATGGGCCGGATCGCTCCGGTCGGTGAACAGCCGGCGCACATCCACGTCGGGCCGCTGGGCCAGGGTGGCCCACACCACCTGATACCCCAGGCTGGTGATCCCGACTGAATAGGTGCTGGGAAACGCCAGCACGGCCCGCAGCGCCCCGGGCTGGGGCACGGCGGGCTCGAACAGCAGGGTTTCCTGGTTCAGGGGAGATCGGGGATCCGGGCCGACTCCAGCCTCTCAGGCGCTGGGCGCCAGCGGCTTCAGAGGATCAGAAAGCGCCCCTGCAGGCTGTTCACCCCGCTCAGCGTGATCACCATGTCGGCCTTCTTGCTGGCGTCGAGGTTCAGCTGCAGCAGGCCGGCACTGAAGCGTGCCTCGCCGGGGCGCCCTGCGGTGAACGGCTGGCTGCCGATGAAGCGAAAGGCCTGATTGCCCGGTTGCAGGGCATGGGCATCGATTGCGGCCAGGTCGATGCGATCCCCTTTGCGACCGTTGAAGTCGGTGATGGTGTCACGTTCGGAGCGGCTTTTGCCGGACTCGGTTGACAGGCCGTAGAGGAATTGATCGGCGCCCGCACCGCCGCTGAGGCGATCGCTGCCGCCGCCGCCGCTGAGCACATCGTTGCCCTTCCCTCCACCGATGCTGTTGGCCAGGCCGTTGCCCGTGACCTGATCATTGCCATCTCCTGCATCGACGGACTCGATGGACACCAGGCTGTCGAGACCTTCACCGGTCGGCTGTGGTGCGGTGAGGGAGAGGTTCACCGTGTTGTCGGTGCTCCCGAATGCGGCGGTATCCGATCCATTGCCCCCATCGAGAAGGTCCTTCCCCTGGCCTCCCGCCAGCCGGTCGTCCCCGCCGCCGCCCAGCAGCAGGTCATCCCCATCCAGGCCGCTGAGAATGTCATCGCCGCCGAGTGCGGCCAGGCCATCGCTGATGGTGCTGCCAATCAGATGATCGGCGCCATCCAGACCGATTCGGAAGGTGTAGGCATCGAGATCGGCTGCCAATGCTGCTGCAGCGCTGAGATCAACACCGATTTCGCTGAATGTGGGAAATGTGTATTGGCCGGGATTGCCACTCGCGAGCAGTTCAACTATGAAGCGCAGATCGGCATCGGCAGGGATTGCTGGCGGAATGCCTGCTGATCCATAGGCCAGGTCGCTGGGGATGGTGAGTTCCAGCACCTCTCCCAGCCGGCGACCGGCCAGGGCCTGATCCCAACCGCTGATGACCTGGCCGATGCCCAGGATGAAGGGGAAGGGTGAACGGTTCGGTTCAGCGCTGAACGAGGTGAAGTTGAAATTGGCGTCGAACCGAGTGCCGTCCAGTCGTTCACCCGCATACCAGACCCAGACCCGGTCCCCGGCCTTGATCTGGGGACCGGAGGAGGCGCGAAGAACGCGGGTCTGTACCGAAGGTGGGGAGGACATCCCGGCCTGGGCAGGTTTGGCCAAAGGCTAAGAGCTGTCCTTCTGGTTGCCTGGGCTTGTTGCCGCTTCGGACTACTGGCCGATCAGGCTGCTGAGGGGGCCGATCAGGCCGGTGAGGGCTGAACCGGCAGCGTCTGCAGCGGGGGCACCACCGCCGCCGAAGGTGCTGAGCACCCCGTTGGCTGCTGTTTCAATCGCGGGCCACTTGTCACCGGCCAGCGGGCGAATCACCGGTGCGGCCTTGTCCCAGACGGCCTTGAACCCTCCCAGGGTGGCCACGGCGGCGCCGATGTTGCCGGACTGCACTTCGGTTTCGCCCTTCTTGAGCAGGTCGAGCACCGGGGTCACGGCCGGAGCGAGGGCAGCCTGACCGGTGGCGGTGGCAGCGTCCTTGGCGGCTTCGCCAACGCCGGTGGCAGCGTCCTTGGTGGCGGAGCAACCGGCGAGGGCAAGGCTGCCGGCGGCGGTGAAGGCAAGTCCGAGGCGGACGAGTCGGTTGATCGGGGTCATGCAGGTGCGAGACGCTGCCCGCAAGCTAGGGAGCACGCTCCGGGACGCCACCGAACCCGGCAAAATGTTGTGTTTGCTACAGAATCTGCCGTTGTTCCTGGGGGTCCCGCTGTTTGGCCAGGGATCGTGTGTGATCTGACTGATGATCGGGCGGGGGCTGTGGGTCACGATTGGATCACTGACTGAGCAGGCCTATGCCCGTCGCAGTGACCAGCGCCACTGGCCCGCCTGGACAGCATTCAATCGGCGGGTGGGCAGCAGCCGCGGTGATGTCGGCATCTGGCATGAGACCTATCGAATCCGCGCCGGCGACTACGAATCGATCTACAGCGGAATGCCACCTTTCGGTCTGGGGAAAGTGGGTCGCTTGGTTCTAGTGGGTGGGGATCGTGAGTCCGCCAGGGGCCGCCTGGCTGGATCTGCCTGAGGGCCCCTGAACCCAACGCGGTCGCCCTCTGAGGGACTCACACCTCCGCCAGCACCTTGGCCTCCTCTTCAGCGCTCACCACCCGGCCCTGGTCCGCGAAGCCCTCGATCTGATCGAAGTTGAGGTAGCGGTAGAGCTCGGCGCCGTAGGGATCGATCTTCTCGGCCGCAATCGCCAGATACTCCTCCTTGGAGGGGATGCGGCCCAGCTGGGCGCACACGGCCGCCAGTTCAGCGCTGCCCAGGTACACCTGGGCGCCGTTGCCGAGGCGGTTGTTGAAGTTGCGCGTGCTGGTGGAGAACACGGTGGTGTTGTCCTCCACCCGGGCCTGATTGCCCATGCACAGCGAGCAACCGGGCATCTCCATGCGCGAGCCGGCCGCCTCGAAGATCGCGTAGTAGCCCTCTTCTTTCAGTTTTTCCTCGTCCATGCGGGTGGGCGGGCACACCCAGAGGCGGGCGGCGTTCTCGCCCTGGCCCTGGAGCACGTTGGCGGCGGCGCGGTAGTGGCCGATGTTGGTCATGCAGGAGCCGATGAACACCTCATCGACCTGTTTGCCGGCTTCCTCGCTCAGCAGCTTGACGTTGTCGGGGTCGTTGGGGCAGGCCAGGATCGGCTCGCTGATCTGATCCAGATCGATCTCGATCACGGCGGCGTACTCGGCGTCGGCGTCGGCCTCCAGCAGCACCGGATTGGCCAGCCAGGCCTCCATCGCCTTGATGCGGCGGGCCAGGGTGCGGGCATCGCCGTAGCCCCGGGCGATCATGTTTTTCAGAAGTGCCACGTTGCTGCGCAGGTATTCACTCACCGTTTCAACGGAGAGCTTGATCGTGCTGCCGGCGCAGGAGCGCTCGGCGGTGGCGTCGGTGAGCTCAAAGGCCTGTTCCAGCTTGAGGTCGGGCAGCCCCTCGATTTCCATGATGCGGCCGTTGAACACGTTCTGCTTGCCTTCCTTGGCCACGGTGAGCAGCCCCTGCTGGATCGCCACATAGGGAATCGCGTTCACCACATCGCGCAGGGTGACGCCGGGCTGCAGGGAGCCGCTGAATTTCACCAGCACCGATTCCGGCATGTCGAGCGGCATGGCGCCGATGGCGGCGGCGAAGGCCACCAGGCCCGAGCCCGCCGGGAAGGAGATCCCCAGGGGGAAGCGGGTGTGGCTGTCGCCGCCGGTGCCCACGGTGTCGGGCAGGAGCATGCGGTTGAGCCAGCTGTGGATGATGCCGTCGCCGGGGCGCAGGGCCACGCCGCCGCGGGAGGCCATGAAGTCGGGCAGCTCGGCGTGGGTCTTCAGGTCCACGGGCTTGGGGTAGGCGGCGGTGTGGCAGAAGCTCTGCATCACCAGATCGGCGGAGAAGCCCAGGCAGGCCAGCTCCTTCATCTCATCGCGGGTCATCGGCCCGGTGGTGTCCTGGCTGCCCACGGTGGTCATCAGCGGCTCGCAGCTGGTGCCGGGGCGCACGCCCGCCAGGCCGCAGGCCTTGCCCACCATCTTCTGGGCCAGGGTGTAGCCCTTGCCGGTGTCGGCCGGGGCCACCGGGCGGATGAACAGGTCGCTGGCGGGCAGGCCCAGCTGGGCGCGCACCTTGTCGGTCAGCGAGCGGCCGATCAGCAGCGGGATGCGGCCGCCGGCACGCACCTCGTCGCTGATCGTGCTGGGTTTGAGCTCGAAGCGAGCCACGATCTCACCGGCGCCCGGCTCGCCGGCGGCGCGCTCGATCGTGCCGGCGTAGGGGCGGATCGTGATCACATCGCCGCTGATGAGGGCGGTGACGTCGCACTCGATCGGCAGGGCGCCGGAGTCTTCGGCGGTGTTGAAGAAGATCGGCGCGATCTTGCCGCCCAGGATCACCCCGCCGCTGCGCTTGTTGGGCACATGGGGGATGTCGGTGCCGGTGTGCCAGAGCACCGAGTTGATCGCCGATTTGCGGGAGCTCCCCGTTCCCACCACATCGCCCACGTAGGCCACCGGATGCCCCTTCTGCTTGAGCTGGGCGATCAGCGCCAGGCCCCCAGGCATGCGGGTCTCCAGCATGGCCTGGGCGTGCAGGGGGATGTCGGGCCTGGTGGTGGCGTGGGTGGCGGGGGAGAGGTCGTCGGTGTTGGTTTCGCCCTCCACCTTGAACACCGTCACGGTGATCTCAGCTGGCAGCTCCGGCTTGGCGGTGAACCACTCGCCAGCGGCCCAGCTGTCGACGACGCGCTTGGCGTAGGCGTTGCTGTCCGCCAGCTCGAGCACGTCGTTGTAGGCGTCGTAGACGAGCAGGGTTTTGCTCAGCCCTTCGGCGGCGGTCTCGGCGATGGCCGGATCGCTGCTGGAGAGCAGTTCGATCAAGGCGCCCACGTTGTAACCGCCGATCATCGTGGCCAATAGCCGCACCGCCTGCACCGGGCCCACCAGGGGGGAAGCCGCTTCGCCCTTGGCCACCGCCAGCAGCCAGCGGGCCTTCACATAGGCCGCCTCATCCACGCCGGGGGGGATGCGCTCGCAGAGCAGATGCAGCAGGAAGGTCGCCTCGCCGGCGGGGGGTGCGGCCAGCAGTTCGGTGAGGGCCGCCGCTTCATCTGCACTGAGCGGCAGGGCCGGCACCGCCAGCGCCTCGCGCCCTGCGGCGGCGGCGCGGTAGTCGGCAAGGAACGTGCTGGCGGCCATCGCAATCCATACAGGCTGCCCCCCATTGTTCTTCTCCGCGGGGCCGGTCGGTGGTGACAATGGCTGCCATTGGGCCGCTCACTAGGCTGAATCCCTTCCACGCGGCACCCCCAGGCAGCCCGATTCCCATGCACGCCACCACCAGCGATCTCCATGTGGTGGAAACCAGGCCCCTGGTGCCGCCGGCGGTGCTGCACCGGGACCTGCCCCTCAGTGACCGGGCCGCCCGTACCGTGCAGCAGGCCCGCCAGGCGATCCAGGCGATCCTGCACGGCCGTGACCAGCGCCTGCTGGTGATCGTGGGCCCCTGTTCGGTGCACGACGTGGCCGCGGCCCAGGAGTATGCCGCCTTCATCGCCGAGGCCAGAGAGCGCCACCGCGCCGAGCTGGAGGTGGTGATGCGGGTGTATTTCGAGAAGCCGCGCACCACCGTGGGCTGGAAGGGGCTGATCAACGACCCCCACCTCGACGGCAGCTACGACATCAACACCGGCCTGCGCCGCGCCCGCGGGCTCCTGGTGCACGTGGCCGAGATGGGGCTGCCCGCGGCCACGGAGCTGCTGGATCCGGTGGTGCCCCAGTACATCGCCGACCTGATCAGCTGGACCGCCATCGGCGCCCGCACCACCGAGAGCCAGACCCACCGGGAGATGGCCTCGGGCCTGTCGATGCCGATCGGCTTCAAGAACGGCACCGACGGCAGTGTGGGCACCGCCATCAACGCGGTGGAGGCGGCGTCCCGTCCGCACCACTTCCTGGGCATCAACCGGGAGGGCTACGCCTCGATCATCACCACCACCGGCAATCCCGATGGCCATCTGGTGCTGCGGGGCGGCAAGCAGGGGAGCAACTACCACCTGGAGGCGATCGAACAGGCGGCCAGCGACCTGGCGGCGGCAGGGCTGCCCAGCCGGCTGATGGTGGACTGCAGCCACGGCAACTCCAACAAGGACTACCGGCGCCAGGCCGAGGTGGCCGAACAAGTGGCGCAACAGGTGTCAACCGGCTCGCGCCACGTGATGGGGGTGATGCTGGAGAGCCACCTGGTGGCCGGCAACCAGAAGATCAGCGCCGATCTCAGCCAGCTCACCTACGGCCAGAGCGTCACCGATGCCTGCATCGACACGGCCACCACGGCCGAGGTGCTTGAGGGCCTGGCGGCGGCGGTGCGCAACAGCAGGGTTGCCCCGGTGACGGCCTGAAACTCAGGATCAGCTCGATGCAGCAATGATTAGCACTCCAATCGCTCGAGTGCTAATCATTTAACAGTCATCAATTGGCGGCATTTGGCAACAAACTGTTCCTGCTGAACAGCGTTCAGGGCTCGCCTCCATAGGGTTGCTTCAGTTTCGTTTGAGGTCGTTTATGACCTATCTCCTGCAGTTCTGTGGGCTCTCGGATCCGTTGGAGTTGTTCTATCTGGAGCAGTGCAATTCCGAGCCGGGCAACGGTCCTGCCTTCGCTGGTTTCCGGCCCTTCCAGCTCGATGACCTGCTCGGTTGGGGCCAGCGCATCGGCCAGCAGCGCCACTGGGATCTGGAGGCCATCTATCGGGCCGTGATCGAGGCCTGGATGGAGCGGGCCGACCTGATCCGCCAGTGGCAGTTGCGCCTGAGGGAGGAGCCCGCCGATCGCCTGTTGGTGGCGGGCCTGGGCACCACCCACGACTGGGAACGGCGCTGCGAAACCCTGCTGCGGGCCTGAACGTCAGGGTTCAGCCCAGACCGCTGCAGCGCTGCCACAGCCAGGCCACCCCCAGCGGCACGGTGAGGTTGTCGATGCCGGCCACGGCCAGCTGCTCCAGCAGGGTGGCGGCCGCGGCGATCGCCAGCAGCTGGGACCAGGCGGGGCCGCCCGCTGCCAGGCTCAGGCCCGCCAGCACTCCCAGGCTGGTGAGGGCCATGGTGCCGGTGCCGAGCAGGGAGCGCTTCTGGCCCAGCACCCGCCAGCTGGCCGTGGGCCAGAGCGGACCCACCAACCCCGCCAGACCATCCCCCAGGGCCATCACCAGCACTCCGGCGGCCACGGTGGCTGGCTCAGCGGGCCAGAACTGCCAGAGCAGCAGGGTGATCGAAGCCCCATAGGCCACGGTACCGTAACTGGCGCGGCCCACGTCCTCCACGGCTGGCAGCACCCGCAGCCGGTGATTGAGGGCTGCCAGCAGGGTGATGGTGGCTGCAGCCGGGATGGCGATCCGGCGGTCGATGGCAAAGACCCAGGCGATCAGCACCACGGCACCGCTGCCGATGTGCACCAGCTTGCGGCTCCATTCCCGCTGGCCCTCGCTATCCGCACCGTTCCAGCGCCGCCGCACCGCCATGGCGGCAGCGGCCAGCAGGGCCAGCCAGGTGGCCACGGCGGCGACGCCGATGAGTTGCTCGCGCCAGTGGAGCGCTGTGGGCAGAGCTGGGGTCAGGGGCCCGGCTCAGGCGGCTTGCTGCAGGTTACTGAGCAGGCGCAGGCGCATGATCGCCTTGGCTTCGAGCTGGCGCACCCGCTCCCGGGACACATTGATCAGCCGGCCGATCTCCGCCAGGGTGAGGGGCTCGTGACCCTCCAGGCCGAAGCGCAGCTTGAGGATCGTCTGTTCCCGCTCGTTCAGCTGGGAGAGCCAGGAGCCGAGGTGCTCCTTCTGCAGCAGCCGGTCCATGCTGTCGAAGTGCTCACCGCTGGCGGGGTCGGCGATCAGCTCCCCCAGGGTGCTGCGGTCCTCGTCGCCGCGGGCATGGGCATCGAGGGAGGCGCAGGGGGCGCTCTGGGTCATCAGCTCCTCCAGCTCCTCGGGCCGCATGTCCAGGGCATGGGCCAGTTCCAGCCGGTTGGGCTGGCGGCCGAGGCGGTGGGAGAGCTCGCGGGTGACGCGCCGGATCTTGGAGAGCTTCTCGCTCACGTGGATCGGCAGGCGAATGGTGCGGGCGCTGTTGTCGATGGCCCGGGTCATGCCCTGGCGGATCCACCAGTAGGCGTAAGTCGAAAACTTGTAGCCCATGGCCGGATCGAACTTGTCGACGGCCCGCTCCAGGCCGATCGCCCCCTCCTGCACCAGATCCAGCAGCTCCAGGCCCTGGTTCTGGTACTTCTTGGCCACACTCACCACCAGGCGCAGGTTGGCGGCCATCATCCGGTCGCGGGCCCGTTGGGCCATGCGCAGCTTGCGCCGTTGCTGGGGTGTGAGGCTGTCGGCCGGCAGCTCCTGCAGCTTCTTGCCGGCCTGCACATGGTGGGCCAGCTCAATCTCCTCGGCGGGAGTGAGCAGGGGCACCCGGCCGATGGTGCTGAGATACCAGCCGATGGAATCGCTGCTGAGGCGCCCTGAGCCACGGTTGCCCGTGCGTGCTGCCGAAGCACTCGGGCTGGACGGGAGGGTTGCGGTGCTTGTGGACCCGGAGCGCGCGCTGCGGTTCGGATCGTTGTGATTCAAGCGCTCACGGAGGTCGATGCGATCGACGCCGTCAGCGGATTGCTCAGGCGTCCCCACACCCAGGCCTCCGAAATTAGATTTGGGCGGAATATAGCACCGCAGTGGATTTGTGGTGTGCGCAATCCCAAAGATTTTCCGGATTGCGCACAACTGCGGAGTTCGCCAAATCGCGAATGCTGCCGGTATACCGAGTTTTGTGATCGTTGATGCTGTTGCGCTGCAATGGCGGCAGATCAGCTGTTTGCTGCCAGCAGCCCGCCGCGCCAGCGCTTCATCAACGCATCCTGGGCCAGTTGTCCCTCTTCCTCCTGCTGGCGCTGGTGGAACTGCCCGTCGCTGTCCATGTGCCAGGCGGCTCTGTCGTTGAGGTAGAGCTCCAGCAGCTGCTCCACCTGGCTGCGGGCCTGGGGGTCCTCCACCGGGGCCACCGCCTCCACGCGCCGGTTGAGGTTGCGGGGCATCCAGTCGGCACTGCCGATGAAGGCCTCGGGTTCGCCACCGTTGGCAAACCAGAACAGGCGGGAGTGCTCCAGGAAGCGGCCGATCACGCTCACCACGCTGATCTGATCGCTGATCCCGGGGAGCCCGGGCCTGAGGCTGCACATGCCGCGCACCACCAGCTCGATGCGCACGCCGGCCTGGGAGGCCTGGTAGAGCAGGGCGATGATCGGTGGGTCCACCAGGGCGTTCATCTTCACGCGGATGTGGCCGCCGCGGCCGGCCAGGGAATGGCTGATTTCCCGGCAGATCAGCTCCTCCATGCCCCGGCGCAGGGTCACCGGCGCCACCAGCAGGCGGCGGAAGCTCTGCTGTTTGGAGAAGCCGGTGAGGTAATTGAACAGTTCCACCAGGTCGGCCCCGTACTCCGGCCGGGCCGTGAGCAGGCCCAGGTCGGTATAGAGGTTGGAGGTCTTGGAGTTGTAGTTGCCCGTGCCCACGTGCACATAACTGCGCAGCAACTGCTTCTCCCGCCGCACCACCAGGGTGATCTTGGTGTGGGTCTTGAGACCGATCACCCCGTACACCACGTGCACGCCTGAGCGCTCCAGCTGGCGCGCCCACTGGATGTTGTTGTCCTCGTCGAAGCGGGCCTTGAGCTCCACCAGGGCCATCACCTGCTTGCCGTTCTCGGCGGCGCGGATCAGGGCCGCCACCACCGCCGAGTCCCGGGAGGTGCGGTAAAGAGTCATCTTGATCGCCAGCACCGCCGGATCGTCGGCCGCCTGGTTGAGGAACTCCTCCACGGAGGTGGAGAACAGATCGAAGGGGTGGTGCAGCAGCACATCCCCGCGCCGCAGCACCGAGAAGATGCTCTCGAACTCCTCGGGCTTGAGGGACCCATCCTCCAGCTTGGTTTTCTGCGCCCGGGCCAGGGCCGGGGCCGTGCGCCCCTTGAAGGGTTTGTCCTTGAGCTGGGGCAGGGGGATGGCCAGCAGCGCCATCAGGTCGTCCAGCCCGAGGGGCCCGTTGATCCGATACACGTCCTCCGGCTCCACCGCCATGCCGTCCATCAGCAGCTGCACCACCGACTCGGGCATCTCGTCGGTGACCTCCAGGCGCACCACCTCACCGCCCCGCCGCCGCTTGCGCAGCCCCTCCTCGATCGCCTCCATCAGGTCGTCGGCTTCCAGGTCACGCAGCTCCAGGTCGGCGTCGCGGGTGATGCGGAAGAAGTAGTGGCCCTCCACCACCATGCCGGGGAACAGCAGGCCGAGGTTGAAGGCCACCACCTGCTCGAGGGGCACGGCGGTGAACACCGGTCTGGGCTCCTTGCCGCTGAGGTTGGCCGGCACCTCCACGAAGCGGGGCAGGATCTTCTGGGGCACCTTCACCCGGGCGAACTGCTGCTGACCGGTGCTGGGATCGCGCACCAGCACGGCCACGTTGAGGCTGAGATTGCTGATGAAGGGGAAGGGGTGGGAGGGATCCACCGCCAGGGGGGTGAGCACCGGGAAGATGGCGCTGCGGAAGGTGTCGTCCACCCACTGCCGCTGCTGGGAGTTGAGATTGGCGTAATCGATCAGCAGGGCGCCGTATTCGGCCAGCTGATTCTTGAGGGAATGGCGGTAGTGCTGTTGCTGCAGTTCAAGCAGGGGCCTGAGCTTGGCCTGGATGGCCTCCAGCTGTTCCTGGGCCGTGCGTCCGTCGTCGCTGAGGGTGGCCACGCCCGCTTCCTGCTGGCTCTTCAGGGAGGCGACCCTCACCATGAAGAACTCATCGAGGTTGTTGCTGAAGATGGCGCTGAACTTGGCCTGCTCCAGCAGGGGCGTGTGCTCGTTGAGGGCCTGGGCCAGCACGCGATAGTTGAAGTCGATCCAGCTGAGTTCCCGGTTGATGTAGAGATCCGGGGGCACCTGGAGGGCCTTCTCACCACTCAGTACATCGGCGCAGAACTGTTCGTCCATGGCTGCTTGGGTGGCGGGCGTTTCAGAGTTGGCCGTTTCGGTAGCGCGATCAGCTGGTGGCTGATAGGCAGAACACTGTTGGGATGCCTGCAAATGTGAAAGCAGGCTCACTGTTGCAGCGACCGTAGCAATCATGGGGCCCGGGCACTGTGTCAGCCCTGCTTGACGGAATCAGGCGCTGAGCCTGCGCCGGCCGCCGGCCACCAGGGCCATCACCCCGGCCAGCAGGGCGGTGGCCAGCCAGAAGGGACTGGTACGGCCCACCGTTTCATAGGCCAGGCCCGCCAGCGGGGGGCCGATGAAGCTGCCCAGGCTCTGCAGGCCCTGGAGGCTGCCCAGGGCCGCCCCCTGGCCGGCGTCGTCCAGCCGCTGCGACACCAGGGCCCGCAAGCAGGGCGTGACCAGGCCCGTGCCGAGGGCGAGGCAGGCCACGGCTGGAAAGACAACGGCACCAGCTCGCTCAGCCGGGGCCAGGGGCACCAGGACGCAGCCTGCGAGCACGAAGCCCAAGCCGGCCAGGGTGAGCCGCCATTCGCCGAAGCGCTTCACCAGCGGGCCGATCAGGCCCCCCTGCACCACCGTGGCCACCACGCCCACCACCAGGAAGGCGGCGCCGGCCAGCCCCGGGCCCCAGCCGAAGCGCTGTTTGAAATACAGCACCAGCACGCCGGTGAAGCCGCTGAAGGCCAGGAAGAACAAAAAGAAGGCGCTGCACAGGCGGCGCACCCGCGGGTTGGAGAACACCCGCGAGAGTTGGGTGAAGGGCTGCAGCTCCCGCTTGGGCGGCAGGGCGATGCGCGCCGCGATCGGGTGGGTTTCGGGCAGCAGCAGCAGCACCAGGGCCAGGTTGAGCACGGCGATCAGCACGGCGATCAGCAGCGGCAGGTTCACGTTCACTCGGCCCAGCAGGCCCCCCAGCGCCGGGCCGAGGATGAAGCCGAGCCCGAAGGCCACGCCGATCAGGCCGAAGGCCTTGGCCCGCTTCTCCGGTGGCGACACATCGGCCAGCACGGCGGCCGCGGTGGCGGCGGTGCCGCCGCTGGCCCCATCCAGCAGCCGGCCGGCGAACAGCAGGGCCAGGGGCAGGCCGCTGCCGGCGGCCCAGGGGATGGCACTCCAGTTGGTGGCGATCGTGGCGGCGAACACCGCCAGGCCCAGCACCGTGCCGGCCACGCACACCGCCATCACCGGCCGGCGGCCGTAGCGGTCGCTGAGGGCGCCGATCAGCGGCGTGGCCAGGAACTGGGCCACGGCGTAGCTGCCGGTGAGCAGCCCCAGTGTGCGGCCGTCATTGGTGAAGCCCGCCAGCAGGAAGGGCAGCAGCGGGAAGATCAGCGTTTCGCTCAGCCGGTCGTTGAGCAGGGTGAGGAAGGCGCAGAGGTAGACGGGTGGACCAGACGTGGGACCGGAGGAGGGGCGCGACAGGGGCACGGCGGCAGCCCGAGGGTGCTGCCAGTTCAGCAAACGGCGGTGCCGCGGCCGCTCCTAGGTTTCAGGCCTGGGTTGCGGTTGGGGGATCCACGCCATGGAGCCAGGTCTGAGTCACCTCAACCTGAGTCACCTCAACAGCCGTGGCGAGGTGCACATGGTGGATGTGGCGGGCAAGGCCGCCACGCTGCGCGAGGCGGTGGCCGAGGGCTACCTGGCCGTGAGCCCCAGTGCCCTGGCCCTGGTGCGCGAGGGGAGGGCCGGCAAGGGCGACGTGCTGGCGGTGGCGCGGGTGGCGGCGATCCAGGCGGCGAAGCGCACCGCCGAGCTGATTCCCCTCTGCCATCCGCTGCCGCTCAGCGGGCTGGACGTGGCGATCGCCGAGGCGCCGCTGCCCGATGGTTCGGGTCCGGGCCTGCGCTGTGAGGCCAGCGTGCGCACCACCGGCCCCACGGGGGTGGAGATGGAGGCGCTCACCGCCGTGCAGGTGGGCCTGCTCACCCTCTACGACATGCTCAAGAGCGCCGACCGGGCGATGACGATCGGGCCGGTGCGGCTGCTGGAGAAGCGGGGCGGCCGCAGTGGCGACTGGCGCCATCCCGATGCACCGGCCCCGGATGGAGGGGATGCCGATGGCTGAACCCTTCCCCCGCGAGGGTCTGCCCCTGGAGGAGGCGCGCCGGCGGGTGCTGGCCTCGCTCGCGCCCCTGGCCGGCAGCGAGGTGCTGCCCCTGGCCACCTGCCTGGGGCGGGTGAGCGCCGCGGCCTGCGCTGCCCGCGAGGCGATGCCGGGCTTCCGGGCCTCGATCATGGATGGCTACGCCATTGCCGATCCCCAGCCCCCGGCCGCGGGCACGGTCTGGCGCCTGGTGGGCCGCTCCGCTCCCGGGGCCCCCTTCTCCGGGGAGCTGGCCACCGGCGAGGCAATCCGCATCCTCACCGGCGCGCCGCTGCCGGAGGGGGCGGCGCGGGTGCTGCCCCAGGAGCTGGTGCGGTGCGAGGGGGAGGGGTCCCATGGCGGCGACCGGCTGCGGCTGGAGGGCGAAGCGGGCGCCAACCCCTGGATCCGGGCCGCCGATGAAGAGGCGGGGCCGGGTCAGGAGCTGCTGGCGGCCGGGGTGCGGCTGGGCGCGGCCGACCTGGGCCGGCTGGCGGGCTGCGGCGTGGCGGCGCTGGCGGTGCGGCCGCGGCCGCGGATCGGCCTGCTGATCAGCGGTGACGAACTGGTGGCGGCCGGCGAGCCGCGGGGCCCCGGCGCCATCTGGGAGAGCAACGGCACCCTGCTCACGGCTCTGCTGGCGCGGCTGGGTTACGGCGTGGCGGAGCGGCTGGTGGCGGCCGACGAGCCGGCGGCCCTGGCGGCGGCCCTGGAGCAGCTGGCGGCCGGCTGTGATGTGGTGGTGAGCACCGGTGGCGTGTCGGCCGGCGATGCCGACTGGATCCGGCCGCTGCTGGCGGAGCGCGGCACCGTGGACTTCTGGAAGCTGTTCCTCAAGCCCGGCCGGCCGTTTGCCTTCGGCCAGCTGGGCGGCCGGCCGTTCTTCGGCCTGCCGGGCAACCCGGTGGCGGCGGCGGTCACGGCCCTGCAGCTGCTCTGGCCGGCGCTGCAGGCGCTGGAGGGGGGGGAGCCGGAGCTGCTGCCGCGGCTGCCGGTGCGCCTGGCGGCCCCGCTGAAGCGCGGCGCCGGCCGGCCGGAGCTGGCCCGGGCGCGGCTGCGGGTGGGCGAGGACGGCGCGCTGCTGGCGGTGGTGGAGGGCAACCAGGCCTCCTCGCGCATCGGCTCTCTGCAGGGGGCTGACCTGCTGCTGGAGATCCCGGCCGAGCTGGGCAGCCTGGAGGCGGGCACGCGGCTGTGGGCCCAGCTGCTGCGGCTGGGGCTGTTCTGAACGCCTACCGATCCGCCAGCATGGTCGACTCCTGGGTCCAGGGCGGCTGCCCTGGGGTAGCCCGTCTGAAGCCGCTTGGCACCGACCCATGACGCGCATTCAGGCCAGGCTCGCGAGCCGGTGGGTCCCGATCCGCTGCCTGGCTCCGGTTTGTTGATCAGCCGGGCGGGGCAAGCCCGAGTTGTTGGGCCGCGCAGGCAGGCATTGGCGTTGAGGAAGTTTTGCGGGTCCAGATTCAGCACGCGCAGGCCTGGCTGCCCCACGATCTCCAGCACCGGCTCCTGCTGTTCGTCGCTGAGGAAGCCCAATGGTTCAGCAGATCGGCCTTCAGCCCATCACACCGTCGATGAAATCGAAGGCCAGCACACCCTCCAGACCACCCTCGAGCATCGGCAGGAGCTTGGCCACCACGGCCTGATGGAGGGGATGGGGCAGGTAGGCGTCGCGGGCAGCCGCATCGACGAAGGTCATCGTGAAGCCATGGGTGAAGCCCTGGGCGAGGCCCTCGGTGGAGTTGTAGGCGCCGCCCCGGAAGCCGGTGATGCCGGGAATCGACTGGCGGAAGCCGCGCAGCTCTTCAAACACCGCATCCACGGAGCCCGCCGGCAGATCGGAGCGGAAGCGGAAGAGAACCAGGTGTTGCACCATGACCAGACGGAAATCAGACGCCCCAATTGTGCTCGCGTGGCTGGCTGCGGCTCAACGCCGCTTCAGGGTTGCCAGGGCGCTTGGATCTCAACGTCCGCACTGGGGAGTTCGTTGAATTGATGTTAAAATCGGGGCCTCAAGCTGCCTACGGCTATCCGACATCCTGAGTCTGTTGCCACATGTGGATATCAGATCTGAACACCACTGTTTGCCGCGGACTTCGTTGCCCGGAGGCTGTTCTTGTGGCTGGCTTTGGCTTGCTTGGATGGCGGTGGTTCACGGAAGTCGGTGCCGGTGGCATAGTGGTTCATGGAAGCCATCCCAGCAGTGCTTGAAGGATCGGCAGACCAAGATCTCAGCCAATTGCTTAGTTGTCAGCCTCAATTAAAATTCCATGCGATCCGAGTATCCAGTTGCGCTTTTGAAATCAACAACCTAATCAGAGTGGGGCGCAAAGATTTCGCGGGGGTGACACGATTGATTGGATAGCCATAAGCTTGACACGAAGATCTCCTGATTTTATTTTCTCATGACAACTGGCTGGCCTTTGGGCTCGGGATCAGGCTTTTGTATCGTTGTGAACGGTGATAGGCGGATCCGTCTATGGCGACAGGGACTTGATAGGGTATTATGAAAAGGATTGCCACGACAGGGATCCGGTCATAGTGCCACCCTGCAGCCGTTGTGATAGGCGGCAAAACCGGCGTAGCAGCACTTCATACGAGGATCCGTCCATTTAGCGTTGAACTAAGCCGCTACGCGGC
>JBBASM010000003.1:0-250754 GCA_040399285.1 Prochlorococcaceae cyanobacterium
TGGGTCGGAATCAGAGCCGCAGAGACGGGATAATGAGACTTTCAGTCAGCCCTGGCCGGGAATGGGCATACGCCATGGCATTTTAGAACTCCGAGGAGCGAAACCTCTAGCTACTCCGCTACCTATCGATTGATAACCGCCTCAGGAAGCATTCGGCCTTGGGCTGGCATTCACCGCAGCAGCGTCTAGCTGAGTTGCTCTGCTGACGAACCTGCTCAGACACAACATCTAGACTAAGATTTAGTCCTAAAATTGCTAAGGCTGAACTTATCAACAAACTCCAATTGTCACACGCTGTACTAATAATGTGCCAACAATTCTGTCAAGTAGAGATATCAAAGCAGAACAACAGAATTTTTGGCTCTTGTGATCTCAGCTGGCTATAGCGCATATCTTTCGCATGTCCACCCTAGGTAAGTTTCAAAGCGCTCTATGTTAATCCTTATTGGCAAAGAAGGTAGGCTTTGCAACCGTCTGTTTCTGTTTGCCCATTTATTCTCGGCCTCCGTTCAGACTTCACATTATCTCCTTGACTTTACTCTTGATGAGTACTTACCCCTGCTATCCCCGCTCACCCATCGTAATTTGCACGTATTCGCAAAGGGCCGCTCTAATCCCTTTGAAGCTCTTGTATATATTCTGTTCCATTCGGCCATTTTGTATTCCGCTCGCATTCTGCCTTGGCTAAGCGAGCGTTTTCCATTTGTCCATAAATTTGTTGAGTATATATTTCTGTCTCCCGATCAGGCTATTAACTTGGATAGCCCTAATTGGAAGAAAAAGTTAAAAAAAAGTTGGAAGATATACATTTTCAGCGGCTGGCAAATACGTGCACCTCATTCTATTTTGGAACACAAATCGCATGTCAGTGCGCTATTCCAGCCAAATATTGCTTACCAGCAAAAGATTTCATCATTCTCTAGTCTCCTGCGTCAAGATACTGATGTTCTAGTTGGTTTGGTAATGAGGCGAGAAGACTACAAGCAATGGAAAAATGGAATCTACTACTATTCAGTCGATGAGTGCGCATCACTAGCTAGGCATTTTACCTCTTTGGTGCCCCACTGTAGGGTCCGGTTCTTTGTCTGCTCTATAGATGATGAAGAGTGTGGCCCATTTGAAGGTCTTTCTTTTGTGTTTCGTAGTGGCCATCCCATTGAGAACCTCTATACTCTGGCGTCATGTGACTTCCTTCTCTCCCCGCCAAGCACCTATGCAATGTGGGCTGCTTTCGTGGGCAACATTCCTATATATCTTGTTGCTGAACCCAATAAAGCCTACTCTTTAGCTGACTTCATTGCAGTCAATGGATAACTTTGGCCAAGGCCTAATCTCTTCCTCTTCAAATTTCAAGCTCGTTGCTTTTCTGTATTAGGTCATCAGAACCCCTGTCGGCAAATTGGTTACCGGTTACCGGTTGGTTCTTTCGAGCAGCTTTTGTAATGCCCCCCATCCAGTCAATATTCCAGAAGCGGAGTGGGGATCAACATCGCGCTCCTTACACCCTGCGGCTTGCTCCTCACTCCAGTAACCGGCATCGACGATCAACGTCTGGGGTGCCTGTGCGGCGCTGGCGATGGTGCACTCCAGCATCGCCAGCAGATGCTCCACGTCAGGATGCTGGTTGCTCAGCCTCATCGCCACGATCACCTGATGATCGCCGTCAATGGCCTCCTGGCAGTTGTAACCCTGCAGCATTTTTCCGCAAGGCTTAATGATGTTGCCGCCAGGATCGGTGAAATTTCGCTGCGCTTCTGCTCTGGGGTTGCCATCGGTCCGATGGGCAAAGCCCCGATGGTGCATTGAGTCAGTCTGCGGATGCCCCAACCCCTGGGGCTCAAGGCTTGCATCGTTGGACTCCTCAATCATCAGTTTCTTGGCGGCATTTGCTTCCTCCCGCACGTTGGTCGCTTTGCCAGCCAGCCTCTGCTTCTCACGCTCCTTGTCATTTGCCGCTGCAGCTTCTGCGTCCGCTGCCTGCTTGGCGCGATCAAGGGAGACCGCCGCGGATGCTTCCCCTTCCAATACCTGACTGGCCTGTCGGATCCTCTCCAGACGGTCCTCGCGCCGCTGCACTTCCTTGGGCTGATCACTGCCCAGCTTGCCCTTGCCGTACCTCCCTTCTTCCCGGGGCATCCAGGATGCCTGCCCGCTGCATAAGCTCGTTAATCTCCCTCTCCAGCTGCTTCTCGGCTTTCAGTATCCGCTCGTGGCTCATGGCCTTGTTCTCGGGCGCATTGGCCTCCACCTTGGTGCCATCCAGCACCACATGGCCCAGGCTCATTACCGTCCCGACTTCCTGGGAGAGCCGCAGGCTCAGTAAAATACAAACAGATCACTCAGGTCCAACAGCTTGCGCTCCTCAACTGGCACGTGCAGACACAAGAGTAGCTTCTCGCTCGTTTTCCCCGCATCCCAGTTGGGCAATACGCCTGTTTCTGCTGACATGCCTGGATCGCTGCTTTGTAAAGCTTAAAACAATTCTCCCTTAAAATGCTCACTTCCGCTGTTGTTATAACAACTAAGAATAGAAAAGATGAGCTCAAAGTCGCTCTTCACTCGGCCCTCCAGCAAGAGATAGTAGATGAGATTATAGTGATTGATGACGGCTCCGAGGATGGGACATACGAAATGGTTCAAGATAGCTTTCCTTCGGTCGCCCTATATAGGAACAATGCGTCAATTGGCTATATTGCGTCTAGAAACCTTGCGGCAAGAATCGCCACTGCTGATATCATATTCTCGATCGACGATGACGCAGAATTCTCTGCGCCTGATATTATTAGGAGTATTCTTCCTTTTTTTGAGGTTGATGAGTTTATCGCTGCTGTTGCCATTCCGTACCGTGAGCCTTATAAGGAAAATATAATTCTCCAAAAGCCCCCCGTCTCCAATGGGCTTTGGGAGACTTGGGGTTTTATCGGCACTGCCCATGCTGTTAGGCGATCACTCTTCATTCATCTTGGTGGCTATGATGAAGCCTTAATACATCAAGGTGAAGAGACAGACTATGCTCTACTCTGCATCAACAATGGCTACAGCATTGTCCTTGGCAGATCCAATGAAATACTCCACTACGAAAGCCCCAAGAGAGATAGTCTCCGGATGGCGTACTATGGACCTCGGAACCTCATCTATACTCTCTATAAGTACTGCCCCAGCATTCTTTTGCTACCTGCACTCACTTACTATGTTGCTTGTTTGTTCTTGTATTCAGCCAGGATTGCAGGCAATGCACGTTGCCAATATTTCAAAGGAATTATCGATGGCCTATTTAGCTTTCGGCTTCTAAAGAATCGCTCAGCTCTTTCCCTTGCGGCTTACTTTCGTTTCTTGAGATTACGTAAGAGACCTGCATTGAGGAGTTAACGGCTAACTCTGGCTGTTCGCCCGACATTTCGCGCTTAATTGCTCGTAGATCCTTTTTAGGGCTGGCAAGCAGCTCGATAAGCGCCTCGCGCAAGAAACTGCCTACTTTGACTACGTGCAATCTATAGACTATAATGGCTAAAGGCGCTAGGGGTTACTTTACCAGCTGGAGAAGCTGGTGCCGCGGAAACAGTTAATTAATTTGATCCGCTTTCATTATCCAAAAATCTCCAATTGTGTTTGCTCGCCCTATCCATTTGCGGCCTACGACCAATGTACATATCCATCTCCTCCAGCACTGTTTTTAGTTCTGTGATTCAGCGATGAATAATCCTTTGTTCGTCGTGGATATACTGCCCCTATTGGCTGAGATCGTCATGATCAGCGATCGAATCTGAGATAAAATAACTACATTATAATATAGTTACTCTTGCTGCCTTTTTTGTAAGGCATTATCGGTATTGTGTGCGACCTAAAATCTTTCGCCAGCAGTAGATCTCAATATCTCAAACTGTGGAAACTAGTGTATATATTAAGATATGTTTGCAATGTTCTGCTTCACAGAATCTTCTTAAGTTATCTGATGGACGTCCTTATTGTAGACAAATATCTTATTCACTAACACAGTGATCAAACACAGTCAACTGCTTCCATGTGCTCTATACATCGCAGATGTGCCAGTTCGAGCAACTCATCACGGTTCAGCACTTATTTATCGTCTCTTTGAATCCTATCCTGCCAACAAACTAATTATATATGAAAGTCAATTATCAAAATCTAATATATCTAGTGAACCACGACTGCCTGGGGTTTCTTATTATTATCTAAAGCCGCTACTTCGACGCTTCTTTAGAACACGACTTGCTGTCCAGGCTCGTTTTCTTAGTCTACTGCTAACACCCTACTACTTACGTTCAATCTTCAAAAGTATCGATCGTCATCAGGTTGAGTGCGTCGTGACTGTCACTAATGGCTCGCTTTGGTTTTTGGCTTTTCTTTATGCTAAGTCACGTTCAATACCTCTCTATTTAATTTGCCATGATGATATTCTTCGTTCTACATCCAGTTCATTAAAAAGGGGTCTATACTTTAACAGACTTAGCCAAGCCTTTAATTATTCATCTACAACATTTGTTGTATGTGATCTAATGGGTAAATTCTATTCGAGGCTCTTTCATAAGAAAACCTGCACACTATGGCCAAGCAGATCTATCACCTGCACCCCCCCATCATTACGGACCTATAGTCAAGATATCGGAGAAAGAAACCGGGTAACGGGATATGCTGGGACAATCAATTCCGTCGAGTATGCCTCTATGCTTAAATCACTGGCCCTAGTACTTGACAAACTAAATATTAAAATCCATATTTATGGCCCTCACACTGCATCCTCATTGCAGGCTCTCGGTCTTGAGGGACCCAACATTGTCTGCAGAGGAAATTATAACAGTGATGAACTAATCCCCATCTTACAACAGGAAGTTGACATTCTTTATGTACCTGTCCCCTTTAGTAATGAAAACAAACACCTCGCGCGGTATAGTTTTCCTAGTAAACTGACGGAATATACCCGTGTGGGTGTACCTCTTCTTGTTCAAGCACCTGAGTATTCTTCCTTGGCGTCTTGGATCAGAAGTAATCCAAGATCTGCCTATTGGGTTAACAACCTATCTCTTGAATCCTTACAGGATGCTGTCGTTTCCTTGCTAAGTAAGGATGACTACTATTCTTTTTCAAAAGGCGCATTAGATGCTGGCAACAAGTGCTTCAATCACGAAAGTGTAACCAGCACCTTTTATAGTGTAATCGCGTCCCACTCATATCAACATATAGTCTGAGCTGAAATGCAGGCTCTAAGTCTGATAGCATTATTTTGTTTTAGCGCTACATAATACGATGGCGAATGTACTGATCTCCGTTGTAATACCAGTTTACAATCGCCAAGAAACTATAGAGCGTTGCCTTGATTCTGTCTTTAATCAAGCATTCTCAAACTATGAAGTCATAATAATAGACGATGGATCAACCGACTCGACCTCATCCTGTATTGAAAACTACTTCAAACTTAAATCAATTCTGTACGAGATTGATTCAGTCTCCAAAGAAACGTGTGATCTTCCTGACCAGGACTCGACTGGCATATTCTCTGTAGAACAACCAACTATTCCTAGCACACCATTAGATAATCCTAAGTGGTATCTCAAGAAGCAGTTCAACCAAGGTCCGGCTGTGGCTCGAAATACTGGAGTCTTATTATCATCTGGTAAATACATTGCTTTTCTTGATAGTGACGACGTCTGGCCCACTTATACTCTTCCAAACTTTGCTAAAATCATACAAACTCACCCCGACGTAAGCTTTATTGCTGGTTCTTCATTGAAATACAATATCAATAGTCATTCTACAACTATCGATCGGCGGCAGCCACCCTTGCTTAATTATGATCTTTTTGCCAGTTACTACAAGTCCAGCAGATTAAATCTTTGGATAGGAACTCCCTCAACCTGTATTAGGAGATCGCATCTCGTTGATGTTGGCTTATTCGATAATCACAGACTTAACGCTGAGGACTCTCATCTATGGCTTAAGCTAGGGCTTGCTGGTACTTTTGTATTCATCAAGTCACCTCATGTCTTTGTTCACTATACAACGAAGAACAGCGCGGTCACCAATCTAGAGAATACATTCCTTGGTATTCTCTATATACTCAACTATGAACGCAAGAGTTTGTATCCAGGTGGCAGCGCTTACAAGTATGATAGATCCCGGATCATATCGAGGCACATTAAACCGTTATGTCTGACGATGGCAAAGATGAATCATCCCTTTCTCGGTTTTAAGCTCTATTGTCTCTCTATGTCTCATCTTTTGAGAAGTTGCAGTCTCCGGTTTGCTTTTGCGTATCCTATTTACACGCTATTCTGTCTTGTGAGAGTATGTATCAAGAAGCGCTAAATAACTGGCTTATTGCATTAATGAAGTGGCAAATACATGTCCCGCCTTGCTTGCTTCATTTTCGTAAATGACATATCTACTATTTCTGCACTTCCAATCCCAATCCAATGGTTCTTTTTCACGGTCTTCTCCTTACGAAGGATGATGACGACATTATCGAAGAATGCATAACCCATGCTTTGACATGGTGTGACTATCTATATATATATGATACTGGAAGTATCGACTCAACCCTGGAACGCATAAAAGCGTTGACCTCTAGCGACCATCGGATCTTATTGCTAGAGGCCAGCAAGGGGCCTGTTCAGATGGAAAGCGGTTTACGTGGTTATCTCTTTAACTCCTTTCGATGGAATATTAACCCTGGAGATTGGGTAGTTCAAGTTGATTCTGATGAATTCTATCACATTTCTCCGAAGAAATTCGTGCAGGAAAACCTTAACTCGCATGAAACTGGTCTGTTCAATCTAACCTATGAGTTCCGTCTTACTACTCAAGAGGCACTTGAGTGGTATCAATCCCCAGATCTCACCTCAAACGGCAATTCTATTACTCAAAGCCGAAGGTACTATAATGTTCTCGATCACTCTGAGCCACGTGCTTTTCAGTATCGTAAGTCTATGAAATGGCCCCCTTATATAGCCTATCCTTACTACTCCGCATACTTCTCATCATCTAGAATACCAGTCAGGCACTATCCACAGAGAAATCCACTCCAGCTTCAGCGAAGATGGGCACTTCGTCATATACTTGCACCTTTGGCTGACCCAAACTGGTCTCATTGGCACTTGTCTGATTGGAGAGACCTTCTAGCAAATGCATCCGATAATGATCTATGCTTCTGGTCGCACGGTAGTGAGCTTCCCATCATGCCGAGATCGGTTAATCATTATTCGCAGTCCAAGCATTATTTAAAAATTATTCTTCATCAATTGGGCCTTGTAGGTGCCCTCGATAGATTGAAAGAAGGGCAGGCTAGTGATTATGAACCAACTCTTTTGCCTTCAACTATTAATGCAAGGATTTCTGCTGCTTATCGATTGATCAATTCAGCCTCTTGTGAGCATACCATGGATGCTGGCCTTCTTCCGTCCCTAACAGTCTAATCTGTATTTCCTCGAGCCAAGCCTCGCTTTAGATCCTAAACTACAAGCTATTTTGTCTTTGATATGTCATTCCTTGCATATTGCTGGCGTTGTCAGTTTTTGTGGTTATACTTTGTTCAGTTTGTTTTTTAGTGCTTCTCTTTGGCCATAATCGCATATCTGTTTGATATGGCGATTCATGATAAAGCCGTGTTTCGCGCTAGTGCTTTTGCGATATATTCTCTTTGTGATCTTTCGGGATTTCCTTGTTATCATCTAGGTCTCGCGCATTGCAGGGCATCCTGATTAGGATTGGTTGAATTCTCCGTATGGTGGTCTTCTTGGCGGGTCCCTTCTCGTTGCATGCATAGTACCTTTACGTTGCGAACCTCTCCACTCTTATTTATTTGTGTTGAATGGGTCTTTTGCCTTCTCCTCTTAATTGGCAGTGCTTTCTTCTTTGCTGTCTAAGGTCAATATAGATTTTAAAGCTTAGGTTGGCTGTCGATCCTGCCTTGACCTGAATCTCCTTTTTGTTTCAGCCATTTGGGTGTTTGAATTGCGAATCCTCAACATCCTTCAATGTTCAAACCTCGGCGGTATGGAGCAAGCTTCGCTCCGTCTGATGGAGGCTCTGCAATCCAGAGGCCATCAGCTTTCCGTTGTATCGCTACATGCCCTGGGCTCCCTCAGTCCGGCACTTCAGGCTCGCGGCATTCCCGCCTCCGGGCTTGATTATGGCCATTCTCCCCTTTGGCGCCTGACCTGGCGACTGCGCCGTGAGATAAGCATTCACTCGCCTGATGCACTATTGCTTACTGGCCATAGCTTTCCCACGCTACTCGCCATTATGGGTTGCCGTCATATCCCCCAGGTGTTAGCAATCCATTTCCACCACGCCGGTGTGAAACCTCGCTGGTTCTGGCGCCTCTATTACGGTATCGCCACGCACCTTGTGTCCGCAGTCACCTTCCCTTCCGATTTTGTTCGCCGGGAAGCTCTGCAGATCTGCCCAGCCCTGAGCGCCAAGGCCCACACCTTGCGTAATCCGATTTCCGCCGTGGTGCCACCCACGCTTGTAGAACGGCTTTCGGCCCGGCAGCGTTTCGGCCTGCCCTCCGAAGCCCCCGTGATCGGCAATGCCGGCTGGTTGATTCCCCGCAAGCGTTTTGATGTTTTCCTGCACACCGCTGCGTCTGTTCTCCAAGAGCGCCCTGATGTGCGCTTTCTGATTGCTGGGGATGGGCCTGAGCGTGATCAGCTTCACGCCATGGCCAGCTCGCTCGGAATTCAGCACGCGTTGGTGTGGGCTGGATGGATTGAGGAGATGCGCCTGCTCTATGCCGCATTGGACGTTCTGCTGTTCCATTCCGACTGGGATGCCCTGGGCATGACACCTATCGAGGCCATCGTTCACGGCGTTCCTGTGGTGAGCTCGGTGCTCCATGGTGGATTGGCTGAGGTGTTGCGGCCGGGGGTGGATGCCGTGGTGCTCGATCAACACGATGTTTCCAGGCTTGCCCAGGCCACTCTTGAGCTGCTCGCCAATCCCAGAGGCGCTGCTGCCATGGTGAACCATGCCCGCGATCACGTGCTGGAGCTTTGCGATCCGGATCATCTCGCCGTCTGGCACGAACGCGCCTTCACGCGAGAACTAAGGCGATGAGTGCTCTGCGCATTCTGGCTGTGATCGTGAATCTGGTGCCCTACCACGTGGCCCGCTGGTCGGCCGTGGCAGAAGCCGGGCACCAGGTTGCGGTGCTGCAGCGCCGTTCCGGTGATCCCTTCGCCGTGCTGGCCACCGATGGGGATCAGGCTCCGTTTCAACTGCACACCCTCGTCGACCCCCTCGCTGGCGGCCCGCCCTGGCCCGAGCAGCTGCTGGCCTGGATCGATCGCTTCAAACCCCAGGTGCTGGTGCTCAGTGGTTACAGCTTTCCTGAGAGTCTGGCTGCCCTGCTGGTGGCGGCCCAGCGAAGCCTGCCGGTGGTGATGTGCTCCGAGAGCAACCGCCATGATGCCCCCCGCAGGCCCTGGACAGAGGCCCTCAAGCGGCGACTGCTGAATCTGGTCCAGGCTGGCCTGGTGGGTGGTGAACCGCAGGCGGCCTACCTGCAGCAGCTGGGAGTGGCTCCCGAGGCCATCTTCCGCGGCTACAACGCTGTGGATAACGACCACTTCGCCACGGCACACCACTGGCGCCGTCAGGGTGACCAGGCCCGCAGCCAGCTTGGGCTGCCCCTCCGCTATCTCTTGGCGGTGACGCGCTTCACCGAGAAGAAGAACCTCCATGGGCTGATCCAGGGCTATGCCCTTTGGCGCCGCCATGCTCCTGTGGAGCAGCAGCAGCTGAGCCTGATGATCCTGGGTGACGGGCCCCTGCGGACCCAGCTCGAGGCCCAGGTGGAGGCCCTTGGGCTGCAGGACTGGGTGTTATTGCCTGGGCCCTGCTCCTATGCCCACCTGCCCAGTCGCTACGGGCTGGCCGAAGTCTTCATCCATGCCAGCACCGTGGAGCAGTGGGGGCTGGTGGTGAACGAAGCGATGGCCGCCTGTCTGCCCGTGTTGGTGTCGTCCACCTGTGGCTGTGCCCCGGAACTGGTGCAGCCGGGCGTTACGGGCCTGCGCTTTGATCCCCATTCCGCGGCCTCCATTGCTGCAGCCATCCGCTGGTGGTGTGAACTCCCGGCTGCTGCTGCCCAGCGCCTTGCCGCAGCCAGTGGTAAGCGAGTGGCGTCCTATGGGCCACAGGCCTTCGCAGCTGGCCTGGAGGCGGCAGCGTCCCATGCCATCGCCGCCCCTCGCCGCCCGCTGAAGCCCATCGATCGGCTGCTCCTGCAACGCCTGATGGCCAGGCCGGCGGCCCAGTCATGAGCACCAGCAGCCCCTGGCTGGCGTTGCAGATCGGCGCGCGTGAGCACTACGCCATCCCCAGGGCCTTGCACAGAGTTTGTTTGCTCCATCACCTCTATACCGATTCCTGGGCACCAACCGGCTCGCCCGTTCTCCGTTTCCTGCCATCCAAGGCCCTTGCTGGCCGCTTCCATTCCGATCTGAGTTCAGCTTCGGTGCGGGCTCCCTGGCTGGGGTGCCTGCCCTTTGAGCTTCGCTCTCGACTTGTCCGATCACCCAGCGGCTGGCCCCGCACCCTCGCCCGCAACGCCTGGTTTCAGCGCTGGGCTGTTCGTGAGCTGCGCCGCCTGCAGCAGCCGGCTCTCAACGTGTTCAGCTATAGCTATGCCGCCCGCTCGATCTTTCAGCTGGCCCATGAGCGGGGCTACCCCTGCGTGCTCGGCCAGATGGACCCCGGCCTTGATTGGGAGCGGCTGGTTATCGCCGAGCACCGCCGCTACCCCCATCTCGCCGGCTCCTGGCAGCCCGCTCCAGCCCAGTACTGGCAGCACTGGCAGGAGGAGCTGGAGCTGGCCGATCGCATCGTGGTGAATTCCTCCTGGAGCAGGGATTGCCTGCTGCGCCAGGGCGTGCCGGCCAGCAAACTGCGCCTGATCCCCCTCGTGTATGAGCCCTCCGTGGAGCGTGTCACTGTTCCGCCAGTGCCCGCCAGCCCCTTCCAGCTGCTCTTCCTCGGCACCATTGGCCTCCCCAAGGGCATCGCCCGCCTGCTGGAGGCCATGCGCCTGCTGGAGGGGCAGCCTGTGCAGCTCACCCTCGCCGGCACTAGCCAACTTGATCCCCAGGCCTGGGCCGCTGCCCCCAACATCCGCTGGCTTGGCCCCGTGCCTCGCTCCCAGGTGGCCGGCCTCTATCGCCAGGCCCACGCCATGATCCTGCCCACCCTCTCCGATGGTTTTGCGATCACTCAGTTGGAGGCCCTTGCCTACAACTGCCCGGTGATTGCCTCCCCCTTCTGCGGCGAGGTGGTCACCCCCGGCGTGAATGGCTGGCTGCTCCCCTCCCTGGAACCAGAGGCGATCGCCGCCACCATCGTAGAAGCCATGGACACGGCAGCGGCACTGCCCAGGCCCCTCGCGCGCCCCAGCTTCGGGTTGCCGGAGCTGGCGGCGGCCCTCCAGGCTGGTTGATGCGCCTGCTCCACTTCAGCAACGATTACTACCCCCGCGTCACCGGCGGCACCGAGCTGTTCGTGCATCAGCTGCTCCAGGCCCAGCTTCTGCAGCAGCCCGCCGATGCCGTGCTCTGGGCTGCCCACCGCGCCCCGCTGGCCGCCGGCCACAACGCTGCCGCCCCGCTCACGCCCCACCAACGGCTTTTGCCCGCTGTGGTGTCCGGCAGCCGTCACCTGCGCCTGGCTTCCACCGCCGCAGCCATTCCCGGCTTCGCTGAGCTGCTCGAGCAGTTCCGCCCCACGGCGCTCCATCTCCATTCGTTCTCCGAGCGCTGCGGCCTCAGCCACCTGCGCGCCGCCCGCGCTGCCGGCGTGCGCGTGCTGGTCACCGTGCACGCCCCCGGCTTCAGCTGCATCAAGGGTCATCTGATCGACGCCTCCGGCGCCGTGTGCGATGGCCGCCTGCGACCCCGCCGCTGCACCCGCTGCCGCCTGCAAGCCGGTGGCCTGCCCCGCGGGCTGGCGGCCGCCGTGGCCCTCCAGAGCGGCTGGCCCCTCAGCGCCGAGGCTCCCGGTCGTCTGGCCCACGTGCTCACCGCCCGCCAGCTCACCGCCGCTTTCCAGGGTGCCTGGCTCGAGCTCACCCGCGAGGTGGATGCCATCCACGTGCTCGCCGCCTGGAGCCGCGACCTGCTCCTGCGCCAGGGCGTGCCCGCCCGCAAGATCCACCTGGTGCGCAGTGCCGGGCCCGCCCCCCTGCCCCCCCGCCAGCGCCGCTTTCGCCAGGACGGCGTGCTGCGCCTGGTGTACTGGGGCCGCTGCGAGCCGGAGAAGGGGCTGCACCTGCTGGTGCGCGCCATCCGCGCCCTGCCCGCCGCGGCCCCGCTCGTGCTCCACTGCTACGGCCCCTACTGGCAGGGCCCCTACGGCGAGCGCCTGCAGCGCCAGATCCAGAACGACCCCCGCTTCCAGGTGTGCGGCACCCTGCCCCAGGCCGAACTGCTGCCCCGCCTACAGGCTTACGATCTCGCCGTACTGCCCTCCACCTGGCTGGAAACCGCCCCGCTCACCCTGCTCGAGGCCTTCGCCGCCGGCCTCCCCGTGGCTGGCACCGATCTCGGCGGCATTCGCGAAGTGCTCCAGGGCGTGCCCGGTTGCCACCTGCTGCCGCCCCACTGGCGCGCCTGGCAGCAGCTGTTCCGCCAGCTGCTGGCCGCAGCCCCCGGCGCCCGCCTGCCAGCTCCGCCCCGGCCCCGCTCCTGGCCCCAGCTGGCCGCCGAGCTGCGGCCCCTGCTGCTCGGGCCGCAGCCGTGAACATCCTGCTGATCGCCGACCCGCACCTGCCGGTGCCGCCCCTGCGCTATGGCGGCGCCGAGCGCGTGGCCGCCCTCTATGCCGCCGAGCTCAGCCGCCTCGGCCACCGCGTGGACCTGCTCGCCGCCCCCGGCTCCCGGCCCTATGGCGGCCATCTCTACAGCCACCGCGCCCCATCCGCCTCCTGGCCCAGCCGCGCCCACCGCAAGCTGCGCTTCCAGCTCCAGAGCCTGGCCGCCGCCCGCCACTGCGATGTGGTGTACAACCTCGGCCGCTTCGACTACATGGAAGCGCTGCTGGCCATCCGCAAACCCCTGCTCCACTGCTTCAGCCACCCGGTGGACCAGGCCCTGATCCAGGCCGCCGAGGCCCGCATCCGCGCCCGCGCCGGCTTCCACTTCGTGAGTGAGCACCAGCGCGCCGCCGCGGCCGTATCCGTGCCGGCCGTCACCATCGCCAACCCGGTGGACAGCCGCTACTACAGCCCCGGCTCCGGCGATGGCGGCTACCTGCTCTTCCTCGGCCGGCTCACCGCCAACAAGGGGGTCGACCTGGCGATCGCCACCGCCCGTCGCTGCCAGCTCCCCCTGGTGATCGCCGGCAACCGGCCCGATGAGCCCGGCGCCGCCACGTTTTTCAAGGAGCAGATCGAGCCCCACCTCGATGGCCAGCGCGTGCGCTGGGTGGGTGCCGTGACCGACCAGCAGAAGCAGGACCTGCTTGGCCGTGCCGCTGCCCTGCTCTTCCCCATCCGCTGGGAGGAACCCTTCGGCATCGTGATGGTGGAGGCCCTGGCCTGCGGCACCCCGGTGATCGCCACCCGCCGCGCCTCCACCCCCGAGGTGATCGAACACGGCCGCACCGGCTGGCTGTGTGAGCCCACGGTCGAGGCCCTGGCCGACGCCGTGGCCCGTCTTCCTGCCATCGATCGCCGCCACTGCCGCCAGGCGGCCGAGCAGCGCTTTGATGTGCGCGTGCTCACCCCCCGCCTGCTCGCCAGCCTTGCCGCCCTCCGCTGAGTCCGGACCCCTGCTGCTGGTGCTGCCCTCCCTCGAGGCCGAGGGCTGCCCCCAGCTCGCCCTGCTGCTCGCCCGCCACTGGCGCGCCCAGGGGCTGCCCCTGGCCCTGCTCTGCCTGGCCCCCCAGCCCGCCGTGCTTCGCCCCGAGTTCGAGGCCCTGGCCGTTCCTATCCACACCCTCGCCCTCGGCCGCGGGCCCGCCCGCTACCCCCGGCTGCTCGAGCGCACCTTCGCCCTCTGCCGCGCCCTGCGCCCCCGCGCCCTGCTCTGCTTTCCCTTCGGCTGGCATGGCCTGATCGCCCTGGCCGCCCGCCTGGCCGGCGTCCCCCGCGTGTGCGCCCACGTGGGCAACCCGCCCCCCACCAGCCAGCGCCGCCGCATGGCCCTGCTGGTGCAGCTGGGCCGCCCCTTCACCCACCGGCTGCTCTGCTGCTCCGCCAGCGTGGCCTGCGCCACCCGCCGCCGCTACGGCCTGCGCCGCGGCGAACTGCGCACCGTGGCCAACGCCTGCGAGCTCGTTTCACTCCCGCCCGTGCCGCGCCCCGCTGCAGCCCCGCCCCTGCTGGCGATGGTGGCCCGCCTGGAGGCCCACAAGGACCACCCCACCCTGCTGCGCGCCCTCGCCCTGCTGCGCGACCAGGGCCTGCCCCTGCGCCTCTGGCTGGTGGGCGATGGCAGCCGCCGCCCCCAGCTCCAGGCCCTGATCCGCGCCCTGCGCCTGCACGGCCGCGTGCGCCTGCTCGGCACCCGCCGCGACATCCCCCGCCTGCTCGCCCGCCTCCAGCTGTTCGTGTTCGCCGCCGGCCCCGATGAGGGCTTCGGCATCGCCCTGGCCGAGGCCATGGCCGCCGGCGTGCCCGTGGTGGCCACCGCCGTGCCCGCCTGCCGCGAGCTGCTGGCCGGCGGCCGCTGCGGCCTGCTCGTGCCCCCCGCCCGTCCCGCCGCCCTCGCCGCCGCCATCCGCGCCGCCCTGGCCGATCCCGCCGCCGCCGGCCGCCGCGCCGCCCGCGCCCGCCGCCGCGCCCGCCGCCGCTACGGCGTGCCCGCCATGGCCCGCGCCTACGGCCAGGAGCTGGGGCTGGCGTGAAGGTGCTGCACGTGCTCAACGGCCTGCCCGCCGCCGGCATCGAGCACCTGGCCCTCCAGCTCGTGCGCCACGCCCCCGCCGGGGTGGCCGGCGAGCTGCTCAACCTCGACGCCAGCCAGCGCGAGCTGGAGCCCGCCTTCGCGCCCCTGCTGCCCCTGCACCACTGGCCCCGCTGCGACCGCCTGCAGCTCGCCTGGCGCGCCTTTCGCCTCTGCCGCGCCCGCCGGCCCGATGCCCTGCTGATCTACCCCTGCAGCCGGCCCCTGCTCTGGCTGGCCCTCGGCGCCCGCCTGGCCGGCGTGCCCCGCCTGGCCGTGGCCGTGCAGAACACCGCCCCCGCCGATCCCGCCGGCCGCCGCCGCTGGTGGCGCCTGCTGGGCTGGTTCCAGCGCCTCGGCGTGCAGGCCGTGCCCTGCAGCCCGGCCGTGCTGGCCTCCCTCCAGCCCCTTCCCCGACGCCTGCGCCTCGGCCCGCTGATCGCCAACGGCTGCGACACCGCCGCCATCGCCGCCACCGCCGCCGCCAGCCGCGCCCGCCGGCCGCCCCACGACAGCCGCCGCCTGCTGATGGTGGCCCGGCTCGATCCGATCAAGGACCAGGCCACCCTGCTGCGCGCCTTCGCGGCCCTACGTCCCCCCGGCTGGCAGCTGCTCCTGGTGGGCGAGGGTCCCGAGCGCCCCCGCCTCGAGCGCCTGGCCGCCGAGCTCGGCCTCGATCCCGCCGCCGTGCTCCCCGGCCGCCACGGCGCCATCGCCGAGCTGCTCGGCCAGGCCGATCTCTTCGCCTTCTCCACCACCGCCGCCGAGGGCTTCGGCATCGCCCTGATCGAGGCGATGGCCGCCGGCCTGCCCCTGCTGGCCAGCGACGTGCCCGCCTGCCGCCAGCTGCTCGCCGCTGGCGCCGCAGGCGAGCTGCTGCCCCCCGGCGATGTGCCCGCCTGGACCCGGCGCCTGGCCGCGTTGCTGGCCGATCCCGCCGCCCGCACCGCCCTGGCCGAACGGGCCCGGCGCCGGGCGCCGCACTTCGCCATCGGCCCCTGCGCCGCCGCCTGGTATGCCCTGCTAGCCGCCCCCTGAGCCCCGTGCCCTTCCCCCTGCCGCGGCCCTGGCGCTGGGCCTACCCCCGCCTGCAGCGCTGGCTGCCCGCCCACCACGGCCATCCCCTGCTCGCCGGCCTCGACCGCCTGGCGTGCCTCTTCCACGCCCTCTACCACAACGACAACTACGACCCCGCCAGCAACGGCGAGGCCTGGCTGCTGCGCCGCCTCGCCGCCGGCACCAACCCCCTGCGCGTGTTTGATGTGGGCGCCAACCGCGGCGACTACACCCGCCTCGCCCTCGCGGCCTCCCCCGCCGCGGAGGTGTGGGCCTTCGAGCCGGTGCCGGCCGTGTTCGCCCAGCTCCAGGCGGCCCACGCCGGCGAGCCCCGCGCCCACCTCCTGCCCCTGGCCCTCGCTGCCCACGACGGCCCCCTCACCCTCTACGCCGACCCCCGCCGCAGCGGCCACACCACCGCCGTGGCCGGCGTGCAGCCGGGCGTGCATGGCCTGGCCCGGCCCGAACTGCTGGAGCTGCCCGCCCAGCGCCTCGACAGCTTCTGCGCCACCGCGGGCATCAGCGCCATCGACCTGCTCAAGCTCGACGTGGAGGGCTACGAGCAGCAGGTGCTCGCCGGCGCCCAACGCCTGCTCGCCGCCGGTGCCATCGCCTGCATCCAGCTGGAGTACGGCCGCGCCAACCTCTTCTCCCGCACCTTCATCCACGACTACTTCCGCCTCTATGGCGCCAGCTACCGCCTCGGCAAGCTCTACCCCCGCGGCGTGCTCTGGTTCGAGGGCTACACCTCCCATCTCGACGACCTGCTCGGCCCCAACCTGGTGCTGGTGCAACGCAGCCGCCCCGAGCTGATCGCCGCCCTCAGCCTGGGGCAGCAGCCATGAGCCGCCTGCTGCTCTGCTGCGGTGACGCCACCGATCCCGCCACCTGGAGCGGCACCCCCCACGCCCTGCTCCAGGCCGGCCTGGCCAGCGGCCTGCTCCAGGGCGGCCTGGCCCTCCAGCCCCAGCGCCTGCGCTGGCGCCGCCGCGCCTTCAACCTGCTGCAGCTGCTGCGCAGCGGCCGCCCCGGCGGCTTCCAGTACAGCCCCGGCTTCTGCCGCGCCCTGCTCGCCCAGGCCCGCCTCTCCCCCATCCAGCCCCTCTCCCTGCTCAGCCACTACCCCCTGCTGCCCCTCCACCCCTGGCCCCGTGCCTGGCGGGTGGCCTTCTACCTCGATGCCACCACCACCCAGGTGCTGGACGCCTACGGCGGCGGCGCCCGCATCGCCCCCGGCCTGCGCCGCCAGCTGCTGGCCCGCGAGCGCCGCGCCTTCCACCAGGCCGAGGCCCTGATCGCCATGAGCGCCTGGGCCGCCCGCTCCCTGATCGAGGACTACGGCCTGCCCAGCGAACGGGTGGCCGTGGTGCCCGCCGGCGCCAACCTGGACGGCGCCGCCCTCGCCGCCCTGCCGCCGGCCCGGCCGCCCCTGCCGCCCGGCCCTGGCCAGCCCCTGCGCCTCGGCCTGCTCGGCAAGGAGTGGCAGCGCAAGGGCGGACCCTTCCTGCTCCAGTTGGTGGAGGCCCTCGAGCAGCTCGCGATCCCCGCCGAGCTGCGCGTGCTCGGCGTGCCCGCCGCCGAGCTGCCCCAGCACCCCGCCATCCAGGGCCTGGGCTTCATCGCCAAGCAGCAGCAGCTGCCCCGCTTCGTGGCCGAGCTGCGCAGCTGGCACTTCGGCACCCTCTTCTCCCAGGCCGAGGCCTTCGGCATCGCCGCCCGCGAGTGCCTGCGCCTCGGCGTGCCGGTGCTGGCCCACGCCGTGGGCGGCATCCCCGCCACCCTCCCCGATGGCGGCTGCGGCCACCTCTTTCCCCCCCACCCCAGCCCCAGCGCCGTGGCCCACTGGATCGCCGGCCGCCTCCAGCCCTACCCCGCCTACCTGGCCTGGCGCCGGGCCCTTGCCGCCCGCGGCGAGGAGTTCGGCTGGGAGGCGGCCGTGGGCCGTCTTGCTTCCCTGTTGCCCACCCCCTAGGGCCATGCACGTCTGCAACGAGCCCCGGCCCCGGGTGGTGCTGGCCCTGCACCGCGTGGGCCCCTACCACCACGTGCGCTTCGAGGCCGCCAGCCGCCACCTCGATCTCACCGTGGTGGAAACCCGCCCCGAGTCGCAGGAGTACCCCTGGCTGGTGGAGCCCGCCGCCCTGCCCTATGGCCTGCTGCGCATCCGCGGCGCCGCCGACCCGGAGGCCGATCCCCCCCGGGCCAGCCTGCAGCGTCAGTGGCAGGCCATCCTCCACGGCACCGCCGCCGAGGCGGTGGTGAGCGTGGGCTGGGCCGACCGCGCCTACCAGGTGCTGCTCCAGCAGGCCCAGCGCCGCCGCCTGCCCCTGGTGGTGGCCTGCGACAGCCGCGAGCGCGACCGGCCCCGCTCCGCCGCCCGCGAGTGGCTCAAGCGCCAGCTGCTCACCGGCTACAGCAGCGCCCTGGTGGCCGGCAGCGAGAGCCGCGCCTACCTCCGCCAGCTCGGCTTCCCCCCCGAGGCCATCCACCAGCCCTGGGACGTGGTGGACAACGCCTACTTCCTCCAGCACCCCTCTACGCCGCCGCCCCCCCACGGCCCCCACTTCCTCTGCGTGAGCCGCTTCGTGCCCAAGAAGAACCACGCCGCCCTGCTGCACGCCTACGGCCGCTACCAGGCCGAGGGCGGCAGCTGGGGGCTGGATCTGGTGGGCTTCGGGCCGCTCGAGCCCCAGCTGTTCGCCGCCGCCGCCGCCCTGCCCCAGCCCGGCCGCTGCCGCATCCGCCCCTTCCTGCAGCTGCCCGAGCTGGCCCTGGCCTACCGCCAGGCCTCCGCCCTCGTGCTCGCCAGCCTGGTGGACCAGTGGGGGCTGGTGGTGAACGAGGCCATCGCCGCCGGCCTGCCCGCCCTGGTGAGCACGGGCTGTGGCTGCGCCGCCGACCTGATCGAGCCCGGCGTGAGCGGCCTCACCTTCGACCCGGCCAACAGCCACCAGCTCACCCGCCAGCTCCATGCCCTCGAGCGCCTCGGCCCCGCCCAGCGCCAGGCCATGGTGGCCGCCGCCCGCGCCCGCCTCAATGGCTTCAGCCCCGCCAGCTGCGGCCTAGCCATGGAGGCGGCCGTGGCCCACGCCCTCGCCCGCCCCAGCCGCAGCTGGCGCGCCCGCCTGGTGGCTGGTGTGCTCAGCCGGCTTGTGTGATGCTCATGGCATACAAGAGCGCCCATGCTTGATCCCCAGCAGCTCACCACCGCCGAGTTCTTCTGGGTTGCCGTGCTCGTGGCCCTGATGGCCCGCGAAATCCTCCAGGCCCGCGCCCACCCCCGCCGCATCGAGCTGTTCCGCCCCACCCTGATCCTGGCCGTGGTGCTCGCCTACTACACCCTGGTGGGCCCCCTCCGCGCTCTGGCCTTCGGCGAGTGGCTGGAGCGCGGCGTCGACCGCCGACCCGACCTGATCTGGGGCTGGGCCGGCGCGGCCGTGTTCTACGCCAGCAGCCTGGCGGGCTTCCACCTGCTCGGCACCCCCCGCCTCGACCGCCGCCAGATCGGCCCCAGCGATCCCGAACGCCTCCACCGCCTCGGCACCACCCTCTGCCAGCTCGGCCTGCTGCTGTTCTCTGCGGTGGCCGGTCTGCGCCTGTTCGCCTATCTCAACCCCTTCGCCGCCGCCGAGCTGCTGCGCGGCACCTCCGGCGCCTCGGTCTTCGGTGGTGAGGGCATCGCCAACTACTTCCTGCTCGCCCTCAACTTCCTCATCCCCGGCGTGTGCCTGCTGTTCACCAGCTGGCTCCACACCCGCCGTCATGGCCCCCAGCTGCTGCTCTGGCTCCTGGCCGCCGCCGGCATCTTCACCTCCCTCGGCTTCCGCTTCCGCCTGGTGCTGCTGGCCGTGCCCCTGCTGCTGCTCTGGTATCTGGTGCGCCAGAAGCGCCCCAACCTGGCCGCCGTGGGCCTGCTGATGGCTGGCCTGATCTTCATGGCCGGCTTTGTGGGCCTCACCCGCAACTACGGCCGCGGTCTCGATGTCTCCGCCATTGAGGAGCGGACCACGGCGGAAATCTTCGAGGAGGGTCTGGGGAGTGAGTCCCAGGTGTTCCTCACCACCTCCGGGATGATGGCGATCACCCCCCGCCTCTACCCCTACGTGGGAGTGCAGCCCCTGCTCTCGGTGCTCCAGTTCCCCATCCCCAGCGACTGGTGGCCCGAAAAGGACACCTTCGGCTACCTCAAACGTGCCATCGAGACGCTCTTCAACGATCCAATGCTCGGCTCGGGTGCGGCGATCCTCTGCTACGGCGAGTGGTTTCTGATGGCCGGCTGGCCCTCCCTGATCCTGATGAGCGTGCTGCTCGGCTGGCTGCTGCGCTGCCTCTGGAACTGGCTGCTGATCCGCCGCCACGAACCCCTCGCCCTCACCCTCTACGCCATCAGCGTGAGCTACCTCTACGTGGTGGTGAGCCGCGGCTACCTGGCCCAGGTGGTAGCCGGCGCCGTGTTCACCCTCGGCCCCCTCTTCTGGATCTACCGCCGCTGGTCGCGCCCCGTGCTGCCCCCCCGTGCTGTGCCATCTCTCCCACGCGGCTGACGCCAGCGACGGCGGCATCGCCACCGCCGTGGCCGCCCTGCTCGCCGCCCAGCAGGCCGCCGGCCTCTCCCCCAGCTGGCTCACCGCCGACCGCTTCCCCCCCCGCCAGCGCGACCGCGCCCTCGTCGCCGCCGCCCTCGCCTCCGGTTCAACCACCACCTCTTCCACCCCCCCTGATCTGGCCCTCGCGCCTGCCGATCTCCTCCACCTCCACGGCCTCTGGCGCAGCCCCACCCGCATCGCTCCCCGCCTGGCCGCCGCCGGCCTGCCGCTGGTGATCGCCCCCCACGGCATGCTCGATTCGGGAGCCCTGGCCATCTCCCGCCGCCGCAAGCAGCTGGTGTGGCACCTCTGGGAACGCCGGGGGCTGCGCTCGGCCCGCTGCCTCCATGCCCTCTGCCCCGCCGAGGCCGCCGCCATCCGCGCCCTGCTGCCCGATGCGCCGATCGCCGTGATCCCCAATGGCGTGGCCCTGCCCGCCGCCCCGTCCCCTGGCTCAGCCCCCTTGCCGCCGCCGCCCTGGGCCGCCGCCATCCCCCCCGGCGAGCCGGTGCTGCTCTTCCTCGGCCGCTTCCACCGCAAGAAGGGCCTCGACCCGCTCCTGGCCGCCTGGCAGGCCGTGGCCGCCGCCGCCGAGCGCGCCGGCTGGTGGCTGGCCCTGGTGGGCTATGGCGACCAGGGTGCCCTCGGCCGACGCGTGGCCGCCGCCCAGGCCCGCGGCGAGCTGCAGCGCCTGCTGGTGTGCGGCCCCGTGTTCGGCGCCGACAAGGCCGCCGTGCTCGCGGCCGCCTCCGCCTTCGTGTTGCCCTCCTTCTCCGAGGGCCTGCCCATGGCCGCCCTCGAGGCCATGGCCCACGGCCTGCCCTGCCTTTTGAGCGCCGCCTGCAACCTGCCCGAGGCCTTCACGGCCGGCGCTGCCCTCCCCGCCGAACCAAACCCGGCGCCCCTGGCCGCCGCCCTGGAGCAGCTGTTCGCCCTCAGCCCCGCCGAGCGCGCTGCCATGGGGGCCGCCGGCCGCGCCCACGTGGCGGCCCACTACAGCTGGCCGCAGGTGGCTGAGCACACCCGCCAGCTCTACGCCTGGATCCTGGGGGGTGGCCCCTCTCCACCCTTCTTGAGCTGACCAGCTGGTGCCAGCCTGTCAAATGCGGATTTCATCGATAGACTTCCATGGAAAGTCTGCAGCATCCCGTTAGACACATGGTCAGCCAGCAGACGCTTCGTTGGATAGGCCGAACCAGGCTCCCAGCCCTTTCGGTTGCTGCCCTGCTTGCTGGCGGGGCTTCCAGCCATTGCCGCTGAACCTCCGGTTCTCACCCTGGCCAGACCCGAGGATCAGGCGCGGTTTCGCGTCACCACCTATGCCTCCGGGCTGTCCTTCCCCACCAGCCTCACCGACCTGGTAGACGGATCCCTGCTGGTGGGAACAAGCAATGTGACCCCTGGCGCGTCCCTGTTCACATCCACGTCCTCCAGTCTGTTGCGCCTGGTGGATCTGGATGGCGATGGCGTCGCCGATGGTCCTCCCACGGCGCTGGCCACCGGCCTCCCCGGGCTTGTCACCTCGGTGCGGCGGCTGGATGACCTGCTGGTGGCCCTGTCATCCCAGGCGGGCAATCAGACCATCAGCCTCTGGCGCACGGGAGCCAGTGCGGCCGATCCGCTCACGGCAGCGGGTGAGCTGAAGTTCAGGTTTCCAGAGAACTTCGAACACACCACCTACGCCCTCGCTGTTCAGACGTCGCCCACCGATCCCTCGGCACTGGAGGTGTTCTTCAATGTGGGTGCCAAAACCAACGATTCCAAAACTCCCGATGGCGAGACCGTAGGGCTTGAGGGTGATGGCACGCACATCATTCTCGGGCTCACCCAACTTGCCGCTGATTCGATTCAGCGTGTCACGCTCAAGGCGGCTGAGCTGGGCAGCTCATTCACCGCTTCCGTGACCCAGATCGCCAGTGGCTTGCGCAATGCCGCAGGCATGGTGTTCGCGCCCAATGGTGATCTGTACTTCCAGGACAATGGCATCGATACCCCAGCTGACCGCAATGTCTCCCTGTCTGCCGACGAACTGAATCGCATCCGCGCCGCAGACCTTGGCAAAAACCTGCCAGACTTCGGCTTCCCTCACACCTATATCTCTTCTGCTACTGGTGCAACAATCTCTGAAGGGACAGAGATCTGCCCGAATATCTGTAATCAGCCTGATGGAGTTACTCCGCCGCTGCTTGTGTTTCGTCCTGTGGATGGCCGTAAGAGTGAAGGAGCTGTGGAATTGGCGATGGCCCCCCAGGGTTTTGGTGCAGACTTTGCAGATGGTATTTTCACCTCATTCTTTGGCAAGTTTGCCGGCGGGCCTGCCAACGATGAAAATCCCGTTGTCTTCGCCAATCCCCAAACCGGCCAAATCTATCACTTCATCAACAACGGCCTGCTCGGCCACCCCAACGGGCTTCTCTCCACCCGCAATTCCCTCTTTGTGACCGACCTTGACTTTGGCGGTAATCTCACCGGTTCAACCAAAGGTGTGATCTACCAGATCACACCAAACAGCTTGCCTGAAGAGGTGCCCGGACCCTTGCCCGCCCTGGGTGCCGGCATTGCAGTGGTCTGGTCTCGCCGACTGCGAGAGAAGCTGCGTGAAAGGAATTCTTGAGCATCTTGGATCGCTGCCCACGTCGAGCGCTTCGAGCGGGAGCACTTGTCTGGCTCGACCCCTCCCCCCTCCACAGACGGTTCCTCCAGCTGATTGCCACCGAGCTTGCCGATCTCGCCGGCGGTTCCCCCGCATGATCCACCGCCCCCACTGTCAGCAAAGAAGTCCGCTCGGTCTGGCCCCTCCACCTGCTCGAAGCACCAGGTGATGCCGCGGCTCACTCCCCGCCTCAGGGGGATGGTCAGGGTTGCAACGGTGCCAGGGGTGAGAGGCGGCGCAGCCAGGGTTCGAGGGGCTCGCAGCGGATGCCGTCGATCAGGAGGGGTTCGGGAGTGAAGGAGAGGAGCAGACGTTCGGCTTGGGGATAGTCGGCGCCAAACGCCTTGAGCCCGGCAAGATCACGCCGATCAATCCGAGCACTGCGCTTCACCTCGATCGCCCAGAACAGATCGGGGCCGTACACCACAAAATCCACCTCCAGGCCTGCACGGGTGCGCCAGAAGCTGAGGCTGCCGCCCGGGCGCCGCAGCTGGCAGAACGCGCGCAAGTGCTGGGCCACCAGGGTTTCCAGCGCCAGCCCCTCGATCTCCTCTGGGGCATCGAGCGGGCCTGTGGGCCGCAGCGTGCGATACACGCCAACATCGAAATAAAAGAACTTCTGGTGCTGCACCAGCTGCCGCTGAGCGCGCTTCTGAAACACCGGCAGCCGAAAGGCCAGCAACAGATCTTCCAGGATCGAGAGATAGCTCTCGGCGCGCTTCCGCGGAAACTCCGCCTCCCGGGCCAGGGAAGCCAGGTTGAGCTGACTGGCCTGCGAGAAGCTGATCACCTCGAGAAAACGGCTGAAATCGCCGATCTGGCGCACCAGGGCCTCCGCCTGAACCTCCTCCTGCAGATAGAGCGAGGCATAGGCGGCGAGATTGGCCTGGGGGTCCTTGGCCTGCCAGATCAGGGGCACCAGGCCAATCGCCAGGGCTCGCTCCAGATCAAAGGATGAGCCGAGCTCAGACGCCATGAACGGCGGCATGGACGCCGAAACCAAGCGCCCGCCCAGCAGGTTGGCAGCACCATGGCGCAACTTGCGCGCGCTGGAGCCCGTGAGCACGAAGCGAAGACCCGGCCGCTCCTCCAGCAGCGCATGCACGACATCCAGCAGCTCGGGAGCCTTCTGGATTTCATCGATCACCACGGTGCACGGGCTGGTGTGGGCGACCGGATCGGCATCGATCCGCTGCCGCAGCCGCTCCGGCCTGGCCTGGTACGCCCTGCGTGTCTCAGGCGCCAGCAGGTCGATGCGCAGTGCTTGCGCGAACACCTGGCCCAGCCAGGTGGATTTGCCGGTGCCGCGCGGACCGAACAGGAAAAAACTCTGGGCCGGAGGCTGCAGAAATCGCCGGACAACCGCCATTTCCGCAGTCAAAACGGAGTTTCCGTCGCCATTTTAGGCGATCCCGCTCCTGCGTGCTCAGCAGTGGGGTTGGCTGAATCTGGACCGTTTCAGCCCGCCCAGATCTCCTCAAGATGTAACTGCAAATGCGGAAACTCCGCTCCAGCTTCCAGCACCGCAATCCCTTCCAATCGCTGAGGATCACCGCTGGCGGACCAGACCTCCACAGCCTGCTGGTGGGGAATCAACAACCAGCCGAGGCGGGCACCGTTCGCCTGATAAGTGGCCATTTTGCGGCGCAAGGCCGTGAGACCGCGGGGGCCTTCGTCGCTGGGGCTGGCCATTTCCACCACCAGATCTGGGCAAAGCGGTGCGAAGCTGCGGCGCTGCTCGGGGGTCAGAGCGAGCCAGCGATCGAGACGCACCAGGGAGGCGTCGGGGCTGAGCACGGAGTCGTCGGGTAGACGGAAGCCCGTGGAACTGTCGAATGCCTTCAAGGTGCTGCCGGATCGGGCGTAGCGCTGCAGCTGGAACGCCAGTTCGATGTTGCGAGCGCCCGTTTCACTTCCTGTGGGCGTCATCGCCAGCACCTGGCCGTCGGCGGCAAGTTCAAGCACCGCTTCACGATTCTCAGCGCATAAAAGGGCAAACTGCTCGGGCGTAAGCCGGAGATCGGCGGGAAACCGAAGCGGCGCCAGGGCATCAAAAGGAGTGGTTGCCTCGGTCGGGCGTGGGCTGGCTGAGATCGTCATCACACCAGGCCGTGGGGTTTTTTCAGGGTAGGGAGGATCCAGGCTCAGCGTTCCCCCAGTGCCGCCTCCAAAGTGGCAGCCATGCGATTGCAGCTGAGGGCGTTGATCAGTTGTCGCTCCCGTGGCTCCGTGGAGATGCCAGGCCAGTGTCCTGAGCTGGGGGTAGGCCTCCAGCTCAGGGCCCTGCCATGCGCAGCACCATCACCGCCCGCGGGCAGACCGTGATCCCGGCCCCCATCCGCGCTTTGCTCTCGGCCCCTCTCAGCGCCTGATCGCCGATCGCCAGGCTGATCGCCAGGCTGATCGCCAGGCAGAACGGAAGGTCGCTTCCTGATGGCAGCCCCCCTGCATTGGATTGAAGCCTCCGAACCGCTGCTGGAGCTGGCGGAGAGCATCAAGGCTCGTGATGCCCTCTCCGTGGCCGATTTGTCCCAGGAATGGCTCCCTTGATCCAGCAGCTCGATCGCTACCGCACCCCGCCCCACTGGCATCCAGGCGCCCCCTGGCTGCTGCTCACAGCCTGGTTCTGCCTCGGTGCCCCCCTGCTGAGCGCCCGCTGGCTCCCCGGCTCCGCCTGGCGCGTGGCCCTGCTGCGCCTGTTTGGGGCCCGCATCGGTTCCGGCTGTCGCCTCAAGCCCGGCCTGCGCGTGAAGTTCCCCTGGCGCCTGCAGGTGGGCCAGGCCTGCTGGCTGGCAGAGGACGCCTGGCTCGACAACCTCGCCCCCATCACGATCGGCGATCGCGTGTGCCTCTCCCAGGGCTCCTATCTCTGCACCGGCAACCACGATTTCCGCTCCCCCGGCTTTGATCTCCTGCTCGGCCCCATCAGCATCGGTTCCGATGCCTGGATCGCCGCCCGCGCCGTGCTCGCCCCCGGCACCCGCATCGGCCCCGGTGCCGTGGTGGCCCTGGCTGCCGTGGTGAACGGCACCGTTCCCGCCGGCGCCATCGTGCGCGGCAATCCGGCGCTGGTGGTGGGGCAGCGGTTTCGCCGGTTCAACCAGGGGTCAGACGGCGCAAGGTGAGTGCGCAGCGCTGTTCGATGAGCATCACGATGTCGCCCACGAGTGGCTCCTGGCGAAAGGCATCCCCAGCCTGCAGGCGCCCGCCGATCGCCGCCAGCAGTCCGAAGTCATTGGATCGGGAGATCTGGCACTGCTGGGCGATCCGCTGCCTGAGTTGCCCTTCTGGCAGCAATCCAGCAAAAAAGGCCGGCAGTGCTGGTCGGTAAAAGGCTCAGCCTGCAGCGGCAGGCTTTGCGAGAGGGCGATCGCCTGCGGCTGCGCCAGCCACCGCTCGCTGTACTGAAACTGCAGTTCACCGCCTCTTTGCCGCAGCGTGCCAGCCCACTGGTTGAGCAGCCACACCTCCAGCTCTGGGCTGTCCTCAAGCACCATGGCCCACGAGTTGCAGGGTTCCGCCCAGGGCGGCGATCACCCGCAGCACCCGCATCAGCTGCACCGTTGGTTTGCCCGCCTCCAGCTCCACCACAAAGCGCAAGCCAACCCCAGCCGCCATGGCCAGATCGGCCTGGCTGAGCCCCAGCGCTTTGCGCTCCGCCCGCAAGGCGGCCCCCAGTTCGGCCGCTGAGTGGATCGCTGCAGGCACCATGGCCCCCCTTGAGGTTTACCGATCGGGAACATTTCTGGACTTTAGCTCTGGTTTCGGGCTGATTGTCCCGATCGGGACAATGCTTTGCTGGCACCTGGGATGTCCGTGCTGATCGGTTGCTGGAATGGCTCTGGTATGGCTGAAGCGTTGAGCCACTCCCTGCTGATCGTCGTCCCGACGCTCAACTCCCACGTCCTGCTGCCCCGGCTGCTCAACTCCCTGCAGCAGCAGAGCTGGCCCCACTGGCGGCTGCTGTTCATCGATGGCCCCTCCGGCCCGGAGCACCGGGCCTGGCTGGAGCACTGCTGCGCCACCGAACCCCGCTGCCGCTGGCAGGAGCAGGATCCGGCCCAGCCGGGCATCTTCGGGGCGATGAACCAGGGCTTCGCCGCGGCCGACGACTCCACCAGCCCTGCCGACTGGCTGCTGTTCTGGGGTTCCGACGACTGGGCCGCCGCACCCAACGTGCTGGCTGAGGCGGGTTCTGCCCTGGAAACGGCTGCAGCCCGTGGCCTGCTGCCCGATCTGCTGGTGTGCCGCGGCCGCTATGTGGACGCCCGCAGCGCTTCCCTGGCGCGTCCGAGCGTGTTTCAGCCCGCCGGCCTGCTCAGCGCCGCCGCCTACCGGCGCGCCCTGCTGCTCGGCTCCACCCCGCCCCACCAGGCCACCCTGTTCGGCCCCGGCGCCCGCCAGCACCTGGCCCGCTACACCCCCGGCTTCCGCCTCTCCGCCGACCTCGACTACTTCCTGCAGCTCAGCCGCCATCCCGGCCTGCGGGTGCAGTGCACGGATCTGGAGCTGGTGCACATGGCCGCCGGCGGCGTGAGCGGCCAGCACACCCGGCGCCGCCTCCAGGAGGTGCGCCGCGCCTACCGCCGCGCCTTCGGCTGGTGCTGGTGGATGCCGTTTCTGCTGCGCTACGGGCGGCGGCTGGCCAGCCTGCTCCATGCCCGCTGATCCGGCACCTGTGATGCACCTCCACCTGTTCGGTGCTGCCACCCCCAGCGGCGAGGCCTTGCGCCAGCTTGCCGCCAGCGCCGAGCCCGCCTGGCCCCTGCAGGCCTATTCCCGCCGCTCCGCGGCCCATCCCGCCGATTTCACCAACCCCGCCGCCTTCCGGCCGGCTGGCGAGCCCGGCGCGGGGGCGATCTGGATCAGCTTCGGGCCCATCTGGCTGCTGGCACCCTTCCTCGAGCAGCTGGCTCGCGAGCATCCCGAACGGCTGGCTGGGCTGCGCGGCCTGATCGCCTGTTCCTCCTCCTCCGCCCTCACCAAGCGGTTTGCCGCCAACAGCTTCGATCGCCAGCTGGTGGCCCGGCTGGTCGGGGCAGAGGAGCAGCTGCTCACCACCTGCCGCCGCCTGCAGGTGAGCTGCCGCATCCTCCAGCCCACCCTCATCTACGGCCAGGTGGGCCCGTACCAGGACCGCAACCTCAGCCGCCTGCTGCAGCTGCTGCGCCGCCTGCCCCTGGTGCCCCTGCCGGCCCACACCGGCCTGCGCCAGCCCATCCACGCCCGCCAGCTGGCGGCGGTGGCCTTCAGCCTGGCCCGCCAGCTCAGCGCTGCCGGCTGGGACCCAGCCCTGCCGGCCCGCATCCCCCTCGGCGGCGACGTGCAGCTCAGCTATCGCGCCATGCTCCAGGCCCTGCAGCAGGCCCAGCCCCCCGGCGATCCCGCCCGCCGCTGCCGCCTGCTGCCGATCCCCAACCGCCTGTTCCTGCTGCTGGCAGCGCCGCTGCTGCTGCGCTCCCCCAAGGCCTTCGAGGCGGTGCTGCGCATGGGTGCCGATCTGGCCGGCTTCCTGCCCGCCCACCAGCTGCTCGCCGAGCCCCCCCAGCCCTTTCCCGTCAAGACCTGATCCCGTGCTGATCCTGTGTTGATGCCTGTTATGGCCGTTGTGGTGGGTGCCCTCGCCAGCTGGGTGTTGCTCTGGGTGCTGTTGCCCCAGCTGCGCCGCCGCCTGCTCGACCAGCCCAACGCCCGCAGTTCCCATCGCCAGCCCACGCCCCGGGGTGGCGGGCTGGCTTTTGTGCTGGTGGCCGCCGCCGCCAGCGTTCTGGCGACTGGAGTGCCCGGGTTCCTGCCGCTGCTGGCCCTGCCTCTGGCCCTGGTGGGCGTGCTCGACGATCGCCACAACCTGCCGGCCAGCTGGCGCTACGGCGTGCAGCTGGCCAGCGCCCTGCTGCTCACCCTGCTGAGCCCCCTGGCCCAGGGGCTGCCGGCGGGGCTGGCCTGGTGGCTCCTGCCCCTGGCCGCCGGCCTGCTGCTGATCGCCGTCACCGCGGTGATCAACTTCACCAACTTCATGGATGGCCTCGACGGGCTGGTGGCCGGCTGCCTGGCCATCGCCATCGCCGCCGGCAGCAGCCAGCTGCCGGCCCCGGCCACGCCCCTCTGGGCGCTGGTGGGCGCCCTGCTCGGCTTCCTCGCCTGGAACTGGAGTCCGGCCAAGGTGTTCATGGGGGATGTGGGCAGCACCTTCCTGGGGGCGGTGTTCGCCGGGCTGGTGCTGCAGGCCTCCAGCTGGCCCCAGGCCCTCGGGCTGCTGCTGGTGGCCACCCCCCTGCTCGGCGACGCCTGCCTGTGTGTACCCCGCCGCCTGCTGGCCGGCCAGCGGGTGTTTCAGGCCCACCGCCTGCATCTCTACCAGCGTCTGCACAAGGCCGGCTGGCCCCACGCCCGCGTGGCTGGCCTCTACATCGCCGCCACCGCCCTGCTGGCCCTGGTGCTGCTGTCGGCCGGCTGGCAAGGGGTGGTGGCCGGGGCGGTGCTGGAGCTGGCCGTGGGGGTGTGGCTGGATCAGCGGGTTGCCGTGCCCTTCGCGCTGGCGTCCCGTTCCTGACTTGGTCTGGTCTGGTCTGGTCTCTTCAACACGCTCAAGGGGGCACCAGCCTCTCAAGAGGGCACCACCCTCCCCAAGTCCTGTTGCCACTCAGATGAAGGTGATCCGCCGGGCGAGCTGGTTGAAGTAATCCTGCGACCAGATGGCCAGCGGTTGGGGATCTGCGATGAATCGCTCAATGTCAACTCGAGCATGGGCCACATTCAGACGGTTGATGCGCTCAGCCAGAAGGGTCCGCAGCGTGTTTGCTGTGAAGGGTTGATCCCCAGGCCAATGGCCGCTCTGGCGCGACCGCTCGGCCAGATGATCCAGATGCAGGGGAGTGCCCTGGCGGAGGTACCACTCGAGATCGAACCAGTCGCGGCCCTTCACGCGCTGTTGCCACTGCCGAAAGAGCAGCGCATGCATCTTGCCTGCGAATAGATCCGGCAGGCTGAAACACTTTGCGTAAAAGGAATAAGGCTGCAGCAAGAGCTGCTCTTCTGTGCTGAAGCCTAGCGGCGGGTCAGTGTCAACTTCCAGTTTGATCTTGAGCATCTTCAGTCCACCAATAGCCAGCTGAACAACGGTGGTTGAGGTTTTTAGAAAGGCAGAAACAATGGCGCTCTGCGTGGTTTTGTTCTTGACACTTATTTCCACGCTGATGCCCAAGGCAGCAAATTCCTCTTCCAGTCCCTGCAGGTAGGGATGGAGAGAGAAGGCTGGATCGCTCTCCAGGAGGGAGAAATCCAGATCCTCGGAAAAACGCGGCAAGTTGTGAAAGATGCGCAGACAGGTGCCGCCGTAAAACGCAGCTTTCGCGAAGAAGCCGCGGCGATACAGGCCCGCCAGGGCGATCTCCTGCATCACCTCCCGCAGCGCCTGGCCCGACTCCCCGGTGTTGCCTTGGGGAACTCGCTGCAGCATCTGCTCCACCACCCGGTTCATGCTGTGATCTTCCGCTGCAGGCCTTCCATCACCGCGAGCAAGGTGGTGAGCTGCCTGTGCTTGAAGCCGGTGGCCAGGCAATCGCGGATCGGGGCCAGGTTGAGCTCGGCAACGCCGTGTGGATCCAGCCGCAGATCCTCCAACAGCCACTGCCGCATCGCCCCACGCGACAGGGGCGGCAACGAACGGCTGAGCACGAGTCGATCACACACTGCCTTCGCAGGACCGGCGATCAGAAAGCTCAGCCCATCCCCGGCCTGGCCCAGTTCCTGCCCCACGGCGTAATAGCGCAGTGGCAGGTGGTGATAGCTGAACCGCCCCAGCGCGTTGTTCAGGCTGCGGCTTGGCCTGGGGGTCACCGATGTCACCTCGGCCACTCCCTCGGGAATCAGGCCATGCCAGGCGAGAGCGAAATCCAGCGACACGCAGGAGGGGCCATAGAGATGGTTGGCGAGCAGAGGCAGACAGGCTGGACTGGATCGCAGGGGTTGACCGACCAGGTAGAGGCCACGCCTGAGCGGCTGCAGGGCTCCTTCCCGCAGCCATTCGCTCACCTTGTCGTTGGGGCGTCGGTAGCTGCTCAGCACCTCATCCAGCGTCTCCCGCGCCAGCGGTACCGCGCCAAAGCCTCGCAACGGATGGATGAGCCTGTTTGTTCTGGTATGCATGATCGGATTTTATCCGATTATCCTGCTGCTTTTACGCAAGTGCTGTTGTCGCGCGTGGGGTCGGGGCGGTGATTGCTCAGCGGTGTGGCCAGCCCGCCAGCATTCAGAGCGCCCCAGTCATCCTCACCTGGTGACAAGGGCGCAGCATCCCCGTCGTGATGGCGTTAAATGCACGCCTGGGTTGGCGGTATTGCCGTAGGTCTGATAGCCATGACCCTCCACAGCGCCCTCAGCCGTCTGCTGGCCCTGCCGCCCAGGCGCCGCCGCTACCTGCTGATCGCCGCCGACCTGCTGGTCATTCCCCTGGCGGTGTGGCTGAGCTTCGCCCTGCGCCTGGCCGATCCCTGGCCCGCCCAGCTGCGCCAGTGCTCCTGGATGTTTGCCGGCGCCTGGCTGATCGCCCCGGCGGTGTATGGCTTCAGCGGCCAGTACAAGGGCATCACCCGCTACGCCGGCAGCCCGGCTTTCTACGCCCTCAGCCTGCGCAATCTGGCGGTGGTGCTGCTGCTCAGCGCCCTGGGTTGGCTGCTGCCGCTCACGGCCCCGCCGCGCAGCAGCTGGTTGCTGCTCTGGCTGCTGCTCACGGGCCTCACCGGCCTGCTGCGGCTGCTGTTGCGCGACCTGCTGCTCCAGGCCCAGTCGCGCTCCAGTCGCGGCTCTCAGGTCACGGCCCTGATCTACGGCGCCGGCGACGCGGGCATGCAGCTGGCCTCCGCCCTGCGCTACGCCCACAGCCATCGCCTGCTGGCCTTTGTGGACGACGATCCCCACCTCTGGGGCCGCCACATCAACGGCCTTGCCGTGGTCGCCCCCCAGCGGCTGCAGGGCCTGATCGCCAGGGAGACCCCCAGCCAGATCCTGCTGGCGATGCCCTCCCTCAGCCGCAGCCGGCGCCGCCGCATCCTCGACGATCTCCAGCCCTACGGCATCCCCGTGCTGCAGGTGCCCAGCGTGGAGGAGATCTCCGCCGGCCGCACCCGCATCGATGCCCTGCGGCCGATCGCCATCGAGGAACTGCTCGGCCGCGATCCGGTGGAGCCCGATCCCCAGCTGCTGGCGGCCAGCGTGCGTGGCCGCTGCGTGCTGGTGACTGGAGCCGGTGGTTCGATCGGTGCCGAGCTCTGCCGCCAGATCCTCGCCCTGGCCCCCGAGCGCCTGATCCTGCTGGAGCGCAGCGAGCCTGCCCTCTATGCCATCGACCAGGAGTTGCGCCGCTGCCAGGCCGCCGCCCCGGCACCAGCATCCCCGCCCGCGATTCAGCCGGTGCTCGGCTCGGTGGGCGACCAGGCCCTGCTCGACCGCCTGCTGCGGCGCCAGCAGGTGCACACCGTGTTCCACGCGGCGGCCTACAAGCACGTGCCGCTGGTGGAAGCCAACCCCCTGGTGGGGCTGCAGAACAACGTGCTCGGCACCCGCACCCTGCTGCAGGCCGCTGCGGCCCACCGGGTGGAGCGCTTTCTGCTCATCTCCACCGACAAGGCCGTGCGCCCCACCAATGTGATGGGGGCCTCCAAGCGCCTGGCCGAACAGGTGCTGCAGGCCACCGCCGCTGAGCTGGCCGCCCAGGCCAACGGCAACGGCCGCGCGCCGCTCACCTGCTGCCTGGTGCGCTTCGGCAATGTGCTCGGCTCCTCGGGCTCGGTGGTGCCCCTGTTCCGCAGCCAGATCGCCGCGGGCGGTCCGATCACCCTCACCCACCCGGAGATCATCCGCTACTTCATGACCATCCCCGAGGCCGTGCAGCTGGTGTTGCAGGCCTCGGCCCTGGCCCAGGGCGGCGACTGCTTCCTGCTCGACATGGGCGAACCGGTGCGCATCCTCGACCTCGCCCGCCAGATGGTGGCCCTCAGCGGCCTCACCCTGCGCGATGACCAGCACCCCGATGGCGACATCGCCATCAAGTGCACCGGCCTGCGCCCGGGCGAGAAGCTCTACGAGGAGCTGCTGATCGAGGCCGATTCCCAGCCCACGCCCCATCCATTGATCTACCGCGCCCGGGAAACCTTCCTGCCGGCCGAGCGCCTGCGGCCCCGCCTCGATGCCCTCGAGGCCGCCATCGTGGCTCACGACCAGTCCGCCGCCCTTGCCCTGCTGGCCGAGCTGGTGCCCGAATGGCAGGCGGAGCAGCTCGCGCCCGCCAGCCCCTGACCTGGAGCCCCCATTGCCCAGGCCCCGCGCCCTGCCCCTCTGGTTGCCTGTGCTGCTCCTGGCGGCCCTCTGGTGGTGGGCCCCGCGCCTGGCTCCCCTGCTGCCCGCCAGCGCCCAGCGCCGGGCGATCGTGGTGCTCGCCGACGACCCCCTGCGCACTGAGGCGGCCCTGGATCTCTGGGAGCGCGAGCCCCAGAGCCAGTTCTGGATCCTGGGGGGGCCCTACCTGCTCCTGGCCAGCTGGGACCAGCTGGATCAGCGAGGGATCGCCGTGGAGGATCCGCGCCTGGGCACCCTGATGCAGGGCGAGGACACCGTGGGCCAGCTCATCCTGCTCAGTGAGCGCCTGCCCCGGCAGGTGCGCCATGTCACCCTGGTCACCGACCGCAGCCACAGCCGGCGCTCCCTGCTGATCGCCCGGCTGGCCCTCGGCCGCCGCGGAATCCATGTGGATGTACCGCCGGACGCCGAACTGCCGGCCCGTATGCCGCCGGAAAATCCCCTGCGCCGCTGGCGTGATGGCCTGCGGGTGCAGCTCTGGCGCGCCAGCGGCTGGGATGGCCGCTCCCTGGGCCTCTGGCTCCAGCAGCTGGTCCCGAACTCCGAGCCTTGATCCCAGCCCCCTTCTCCCACTGATCGCCGATGACCCCGTCCCCCGACACCTCCCTCGCCCCCTTGCTGGAGCGGCTCGCCCAGCTGCTGCTGCTGATCGCCGCGGCGGCCCTGCTGCCCGCCCTGCTGCCCTTCCAGCCCCTGGCGGCGGCCTGGACCCTGCGCATTGGTCAGATCCTGGTGGAGATGGCGCCCGTGGTGGTGCTGGCCCTGGTGTGCAGCCTGCTGGCCCAGCATCTGCACCCCGGGGGCCGCCGGCGCATCGCCGCCCGCATCGCCAGCGTGGGCTTCGGGCTCTATGCGGCTCTGGTGCCCCTGCTGCTCTTCTCCTACGGGGCCCTCTGGTTCTCCAGCAACAGCGAAACCCAGCAGCGGCTCGCGGCCCTGCAGACCCAGCTGCTCAGCGTGCGGCCCCGGGTGGAGGCCGCCGCCACCACGGCCGACCTGCAGCAGATCGTGCCCCTGCCCGCCGATCGCCCCACCGCCCTGGCGGCCCAGAAGCAGCAGGTGCTGCAGGCGATCAACAGCCAGCTGGAGAGTCTGCGCGCCCAGCTGCTGCAGCAACGCAACCAGTTTCAGCTCAGCAGCCTGCTCGCCACCCTGCGGGGTGCCCTGGTGGCCGGCCTGATGGCAGCCGGCCTGCGCCTGGTTACTCGTCGAGCCAGTTGTTGACCTGGGCGCCGAAGCGGCGCATGTTGCGCTGGATGTTTTCGGGGGTGGGGATCGCCGCCTTCCACCCCTTGGGACCTTTGTCCTGCCTGGGTTCGGTCGACTTGTCGTAGTAGCGGTAGGCAAGCAGCGGATCGTTGGCATAGGTATGGTAGCCGTAGCTCGCGTTGCCATAGCCATAGCCATAGCCGCCATAGCCATAGGCCGGTGAATCTCCTCCCTCCCGGCGCAGCTGGCGGGAGTTGGTGATCACCCCCAGCACCGGTGCGCCCGCATCGCGGATCCGGCGGATCGCCAGCTTGGGCAGATTGCGGGGCACGAGCCGCAGGCTCACCAGCATCAGCAGACCGTCGATGTGTTCGGCCACCAGGGCCGCATCCGCCAGCCCCAGGGCAGGCGGAGTGTCCAGGATCACCAGGTCGTAGCCGCCGTTGCTGGTGATGTCCTGCATCAGCTGGGCCATGCGCCGGGAGCTGAGCAGGCGCGGCGGATCGGGCGGTGTGCGGCCGGCGGTGAGCAGATCCCAGCCGCTGCGGTTGGCCACGGGTGTGATCAGCGAGCGCCAGTCGAGCGTTTCATCGGTGAGCAGATTGCTCAGGCCGTTGATGTTGTCCACCCCCAGTCGGAGGTGGATCTGCGGTTTGCGCATGTCCGAGTCAATCAGCAGCACCCGCTGCCCCAGCTCGCTGAGGGTCTTGGCCAGCAGTACCACCACCAGACTCTTGCCCTCCGAGGGGATCGAGGAGGAGAGGGCGATCGAGCGGATTGGCCGGTCGCTGTTGAGGAAGCGCAGGCTGGTGGCCAGGTTGCGGAAGGCCTCCTGGTACTGGAACTTCTGGAAGCTGGTGATACGGGCTTCCTCCCCATCGAGGGTTTCCAGCAGGAAGCGCTTGTCGGCCCGCACCCCCTCAAAGATCTCGATGTAGGGGATGTGGCCCAGCAGGCTTTCGCCCAGTTCCTCGTCCACCTCGTTGGGGGAGTGGAACACGTGGTCCATCTTATCCCGCACCAGGGCGGCTCCGCTGGCGGCCACCAGCCCCAGCAGCAGCGCCCGCAGTAAACCGGGGCCCACTTTCGGTTCAATGGGGTTGGGATTGACAGCCGGCGGTGCAATCACCTGCCAGGGAACGGTGTTCTGGGCGATCTCCAGCTGGAACTGCTCGCGAGCACGCTGGTAGCTCTCCAGGTTGCCCTCCGCCAGCCGCAACTGTTGTTCCAGATTGGCGTATTCGCGCAACAGGGCCGGTTGCACATCAAAGCGGGTTTCCAGGGCGCTGATCTGGCTCTGCAGGCTCCTGGTCTGGTTGCGGAACTGGTTGAGGGCGGCGTCGAGGGCCTCGAGCTGGGTGGCCTGGATCTGGGGCACCAGCGATGCGCGGGCCTTCTCCAGCTGCAGGAGCAGCGGATTGCTGGGCACGTAGCGGGAGCGGGCATCGGCCAGCTGGCTGTCCAGCTTTTCCAGTTCGGCGAGCTGGGCCTGGTCCGGCACCGTGAGGGCCACACTGGTCTGGGAGCCGGTGTCGGTGGATTCGCTGGTGAAGCCGCTGGTCACCAGCCGACCGGCTGCCACATCACTGCGCAGCCGCTCCAGCCGGCTGATCTCGGCTTGCTGCTGGATCAGCTGGTTGCGCAGAGTATCCACCTGGGTGCGGGTGGCGGTGGCCTCGGCCTCGGGTTGGAGCAGCCGGTGCCGCAGGCGGAAATCCTGCAACTGGCGCTGGATCCGGTTCGCCTTGGCCTCCAATTCCGGCGCCTGCTCCCCCAGGAAGGTCACGGCCTGCTGGAGCCGCTCCCGGCGTTGTTTCAGCGACCACTGCAGAAAGGTGTCGCGTGCCTGCTCCAGGGCAGTGGTGAGGATGGCCGGATTGTTGCCGGCGACCTGGACGCTGAGAATTCCGGCACCAGCAAGCTGGCCTCCACGGTTGGCCGTGTACTGCTGCACAGTGATCTCGGGCATGCGCTCACCCGGCCACTGGCTGCGCAGCTGGGCGAACACAGGTTCCAGCACGGTGGGACTCTCCAGCACCCGCATCAGGGTGGAAATGTCCAGAGGGCTGCGGTTCAAAGCCACAGCCCCAATCGTGCTGGAGGCGCCGGAGTTTCCCTGAGTGCCCGTTGTGCCGGAACTGCCTGACCCACCCGAGGTGGTGGGGCTCACCGGGTCGGTGACCAGCAGCCCGAAAGCGCCCTGGTACAAAGGGTTGACGATGCGCTGATAGGTGAGCCAGGCCGTGGAGGCCGCAGACACCAGCACCAGGGTGGCGATGAAGGTGCGTTGCCGCCTGCGCACCGTGCGCAGGAATTTCTGCAGGGAAAATCCCTCATCCCCCGTTTCAGCGACCGGCTGCGGAGCGAAATAGGGCGATGGACTGATCGCCACCGTGGCCGTGTTCGCCGTTGCCGGAAGATTGTTCGGGGGCAGGGTGCTGGTCACGGCGGCAGGCGTTGTGGAGTGAGTGTAAAGCGGTTTCCGGCCTGTTCAGCCGCGTTGTTGGCCACCCTGGACGCCCGGATCGAACAGCCGTCCCCCGTCCCGGCGCCGTCCACCCGCCCGGGCCTGGCGGCGGGTGAATTCGCCCACGCTCGGGTTGGGCACCAGGGGATCCACATGGGCCACCTGCTCCCACAGCTCCCGCGGCGCCCAGCGCACCGCAAAGCTGCCATCGTCCTGCCGGGCCACATGACACCAGCGGCTGGCGCCACAGGTCGGGCAATGCAGCTCTTCCAGCCACTCGTTGTGCAGCACCAGCACCGGATAGCTCTGGATCACCAGCCGGGCCCGCTTGTCGCCCATCCCCCGCTGGCGCAACTCCTCCGGCGTGAGCAGATGCAGTAGGTAGCGGCGGCCATCGCCGCTGATCCGCTGCTCCGGGTGGGCCGGGCAGAACAGCTGGCGGGCGCGCCGGCGACCCCGCTGGCGGCCTTTCGGGCTGCGGCCGGGTTCCTGCTGCTGGGGGGGCTGGGTGGAGGTCAATTTACTGAGGGCCAAATGGTCCCATCGATGATGAAAACGCCAGACTCATAGATCTAAAACGAGAATGTAAGTCTTCCAAGAGCTCTTGGGGAGCAGGAACCGCTGGGGCAAGAGTTTTCAATGCCTGATGGAAAATTGCCAAGAAAATCAGTCAAAAACAAGCTTGCCGTCAGTGGGACCTGCTCGAAAGGCCTGATTGAAACACCTGCGCTGAAGGCATAGCCGCTGTATTCAGCTGCTATGCCGATGCGATTGTTGAATGCGTATGAGATGCTGCCAAAGGGCCCCCATTGGCTGTCACTGGCATTGCTACCGTCAAAACCGTAATATCCATTGCCAATTCCCAGGGACAGAGCAAGTACCGGGGGGTTTTGCCTGACTGCGAGTGGAATGGCAGTGGATGCAACTAGGAATAATGTTCTTCCTTTGAGTTGTGCTCCAGATGTATCGACAGGGGCGTAGATGTCAATCGTGGCTTGTGATTCGCCGCCAAAGGCAATGCCAATTGTTGGTGTGAGATTGGCAGCCACTCGAAATCCAAGTTGTTGATATGTCCAGGATTCAGGATTGTTGTTGTCAGGGACGACATTGGCCACAGTATAGAGAAGTTCAAGGCTGAGCAGTTTGGTCTGCAGGAGGGCAAGCTCGGCATTGAATTCAATGTCTGGACAACTGGAAGAGCCGCGGCAGCCTATGAATTCGGATCTTCTGACTTGATTGGTCCCGTCCAAAGAGAGTGAAAGAAAATGCTTGGGATCCCGCTTGAAGCCATTGGGGATTGTCAGTGAGACATCAGGGTAGAGCCTTCTGTTAACGGTGATGCCCCTTGATATTGACATCACTTTTACATCGTCCAAATCCGGCGGCTCGGGCTCCAGCTCAGCCACTGCCTGCTGGCGGGCGGCCTCCTCGGCCTCAACCTCACGGGCCACATCGGCGCTGGTGATTTCCTCGCCAGGCAGGATCGGCTCCCAGGTGGGTTCGGCCGCGATCTCTGGCTGAGCTGCCGGGGGCTGGGTTGGCGATTCAGCGACAGCTGGCACCACCAGCTCCCAGTTCAGGGCGCTGGGGGGGGCGGGACTGGCCGCCGCCGCCGTGGGGGTGGTGGCGCTGGGTGCGGCCCAGCGGGAGGGCGGCTCCTGCTCCACCAGCTCCCAGCGCGGTGGTTGCGCGGGCGGACGGATCGCCGGTGGGCCCGGCAGGGGACCGGAAGGGCTCTCGACGCGGATCGCCTGCTCCATGGCCGACACGGGCTGGAGTGTCAGGGCCAGGCCAGCCACCACGCTCATCGCTGCTGACGTGGACGCTGGAGAGGCCAAGGCTTCGCGTTTTGAGCTGCAGCACTGTAGCTGTCCCGCCTGGATCCCTTTCGCTTCTGCTCCGGGTTAGCCTCTGACCACCCATCGAGCACGGTCACGCTGATCACGGATGTCGTTGCGTCGTCGTACCTGCTCTGTCCTTTCTGTACTTGGTCTGGCTGCCCTGGTTCCCGTTCCAGGCCTGGCCCAGGTTCCTGTGCCGCCAGCGGGGGCCAGCAGCCTGGGGGTGATGCAGTCGCCCACCTCCGCCGAGCTCTCGCCGGAGCTGCTCCAGGACGACGCCTACATCCTCGGCCCGGGCGATGGTCTGAGTGTGCGTTTCCTGATTGAAACGGAGCTCTCAGGCAGCGTGCAGATCCTCAACGACGGCACCGCCAGCCTGCCCCTGTTGGGCAGCGTGCGCCTCACCGGCCTCACCCTCTCCCAGGCCAGCCTCTGGCTGCAGTCGCTGTATGCCCGCCAGCTGCTGCGCCCTGACCTCCAGCTCAGCGTCACAAACCCCCGCCCCCTGCGGGTGGCCGTGGTGGGCGAGGTGGAACGCCAGGGCATCTACACCCTCACCACTTCGGAGGCCTCCAAAACGGAGGCGGCCGTGGGCATCTCCGGCCTGCCCACCCTGGTGGATGCCATCCAGAAGGCGGGCGGCATCACTGACCAGGCCGACCTGCGCCAGGTGGTGCTGCAGCGCCGCCTGCCCGGCGATCGCCCCCTGTTCAAGCGCACCCGTCTCAACCTGCTGGCCCTGGTTTTCGACGGCGACCTGGCCCAGAACCCCCTGCTCTTCGACGGTGACACCATCCGCGTGCTCAAGGCCGAGGAGCCGGTGCCCGAGTCGACAGAGCTTTCCTTCACCACCCTGGCTCCCACCACCATCAATGTGAACGTGGTGGGTGAGGTGAAGTCGCCCGGCAGCATTTCCGTTCCCGCCAACACCCCCCTGATCCAGGGGATCCTGGCGGCCGGTGGACCCCAGCAATGGCGGGCCAACACCAGTGACGTGGAGCTGGTGCGGATCAACCGCAACGGCACCGCCACCCGCGAGCGCTTCCGCATCAACTACAGCCTCGGCGCCTCCAACGCCAAGAACCCTCCCCTGCGCGACCGCGACACCGTGATCGTGAACCGCAGCGCCCTGGCCAAGACCAGCGATGCCATCGGCGCCATCACCCAGCCGCTCAGCGGGCTGGTGAATGCCTGGACCCTGCTGGACCTGATCAACGACAACCGCTGATGCTCCAGCCCAGCTGGGTGCTGCGCGGCGAGCTGGCGTTGGGGCCCGCCCCGCTGCAGGAGCAGCATCTGCAGGATCTGCAGGACCAGGGGCTGCTGGCCGTGCTCAGCCTCTGCAGCGAGCAGGAGGCGCCGCCGCCGGCCGGGTTGGCGGAGCGGTTCCACTGGCGGCGCTGGGTGCTGCCCGATCACAAGGCCGGCCGGCCGCCGGAGCTGGCGGAGTTCCAGGGGGCCGTGGAGCAGCTGGCCGAGCTGGCTCCCCTGGGGCCGGTGTATGTGCACTGCCAGGCGGGGGTGGAGCGCTCGCCCCTGGTGTGCATGGCCTGGCTGATTCGCCGCCGCCGCCTCTCCTTCATCGACGCCCTCGACTACCTCAAGCGGGTCCATCCCCCCACCGGCCCCCTGCCGGAGCAGCTGGCCACCCTGCGGGCCTGGCTGGCGGCCAGCTGACAACGGGGCGCGCGTCCTGCATGATTGCGCCCATGAGCCAGACCCCCGCTCCAGCAGCCCCTCCAGCTGGTCCGTCAGCCCCAGAGCCAGCCCCAGAGCCGGGGCCTGGACGATCACGCCCAGGTGGGCCTCTGCCTGGCGGCAGTGGCCGGCGCCCTGGGCTGCTGGGCCCTGTTCTGGCCTGTGCCCACCCAGGTGAGCGGCACCGGCGTGCTCATCTATCCGGATAACGCCGGCATTCTCGATGCCCGCTCCGGCGGCCAGGTGCGCGAGATCCAGGTGAAGGTGGGCGAGCGGGTGCAGCGCGGCCAGGTGCTGATGACCCTCTACCTGCCGGTGCTGGAGCGCCACAACGCCCAGCTCGACCAACGGGACGCCGAACGCCTCAGCACCGAGCGGCGCTCCATCGAGACCTCCCTGGCCAAGCTCGCCAACGACCGCCAGCGCTACGGCCAGCTGCAGGACACCTACGCCTCCAAGCTGCGCAACCTGGAGTGGCTGGCCAAACGGGAGGTGGTGGCCCCCCTCTCCTCGGAGGTGGTGGGCGCGGAACAGGGGCTCACCAGCACCGGCGAGAACCTGGACAACATCCGCATCCAGGAAAAGGAGGTGGTCACCAACTACGAGCAGGTGAAGCTGGAGATCGAAACCCAGGCCCTGCAGCGCCGCTACCAGATCGACGACCTCAGGCGCGAGATCCAGGTCACCGAGGCCAAGATCGCCTACGACGGCAAGGTGCTGGCCGAGCGCGACGGCCGGGTGCTCGACCTGCAGGTGATCCCCGGCCAGACCGTGAGCACCGGCCAGCGCCTGGGCACGATCGGCCGGCCGGACCGGCCCCTCAAGGCCGTGGCCTACTTGGCCCCCGCCGACGCCCGCCGCCTGCCGCCGGGCCTGCCCGTCGAGGTGGTGCCCCTGTGGAACCAGCGCGGCCGCTTCGGCGGCATCGTGGGCAAGGTGGGCGAGGTGCTCACCCTGCCCGCCACCGAGGAGGACATCTCCACCACCATCGGCAACCCCCAGCTGGCCCAGGAGCTCACCAAGAACGGCCCGGTGATGCGCGCCGACATCGAGCTGGAGAAGGATCCAGCCAGCGTGGATGGCTTCCGCTGGACCCTCTCGGGCGGCAGCGGCGTGTTCCCGATCCGCGAGGGCCTCACCGTGCAGACCTACGCCTACGTGGAGTGGCGCTCGCCGCTGAGCTACGTGATTCCGGGTCTGCGTTCCCTCACCGGCGGCTACCGCACCACCCGCATCGACCGCCGCTGGGATCGCCCCGCCCTGCGCCAGCCTGGAACCCTGCCATGAACGGCCCCCTGAAGCGTCCCCGGATCCCCAACCCGCTGCTGCGCCAGGAGTTGCCCTGGCTGGTGGCCGAGGTGGTGCTGCTGGTGATCCTGTTCAACGCCAACCCGCCCGAGCTCTGGTTCTGGCTGGTGGTGCTGGTGGTGGTGCTGCTCTACCGGATCGAGCGCTGGTGGTCGTCGCGGCCGGGGGCCTGAGCCCTCATTCCCGCTGCCGCAGCTCCCGCCACTGCCCCTCGCTGCTCTCAAGAGTGTGTTGCATCCGGCTGAGGGCCATCAGGTAGGTCGAGACCCGGGTGAGCTGATCGGCCTTGAGCTGCCGGCAGCGCTGCTCCACCGCAGTGGTCTGCGCCGCAGCCAGGGCCAGGGCTGGCGGGTCAGCCGCTGGCGGCTGGGACAGACCGGGGGCCCTGGCCAGCTGGTCCTGCCACTGCAGCACCCGGCTGGCGGCGGCCTGCAGAAACGCCTCGCCGGCGTGCTGGATGCCCTCCAGCTCCCAGCCGTGCCAGTCGGCCGGGGGCAGACGCCGCAGGTCGTCGAGATCGAGGATCAGCTGCTCGCAGGCCTGGTCGAACAGGGCCCAGAGGCGGGCGTGGGGGTGCTGGCTGGCGAGGGGGCCCAGCTCCAGCAGGGCGCCCTGGCGCTGGTCGCGCAGGCTCAGCAGGGAGCGGTGCAGCTGGCGGATCTGGGGTTCCAGCCAGCGCTGGGGGTGCTCCTGGGTTGCCGCTCGTCCCGCTGCGGCGCTCTCCAGGGTCTGGCCCACTGCGCGCAGCAGGTCCTGCAGGCCCTGGCGCTGCTGAATCCGGGCCCGCGCCGGCCACAGCAGCCGCAGGCTGAGCAGGGCCATCAGGATGCCGAAGGCGGTCCACACCAGGCGCAGCTGGATCCAGCCGAAGAGCTCCTGCTCGTGGCTGAGCCAGCCCATCACCACCATGAAGCAGCACACGCTGTAACCCACGCTCAGGCGCAGGGAGCCGGCGATCAGGCGGGCCAGCAGCAGGGCCAGGGGCAGGGCCACCACCACCGGCAGATCCCCCCACGCCCGGTACCCCACCACCACCACCACGGCTCCCACGGCGGTGCCGATCAGGCGCTGCCGTCCGAGCTCCAGCGTGTTGCCGTAGGTGCCCACGCTCACGCTCAGCACGGCCATGGAGGCGTAGTAGCCGAAGTCCCCGTCGAAGAGATGGGTGAAGCCGTTCACCACGTTCACGGTGGCGGCCAGCCGCAGGCTGTCGCGCAGGCCGCCGCCACTCATGGGTTTGCGGCTGCGAGGTCGGCAATCGCGGCCTGCAGCAGACCCCGACTCCGCAGCAGCCCCTGCAGGGCGTTGTCCTGCTGGCCGATCGCCAGCATCAGTGGTTTGGCGGCCCCGAGGGCGCTGGCGTGCTCCAGCCAGGCCTGGGGGGCGCTGCCGCCACTCCCGCCTGCGCGAGGGGCGATCTGGTGACCCAGCGCCTAGGCCAGCTCCTCCAGGCTGTGAAGCAACAGGCCATCGCCGCCGCTGGCCTGCGCCGACGATGGCAGGGGGGCGGGCAGTTGCTGCAGCAGGCGCTCGAGCACCAACCACTGGCGCAGCAGCTGGTTCCAGAGGCTGCCGGCCTGGGCCCAGCGGCGCACGAGCCTGGCGGAGGGGCTGCGACGCCCCTGCCCCGGGGGCTGGGCCGGCAGGTGCTGCAGCTGCTGAATCCGGGGGAGCAGGGCCTGGGAGCGCAGCGGTGGCGGCGGCGGCCCGCCCGCCCGCAACCACTGCTGCACGGCAGCGATCTGCTGGGCGAGCTCCCGGGCGAGCCCGGCTTCCAGGGCCGGGAACTGCTGCAGGGGTCGCCGTGGCCACACGGCCCAGGTGGCCAGCTGGGCCATCAGGATGCCCACGATGGCGGCAAAGGCCAGATCCAAGACCACGCTCCAGTCCACCTGGTTGCCTGGATGCATCAGGTCGAGCGCCCAGCAGCCCATCAGGCTGGTGCTCAGTCCCTTGAGCATCCCCAGGCTGCGCACCAGGGCGCCACTGAGCAGCAGGGCCAGGCCGAGCATCACCCAGCTGGTGGAGAGCTCATGGAGCACCTGGGCCGTGAGCACGCCGATCAGGGCACCGGCGATCACCTGGCCGATGCTGCTGGCGGGGGTGAGGTCGTTTTCGTTGACGAACAGCACCGCAAAGATCAGCCCCACGGTGACCACGCTCTCAAGCCCGGCCCACAGCAGGATGGAGCTGGCCAGGGTGGCGGCCAGCCAGATGCGCAGGCCGTTGCGCACGACGGGATGGAGTGGCGGCAGGGCGAAGGCCATGGCGGGCGCCGCTCAGGGGGGGCTGCTGGAGCGCGCCTGGGGCGACAGCTGCAGCTGGGGTTGCACCGGCTGGGCAGGATCGCGCGGCACCGGCAGCAGCTCGCGCAGCAGGCGGGCGTAGGTGATGTTCACGTCCACCGTGGCGTTCAGGCGCCGCACCAGGCTGTCGATCAGCTGGTCCTGGGTCACCGACACATCAACCTCGCTGGAGAGGCCGGTGCTGTAGCGCAGGCGCACATCGCGGAAGGCCTCCAGGGCCGCGGCCACGCCACGCCGGGCCGAGCTGAGCTGAGCTTGGCCAGGCTGGCCTCATGGTTGAAGAAGGCCTGCTCGATGCGCAGGCGGATGTCGTTGCGGTTGGCGGCGTACTGCTGGGCGGCCGCGGCTTCCTGGCGGGCCAGGGCCCGGGCCTGGCCGGCGGTGGTGCCCGCATCGAACAGAAGCCAGGTGAAGGTCAGCCCCACCGACCAGTCCCAGCCGTTGCTGGTGCTCAGGGGCAGCACCGCGGATCCGCAGCATCCGCCCCCACCGAGCGTGATGTTGTCCAGGCTGGCCTGGGAGGCGCTGCCCCCGGCTGTGGCAAACAGGGAGAGCTTCGGCAGTAGCCCGGCTGCGGTGGCCTGGCTCTGCTCGGCCAGGGCCGTGCGGGTGGCCAGGATCGCCTCCAGTTCCGGGTTGCCCCGGTAGGCCTCCAGCAGGCTCTGCTCGAGATTGAGCGGCCAGCGCGGCTGCACCACGATCGGGTCGCTGGCGCTGGGGGTGATGTCGGGCGGCAGGTTGAGCAGCACCGCCAGCTACCGCCGCGCCACCGCACGGTCGGCCAGGGCCTGGATCAGGCTTTCCTCGCCCGCCGCCTGGCTGGCCCGGCGGCGCAGCACATCCAGCCGCGGCACCAGCCCGGCCTGCTGCAGATCCAGACTCTCCTGCAACAGCACCAGGTCGTTGCGCAGGTTGGCGTCGTAGACGCGCACCAGCTGCTCCCGTTGCTGCAGCTGGTAGTAGGCCTCGCTCACCTGCAGCTGCAGGCTGCGCAGCTGGCTGGCGTAGGTGTTGCGCTGCTGCTCCAGCCGGGCGCGGGTGGCGCGCACCGTGGGGGTGCGGGCGAAGTCGAGCAGGGCGTAGTTGAGATGGAGGCCCCCCTCCACGGCCCATTCACCGCTGGTCACCCCGGCGGACCCGCCCTTGGGCACATAGAAGGGGCCGGCGGTGGGCACCCCTGGCTGGGCGGCGCTGGAGGAGGGAGTGCTGGGGGTGAGCAGGCCGCTGGGCGAGAACTGGGGGCCGAAGCCCAGGTTGTCGTTGGCCCTTTTGGCGGTGGTGATGCTGCGGCTGCCCTCGTAGCCGCCGTTGGCGAAGGCGCTGATCGTGGGCCAGTAGCTGCCCATCTCGGCCTGGAAGCGGGCCAGGGCCGCAGCCACCTGCTCCCGCTGGCCCTGCAGGCTGGCGCTGTTGGCGAAGGCCAACGCCAGGGCCGGCACCATCACCACCAACGACACCAGTACCCCCGCCCAGCCACTCAGCACGGTGTGCACCAGGAAGGTGATCAGCCCCCCGAGCACGGTGCCCATCACCCGGCCGGTGGCGGCCTGGACGGTGTGGTCGTCGTTGTCATCCACGACGATCACAACCGCCAGCAGCGGATACCAGAGGAATTCGATCCGCCCGAAGTGAACTGCGATCGCCGCCGTGATCAGCGCCGCAACCGCCAGCTTGAGGCTGTTGCGCACCAGGGCGGCATCGAGCACGGCCTCAGTACACGTAGCGGCCGTCGAAGTCGTCGCGGTTGGCGCGGCCGTCGGCGGGATCCGGCCAGGCGGCCTCCCAGTAGCTGATGCCATCGAGCATGAACGGGGAGCCATCCAGGCGCTCCACATCCAGGCTCGTGGGGCCCATGGCCGTGATCAGACCCCCCAGCTCCATCGGACCGAGGTTCGTCTGCACGTCCTTGCCGGCAAGGGCCAGGAGCATCGGCAGCCGCACCAGTTGCTCCGGTCGGGTGAGCTTGCGGAACAGGGCCTGCAGGGCCAGCTGCTGGCGCTCGATCCGGCCGATGTCGCCCATCTCGTCGTGGCGGAAGCGCAGAAAGCCCTCCAGATCGCGGCCCCGCAGGGTCTGCACGCCGGGCTGCAGATCGATCACCAGCCCCTGGGTGTTGTCCACGTAATTCATGCGCTTGGGCACGTCCACCTCGATGCCGCCGAGGGCATCGGCCATGCGACGGATCGCGGCCAGGTTCACCACCACGTGGTGGCTGATCGGTCGGCCGAGCTTGCGGGAGAGCTCCCGCTTCACCAGGTCGGTGCCGCCGATGGGGTAGAGGGCATTCACCTTCTGGGGGCCGTAGCCCTCCGCCTCGATGTAGGTGTCGCGGGGGATCTGGGTCACCTTGGTGACCCCGCCGTCGATGCGCAGGCTGGCGATCACGTCGCTGAGACCGCCCTCCTCGTCGGTGCCGAGCAGCAGGATGTCCTGGTCGCCCACCCGGCTCCAGGCGGCGAAGGGGTTGGTGATGCGGCTGTTGCTGGCCAGGTCGTGGCTGCTCAGCCAGTCCACAAGCGGCACGGCCAGCAGCAGGCCGCTGCCCAGACCCAGGGCCATCGCCAGGACCACCGGGGTGCGGCGGTTGCGCCGGCGTCGCTCCTGGCCCTGCATCCTGGTCATCGGCACAACGCTATTGCACGGCGCTGGGTTTCCCCTGTGTTCAACCGGACAGTCGGGGCCTCTCACAGGGCCAGCCTCTCGCCGGCCCGCAGGCCGGCCTGCACGCGCCAGAGGTTGGCGTAGGCGCCGTCGGCGGCGATCAACTGTTCATGGCGGCCGCTCTCCACGATCGCTCCCTGCTCCATCACCATGATGCGGTCGGCGTGGCGCACAGTGGAGAGGCGGTGGGCGATCACCAGGGTGGTGCGCTCGGCCGTGATCAGGTCGAGCGAGCGCTGTATGGCGGCCTCGGTTTCGTTGTCCACCGCTGCGGTGGCCTCATCGAGGATCAGCACCGGCGGGTTCTTGAGGATGGCGCGGGCCAGGGCGATGCGCTGGCGCTGGCCGCCGGAGAGGCGCTGGCCCCGCTCGCCCACCACCGTGTCGTAACCCTGGGGCAACGCCTCGATGAAGCCGCTGGCTTCGGCCAGCTGGGCGGCCCGCTCGACCGCGGCGCGGGGGGCCTCGAAGCTGCCGTAGGCGATGTTCTCGGCCACGCTGCCATGGAACAGGAACACCTCCTGGCTCACCAGGCCGATGGCCCGGCGCAGGTCGTCGAGGCGCAGCTGGCTGATCGGAATGCCGTCGAGGCGGATGGTGCCGGACTGGATCGCGTAGAGCCGCAGCAGCAGCTTCACCAGGGTGCTCTTGCCAGAGCCGGTGGCGCCCACGATGCCGATCGTGCTGCCGGCCGGCACCTGCAGGTTGAAGTGGCGCAGCAGGGGCTCGCGGCCGGCGTAGGCGAAGGTCACGTCCTCGAAGCTCAGCTCGCCCTTCACCTGGCCGAGGGGCAGGGGCCGCGTGCCGCTGGGGATGGCGATCGGCGTGTCCAGCAGATCCAGCACCCGGTTGGTGGAGGCCATCGCCCGCTGGTAATCGTCGAGGGTGCGGCCGAGGGTGGTGAGCGGCCACAGCAGCCGCTGGGTGATGAACACGAGGAAGGCGTAGCTGCCGGTGGCGATCGTGCCGCGCCAGGCCTGCAGGCCGCCGATCACCAGGATGGCGATGAAGGCGAACAGGATCGCGTAGCGGATCAGCGGCACGAACGCCGCCGAGAGGCGGATGGCGCGGCCGTTGGCCTGACGGTAAGACTGGCTCTGCTCGGCCAGCCGCCCCAGCTCCCAGGCCTCGGCGGTGTAGCTCTTGATCGTGAGCATGCCGCCGAGGTTGTTGCTCAGCTGGCTGGCCAGATCGCCGGCCAGCTCGCGCACGGCCGCGTAGCGGGGCGCCAGGCGCTTCTGGAAGCGCAGCGAGCCCCAGAGGATCAGCGGGATCGGAATGAACGACACCCCCGCCACCGTGGGGGAGAGCACCACCATTGCCCCGCCCACCGCCAGCACGGTGGTGAGCAGCTGCAGGATCTCGTTGGCGCCGTGGTCGAGGAAACGCTCCAGCTGGTTGATGTCGTCGTTCAGCACGGTCATCAGCCGGCCGCTGCTGCCCGCCTCGAAGAAGCCCATCTCCAGTTTCTGGAGGTGGTCATAGGCCTCCAGGCGCAGCTCGTGCTGCACCGTCTGGGCGAGGTTGCGCCAGAGCAGACCATAGAGGTACTCGAACAGCGACTCGGCGCTCCAGATCAGGAACGTGATCACCGCCAGCACGGTGAGCTGGGCCGGCACGGTGGTCACGCCGAAGCGGGCCAGCCAGGCGGTGTCCTGCTGCACCACCACGTCCACAGCCAGACCGATCAGCACCGGCGGTGCCAGGTCGAACAGCTTGTTGAGCACCGAGCAGCTGGCCGCCAGCCACACCTGGCGCCGGTGGGGGCGCAGGGTGCGGAGCAGCCGCCCCAGGGCGGGGCTGCTCTCGGGCGGAGAACTGATGGGCGCGGAAACCATCGGCGCGGAACGGGTGGACCTGGAAACTGTGGGTGTTGGAACCAATGGCAGGCACTGCCGCAGTTGGGGGCAGCCATGACAAGACCCCCGGGACCGGGGTCCCGGGGGTCAGGGCGTGGGCCAGGGCGGGCTTCAGTCTGCCGGGCAGATCACCAGCGGTTGCCACCGCCACCGCCACCGCCACCGCCGCCGTAGCCGCCACCACCGCCACCACCGCCACCGCGGTTGCCGCCGTAGCCGCCACCGCCGCCGCGGTTGCCGCCGCCGCCGCCACCACCGCCTTCACGGGGGGTGGCCTTGTTCACGCGGATCATGCGGCCCATCCACTCCACGTCCTGGAGGTCGTCGATGGCCTTTTGCTCAGCGGCGTCGTCGCTGAGTTCAACGAAGGCGAAACCGCGCTTGCGGCCGGTTTCACGGTCGAGGGGGAGGCTGCACTGGCGGACTTCGCCGTATTGCCCGAAGAGATCAAGCAGGTCCTCGCGCTCGGCCTGGAACGAGAGGTTGCCAACGTAGATGGTCATTGAATGGAGCAAAGCCTGGAACGGTGCACCAGGGGAAAGGGTGCGTCTTCGATTCGTCTGATGTCGGGATTCCCAGGGATGGCCAGTTGGACCAGGATTGTCAGTTGAATCGGCAGTGCCGATGGAGGCTGACGGCTGGGCCTGTGGGTGCCGAAGGGAGCCTGTACGCCTTTGGAATCAACCCAACCCTAGGACCACGCCGGCGGCCGTTATGGAGAAGCGTGAAGCGGTTCTGAAGAGACCCTTTAGCTGCTGCCCCGACCCCTAGTAGTGTCCCATTGTCAGCAAACCCTGATCCATCGCTGCATCGTGATGACGGCCCCTGTCCCCTGGAGCCTCGCCTGGAGCGAGGACGGCGAACTGGCTCCGCAGGATCGCTTCGACCTGTTGCAGACCCTCGTGCGCTCGGAAAGCCTTGAGGTGCAGGGCTCCCTGGTGGCGGCGGTGGAATCCCTTCGCCTGGTCGAGGTGAGTTCGATCGCCCTGGGTGAGGTCACCGGCCTCTGCGCCTGAGGCAATCCCCGGCCTGGCTCCCGTGAGCGCTCGCTCACCAAACCAGGCCAGGGAGCCGATCTCAAGGGGTCGAGCCGGGGCGGCGCCGGCCCCCAGCAGGGGGGCGGCGCCGTTGATCTCACTCGCGGTGGCGGCTGATCTGCAGGGGTTTGTTCAGCACCCGCAGCTGGCGCAGGCTCTGGAACACCTCCTCGGGCATGCCCTTGGGCAGATCGAGCACGCTGTGGGTGTCGAAGATCTGGATGCGGCCGATGGCCCGGCCGTTCAGGCCGGTCTCGTTGGCGATCGCCCCCACCAGGTTGCCCGGCTTGATCCGGTCGCGCCAGCCGAGTTCCACCCGGAAGCGCTCCATGTCGGCTTCCGGCTCGCCCACGGGGCGCTCCGAACGGCCAGGGATGCGTCGGCGCGGTTCGCGGTCCCGCTCTCCCCGGTCCCGGTCTCCCCGGTCGCGGCCGGGACCGTTGGCGCGCACCTGGCTGAAGTCGTCGTTGCCCTGCTGCAGCAGGGGTTTGCCGGCCAGGCCCAGCTCCAGGGCCGCCAGGGCCAGGGCGCCGGGGTCGCAGCCCTGTTCCTGGGCCACCCGCTGCAGGATCTCGCTGAGCAGCGCCCGCTCCTCGGCGCTGCAGCCGCTCTGCAGGTGGGCGGCAGTGAGCCGCTGGCGCAGGCGGTCGAGCCGGTGCTGGTTGATGGTGGCGTTGCTGGGCACCTCCATCGGCTCGATCGGCTTGCCCACCGCCCGCTCCAGGCCGCCCAGGAAACGCCGTTCACGCGGCGTGAGGAAGAGGATCGCCTCACCGCTCCGGCCCGCCCGGCCGGTGCGGCCGATGCGGTGCACGTAGGCCTCGCTGTCGAAGGGGATGTCGTAGTTGATCACCAGGCCGATGCGGTCCACGTCGAGGCCGCGGGCAGCCACATCGGTGGCCACCAGCACGTCCACCTGGCCGCTCTTCAGCCGCTCGATCGTGCGCTCCCGCTGGGCCTGGGGCACGTCGCCGTTGAGCACGGCCACGTCGTAGCCGTGGGCCTCCAGCGATTCGGCCACCGTGAGGGTGATCGCCTTGGTGCGGGCGAAGATGATCACGCCTACGCCGCCCTCGCTCTCCAGCACCCGCTCCAGGGCGGGCAGTTTGTGGGGACCCTGCACCACCAGGTAGCGCTGGCGGATGCGGCCGGCGTCGGCCGCCTTGGTGCGGATGGTGATCTCTGCGGGGCTGCTCAGGTACTGCTGGGAGATGCGCCGGATCTCGGCTGGCATGGTGGCCGAGAACAGCACCACCTGGCGCTGCTCGGGCAGCTGCTCGAGCACCCACTCCACGTCGTCGATGAAGCCCATGCGCAGCATCTCGTCGGCCTCATCGAGCACCAGGGTGCGCAGCTCGGAGAGGTCGAGGGTGCCCTGGCGCATGTGGTCCATCACCCGGCCAGGGGTGCCCACCACGATCTGGGCGCCGCGCTTGAGCTGGTGGATCTGGTCGCGGAAGTCGGCGCCGCCGTACACCGCCACCGTGCGCACGCTGGGGAGCTGGGCGGCATAGCTGTTGAAGGCGGCAGCCACCTGCAGGGCCAGTTCGCGGGTGGGGGCGAGCACCAGCACCTGGGGCTTGCGCTGGCTGGGGTCGATGCGGGCCAGCACCGGCAGGGCGAAGGCGGCCGTCTTGCCGGTGCCGGTCTGGGCCTGGCCCACCAGGTCACGGCCGAGCAGCAGCTCGGGGATGGCGGCCTGCTGGATCGGCGAGGGCTCGCTGTAGCCGATGGCATCGAGGGCGCCCAGTATCTCGGGTGCGAAGCCGAAGCGGGCGAAGCCGCTGGTGGAGCTGGAGGCCTCGGGGGCCTGGCTGGCGCTCTCATCCGCCGGCATGGCGCGATCGCTGTTGAGCTCAGCGTCGGTGAGCTCGTCGTTGTTCAGATTGGTCAGGCTGGTCAAGGAAGTCAAAAAAGGAACTCGCGGGTGTCCTCAGGCCGAACTGGGGCTGGGCCCTGTGAACAGGTCAGTCCTTCATGCGGGCCCGGCAGGATCCCAGTGGTGCTGCGAGGCGGCGGTGCCGGCTCAGACCATCGACGCAGCCCCGATCGGACCACGACTCCTCTCCAACGCGGAATTCACGCTTGCGTCGGTGGGGTTGCGGATCGGGTCCGGCCCCTGGGTGATGCCGTTGCGCTTTTTCCTTGTGTGCCTAGCCCTTGCAAGGCCCTCCTGCGAGGGCCACTTCAAGAAGGTATCAACAAACTTTACCAGGACGCCCCATTTCAATCCCGCCAGCCACTTCTTAGGGGCCAGCCCATTTCAGGGGGGGCCGAGCCGCCCGAAGTCGTCGGCCAGCCGTTCGATGTCGTCTTCACGCAGTTGCTCGCCGCGCTGCACCTCCACGATCAGCAGGTCCTGATCCCCTGCCGTGGCCCGGTGAATGGCGCCCAGGGGAATGAACAGGCTGGTGCCGGCCGCCGCCGCCACCAGGGCGCCCGCGCATTCGAGCTGCCCGTTGCCGGCCACCACCAGCCAGTGTTCGCAGCGGTGCCGGTGCCGCTGGCGACTGATGCGCCGGCCGGCCTGCACGCAGAGGCGCTTCACCAGATAGCCCGGACCCTCGCCCAGCGTCTCGAACCAGCCCCAGGGCCGATGCTCCATGGCGGGCGACATTGCTTGCGCTTCGGACCCTAGGCAGAGCGGAGGTCGGTGTACAGACGGGCGCTGCTCCGGGCCCGGGTGAGGCCCGTGTAGAGCAGGCGGGCATCGAGCTGGCGGCCGGCGGGGAGCAGCAGCAGCACCTCGCCGTACTGGCTGCCCTGCGCCTTGTGCACCGTGAGGGCCAGGGCGGGTTCGGCTCCCGCCAGCTGGGCCGGATGCAGCAGCCGCCCCCCGGTGAACAGCACCAGCCGCCGCCCGCTCGCACCCGCCACCAGCACGCCGATGTCGCCATTGGCCAGCTCCTGCTCGCTCAGGTTGCGGCGGTTGAGCACGGGCGTGCCCAGCGGCCAGGCCTGCACCGGGCCAGCCAGAGCTTCCCCCAGCAGGGCCCGCTGCACCCCCTCCACCCCCCAGGGGCCCTGGCGGATCGGGCTGAGCAGAATCAGCCGCTCGAGTTCGTTGAGCAGGGCCCTGGCGCCCGGGTGGTCGGCGGGTCCGGCTTGCGGGTCGAGCACGCCAAGGGCATCCGCCAGCTCCGCCAGGCGCTGCTGGTGCTCGCGTAGACGCCCCAGGGCATCGGCCGGCGGCCGGCCGGCCGGGGCCTCCTGCCACTGCACGTTGTCGCCGCTCCGGAGCTGCTCCAGCTGCGGGCGCAGGCTGTGAAGCAGCTCGCTGCCCGGAGCCACCTGGCTCCTCAGGGCGGAGGCCAGGCTGGCGATGGCCCCATCGTTGCGGTAAGTGGTGCGCAGCTCCACCGCCGCCGGGCCCAGGGCCGCCAGCGCGTCCGGCCGGCAGAGCTCCAGCAGCACCGCGCCGGGGCCCACCGGGGGCAGCTGGCCGGGATCGCCCACCAGCAGCAGCCGGGCAGCCTGGGGCAGGGCCGCCAGCAGGGCCTGCATCAGGGGCAGATCCACCATCGACACCTCATCCACCACCAGCAGATCCAGCTCCAGCGGCAACCCGGCACTGCGGCGGAACCCTGCCCCGTTGCCGCGGGCCTCCAGCAGCCGGTGCAGGGTGCCGCAGGGGAGCCTGGCCAGGCGCTCGGTCAGGTCGGGGTCCAGTTCAGCGGCTCCAGCGGCCACGGCGGCGCCGAGGCGGGCGGCCGCCTTGCCGGTGGGCGCCGCCAGCTGCAGGCGCAGCTGGGGCTGCAGGCGCAGGGCCGCCGCCAGCATCTGCACCACGGTGGAGGTCTTGCCGGTGCCGGGCCCGCCGCTGAGCAGCACCAGCCGCTGCTCCAGCAGGGCCAGCACCGCAGCGCTCTGCTGCTGATCCAGGCCCGCCGCCGTCGCCTGGTTCCGGGCTTCCTCCCGTTGGCTGGCGCTGGCGGGGGGGTCCACACCGGCCTGACCCCGTTGGATCAGGGCGGTGGTGCAGTGGCTGAGCTGCTGGTGCCAGCGGCGCCAGCGCAGCCAGCGGCCGGCGCGCACCACCGGCGCCTCGGGCCGATCCTCTGGCGCGTTCTCAGGCGAGCCGGACTCCACCAGCCAGCCGCAGGCCTGCAGGGCCGCCAGCTGGGCGGTGGGCCAGGTATGGGCCTGGGGGGTGGTGGCCTGGCCGGCGGAATGAGTGCTCGCGGCTTCTCCACTTGCATCCTCCAGCTCCGGCGGTGGCGGCCCCTCCAGATCGAGTCCCAGCTCGCCCCGCTCCAGTGCGCCGGCCAGGGCGGCGATCACCTGCCGCAGGGCGAGCTCACCCGCCGGATCGAGCCGGGTTGTGCTGGATGCCGGCAGCAGGCGCAGCAGGCTGTCGAGCAGGGCCGGGGCCAGGCTGCTCATGGCTGGCCCTCCCGCAGCAGGGCATCGAGCGCCAGCAGCCGCGCCAGCGGCGGCCGCTCCACCAGCACGCCGGGCACCTCGCCGCCGGGCTCGACCGCCATCGGCCCGGGCACCCCGCGCAGGAACACGTAGGCATAGCCGCCCAGATGGCGGTCGGGCGCATAGCCAGGCAGGCGCCAGCGCAGGTAGCGGTGCAGGGCCACCAGATAGAGGTGGGCCTGCAGGGGGTAGTGGTTGGACGCCATCAGCTGCGCCATCGCCGCGGCGGAGTAGTCGGTGGGGCCGCAGCTGAGAACCTTGCCGCTGCCATCGCGCTGGCCGAGGACGTTGCTCTTCCAGTCGGCCACCCACCAGCGCTCGCCGCAGCGGAACACCAGATCGATCGAGCCGGTGAGAAAGCCGCGGCTGGCCACGACCAACCCCTGCAGCTGGTGGCCGTAGCCGCTGCCGAAGCGGCCGCCGTCATGGCGGCGGAACACCTCCGCCAGGCCGCTGCTGCGCACCAGCCGCTTGCGGCCGGTGGCCAGCGGCAGGTCGAAGGCCAGCTCATTGAGCCAGCTCCCCGGCTCCAGATCGGCCAGGCGCAGGGGGCCCAGCGCGCCGCCGAGGGGGGTGAGCACCAGTTGCTGCAACGTCGTGAGCGTGATGTCGGCCAGATCGGCCGCCAGGCCGGCCCGCTCGAGCTCGCGCAGCACCACGGCCCGCGCCGGCTCCAGCGCGCCGGCGGCCAGGGCGGGGTAGTGAATCTGCTCGAGCATGCGGTGCAGCGCATCGCCGGGTGCCGCGCCGCGGGGGAACCGGGCCAGGGGGCCGAGGGCTGGCCAGGCGGCGCGCGCCGGATCAGCCCCGCCACCCTTCTCATCAGCGGCCTTACCAGAGGTGTCATCGCCGTCGCGGCTGAGGGCGTCGCTGTCGCGGCCGTCGTCGCGGGCCTCCGGCGGCAGGGCCGCCGCGCCGTGGGTCCAGGCGGAATAGCTGGCCCGGCCCCAGAGGGTGTCGAGGCTGCGGGCCGGGGTGGGCCCCAGCTCCAGGGCGCCGCGGGGCGGTCCCGGACGCCAGCGCTCCCGCGTGGGCGGATGGGTGGTGGGATCAACACGCTGCAGCGGCAGCTCCCGCAGACCGTCCGCCGTTGCCGGGTCCACCAGCCAGGGGCTGAGGGGGTTGCCCGGTTTGGCCTCATCAGCCCCTGGCCAGCCCAGTACCAGCAGTTGGCGTGCCCGGGTGCAGGCCACATAGGCCTTGCGTTCGGCCTCCTGCCGTTCGGCTGCGGCGTGCTGCTCAGCGGCCCCGCGGCCCGTACCCCAGTGGGGGTTGAGGTGCAGATCGAAGCGGGGCCGCCGGCTGCCGGGCGGACGCCAGCGGCGCCCCACCGAGGCGCTGCCGCCCCGGGTGGCCCGCTCGCCGCTCCACAGGCTGGGGCAGATCACCACGGGATACTCCAGGCCCTTGCTGCGGTGGATGGTCACCACGGCGATCGCCGACTCGGCGGCATCGCTGCGGCAGCGGTGGGCATCGGCTACGTCGCGCTCCTCCTGCAGGCGCAGGTTGCGCAGCCAGTCGGCCGTGGCGGCCGCGTTCAGCCCCTGGCGGTGCATCTGCTCCTGCACCAGCTCCGCCGCCTGCTGCAGATCGGCCAGGGCGCGGCCGCGCAGGGCCAGCCGGGCCAGGGCCTCGCTGCCGAGCAGCTGGCCCACCACTGCCGTGAGTCCCTGCTGCGGCAGCCGCTCGGCCAGCCGGGCGAGGTTGTCGGCCAGCTGGTCCCAGGCCTCGGGCGGGGCGCTGCGGATCCGTTCGGCGCTCCAGCCCAGCAGGCTGGAGGCGGCCAGCAGGCGTAGCAGCCCCGGATCGCCCGCTGCGGCTAGGGCATCGAGCAGTCGCTGCAGGGCCAGGGCCCCCTCACTGGCGAACACATCCCCCTGGTTCACCAGCCGGCTGGGCAGGCCGCGGCGCTCCAGGGCCATCCGCAGGGCCTCGGCCTCACGGTGGGTGTTCACCAGCAGGCAGAGGTCGGCCGGCTCCAGCGGCCGCCGGCTCTCCCCTTTCACCAGCTGCAACTGGCGCTCCAGCAGGCCCTGGCAGAAGGCCGCCACCTGGCTCTCCAGCTGGGCCGGATCCACAGCCAGCAGCTGCAGGGGCGCCTCATCAGCCGGGAGCGTGAGCTGCTCGCCGCGGGCGCGGCAGAGCACCTCCGGCACCTCCAGATCTGAGCTCAAAAGACCCGGCCGCATGAGGGCGTTCAGCCCCGCGATCAGGCCTGCGCTGGAGCGGCGGTTCTCCACCAGCTCGTAGCGGGCCTCGGCCTGCGCGGCGGCCTGGCGGTAGGTGGCCAGCTCGCCGCCGCGGAAGCGGTAGATCGCCTGCTTGGGGTCGCCCACCATCACCAGCAGGTGGCGCGCCGGATCGCCGCCGAAGGCCCCCTGCAGGATCCGCCACTGGATCGGGTCGGTGTCCTGGAATTCATCGATCAGGGCGGCGCGGTAGCGCCCGGCCACGGCGCGCAGCAGCGGTGTGTCGGCCTGCTCGCCGGGGTCGAGCAGCTCGAGCAGCTGGCCGTAGCCCATCTCGCCGCTGCGCTCGCGCCGGCGCGCCAGTTCCAAGCGGGCCCAGTGGGCGAAATGCAGCAGCAGCAGCTCGGCCGGGCCATCGACCAGGTCGGCGATCGCCTCCAGCAGCTCAGCCTGGGGTAGGCGGGCATCCTCACGGTGGGCGGCGCTCTCCAGCTTCTGCACGGGGCCGGGGTGGAAGTAGTCGCGCAGCTCCTTGCGCTCCAGCAGCTCTGCGTAGCTGGGGGGCGCCTCCAGGCCCGCCAGCCAGCCCGTCACGGCATCGAGTTTGTCGGGTTTGGGCTTGAGCCGGTAGGGCTTGTAGCTGTGGCCGTTGGCCTTGGCGACGCCGGCGCTGGCGGCCAGGTTGCGTTCCAGCGCTTCGGCATCGCGGTGCCAGAGCTGTTCAAACCGCTGCCAGCTCAACCGCTTGCGGGTCTGTAGCTGCGCGGCCAGCGGTGTGCCCAGTGCAATGTCCTCCGGCAGAGGATCGAGCTCCAGGGCCGGGTCGCCATCGAGGCTCAGCAGCACGCTGGCCAGCCGCTCGGGCTCGACGCCCCGGCTGAGCAGCCCGGCCAGCTCTTCGGCGGGCAGGGGGAGCACCTGCTGCTGCCAGTAGTCGTGCACGATCTGGCCGCGGCGCTCAGCGGCGCCGGTCTCCAGCGCCACCGCCGGCCCCAGCCCGGCCTCCAGGGCCTGGCGCTGCAGGGTGCGGCGGCAGAAGCCGTGGATGGTGGTGATGTCGGCGCGATCGAGCTGCTCCAGGGCCAGTAGCAGCCGGCCGCGCAGCAGCGGCGAGGGATCCGGCCCCTGGGCCGCCAGCCACGCGGCCAGGGGCTGATCGAGCTCGGCGCCAGGCGCGGGCGGCGGATCGCTGGTGCCAGCCCCATTTGGCTTGGTGCCTCCGGCGGCCGCCTCCAGCTGGGTGAGGGCCTGCTGCAGCCGCCGGGCGATGCGGTCGCGCAGTTCGGCCGCCGCTGCATCGGTGAAGGTGACCACCAGCAGCTGCTCGATCGCCAGTGGCCGCGGCCCCTCGCTCACCAGGCGCAGCACCAGGTGGGCCAGGGCGAAGGTCTTGCCCGTGCCGGCGCTGGCCTCCAGCAGGCGGATGCCGGGGCTGAGCGGCATGGCATTCGGCTCGAAGGGAGGCAGCGTCATCCCTTCAGCTCCTGCCTGTGCTCCAGCAGGGGGCCGTGCAGCGCCAGGGCCAGCTGTTCCACCGTCGGGCTGAGCAGCTCATCCAGCGGTTGATCGCTGCCGAAGCAGAGGGCCTGGATGGCATCCTGCCGCTCGCCCCGGCACTGGAATCCTCCCTCCCAGGCCTCCTTCGCCTTGCTTCGCCCTCGGCCTCCGCCTGGTTTGGCGGTTTCGGCCTCTGCGTAGGCCCAGCCGGTGTCCGGCGGCAGGGGCCAGCAGGTGCGGCGGTGCTGCTCGCGCCACTGGCGCAGCTGCTCAAGCAGCTCGGCGGCGCGACTGGGCGGTGGCGCGCTGAACTGCTCCAGCAGGCGGAAGCGCTGCTGGTCGCGCCCCACCAGGGCGGCACCTGCGGGGGCCTGCCCGGCTGCGGCGGCCAGCAGCAGCTCCATCCACAGCCGCAGCCGCTGGCGGCAGCGGGGTTTGGCGGTGTGGGCGAGCACCAGCTGCCGGCCCCGCCAGGGCAGCACCGCCTCCAGCCCCTGCCAGCTGGCCGGCTCCTGGCGGGCCGGCCCCAGCCGCTCCAAGCACGCCTGCAGCGACTGCCAGCGCTGGCGCAGCTGCTCCACCTCCAGGTCGCCGGCGGCCAGGGGTGGCAGCACGCCGCGGCCGCGCTCGAGCGTGGCCCAGTCGGGATCGAGCTGCGGCGGCGGCAGGCCGTCGCCATCGAGCTGGCCCCGCAGCAGGGCAGCGCGGCGGCGTTCGTCGAGCTGCAGATCCTCCAGATCGCGCACCGGCTCGTCCCACTCGCGCGGGCGCAGGCCCAGTTCCTCCAGCCAGCGGGCCTGGGGGGCCTCGATCCAGGCGCGCAGGTGAGCCCAGGCTTCGCTGGGGGTGGCGGGTAGCTCCGGCGCTGCACCCTTGCTGCCTGCATTGGTGCCTGGGTCGCTGCCGCTCAGCTCTGGCTCCGGTTCCCGCCAGGCCAGGCCTTGCAGGGCCGCACCGGGTGCCTGTTCGAGCTGGCGGCGGGCCATGAGCAGGCGCCGATCACAGCTGGCGGGGGGCCAGGGGGGCTCGCTCAGGAAGTTGCGCCGCTCCAGCGGACTGGCGGCGTGCTCGCGCAGCGGCAGCTGGCCCTGGCCCTGCAGCTGCTGGGCGAGCAGGTCGAGCCACTGGCGCACCGGCGCTGCCGGCTCCTGTGCCTCGCCGGTGCGCTCGTCGCGGTTGCTCCAGCTGACCAGCAGGTGCCCCCGGGCCGAGAGCAGGCTCTCGAGCAGCACGTAGCGGTCCTGATCGGCGCTGCTCGGATCGCCGAGGCGGCGCATCTGCTCCAGCAGGTGGAAGCCCGGGCGCTGGCGCTGGCGCGGAAAGGCGCCGGCATCGAGGCCCATCAGCACCACCACCTTGTGGGGGATGGCGCGCATCGGCTCCAGGGCGCTGATCGTGAGTGCACCCGAGCGGTGGCCGAAGCGGCCGCTGCCCTCGCTCAACCGCTCCGCCAGCACCTCGGCCACCACCGGCGCCTCCAGCAGCAGCGGGCTGGCGCCGGCGACGGCGTTCCAGTCGGCCAGCACCGACTGCAGGCTCTGCAGCTCCCAGGCCCGCTCACCGCCATCGCCGAACAGGGCCGCCAGCTGCTCTCTCAGGCCGCCCACCCAGTCGGCCACGCTGCGGGCCTGCCCCAGCCAGGCCAGGCTCTGGCGCAGCTGCCGCAGCAGCGCCAGCCAGCGCCCCTGCTGCTCCAGGCTGCCGGCCATCGTCAGTGGTGCGGTGTCGGCCGGCGCCAGCCCCGGTGTCTCGGGCAGCACCAGGCCGAGCACCAGCCGATCGATCGCCCAGCTGAGGCTGTGGCGCGGGTCGCCGCCGCGGGCGCGGCCATCCAGGCCCCAGCGGAAGCCGCAGCGCTGCAGCAGCGCTGTGATCTCACCGGCCTCGCTGGGGTCGATGCCCTGGTGGATCAGCTGGGGCGCGCAGCCGAGCACGGCCTCCAGGGCCGTGGCCGTGAGCCGATTCCCGGCCAGCTGCAACAGGGCCAGCAGGTCCTGGCTGATGCCGGCCACGCTCTGCTGGCTGCGGTCGGTGAGGCGCCAGGGCAGCGCCACGCCGGTGGCTTCTCTGTCGCCGAACACGGCCCCCACCAGCGGCGCGAAGGCCTCCACCTGGGGCGTCATCACCAGGATGTCGCGCGGTTCGAGCTCCGGATCAGTCGCCAGCAGTTGCAGGAGCCGGTCGCGCACGATCTGCAGCTGGCGCAGCCGGCCCGGGCAGGCGTGGAACTCCAGGGAGTGGTCGGTGGGGGCGCGCTGCAGGGACTGGTCGGTGTCGCCGGTGGCCAGCCGCTCCTGCAGCTGCTCCAGCAGCGTCGGCGCCCGACCTCGGGCGGCACTGGCCGGCAGGAAGAAGACCTCCTGGTTGTGCCCCTGGGCGGGGTGGGTGTGGCAGCTGGCCTCCAGCAGCTGCTGGAACTCGGCCCCCAGCCGCCCGAAGCGGGCCTCCAGCCCTGGCACCTCCAGCAGCCAGTCGCTGCCCAGGGGTTCGCCGGCCCTGGCGTCGTGGCGCTGCCAGAGGTCGCGGCAGGGGGTGAGCAGGTAGAGCTCCACCGCCATCCGCGCCGACAGGGCCTGCAGCAGCTCCACCTGCACCGGCGCCAGGCTGCTGAGGCCGAACAGGCGCAGGGGCTGGCCCGGGGTTGGCGCGGTGGACTTGAGGGGAAGGCCCTGCTGCAGCTGGGTGATCGCCGCCCGTGCCCGCAGGCCGAACGGCAGCCGCTCCAGCCGCTTGGCCAACGCCCGCAGCAGCTGGGGCTGCCAGCGCAGGGCCTCGGCCAGGGGTTGGCCGGCGGCGTCGAGGTCCCGACCCTGCAGCCAGGCCTCGAGCATGGCGGGGCGGTAGAGGCCGTAGTCGTCGAGGGCGTCGGCAATGGCGCGCCCCAGCTGCCACAGCGGCGCATCCAGCCTGCGGCGATCGGCGCCGCGCCGCTCCAGCCACTGCCGCAGCGGTGCGGCCTCGGGTGCCGAAAGCAGTTCGGGCAGCAGCTCGAGCACCGCCCACACCAGGTTCTGGGCGCGCCAGGGGTCGGCACCGGCCGGGGCTGGGGCGACCGCAGCCTCCCCGTCGTGGTCTGCCAGCAGCTCGTCCACCAGCGCGCGCAGGCGGCTGGCCGGGAAGGGAAAGCGCAGGTTGGCGGCGATGCCGCCGCCGGGTGGATCGGCTGGATCGCTCATCCCCAGGGCGATCTGCTCCCCCAGCCAGCGGCTGGTGGGCCAGGTGTTCACCACCACCTGCACCTGCTCGCACACTCCTGGGGGGTTGAGGCGCAACTGGGTGGCCAGCAGCTCCGCCAGGACCTCGATGCGGTTGCTGCGGAAGACCGTGAGCAAGGGCCGGGCCCCCGCTCAGTGCAGGCTGGCCGACAGGGCCTGGCGCTGGGCCGCCGCCGCCAGCGGCTGGCGGGCTCCCGGCACCTGCACGATCGCGCCCGTCTCCGGGCAGTAGGCACTCAGCTCGCCGCCGTAGCAGGCGCCGGTGTCGATCAGCACGATCCAGCCCTGGCGCCGCACCCTGTGCCCCGGGGTGTGGGCCACCACCACCTCGCCGAAGCGGCCGTCATAGGCCTGCCAGAAGGGCTTGCGGATGCGCAGGTCGGGTTGCCAGGTGCGGGGATCGAGGCCGGCGTGGGTGGCGATCCAGCCCCGGCCCGGATAGAGGCTGGGCAGGTTTTCCAGGCGCTGCTGCCAGCGGCGGCAGGTGCGGTCGCCCAGCTGACGGTAGGTGTCGCAGCCCGCCAGGGCCCGCTGGGTGTCCCGGTCGTCGCGGTTGAGGGCGTCCACCAGATCGGCCTCGTGGTTGCCCCGCAGCCACACCGCCCGGCCGCTGCGCACCTGGCTCCACACCAGCTCCATCGCCTCGAGTATCTGGGGCCCGCGGTTGATCACGTCGCCGTTGAAGATCAGCCGGTCTTCCGCGGGCAACAGCCGCAACAGGCGCCGCAGGGCCTCCGCGCATCCATGAACGTCCCCGATGACCCAGTGACGGGCGGGACGGATTGGGGACGTCATCGGACTGGCGCGATGGCTTCAGTCTGACCTTTGATGTGTCGCTTGTCACCTCCCCCACCGTTGGTACGGTCGGGCCGGCGTGTGGGCGGGGTGCCCGTGGAGTTGAAGAACCTGCCGGTGAGTCAGCGGGTGAATGCCCTGGTGAAGGCCCTCAACGGCGCCAGGCGCACCAATGAGGCACTGGCCCGCTGCAGCAACGGTGAGGAGATGCTCGATGTGCTGCTGGATGCCTCCGCCAAGCTTGGGCTGGGGCTCACCCGCGAGCAGCTGGCCAACACGCCGCCGATCCGCGACTGGGTGTGGTGGAAGAACAAGGAGGCCGTGCTCACCATCGGCGACAACAGACCGCGCTACCAGCAGGACGGCGGCCAGGGCCGGGAGAAGCCGCCTGCAGGAGAGGAGGGCCGGCGCAAGTTCCTGGGGCTGTTCTGACCACCAGCCCCGCGCGTGCGACCTCAGCCGATGCTGGCCAGTGGGTCGGCGATGCTGGCGCTGGGGGCCTGGAAGTGTCCGGTGGCCACGAACTCCAGCCGCAATTTGAGAAAGGTGATGAACTTTTCATCGGTGGAGACCACCGCCGCCGCCGGCCGCGGCACGGACGCCCCCTGGCTCGCCAGGTCCGGGGCCTCCAGAAAGGCGGGCCGGCGCACCAGCCAGAAGTCGATCGCCTTGCCGGTTTCGCCGTAGTTGCGCACCCGCTCGCGCAGCACTTCCTCCAGCGGTTCCTCCTCGCAGAGGAAGCGCTCGCTGGCGGCCACGAAGTGATAGGTGGTCATGGGCGGGTGCTGGCGAAGAGAGGGTCGCGGCGGGGATTCTGAACCAGCGCCTTCATCTCCCGCACCGCCTGCTCCAGGCCCACCGCCAGGGCGCGGGCCACGATCGTGTGGCCGATGTTCAGCTCCTCCATCCCCTCGATCGCCGCCACCGGCTCCACGTTCTGATAGGTGAGGCCGTGGCCGGCATTCACGCGCAGGCCCAGGCTGCGGGCGATGAAGCTGCCTTCGCTGAGCCGGGCCAGCTCGCGCGGTTGCTCGCTCCAGTCGGCCTCGGCGTAGCTGCCCGTGTGCAGCTCCACCCAGCGGGCGCCGCTGCTGGCACAGGCCTCCAGCTGGGCGGCCTCGGCATCCACGAACAGGCTCACGGCGATGCCGGCCGCCTCCAGCCGGCCCACCAGCGCGCTGAGGCCCTGCTGCTGGCCGGCCACGTCCAGCCCGCCCTCGGTGGTCACCTCCTCGCGCTTCTCCGGCACCAGGGTCACCATGTCGGGCCGGATGCGCAGGGCGATCGCCTCCATCGCCGGCGTCGCGGCCATCTCCAGGTTGAGGCGGCTGCGCACGGTGGCCCGCAGCAGCTCCACGTCGCGGTCCTGGATGTGGCGCCGGTCTTCACGCAGGTGCACGGTGATGCCGTCGGCGCCGCCCAGTTCGGCCAGCAGGGCATAGGTGACCGGATCGGGCTCCACCGTGCGGCGGGCCTGGCGCACATTGGCGATGTGGTCGATGTTCACGCCGAGGCTGGCCATCGCTCCTGGGCTCAAACCTGGATCCTATGGAGTTCCCCAGCGCCGGCCGGCCAACTGCCCCATCCCGGACCGTCGACCAAGGCTGGCTGGTTAGTTTCCAGGTTGCCTGGATCACCGGTGTAGACGGCGGAGATGGTCGACCCAGCTGCCCAGCCCGCCCCTGCCCGTTCCAGCAGACCGAGCCCCTCTGACCGCCCACTTCAACGTCCATCTGTGATCTCCGAGGGCATCCGTCCTGCCGAGCAGGACTCCGACGCGGATGGCCATGGCCCATCCAGCCTGCGTTCCGTTTCTCCGGCCCTGGTGGCGGCCCGCCAAAATGCTGGCGGGGTGCCCAGCCGGGTGAGTCCCTGGCTGGGCCCGCTGGCGATGGTCGCCACCCAGGATCTGGCCCTGCCCCTCTGGTTCCGGTGCATCCGGGTGGAGGGTCGGCACTGGCTGCCCCAGTCCGGTCCGGTGCTGCTGGCCCCCACCCACAAGGCGCGCTGGGATGCCCTGCTGGTGCCCCATGCCGTCGGCCGCCGGGTCACCGGCCGGGATTGCCGCTTCATGGTCACCCTCGATGAGATGAAGGGCTTGCAGGGCTGGCTGCTGCGCCGGCTGGGCTGCTTTGCGGTGAACCAGGCCCGCCCCAGCCTGGCCAGCCTGCGCCACGCCATCGAGCTCCTGGAGCACGGCGAGCAGCTGGTGCTGTTCCCGGAGGGCCGGATCCGCCGGGAGGATGACCAGCCCCTGCGGCTGCAGCAGGGGCTGGCCCGCCTGGCCGCCCTGGCCGCAGGCCGCGGTGTGAGCGTGCCGGTGTTGCCGGTGGGCATCGCCTACAGCCATCCCTCCCCCCGTCCCTGCGACCGGGCAGCCCTGTGCATCGGCGAGCCGATGCGGATCGCGGCTGAGGGCCGCGATGGCGCCCAGGCCTTCACCCGTGAGCTGGCCGAGGCGATGGCGGGGCTGGAACAGCGGGCCATGGCCGCCCTGGCCGAGGGGCCCGCGAAGCAGTCCCCTTAGAGTTCGGCCACTTTCATTGCAGCGCTGTGCGCAGCCCCAACAGGCTTTCCACTGCGGCCCTCCTGGCCGCGATCGCCCTGGCCACCCCGGCCCTGGCCCTGCCGCTGCGGGCCCAGGGGGGCAGCCCCGCCGAGGTCGCCGCCACCAATCCGCTCAGCCTCGCCACGGTGCGCAGCCTGCTGGCCCGGGGTGATGCGGCCGCCGCCGCCGGCCGCCTGGATGAGGCCCGCGGCTTCTACGACCAGGCCCGCGACCTCACCCGCCGGCTGCTGGGGTTCTACCGGGACCTGAGCGGCTCGTTCCGCGGCCTCGATGCCCGCATCCCCCGGGAGATGGACCAGAACGGCCGGGAGGCCCTCACCCTCCTGGCCCAGGCCAACCTGCGGCTGGCGGCGGTGTTCCGCCGCCAGAACCAGCCAGAGGTGGCGGTGCCGCTGCTGGTGGAGGTGGTGAAAGTGATGACCCCCACCAGCGAAGAGGGTCGCCGCGCCTACCAGACCCTGGTGGAGATCGGCTTCGCCACCATCCCCTACACCGCTGGGCAGCCGGCCCGCTGAGGCCTCTAGATTCCCCGGATAACCCAGTTCAACGCTCTGCCGTCTGCCCGATGGTGCAACCCGACCAGGTCAAGGCAGCCATCCAGCGCTCCCTGCCAGATGCCGCCGTGGAGGTGGAAGACCTCACCGGCGGTGGTGACCACCTGCAGGTGAAGGTGGTCTCTGACGCCTTCGCCGGCCTCAATCGGATCAGGCAACACCAGTTGGTGTACAGCGCCCTGCGCCAGGAACTGGCCAGCGAAGCCATCCACGCCCTCGCCCTGCAAACCTCAACCCCCAGCTGATTCCATGGACGCCAGCGTCAAGGCCCGCATCGAGAGCCTGATCGGCAGCAGCCCGGTCTTTGTGTTCATGAAGGGCACCAAGCTGATGCCCCAGTGCGGCTTCTCCAACAATGTGGTCCAGATCCTCCACGCGCTCGGAGTGCCGTTCGAGACCTTCGACGTGCTCTCCGATGGGGAGATCCGTCAGGGCATCAAGGAGTTCTCCGAGTGGCCCACCATTCCCCAGGTGTATGTGAATGGGGAGTTCATCGGCGGCTCGGACATCCTCATCGAGATGTACAACTCAGGAGAGCTGCGCGAACAGCTGGAGGTGGCCCTGGCCAGCTGAGGCGCCTTTCTTTTTCTCCGCGGGTGGCCCGGCTCAGAGGCTGCGCCCGGGTTCGTACAGGGCCCGTGGATCACCGTCGGCGCCGATGAAGCTGGAAGGATCGAGGATCCAGCGTTCCAGCAGTTCCTCCAGGCGTCGCTGGGCCAACGGATCGAGCACGGCCGTTCGCCTCAGGGCATGGAGGTAGCCGTCGGCGTAGAGGCGCAGATCGGCGGGGCCGTGGTGCCGGTGTGCCAGTTCCTGGCAGGCATCGCAGAGCGACTGGAAGTGGCGGATGGCGTCCGGATGCTGTAGCGCGGTCATCGTGGCTGTCGACCTGGCGTTCATTGTGCCCACTCCAGACCCCCGATGGGGAGGGCGGCTCCCCGCCAGTGGTCTGTTGCAAAGGCATCCGCTGATACCCGTCATCTCTGGTGCAGCCCGTTAACTTGGGGCCACCCGGGGGCAGCACCCAAATGGCACCCGACAGCCCCACCACACCCCAGCACCCGCCAACGCCAGGATCCGGCCAGCCCCCCACTGGCTACCCCCCTCAGCAGGGTTCCGCTGCGGAGGCCTCGGAATCCGCAGCCCAGGCGCCGGCAGGGGCTTCCGGGGCCCAGCGTGTGCTGGTCGTTGATCCCCATGCCACCTTGCGCACGGTGCTGGCCCAGCGCCTGCGCCAGGACGGTCACTTGGCGGCGGCGGTGGCCACCGCCCGCGAGGCGATCGAGCTCTGCCGGGACCAGTCCCCCGACCTGCTGGTGAGCGCCGAGCTGCTGGATGAGAGCAGTGCCCTGCGCCTTGCCGCCCAGCTGCACTGCCCGGTGATGGTGCTCACCGCGCGCTCCGGCTCCGAGCCGGTGGTGAGCCTGCTCGATGGCGGCGCCGACGACGTGCTGCGTAAGCCCTTCGGCCTGGAGGAACTGGCCGCCCGCTGCCGCACCCTGTTGCGCCGCGCCGGCAGCGGCCTGCAGGAGAGGGTGTGCGTCGGCCCCCTGGAGGTGCATCTCCTGCTGCGCCAGGTGACCCTGCGCGACCAGCCGGTGGAGCTCAGCCCCAGGGAGTTTGCCCTGCTCTGCGCCCTGCTGATGCCGCCGGGGGTGGTGCGCAGTCGCCAGGAACTGCTGCGCATGGCCTGGCCGCCGTTCAGCGGCGGGCCCCGCTCGGTGGACACCCAGGTGCTCACCCTGCGGCGCAAGCTGGAGCAGGCCGGTCTGGGCGAAGGGGGCGGCATCGAGACGATGCGCCAGCAGGGCTATCGCTTCAGCCTCGACAATCTCCCTGACACCGCCGAAACCCCTGCCCAGGGAACTCCCACCAATGGTGTTCCCCCGCTCAATTCCCTTTCGCGGCACTGATTTCAGGCGGCACTGATTTCAGGCGGCACTGATTTCAGGCGGCACTGATTTCACACGCCCCTGAGTTCAAACCCCACTGATCCCAGACGCCCTACTGAGCCCCCAGGCCAGTTCCCCCAGCAGCATCAGGCCCGTGAGCACCGCCAGCAGCTGGTAGGTCCACGGTGGACTGATCCGGCCGATGGCGCTGGTGTCCAGACCCGTCTGCCGCTGGAAGCGCTCCAGAAACTCCGGAAAGCGGGCGATGCGCTGGGGCAGGAGCAGGGCCTGGTCCCCGCAGCGGAGATAGAACACCCGCCCTCCCTGGCTGGTGGCCACGGGCGTGATCGCTGTGATCGCTGGCCACGGTACCTGCCAGCCGCGGCGCAGCAGCCAGCCGCACCAGGCCGGATGGCCAACGCGGATCGCGTCGGGATCGAGTTCCACCTGTTCACTGGTGATGGCCCACACCAGCAGCAGCCCCAGGCCAAGGGCCAGCCACAGGGGCAGCTGCAGGGTCACCGGCCCCAACCAGGGCAGGGGGGCGGCCAGGGCCAGGTAGAGGCCCACCAGGGTGAAACGGATCAGCGGCGCCATCGGGTAGGTGGCCGCCTGTGGGTCCGGGCTCATCGGTCGTCGGTGGAGCCGGGCAGGGGTTCGATCAGCTCGGGAGGCCTGTAGGAGCCGCCGAACACCTCCCGTTCGCGGCCCTTCCAGAACTCGCCCAGCCGCATCAGATCGGCGTGGGCCTCCTGCAGCCGCTCCATGTACTCCTGGGGGTCGAGCTCGTGCTTCGCCTCCTTGAGCTTGGCGAGGCGCAGCAACTGCAGCATCCAGGGCTTGCTCAGCTCACCGCGTTGCTCCAGGTAGCGCGCCAGCTCGGCGGCACTGGGCTGGGGGGAGCTGGAGCTACTCATCGTGGGCCAATCTGCTGATGGGATTCACGCTATTCAGATGACGGGGACGACCGTGGCGGAAAGGGGCCCGGGATCGCCGCGAGCCTCTCTCGGCTGAGGGGGCGGGAGAAGAGGTGGCCCTGAAAGTGTTCAACCCCGGCCTCGCGCAGCAGTTGGAACATGGCCTCCTCCTCCACGCCCTCCGCCACCAGCGTGAGGTGCATGTCCTTGGAGAGGGTATGGAGCAGTCGCACGATCTGGCGCGCGATCGGATCTTCGGCGGCAGCCAACACGAAGGATTTGTCGATCTTGAGCTCATCGGGCTTCAGCCACATCAGCAGGCGCAGGGAGGAGAAACCGGTGCCGAAGTCGTCCAGGGCGAGCTTCACCCCGGCGTGGCGCAGGCTCTGAAGATTCTCAGAGAGTTCGGGGCTCGCCTCCACCACGGCCGATTCCGTGATCTCCAGTGTCACCTCCTCGGCAGCGATGCGCTGTTCGCTGAGATCGGCCAGGAGCTGGGGGCCGAAGCCTCCCTGGGCCAGCTGGCTGGCACTGATGTTCAACGCCAGGGGGAGTTTCGGTTGCTCCAGGGTCTCGCGCAGCAGTTTCAGCTCCCGCAGGGTGATCGCCAGCAGCAGGCGACCGAGATCAGGCATCAACCGGTAGCGCTCCGCCAGGGCGAAGAACACGTCGGGAGGCACATCGGGAAATTCGGCGTTGCTCCAGCGAGCCAGGGCCTCGACCTTCAGCAAGCGCCCCGCGGCATCGACAATCGGCTGAAACAGGATGTGGAAGCGCTCAGGGGCATGGCTGATGTCACTCTGCAGCGCGTTGAAGAGGCGGTAATTGTTCAGGGCATCCCAGTCGGTCTCGATGTCAAAGATCGAGATGTTCCGCTGCCGTGCCGATTTGGCCATCACCATGGCCATGTCGGAACGCCGGATCAGCTCCTCGGCTGTGGTGCCACTGGGATCGCTGATGGCGATGCCGATGCTCAGGCTGAGCTTGATCCGCTCCGGCTGGCTGCTGGCCTGATGACGGAATCCCTCCAGCAGCTCGAGCGCCCGCCCATGGGCATGGCTGCGGATCGCAACCCCATCACACTGCCCCAGGGATTCGGTGTCCAGGATCAGGCTGAATTCGTCACCTCCGAAACGGGCCAGGAAGTCGTCACCCCTCACCAGCCGCTGCAGCACTTCGGCCACGTAACGGAGCGTGCTGTCACCGGTGCTGTGGCCGTAGGTCTCGTTGATCTGCTTGAACTTGTCGATATTGATGAACAGCAGGGCCAGCGGCTTGCCCCCGCGTCTACTGCGCTCACTGTCCCAGTGGAGCCTCTCGAGGAAATAATTGCGGTTCGGCAGGCCCGTGACTGCATCAAAAAGAGCCAGGGTGCGTGCCGTCTGCAGCACCAGTTCAAAGCGGCCCGCCAGCCGCTCGAGACGCTGATCTTCTGCCGTCGCAGCGGCGGGGTCGGTGTCGTGCCTTTTCAGCAGACGGGCGAAGGCCATGGTTTCGGTCCCATCACCGCCGAGCTGCACCTGATCCAGCAGCCGGGAGAGTTCACGCTCCGTCTGGCGGAAGCGCTGGTTCACCAGGCGTTCACGGCGAATCTTCTCCAGCCGCAGCCGTCGCTGCTGGAGCATCCAGCGCATGCGCTGCCCCAGGATCAGGAGCAGCCCGCCAATCACCAGGCCGCCCAGGGCCAGCCACTCCTCTCTCAGGGACTGGTCGAGGCGAGGTTCACGCACCTGCAGCGGCCTGCCGGTGCCCGTCCACAGCGGCGGTTGAACCGTACGCAGCTGGCTCTGCCGGGCTGATGAACCGTTCCCATCGAACACCAACTCGTCCACCAGGTCCCGCAGACCCGATTGCTGGGGCGATCCATTCGTGGGGGACAGCAGGGGAACCAGGTAGGTAATGGTGGCGGTGCTGCGGCGTTCACCGCTGGTGTCCGTGATCAACGCGCTGCCTCCCACCAGCGGCCCCGACACGCTGGGACAGACCACCGGAAGATGGTCGACAGCCTGGCGCAACCGCTCCTGACTGACCTGATCGAGGCAGCGGACCAGCAGGCTGGCGCCGCTCCGCTCCCGCCGATCCACCCCCTCCAGTGCCAGCTGCCTGCCGGCTCCGTCGTGGATCGCCATCACGGCACCCCCATCCAGCAGTGCGGTGGTGCGCATCAGCTGCTCCACAAAGTCGGGCTGGCGCCCCTCGCTGAACGCCAGAACCTCGTCCCACGCTGCCCAGTCGGTGAGGGGACGCTTGTTGTCCCGCACCAGTGCCTGCAGGGTCTGCAGCTGTTCGTCCTGTTGGCGCGTTAGCTGTTGCCGGGTGGATTGGTAGCGGCGCAATGCCTCAAGGCCCACCAGCAGCGCCAGCAGCAGGACGGCGGCACGCAGGTTCAGGATCAAGCGGCTCCTCTGAGCCGCCTGCTGTTCCTGCTTCAGCCAGGAGCGCAGCAGCCGCACAGCGTCACCATTCCGGAATCACTTTAGGTTCATGCCGGCAGCGCCCAGTGGTTGAGGCCCAGGTCGGCGCCGATGCGGTGGGCGCAGGCGAAGCCGCTGAAGGCTACCGCGTTCAGGCCCTGGCCGGGGAAGCAGGAATCGCCCACGCAGTAGAGATGGTTCAGGCCGGTGCGGTTGAAGGGCATCGGCAGCAGGCCGGGCAGGCGCAGGGCCGGGATCGGTCCGTAGCTACCGCCCATACGGCCCAGGAAGCGGCGGTGGCTGCGGGGGGTGCCGATCTCCTGGTGGCGGATGGCGGCCTGCAGCCCCGGCAGGATCGCCTCCAGGCGCTGGACCAGGAGGGCGGCGTCGGCTTTCTTCTTGGCGCGGTAGGCGCTGGGCGAGAGCTCGCGCCAATGCTCCATCGAGCTGGGGGTGAAGGTGTGCACGATGTGGCGCCCCTCCGGGGCCAGGGAGGGATCGAGCAGGGTGGGGATCGACACGAAGATCACCCCCTGTTCGCCCTCCATCTCCTCCCAGCGTTCCAGCAGCAGATGGTGGCAGTGGAAGCCCGTCGGCACGATGGCGGCGTCGATGCCCAGGTGCAGGGAAAGAAAGGACGGCGAGGGGCGGTAGCGGCGCCGCCAGGTGGCTTCGGCTTTCGGGGTGTGCTCGGCATCCACCAGGGCGGCGCTGGTCGGGCGGTGCACCTCGGCGCCTTCTCCCGCGGTGGCAAAGGTGTCCCAGCGGGTGGCGTTGCTCACCACGCGGCGGGCGCGCAGCTCCTCACCGCTGGCCAGCTTCACCCCCACGGCCTCGCCGTTCTCGATCAGCACCTTCACCACGCGGGCCCCGTAGCGGATGGCGCCGTCGTGCTGTTCCAGGCCGGCCACCAGCTTCTCGGCGATCACGCCCACCCCGCCTCTGGGGTAATTGATGCCGCCGGCGTGGCGGTCGGAGAACACCATGCCGGCGTTGATCATCGGTGTGAGGTCGGCCGGCATCACGCTCCAGCAGAAGCACTCCATGTCGATGAAGCGCAGGAGCTGCTGATCGCGGATGTGCCGGCGGGCCACATCGCCCACGTTGAAGGGCAGCCAGCGGGCCAGACCCAGGCAGGCCAGCGGCGCCCTGAAGAACACCTTGGCCAGATAGGCCGGGTCCTCCAGCGACAGCAGTGGCATCGCATCGAGGCAGTTGAACACCTGCCAGCAGGTGTCATAGAAGGCGCGGATGCCCTTGGCCTCGTGGGGGAAGCGGGCGCTGAGGTCGGCCAGGAACTGCTCGTAGTCCCGGGCCACGGCCACATTGAGGCCGCCGGGCAGGTGGTACTCCAGCTGGGCGGGGTCGGGCACCGTGTCGCAGTGCTGGCCCACATCCGCCAGGGCGCGGGTGAGCAGGTTGGTGTGCCCCTTCTCGCCGAAGCCGAAGATCATCGAGGCACCCACATCAAAGGTGTAGCCCTCGCGCCGGAAGCTGCCGCCGGAGCCGCCCGGGATCAGGTAGCGCTCCAGCACCAGCACCTTGGCCCCCTTGGCGGCCAGCTGGCTGGCGGTCACCAGACCGCCGATGCCGCTGCCGATCACGATCACATCCCAGGTGCTGGGGGAACTGGTGGTCACCGGAGGGGCGGCGCGGCTGGGGGGACCCTAGGAGTTGGCGTCGGCCTGGGAAGGGCTGCCGTGCTCCCCGCCGGTGAACGGTGCCTGGCGGGTGAGCAGCAGCTCGCAGCGCAGCGGGCCGAGCAGCTCGCCCAGGTTGGCCTGCAGCCGTTGGCGCAGGGCATCCATCCAGGCCCCATCCACCGGCTGGCCAGGATCCAGCCAGGCCACCAGAAAGGTGGTGCGGCCCAGCTTCTGCAGGCTGAAGTCGAGCAGGCGCACCGGGGTGTCGCCGCCCAATTCGGCCAGTTGCTGCTGCACCCGGGAGCGGCTGGTGGCGATCAGCTGGGGGTCGCAGGCGGCGCCGGCGGTCTGGCGCAGGGCCTCGAGGAAGTGCTGCACCGGCTCCGCCATCACCACCAGGGCGATCAGGATCACCAGCAGCGGGTCGCTGAGCGGTACCAGTGGTGCCAGAGGGGTGTGGGCCAGCGGCGGACCGAGCAGCAGCGCACCGCCGGCCCCGGCGGTGATCGCCGCATCCAGGCCGGCCGCCCGCGACTCCAGCAGCAGCAGTTCGCTGCGGCGGCCGCTGGCAAGCCAGGCCTGCCGCTGCCGCCAGGCCAGCAGCAGGCAGAGCGCCACCGTGAGCAGGGTGTAGGCCCCAACCGGCGCCAGCTCCACCGCCATGGGCAGGGCGCCCCCGGCCAGCCAGGTGGCCAGCTCGCGCAGGGCTGCCACCACGGCCACGCTGAGCATGCCGATCAGCAGCAGGGAGCGGAAGAGCACGAACAGCGCTTCCTGGCCGCCGAAGCCGTAGGGCCAGCCCCGTTCGGGCGGCCGCTGCACCACCGTGCCGATCCGCGCCGCCACCACGCTGGTGAGGGCCATCACGCCGGCATAGAGGCCATCCAGCAGCAGGGCGTCAGATCCGGACAGGGCATAGGCCGCCACGCCGGCGATGGCGATCGCCAGGCTGGCCCACACCCCCAGCCTCAGGGCCTGCCGCTCGATCAGGCCGGGATCGTGCTTCAGGTCGGGATCGTCGCTGGTCGGCTCAGCCCCTGGGGCCTGACCCGCCGCCATGGCACGGTTCACGCAGGGCTCCTGCACGGGGATTCGGATTTCAGGCCGAGGCTAGGTGTGGGCAACAGCGGCGCTGCTGAAGGCCGCCCCCAGGTCGGCCAGGGCCCGGTCGCGGTAGGCGCCGTAGCGCTCCCGCTTGCCCTTGATGCGCACGGGCAGCTCCGGCAGCAGGCCGAAGTTGGGGGGCATCGGCTGGAACTTGGCGCTGGGGGCCTCGGCGATGAAGTGGGTGAGGGCGCCGACCATCGTGGTGGACGGCAGCTGCAGCGGCTCCAGCCCCCGCGCCAGCCGCGCGGCGTTGGTGCCGGCCAGCCAGCCGCCGGCCACGGCGGCTGCATAGCCCTCGGTGCCGGTGATCTGGCCCGCCGCCAGCAGCGTGGGCCGGCTGCGGAACTGCAGGGTGGGATCGAGCAGCTGGGGCGATTCCAGAAAGGTGTTGCGGTGCATCACCCCGAAGCGCACGAACTCGGCGTTCTCCAGCCCCGGGATCAGCCGCAGCACCCGCTTCTGCTCGCCCCACTTGAGGTTGGTCTGGAAGCCCACCAGGTTCCAGAGGCGGCCGTCCCTGTCTTCCTGGCGCAGCTGCACCACGGCGTAGGCGCGCTTGGCGCGGCGCACCTCGCGGTCGTTCAGATCGCCCCAGCGCGGATCCCAGAGGCCGATCGGCTTGAGCGGGCCGTAGCGCATGGTGTCTTCGCCGCGGCGGGCCAGCTCCTCGATCGGCAGGCAGCCCTCGAAGAAGCTGGCGTTCTCCTGCTCGAAATCCTTGAGTTCGGCCTGTTCTGCTGCCAGCAGCGCCTCGCGGAAGGCGAGGAACTGCTCTTGGTTCATGGGGCAGTTGATGTAGTCGGCGTCGCCCTTGTCGTAGCGGGAGGCGCGGAAGGCCACCGAAAGGTCGATGCTCTCGCCCTCCACGATCGGGCTGGCGGCATCGAAGAAGTGGCAATCGGCCCGGCCGGTGAAGGCGCGCAGCTGCTCGGCCAAGGGCTCGCTGGTGAGTGGGCCGGTGGCCAGCACGGCAATCTCTCCCGGGCCGGGCAGCTCGGTGTGCTCGCGGCGCTCGACCGTCACCAGCGGGTGCTGCTCCAGGGCGGCGGTGAGGGCGGCGCTGTAGCGGCCCCGGTCCACGGCAAGGGCACCGCCCGCCGGCACGGCGTGCTGATCGGCGGTGCGGATCACCAGTGAGCCCAGCCGGCGCAGTTCTTCCTGCAGCAGCCCGGCGGCCCGGTCGCTGCTCAGCGCCCCGAAGCTGTTGCTGCACACCAGCTCGGCGAATTCGGCGCTGTGGTGGGCAGGGGACCGGCGCAGCGGCCTCATCTCCACCAGTCGCACCGGAATGCCGGCCGCAGCGATCTGCCAGGCGGCCTCAGTGCCGGCCAGGCCGGCACCGATCACCAGCACCATCAGGCAGCCCGGCCGCGGCTGATGAACATCTGCAGCTGACCCACGGCGGCCCTGCCGATGTGGAACACGGCCCAGCTGGCGGCCAGAACGATCGGAGCGGCGACCAGCACGAGCCGAAGGTCCATGGTGAGGGCGAAAAACGATGAGGTGATCTTACGGACGACTGTGCTGGTTTCGCGGCCGTGGGGTGCGGTTGCAGTGATTGGCAATCATTCGGGCCCGGCAGCGCGGCCGGCATGGGCCTGCGCCAGCCGGCGGTAGCGGCGGGCGTGCTCGCGCTGGCCATCGATCGCTTCCGGGCTGAGCTGGCGCTTCACCGTGGCCGGCGCCCCCATCACCAGGGCCCCGGGGGGCACATCCCGGGTCACCACCGAGCCGGCGGCCACCAGGGCGCCGCTGCCCACCGTCACCCCGTTGAGCACGATGGCGCCGATGCCGATCAGGCAGCCGTCCTCCAGGGTGGCGCCATGCACCACGGCCCGGTGGCCGATGGTCACATCGGCGCCGATCAGCACCGGCTGGCCCGGATCGCCATGCAGCACCGCCCCCTCCTGCACGTTGCTGCCCTCCCCCACCGTGATCGCGCACACATCCCCGCGGGCCACGGCCGTGGGCCAGAGGCTGGCACCGGCCGCCAGCCGCACATCACCGATCAATACGGCAGCCGGCGCCACCCAGGCCTGCGGGTGCACCTGGGGCTCCGGCCACCGCTCGGGCCAGGGGGGTGTGGGCATGGCTGGCACGGAGGGGCTGCCATTCTCGCGCCGCCCCTTGGAGACGTCCCCCCCTGGGTGATACCTTCCATACGTGCCAGACGGGCATTCGGGTCGCTAGCTCAGCGGTAGAGCACTCGGCTTTTAACCGATTGGTCCTGAGTTCGAATCTCAGGCGACCCATCCATCTCCTAACCGTTTTTGGGCTGATTTCAGCCTCAGCACAGGCTTCACCTGTCTCTGTTGCATGCTTGGTGCGGGGCAGGGTGAGGGGTGACAAACCAGCCGACTGTCAGAGCGGCAGGGCTTGCTGATTTCGGGCAGCGCCAGGCTCACCCGGCAGCACAGGCTTGTAGGGGGCGAATGCGTCCTGCACTGGCATCGGGGCGGCGATAGAACAATCTGGAAGGGATGTTGTGCCTACTCCTTTCGGGTTGGCGTCATTGGCTGCAGGCCTGTGGTGGTTGTAGCAGATCGGCTGCAAAACAGTCTGTATTTGATGCTTTAGTGCTACGCCAGCAAATAACATGCTTGCTCAGCTTCGGTAGCATCGAAGTTTCAAATATTGTTGCTGCGATGCCCCGTGTGACGTTGTCGATCGCTGAGCGTGAGCACATGGCTTTAAAGTTATTGGCGTTGCAGCGGAATCAGAAGATGGTTGCTGTGATTGAGCTTGCGATCAAGAAATATCTCGATGATGAAGGTGCCTATGATCTTGCCATCCGCTCGCTGAGCGATCCCGACTGAATGCCGGCCGATGAGCAAGAACCTGGGCGACTTCTCGTTGGATTCCAGTCGCTTCCCCAAGCGGATCGAGTTGCAGTTGCCACCTGATCTGGCCGACTGGCTTCAGTGCACCTCAGCCGCCACCGGGCGCAGTGAGGCCGAGCTGCTGCTGGATCTGCTCGACCGCGCTCTGCAGCAGTTCTGAGGGAATCGACTCTTCACCTGCTCCTGTTGGCAGCACAGCACCGCCAGTGGCTGCTCTGTGGTGGCGTTCGAGTGGATCTGTTTCAGCGATGTCGTGGGGCCTGGATGCTCTGGCGGCAGATCCCCTACATTCAGCCCCTCTGCTGACTTCCCGCAGAGACCGTCCCCGCTCCGAGCTCGTCCATCTCGGTTCGTTGCGATGCTCAGTCTCGACCAGCTGGCTGCCCTCGATCTCACCCTCTGGCTGGGCAGTGGGGCCGCCGCGGCTGAGGTGCTGGAGGTGAACCAGAGCACGGTGTCGCGGCAGCAGGCTGCCGTGCTGCGGCTGCTGGGCCTGCGCTTGATCCGCCGCCCGGATGGCCCGAGGCTGAAGGGCGATCTCGAGCTGCTGCGGGCCGAACGGGTGGTGCAGCAGCTGGCGCGATTGAAGGGCTTCGCTCCCCTGCGCATCGACGCCAACTACGCCTCAGGACCCTGGTTTCTGAACCCCGTTCCAGGCGGTTGGATCAGCGGCCGCTTCGACCTGCCGGGGCTGCAGCGGCCGTTGGCGTTGCTGCGCGAGCGGGTGCTCGATGCCTGGCTGTGCAGCTACCAGCCGGATCTGCCGCCAGCCGATGCCCCCGAGTGGTGGGTGCTCGATCTGCTGCAGGCCCCGCTGCAGTTGCTGGCTTCAGCCGATCACCCCCTGGCGGCCGCGCGCCAGCTCTGCCAGGGCGACCTGGAGCGTTTTCCCAGTCTGGCCCTGCCGGCGGGCTGGTTTCCGCACACGGAGAGCCATCTGCGTCGGCAGGGACTCTGGCGGCAGGCGGTGCAGTTTCACCGCTACGACCCGGACGACTGGGAGGGTCGTTCCCGGGATGGGGTGACGCTCCTCTATGGCAACAGCCTTACGGAGGCGTTGATGCCGTGCACCAGCCGGCTCGACTGGGACCTGCAGCTGCTCAGCGGCGACGCCCTGGTGGTGCGCCGCGACATCGCTGATCAGCCGGCGATCCAGCAGCTGGCGGCCAGCCTGCAGTTGAGAGCCCGGCAGATCGCCGCCCGGTTCGCCGATGTCCAGGCCGTGAACTGAGCGTCAGGAGCCGCCCAGGGCATCGCCGCTCTCGCTGATGCGCTGGAACAGATCCAGGCTGCCGGCGTTGAGATTGAGCAGCTCCACCTCAGAGCCCCCCTGGCGCAGCTTGCGCACCACCTGGTCCAGGGCGCGCATGCCCGTCTGATCCCAGATGTGGGCCTCGGCCAGGTCGATCGTGACCCGGGCCGGATGCTCGTGCTGTTTGAAGCCGGCCAGGAAATACACCGTGCTCACGAAGAACAGCTGACCGCGCACGCTGTAGTGCAACCAGTCGTCGCTCCGCCAGGTGGCGGTCACCGCGATCACCTTCGCCACTTTGCGGCTGAACAGGATCCCGGCCAGGGCCACCCCCACCAGCACGGCGATCGCCAGGTTGCGCGTGATCAGGGCCAGCACCAGGGTGAGCAGCATCACGGCGGTGTCGCTCTTGGGTACCAGCCGGGCCTGCAGTAACGACTGCCAGTTCACCGTGCTGATCGACACCATGATCATCACCGCCACCAGGGCCGCCATCGGAATGCGCGCCAGCCAGCCGCTCAGGGAGATCACCAGGATCAGCAGTCCCACCCCGGCCGTGAGGGTGGACAGGCGGTGGCGGCCCCCCGATTCCAGGTTGATCACCGACTGGCCGATCATCCCCGCTCCGGCCATGCCTCCGAACAGGCCGGCGGTGATGTTGGCCAGGCCTTCAGCCCGCGCTTCCGCCTCGTAGTCCGCCTCCTGATCGAGCAGGTCCTCCACCACGTTGGCGGTGAGGAACGACTGCAGCAGGCCCACAAAGGAGATGGCCAGGGCCGTGGGCAGAATGATCCCCCAGGTGTCCCAGGCGGCGAACACCGCCGGGATCTGGAACAGCGGCAGGCTGGTGGGCAACTGGCCCAGGTCACCCACCCGGGGCACCGGCAGCTGGCCCCATTCCGCCAGGCCGCTGATCACCAGGATCGCCACCAGGGTGGAAGGCACCACCCTGGTGAGCCGGGGCAGTTGATAGATGATCAGCAGGCCCAGGGCCACCAGGGCCCACACCCAGGGCCAGCTCACGCTCGCACCGCTGGCAGCAAGGCTGGGGATCACCTCGTCGCCATCGCGGCCCAGCCCCAGCTGAGGCAGCTGGGCCAGGAAGATCAGCACGCCGATGGCGTTCACGAAGCCCACGGTCACGGCCCGCGGCACGAAGCGCATCTGCTGGGCCAGCCGCAGATAGCCCCAGATGATCTGGAATACGCCGGCCAGGATCGAGGCGGCCAGCAGATAGCTCAGCCCGTGGGACTGCATCAGGCCGCCCATCAGCAGGGCCACGCCGGCGGTGCAGGCCGACACCATCCCCGGCCTGCCCCCCAGCAGTGACACCACGATCAGGATGCAGATTGAACCGAACAGGCCCACCTGGGGGTCGACGCCGGCCACGATCGAAAAGGCGATCGCCTCGGGAATGATGCCGAGGGCCACCACCATGCCGGCCAGCAGCTCGCCTGGGATGGCGGCGCGGTGGGGCACCAGCTGCCAGCTGTCGGCCATGGATCCGGAGTGACGACTGGACGGTCAGCCTCTCACCCCATGGACAAGGCCACGGTCAACTGCCGGCGCCGGAGCCTGGTCCGCTGAGCACCAGCGACTGGGAATCCCGGTGCTCGCGGCGGAACAGGCGGTCCTCCGCAGCCCGGCGGCAGGTGAGCAGAAACAGGGCCATCTCGATGCCGAATGTCTGCTCGAACAGGGGCACCACGCCGCGGGTCTGGCCCAGGCCACAGCGGCGGATCGCCTGGTCGAGAGTCTGGCGGGGTTCGGCGCTCAGCACGGCAAACAGCCGGTTCAGGCGGTGCAACTGCAGGGCCTGGGCGGTGGTCATGCCCCGGATCCGATCGAAACTGTATTCCAGGCAATCCTCACTGATGTCCAGTGCCTCGGCCAGATCGGGGATGGGCAGCGGATCACTGCCGTGGGCCGAGAAATAACGCAGGGCACGGGACACCACCTGCATCGGGTTGTCACAACCTCGGACCGGATCGGGAATCAGATGCAGGGTTCTCATGGCGTGACCTGGGCTGTTCTCAACAGTGGTTCCCCTGCGGTGGGCACCTGGCTGTTCAGCTGTGTAGAGCAGATGGGTTGGATTCCACGTTCTTGCCCTCATCCTGATGGGATAAAGCCCGTCAGGCCAGGTACCCCTGGGAAAACGGCACAACGCTCAAACAAACCACGCAATGTTGTGATCTGTTGACTCAAATCCTCACAGGCTTCGTAAAGCTGTGGTGATCTGGGTGCTTGTCCAGTCCGCCACTGCCGCTGCGTACGGTGGGCTGGGTCGCACGATGCTCCTGTCGCGCGATCCAGGGAGGAGCAGGCGCCGCCGCGGCGGCGCTTTTTGCTGTTTGGCGCGGCTCAACCCTGCTGGGCCCGGGCCAGCAGGGCCCGCTCACTGGGGACGCGCAGCCTGCGGGCCCAGCCCAGCCCCTCCAGCAGCCGGATGAAGCGGTAGGTGGGGTCGGGCAGGGTCACCACCCGGCCCCGGCGCAGGCTGAAGCCCTGGCGCACCGAGCTCTGGAAACCGTGGTGGAGGTTGTGCCAGCCCTCCCCCAGGGTGATCAGGGCCACCCAGGCGTTGTTGCGGCTGCCGTCGCCGGTGGCGAAGGGTTGGCCTCCAGCCAGGTGGGCCAGGGAATTCACGCTGGCCACACCGTGAAACAGCAGGGTGGTGCTCAGGCAGTAGGCCCCCAGCCAGGACAGCCCGCCGAGCTGCCAGGAGAGCCAGCCCAGGGCCAGGGCCGGCACGATGTGCAGCCGGTCGATCAGGCGCAGCACGGGATCGGCCTCCACGTCGGCAGGCAGGCTGGCGGGGTGGAAGCCGGGGGCGAGCAGCCAGCCCACCTGGGCATGCCAGAAGCCGCGCCAGCGGCTGCCGCTGAGCAGGGGGCTGTGTACATCCGCACTGGTATCCACATGGCGGTGGTGGGCCTGGTGATGGGCCTTCCACCAGCTCGGCCCCATCTGTCCCGCGGAGGCCGTGATCAGGCAGCCCAGCCACCACACCAGCCTTGGGGCCTCGTAGCTGCGATGGGTCACCAGCCGGTGATAGATGGCCGTGGTGCCCAGCATGCGCACCAGATAGAGCGCCAGAGCCCAGAGACCGGCCATCAGATCCAGGCCCTCGATCAGCAGCAGCCCGCAGCCCAGGTGCATCAGCAGGATGAACAGCGGGCCCAGGCCGTGCAGCAGGCGCCGGAGTGGGGGAACTCGCTGGGTTGGTTCAGTCTGGACTGGTTGCGTGTGGGCCGGTTCAGTCGAACCAGAACGGCTGCGGGAGGGCTGGTTGGCCTGGCGTTGCCGGGGACGCGGGACAGCGCCGGGGGTGACCGTGAAACTCAGAAGATTGGTGAGAATCCGTCACCCTAGGCGCTGCCGATTTGCCGCGTGGGTGCTGCTGGCCCAGCCTCAGCGCATGAACAGCATCTCCTGGTAGGTGGGCAGCGGCCAGGAGCCGTCGTCGATCAGCTGCTCCAGCCCGTCCACGGCTTCCCGCACCGCCAACATGCAGGGCAGCAGGCTGGTGGCGCAGTGGTGGAGGTGTTCGCTCACGCCGCCGCCGCTGTGGCCCATGGCCTCCTCCAGCTTGGTGCAGCCGGAGAGCAGGTCCTGGCTGAGTTCGGCGAGCTGGCTCACCAGGCTGCGATCGGGGCTGAGGCCGATGGCCTCCTGGTTGCGCAGCGATTGGCTGAGCTGATCCAGGTAGGCCATGGCCACCGGATACACCTGGCTGCGGGCCATGCGCAGCACCAGCTTGGCCTCCACCTCGATCGCCAGGATGTATTGCTCGGCGTACACCTCAAAGCGGCTTTCCAGCTCCACCGGGCTGAGCACCCCCTGCTGCTCGAACAGCTCACGCACCTCCGGCCGCTGCAGCACCGGCAAGGCATCGGCGCTGGTGCGCAGGTTCTCCAGGCCCCGCTCCTCCACGGCGATGCGGTGCCACTCCTGGGAGTAGCCATCGCCGCCGAACACCACCGCGCCGTGCTGGTCCATGGTGGCCTTGATCACCGCGAAGGCGGCTTCTTCCAGGGGCAGTCCATTGCCCAGCTTCTCCTCCAACTGGTCGCTCACCCAGCCGAGGGAATCGGCCAGGATCGTGTTCAGCACCACCAGAGGACCAGCCACCGACTGGCCCGAGCCCACGGCCCGGAACTCGAAGCGGTTGCCGGTGAAGGCGAAGGGGGAGGTGCGGTTGCGGTCGCCGGGGTCCTTGTTCAGGTCGGGCAGGGTGTCCACTCCCAGCGACATCAGTGCCGCCTCCGCCGAGCCCTCCAGCTTGCCGCTCTGGATCTGGCCGAACACATCCTCCAGCTGGCTGCCCAGATACACCGAGATGATCGCCGGCGGCGCCTCGTTGGCGCCGAGGCGGTGGTCGTTGCTGGCGGTGGCGATGGCGGCCCGCATCAGCGGACCGAACCTGTGCACGCCGCGGATCACGGCCGAGCAGAAGAGCAGGAACTGCAGGTTTTCGTGGGGGGTGGAGCCGGGATCGAGCAGGTTGCCCTGGGTGGGATTGCCGATCGACCAGTTCACGTGCTTGCCGCTGCCGTTCACGCCGGCGAAGGGCTTCTCGTGCAGCAGGCAGGTGAAGCCGTGCTTCTTGGCCTTGGCCTTGAGCACGGTCATGATCAGCTGCTGGTGGTCGGTGGCCACATTGGCCGCCTCGAAGTACGGGGCGATCTCGAACTGGCCCGGAGCCACCTCGTTGTGGCGGGTCTTGGCGGGGATGCCCAGCTTGTAGAGCTGCTGCTCCACGTCCTGCATGAACACCTGCACCCGCTCGGGTATGGCGCCGAAATAGTGGTCGTCGAACTGCTGGCCCTTGGCGGGTGGTGCGCCGAACAGGGTGCGGCCGGCCAGCTGCAGGTCGGGGCGCAGGACGGTGAATGCCGAATCCACCAGGAAATACTCCTGCTCGGCGCCGCAGCTGGAGTTCACCGGCGCGATTTCGGTTTCCCCCAGCAGGCGCAGCAGCCGCTGGGCCTGCTTGTTCATGGCGGCGTTAGAGCGCAGCAGCGGGGTCTTCTTGTCGAGCGCTTCACCGGTCCAGCTCACGAACACCGTGGGGATGCAGAGGGTGACGCCGTTGGGGGTCTCCATCAGCCAGGCCGGGCTGGTCACATCCCAGGCGGTGTAGCCCCGGGCCTCGAAAGTGGAGCGGATCCCGCCATTGGGGAAGGAGGAGCCGTCCGGCTCGCCCTGCACCAGCAGCTTGCCGGTGAATTCGGCAATGGCGGTACCGTCCCCCTGGGGGGCGATGAAGCCGTCGTGCTTCTCCGCGGTGAGGTTGGTGAGCGGATAGAACACGTGGGCGTAATAGAGGGCGCCGCGGCTGATCGCCCACTCCTTCATCGCCTGAGCCACCACATCGGCCACGGTGGTGTCGAGCTTGGTGCCCTCGCGGATCGAGCGCTGGATCGACTTGAACACGGCCTTGGGCAGGGCCGACTTCATCTTCTCCAGGGAGAACACGTCGCGGGCCCAGAGATCCTGCAGCTCGGCGCTGGGTTCCACCGCCACAGCTGGACGGGCCAGGATCTGCTCGATGGCCTGGAGACGGGGCTGGGAAGGCATGGGGCTTCGGGAATGCCGGTGGACCAAGCCAAAGCCGTCACCCTGCCCTGCTGTTGCTGCCGTTGTTACGGGATTGCCAGACAACGGGGCTGCCGACGCCCTTTGCTGGGTAGAGATGCTTAAACCTGCTGCTTCGGTAGCTGATCAGGCAGCCAGCATGGGCCGGGTTGATGCAGATCTGACCCAGCGCATTCGCGATGCAGGAGTTCGATGGCCCAATCCACCACGCTCAGTGAACTGGCCCAGGCCATCCGCCGCCATCTCTATTTCAGCCAGGCCAAGTCGGAGTCGCTGGCCACCCGCCATGACCACTACCGGGCCCTGGCCCTGGCGGTGCGCGACCGCCTGCTGCAGAACTGGGTGCAGACCGCCGAGGCCTACACCCAGGCCCAGGTGCGCACGGCGGTGTACCTCTCCGCCGAATACCTGCTCGGTCCCCACCTCGACAACAACCTGGTGAATCTGGGCATCCGCCAGGAGGCCGAGCTGGCCTGCCGGGAGCTGGGCCTCGAGCTGGAGGAGTTGCTGGCCCTCGAGCCGGAACCGGGCCTGGGCAATGGGGGCCTGGGGCGGCTGGCCGCCTGTTTCCAGGAGTCGATGGCCAGCCTCGAGCTGCCGGCGATCGGCTACGGCATCCGCTACGAGTTCGGCATCTTCCGCCAGCAGATCACTCCTCAGGGCCAGCAGGAGAGCACCGATCCCTGGCTGGCCCAGGGCAATCCCTGGGAGGTGATCCGCCCGGAGTGGAGCTATCCGGTGGAGATCGGCGGCCACACCGTGATCGGCGTGGCCTACGACACACCGATCCTCGGCTTCGGCGTGAACACGGCCAACACCCTGCGGCTGTGGTCGGCGGCGGCGCCGGATGCCTTCGATTTCGCCTCCTTCAATGCCGGCGACTACACCCGCGCCGTCTTGCGCAAGGTGCAGTCGGAAACCCTCTCCAAGGTGCTCTACCCCAACGATGAGTTCGAGCAGGGCAAACGGCTGCGGCTCAGCCAGCAGATCTTCTTCGTGAGCTGCTCCCTGCAGGACATGTTCCGGATCCTGCAGGGTCAGGGGCTGCCGGTGGGCCAGTTCCACCGCAAGTATGCGGTGCAGATGAACGACACCCACCCGGCCATCGCTGTGGCCGAGCTGATGCGGCTGTTGATCGATGTGTACGGCATCGACTGGGATACGGCCTGGGAGATCACCACGGCCAGCCTCAGCTACACCAACCACACCCTGCTGCCGGAGGCGCTGGAAACCTGGGGCGTGGAGCTGTTCGAGCAGCTGTTGCCGCGCCACCTGCAGATCATCTACGAGATCAACGCCCGCTTCCTGCGGATGGCCCGGATCCGCTTTGCCGGGCAACCGGACAAGCTCACCCGCCTGTCGCTGATCGAGGAGGGGCCCCAGCGGCGGGTGCGCATGGCCCATCTGGCCGTGGTGGGCAGCCACTGCACCAACGGGGTGGCCGAGCTGCACAGCCGCCTGCTGAGGGAGCATCTGCTGGCCGATTTCGCCGAGCTCTGGCCGGAGCGGTTCACCAACGTGACCAACGGGGTCACCCCCCGCCGCTGGATGGCCGTGGCCAACCCAGCCCTGGCGGGCCTGCTGGACGAGGTGCTGGGGGCCCGCTGGCGCAAGGATCTGGCGGCCCTGCAGGAGCTGGCGCCGCTGGCGGCGGATCCGGCTTTCCTGGAGCGCTGGCAGCAGGTGAAGGGTCAGGGCAAGCGGCGGCTGATCGACCACGTGCAGCAGCAGTTCGGCCTGCTGCTGGATCACACCTCCCTGTTCGACGTGCAGGTGAAGCGCATCCACGAATACAAGCGCCAGCACCTGGCTGCCCTGTTGATCGTGGAGCGCTACCTGCGCCTGCGCAACGGCGAGGATCTGCCGCCGCGCACCTTCCTCTTCGGTGGCAAGGCGGCACCTGGCTATGCGATGGCCAAGCTGATCATCCGCCTGCTGGTGGGCATCGCCGAGATCGTGAATCTGGATCCGGCCATGCAGGGCCGTCTGAAAGTGGTGTTCCTGCCCAACTTCAGCGTGAGCCTCGGCCAGCTGGTGTATCCGGCGGTGGATCTCTCCGAGCAGATCTCCACCGCCGGCAAGGAGGCCTCCGGCACCGGCAACATGAAGATGGCGCTCAATGGCGCGGTCACGATCGGCACGCTCGACGGCGCCAACGTGGAGATCCGCGAGCGGGTGGGCAACGACAACTTCTTCCTGTTCGGCCACACCACCGAACAGGTGGCGGAGCTCGACCGGCTCGGCTACCACCCGATGTCCTGGATCGAGCAGGACCCGATGGCCCGCGATGTGCTCTCCCTGATCGGCTCCGGCCACTTCAGCGATGGCGACCGCGACCTCTACCACCCACTGCTGGCCAGCCTCACCAGCCACGACCCCTTCAAGGTGATGGCCGACCTGGCCGACTACCGCCGCGCCCAGGATGCCGTGGATCAGGCCTGGTTCGATCCCAGCCGCTGGGCAGCGATGTCGCTGGCCAACACGCTGGGCTGCGGCTTCTTCTCCAGCGACCGCTCCATCCAGGAGTACGCCGAGCGGATCTGGAAGGTGGAGCCGCTGCCCGTGCCCAGCCAGCCCCTGCTGGCCGACTGACTGGGCAGTGTTCCCCCTGGCATCTGAAGAGCAAGCCGCTACAACCGGTGCGATCGTCTGTTCCATCTCTTCGTGGCGGCCAGGTTGCCAGGGCTCTCACAGGCTGTGTTGGTGACCGCAACCGCTTTGCAGTCGATGGTGACGGTGATGGCCACCCCTCTTCCCGAGGAGTGGCCAGGACTGCCTGCCACCGCGAAGCCACAGCCGGTGGAACTTCCAGGGTCAGGATCCCGGCCCGAGCGGCCGGAGCAGGTCCCTGGTCAGGTCGCGGTGGGCGACCTCGCCCCACAGGGTCCGTTCGCTCCACTGGCTGAGGGCGGCAGAGAGGTGTGGCTCCATCCCCTGCCGCTTGAGGCCAGAGAACAGTCGCCCTGGGGCTGGCGATGGTCTGAGGCCAGGGGGACCTGGCGCATGCACACCGGTGTGGACCTGATCGTGCCCTCCGGGACGCCCGTTCTTGCTGCCCGGTCAGGCCATGTCGTGCTGGCGGAGTGGGTGAGCGGCTATGGCCTCACCGTTCTGCTCGACCATGGCGATGGTTGGCAGACTCTCTATGCCCACCTGGAAGGCATGGAGGTCAGGGCCGGCGGGCCCATTGCCCGCGGGGAGAGACTGGGACGGGTGGGGGACACCGGCAGTGCGAGCACCCCCCATCTCCACCTTGAGTTGCGGCGGCGGGGTGAGGGAGGTGTGATGGCTGTGAATCCCGCCGCGTTGTTGGAGGCTCCTCGGTTCATCGGGCCGGTTCTGGCAGCCGGGCCAGTCAACTGACAGTCGTGCTGTTCCTTGGAACAGACTGTTCCGCTCAGAGCTCCCCTTCCACCTCCGGCTTGATCGTGCAGTCGGCCATCGGATAGCTCACGCAGAGCAGAGCGAAGCCTTCAGCGATCTGGTCGTCGTCGAGGAAGCTCTGGTCGGACTGATCCACGCTGCCGGAGACGATGCGGCCGGCGCAGGTGCTGCAGGCGCCGGCCCGGCAGGAATAGGGCAGGTCGATGCCCTGTTCCTCGGCGGCGTCGAGGATGTAGGTGTCATCGGCGCAGCTGAAGCTGCGGCCGTCCTCGAGGGTGATGGTGAAGGTGGCCATCGGCAGGCTCCTGGCACGGAACGGTTCATCGTCCATTGCACCCGGAGCTGGCTAGGACTCCTGTGCTGCTCGACACCTCTGTGGGCGAATCCCCACCAACACTGCTGCCCCCCCTCTGGAACGATCGCCGCCAGGCCGGCCTGGCACTGGCGGGGCTGCTCGCCGATCTGGCGCCAGACACCCTGCTGCTGGCCCTGCCCCGGGGAGGGGTGGCGGTGGCCGCGGCGATGGCCGAGCAGCTGGCGCTGCCCCTGGCCACCTGGTGCGTGCGCAAGGTGGCTGATCCCGCCAATCCCGAACTGGCCATCGGCGCGGTGGCTCCGGGGGAGGTCACGGTGTGGCGCAACGGGGCTGCGGCCAGCCGCCATGAAGCGGCGGCGCGCCGGGGGGGCTGGCTGCAGGCCCAGCGGCAGGAACTGGCGCGGCGGGGTGAGCTGTTCGGCGATCCCGACCCCGCCAGCCTGCGGGGCCTGCCCCTGGTGGTGGTGGATGACGGTGTGGCCACCGGCATGACCCTGCAGGCTGCCCTGCTGTCGCTGCGGAACTGCCTGCCGGCTTCCCTGCAGCTGGCGGTGCCGGTGGCCGATCGGCAGGTGCTGGCGCGGCTGGCGGCGCTGGTGGAGCGCACCACGGTGCTGGCGGCGGTGGCCGATCTCCAGGCCGTGGGCCTCTGGTACCGCCACTTTGAGCAGCTCACCGACGCCCAGGTCCTGGAGCTGCTGGCGGCTGCCCGCCGCCGTTAATTCAGGCTGGCGGGGGGCATGGGCTGCCAGCTGCTCAGGGCCCTCGGCGCATACTCAGGCCTCAGCAGGGCCGCCGAAAGGGCGTAGATCCCTTCCTGCAGCCGCACCATGGGCTGGCTGTCGGGTTGCTGATCCGCGCCCATGCTGTCGATCGTGCGGATCAGCACCTGCAGGCCGAACAGCACCTGATGGATCGCCGGATGCTCCAGGTCGATGGCCTGGGGCTGGCTGAGCAGGTGGAGTGCCTCGTCGAGGTGGAGCGTTTCGCCGCTGGCCTCGCAGAGGTAGCGGGCCAGCAACTGGGGCGAGAGGTTGTAGATCAGTCCACCGGCCAGGCTGGTCTCCTGCCGGTACTCCATGCCGGGCAGAAACATGCCGCTCGATCCGGCACTGGCCAGGTAGTCGTGGCCATCGAGCGCGTAGCGGGCATGGCCCTGGGTGAGCAGAACCACGGCACAATCGCTGCTCTCGTCCACCCACAGGCGGGTGGGAGTGGCGGTGGCTGCCGCCAGGCCCATGTCGCCGGCGATGCGATAGCTGGAGCGGTGGCGGAACGTCTGCGCGGGACCTACAGGGGCGATGTCCCGGACCGGCACCGCCAGGGAGATGTGCTCCGCCAGCTGGTCGATGTCTGCGGTGACGACGGCTTCGTAATTGCCAAGAACCAGGGGCTTTTGCAGCGCCCGAACCCTGGGGTCGTTGCTGTTCGGCATCCGGTCCAGTTCATTGGCCTCAGCCTAATGAACTTGTTGATGGAATGCGAAACGCTTCCGATGGGATGAGAACTCCTCAGCCCTGCAGGGAAGGTAGATGGCTCCGCATCCAATCGCCCAGCTCGCGGCTGGCTTGGGCGCGGAAGGGTTCCACGGCATCCGCACTCAGCAGCGGATAACTCTTGTCCGCGCTGGCCTCCCCGCGCAGTGGTTTCCAGTTGGTGCGCTCCTTCTGTTTGAGCTCCTCCAGAGGGGCGACGTCGTCGAAGCTGAGGCTGTGGCCAGCGGCTGCACCCTCCTTCGCCGCCTGGGCCACCAGCTCCTCCCGCAGCGCCACCAGCTCCCGGGCCTTGAGGGTGTCGGGCAGCCCCAGCACCGGTTGCAGCTCGTCGAGCAGGGCCAGTTCCGCCGCCAGCAGCACAGGCCAGGCCCCCTGTTCACCCGGATTGAGCTGCTGGGCGGCCTCGTGGGCCAGCATGGCCTCGCGGTAGAACGCCAGCCAGCGGTAGTGGGATTTCTCCTGCAGCGGCTTCTTCAGGGCGGCCTTGCCGGTGACGCGCTTGGGCAGGGCCGCCTCGGCCTTGCGCAGGAAGGCGCGATCCTCCGGTTCGAGGTTGATCGCTCCCCAGCGGTGGCGGTAGTCCCAGAGGTCCGCGTAGCGGCGCACATCCTCCGCAGACCAGCCCATGGCCTGCAGTTCATCGGCTCTGCTGATCTCGTCCTTGGCCAACGTCGATCCGGTCGCGATGCAGGCAGCGTAAAGGTCAGCCCCGGGCCTGGCTCAGCGCACCACCAGCACCGGACAGCTGCTCTGGGTGAGCACCCGCTGGGTTTCGCTGCCGATCAGCAGTCCCTCCAGGCCGCGGCGGCCGTGGGAGGCCATCACGATCAGGTCGCAGCCGTGGGTCCTGGCCTCCTCGAGGATGGCCTGGTGGGGCTGGGGATTGACCAGCAGGGATTGCTCGGCCTCCACCCCCGCCGCCGCCGCCCGGGCCATCGCCTCGCCCAGGATCGTTTCAGAGCGCTGCTGGGTGGCGGCCAGCAGCGCATCCACTGTGCTCGGCTCCACCAGTTCCCCCACCCCCACCAGGCTGATCGGGAAGCTCACCTGCACGTGCAGCAGCCGCAGCCTGGCACCGAGGGCGGAGGCCAGGCTCACGGCCTGCTCCACAGCCCGCTCGGAGATCTCGGAGCCATCGGTCGGAACGAGGATGTGACGGTAGGTCATGCCGGCTGAAGCGCTCCCCTAGAGGATGGCGCCGGTTCAGGCCCGTTGCGCAGAGCTGCAATCCCTTTGTTGTGACTGGACTGCAGATGCAGTGGTGTCAGCCGCCTTCCCGGTTGGGCTCAGTGCAGGGGGTCACTGATCACCAGGGTGGTGCAGCTGAGGCGCTGCAGCAGCCTGGTGGTGAGATCGCTGGCGGGGATCGGCAGACCCGCCACCAGCCGGCGCTGGGATCGCAGGATCACCAGGTCGTGATCCACCCCCCGGCGCAGGATCGTCGTTTCCACCCCATGGTTCGGATGCAGCTCCACACGCGCCACCATGTGGTTGCTGGTGGCAGCGCCAGGGGCATGGCCCGCCCCTGCCGAGGCGGAACGCCAGCTCTCCAGGTCACGGCGCAGGTCGGCGAGCGCCGCGGCGCTCAGCCGGGGGTCATGCAGGTGCAGCAGGGTGACGCTGGCGCCGAGGGCGGCGGCCAGGCGCTCGGCCAGCTGAAACTGCTCCAGGGCGCCGGCCGTGAGGTCCTTTACCGGTACCAGCAGCCGCTGCCACTGGCTGGGTTCGCTCACCAGCCTGGCCACCACCACCGGGCAGGGCACCTGCCGGCAGGTGGCCTCCACCAGATCCCCGAACAGCCAGCGCCCCAGGCGGCTGGGGGTGGCCAGGCCCATCAGCACCAGGTCGCTGCCCTGCTCCATCGCCACCCGGGCGATGCCCGCGGCCACGTCCGTATCCACTCGCAGCAGGGTCTGGCAGGGAATGGCCTGCTCGGCGCTGATCCGCCGGGCCTGCTCCAGCAGCTGCCGCCCCTGGCCCAGCTGGGCCGTGAGGGCCGCGGCGCCGGCTTCGGGCTGGTTGGGGGAGACCACGGCCAGGGGCAGCACCCGGCCGGGGTGGTCGGCATCGCCGCCGATCAGCAGCCGGGCCAGGTTGAGCAGCGGCCGCTCGTTCTCCGGATTGGCCACGGGCAGCAGCACGGTGAGCGAGCGCCGCACCAGGGCCAGGCTGCCGCTGCCCACCGGCTGGCCACCGCTGGTCCCGGCCCGCCCCAGCCGGGGCATGGCCAGGGCTGTGAGTGAGGGGCCGAGGGTGGCTGTGACCACCATCATCGCCAGCACGCTGTTGAGCACCTGCTCATCGAGCAGACCGGCCCGGAAGCCCACAAACGTGGCCGCCAGGGTGGCCGCCACCTGGGGCAGCGACAGGGACCAGAGGGTGAGGATCTGGGCACCGTTGTAGTCGTACAGCCTGCCGGCCCACCAGGAGGCCAGTCCCTTGCTGCCGATCAGCGTGGCGATCAGGGCCACGGCGAACAGGGAACCCTGCAGCGTGGCCAGGAAGGCCGGCAGGTTGAGCAGCAGGCCGAGATCGATGAAGAAGATCGGGATGAACAAGCTGGCGCCCACGAAGATCACCTGCTCCTTCACCCGGCCCTCGGGCAGCACGCCGTTGACGGCCAGCCCGGCCAGAAAGGCCCCCACGATCTTCTCCACCCCGGCGAGTTCGGCGGCCAGGGCGGCCAGGAACACGGCCAGCAGCACGAGCACGAACAGCTGGCTGTCGTTGTTCACCTTGCGCCGCACCAGCGGCCGGCCCAGCCGCTGGATCAGCACCAGCACCAGGGCGGCATAGGCCGCCACCCTCAGCACCAGGCCCAGAGCCCCCAGGGGCCCCATGGCGCCCCGGGCCAGTCCCACCGTGAGGGCCAGCACCACCAGGGCGGCGATGTCGGTGAAGATCGTGCCGCCGATGGCCACCACCACCGACTCCTCCCGCACCGCGCCATAGCTGCGCACGATCGGATAACCCAGCGGGGTGTGGGAGGAGAGGATTGAGCCCAGCAGCACGCTGCTCAACAGGGAGTAGCCAGACCCCAGTCCCAGCACCAGTCCGCCGGCCATCGGCAGGCTGAAGGTGAGCAGGCCGAAGCGGAAGGAGCGCTGGCGGATGCGGGCGAATTCCACCAGGTCGATCTCCAGCCCGGCGATGAACAGCAGATAGATCACGCCCACATCGGAGAGCAGGCGGATGGTCTCGCTGTCGCTCTGCAGCCAGCCCAGGCCATGGGGGCCGATCAGCACCCCCGCCAGCAGCAGGCCCACCAGGTCGGGCAGCCGCAGCCGGCGCACCAGCGGTGGCACCAGCACACTCAACCCGAGCACCAGGGCGAAGGTCGCCATCGGGTTGTCGGCCAGGAAGGCAGTCAAGGGCAGCCGCGTTCAGTGGAGGCTCAGCATGGCGAGCTTCCTGCCCTCGCGCCGCCAGGCCGACACCCCCCGTTCAGGGCTGCTCCGAAACGGTCAGAGCTCCCCCTGCCAGCCGGCCAGGTGGGAGGCCGCCTCGGAGCGGGCCAGGGCCCGGGCTGCCGGCAGGGCCGGGGTGAGCTGCAGGGAGCTGAAGGGGGGCAGGGAGCGGCTGCGCAGCCAGGCTCCCCAGCGGAATTCGTGGAAGGGAATCAGCGGGGCGGCCTTGATCACGCCCTCCCGTTTCAGCTTCCACACCAGGCTGCGGTAGGGGTCGTCCTCCAGGCCCAGCAGGGTGCCCGGCAGGGCGGCGGGGGCCAGCGGGCCGAGGCCGCGGCCGTTGTAGAGGTAAAGCCAGCCCCGCTGACCCAGTTCGGCCAGCACCGCATTGGGGTCCACTGTGTCCAGCTGGAGTGCCACGTAGCCGAAGGCGGTGGCCTCGGGCATCAGTTCCAGCAGGGCGCGCAGGCGGTGGTGACGGTCGACCATCCACACCTGGCCATCGCCGCTGCGCACCAGCGGCACGGGTTTGCTGCCCAGGTAGTCGCGCCGCTCCCGGTTGCTCTCCGCCCGGAAGTCGCCCTGGCGGCTGCGCACTTCGGCCAGACCCACGCACATCTGGGTGGGCCGCAGGCTGGCGATCGGCACCTCCAGCAACGCCTCGGCCCGGGGTGGGGGCGGCAGTTCCTGGAACGGGGGGAGGCGCAGACCCATCCCCCCATCCTCGCCCGAAGCGGGATGGATCGCAGCAGATAGGGTCAGGTGGACAGCCATTGCCCATGCACATCTCAGCACCTCCCGCTCCGCTGCACGGGGAGCATGGGCCGATCGGCGTGTTGGTGTGCGGCCACGGCAGCCGCAACCGCCTGGCGGTTGAGGAGTTCGCCCAGCTGGCGGCGGCCCTGCGCGAGCGCCTCGCTCCCCTGCCGGTGGAGCACGGCTACCTGGAGTTCGCCAGCCCGATCCTGCGGGATGGGCTGGAGGCCCTGCGCCAGCGCGGGGTGCGGCACATCCTGGCGATTCCGGCGATGTTGTTCGCCGCCGGCCACGCCAAGAACGACATCCCCTCCGTACTCAACACCTACGCCGCCGAGACTGGCCTGCGGGTGGATTACGGCCGGGAGCTGGGGGTGGATCTGAAGATGATCCAGGCGGCTGGGGCCCGCATTCGCCACACCCTCGAGCAGGCCGACCAGCAGGCTGCCATCCCCCTGCACGACACCCTGCTGGTGGTGGTGGGCCGGGGCTCGTCCGATCCCGACGCCAACTCCAACGTGGCCAAGGTCACCCGCATGCTGGTGGAGGGCATGGGCTTCGGCTGGGGGGAGACCGTGTACTCCGGCGTCACCTTTCCCCTGGTGGAACCGGGCCTGCGCCATGCGGTGCGCCTGGGCTTCCGCCGCATCCTGGTGTTTCCGTACTTTCTGTTCTCAGGGGTGCTGGTGAGCCGCATCCGCCAGCACACCGAGCTGGTGGCGGCCGACCATCCCGATGTGCAGTTCCTGCCGGTGCCCTACCTGGGCGACCACCCCCAGGTGCTGGACACGTTCGCTGAGCGGGTGGCCGAGGTGGTGCGCGGGGACACCCAGATGAACTGTTCCCTGTGCAAGTACCGCGCCCAGGTGCTGGGTTTTGAAACCGAGGTGGGCGCCCCCCAGCACAGCCACCACCACCATGTGGAGGGACTCACCGAGAGCTGCACCCTCTGCGAGCGCGAATGCACCGGGGCCTGCCAGCCCGACGGTGTGCCCCTCCCCCTGGGACATGACCACAGCCACTCCCATAGCGACAGCCATGACCAGGGCCACTCCCATGGTCACCATCCGCCCTATCCCCAGGCCGACCATCCCCTGGGGCCCCGCAGCCTGCGGCGCCCCTCTGGTGAGTGAGAAGACGCCAGCCTCCTGTGCTCAGCTGTCTCGCCGGGCTCCTGCTCCAGCGGATCTGCGGCTGATCAGCACAACTGATCATTGATGCCTCTCCCCAGGGCCTGGGATTTTTCCCCATGGCCTGCCGGGGTTTTCCCCAGCCGTTGATCCGCCTCGGCAGATGGGGTGGCCAGGCTGGGGAAAGTGCTCGTCTGCGGATCGACTCCCGTTCGCCCCCTTGACGTCACCTGGCTGCGGGGCCTGCCGGATCGGCGCGCAGCCCATTCCAGCCAAACCGCCAGTGCTGGCCCCCTGTCTCAGCCAGACGTGGGTTGATTTCGACCTGATGGCCCCCCTTTGACAGCGGCGGCCTGCCTGTGGCGTACTGGGCCGCTAGCAGACCCTTAACTTCCCCATGACCCCTGACCCCGCCAGTTCCGCCATCAGTCTGGAAACCGAGGTGCCGGAGGTGCTGTTCGAGGGCATGCGTCAGTTCATACAAACCAACCCCCACTGGGATCAGTACCGGCTGATCACCGCGGCGCTAGCCACTTTCCTGTTCCAGCACGGCTGCAAGGACGCCTGCGTGAACCAGCACTATCTCAACGGGCTGTTTCTGCGCTGAGGGGCAAAAAAAAGGCGGGGGAGCCATCCCCCGCCTATGTTCTCCCTTGCCCGACCCGTTACAGGTCGCCCCGTGATTGTGCAGATCTCCCCTCGGGCGGTTTGTGGCCAATGACACCAGAACGGCACCTTCATCCGGGAGTGCACACCGACTGCTGCTCCAGCCGGGCGCCATTGCCCTGTTTCAGCCGTTCGGCCGCCGCCGCACAGGCCCTCCAGCTGATCGCCATCTCGGTGAGCGTGGGGCTCTGCCAGCCGGCCGAGCTCCAGCAGGCGCCATCCACCACCAGCAGGTTGGGGGCACGCCAGCACTGGTTCCAGGCATTCACCACCCCGTGGCTCTCGCTGGCGGCCATGGCGGCCCCCCCCAGCTCGTGGATGTAGTAGCCGGGGGGCGGGGCATCGGCGCGCACGGCCCAGCTCCGGCGCACCCAGGGCTCCAGCAGGGGCAGCACGAACAGATCCTCCAGGGGGCGGATCGTGCCGCCCGCCGCCGCCACCACCGCCTGCATGCGTGCCTGCATGTGGGCCACCATTGCCCGCTCGTTCTCCCCCCAGGCCATGGCGATGTGGGGGGTGGGCAGGCCCCAGGCATCCAGCAGGCCGTGGTTGAGCGTCACCCGGTTGCGCGGGTCGGCCAGCACCTCGCCATGGCCGATCAGGAAGCCGCTGGCCTGATCAGGATGGCGCTGCAGGGGCCGGGGGGGATCAAAGCGCTGCAGCGCCGCCCAGATGCCGTAACCGCGCCGGAAGCCCTCAGCCGTGGGGTCGCTGAGGTTGACGGTGTTGGGGATGAAGCAGCTGCCGGCCCCGGAGAGTTCCGCAGGCTCCGCCGCGTCGGGCAGCCCGGGCAGGGAGAAGAAACGGCAGCAGGAGATGTGGTCCATCAGCCCCTGGCCCAGGCAGCCGGAGGGGTCGATCAGGCCCCCGCTGCGCTCCCGTTCGCTGGAGTGCAGCAGCAGCCGCAGGCTCTCGATCGTGGAGGCACAGAGCACCACCAGCGGCGCCTCCACCAGCTCCCGGGCGCCACTGCGACCATCCACCAGCACCACGCCCCGGGCTTGGCTCTGGTGGGCATCCATCAGCACATGGCTCACGATCGCCTGGCTGCGCACGTGGGTGCGGCCGGTGGCCAGGGCCCGGGCCAGGCTGCTGCCGGGGCTGCTGCTCACCGGCCAGCCCGGGCCTCGTTTCAGGCCGAACCCCCGGGAATGGATGAAGGGAAGCCCCAGTTGCTCCCGCACCACCTGCCCCAGGTGGGACTCCGCCGGGGTGAAGGGCAGGGGGGGGGCGAAGCAGCCATCGGGCAGCTGGGGCAGGCCATCCCGCTGGCCCCGCACCCCCAGCCAGCGCTCCAGCTGGTCGTAGTACGGGGCCAGGTCGGCGCTGCCGATCGGCCAGCCCGGGCCGGAGCCCTCCCGCTGGGCGGCCCTGAACTCGTAGTCGCTGAGGCGCAGGGTGATGCCGCCCCAGGTGAGACTCTTGCCCCCCACCTGGCGCCCCCGCGTCCAGAGGAAGGGCTGGTCTGCCGGGGTGGAATAGGGATTGCGCCGCTCGTCGGTGAACAGCTCGGGGTTCTGCTTCCAGTAGCCGGGATGGTGGCGCTGAAGCGCCTGCTTGCCGCTGCTCAGGTTCACCAGCCGGCGCAGGCTGTTGGCCGGTTCGCGACCGAAGGCCCGCTCAGCCTGCAGCTCCGCACCCGCCTCCAGCACCAGCACCCGCAGCCCGGCCTCGGCCAGCACCATGGCCGCCACGCCGCCGGTGGCGCCGGAGCCCACCACGATCGCATCCACGGCTGGCGGCATGGCAGGCGCGCAAACGCTGAACGCTAGGCCTCGTGAGGCGGCCCCAGCGGCAACCACAGGCTCACCGCCGCCCCGCCCAGCTCGGCAGACCGCCCGGCCTGCAGCCAGCCGCCGTGCTGCTCCAGGGTGGTGCGCACCACGAACAGCCCCAGCCCGCTGCCAGTGGCCTTGGTGGTGTGCAGGGGGTGGCGGCCCAGATCCCGGCCGGGATCCCTTCCCCCCGAGCTCCCATCCTGGCCGGGCAGTCCGGGCCCGCTGTCCGCCACTTCCACACCGGCCAGGCCGTGGGGATGGTCGGCGCTGGCTGGCAGCCGTTGCAGCCGCAGCCGCAGCCGCCGCTGGTCCGGCGCCATCGAGGCGGCCGCCTCCGCCCCGTTGCGCAGCAGGTTGGCGATGGCGATCTGCAGTTGCACCGGATCGCCGATCACGGGCAGGGGGGAATCGGCCAGGGGCAGATTGTTCAGTCCCTCGGCCCGGAACACCACGCCGAGGGATCGGCGCTGGTGGTGGGTGAAGGTGATCGCAGTGCTGGCCGCGTCTGCCAGATCGAGGGGCTCCTGGTTGCTCTGCACGTTGCTGAGCAGCATGCGCATGCTCTCCACGGTGCTGGCCACCCGGCCCGACTCCCTGTCGAGCTGGGTGAGCAGGGGCCGCAGCCCGGCTGAGGGGTCGCTGCGGTTGGCCTGCTGGCAGAGCAGCCGGATCGTGCTCAGGGGCTGTTTGATTTCATGCCCCACGGCGGCGGCGGCCAGGCTGGCGCGCAGGGCCTGGCGCAGTTCCTTCTCCCGCAGTTGGATCGCCGCCACCATGGCCGTGAACCGCTCCTGAATCAGGCTGATCTCCAGGAACCGGTCGGCCGCCAGGGCCAGGTTCTGCTCCTGGGTGACGGTGCTCCCGGCGCTGGCTGGCTCACCGCTCTCCACCTGGCGCAGTTGTTCCGCAAAGGTGCGCACTGGATTGAACAGATTCGCGTGCAGTTGCCGGGTCTTGAGAATGAAGATGGTGACCAGCAGGAGCGAGACGGCCAGCGTGGCGATGGTCAGCACCTGGCGTTGATGGTCTACAGGTCCAGTCGGGACCAGGGTGACAAAGGTGCTGCCGAGCCCGTCGCTGCCCCCTGCGATGGGCAGCCAGCGCCCGGAACCCACCTGAATGGGCCTGGCGAACCCCTTCGAACGGGCGGCGTTCAGATCAATGCTGGCGATCGGCAGGTCGGGATGGCTGTGACGTGGACCCCAGAAGCTGATCGGCCGTTTCACCGTCAGGGCCTCAGGAAGTGATCAGTGCCTTCCACATCACCGCTGGGGGTGAAGCGGACGCCCACGGCCACCCTCACCGGTTGCAGGCGCTGGCGGATTCCCACTGCCAGCCCAACGGCGGCCAGAACGGCCAGGCCCAGGCCTAGGCCCAGGGCGCGGGCGGAGGGGAAGCGCCGGGGCGGCTCCGTCATGGCTCCGCCTTGCTGGCCAGCAGTTCGTCAATCGCCGCCGGCAGAGCTTCGTAGGCATGGATCTTGTCGATCACGCCCCGCAGGAGGGGTCGCAGCTCCGGCGGGCAGACAAAACAGCCGGCCTCGGCGGAGAGCACCACCACCTGGGTGTCGCCGCGCTCTGCAGCCACAGCCAGGGCCACATCCAGCCCGCTGCCGTCGGGGAGGTTCAGGTCCAGCACCAACAGCTCCGGAGCCCATTGCCGGCAGAGGGCGATGGCTTCGGCGGCCGTGCCCACACTGCCCACCATGGAGGTGTCTGGGTGGCTCTCCACCACTTCGGTGAGCAGCTTCCGCAGCAGGGGCTCATCCTCAACCAGCACACAGGTCAGCACGTCTGATCAGCGCGAAGGAGCAGGAGGCGGAACAGGGAATCCACCCACTTTGGCCTCATTGTGAGATCTGATGGCTGGATCTGAATGACTGTTGGAACTGTTTGTTGTCATCTGATGGGACAAGTTTCTACGGCGTTCATTTATGCTCTGACTCCTTCTCGTGCGGGCTCTGAAGAGGACCTGCTGAATGAGGTTGACACGGCCGGACTCGTCAAAATTCCACCACTCCCGCCGCTGCCTGTCCCAGCTGAGTCGCTCGATCACGAAAGGGAGTGAAGCTGGCCCTGAGCGGAGAGGACCGCCTTGCAAACAAAAACCCCGGCAGCGCAGCTGCCGGGGTTTTGGTAGTTGGTGGCGGGGGCGAGATTTGAACTCGCGACCTTCGGGTTATGAGCCCGACGAGCTACCAGGCTGCTCTACCCCGCGTCGACCTACGAAGTGTACCAGTCAGGTGTCCCCCGCTACCAAGGGGCGCTGGGGCGCTCAGTCGAAGCGCAGTTCGCCGCGCACCTCCAGCTGCAGGTGGGGTGCGGGCTGGAGGAACTGCTGGCGCAGCTCCTCCAGGGTCATCGGTGTCAGCCAGTCGAGCTGCTCCAGCAGATGCAGGGCCACGGCATGCTTGGCGCGGGAGGCGCCGTCCTCCACCTTGATCGCCACCCCCAGGCCCTCGCCCACGCGGCTCAGGCACTGGATGCCCTCAGCTCCGCCCTTGCTCAGCACCTGGCCGTGGCCCAGACGCATCAGCTGGGTGTCGAAGCGACCTTCGCCCGCCACCAGATCCGGGTGGTTGAGCATGGCCCGGCTAAGGCGCTCGAGGTCCGGTTGCTCGCCGGCGCCGAGATGGGCGAACAACAGCGCCATCTGGGCCAGTTGCAGCTGCACGGTGGGAGCGCCGCAGTCGTCCCGGGCCGTGACCAGTTCAGCGGCCGGCAGCCCCAACAGCTCGCCGGTGCGCTTGAGAACCTCCCGCTGCAGGGGGTGATCGCCCTGCAGGTAGCTCTCGGTGGCCCAGCCCATCCGCCGGCAGGTGGCCAGAAACGCGGCGTGCTTGCCGGAGCAGTTGTGCTCCAGCGGGCTGCTGCGGCCGGCTGGCACCGGGCACTGCAGTTGATCGGCCTCCAGTTCAGCTCCCCAGAGCAGCCGGAAGGCCTCGCGGGCATGCATGGCGGTGCCGGCATGGGAGGCGCAGGCGATGGCCAGACCCCGGTCGCCGCTGCCGCCCTGGTCGGCGCTGCCACTGGCCACGAACACGGTGGCCTGGAAGGGCTTGTGGGCCGAGCGGATGAAGCTCAGCTGCTGGGGATCGCCGGCGCGCATCAGAACCCGGCCGCGGGCGTCGCACACCACGGCGTGCACCCGGTGCCGGGATTCGGCGATGCCGTTGCGCAGCAGCCGCACCTCCAGCGGCGGGATGCCGTTGCGGGCCGGGGCGCCGAAACTCGCAGGGAGGCTCATGAAGGCAACGCGCTGGGGGGAGGGCGGAGACGCTTCAGAAAGCCTGACAGAGGCCGGTGCCAGCCAGCATCAGGCCGGCACTGATCGCCAGGGCCCGCTCCAGACGGGTGAGCACTGGTCGCACCTGGTGCTGGGCCACCAGCAGATCCTGCTGGCGCCAGCTGACCGGTTTCTCCCACACCTGGCCGTCGTACCAGCCGGACTCTTCATATTCCACCCGTTCACTCACCAGCCGGCGGTGAATCGTGCGCCAGCCCAGCCATTGCCGCAGCAGCAGCAGCAGGGGCAGCAGAATGGCTGCCACAGCACCCGCCAGCACCAGTTCCAGGGGCCGGTGGCGCAGCACCCAGCTGCCGCTGGCCACCAGCAGGCTGGGGGGCAAAGCCAGCAGCCAGCTGCCCAGCAGGGCCCTGGTCAGGCCCTGGTTGCCCCGGCTGGGCCAGGCGAAGAACCAGGAGTCACGCAGTTCCTCGTACTGCTGCAGGGGCCTCTGCTCAGCGGGCACAGGACAGACTCCCAGGACCTGGCCTGGGCTGGAGCGTCCTGGGGGATCACCGGTGGCGCCGCGGGACTCCCCCATGGCTTCAAGCGTTGCTGGCGGAACTGGAGCCTAGGTAGCGCACCTGCTCCCCGTGGCCCCAGAACGACTCCAGGTCGTAGTACTCCCGCTCGCTGGGGGTGAGTACGTGCACGATCACCTCGCCGTAATCGAGCAGCAACCAGCTGCCGGCGCTCTGGCCCTCCCGGCGCAGGGGGAGGCGGCCCAGGTCCTCCTCCAGCCGGTCCTCCACCGAGCGGGCGATGGCGCGCACCTGCACGTCCGAGAGGCCGCTGCAGATCACGAACCAGTCGGCCAGGGAACTCACCTCATCCACCCGGATCAGGCGGATGTCCACGGCCTTGCGGTCGTCACAGGCCTCGGCGGCGAGCCGGGCCATGGCCTCGGTTACCGGGTCGGCGGGGCTGGAGACCGGCTGGGCGTTGACCGGATTGACCGCGGAAGTGCTGGCAGCGGCGGTGCCCAGGGGGGCCTCAGCCATAGACATTCTCACTGGTGACGGACTGGCGGGAGCCCTGTTGCTGGGCCATGTCGGCCCGGGCCTTGCCTGCACTCTTGCGCAGGGCCTCCAGGCGGTCGTCGTAGAAGGAACGTTTCTTCTTCTTGCGGGTCTGCTCTGCCAGGTCCTTGAGCGCCCCGCCCAGGCTCTTGTAGGCGTTGGGCAGGGTGTAGCCGAAGCGGCAGGCCAGGTCGATCGCCCGCTCGTCGGCGGCGATGGCGTCGGCCAGGCGCTTCTCGCTGTTGTTCTTGAGATAGAGGCGGTAGCCGGCAAAGCCGGACAGGCCCAGGGCCATCAGCAGCAACAGGCCGTCCTGCACCCAGAGCTCGCCAATGGCGCCACCGAGGCCGATGGCCAGGGCCGCCATCTCCCATCCGTCCCGGGGCACGGCGTCGTTCTGGATTCGGCCCACCTCGTGCCAGAACAGGAGGTTGCGGTGGTCGATCGCCAGGGCATCCCACTTCTCCAGATCCACCTGGATCTCGATCTCATCCCTGCCGATCTCCTCGATGGCGATCAGGGGTGGATCGACCGAGGCCGCAGCTTCAACGAACACCCAGCTCTGCATTTCAGGTGGCAGCAGCCCCTTGAGGCGCTGGAGTTCACTCATGGAACGGGTATGGACGTCAAGGCACAGGTTAGCCATCCCCCGTGAGAGGCTTGACGGGTTTGGCCTGCCGCCCTCGCCCATGCCCCGCCGCACGGACCTGCGTCGCATCCTGCTGCTGGGTTCGGGACCGATCGTGATCGGTCAGGCCTGCGAATTCGACTACTCCGGCACCCAGGCCTGCAAGGCCCTGCGGGCCGAGGGCTACGAGGTGGTGCTGGTGAACAGCAATCCCGCCTCGATCATGACCGATCCGGACATGGCGGATCGCACCTATATCGAGCCGCTCACCCCCGAGGTGGTGGCCCGGGTGATCGAGATCGAGAAGCCCGACGCCCTGCTGCCCACCATGGGTGGTCAGACCGCCCTCAACCTGGCGGTGGCCCTGGCCGAGAACGGCACCCTGGCAAAGCACAGGGTGGAGCTGATCGGCGCCGACCTTGCTGCGATCCAGAAGGCCGAAGACCGGTTGCTGTTCAAGGAGGCAATGGAGCGGATCGGCGTGGCCGTGTGCCCCTCCGGCATTGCCAACTCCATGGATGAGGCGATGGCCGTGGGTGAGGCGATCGGCAGCTACCCGCGCATCATCCGCCCCGCCTTCACCCTCGGCGGCAGCGGCGGCGGCATTGCCTACAACCCCGAGGAATTCGAGGCGATCTGCAAGAGCGGCCTAGAGGCCAGCCCCGTGAGCCAGATCCTGATCGAGCAGTCGCTGATCGGCTGGAAGGAATTCGAGCTGGAGGTGATGCGCGACAGCGCAGACAACGTGGTGATCGTGTGCTCGATCGAGAACCTCGACCCGATGGGGGTGCACACCGGTGACTCGATCACCGTGGCCCCGGCCCAGACCCTCACCGACCGGGAATACCAGAGGTTGCGCGATCAGTCGATCGCCATCATTCGCGAGATCGGCGTGGATACCGGCGGCAGCAACATCCAGTTCGCGATCAACCCCGCCAATGGCGATGTGATCGTGATCGAGATGAACCCGCGGGTGAGCCGCAGTTCGGCCCTGGCCTCAAAGGCCACCGGCTTCCCGATCGCCAAGATCGCCGCCCGCCTGGCCGTGGGCTACACGCTCGACGAGATCGTCAACGACATCACCGGCGCCACGCCGGCGTGTTTTGAGCCCACGATCGACTACGTGGTCACCAAGATTCCGCGCTTCGCCTTTGAGAAGTTCCAGGGCAGCCCGGCGGTGCTCACCACCTCGATGAAGTCGGTGGGCGAGGCGATGGCGATCGGCCGCTGTTTTGAGGAGTCGTTCCAGAAGGCACTGCGCTCCCTGGAAACGGGCCATGCCGGCTGGGGTTGTGACCGCCCCGATGGCGCCATTGCAGCCACGGACCTCAACCGGGCCCTGCGCACCCCCACCCCTGAACGGATCTTCGCCGTGCGCGAGGCCATGGTGGCCGGCCGCAGCGATGGGGAGATCCACGAACGCAGTGCCATTGATCCCTGGTTCCTGGCCAAGCTGCGCGGGATCCTCGCTGCCGAGACGCGCCTGCTGCGGGGCCGCGGCCTGGCGGATCTCGATGGGGCGGCATTGCTGGAGCTCAAGCAGTTGGGCTTCTCCGACCGGCAGATCGCCTGGGCCACCGATAGCGACGAGCTGGCCGTGCGCCGCCATCGCCAGGCCCTGGGCGTGCGGGCCGTGTTCAAGACCGTGGACACCTGCGCGGCCGAATTCGCCTCGCGCACGCCTTATCACTACTCCACCTATGAGCGGCCCCTGGAGCGGATCAACGCCGCCGGCTCCCTGGAGCTGGTGCTACCGGAAAACGAGGTGCAGCCCGAGTCGCGCCGCAAGGTGATGATCCTGGGGGGCGGCCCCAACCGCATCGGCCAGGGGATCGAATTCGACTACTGCTGCGTCCACGCCTCCTTCGCCCTGCGTGAGGCTGGTTTCGCCACCGTGATGGTGAACAGCAACCCGGAGACGGTGTCGACCGACTACGACACCTCCGATCGCCTCTACTTCGAGCCGCTCACCCTCGAGGACGTGCTCAATGTGATCGAGGCCGAGCGCCCCGAGGGGGTGATCGTGCAGTTCGGCGGGCAGACCCCCCTGAAGCTGGCGATCCCGCTGCTGCGCTGGCTGCAGAGCCCTGAAGGCCAGGCCACCGGCACGCGCATCTGGGGCACCACGCCTGAGTCGATTGATACGGCGGAAGACCGGGAGCAGTTCGAGGCGATCCTGCGCCGGCTGGAGATCCGCCAGCCCCGCAACGGTCTGGCCCGCAGCGAGGCCGAGGCCCGCGCCGTGGCCGAGCGGGTGGGCTATCCCGTTGTCGTGCGCCCCAGCTACGTGCTGGGCGGCCGCGCCATGGAGGTGGTGTTCGACGAGAGCGAGCTCAACCGCTACATGGCCGAGGCGGTGAACGTGGAGCCCGACCACCCGGTGCTGATCGATCAATACCTGGAAAACGCCGTGGAGGTGGATGTGGATGCCCTCTGCGATGCCACCGGCACGGTGTTGATCGGTGGGGTGATGGAGCACATCGAGCCGGCCGGCATCCACTCGGGCGACTCGGCCTGCTGCCTGCCTGCCGTGAGCCTGGGGGCCGACGCCCTTGCCACGATCCGCCAGTGGAGCCAGGACCTGGCCCTGGCCCTGGAGGTGCGCGGTCTGATCAACCTGCAGTTTGCCGTGCAGCGCGACCCGCAGGGGATCGAGCGGGTGTTCATCATCGAGGCCAACCCCCGCGCCTCGCGCACCGTGCCCTTCGTGGCCAAGGCCACCGGCGTGGCCCTGGCGAAGCTGGCCAGCCGGGTGATGGCCGGCGAGAGCCTGGCAGAGCTGGGCCTCGGCGCTGAGCCCATCCCGCCCCTGCAGACGGTGAAGGAGGCGGTGCTGCCCTTCAAGCGCTTCCCCGGTTCCGACACCCTGCTGGGGCCGGAGATGCGCAGCACCGGCGAGGTGATGGGGATTGCCCGGGGCTTCGGCATGGCCTTTGCCAAGGCGGAGTTGGCCGCCGGTGAGGCCCTGCCCACCGGCGGCACCGTGTTCCTCTCCACCCATGACCGTGACAAGCAGGCCCTGGTGCCGGTGGCCCGCCGCCTGGCCGACGAGGGTTTCAGCCTCACCGCCACCGCTGGCACCGCCGCCGTGCTGGCCGCCGCCGGCCTGGCGGTGGAGCCGGTGCTCAAGGTGCATGAGGGGCGGCCCAACATCGAGGACGCGATCCGCTCGGGCAGCATCCAGCTGATCATCAACACCCCGATCGGCCGCCAGGCCGCCCACGACGACAAGTACCTGCGCCGCGCTGCCCTCGATTACGCCGTGCCCACCGTCACCACCCTGGCCGGTGCCCGGGCCGCCGTGGAAGCGATCGCCGCCCTGCAGCAGCAGCACCTGGAGATCAACGCCCTGCAGGACATCCACCGGGGGCGCCCCGCCACGGGTTCATAGGCGGTGCAGACCCCGTAGGGTGATTGCCGCCTGTTCAGTCACCTCCCTTGACGGTCGCCCCCAGCCCCGCCGCCCTTGCCCCCGGCAGCGACGCCACCGCCGCCTTCCGCGCCGCCTACGAGAACCGCTACACCTGGGATCCGGGCTTCGGCGGCTACCGCGGGCGCTGCGTGTGGGAGCAGCCCGTTGCAGCAGGCGAACCCGCCAGGCGCCTGGAGGGATCCTTCCAGGTGGGTGCTGACCTCAAGGCCCAGGTGGAGGGCATCGACGATCCGGAGGTGCACAAGGCCATCGCCTCCCAGCTCTGGGAGGTGGCGATCCACCGGGTGCGCCGCAGCTTCGAGCAGACCCATAGCGAGAACACCTTCAGCGCCGGTGATACCGATGCGGTGGGCACCGAGGTGATCGTGGGCGGCAAGAACGCCGGCGACCGCTACCGCATCAAGGACGATGTGGTGACGATGGTGCACCGCCACATCCACGGCACGGTGGTGACGATCTTCACTGAGAGCGTCACCCACACCGGCAGCGGCTATCTCAGCCGCAGTTATACCAGCCGCTATGCCGATCCCGCCACGGGCGAGCCGAAGGGTGGGCTGAGCCGCTTCACCGACACCTTCGTGCCCCTGGTGGAGGGCGGCCCCTGGGTGCTGCGTGAGCGGCTGGTGGAGACCGAGACCTTCGGCGACATCCCCGCAGGCCGTCAGCTGTTCCGTTTCGAAGCGCTGGAACCCCTGGCCTGACCCGCGTTTTGATGGCACGATCGCCGCAACCTCGCGGCGGATGTGTTGCCTTTCCTTGACGCGCTCAACAATGTGGTGTGGGGGCCGATCACGCTCTGGCTGATCGGTCTCACCGGTTTCTATCTGATGGTGGGGCTCGGCTTCATGCCCCTGCGCCGCATCGGCTTCGGCTTCCGCCAGGCCCTTGGCTCCATCCGCAGCAGCAAGGGTGAGGGCGATGTGACCGCTTTTGAAGGTCTCACCACCGCCCTGGCGGCCACGATCGGCACGGGCAATGTGGCCGGGGTGGCCGGCGCGATCGCCACCGGTGGCCCTGGTGCGGTGTTCTGGATGTGGCTGATCGCCTTCGTGGGCATGGCCACCAAGTACGCCGAATCCGTTCTGGCCGTTCACTACCGCGAGGTGGATGACCGCGGCGAGCACGTGGGCGGCCCGATGTATTTCATCCGCAATGGCCTGGGGCCTGGTTGGGGCTGGCTGGCCACCCTGTTCGCCCTGTTCGGCACCCTGGCCGGCTTCGGCATCGGCAACGGCGTGCAGGCCCATGAGATGGCCCTCGCTCTGAAAACCTCCCTGGGGGTGCCAGAGCTGCTCACCGGCGTGGCGATGGCCGTGATCACCTTCCTGGTGCTGATCGGCGGCATTGAACGCATCGGCAAGGTCACCGAGGTGGTGGTGCCGTTCATGGCGATCGTGTATGTGGTGGGCGCCCTGGTGATCCTGCTGGTGCATCTCGGCGAGATCCCGGCCGCGCTGGGGGTGATCTTCAACGATGCCTTCACCGGCCAGGCGGTGGCCGGCGGTGCCCTGGGCACCGTGATTCAGAAGGGCATCTCCCGCGGCGTGTTCTCCAACGAGGCGGGCCTGGGCACCGCGCCGATCGCCCAGGCCGCCGCCAAGCCGGGGGATCCCGTGCTGCAGGGCACCGTGGCCATGCTGGGCACCTTCATCGACACGATCATCGTCTGCACGATGACGGCCCTGGTGATTGTGATCAGTGGCCTCTACACCGGCGACCAGAGCGGGGTGGCCCTGACGATGGCCGCCTTCGACAAGGGTCTGCCCGGAGCCTCCTGGCTGGTGACTTTCGGCACCGTGTTCTTCACCGGCACCACGATCCTGGGCTGGGGCTACTACAGCGAACGCTGCCTCGAATTCCTGGCGGGCACCCGGGCCATCCAGCCCTTCCGCCTGGTGTGGGTGGCGGTGGTGGTGATCGGCGCGGTGGCCACCGGCGGGGTGATCTGGACGGTCGCCGACATCCTCAATGGCCTGATGGCCATTCCCAACCTGATCGGCCTGCTGCTGCTCTCGGGCACCGTGTTCCGCCTCACCCGCGACTACAGCTTCAAGGAGGCCCAGCAGCCCGCCAGCCTGCCGCCCCAGCGCTGATGGGTAAAGGCCCGTTTCCCTGCCGCTCAGGGCAGGGGGGCCACCTGTTTCAGCTTCTCGTTGAGCTGCATGGCCATCGACTGGCGGCCCACGGCCAGCACCTTGAGGGTGTCCTCGTGCATGCGCAGCTGGGCGTCGGCCACCTGCATGCCGCGCACCAGCTCCTTCACCTCATCGGGCAGGGAGTTGAGGTCGTAGCGCTTTCCCTCGAAGGTGAGCACGGGGGGTTGTTGCTGCTGCGCGATGGGATCCACGGGGGAGTGCTGAAGCGTGCGGCCCCAGGATAGGGATCAGCTGGCGGCCGGTCCCCGCTTGGGGCTGGAGCCACCGCCGCCGATCGGTCGCTTGAAGAAGAACATCAGCAAGGGGCCCACCTGGGCCGCCTCCACCATCTCCCAGTTGTCCCGCCCCAGGGCATTGAGAAAGAACTGCAGCTGCTCCGCCGGGTGGCGCGGTTGCGCGCCGGCGCCGCTGTATTGCTGGGGGAATTCCCGGCGCAGGTACTCCGGGCTGAGGGCGCCGCCCAGGCGCTCGCTGTCCGCCTTGGGTGAGGGCGGTTCGGGCGGGTTGCCACTCTCCACGTTGATGTGGATCACCCGGTACTCCCAGGCCATCGGCGCTGCCTTCAGGGGTCGAGATGGATGAACTGGCGGCGGCAGAGATCGCGGTAGCGACCTCCGCCCGCCAGCAACTGATTGTGGCTGCCCTGCTCCACGATCCGTCCGTTCTCCAGCACCACGATCCGATCGGCCCGCTGCACGGTGGCCAGGCGGTGGGCGATCACCAGCACGGTGCGGCCGGCCATGGCCTGCTCCAGGCCCCGCTGCACCGCCTCCTCCGCCTCGGCATCGAGGGCGCTGGTGGCCTCATCGAGCAGCAGCAGGGCCGGGTCGCCGAGCACGGCGCGGGCGATCGCCAGCCGCTGCAGCTGGCCGCCGGAGAGGTTGCGGCCCCGCTCCTCCAGCCGGCTCTCGTAGCCATCGGCCAGGGCCTCAATGAAGCCATCGGCATTGGCCAGGCGGGCAGCGGTTCGCAACGCTTCGGCACTGGCCGGCCGGCCGAAACGGATGGCCTCGGCGATCGTGCCGGAGAACACCGGGCTCTGCTGGGGCACCAGGGCGACCCTGCGGCGCAGCTCGCCGGCGCGCAGATCGGCCAGGTCGTGGCCGTCAAGCAGCACCTGCCCCCGCTGAGGCGTGTTGAAGCGCAGCAACAGGGAAAACAGGGTGGACTTGCCCGCCCCCGAGGGCCCCACCAGCGCCAGCACCTGGCCCGGTTCCACCACAAGATTGAGGTCCTGCAGCACGGGCGTGCGGCCGTCGTAGCCGAAGCTCACCCCCTGCAGCTGCAGCTGACCCCGCACGGCACCCAGGGCACGGGCGTCGCTCCGGTCCGGCGCTTCCACCGGCTCTGCCTCGATCGCCCGTAGCCGCTGCAGGGAGGCCTGGCCCTGCTGGAACTCGTTGAAGTTGGTGGTGAGGTGGGCGATCGGGTCGATCAGCATCAGCAGGGCGGCCACGTAGCTGCTCAGGCCCTGGCCATCGAGCTGGCCGCTCTGGATGCGCCAGGCACCGATCAGCAGCACGGTGAGGATGCCGAGGGCCTCCAGGAAGCCCACCACCGGGTGCTGCAGCGCCAGCAGGCGCAGGGTGCGATAGCGGGCGCTGCGGTGCTGCTCCACCTCCTGGTTGAAGCGCCGCTGCAACCAGGGCTCGGCGGCGTAGGCCCGCACCAGGGGCAGGCCGGCGATGGCCTCGGCCAACAGGCCCGCCAGCTCGCTCACCTGGCGCTGGCTGCGCTCGGCCGCCGCCATCACCCGGGCGCCGAAACCGCTCACGAGCAGGGCGATCACGGGGGCCAGCAGCAGGGTGGCCAGGGCCAGGGGCCAGTCGAGCCAGAGCATCGTGGCCAGCACCGCCAGCAGCTGCAGGGCGCTGGGCAGGGTGTCGTGGATCGTCTTGTAGATCACCTCGCCCACCCGGTCGGCGTCCTCGGTGAGCCGGTAGGTGAGGTCGCCGGCGGAGAGCTTGTCGAGGGCGCTGAAGCGCAACTGCTGCAGCCGGGCGAACAGCTGCTGGCGCAGACCCTGGCTCACCCGCAGGGCCGGATCCGCCAGCAGGCTGTCCTGGCCGAACTGGGCCAGTTTCTGCACCAGGAACACCAGCAGGGCCAGCAGCACCGTGCGGGCGCTGCTGGCCAGGTCGCCGGCGCCCAGGGCGGGGATCAGGCGGCCAGCCAGCAGGGCCAGCAATGGCCAGCAGGCCACGGTGACCAGCACACAACCCCCGCCCGCCAGCAGCCGGCGCCGGTGCGGGCGCAGCAGGGGCCAGATCCTGGCCACGCTGCTGCCCAGGGTTGGCGCGGGCTGGGAGACTGGGGACATGGGCGCACGCTAGGGCTCGTCCCTGCTTGCCCGTCCCATGGCGCGCCTGCCTGCTACCCCCACCCCCCACCCCACCCCCACCTCTTGGCCTGGAAGCTGGATCAGTACCTCAAGTTTCAGGGGCTGGTGGCCACCGGCGGCGAGGCCAAGCTGCGCATTCAGCGTGGCGATGTGCGGGTGAACGGCGCGATCGAGACCCGCCGTGGCCGCCAGCTGGCGGTGGGCGATGCGGTGGGGATCGATGGCCGGGAGTTGCTGGTGGTGCCCCTGCAGCGGCGAGGCTGAGGTCCCGGACCGTCGGCGCATTAGCGTTTCCCCATCTCCTCTGGGTTCGCAATGGCGCGCAAGGCCGACCGTCAGACCGTGATCGCCGGCAACTGGAAGATGCACATGACCTGCGCCGAGACGCGGATCTTCGCCGCCACCTTCCGGCCCCTGATCGCCGATCTCCCGGCCGACCGCCAGGTGGTGATCGCCCCGCCCTTCACCTCCATCCCCACCCTGTGCCGCCACCTGGAGGGTGCGGGGGTGGCGATCGCCGGCCAGAACGTGCACTGGGAGGACCAGGGCGCCTACACCGGCATGATCTCGGCGCCGATGCTGCTGGAGCACGGCGTGAGCCACGCGATCGTGGGCCACAGCGAGCCCCGCAAGTACTACAGCGAGAGCGACGAGCAGATCAACCTGCGCGCCCGCAACGCCCAGCGCCATGGCCTGATCCCGATCCTGTGCGTGGGCGAGAGCCTCGACCAGCGCGAGGCCGGCGAAACCGAGCGGGTGATCCACCGCCAGATCGAGCAGGGACTGGAGGACGTGAATCCCACCAGCCTGATCGTGGCCTATGAGCCGATCTGGGCGATTGGCACCGGCAAGACCTGCGCGGCCGAGGAGGCCAACCGTATCTGCGGCCTGATCCGCGGCTGGGTGGGCAACGACGCGGTCACCGTGCAGTACGGCGGATCGGTGAACCCGGCCACCATCGACGACCTGATGGCCCAGGGCGAGATCGACGGCGTGTTGGTGGGCGGCGCCTCCCTGCAGGCCGAGAGCTTTGCCAGGATCGCCAACTACCAGGTGCCCGCCCGGGTGTGAGTGGTCCACTGCGGGCCGACCCCGGCTTCCGCTGGGGCCAGCGCCCCCTGGTGATGGGGGTGTTGAACCTCACCCCCGACTCCTTCAGCGATGGGGGCCGGATTCAGGGGGTGGAGCAGGCCGTGCGTGCCGCCGGGCGCCTTCTGGCCCAGGGCGCTGACGTGCTCGATCTCGGTGGTCAGAGCACCCGCCCTGGCGCAGAAGAGGTGGGGCCGGGGCGCGAGCTGGAGCGGGTGCTGCCGGTGCTGGAAGCGATCCGCAAGCGCTGGTCGGGGGTGCCCATCTCCATCGATACGTTCCATGCGGCCGTGGCTGAGGCCGCCCTGGCAGCTGGAGCTGACTGGGTCAATGATGTGCGCGGAGCCAACGTGGTTCCCTCCGGCAGTGCAGATCTGACTGCCGCCAGCCTCCGCGATCCTGCGATGCTGCCGATGATCGCCCGCTGTGGTTGTGTCTACGTGATCATGCACAGCAGGGGCGACAGTGCCTCCATGGATGGCCTGGCGCACTACGGCGATGTGGTGCGGGAGGTGCGGGCGGAGCTTGAGGCCGCCACCGCCACAGCACTGGCTGCGGGCGTGCGGGCCGAGCAGATCCTCTGGGATCCCGGCCTGGGCTTTGCCAAGACCACCGACCACAACCTGGAGCTGTTGCGCAGCCTGCCGGAGCTGGCGGCCGCTGGCTATCCCCTGCTGGTGGGGCCCTCCCGCAAGCGCTTCATCGGAGCCGTGCTCGAAGAGCCCAGACCGCGGGCGCGGCTGTGGGGCACGGCCGCCGTCTGTGCCCTGGCAACAGCGGCGGGGGCCTCCGTGCTGCGGGTGCACGATGTGGGCCCGATCGCCCAGGTGGTGCGGATGGCGAGGGCGATCAGCCCTCGCTGACCCCCTCGATCTTGTCTTCGATCTGCTGGTAGAGCTCCTGCAGCTGGGCGATGTTCTCCTCGCTGGTTTCCCAGTAGCCGCGGCCGTTCACCTCGAGCAGGGTGCCCACGATGCGGCGGAAGCTGTGGGGGTTGAGGTCCATCAGCCGCTGGCGCATCTCCGGGTCGTTGATGAAGGTGTCGTTGGCCTCCTCGTACACGAAGTTGTCCACGGCGCCGCTGGTGGCACTCCAGCCCAGGGTGAAGTTCAGCCGTTTGGCCACCTCGCGCACGCCCTCGTAGCCGGAATTGAGCATGCCCTCGTACCACTTGGGGTTGAGCAGCTTGGTGCGGGAGTCGAGGCGGATCGTTTCGCTCAGCGAGCGCACCTGGGCGTTGGCGGTGGTGGTGTCGGCGATGTAGCTTGCCGGTGCCTTGCCGTCGTCGCGCAGGCCCTGGATCAGCTTGGTGGGATCGCTGTCGAAGTAGTGGCTCACATCGGTGAGTGAGATCTCCGCCGAATCCAGGTTCTGGAAGGTTACGTCGGCGGTCTTCATCACCGACTCGAACACTTCGCGCTTCTGGTTCATCTCACCGGGGTTGTCGGCGTTGAAGGCGAAGGTTTTGCGGGAGAGATACATCTCCTGCAGTTCGTTCTCTTCTTCCCAGGTGCTGTTCTCCACCGCCAGGTTCACATTTGAGGAGTAGCTGCCGCTGGCGTTGGAGAACACGCGGGTGGCGGCATCGCGCAGGGAGATGCCCTCCTTGGCGGCCTGCTCCTGGGCGTGCTTGCGCACGAAGTTCATCGCCAGGGGCTCATCGGCCTCGGCGGCCATCTTCACGCCCTGGTCGATCAGGGCCATCTGGTTGATGAACAGGTCGCGGAACACGCCGCTGCAGTTCACCACCACGTCGATTCGCGGCCGGCCCAGCTCCTCGAGCGAGAGCAGCTCGAGCTTGTTCACCCGGCCCAGGGAATCGGGCACCGGCTTGACGCCGATGAACCAGAGGATCTGGGCCAGGGATTCGCCGTAGGTCTTGATGTTGTCGGTGCCCCAGAGCACGCAGGCGATCGTTTCCGGCCAGCTGCCCTGTTCTTGCTTCTGCCGCTCGATCAGCTTGTCCACCACCCCCTTGGCGGCGGCGATGGCGGCCCTGGTGGGGATCGCCTGGGGGTCGAGGGCATGCAGGTTCTTGCCGCTGGGCAGCACGCCGGGGTTGCGGATCGGGTCGCCGCCGGGGCCGGGCAGCACGTATTCGCCGTCGAGGGCCTTGAGCAGGCTCTCCATCTCCATGTCGGCGCACACCTGCTCCAGGCAGAACTGCAGGTAGGCGAACAGCTTGTCGAGTTCAACGGAATCCACGCTCACAAAGCCGGCGCCGCAGCAGGCCCGCAGCCAGGGGCTGGGCAGCTTGACGTTGAACCTGGCCAGCAGATCAAACAGCCAGCCGAAGTTGCGCCGCAGCGTGACGCGGCCGTCGCTGCCGGTGACGCTGCGCACCATGGCGCCCACCGCGGCGCGGCTGGTTTCGGTGATGCGGCGGTTGAGCTCCACATCGGCGAGCACGCCTTCGTCGTTGCCCTGGTACACATCGGCGATCGTGCGCCCCAGGCTCTCGGCCAGCAGCCCCGGCAGGGAGCGGATGCCCTCCTCCTCGCGCTCCAGGGCGGCGATGTTCACCAGGGTGGCGATCGCCTCCTCGGCGGTGGGGGGCTTGCCGATGGTGTGCAGGCCGCAGGGCAGCAGCCGGCTCTCGATCTCCATCAGCTGGCGGTACACCGCACCGATCACGCCATCGCGGGCGTCGAGATCCAGCTCGGAGGCGTCCACCTCCGGCAGCACAACGTCTTTATCGAGGTTGCACTGGCGGGCCGTTTCCACCACGGCATTCACGATCTGCACGCCGCGGGAGCTCTCGCGCAGCTGCTGATAGGAGCCCACCAGCTCACCCAGCTCCTTGAGGCCCTTGTAGAGGCCGGCATTTTCAGCCGGCGGGGTGAGATAGGAGATCGTTTCGGCATAGCCGCGCCGCTTGGCGATCGTGGCCTCGCTGGGGTTATTCGCCGCGTAGTAGTAGAGGTTGGGCAGGGCGCCGATCAGGGAATCGGGGTAGCAGGTTTCGCTCATGCCCATCTGCTTGCCGGGCATGAACTCCAGGGAGCCGTGGGTGCCAAAGTGCAGCACCGCATCGGCGCCCCACACCTTCTCCAGATAGGTGTAGTAGGCGGCGAAACCGTGGTGAGGGCTGGCGCTGCGGGAATAGAGCAGGCGCATCGGGTCGCCCTCGTAGCCGAACGTCGGCTGCACGCCCACAAACACGTTGCCGAAGTGGCGGCCGTAGATCAGCAGGTTGGTGCCGTCGGAATTGAGGTTGCCGGGGGGCTTGCCCCAGTTTTCCTCGAGGCGCTCGGAATAGGGGGTGAGGCGCTCGTATTCCTCCACGCTCATGCGGTGGGCGATCGCCAGCTCCGGTGCCCCCTCCATCGCCTCGGGGTCCTTGAGCACGGCCTCCATCAGCTCCTTGCTGGTTTTCGGCAGGCCGCTCACGTCGTAGCCCTTGGCGCGCATCTCCTCCATCACCCGGTGGATGGAGCCGAACACATCGAGGTAGGCCGCGGTGCCCACGTTGCCCTTGTCGGGCGGGAAGCTGAACACGGTGATCGCCAGCTTCTTCTCGGTGCGGGGCTTGATCCGCAGCGAGGCCCAGCGGATCGAGCGCTCGGCGATGGCATCCACCCGGTCCTGCAGGGTGTGGGCCTTGCCGGTGGCGTCGTCGCGGCCCGAGAGCACGATCGGCTCGATGGCGCCATCGAGCTCGGGGATGGCGATCTGCAGGGCCACCTGCACCGGGTGCAGGCCGAGGTCGCTCTCCTCCCACTCCTGGGTGGTCTGGAACACCAGGGGCAGCGCCACCATGTAGGGGCGGTTGAGCTTCTTGAGCACCTCGATCGCCCTGGGGTGGTCCTGGCGGGCCGGGCCGCCCACCAGGGCGAAGCCGGTGAGTGACACCACGCCATCCACCAGGGGCATATCCGGGTTGATCGGGTCGTAGAAGAAGGCATTCACCGGCTTGGTGAAGTCGAGCCCGCCGCAGAACACCGGGATCACGGTGGCGCCCCGGTATTCCATCTCCTGGATCACGGCCACGTAGTGGGCCTCATCGCCGGTGACGATGTGGCTGCGCTGCAGCACCAGCCCAATCACCGGGCCCCTGCGTGCCTTCTCGGATAGATCCCTGCGGCTGCCGTTCCAGTTGAGGTATTCCTTTAGGTCTTCGAACATCCCCGGGGCCAGGGGGTGCCAGATGCCCAGATCGGGGAAGGTGACGGGGTCGGCCACCTGCAGTTCGGGCCGATCGGCGCTGCCCTCGCCGCTGCGGGGGAACACGTATTTGTCGGCCAGCATCAACAGGAAATTCCTGAGGTTGTCCGGCGTGCCGCCCAGCCAGTACTGGAAGCTGAGCATGAAGGAGCGGGCGTCCTGGGCCTTCTCCACGGGCAGATACTTAAGAACCGTGGGCAGGGTGTTGAGCAGCTTCAACATCGCGTCCTGGAAACCGGCGCCGCCGGCCTCCTTGCGCTTTTTCATGAAGCTGGCGATCGCGCTCTTGCTCTGGCCCAGCTGGGCTATCGAGAAGCTGCCCAGCTTGTTGAGGCGCATCACCTCCGGCATGGAGGGGAACACCACCGCCGCCTTGAGTCGGTCGCGGTGGGGCGCCACCGCCTCCACCACCTTCTGGGCCAGGTCTTCGATGAAGATCAGCGAGGCGATGAACACATCGGCCTCGGCCACATCGGCGCAGAAGTCGGCGTAGTTCTCCGGGTCGCGCAGTTCCTCGATCAGGTAGCCGCTCAGATCGATCGCCAGGGGGCCGTTCTGGTCGTTGAGCGAGGTGGCCGCCTGGGTGAGCGCATTCTGGTATTGGGGCTCGAGCACCACATACACGGCCCTCATCACCGCCCGTCCGTTCACGTCGCCGGGGGTGACGCGGCGATTGGCGGAGCGGACCTGGGTGAACATACGGGCAGGCGGAGCAATGAAAAGGAATCTACGGAGGTCTCTGCGTGGATGCGAGCCCCTGCGGCCCCTGGGCTGCACCGATCGCTGGCAGCGCCATAGGCTCTCGGCCAACCACGCCATTGCCATGACCAGCACCGCCCCGCCAGTCCCCTCCGGCGCGGCCCCGACCCAGCCGCCGATCGCCGTGGTGGTGGCCGGTGCCCTCGGGCGGATGGGTGCGGAGGTGGTGAAGGCGGTGACGGCTGCTGCCGACTGTGCGCTGGTGGGTGCGATCGACACCACCCCTGGCAAGGAAGGCGCTGACGTGGGGCTGGAGCTGGGCCTGGGCGAGCTGGAGGTGGCGATCACGGCCGACTTCGAGGGCTGCCTCTGCCAGGCCAGCCAGGCGGTGCGCAACGCCGGCCCGGGCCAGGGGGCGGTGCTGGTGGACTTCACCCATCCCAAGGTGGTGTATGAGCACACTCGCGGGGCCATCGCCTACGGCGTGCATCCGGTGATCGGCACCACCGGCCTCAGCCCGGAGCAGCTGGCCGATCTGGCCACGTTTGCCGAGAAGGCCTCGATCGGCGGGGCCGTGATCCCCAACTTCTCGGTGGGCATGGTGCTGCTGCAGCAGGCCGCCGCCGCCGCCGCCCGCTTCTACGACTTCGCCGAGCTCACCGAGCTGCACCACAACCGCAAGGCCGATGCCCCCAGCGGCACCTGCATCAAGACCGCTGAACTGATGGAGGAGCTGGGCAAGGTCTTCAACCCCCAGCAGGTGGAGGAGCACGAAACCCTCGCCGGTTGCCGTGGCGGCGAGCGCGAGAGCGGCCTGCGCCTGCACTCGATTCGCCTGCCCGGCCTGGTGGCCCACCAGGAGGTGCTGTTCGGCGCCCCCGGCGAAACCTATACCCTGCGCCACGACACGATCGACCGCTCCGCCTACATGCCCGGCGTGCTGCTGAGTGTGCGCAAGGTGCGCCAGCTGCCTGGGCTGGTGTATGGCCTGGAGCGCCTGCTCTGATGCTGATTCCGCTCAAGCCCGGCGAACTGGTGCGCCTGATTCCGGCGGTGGCCACCGGCCCCCAGTTCAACGCCTGCAGCGGCAATCCCCGCACCCTGCTGCAGCGCCTGCTGATCTCCGTGATCGGCGGTGTGCTCTCCCTCCTGATCAGCCAGACCCTGGCCTTCCGCAGCCAGTTCGCCCCCGTGCTGCTGGTGGCCGGGTTTGTATTTCTGCTCTACATCCTCTGGGGGCCGATCGTGGAGGCGGGCCGGCGCAACGCCACCCTGCGCCGCTATCCGGCCGCCGCCATTTTTGAGGGCCAGGTGGCCGACCTCTACACCCGCGAGCTGGTGGAGGAGCGGCGGGAGCAGGCGGATCGCAGCGGCCGGCTGGAGCTGGTGGAGAACCGCCGCACCTGGCTCACCCTGGAGCTGGAGGACGAGGAGGGCTACCTGGGACAGCTCCGCTTTCCCTACGACAAGAAGCACCAGCTGATCCGGCCTGGGATGGTGGTGCGTGCCCTGGTGCTGAGTGAGCGCAAGGACTTCTCCCGCATCGGGGCCCTCAGTGACGCCTGGCTGCCCCAGCTGAAGCTGTGGGTGGGGGAGTACCCCTATCTGCTGCGTCCGGCCTTCGAGGAGCTCTGCCTGCGGCGGCTGCGCTGAACCAACCCAGATCACCCGTTCACAGATCACCCAATTCACAGAGCGCAACATTGCGTTACAATTCCAGAAACGCACCCAGAGCCATGACCCAGGCCAACCCCGCTGCTCCCGCCGCCATCCGCGGTGCCACCGTCACCACCGAAGATGGCGGCCGCCTCAACGCCTTCGCCACCGAGCCCCGCATGGAAGTGGTGAGCGCGGAGAGCGGCTGGGGCTTCCACGAGCGCGCTGAGAAGCTCAATGGCCGCATGGCCATGCTCGGGTTCATCGCCCTGCTGGCCACCGAGTTCGCCCTGGGTGGCGAGGCCTTCACCCACGGTCTGCTGGGTCTGGGCTGAATCCAGGCCTGGGCTTTTCTCGGCCAGACTGCGATCAAGCCTTTCCTGAATCCCTGGCCGCAGCACACGCGCTGCGGCTTTTTTGTGCCCTTTGCCCGTGACCCTGGCACCGCCCACAGCGGCCCCCCGATCGCCCGCCCCGAGCCTGCGGGCCCTGGTGCATGGCGCCGGCCCCACCGGCTGCCTGGTGGCCCTCGCCCTGGCTGATGCCGGCTGGCAGGTGACCCTGCGCGATCCCCTCAGCGCCGATCAGCTCAGGGAGCGCAGCCGGGCCTATGCCTTCAACCACTCCAGCCAGCGGCTGCTGGCCCGGCTGGATCTCTGGGGGGGTCTGGAGTCGCGGATGGTGCCGTTCCGTCGGCTGCTGTTGCGGGATCAGGCGATCGGCAGCGAGCTGCCCTTCACCCTGGCCGACCTGCCGGCCAGCGCCCGTGGCGACGGGGCCGATGCCGTGGGTTGGATTGCCCTGCATGCTCCGCTCATGGCGGTGCTGCTGCAGCGGCTGGAGGCCCATCCCGCCATCGCCCTGCGCCTCCAGGACCGCGGCGACGGGCCTGGAGGCGGCAGCGCCGATGCCAGGGCTGATCTGGTGGTGGCCGCCGATGGCCCCGCCTCACCCCACCGCCAGCGGCTGGGGATCGGCCAGTGGCAGTGGGCCTACCGCCAGAGCTGCCTCACCGCCCAGGTGGAACTGCGCGGCTGCGACGACGACCAGGCCTGGGAGCTGTTCCGTCCGGAGGGACCCTTCGCCGTGCTGCCCCTGGGCGAGCGGTGTTTTCAACTGGTGTGGAGTGCGCCGACCCACCGCTGCCGCCAGCTGGAGAGCCTCTCCCCGGCGGCCTTCCTCGACCGCCTGGCGGGCGCCCTTCCGAATGTTCTCCAGCCCGATGCGCTGCTGGATCAGCCGCGGGCCTTCCCGGTGGCCCTGCAGCTGGCCCGGCGGCTGGCCAGGGGGCGCACGGTGCTGGTGGGGGAGAGCGCCCACCGCTGCCACCCGGTGGGGGGGCAGGGCCTGAATCTCTGTTGGCGTGATGTGGCCTGCCTGCACCGCCTGGCTGGCCTGGTGGCCGCCGGTCGCCTGCGGCCCGAGCAGCTGCCGGGCCGTTACGCCCGCCGGCGCTGGCCGGATCTGCTGCTCACCCTGCTGGCCACCGACCTGCTGGTGCGTGTGTTCTCCAACCGCGCTGCCCTGCTGCTGCCCCTGCGCCGTCTGGGGATCGGCCTGCTCCGGGCAGGGGCGCCATTGCGGCGGCTCAGCCTCGGCGTGATGACCGTGGGCCCCACAAGGCCCTGGTGAGGCCCACAATTCGGCGATGGTGATCAGTTCCGGAACGCCGCCACCGCCGCCTCCCCAGGCCCTGCTGCGCTATCTGCGCAGCCAGCTCGGCCTGAGTGAGAGCGCCCTGGCCCTGGGCATCCGCCAGGCCCAGCTGGAGCAGGCGCCCCTGGCGGTGGTGCTCTGGCGCTTCGGTCTGATCAGCCTGCAGCAGCTGGAGCAGGTGCTGCAATGGCAGGACGCCAACCTCTGATCAGGTCCTGGTGATCAGGTCCTGGTGATCAGGTCCTGGTGATCAGGTCCTGGGCGCGAGCCGGTCTGGGAGCAGCAGTCAGCTGTAGATGATCAGGGATTCCACAGGCTGGTTGTCGGGAAGGCGGCTGCGCCCGTCCAGGGCCGCCAGCTCGGCCACGAAGCCGAAGCCGCAGAGAGTGCCGCCGGCGGCTTCCACCAGCTGGGCGCAGGCAGCTGCGGTGCCGCCGGTGGCCAGCAGGTCGTCCACCACCAGCACCCGCTGGCCTCCGCTGAGGGCATCGCTGGTGATCTCCAGCCGGTCGGTGCCGTATTCCAGGGCATAGTCCACCCCGGTCACCGCACCGGGCAACTTGCCCGGCTTGCGCACGGGCACAAACCCCAGCTGCACCGCCGTGGCCAGGGCCGTGCCCACGATGAATCCCCGCGATTCGATGCCCACAATCAAGTCGGGCTGCAGGCGATCACACAGCGAACTGAGCTGGCGGATCACTTCCTGCCATCCCTGGGGATCGCGCATCAGCGGGGTGAGGTCGCGGAAGAGAATGCCCGGCTTGGGGAAGTCGGGCACGTCCCGCACGAGCTGTCGCAGATCCATAGGTGTTCGGCCTTGAAGAGGGGGAGGGTGACGGCGGGGTGTGGGAGCTGGCATCATCGCAACCATGCCCAACACCCCAGCAGCTCCCGTTGCCGCCAGGCTGCCGCGTCGGGGTCTGGAACGCCTCGACCTGCTCCTGCTCTGTCTTGAGGCCCTGGATCTCAACGGCGGTGAGTCGATGGTGTGGCTGAGTGAGCAGCTGGGCTTCAGCGGCCTGTTTCCCAACCGCGTGGAGCTGTGGAAACGGCGCTGCCACAACCCCCTGCGGCGCAACACCCGCCGCGGCGAGCTCGACCCCGCCGAGTCCGACGCCCTGATCCGGATTCTCTGCGCTGCCACTGATCGCCTCTACCCGATGGTGCGGGCCCTGCTGGCCACCGCTGAGCCCGAGGCGATCCGCCAGCAGCGCTGGAGTCTGTTTGAGGAGCGCTTCGCCGAGCTGGTGAGAGAGCGGCTCAATTCGCGCCGCCAGGGGGTACAGCGCCTGCTCGATCCCCAGGCCGGTGCGGCGCGGCGGCGTCAGCTGATCCAGTCACTCAGCCTGGCTGCCGGCATGGGGGGCTTCGAGCGGCTGCGCGCCAGCCTCTGTGACCCGGTGGCCTGAGCGCCCGCCCCACCTGAAGAACACCTGTCCCGCCTGATGAAGAAGACCCTCCGCTACGACCAACTGAGCTGCCGGCTGCAGGTGGAGGGTTTCCCCGACGTCTCCATCGGCCAGAGCGGAGAAGCCGTGGGAATCGTCACGGGATGGACCCTGCAGTGGGCTGGCCGGCCTGAACTGGAAGGCCGCAAGGAGCATCTCCTGGCCCTGATGCAGGTGGTGTTCCCCTACGCCCGCCACCTGATCAGCGGCGTGGCCCGTCCGTTCGGTTCCGCCGAGGGTCCGGTGACCATCGGCCCCAACCCCGCTGGTGGCGGCCACCTGTTGAAGCTGTTCAGCAGCCAGCCCGACACCGCTCCACTCACGGTGGAGCTCGACGACGGCGAGCTCAGTGATCTGGTGCGGGTGCTCGACAGCCTGCGGCTCGATCCACGCCTCCAGCTGGAGCTGCCCGTGCCCGATCCCAGGCCTCTGCGGCCGCGGGACGTGCTGGAGCGGGTGCCCCGCCGCCAGCGCCTGGTGGCTCCCCTGGGTGGGGCGGTGGCGGTGGCCCTGGCGGCCGGTCTGGGCCTGTTGCTGCCGGTTCCCTCCCCAGCGCCCAGCACGCCCTCCACCGCTCCCGCTCCGGCCGCTGCACCGCCTGCGGCACCCTGATCGGCTGCGGGCCTGGTCGCAGGCCGCCCCGTTCTCCTGACGCGCTTCGCTTGACGCCCGCTGATTGACCCCCACACTGGGTCCATGACCGAGATGACCTGGTCTGAATTGCGCATTCGGGTGGCCCGGCTCGGTGCCGCCCTCGAGGTGGTGGTGCGCAGTGACCCGGAGGTCTGTGGCCTGAGCGGAGATGCCTTTCACCTCTCGCTGCACCACGGCGGGCAGGGGGACTGCCAGGTGGGCCAGCTCTCCCTGATCGATTGCCCCAACGCGCTGGTGCTACAGGAATTTGAGCGCTGGATGCGTGGTGCGGGCCACGTGCTGGAAGCATGACCTCAACGCGGCGGCGCTCCCTCCAGCTGCCTGGCTCGGCCCAGCGCCAGCGCCATGTCTTCCGCCGCCGACGTCAACCCCCCCGCTGGCGCCAGGTGGGTGTGGGCCTGCTGTTCATCGGCCTGGGTGCGGTGATGCTCTATGGCCTGCTGCAGTTGCCCGAGCGACTGGATACGGTGCTGCTGCTGAGCACGGCCATCGCCAAGCTGATCAGCGGCCTTCGTTCCCTGTTGCTGGGAATGCTCCAGTTGCTGGGGGTGGTGCTGGTGGTGCTGGTGGCGTTGCTTGCCCTGATGTTGCTGGCCGGTGGACTGGTGCGGCTGGTGCGTGCCGTGATGCCCCGACCGTCTCGCAAGGTCTGACTCGCTCAGCCCTGGCCGAGGCGGGCGAACCACAGCCCAGCCAGTTGCCAGCTGCTCCACAGGAACATGGCCAGGAACAGCCAGTTCAACCAGGCTGGGCGCTGGGGCGGCTGGCTGGCCATGGTGGCAGCGCACGGCGGTGACCCTCAAGCATGCCAGGCGGCGATGGCGCCGCGTGACGTTCCTTGAAGAGGGCAGCCAGGTGAGTGCAATGCTCTTAACCTTCCTGGATGGGCAATCCGATCGGCAAGGAAGAATTCCTGCAACGGGCACAGGCCCGCTTTGCTGACCGGTACGACTACAGCCAGATCATCTACAAGAGCTATAAAACACCGATCAAGATCCGCTGCACCGAGCACCCTGTCAAAGAGATCACGATCACACCTGAGAAACATCTGCAGACCACCGGAGGCTGCAAGTTCTGTCTTCGCCAGATGCGCATCAGCATGTTGGAGCGGGAACTGGGCAGGGACAGTGCCGACCACCCACCCCTTGCCCTGGACGCCCTGCCGAAAACCAGCTTCCGGTTCTGAGCGGTGGGCGCCGGCCCACACACCGGGGGCCCCAATCACTCCCTGCGCGACCCATGGCTTGACGACCGATCCGTCTGGCTGATCAGCGCGCTGGCGGGTGTGTGATTGGCCACGCGGCGATGTGCGGCTAACCGACCACTGAACACACAACCAAGCCCGGGTCGAGTTCCCCGGGCGCCGGCATCCGCTGCTGGCAGCACAACGGCTTCCGGGTGGTCGGCACCCTGCCGGGAGCATTCCGCCAGCGGCAGCTGGGTTACGTCGATGCGCTGGTGATGGTTCAGACCCTGGTCGCTGGGGCGAAGCCATGACGGTGATTCCACCCCCGGAGGGGTGCTTCAGCTGGGGAGCTGGCAGAGCAGGGGGCAGAGCAGTGGCGCCGGCAGGCGGCAGGTGCGCCAGTTGCCATCGCCGGTGGCCACATCCACCCCGATCAGCTGGGCGGCGTGATGGCGATCGGCCAGGGGCTCCACCCAGGCAATCGCATCGGCGATCGCCTCCTCCAGGCTGGCGTACTGGCCATCGAGCTGGCGGTGCGGTTCGCAGCCGCTGTCGATCAGGCGGTAGCGGGAGAGCACGGCCTGGCTGGTGAAACGCTGCATCGCCCTTCGTTCTGGATGATCACCATCGGCGCTTCTGCGCGGTTGGTCTGTATCCGAGTGAACTTTGAGATCAGTCTTCACGGAGAACAAAGAGACGCCAGGCTGGTGAGGGGGCTGCTCTCCCTGCCCAGCATTCGCCACTTTTTCGTACGAACAAGGCGCCGAGGCAGCACGCCGTTCCATCCTGCATGTACCGGACCAGGTGCCGCCCAGAGCCACCGCCGGAGGTTGCTGGTCCTGGCTTGAGGTTGAGGGGAGGAAGGGAGCGACCCGCGCCTTGCTCTCCAAGAGAGTGCGGCCAGGGACCACCCGAGCCAGTGCGCGTTCAGGAGGTGCGCCCGAAATGCGTGTGTTCGATTCACAGGGCGATGGCGTGGCGCGGATGCCATCGCAGTGCAGCAGCGAGCCCTATGCCAGTTCCGTTTCCCGCTCCTTGAGCCTCCGGGCTGCAGTGCCCGGGCCCGGATCACAGCCGGGAAGGTCAAGCCTCGAGCATCTCTTCTCCCAGACGTGATGCCAGTGCTTGCCTGTCAGGCCCCACGGGTCGCCTTCCGTTGCTGGTACAACGGCAGCGCAGCTGGTAGGCCATGGACGAGAGCAACACCGCCGGCCGCGCCTTCCGCTGGAGCATCGTGCTCAACAGCGGCCTCACCGCCCTGCAGCTGGTGATCGGCTTCGCCTTCGGGTCGCTGGCGCTGATCGGCGACGCCCTCCACAACCTGGGCGATGTGGTGGGGCTGGTGCTGGGCTGGGGCGCCGATCGCCTCAGCCGCCGGCCGGCCGGGGGGCGCTTCACCTACGGCTACGGCCGCAGCACCCAGATGGCCTCGCTGATCAATGGGCTGCTGATCTTCGGGGCAGGGGCAGTGGTGGTGGCGGAGGCGATCGAGCGGCTGTTCAGGCCGGTGCCCCTGGTCGCCGGGCCTGTGGCCTGGGCCGCTGCCGCCGGCATCGCGATCAACTTCGGCTCCGCCAAGCTGTTTGGCCACGATCATCACCACGACCTCAACCAGCGGGCAGCGGTGCTGCATCTGCTCACCGATGCGGCGGTGTCGGTGGTGGTGCTGGTGAGTGCCCTGCTGGTGGGGCTCACGGGCTGGGTGTGGCTGGATGCCCTGGCGGCCATCGGCGTGGGCGGGGCCGTGATCTGGAGCGCCCTGGGGCTGCTGCGCGAGGCGATCGCCCTCAACCTCGATGCGGTGCCTCGGGGCATCGGCCTGGGCGCCGTGGAGACAAGCCTGCGCCAGCTACCGGGCGTGCGCAGCGTGGAAGACCTGCACGTGTGGGGCCTGAGCACCTCGCGCAGCGCCCTCACCGCCCACCTGGTGATTGATCCCGCCGCCCTGGCTGCTGCCCAGCTCAGCGGCGACCAGCTGCTGGCCCTTGCCCGCAACGCATTGGCAGAGGCCGGGATCCGCAAGAGCACCCTGCAGCTGGAGGAATCACACCAGCACTAGGCGTTCTGTGCTGGCCGAGCTCAGCCCGGCTCCTGGGTGGAGGGGCTCGCGCACACCTTCCGGCGGCTGTGCACGATCAGGGGCTGAGCGCGGCAGGACTCCACCGAAAAGGTGCACCAGCTGGCCGATGGCGCCCACTGGCTGTGGCTCAGGGGCCAGTCGATGCGGCGGCCGGCGTAGGTGAGGCCCACGCAGGTGAGGCCGGTGTCGTCGGCCAGCAGGCTCCAGAGCAGGGCGACGGCGTCGCGGCTGTAGGTCCCACTGGATGCGGATGTGGCCGCAGGAGACTCCGGCGCCGGTTCGGCCACCTGGCCCGGCGCCAGGCGCACCTGCAGCTGCCGCTGCCAGCTGAGGTAGTGGCCGTCGTGGGTTGGATAGAACCAGCAGCTCTCGTTGCGGGCCTCGCTCAGGGGGAAGCTGTCCAGTCGCTGCCAATGGCTGGGGTTGGCGGGCGAGGCTTGATAGACACCCAGCCACAGCCTCTCTGGCTCAAAGCGGGGGGTGATCGCATCGCACACCCGCTGGAAGCGTCCGCCCAGATCGTGACTCACGACGATGCGCAGGGCGAAGGCGCTGGTGACGCCCTGGCCCTGCACGATCGCCAGATCCTCGCTGCTGAGCGGGTCGGCGGCGAGGGCGTCGGCCGGAGCGAGCAGAAAGCGCAGCGTTCCGGCTTCCGCCATCAGCCCAGCCCCAGCTGGCCGAGGATGCCCTGGCCGGTGAGCAGTTCGGTGCCCAGGCCGATCACGAAGCCGAGCATGGCCAGACGGCCGTTCCAGGTTTCAGCGAAGGCCACAAAACCGAAGCGGGGGGAGGGGGTGGATTCGGTCATCGGAGGAGGTGGGTGAATGAACCTGAAGAAATCTTACGAACTGTGCGGTAGGCGTTGACGTATCGAAGGGCACCGCCACTCAGGTGGACTTGCCTTCCTGGGGTGCGCACTGGATTCTGGGGCGCCACTCAGGATTTCGGCGCCAGGAAGCGGATCGCTGTGCCGGGCCTGAGCTGGGCATTGAGCTTGCCCTGCAGGGAGGGGTTGGTTTCGATGGCGATGGCGCGGATGCCGCTGCCGGGGCTGAAGTCGATCTGGCGCAGGTTGAGCCACACCATCTGGGGCGAGAGGGCGGAATCGAAGTAGTACACCCCGTTCTTCTGGTCCAGCAGGGTGCGCCACCAGGTGGGCGAGATGTTGGGGTGCTCCGGGTCGGGGGTGCCCCAGGGCACCGACACATTGCGCATCACGCTCATCACGCCAGCCAGGGCCTGGCGGGGATCGCTGGTGGGGGGCAGCTGCTGCACGTAGTACGACCCGCGCACGAAGCGGTCGGGCGACTGGATCGAGCCGGGCAGCTCCTTGCTGCGATCGCGGGTGACCCAGTAGCCGTTGAGTTTGAGCTGCTCGCTGTACACCGGACTGTTGGTCATCACCTGGTACTGGCGGCCGTGGTGGATCACCGGCTTGCCCTTGAGGTATTCGATCACCGCCGAATCGCCGCTGGCATCCGACACGGCCATGTGCACGGTGGCCTTGGCCTTGCCGCCGGGCCCGAAGGGCACCGGCACGATCTGGATGCGGTCCTCGCGTACGGCCGCCACCAGCTCCTTCACCGTGCCGTACTGGCTGAGCAGGTATAGCGTCCAGGCGGCGAAGGAGAGGCGCGGGCGGCGGGTGTCGGCGCTGGCGATGCCGAAGTCGTTCTCGGCCAGGTAGAGCAGGTTGGCGGCCAGGCCCTGTTCGTTCATGCCGTCGAACACCCCATCCACCACGCCACCGGGCTCGGTGCTGCCGCTCACCACCACCGCGCCGTGGCGGCTGGTGAAGCGCAGGGAATTGATGCCGCCGGCGCCATCGATCACCTCGCCGCGGGGGATCACGTGGAAGTGGGAATTGAAGCCGTAGGGCCAGTCCATCGAACGGCCGGTGATCACCTGCTGGTCGGGGCCGGTCCAGGTGACGCGGGAGCAGGCCAGGGCGGCAGCAGGCAAGGCTGCGGCGGCAGCCAGGCCGAGGGCGGCCGTGATGGTGAGGGCTTGCTGTTGGGCAGAGCGCGGCATGGTGGCAGCAGCACGTTCCTGGATTGTGGCCATGGCACGGCTGGCGGGCAGCGCTGTCACTGTGCAGAACGCGAATGCCTGTCCATCCGATGAATCTCGTGCTGCTGCGCCAGGGCGACTGGATCGACGCCGATCGCGTGTTGCTGCGGGATCACCGCGCCGGGCATATCCGTGCGGTGTTGAAGGCCCGGGTGGGCGACACGTTGCGGGTGGGTCTGCTGGGTGGGCTGTGCGGCCAGGGGCTGATCGAAGCCCTCGACCCGGAGGGTGCGCGCCTGCGGGTGGCACTCACAGATCCGCCGCCGCCCCGGCATCGCTTCGACATCGTGCTGGCCTTGCCGCGGCCGAAGATGCTGCGGCGGATCCTGCGCCAGTGCGCCGAATTCGGCATCGCCAACCTGCACCTGCTCCACAGCGCCCGGGTGGAGAAGAGCTTCTGGCAGAGCCCGCTGCTGCAGCCGGCCGCCCTCGAGGAGGCCCTGCTGGCGGGGCTGGAGCGCTCCCGCGACACGATCGCGCCGCAGGTGCATCTGCACCGCCGCTTCCGCCCCTTCGTGGAGGACCAGCTGCCCGGCATCTGTGCCGGCCGGCCCTGCTGGCTGGCCCACATGGAGGCCCCGCTGGCGTTGGCGCAGGCACCGCCAGTGCCGGCGGTGGTGATGGTGGGCCCGGAGGGCGGCTTCGTGCCCTTCGAGATCCAGCTGGCCGAAGCGGTGATCGCCCGGCGGGTGAGCCTGGGGGCGCGCACCCTGAGCGTGGACACGGCCCTGGTCACGGTGCTGGCCCAGGCGCCGCAGCAGGATGGCAGGGCGCGCTGACCCTGCCCAGATGCCCCACCCACGCCTGCGCCCAGCGATCGCGGTGCTTGGCAGCTGCATCGGCATCAGCTTTGGCATCAGCAGTGCGGTGCCGGCACCGGCGCGGGCTGACAGCACCACCGCCACCTGCAGGTTCAGCCGCCACGACCACACGATCCCGGTGGAAACGGGGCCCTGCACGTTCAGCCAGCGCCAGGGCAACGCCAGCGTGCGCTTCGGCGAGCGGCAGTTCGATTTCCCCATCGCCGAGGAGGGCCGCTTCCACACCCGCAGCGCCAGCCCCGAGGGCCTCCGCTTCAACCGGGAGGGGGACTACACCCTGCAGGTGTTCTGGCGGAGCGACCAGGCGGCGCTCGCCAAACCGCCGGGCTGGGAGAACCAGAACCTGTTCCTGGGACGCTGGCAGGGGGAGAGCACGGCGGGCCGGGCCGTGATCGAGGTGCTCACGCTGGAGCCGAACCGGATCCGCTGGGGCAACGCCTTCAACGGAGTGTGCGACAGCGACTACAGCGTGGAGATCCTGTCGCCGCGCCAGCCCTCGGAACCGCTGTCCGGCATGGTGCGCCTCACCCTGCAGCCCGGCCCCTGCGCCACGGGCGATGCGGTGGTGGAGCTGGCGCTGCCGGCGGATGGCTCCTCGGGCCTGGAGGTGGTGACCTACGGCGCCGACGGACGGCTGATCGGCCAGTACGGCACCTTCACGCCACTGCGCTGAGCGGATTGGCTGGCCGTTGCCGGATCAGAAGATGCCGAGTGTTTTCTTCTTGCAGTAGCCCGCGCCGATGTTCATCCAGCCCGAATCACAGGGCTCTCCGTTGCTGGGCTTCACCTCGTAGTAGATCGGTGAATTGCAGTGCTGCTTGAGGTCGTTCACGTAGCCCAATGGGCACTCGTCGTAGCCGGGCAGCTTGGGGATCCGCTTCTGGGCCAGGGCGGAGCCAGGAAACCACAGGGGGAGAGCCAGAAGTGCTGCCGCTGTGGTGAAACGGAGTGTCTGGATCACCAGCTGGATTGCGTGCAACCCCAATCCTAGGTTCCCTGCCGGCGGCCGCCACTGCTGGCCCCAGGTTCGCCAGGATGGCTCCCCCAGCTCGGTTCCGCCCCCAGTGACCACCACACTGCCCACCCCAGTGTCCAGCGCGGATCGGGTCACCACCTTCGCGGATTTCGCCGCGCGGGCCGACTATTCGCTGCTGGAGCAGCTGCAGCCCGATCCCCGGGCCCAGGCTCCTGGCCTGGCCATGCCGTCGGTGCGGCGCCAGGGTCTGGCCCCAACCCTGCTGCGGCCCCTGCGGTCCTACCTGCTGGGTCAGGGGCTGGCCGCCAGCGTGGGTCTGCTGGCGCTGCGGCTGGCGGTGGGCGTGATGATGATTCACCACGGCCAGGACAAGCTGGCCGATCCGGCCGGCTTCGCTGCCAACTACGTGGTGCCGCTGCACCTGCCGTTTCCGATGCTGATGGCCAAGGCGGCGGGCTACGCCGAGGTGCTGGGCAGCTGGTTGCTGATCGTGGGCTTGCTGGTGCCCCTGGGGGCCCTCGCCCTGATCGGCACCATGGCGTTGGCGGCCCACCACCACATCCTCACCTCGGGGCTGAACATCTACGTGCCCGAGCTGGTGGTGCTCTACCTGGGCGGCAGTGTGGCCCTGTTGCTGCTGGGCCCCGGCCGCTTCTCCTTCGATGCCGGCATCGTGGCCGGTCTCGATGCCAACGGGGACACAGCAGTGGAGGATCAGCCGAAAGTGCGCCCGTTCCAGCCCCAGCTGCTGGCCGGCACATCGTCGAAGCCGATGTAGATCTGTTCGGCAGGTTCCCCCTGCGCAGCCCATTCAGCGATGCGGACGTCCCCGTGGAGTTGGTTGTCTCTGTTGCTCCTGCTGGCGATCCCGCTGGCTCCGGCGGCGGCCCAGATCAGGCCGGGTGATGCCGAGGAGGAGGCCAACTGCGCGCGTGTGTCGCAGATGGTGGAGGCCAATTCCGCGCCTGTTCTGCAGGAGCTGGAGCGCCTGGCCCGGCAGCGGTTCGGCCGCCGTTTCGACGAGCTCACCCCGGAGCAGCTGATCCAGCTCACGCGCGTCGCCCGGGTGGAGGGCCGCCAGGAGACGGCGGAGCAGGAGCGACTGGCGCGACGCTGCGACGCCTACCGGCAGCGCACGCTGGCCCGCCAGTCGGCCGCGGCGGGCCTCGGGTCCCTTTCCGGCGCTGCCTCCTTTCTAGAGCGCTGGGGCCAGGAGCAGGTGATGGGCCTGGGCTGCACATGCCCCGATTTCCGCCTGGGCGGTGAGGATCACGACCACCGCTGCCCCAGTCAGCCCCAGTGTCCGGGCCAGCAGGGGGGGCCGCGGATCCCCGATCCGGTGCGCGGCTGCCGCAGCCTCGGCGCGGCCGCCTGGATCAGCCGGCAGCTGCCCGGGTTCTACGGGATCCTGGGCATCGGCGAGGAGAGCGAGGTGATGCGCGACGCCCTCGCCGCCCGCAACCGGCCCGCTCCCCCTCCGGTCTGTGGCGCGCTGCCCCAGCCCACGGCGCCGCCCCTCAGCGCAGCTGCCCTCTCCGGCGGAGCCGGCCCGGCCCCTGCCACCGCCGTGGCTCCGGCGGCGATCGCCGCGGCGTCGGCATGCTTCGCCAAGCCGACGCCAGCCAGCTGCGAGTGGGCCCTGGTGCAGGGCGACGCGCTGGCGCGGGCGGCGCGACGGGCCTCCAGGGACCGCTGCCTGGGCTATGCCCTGGCGGCTCGCACCCTCTGGGCCCTGGGGGCGGATCCTGCCTTCACCGACCTGCTCGTGAGCTTCCCGGCGGCCTCCCGGCTGCGCAACGAGGCACGCATCGCCCTCGGCTATTTGCGCAACGACTGCCGCGGGCTGTGAGCCCGGAGCCGCCCCTGCCGGCGGCAGGTTCGCCAGGATGGGCACTTCAGAGCCGGGGCCCGGCCCAGGCAGCGCAACCCCCGGGAAACCCGTGACCACCACCGTGCCGACAGCCGCCGACACCACCACGTTCGCGGATTTCGCCGAGCGGGCTGATTATTCGTTGCTCGATCAGCTGCAGCCCGATCCCCGGGCCCGGGCCGATGGCCGCGACCACCGGCCCCGCCAGGTGCTGTCCGGCCACTACGTGCCGGTGGCGCCCACGCCGCTGCCCGATCCGGAGCTGGTGGCCCACAGCCAGGCCCTGTTCGCCGAACTGGGGCTCAGTGAGGCGCTGGCCCACGACGAGCAGTTCCGGCGGCTGTTCTCCGGCGACATCACGGCCGCCACAGGGCCGATGCGCCCCCACGGCTGGGCCACCGGCTATGCCCTCTCGATCTACGGCACGGAATACATCCAGCAGTGCCCGTTCGGCACCGGCAACGGCTACGGCGATGGCCGGGCGATCTCGGTGTTTGAGGGGGTGTTCGAGGGCCGGCGCTGGGAGTTTCAGCTCAAGGGCGGCGGCCCCACGCCCTACTGCCGCGGCGCCGATGGCCGGGCGGTGCTGCGCTCCAGCGTGCGGGAGTTCCTGGCCCAGGAGCTGATGCAGGCCCTGGGGGTGCCCACGTCCCGCTCGCTGTCGCTGTTCATGTCGCGACGCGAAGGGGTGCGGCGGCCCTGGTATTCGCCCGGCTCGCGCGCGTTCGAGCCCGACGTGATGGTGGACAACCCGGCGGCGATCACCACCCGGGTGGCGCCGTCGTTCCTGCGGGTGGGCCAGCTGGAGCTGTTCGCCCGCCGGGCGCGCAGCAACGCCCACCCCGCTGCCCTGCGCGAACTGCAGCAGATCACGGCCCACCTGATCGCGCGCCACTACCGCGCCGAGATCGATGCCGCCCTGCCCTTCGCCGAGCAGGTGCTGGAGCTGGCGTCGCTGTTCCGCGGGCGGCTCACCGCGCTGGTGGCCCACTGGATGCGGGTGGGCTACTGCCAGGGCAACTTCAACAGCGACAACTGCGCCGCCGGTGGCTTCACGCTCGACTACGGCCCCTTCGGTTTCTGCGAGCTGTTCGATCCGCGCTTCCAGCCCTGGACCGGCGGCGGCGAGCACTTCTGCTTCTTCAACCAGCCGGCGGCGGCGGAGGTGAACTACGGGATGTTCGTGAAATCGCTGCGGCCGCTGCTGCAGGAGAACCGGGACTGCCTGGCCCAACTGGATGGGATCCAGGACGGCTTCGCCGGGGCAATGGCCGCCGCTCTGGAGGCGATGTGGGCAGCCAAGCTCGGCCTCCCCAGCTACGACGCTGAACTGGTGCAGGAGCTGCTGCAGCTGCTGGCGAGCTCCCGGGCCGACACCACCAGGGCCTTCCGCCGGCTGTCGGAGCTTGCCGCCCACCCAGCCGCTGCGATCCCCGAGCAGCTCTCAGCCCTGAAGCAGAGTTTCTATCTGCCCAGCTCCGAGGAGCTCGACAGCCAGTGGAGCCGCTGGCTGGAGCGCTGGGGGGCGGTGATCACGGCCCAGGGCGATCCGCCCGCCACAGCTGCCGCGATGAAAGCGGTGAACCCGGCCATCACCTGGCGGGAGTGGCTGGTCGCCCCGGCCTATGAGCAGGCGGCCCTGGGCGACTTCACGTTGATCCGGGAGCTGCAGGCGCTGTTCAGCCGGCCCTACGAGGCGCCTGCGCCTGAGCTGGCCGCGCGCTATGACCGGCTCAAGCCCCGGGAGTTCTTCCAGGCCGGCGGCGTGTCGCACTACAGCTGTTCGTCGTAGGCGCTCCCCCTTGTCCTGCATGCCCACTCCCGCCAAGGACGCCTCGATCGCCGATCTGATCACCCGCCTGCAACAGCTCCGCACCCCCCAGCCGTAACCACCCAACGGCACAAATGCATCAGAGTGGTGGCAATCCCTGCCGAACTGATCTGCCATGCCCCTCACGCAGCAGTCCGCCCCCTATCCCCACTGGGAGTTCAGCGATCCGGCCAGCGGTGATCTGCTGCGGCTGGTGCCGGAGCGCGGCGGCCTGATCAGCGGCTGGCGCTGCGGCGGGCGGGAGCTGGTGTATCTCGATCTGGAGCGCTTTCTCGACCCCGCCCAGTCGGTGCGGGGGGGCTTCCCGGTGCTGTTCCCGATCACCGGTGGCCTGCCGGACAACCAGCTGCCCCTGCCCCAGGGCACCTTCACCATCGGCCAGCACGGCTTCGCCCGCACGCTCCCCTGGCGGATGGAGCCCCTGGCCGATGGCCGTGGCGTGGCCCTGGAACTGAGCGACACCGAGGAAACGCTCAAGGCCTATCCGTTCCAGTTCCTGCTGCGCATGGAGGTGCGGCTGGCGCCGGGCGCCCTGGAGATCGCCACCACGGTGAGCAACCGCAGCGGCGAGCCGATGCCCTTCAGCTTCGGCCTGCACCCCTACTTCAACCTCTCCAGCCTGGACGGTGTGCGTATCGAGGGGCTGCCGGAGGAGTGCCTCAACCACCTCACCATGGCGCCGGCCGACACGGCGGAGCAGATGGATCGCCTGGCCAGCGGCATTGATCTGCTGGTGCGGCCCACGGGGCCGGTGCGGCTGGTGGACGGGGCGGCCGGCACCACGCTCGAACTGCAGCTGATCCACCCCTTCGATCTGGTGGTGCTCTGGACCGAGCCGCCCCGGCCGATGGTGTGCATCGAACCCTGGAGCGGCCCGCGCCAGGCGCTGCTGAGCGGCGACCGCAAGATTGAACTGGCTCCTGGTACCAGCACGGTGCTGAGCACGCGCTACGCCCTGTTGCCCGGCTGATCAGCTCGGCGGCTAGATCACGGTGTGATCGGGAATGGTGGTGTTTTTCTCGATCACCACAATGCCATTGCGGATGGTCAATCCCATGGCCTGCCGCTCACCTTCCTGCACATGATCCTTGTTGATGATCTGCACATCGGCGCCGATGCGCACGTTCTTATCGAGGATGGCGTTGCTGATGCGCGAGCGTGCGCCGATGCCCAGGGGCACGCCACCGCTGGCCCGCACGGCCTCTCGTTCGTGTGCTGATTCATAGCGGTCGGCACCCATCACCAGGGTGTCCCTGAGAACCACGTCGTGTTCCACCCGCAGGCGCAGGCCCAGCACGCAGTGCTCGATCAGGCACCAGTCGAGCTGGCAGCCCTCGCTGATCACCGAACGGCTCACGTCAGTCTTGCTGAGCTGGCTGGGCGGCAGGTAGCGGGAGCGGGTGTAGATGGGAGCCTTCTCATCATAGAAACTGAAGGCGGGATGTTCGTCGGCGAGGGCAAGATTGGCGTCGTAGAATGCTTTGATCGTGCCGATATCTTCCCAGTAGTCGTCAAACAGATAACTCTGCAGGTGCAGGCCAGCGGCCAATGCGGCTGGGATGATCTCCTGGCCGAAATCCGTGGCCTGTGGATGGTTGTCGAGCAGCTCGAACAGCCCATCCCGATCAAACACATAGATGCCCATCGATGCCAGGAATGGCCGCCGCTCGGCTTCGCTGGCGGCCAGGCCCAGCGCTGCCGTGTTCACCCGCATCTCCTCCAGGGCTTCACCCTTGGGCTTCTCCCGGAATTCCTGGATGCGGCCGGCGGGATCGGTGCGCATCAGGCCGAAGCCCTGGGCGTCATGGGGATCCACGGGCAGGGCCGCCACCGTGAGCGCGGCCCCGCTCGCCCGGTGGGCCGCCACAAAGCCCGCGTAATCCATCCGGTAGAGCTGATCGCCCGAGAGGATCAGCACCTGGTCCACGTCCCAGGCGGCGAAGAGCTCGCGGTATTGGCGCACCGCATCGGCCGTGCCCTGAAACCAGCTGGGACTGTCCGGGGTTTGCTGGGCTGCCAGCACCTCCACGAAACCGCCGTCAAAGCCGGAGGAGAGGTTGTAGGTGCGGCTGATATGGCGATTCAGTGATTGGCTGTTGAACTGGGTGAGGGCATAGATCTTATAGATCCCGGAATTGATACAGTTGCTGATTGGAATGTCGATCAGCCGGTACCTGCCACCCAGGGGCACGGCGGGCTTGGCGCGGGTGAGGGTGAGCGGTTGCAGGCGCGTGCCGGCGCCGCCGCCCAGAATCACCGCTAAAACGCGCTTCATGCACTGATCTCTCGCTTGAGCTGACTGTAGAGGTTTTGGGGGTCCTTGTACTGGCGCGGCAGGCAGTGATGGAGCCAGCTGAGCCGATCCCAGCAGACGCTTCTCTGGATCTGCTGCAGGGACCTCTGTTCGCGGATCAGGATACGCAGTGCCTTGCAATAGAGGGGAAAGCTCGCTTCCAGCTGGCCGATCGTGAGCGCGGAAGCCGATACCGTGGCGTTCATCACTGCGGTGCTTGAGATGGCATCAATCCTCAGGCAGAACCGGGCTCAGGGATCCCCCCATCTGGGGGCAATCCGAGGAATGGATCAACAGGCCGCTTCTCAGTCGTCGTAGACGCGGCAGTTCACGTCTGAGGGGTTGAGATCACAGAACACCTCGAAGGGTGATGGTGCCACGGCCTCATCGGGATGGCGCTGCTGAAAGGCCTGAAGGTCGAGGATCTGCTGCTGCAGTTTGCGCGCGATCGCTTCATCTCCCTTGGCCTGGGCTTCAGCCAGGGAGGTTTCATAGGCCTGAAGCTGTTCAGAAATACTCGCCATCGCGAAGCCCCGTTAAGGCCCTGGTAACGATCTTGGACTCTAGCGGTGTGATCCGATGGGGATACCCCCATCAGGGGACATTCGCCAGCCTGGTGTCAAGGGCGACCACGTCTACCAGCGGCACCCGGCGATGATCAGGGGGAAATGCGTGAGGTCGATCATGGACACCCATCACTACCGCAATGCCCGCAATCAAATGGTGATTCTTCGCTGTGTTGGTGCGGATGCGTTCTTCCAGGAGAAGGTGATCTTTCCCTTTGAGGATTGGCTGTTTTCCTGTCCACCTGAAACAAGGATCGACATCTGGACCCACGGCATCGGCGGTGCGGAGCTGCTCGACACCATGCCAGCAGAGGATCTCCCGGGCCCTGCCCATTGCGACGGCAACGCTCCAGCGGAGCCCCCATCGTTGTGGCACACCATCGGCGTGGCGCCTTTGGAAGCAGACCTGGTGGAGCAGTTTGGCTAGACAGCCGGTTGCTGTGACCCGTGCACCGGCCAGCTTGAAACCATGGGCTGCAACGCATCGGACCCATCAGAGGCGCGATCCCGCCCGGCAGCGCTGGCGGGGTTTGGTGTGCACAGCCTCCTGCTCGTGCGGATCACGGCCACGAACCTGGCGGCTGTTTGGCTTCCGATGGCTGCCAAAACTTCAGGGTAATTCCTGAAACATCTGATCCAGACGCTCACGGCTCAAGTCGACATAGAGCAGCTGTTCGCCAGGCTGGGTTGCCAGGGTGGGCTTCTGGTGAGACAGCAGCGATGCGGGCATGGCTCAACCCCGTGGGCTGGTGTTGACGGTGACTGGAACAACCTGCAACTCGTCAGCGCCCTGCGTGGAGACAGGCACCGAGGCGCTGGCATCACTGAGGTCGTCGAGCAACGCCGGCACGATGCCGGCGTCAAAGGAGAAACGACCGGGGCCGTTGTACAGCAGGGCGAGGCTGCCGCCGAGATAGAGGAGCACCAGCTCCAGCACATAGATGTTGAAGCCGGCGGTGGAGATGTGCTGATAGGCCGCCACCAGCATCGTGCCGGTGAGGGCCAGGGCGCCGAGGGGAGTGAGCAGGCCGAGGATCACCAGCCAGCTGCCGATCAACTCCGAGAAGCCGGCGGCGTAGGCGAAGAACAGGGGGAAGGGCAGGTGCAGCGAGGCCACATAGGTGTTGGCGAACTGCTGGGGATCGGCGAGCTTCTCCTGGCCGTGGTGAATCATCAGCCCGCCGATGCTCAGCCGCAGCAGCAGCAGACCCACGGAAGCCAGCAGGCCGGGGCGCTGCAGGTAGGCGCGGAGGGCTGGTGCGACTGCCGTGAGCCCTGCCAGGGGAGCAGGGCTCGTAGCGGGCCCGTCCATCGCGACGAACCGGTTCATCGCGACGAACCAGAGGGCGACGCAGGCGGCCATGAAGCCGCCGAACAGCTCAAGCAGGGAGGACGTGGACATGGGTGAAAAGACGTTTTCAGAAATCATGGCAAGCTTCATTAAGGAGTGTGAAGCGGCGAGGTCATCCGGCCCGGCCCGGCCCATCCCTGTAGTGGCCAGGCTTGCGGACAACGGATCCAGCCCTTGGGCCTCGCGGAAGCCCCGTCCAGACGCCAGGATGTAACAACTTCGTTACAGAGCGATGACTGCTGGTGCCCTGTTTCTGGAGAGCCTCAGCTCCGGGGTGATCACCCAGGCTGAGATCGACTGGTTGCTGAGCCAGCAGGATCGCCTCACCAGGGCTGAGCAGGCGGCGATGCAGCGGCTGGGCCGCCTGCTGGATCAGGGGCAGATCCAGCTGGGCTGCCGCATCGAACGACCCGCCCATCCCCAAGCCACTGTCTCGTAGCCGTTCCCCCATGGGGTGCGGGCGGCATCCATCAGCAGGCTGACGACCGAGGCTCCATGGCACTGTTCCGCGGCACCTTCTCGCTCAGCAATCCCACCCGGCCCGATCTGGCGCCTCTGGAGGTGTCGGCCCTGGCGGACAGCGGGGCGGTGCATCTGTGCATCCCGGAGCATTTGGCGATCCAGCTCAGCCTGGCGGAACTGGATCGACGCGAGGTGGTGCTGGGCGATGAGGTGCTCCTCGGCGCGATCCCGATGGAGGATATGGACCTTGTGCTGCGGCCCCAGCTTCAGAGCGTGGATGTAAACCCCGAGAGCCCGAACATCCCGCTCAGCGTGGCGACGTGAACGCCGGGACACGAGTGCGGAACAGCACCGCTTCCAGGGCCTGGTTGGAACTGTTTGTTCCCCACGCGAAGCCTGATCACCTGGGGAGGTGGGCCTTGCTCGAAGAGGAGATGCAGGAAGTCGCGCTCCTTCGTTATCACCACGGCTCCTGCTGATCGGGCCTGCGCAAAGATCTCACGGTCATCCGCATTGCGGAGGCCCAGTTCTCGTACAGGCAGGCGACAACTGCGCATCAAGCCAGAGAATCACGCCATCAATACAGGATGGTTCAGCTCACGAGCGGCATAGCTGAGAGCCGCCTGCAGATCTTCCGGCTCAAGATCAGGAAGCTCGCTGAGGATCTGATCGGCTGTGAGGCCAGCGGCATAGAGATCGAGCACATCGCTGACGCGGATGCAGGGTTCGCCGCTCCACTGGGCCGGGTTGTGGGTGATGCGGGATTCAGCCATGGCAACACGCTTGCGGCTGCTACCTGACCGATTCCAACCGCCTGCCCCACGGCTGCGCCAACAGCCTGGCAGCCACCCCGCCGGAATCTGCCGCTCCAGCCGCCAGCGGATCGCCACTCTGTGACCAGCCAGATCCGCTCGCCCTCGTGGCGCTGATACCGCACAAACAGCAGCACCCGCGACACGCGCGCGCCGCATGGTGCGCTGCCCGGTGGAAGCCGTCGGAGCAGCTGGCGGAACTGCTCCGGCGTCAGCCCTGCATCCCGGGCGATGGCGCCCATGGTGATGGCATTGATCGGGTCATGCCGCGGAATCACGAGACGCGAGACGCCATTGCTCATGATCAGGTGGCCTGATTCCCGCACGACGCGGTAGCCGAGCTTCTGAAACACCCTCACGGCCTGCCTCTGGCTGATTCCCGGCAGCCGGGGCATTACACCGCCAGTTCGAGCGTTTCCACGCTTTTCACGCCAGCCTCCTCGGCTTCCACTTCGAGCCAGAGGGCAATGGCCTCACGGATGTTGGCGAGGGCTTCTTCGCGGCTGTTGCCCTGGGAATGGCAGCCGGGCAGATCCAGGCAGCTCACGGCCCAGCCTTCCTCGGTCTCCAGCAGGCGGATGCGGTAGCTCATGGCTGGGGTAAAGACCTTTGTTCCAGTCTGCCCACCTCAAACCGCCAACCCCGCCGCTATGCCAAGCAACAGCTGGTGTGCGACACAACAGCCTGGCAGCCAGCGGATCGCAACTGTGCCGCCCTCTGACGTGGCTTTGCGAACTTTCTACGGAGCCTGACCGCCTGGCTTCAACAGCAGGAACCCAGCTTCCAGATGGGTTGAGAACGCCTCGATGGCCTTGGAGTGATCAAGCAGAAGGGCCGCTGTTGCAGCATTGCCGGCGTTACCGATGGCCAGGCAGATCACCTTGGGAGGGAAGCCACGCGAGACGCTGAGGCGAAGAAAATCCTCGTCCTTGGTCACCAACAGAGCCCCTTCAGAGCGGGCCCACTCCCAGATCACCAGATCACCAGATCATCAGCGCCACCGAGGCCGATCAGGCGCACATGACTGGAATCGGGAAACCGATCGCAGAGCAGGGGCAGCAGCCGTTCAGAAAGGTTTTCGTCCAGCAGCAGGCGGACGTTCACGCCGCCGAGGACGACAGGGTGATCAGGCAACGTTCGCGATCGGCCGCATAGGCGAGGCAGGCGAGCACGTCGTCGTGGCTGAGTTGAGGGAAATCCTCCAGCAATTCCGCTTCACTCATGCCGCTGGCCAGCGAACCGAGCACGTCTCCGACAGTGAGGCGTGTGCCGCGAACGCAGGGCTTGCCGAAGCGCACCGCCGGGTTGATGGTGATCCGGGCCGTGAGATCCATGGATCAAAGCTAAACCGCCAACCCCATCACCGGTAACCACCCCGCCGGAATCTCCCGCTCCAGCCTCCAGCGGATCGCCACTCTGCGGCTAACCAGATCCGCTCTCCCTCATGGCTCTCATACCGCGCGAACCCCAGGCATACGAACGGCTCGGTGACCGTGCCCTGCTTGCGCTGCTCGCGCACAAACAACAGCACCCGCGACCCACGCGGCGCGTGGCGTACATACCGCTGCCCGGTGGCGGAGGCGGCGGTGGTGGTGCTCTGGCTTTCCCAGTGGAACAGGGAGGGCCCGAGGGCCAGGTCGCGGTAGCGGGTGGTGGGGGAGAAGAGGGCTTCGCTCTTCCTGAGGGTGACGAACAGCAGGTCGCACTGGCTGGGTTCGTGCCAGAGCACGCCCTCGCGGTGGATCCAGGGGGCGTGATCACTGAGCACACCGAACGCCGCTTCACTTTCGGCGCGGCTGTAGTGGCCGTGCACGCGCAGCGGCACCGGCAGCGCCCAGGGCAGGGGGTGAAGGCGGTGATCGGCCCGGGCGGCCAGCAGCTCCAGCAGCTGGCGCAGTTCCTGGCGCCAGGCGCCGGCCTGCCAGAGCACGGCCAGGGCATACTCCAGTGGACGCCACTGGCGGCCGGTGCCAAACAGCTGGACGGTGAGCATCAGCCACGCACGCCGCTCGCGTTCGCCCAGGGTCTGCAGCTCCGGTGGGGCGGGAGCGCGCAGGGCGGCGGCGAGGGCGCGCAGGCGATCGGGATCGTCGAGGTGGATTGGGAAGTCCTGGAGACCTTCCTCACGAGGAACAGCCCAATGCTTGCGCTGCTTCGCGACCGCGACGGGAGTCGTGTCACTGGAGCAGGATGAATCTCACGTCAGGAGATGGCTATGCCGCTCCACCCAGCTAGTGTAAGCCCTTCGATCAAGGCCTCCTGACGCAACAGCAAGGATTGTGGCTTCTGCCGCATCCACTGAGGCCCTTAGTTCATGGCCGTTGAGCATCAACATGACCTCCGTGGCGGCGTGACCAATTCGTTTATTGCCATCCACGAAAGGATGATTGGTGACGAGCGAAAAACCGAGACAGGCGGCTTTATCAATGACCGTCGGATAAAGATCCTCGCCAGCAAAGGTCTGGCGAGGCTGGCTCAGGGCAGCTTCCAGCAGGCCAAGATCTCTCAGGCCTGGTGATCCGCCGCTGGTGATGATCAGCTGGCGCTGAAGCTCCAGCACCTCACCAAGATGAAGAAAGCGGATCACGCCAGACGACGGTAGAGCTCCTCATTTTTTGAGAGAACTCTCGCAGCGATGGTTTCGAAATCGGCTGAAGGGCGATTGAGCAGATCCCGAATGGCTGCAGCTGCCAGGTCTTCCTGGGGCACGTTCAGGCGACGGGCCGTTTCAGCCAGGGCTCTGGTCTGCTCGTCGCTGAGCTGGATGGCAAAGACCATGGCGACCCCCACTGGCCTGAGCCTAGGTGAAACCCGATGTCAGAGCTCCGAACAGCCCCCCTCAAACCGCCAACCCCATCACCGGTAACCACGCCACCGGAATCTCCCGCTCCAGCCGCCAGCGCATCGCCACTCTTGGACAAACCAGATCCGCTCGCCCTTGTGGCTCTCGTAGCGCGCGAACCCCAGGCACACGAACGGTTCGGTGACGCCGCCGTGCTTTCGCTGCTCGCGCACAAACAGCAGCACCCGCGACCCCCGCGCCGCGTGATGGATGGTGGGCTGCCCGGTGGGCGAGGACGCGGTGGTGGTGCTCTGGCTCTCCCAGTGAAAGAGGGACGGGCCGAGGGCCAGGTCCCGGTAGCGGGTGGACGGGGAGAAGAGGGCTTCGCTTTTGCGCAGGGTGATGAACAGCAGGTCGGTGGCGGTGGGCTGGTGCCAGAGCACGCCTTCGCGGTGGCTGCGGGTGCACGGCCCAGAGCAGCGCCAACGCCTCGCGCAGTGGCGTCCTGGCCTGTTCTCCAGGGCTTCGCGATGATGAGTCCCATGACCCCGACCCCGACCCCACTGGTGACCCGCGAGGCTCTGCGTGCTTTTACGCGGCAGCTGGTGGAGTGTTACGCCCCCGAGAAGGTGATCCTGTACTCCTGCGGAGAAGCCTTCGGCTACGGGTCATTGGCCCGGGGGGAGGGGCGGTGGGATTCTGATGCCGACATCCTGGTGGTCATGCCCTTTGAGGGTCGTCACCTGGCCAAGATCCGGGAAATGCGCCGTCTCTGTCCGGTGCGATTCCCGCTGGATCTGCTGCTACGGCGGCCGGAAGAGGTTGAGGTGCGCTACCGGGGCGGGGATCCGGTCGTGCGCGAAGCGCTCGACCATGGTGAGGTGTTGCATGGCTGAACCCTGGTCGGCCGTTCCCGAGTGGATGGCCAAGGGAACAGCCCACGTTTGCGAGATTCAGGGGTGTTTCACGCTCAACAATGCGTGGAGAAGCTGCTCAAAGCACGGCTGATCCAGCTTGGCCAACCGGTCGACAAGATCCATGATCTGGCTGCCCTGTCCCGGCAGCTGGAAGCCGTGGATGGCCAATGGAGCTGGGATGCGGAGGATCTCTCGGATCTCTCCTCTGGGGCGGTGCTTGCTCGCCACCCCGGCTTTGAAACCTCAGCCGAGGAACAGGACGAACTGGTTCATATCGCCAGCGGCCTGAGAGAGGCGCTGAGGATCCTGCTGGGATCTGTCGGGCAAGAGGAATGAGCAGGTCGTCCGATGATGTTGGCTCTTAAACCGCCAACCCCGCCGCTATGCCAAGCAACAGCCTGGCAACCACCCCACCGGAATTTCCCTCTCTTGCCGCCACAGAGACTCCCCCGCGCCATCGGCCGCTCGCCCACTGCTGCGCAGAAGCTCATCAGCCTTGATTGAGAATCGCGTTGATCAGGCGACGGATTTCCGGGAGGCGCTGATAGGCCGACCAGACCTCTTCGAGATCCACCTGGTCGTAGGCGTGAAGCAACACATCACGCATCCCAGCCATGGCCCGCCAGGGCAGATCGGGGTGAAGATGACGGAATTCAGGGCTGAGATGCTTGGTTGCCTCGCCGAGAATCTCCAGGCAACGGATCACTGCATCTTGGAGGTAGTCCTTGCTGAAGAATGTCTCTTCAGTGTCAATCGGATAGCCAAGTGCACGATCCAAGACGCCATGGATGTCGATCAGCGCCTGACGATCATTCGGGTCCATCACAGGGGGATGGCTTCAGCTTCTACGGTGGCTCGAAGACCGGGCTTGAGGTTACGGCGACGGATCAGATCGACGCGGGTCATCAGCAGATCCTCCAGTGCATATTTCAGCTCGACACGGTCGAACAAACTTGTTCCGTCCGGAAGGTCGACGAGCAGATCCACATCGCTGCTAGGCGAAGCCTGATCCCGCGCCACGGAGCCGAACACCGCCGGATTGCTTGCACCATGGCTTGCCAGCAGCTCATGGAGCTGAGGGGCCAGTTGCTGCAGCTCGGCAAGGCGCATGGGTGTTCCAGGCAGGAGTGCTCTTACCAGCTTGATCGAACGCTAAACCGCCAACCCCGCCGCTATGCCAAGCAACAGCCTGGCATCCACCCCGCCGGGATCTCCCGCTCCAGCCGCCAGCGGATCGCCACTCTTGGACAACCCAGATCCGCTCGCCCTCATGGCTCTCGTACCGCGCGAACCCCAGGCACACGAACGGCTCGGTGACGCCGCCCTGCTTGCGCTGCTCCCGCACGAACAGCAGCACCCGCGACCCCCGCGCCTGGTGGTGGATATACCGCTGCCCGGTGGCGGAAGCAGCTGTGGTGGTGCTCTGGCTCTCCCAGTGGAACAGGGACGGCCCGAGGGCCAGGTCGCGGTAGCGGGTGGTGGGGGAGAAGAGGGCTTCGCTCTTCCTGAGGGTCACGAACAGCAGGTCGCACTGGCTGGGTTCGTGCCAGAGCACGCCTTCGCGGTGGATCCAGGGGGCGTGATCGGTGAGCACACCGAAGGCCGCTTCGATTTCGGCGCGGCTGTAATGGCCGTGCACGCGCAGCGGCACCGGCAGCGCCCAGGGCAGGGGGTGGAGGCGGCGATCGGCACGGGCGGCCAGCAGCTCCAGCAGCTGGCGCAGTTCCTGGCGCCAGGCGCCGACCTGCCAGAGCACGTCCAGGGCGTCGTCCAGTGGTCGCCACTGGCGGCCGGTGCCAAACAGCTGGGCGGTGAGCATCAACCAGGCACGCCGCTCGCGTTCGCCCAGGGTCTGCAGCTCCGGCGGGGCGGGAGCGCGCAGGGCGGCGGCGAGGGCGCGCAGGCGATCGGGATCATCGCCATGCAGCAGCGCGGAGCCGAGGGCGCGGCTGAGCCGCTCCTCCTCCGGGTGGGGCGCATCGCCGAGCCAGCCCAGCTCGCGGCGCAGGGCGGTGAAGGAGACGCCGCGGATGCCGTAGAAGTCGGCGGGGTCCATGGCCAGGGCTTCGAGCCACTCGGCCAGGTCGCTGGTGGGTGTGAGCACCCCCTCAGCGGCCAGGCCGCGCAGCTCCTCCAGCAGCTTGGGCCGGCGCGCGGGCAGGCAGTGGCGCAAGTTGGAAAGCACCCGCTCACTCGCCACCCGATCAAGCACCAGCCGGCAACCGGGCGGCAGGAACGGGAACCCCTGCGTGAGCTGCTCCTGCAGCTGGCGGCGACTGGAGCCGAGCAGGGCGCGGTAGCGCAGGTCGAAGCGGAAGCGGCGGTGCTGCTGGCCGATGAAATCCAACACGGTGAGGCAGCTCTTGCCGGTGTCGGGGGAGAGGCGCAGGCCCCGGCCCAGCTGCTGCAGGAACACCACGGCGCTCTCGGTGGGGCGGAGCAGCAGCACGGTGTCGATGGATGGGATGTCGAGACCTTCGTTGAACAGGTCGACGGCGAAGAGGATCTGCAGCTCACCGGCCTGCAGGCGGCGTAGGGCCTCGTGGCGCAGATCGGCGGGGGTGGAGGCGTCGAGAGCTTCGGCGGCGAAGCCGGCAGCGCGGAAGCGCTCGGCCATGAAGCGGGCGTGCTCCACGCTCACGCAGAAGCCCAGGGCGCGCATGCGGGCCGGATCGGCGAGTTTGTCGTGCAGCTGCTGGAGGATCAGGTCCACGCGGCGGTGATCGCCGGTGTAGAGCTTGTCGAGCTCGGCAGGCACGTAGCCGCCGCGGCGCCACTCCAGGGCGGAGAGGTCGGTGGCGTCGGCCACGGCGAAGTAGTGGAAGGGGGCGAGCAGGCCCTGATCGAGGGCGCTCCAGAGGCGGAGTTCGGAGGCGATGCGGCCGCCGAACCAGTGGAGGATGTCGAGCCCGTCGGCGCGTTCGGGGGTGGCGGTGAGGCCGAGCAGCAGCTGGGGGCGGAGGTGATCGAGCCAGCGGCGGTAGCTGGAGGCGGCGGCGTGGTGGAACTCGTCCACGATCACGACGTCGAATCGGTCGGCGGGGATCTCGGCCAGATCGCGCTGGGCGAGGGACTGCACCGAGGCGAACACATGGCGCCACTGGCTGGGCACCTCACCATCCACGTAGAGCTCGCCGAAGGAGGGATCGCGCAGCACCTGGCGGAAGGTGGCCAGGGCCTGCTGCAGGATCTCCTTGCGGTGGGCGATCAGCAGCAGTGGCGGCGGCTCGGGCGAGGGGAACTGCTCCGGGAAGTCGGCGTGCAGCCGGGCCACATCGAAGGCGGCAAGCACGGTTTTGCCCGTACCCGTGGCGGCCACCACCAGGTTGTGCCAGCGGTGGTGGAGCGAGCGCTCGGCCGCCAGGGCATCGAGCATCTCGCGCTGGTAGGCGTAGGGCCGCAGGTTGAACCAGGCGATCGGAGCGCTGCTGCTGGCGTCGTCGTCGCCCCGGGCGCAGGCGAGGTGGTGGTCGAAGCGGGCCTGCTCTTCTGGGGTGGCGGCGTAGGACTCGAACTCGCCTTCCTCCCAGTAGGCGTCGAAGGTGGACTGGAACTTGGCCAGCATCGCCGGCGTTTCCAGGGCCGCCAGGCGCACGTTCCACTCCAACCCGTCGAGCAGGGCGGCCGAGGAGAGATTCGACGAGCCGATGTAGGCGGTGCTGGTGCCGCTGGCTCGGTGAAACAACCAGGCCTTGGCATGGAGGCGGGTGCGGCGCGTGTCGGTGCTGACGCGCACCTGGGCCCCGCGGGCCACCAGCCAGTCGAGCGCCTTGCGATCGGTGGCACCCATGTAGACGGTGGTGAGCACGCGCAGGGGGCGGCCGGCGCTGAGGTGGGCACTCAGCTGCTCCTGCAACAGCCGCAGGCCGCTCCACTTGATGAAGGCGCAGAGCAGATCGATCCGATCGGCGGAGGGACATTCCGCCTGCAGGGCCAGGCCGACGCTGGGCTCACTGGGGGCATTGATCAGCAGGGTGCCGTCGGCCAGGGGGATCAGGGGGCGGGCCAGCGGTGTTTCGTTGGGGAGTAGGGGCGTGGCCCGCAGCTCCTGCAAAAGCCTGGCGCTGGGGTGGAGCTGGTCGCCAGTGCTGATGGCGTTGGGAGCTTGCTGCTGGAGCAAGGCCAAGATCTGGTTCATCAGGGCCAGCTGCTGTTGCTGCCGCTGGGCTTCGGGCAACGAGGCCAGGGCGGTTTCGCTCAGCTGGCGGAGGTAGCGGGCCAGGCGCTGGGGGGCTTCGGCGGGGTCGAGGGGCTGAAGCTGGTGCAGGGAGTCCGGCGTGCTGGCGAGGGACTGATGGATCGCTGCACTGAGGGGATGGTCGTAGAGGCCGGGTGGGAGGTCCTGCGGGGGCATGGCTGGGGCACCAGCAGGGGGCTATAGCAGTGCTAGCACTGCTGGGGCCATCCACCTATGCGATGGGCCAGGGGAGACGAAGTACCCACGAGGGTGAAGTGAATCCCGCCAGCTCCTGCAGGCGGGCGGAATCGATGCACGAACTGCATAGAACCAGTGGTATCACCTTGGTGGCCCCTTGAATAAGCCAGAATTGCTGGGGAATTGGCCCGCATTACGTAATCCTGGGCTCAGACCGTTTTTATCGATATGCCGCTCCGCCCTGCCGCCGACTTCCCTCCGTCCCCAGAGCCAGAGGCATTGGAGGCCACCTATCAGGAGTGTCGTGCCGCCCTGGTGTCTGCCAACCGTTCCCGTGGCGCCCTCAAGGCCCTGAGCGACCGGCGGGGGGTGGTGATCGCCGAGTTGCAGCGGGAGCTGGTGGAGCTGGAGGCGGATCTGGCCGATGAGGCCCGCACCAAGGCGCGCCTCCATGCCCTCAACGCCAGGCTTGGCGGTGTGATCCGGGAGTTGGAGGAAACAGGCGACGCCATGGTGGGGCTGATCGATGAAAGCGAACAGCAGAGTGGCTTCTGGCTGGTGGAGATGTTCCGCCGGCTGGTTCAACAGGCGAAACGCTGGCGCACGGTGAAAGCCAGAGCTGCCGCGCTTGCGGCTGAAGCGGCGCAGGAGGTGGGCTCCTCGGCTCAGCTGGGAGGGCGCTGATGAGCACGAGCCCATCGATCGCCGATCTTCTCGAGCAGACCAACAGGGAGCTCGCGGGCACCGATGCCAGGGTGTATCGCCGCGTGGGTGAGCACCTGCAGCGCTCAGGAACGGCCCTGCAGACCCTGCAGGATGGTGAGAATGCAGGATCACCAACCTCGAAAGCCCTGCTGGGCAAAGGTAGTTTTCTGAAGCAATCGCTGGTGAGCCTGAAGCGGTTGTGCAAGGAGCACGGCATCAAGGGCTACTCGAAGCTGCCGAAGGATGCCCTGGCCAGGGTGCTTGAAGACCATGGTGTGACGCCGCCGCCACCGCCCCTGGAGAGCTTCACGAAGAAGGAACTGATCGCCCTGGTGCGGCAGTTGCGGGCCTTGTCGTGAGCCCCAACTTCGCCCACCTCCGCCCCTACGACGAGCAGCTGTTCCGGTTGGGTTCTCTGGCGGAGCGCTATTTCCCCGATGACCCCAACACGGCCCTGCTGAAGCTGCGGCAGCTGGGGGAATGGCTCGCCCAGCATGTGGCCTCACGCTTTGGCGTGGAGCTGCGGCAGGAGGAAACGCAACAGCAGTTGCTGCGGCGCCTGGAGAGCGACGGGGTGCTGGAGCGGGAGGTGGCTGAGCTGTTCCATGGCCTGCGCCGCAAGGGCAATCTCGCCACGCACGACCTGCAGGGTGACCACGCCACGGCCCTGAAGATCCTGCGGGTGGCCTGGCAGCTGGGGGTGTGGTTTCACCGCACCTTCGGCGATCCACAGTTCCGCAGCGGACCGTTTCAGCCACCCCAACAGCCGCCGGCCGTGGATCCGGACCTGGCCGAGGAGCTGCAGGGGCTGCGCGAAGCTCTGGCCGCTTTTCAGAACGCCGAAGGCCTGGCGGCCGAGCAGCTGGCGCACACGGAGGCTCAGCTGCGTGATGCGTTGCAGGAGCAACAGGAGTGGGAAGCCTTGGCCACCGCAGCCGAAGCCGACAAAGCTGCGCTGGCGGCCAGGCTCACGGAGCTGCAGCACCAGGCCCAGGGCCAGGGCGCCCGGTCGTTGGCGGCGTTGCGACAGGCGGCACGGCAGGCCGCCACCGGCATCGATCTCGGTGAGGCCGCCACCCGCCTGCTGATCGATGGGCAGCTGCGCCAGGCCGGCTGGGAGGCCGACAGCGCAGTGCTGCGCTACAGCCAGGGCGCCCGGCCCGAGAAGCACCGCAACCTGGCGATCGCCGAATGGCCCACCCGCAGCGGCCCGGCCGACTACGTGCTGTTCGTGGGGCTGACACCGGTGGCGGCGGTGGAGGCGAAACGGGCGAACAAGGATGTGGCAGGAGTGCTGCCGCAGGCTGAGCGCTACAGCCGCGACTTCCAGCCGGGCGTGGAATCGGAGCTGAGCGGCACCGGCTGGGGCGCGGAGGGGGAATTCCAGCTGCCGTTTGCCTTCTCCTGCAACGGCCGGCCCTTCCTGCAGCAGCTGCGCACCGCCAGCGGCATCTGGTTCCGGGATCTACGCCGGGCGACCAACCTGGCGATGCCCCTGGAGGGCTGGTATTCGCCGGAGGGATTGCGCCAGCTGGCCCGGCAGGACATCGACGACGCCGAAGCGAAGCTGCGCCGCGAAGCCTTCACGTTTGGCTTCCCGCTGCGGCCTTACCAACGCCGGGCGATCGAAGCGGTGGAGGCAGCGGTTGCCGCGGGGCAACGGGAGATCCTGCTGGCCTGCGCCACCGGCACCGGCAAGACCAAAACCGCCGTGGCCCTGATCTACCGGGCCCTGAAAACCGGCCGCTTCCGGCGGGTGCTGTTCCTGGTGGACCGCGAAGAGCTGGGCATCCAGGCAGGCGATGCCTTCAAGGAAACGAAGGTGGAGAGCACCCAGCGCTTTGCCGAGATCTTCGGCATCAAGGAGCTGGGTGAGCGGGAGCTGGAGGGCGACACTCGCGTGCACATCGCCACCGTGCAGGCAATGGCGCAGCGGCTGTTGCTGGGGGATGAGGAGGGCCGCCCCACGGTGGACAGCTACGACCTGATCGTGGTGGATGAATGCCACCGCGGCTACCTGCTGGATCGGGAGCTGAGCGAGCGCGAGCTGCGCTTCCGTGATTTCAACGACTACGTCTCGAAATACCGGCGTGTGCTGGAGATGTTTGCGGCCGTGAAGGTGGCCCTCACTGCCACGCCGGCGCTGCACACGGTGCAGATCTTTGGCCGGCCGGTGTTTGTGTACAGCTACCGCGAGGCGGTGGTGGATGGCTACCTGGTGGACCATGAACCGCCGCTGCGCATCCACACCAGGCTCTCCAGCGAAGGCATCCGCTGGGAGGCGGGCGATGCGGTGCAGATCCTCGATCCGCGCACGGGCCAGCTGGATCTGTTCACCACCCCAGATGAGCTGACGTTCGATGTGGAGGCCTTCAACCGCGAGGTGATCACCGAAGCCTTCAACCGCGTGGTGTGTGAGGCGCTGGCCGATGAGCTCGATCCGTTTTCCCCGTTCAAAACCCTGATCTTCTGTGTTCGCAATGAACACGCCGATCTGGTGGTGCTGCTGCTCAGGGAGGCGTTTCAACGGCGCTATGGCGAGGTGCCGAATGAAGCGGTGGCCAAGATCACCGGCGAGAGCGACAAGCCCGCGCAGCTGATCCGGCGCTTCAAGAATGAGGCGTTTCCCAATGTGGCAGTCACCGTGGATCTGCTCACCACCGGTGTGGATGTACCGGAGATCTGCAACATCGTGTTTCTGCGCCGCGTGAACAGCCGCATCTTGTATGACCAGATGATCGGCCGTGCCACGCGACTGTGCGACGCGATCGGCAAAGACAGCTTCCGCATCTTCGATGCCGTGGGCCTGTACGACGCGCTGCAGAGCTTCACCGAGATGAAGCCGGTGGTGGTGAACCCGACGATCCCCTTCTCGCAGCTGCTGGAGGAGATGCAGAGCACCGAAGGCGAGGACTGGCAGCTGGTGCGTGAGCAGCTGATTGCCAAATTGCGGCGCAAGCAGCGGCATCTGAGCGAAAATGCCGAGGCCCGCTTCCGGCTGCTGAGCGGTGAGAATCCCGAAGCCTTCATTGAATGCCTGCAACAGCTGCCGGAGCCGGAAGCCAGAGCCTGGCTGGGCCGAATCGAGGGGCTGGGCGAGCTGCTGGATGCGCAATGGGAGGTGCGCGCGGAACCGCGCTTTCTGTCGGATCACGACGACGAACTGCGTAGCATCGAACGGGGCTACGGCGATGCCCAGCGTCCGGAGGACTACCTGGAGGGCTTCAGTGCCTTCGTGCGCGATCCCGGCAACGACCTGCCCGCCCTCACGCTGGTGCTCACCAGACCGTGGGAGCTGAGCCGCAAGGATCTGCGCGAGCTGCGGCTGGCACTGGATCAGCGCGGCTACAGCGAAACCACCCTGGCCACCGCTTGGCGTGAAACCACCAACCAGGAGATGGCCGCCTCGATCATGGGCTGGATCCGCCAGGCGGCCCTGGGTGATCCGCTGGTGCCCTACGAGCAGCGGGTGGAGAAGGCGCTGCAGCGGATCCTGGCCTCCAGGAGCTGGAGCAAACCGCAGCGCGACTGGCTGCAACGCATCGCCAACCAGACCAAGGCGATCACGATCGTGGATCGCGAAGCCCTCGACGACGACGCCCTGCTGTTCCGCCGCGAAGGCGGCGGCTGGCCGCGCCTCAACAAGCTGTTCGGCGGCGAGCTCGATGGCGTGCTGCAGCAGTTCCAGCGGGAGGTCTGGGCGGCGTGAGTGGGCCCTCAGCCCCTGCAAGCCGGCTTAAGCTGAGCCTCCGTCACCCAGGGGAGATGACAATCGCTCCACCTGTTGCCGCTCCAACCGCGCCCGAGGCTGCAGACACCGCTCTGGCCCCGCTACTGCTGCCGCAGGATCTGCGGCTGACTCCAGAGCAGTTCGCCCTGGTGTGCGAGGCCAACCCCGACGCGGTACTGGAACTGGCAGCCAATGGCCAGCTGATCACAATGACCCCCACCGGCGGCGAGACCGGCGCTCGCAACATCAACCTCGCTTATCAGCTTTCCCATTGGGCCCGTAGCCACGGCAGCTGGACGTTGTTCGACAGCTCAACCGGGTTCCGCCTCGCCGACGGTTCGGTGCTCAGCCCCGATCTGGCCGTGGTGAAACAGGAGCGCTGGCAGGCGTTGAGCCCAGAGCAACGTCGCACCTTCCCACCCCTCTGCCCCGATCTGGTGATCGAGCTGGCGAGTGCCAGTGATTCAGGCCCCCGCGGCGCCGATGCCCTGCGGCGCAAGATGGCGCTCTACCAAGCCAATGGCGCCCAGCTGGGCTGGCTGCTGTTCCCAGAGCAGCGGGCCGCGGAGATCTGGCTGGCCCGCCCCGCAGCCGGCGTGGCAACGGCACCGCAGCGGCTGGAGAATGTCCTGCGCCTGGAGGGCGGTGATGTGTTGCCGGGATTGGTGCTGGAGCTGGAGGAGATCTGGGCTGGCTAACCTGCCGCCATGCGACTGATCCGCGGCACCTTTTCGCTCAGCAACCCCACACGGCCGGATCTGGCGCCGCTTGAGGTGTCGGCCCTGGCGGATAGCGGGGCGGTGCATCTGTGCATCCCGGAGCACCTGGCGATCCCGCTGAGCCTGGCGAAGTGAGCACCACCCACGACATCGTTGGCAAGCTCTGGAACCTCTGCAACGTCCTCAAGGACGACGGGGTGACGTACCACCAGTACGTGAGCGAGCTCACCTATCTGCTGTTCCTGAAGATGGCCCAGGAAACCGGTCAGGAGCAGGGCATCCCCGAGGAATGGCGCTGGAGTGCGCTGGAAACCCTGCAGGGCGTGAAGCAGCTGGAGCACTACAAGCTGATGCTGCTGGAGCTGGGCAGCAGCGGCAGTGGCGCTTCCGCGCTGGTGCAGGAGATCTACGCCAATGCCAGTTCGTTCATCAAGAAGCCCACCACGCTCAACAAGCTGGTAAGCGAGATCGACAAGCTCGATTGGTACAGCGCCCGTCAGGAGGGATTGGGCGATCTGTATGAGGGGTTGCTGCAGAAGAATGCCGAGGAGAAGAAATCCGGAGCTGGCCAGTATTTCACACCCCGGCCGCTGATTGATTCGATGGTGGCCGTGATGCAGCCCACGATCGAGGATGTGATCCAGGATCCTGCGGCGGGCACCGGTGGCTTCCCGATTGCGGCGCTGCACTGGATCCGTGAGCACCACGACATCAGCGAGCTGACGGAGCAGCAGTAACAGAAGTTCTACCGCCGCACGTTCTACGGCATGGAGCATGTGCAGGACACGCACCGCCTGGCGTTGATGAACCTGATGCTGCACGGGCTGGATTCCCGGCCGGGCGAATGCGGCATCTGGTATGGCGACACGCTCAGCGGCGACGGGCAACAGCTGCCAGCGGCAACCCTGATCCTCACCAACCCACCGTTTGGCACCAAGAAGGGCGGCGGCCTGCCGACCCGCAAGGATTTCACCTTCCCCACCAGCAACAAGCAGTTCTGCTTCCTGCAGCACATCTACAGGGCGCTCAGGCCCGGCGGCCGAGCGGCGGTGGTGCTGCCCGACAACGTGCTGTTTGAGGGCAACGTGGGCAAACAGATCCGCGAGGACCTGATGCACAAGTGCAACCTGCACACGATCCTGCGCCTGCCCACCGGCATCTTCTACGCCCAGGGCGTGAAGACCAACGTGCTGTTCTTCACCCGCGGCGCCAGCGACAGAGACAACACCCAGGAGGTGTGGGTGTACGACATGCGGGCCAACATGCCCGCCTTCGGCAAGCGCACGCCGCTGACGCGGGAGCACTTTGCGGAGTTTGAGGCGGCCTATGGCGCTGATCCCCACGGCAAGGCGCCCCGCACGGCCACAGGGCCGGAGGGGCGTTGGCAATGCTTCAGCCGTGAGGCGATCACAGCGCGGGGCGACAGCCTGGATCTGGCCTGGTTGCGGGATGACTCGGCTGAGGATGCTTCTGAGCTGCCGGAGCCGGCTGAGCTGGCTCGGGAGGCGATGGATGAGCTGGAGGGGGCGTTGGCGGATCTGCGGGCGATCTTGCGGGAGCTGGGGGAAGAGGTGGAGGAACTGGTGTGATGGAGGAGCGGGAGTTGCCGGTGGGGTGGGAGACATTCAAAATTGCCGATTTAGCCGAGAAGGTCGGGAGCGGAGCGACACCAAGAGGTGGCCAATCTGCTTACAAGCCCGAGGGCACCCCTCTTATCCGGTCTACAAACATTGTGTTCTTTGGCTTTAAGCTTGATGGCCTTGCTTTTATTGACGACGACCAGGCGGATGCGCTGGCCTCTGCGGAAGTTCACGCCAACGACGTTTTACTTAACATTACTGGTGCCTCTATTGGACGGGTGACTATCGCCCCAGAGTGGGCCTCTGGAGCACGGGTGAATCAACACGTATGCATCATTCGCGCGCTCCCATGTATCGAGCCAAAATACTTGTCGAGCTATTTGTCCTCACCCGAGATCCAGTCTCTGATTTTCGATAAAAATTATGGTGTCACTCGTCAGGCTCTGACCAAGCAGCAGATCCTTGATCTTGAAGTCCCTGTTTCCCCCATCAACGAACAACGCCGCATCGCTGCCAAGCTCGACGCCACCCTCGCCGCCGTCGACGCCTGCCGCCAGCGGCTCGATGGCGTGGCGGACCTGCTCAAGCGCTTTCGCCAGGCCGTGTTGGCGGCGGCCACCTCGGGGGAGCTGACGCGGGAGTGGCGGGAGGGGAGGGGAATATGTGACTCGTGGGATGAGCAGCCCCTTGGCAATCTCCTTTCGGACATACGCTATGGGACAGCGCAGAAATGCACTTATGAGATTTGCGGAAAGCCCGTTCTTAGGATTCCCAATATCCTTGAAGGATCGATCAGCCTAGAAGATCTAAAATACGCCGACTTTGACCAGAAGGAAATCGACAAACTGGCAATTCGATCGGGTGATCTGCTTGTTATCAGATCCAATGGCAGTCTTGACTTGGTCGGCAGAACTGCCTTGGCAACAGATGCGCACGAGGGCTTGCTGTTTGCAGGTTATTTGATCAGATTAAGGCCAAGGCAACAAGTTGTCTTCCCTGGCTATCTACTACTGGTTCTTTTGTCTCCAGGTACGCGGCGATGCATTGAACTTGCAGCCCGTTCAACAAGTGGTGTCAACAATATCAACTCCAAGTTCTTATCAGGGCTTCAATTGGGGCTGCCGGCGCTTGAAGAGCAGGATGAAATCATCCGCTGCGCCCAGCACCTCTTCACCCTCGCCGACCAACTCGAAGCCCGCCTTCATGCCGCCCGCAAGGTCGTCGATCGCCTCACCCCAGCGTTGCTGGCCAAGGCGTTCCGCGGCGAGCTGGTGCCCCAGGATCCGGGCGACGAACCGGCAAGCGTGCTGCTCGAGCGGATTCGGGCGGCCCGTCAGGCGGAGGCTGGTGCGGGCAAACCCTCGCGGCGTGGGCGCCCCAAGGCTGCAGCCAACCCGGCACCGGTTGATCGCAATGCCGCCCCAGCCCCATCCGAACCCCTCCCTCCTGATCTGCTGACCCAGCTTCTGCGGGAGTGCGGTGCTCTCAGTGAGCGGGCCTTATTGGCCGTTTCCGAGCTGGAGCCGGAGCGGTTTGAGCAGCAGCTGTTTCGGGAATTGGAGAAGGGCACAGCTCGCGAAGTGCAGGCCAATGGTCAGGTGTTGCTGGAGGCGGTGGGATGACGGGCCCATGGCGCCACTTTGAGGGGAAGCCCTTCCTCAGCCAGCACGGCAGGAGCATCGGCTGGCCTGGCCATGGGTGTTCCCCCAGCAGTAGCGTCTGAATATGACGAGCCGGCCAGATAGCGCTGAACACCTGCTGGAACCGGGGCAGCTCATCCGCACCATTCAGGATCTACTCGGCCACAAGGCTATAAGCACCACCATGTTCTACACGCTTGGGCTCAACCCCAGACCGCTCAGGGGTAAACCCCGGCCAACATTCTGTAACCGGCCGAACAGTTGGTTCTCGGACTCGTGAACCACAGCTACCTTAGTCAGGAGTTCTGGAAGAACCGTTGCGGCACAAGGAGTTGCAAGGGATGGCCCACTGGATCCGCCAGTGGTTCTCGGAAGGGAACGGCCGGTAGGCTCTGGTTCTCGGAACCAGCCAATAAAGTGTTAGCTCTGCCCGCCAAGCTCAAAGGAATGCGTTGATGAAGCCACCTCAACGCCGAGCTTTTCAGCCATAGAGTCCACTAACTCCTTGGTATCTAGCCTCATGACATTTTGACTTTCTGAATCAATATCTCTGACCACCTTAGAGGTCTCAATGTGGCAGATTAGGTCAAGCAGCGCCTCCGTGATAGCCAACCGAGGATCGGAAACTGCCAGGCTCGAGTGGTTCCTGCCATCATCCTCAATCAGAAAGAAAGTCAAATCGCGCTGCCAATTCTTTAATTGATTGCTATCAAGTATTGAGATATACTCTGCAAATGAGAAAGAATCTACCAGGCTAACTTCGTGGGCCAATTGATTCCTGACCTCTCCGAGCTTTTTAATGAAGCGCATTTGCTCCAGGCTAAGAAGAGAATTCGCTTTCACTAGCTCAAGCTTGCTGATGCCGTCTGAAGAATTCATTGGCAAACGCGATGCAATATTGCCCAGCCGAAAGGCTCCTGAATAAGTAGATATTAAAGAAGTTATGAGAGCCTCGAGAAAGGCATGTATCTTTATAACAAAAGCCCAATCCGAGTCGCTCTGAAGAGAATCAAGAAAATCCTTGTGGCTCAAAATGGCTTGCTCTGTCTCTGCAGAGGCACGCCTCTTGAGAAGCTCGGCATTTTCAAGTCGAAGATACATTTCTCAGATTGCCCTGAAATCTGTTATGTTCACATCATGCCAGAATTAGCGGGTATTAGCCAGAGATTGATGGGCAAGAAGGCATTTAGTCTGGTCATCCAGCCGACCCATGAAATTGATGATCATGCCACTATGCACCTTGAGGACAGCTAACATCCAGATACAGAAGACGGGAGCTGAGGCTGGGTTCTTTGCTGAGATCTCTGCCCGCTTCTGATCTGGGGCGTTATACGGGCGTAGCAGTACAGTGAATGATGAAGGCCAACGCAGCCCATTCAATGAATAAAGAATTTAAATGAGCAACTTCAGCCTCTCCTCTTTCTCAGACCTTTCGACAATAGCTGCGAGTATTGCAGCTATTTTAGCTTTGACGGTAAGTTCTCGTCAGTTTCAACTTACTCAGAAGTCTACACGAGAGTCGCAATCGGTGGAACTCTTGTTAAAATTCAATCAGTTAAACATTGATCAGCATAAGCTGGCCATCGAATTGGCAAATAACCCTTCTATAGATAAACAATTAACGAATAGCGTTGTAAGACTAAATACGGGCCTTTGGTTTGGAAATTGCAAAATGGCGATCACCGAGGCTCTATTCGAAATATCTCATCAATCCCCAGCGTGGCGTTCTACCATGAGATGGATGCTACACATGCAGAAGCGCTTTATTAGGGAGGGAGGATTTGAATGTGAAACCTTCTCTCCTGAGTTTCGCGCATTTTGCAAGAACGAAGGGCTAGAGCTTAGGCCTTCTGCTAAAACTTAATGTGGTCACAAATGGCTTCATGAGTCACCTGAATGCCTTGATTAATATGCTCTAAGTTTTTATGTTATTATAACGGTCTGATTTTCAAAAAGCTCATCATTAACAGCAAAGACAATATGCATGGTATCTCTTGTCGGAATTTCATTCATTAAACACTTAATCCGTATAACAACCAGATGCAGAAGGCGGGCGCGGATTGTGCCTGTAGTACCATAAGAACATTAACCGCTTCTGATCTGGAGCGTTGGGCAGCACTAAGCTTGCTTTCTCTGGACTACACACACACACACACAAAGGAGATTCAACGGGCATGGAAATCAAGGCAACCTCTGAAGCCTTATCGTTTCTATATGAATTATCATTAAATCAAACCACCCTTCGATTTCGAGGACAGGCCAATTTCTCATGGCCTCTACATCCGTCAATCTATCGATGCTATGACTTCCAGCGCTATCAAACAGTGGAGCATGAGAAGAACATCCTTCAGAGGAAACCACTCCAGCCTTGTCCACCTCTTATGCACACATCATTCGATCTCGAATGGCTTATGCTATGTCAGCATTACGGAGTACCAACAAGATTGTTAGACTGGTCTGCTGACATACTAATATCATTATTTTTTGCATGTAGCCCAAGGGATCAGGCAAACTCCGACGGCGCGATCTTTATTTGCGATCACACTAAGTATCAATTGTTTGCAGCATATGAACAAAGCGCAATGAATTGTCAAGAGCTGGCTTTTATAAGCACAAATATTGTAAATCCCCGACTAAGAATGCAGTCTGGTTGCTTCATGCTTTGGGGCCACGCTCCACTGAATAATGATTCGTCAGAGAGCTATGATCTTTGGGAATACCATGAGAGCCGAGACGACAGCCTCTATCTGCAAAAAATCTGCATACCAAAGAATTACAAGGGTATCATTCTGGGTGAACTTGAAAGCATCTATGGCATTTCAGAGGAAAGTGTCTATCTCAAAAATGGATATCTAGACAATCAGTTCACTGGCATTTTTTGTGGAATAAAGGAGGAAGCACGATTGATAACATTGTACACAACTGACGCTGATCGGCTCTCGGATGGAGAAAAGGCTAAGGCAAGATCTATGAATAGTGTTGACTGCAGAGACATGTATAAAGGCTGCGTTAATCTTCGCATGATCGGGATCTAAATTCGGTCTCGCTTTACTAGCAGCCACTGACCGAAGACTGAGCCCAACAAGCCCTTCGAGTGGACAGGCCGCCACACCTACTCTGCTTCGCATCCATGACTCCCTGCCTGCCACTCAAGGGCAGCGTTAAAGAATTCGGACTCAATACCCCTGCCTCCCAGCAATCATCCCCCGCACCCCTCCCCTCGGCTCTTCGCAATCCCCCTCCCGCGGTGGAATCAGATGCCAATGCGCATGAAACACCGTCACCCCCGCCGCCTTCCCTGAATTCAACCCCACATTCCAACCGCTGATCGACACGTCCTCGGCGCTGAGCTGCTCCCGCCGCTGCTTCAGCAGCAGGCCCAGCGTTTCACTGAGCTCAGTTGCTGTTGCCCCACTCCGGCATCGCTCGCACCATGAACGCGTCAAACATCGGCACGGTGAAGGCTGTCTGCCCATGGGCAGGGCTCCAGATCATGCCCTTCTTGATCAGACCGCTGCGCAACGGGCCGGCGGTCTGCACGGTGATTCCCAACACATCGGCGATATCGCCGGATCGATGGGGGCCTGCTCCCAGCGAAGCCATGGCGCGCAGGTAGTCCTGCTCCCGTGGTGTGAGCCGATCAAAGCGCACCCGGAAGAAGCTTCTGTCCAGCGCCTCCGTTGCCAACGTGCTGGCCTTCTCCACATCGCTGGCCTGGATCGGCGATTGATTGGCGGTGTTCCAGGAATGCTTGCCCCACTCCTGCAGAAAATAGGGGTAGCCCTCCGTGATCGCCAGGATCCTGTTCAGCGCTTCGTTGTCGATTGCCTCGCCTTCTTCCTCAATGGGCTCCTGCAGTGCCGAGCGGGCAGCATCAGTCAGCAACGGACCCACTGCTGGATAATCAAACAACCGTTCGGCGTACGACTTCGCTTCACCGGCAAGCGCCGCGACTTGAGGCAGGCCAGCACCGAACAGGATTACGGGCCATCCCCGTTGCGCAATCCTGTGCATGGCCACGATCAATCCGCGCAGATCTTCTTCGGAGAGATATTGCACCTCATCAAGAAGAATCACCACGGTTTTTCCGGCCGCCTGGGCTGCTTTGCCCACACACGCCATCAGCTCGGGCAGATCCACTTCAAGATTGCCGCTGTCAGCCACCGTTTCCGGTGCGATGGCCACGTCGATCTCTCCAATCGACACCGTGAAGGCGCTGGCAAAGCCACGCAAGGCTCCCAGTGCCCGTTGGGCAAGATCTCGAGCCTGCTCCACTCGACTGAGCTTCAGCAGCACGGCCTTGAGGGCAGGGGCCAGAAAGGCCGCCAGTCGCTGCCCTTCTGGAGCCTCAAGCGTCACCACGATCGCCCCCATGTCTTCTGCGATCTGCCCAATCCGGTTGAGCAGCACGGTTTTGCCCACGCCACGCAGGCCCAGGAGCATCTGGCTTTTCTCCTGCCGCCCACGGGCAATGCGCTGCAAGGCGATCGTTGCCGACGCCACGATCGCCTCCCGGCCTGCCAGCTCAGGCGGCCGGGCACCCGCACCGGGGGAAAAGGGATTACGGGTGGGGTCCATGCCGAGCCGCCCAGAAACCTAGGAAGATTATACGAGTTTACTCTTGTATTGCAGGTTAAGCTTGCCTGTCGCCGGTGCCTGCTCCTCCTCGCTGGGCAGATGCCAATGCGCATGAGACACCGTCTGCCCGGCGGCCTCGCCTGAATTCACCCCCCGGTTTTCACCCAAAGAACCAGCCCAGCCGCTGATCGTGGCGTCCTGGGCACTGAGCTGCTCCCGCCGCTGCTTCAGCAGCTCCACCACGGCGTTCCACTCCGGCTGGTGCAGCGCCAGCCCGTTGGCCCCATGACGCCGGGGGATCACCAGGCTGTGGCCCGGCGTTACCGGGACGGCATCGGCGATGCACAGCGCCAGTTCGTTCTCCAGCAGCATCCGGCCGCTGCCCTCCAGCGCGCAGAACACACAGCCCGCCTCGCGCAGGCTGACGCTTGCCGGCATTGCAGCGGAAGCAGAGGGCCTGCAGGTTGCTGAGGTCGTCGGACCCGCCCTGGTTCCTGGGCACGATGTGGTCCACCTCCAGGGCTCGCTGATGTTCATGGGCGCCGCAGCACTCGCAGCGGCCCCTGGCGCGGGTGAGCACCCGGTATTTGATCGAGCCGCTGATCGGCGTGCGGTGGCGGCTCCTGTGGGCAAATACCTCCTCGCCGCCAACCAGGGCGTAGCTGCCCTTCTCGCAGCGGGTGATGCCGTTGCCGGTGAGCACCTTGCGCCGGGGCCGGGCTGCGGCGGCCCAGCAGCTCCATGAGCATCAGCGGTTGGTCGATGTGGCTCATGCGCATGCGTTCGGCGATGTATTTGCGCAGGCGCTGGCAGGTCAGGGCTTGTGCGGGGTGTGACGGGGGGTGGCACTTGCCCATTGAGGAACCATCTCCTTTTGGCAATGGCCTCCCACCCCGTCCACCAGGACACCAACCTCAGCTCCCTTACTATGGTTCAGCCTGAAACATGGTTTCTGCGATGCCCCCAGCCCTCACCGCCGCCACAGGGGCCGCCCTGCTCGGAGCCGATGCCCGTCTGCTGAGTCAGGAATACCGCCGTGTGCTGGCCCCGCCCGAATCGCATTCCTCCGCAGCACCGCTGCGCCTGGGCTTTCGTGAGCTGCTCTACTTCCAGGTGGTCAGCGCCCTGAGTGCCGAGGGCCTTCAGCTTTCGCCTGTTCAGAAGCGTCAGGTGTTCCGTGTCCTCACCGAGAAGACTCAGCGGTTGCCTGTGGACTCACCCCCGGGTCAGGTCGCTCTGGGTGAATGGTCCCGTGGCCGCGGTGAACTGCGCAAGACCGGTGCGGTGTCCTTCAGCTTCGATCTCAGCAGCGTGAGCCGGGAGCTCCGGTATCGCTATCGGCTCCTCAGGCGGCCCCATGCCCTGGTGGAGAGCAATCCAGCCATCTGCTCAGGGCAACCTGTGTTTCGGGGTACCCGAATTCCAGTCGCCGTGGTTGTGGAGCAGCTGCGCTCCGGCGTCAGCCGCACCGACCTGGAGGCCGACTTTCCCCAGCTCAGCAGGCAGGCCCTCGACTACGCCCAGATCCAGGTCCGCCTGCCGAAGCCTCCAGGCCGTCCCCGCCAACCTCTCACCCTGCAGCGCGGCTGAAGGCCCATCCCTTGAGGCTGTTGATCGACGAAAACCTCAGCCCTCGTCTCGCCCGTTGGGCCTGTGACATGGGAATTCCAGCAGAGGCTGCCGTGCATGTCGGTCTTGCTGGCGCTGCGGATGAGGATGTCTTCGCCCATGCAATGGCTCGGGATCAGATTGTGGTCACGGTGAACGTGGGGGATTTCATGCGATTGGCCGCCGCCATAGACGTTCACCCAGGCGTGATCGCTCTCAGGGAAGCTGGTCTGAATGCGGAAGAGCAATGGCTCAGGGTCGAGTCAGCCTTGCAGCTGATCAACCAGAGCCGTGACTCTGACATGGTTAATCGGGTGCTAGAAGTTCAATCCGACGTTGTTGTCCGATGGCATGAGATTCCCGCCGGCTGATCTCATCACCTCTGTATCGAATGAACCAGCTCCACCGCGGCGTTCCACTCCGGCTGGTGCAGATCCAGCCCGTCGGCTACATGGCGCCGCGGGATCACCAGGCGGTGGCCCGGCGTCACCGGGTAGGCATCGGCGATGCACAGCGCCAGCTCGTTTTCCAGCAGCACCCGGCCGCTGCCCTCCAGCGCGCAGAACAAACAGCCCGCCTCGCGGGATGTCGCGCTTGCCGGCTTTGCAGCGGAAGCAGAGGGCCTGCAGGTTGCTGAGGTCATCGGAACCGCCCTGGTTCTTTGGCACGATGTGGTCCACCTCCAGGGCCCGCTGGTGCTCGTGTGCCCCGCAGCACTCGCAGCGGCCCCTGGCGCGGCTGAGCACCCGGTATTTGATTGAGCCGCTGATCGGGGTGCGGTGGCGGCTGCGGTGGGCAAACACCTCCTCGCCGCGCTGCTGGCGGAAGGCATCGAGGCGCTGGCGGCAGAGCTCCAGCAGCTGGTCGCGCTCGGCGTCGCTCAGCTCGTCGCCGCCCACCAGGGCGTAGGTGCCCTTCTCGCAGCGGGTGATGCCGTTGCCCGTGAGCACCTTGCCCACCATGCGCTTGACGCGTTCGGTGTAGTAGTCGATCTGGGTCACGTCTTCCCCCAGGATCCGGCGGGCCACGTCCTGTGCGGGGGCGGGGCTGCGGCGGCCCAGCAGCTCCATCAGCATCAGCGGCTGGTACACGTGGCTCATGCGCATGCGTTCGGCGATGTAGAGCCGCAGGCGCTGGTAGGTGGCGGAGAGGGGCGGGGGCATGGGGGCATCCTCGCCGGGGTGTGACAGGGGGTGGAACTTGTCCCTTGCAACCTTTCCTCATAGCCATGCTGATCCGCTCTGAGTGGTCACGCTGCCTGCCCGGCCCAAGCCACCCCGCATGAGGATCCGCTTTGATCCGCGCAAGCGGCTGCGCACCCTTGAGGAGCGCGGCCTCGACTTTCTCGATGCGGAGAGCGTTTGTGCTGGTCCCACCATCGAAGCCCCCGATCGCAGGAGAGACTATGGTGAGGAGAGGATTGTTTGTTTTGGATTGCTTCGAGGTCGCGCTGTGATCGTGGTCTATACGGAGCGCAACGGCATCAAGCACATCATCTCCATGCGTAAGGCCAATGACCGAGAACAACGTCGTTTTCTCCCGCACCTCCGCTCATCGGGAAATCCACTCTGATCTAGAGCGCGTTGATGCGCATGAGATTCAGCCCGAGGAATATGAAGAGATCCCGGAGCTCACTGAAGAAGACTTTGCCAATGGCGTGATCAGACGCCCTGGCCTGCCTGATCAAACTTTTGGGGTCAAGCCACTTCACGGTTCCTGACCCTGTCGGTGACATTCTGTGCGCGCAGCCCACGGAAGGCATTGAGGCGCTGGCGGCAGAGCGCCAGCAGCTCCTCGCCGCCCACCAGTGCGTAGCTGCCCCGCTCGCATCGGGTGATGCTGTTGAAGGTGAACCTTGCCCACCATCCGTTTCATGCGTTCGGCGATGAACTGCCGCAGGCGCTCGTAGGTGGCGGAGGGGGGCGGGGGCATGGGGGCATCCTGGCTGGGGTGAGACGGGGGTGGCACTGACTTTGGCCAGTGCTGGCACAATGGGGAGGTGAGCGCTTCGTCAATGGCCAGTTCCGACCGGGAGCTTGAACACCTGCGGAAGATCGCGAATGCGCTGCCGATGGATGCGCGCATCATCCGTGCCGTAGCCAGTTCGACGGCCATCGAAACGGGCCAGTCCGTCGCAGAACTGGAGCGTGCCCTCACCGATCGGCAGGCCAGCCAGGTAGCACCTGCCTGATTTGTTCCTCCATCGGGACGGAGTTCATCACAGCTCCTGCGCGGATTGCCCCGAAGTATGTCTCGCGGTCTTGGTCCCAGGCTGAATAGTCCAGAGGGCCGATGCCTGCTTGGCAAGCCATCACATCCATCAGCAGCCGCGCGATGCGGCCATTGCCTTCACGGAAGGGGTGAATCAGCACAAATTCCAGATGCACCTCAGTCAGCCCGCTGACCAGTGCGTGCATCGCTTTCGAAGGCTGCGAGAAGTTCAGGCAACAAGTGAGCGCTGGCGAAGGCAAAGCCTTGTTTGCTGAGGTTGAATGTTCGAACCTTACCTGCCCAGTCGTAAATCGTGCTCAGCCACTCCCTGTGCCAGCCGAGCAGATCTGAGGCTCTCAGAGGTTTGGTTGAAATCTCTTGCCCAATTGTTGCCTGATAGAGATCAAGGAGTTGGTTTCGCTCCAATTCATCCATCACCACCGGATCGCTGGTGCCCAGTCGGTTGCGTAGAACCAGGCCATTCGAGCCAGGTTCACACTCAGCCGCAGATCCAAGCACGTTGTACCGACTCAACCGCCTACTCCTCCGGCCATGAGGCCTCATTTTGACGAATTCACGACTCGCCCGGAACCACGCGCAGCGGCATCTGGTGCATCGGTGAGCCCGGTCTTTGACCGAGCCGTTGAGCGTCGCCGCCCCGCCCGCAGCTGGTGATGCCGCTGCCGGTGAGCACCTTGCCCACCATGCGTTTCACGCGCTCGGGTAGTGATCGATCTGGGTCACGTCTTCCCCCAGGATCCGCCGGGCCACGTCCTGCGCCGGGGCTGGGCTGCGGCGGCCGAGGAGCTCCATGAGCATCATCGGTTGGTCGATGGGGCTCATGCGCATGCGCTTGGCGATGTAGAGCCGCAGGCGCTGGTAGGTGGCGGAGGGGGGCGAGGGCATGGGGCATCCTGGCGGGGTGTGACGGGGGGTGGCACTTGTAGGGGGAGACCCACCAAGGACCCCGATGTCAGCGCCAAATCCAGTTGATCGTCATGAGCCTCGGTGCCGCTTAGGCTGGAGAAGCCAGGGAACCGTCATGACAGACCAGCTTGGTCGCATCACCATTGATCCTGAGATCTGTCACGGGAAGCCAACGATCCGAGGGTTGCGTTATCCCGTGGAGATGATACTTGAATTGCTGTCTGCGGGAATGAGTGCGTCGGAAATTCTTGCCGATTACCCTGACCTTGAGTCTGCCGACATCACAGCAGTGCTGGAGTACGCAACTCAGCTTTCACGAGTTCAGCGCATTGAACTTCTCTCTGCATGAGAATCCTGCTGGATGCCCAGCTGCCTCGATCTCTTGTTCGGCCTCTTGAGGCATTGGGATGCGACGTTCTGCATACCCTTGATCTACCAGCAGGCAATCGCAGCTCCGATCAGGTGATTTCCGCCATCGCGGATCGTGATCAACGGGTTGTCTTCAGCAAGGATGCTGATTTTGTTCGCAGTCATCTGTTGCGCGGCACTCCAGCCAGGCTCCTGATTGTCGCCACGGGCAACATCGGCAACCCGGATCTCACTGCGTTGCTGCTTCGTGCTCTGCCGGAGCTGATCCACCTGTTCGAAAGCCACGTCCTCATTGAGTTGAGTTGGAAGGCATTGGTTGTCAGGCTCTGAACCTCAGCTCGTTCTCCAGCAGCACCCGGCCGCTGCCCTCCAGCGCGCAGACACACAGCCCGCCACGCGCCTGGCGTAGCTGACCTGCAGGCCGCGGAAGTCGGTGGTGCCCTCTTGCGTCGGCAAACAGCATCGCGCTTGCCGGCATTGCAGCGGAAGCAGAGGGCCTGCAGGTTGCTGAGGTCGTCGGAACCGCCTTGGTTCCTGGGCACGATGTGGTCCACCTCCAGGGCCCGTTGGTGCGGGATTTGCCGAGCAACTGCCCGCCCCGCAGCACTCGCACCGGCCCCTGGCGCATCGGTGAACCCGGACTTTGATCGAGCCGCTGATCGGCGTGCGGTGGCGGCTGCGGTGGGCAAACACCGCTTCGCCGCCCACCAGGGCGTAACTTCCCCGCCCGCAGCGGGTGATGCCGTTGCCCGTGAGCACCTTGCCCACCATGCGTTTCACGCGCTCGGGTAGTGATCGATCTGGGTCACGTCTTCCCCCAGGATCCAGCGGGCCACGTCCTGCGCGGGGGCGTGGCAGCCTTTTGCCAGGCAACACCGTGGCCGAGCAGCTCCAACCGCTCCGCGGAAGCCTGCGGCTACAGCATCAGCGGCTGGTAGGTGGCGGAGGGGGCGGGGGCATGGCAGAGCCCTCAGCCCTCAGCTTCGGAACCCGGCACAACCAGTGCCTGCACCCGGCGGATCAGTTCCTTCACCTGCCGGTTGAAGGCCTCCCGATCCAGCCCCAGGGGAGCGGGATCGGCGTCATAGCGGAACTGCACTGCATAGATGGTGAGTTGAGCCAGCGGCTCGTGATGGGCCGTGGCCACCCCCTCGGCCTCCAGCAGCAACAGCAGACGGCGCAGGTCATGGGTGAGTGGAGGATCGCCACCGAGCTGCAGCAGCCAGGCCTTGAGTGCCTTCTCCACCGCCTGCTGCAACCAGAAGCCCCAGGCTCCCTCTCGGAACACAGCCGGATCGCTGGAGGCCTCGGCAGTCTCCAGATCGGCGATGGCGATCCCCAGCAGGCCTTCCGGCTCAGAGAGCACCATCCAGCAACCGCCCCTCCCGGAACGCCCTGCCGATCACGTGGCTACGCCACTGGCGGCGTTCCTCACACTCCCGCTCGGAGTACAGCAGCAGGTCCAGCGACACATCCGCTCGCGCCAGCAGCCCCCAGAGCTGATTGAGCACCTCGAAGCGGTTACGCCTTTCCAGCCAGGCATCCGGGGCAGTGATCAGCAGATCGACGTCCGACTCAGGACCGGCGGTGCCCTTGGCCCTGGATCCGAACAGGCGAACCTCTGAGCCCGGGATCACGCCATGGATCAGCGCTGCCATCTCCTGCAGGCGCGCATCGATCGGCGGCGCAACCGGGGTGCTCATGCTCTCCATTCTGGTGGATCTAGCCATTCCCGTTGGCGGGGGGGGCATGGGGGCATCCTGGCGGGGGTGAGACGGGGGTAGCACTGGTTGGGAGAAGCCTTGCTGCCATGTCCTCCATCCCTCCCATCCCCTTGCCGGCCATGGAGAGTGCCTACGCTGGGTTTTCAGCCGTTCCTGGTGGCGATGACGCCGATGTCTGACCTGCTTCAGCTGCCCCAGAACGAACGGCTCGCCCTAGCGATCGCCCTCTGGGACAGCCTCGATGAAGAGGCCCGGGAAGGGGCGATGCCGCCCGATTCTGCCCTCTGCGCTGAGCTGGATCGGCGCTGGACGGCCCATCTCGCCAACCCTGGCGCAGCAGTGCCCTGGGATGAGGTGCGCAGCCAGCTCGGCCTCGGATGACGCTCCCCTTGGTTCGCTTCCTGCCGGAAGCGTGAATCGGCGTTGGCCCAGGACTTGGCCGACACCGTTGCTGCTGCGGTGGAGCGCATTCGCCTCAATCCCCAATCGTTTCCCTTGATTCACGGTCAGATCCGCAGGGTGGTGCTGAGTCGATTTCCCTTTGCCGTCTATTTCCGCGAGCAGGGCACTGAAATTCTCGTGATCGCCCTGCACGGCCGCCAGGATCCCCAGCGCTGGAAGCAGCGCACCTGAATGGGCATCGGCGGCTCACAGCGCCAGCTCGTTCTCCAGCAGCACCCGCCCGCTGCCCTCCAGCACGCAGAACACACAGCCCGCCTCGCGCAGGGCGTCGCTTGCCGGCATTGCAGCGGAAGCAGAGGGCCTGCAGGTTGCTGAGGTCGTCTGTGCCGCCGGGGTGTCCAGATCGGCACGATTGATGCCTTACGAGCAGCGGGTGGAGAAGGCGCTGCAGCGGATCCTGGCCTCCAGGAGCTGGAGCAAACCGCAGCGCGACTGGCTGCAACGCATCGCCAACCAGACCAAGGCGATCACGATCGTGGATCGCGAAGCCCTCGACGACGACGCCCTGCTGTTCCGCCGCGAAGGCGGCGGCTGGCCGCGGTTGAACAAGCTGTTCGGCGGTGAGCTCGATGGCGTGCTGCAGCAGTTCCAGCGGGAGGTGTGGGCGGCGTGAGCCGGCTTAAGCTGAGCTTCCGTCACCCAGGGGAGATGACGTTCGCTCCACCTGCTGCCGCTCCAGCCGCGCCCGAAGCTGCCGTTACCGGCTTGGCGCCCTTGCTGCTGCCGCACGATTTGCGGCTGACGCCCGAGCAGTTCGCACTGGTTTGCGAAGCCAACCCAGACGCGGTGCTGGAACTGACGGCCGATGGCCAGCTGATCGCGATGACCCCCACCGGAGGCGAGACCGGTCGCCGCAACACACGCCTGCTGACCCGGCTCCAGTCCTGGGCTGATCTGCGGGGATGCTGGGAGGTGTTCGACAGCTCCACGGGCTTTCGCCTCGCCGACGGCTCGGTGCTCAGCCCTGATGCCGCCGCGATGCGCCGGGAGCGCTGGCAGGCGCTGTCTCCTGAGCAACGCCGCACGTTCCCACCCCTCTGCCCCGATCTGGTGATTGAGCTGGCGAGTGCCAGCGATGCAGGCCCCCGCGGCGCCGAAGCCCTGCGCCGCAAGATGGCGCTCTATCAAACCAATGGCGCCCAGCTGGGCTGGCTGCTGTTCCCAGAGCAGCGGGCCGTGGAGATCTGGCCGGCCCGCCCCGAAGCTGGAGCGGCACCGGAACCACAGCGGCTGGAGAACGCCATGCGCCTGGAGGGCGGTGATGTATTGCCGGGGTTGGTGCTGGAGCTGGAGGAGATCTGGGCGGCATGAAGCCAGAGGCTGGCACCCTTGGCGCCATAGGTCTGATCCGCGGCACCTTCTCCCTCTGCAACCCCACCCGGCCCGATCTGGCGCCGCTGGAGGTATCGGCCCTGGCCGACAGCGGGGCGGTGCACCTGTGCATCCCGGAGCACCTGGCGATCCAGCTGAGCCTGGCGGAACTGGACCGGCGCGAGGTGGTGCTGGCCGATGGCCACCGGCGCACGGTGCCCTACGTGGGCCCGGTGGAGGTGCGCTTCCGCAACCGCCGCTGCTTCACCGGCGCGATGGTGCTGGGCACTGAGGTGCTGCTCGGGGCGATCCCGATGGACGACATGGACCTGGTGCTGAGGCCCCAGCTGCAGAGCGTGGATGTGAACCCGGAGAGCCCCAACATCCCGATGAGCGTGGCGAAGTGAGCACCACCATGGAGACTCCACTCCGAACCAGCCCACCTGATCTAGTTTCGATATCGACCACGGCGGGAGGGCCCTATGCGCGCCAAGCTGTTCCGCAGGGATGCGCTGCTGCAGGAGCCTGGATTCCGGGAGGAGCTGGACGCCTTTTTCGAGGGGTTGCGTGACACCAGCCGCGGGATCACCAGGCTGTGGCCCGGCGTCACCGGGTAGGCATCGGCGATGCACAGCGCCAGCTCGTTCTCCAGCAGCACCCGGCCGCTGCCCTCCAGCGCGCAGAACACACAGCCCGCCTCGCGCTGGGCGGCGCTTGCCGGCGTTGCCAGAGGGCCTGCAGGTTGCTGAGGTCGTCGGAACCGCCGTGGTTCCTGGGCACGATGTGGTCCACCTCCTCGCCGCGCTGCTGGCGGAAGGCGTCGAGGCGCTTGTGGCACAGGGCCAGCAGCTCGTCGCGCTCGGCGTCGCTCAGCTGCTCGCCGCCCACCAGGGCGTAGGTGCCCCGCTCGCAGCGGGTGATGCTGTTGAAGGTGAACCTTACCCTCCATGCGCCCCCCAGGATCCGGCGGGCCACGTCCTGCGCAGGCGCTGGTAGGTCAGGGCTGGTGCGGGGTGTGACAGGGGGTGGCACTGGTGGAGAGAAAGCCCTGCTGCCATGTCTTGTTCTGTTCCCTCAGCCAGCGCGGAGGGCATAGTGTGTAAAAGCCTCACCAGGAGGTCACACATGGCCACGAATCTCGCTCTCGATCAGAACCTGCTCGATCACGCCTTCCGCGTCAGCGGTGAGCCCACCAAGAAAGCTGCCGTTACCCGCGCACTTCAGGAGTTCATCGCACGCCGGGAGCAGCGCCAGGTGGCTGAGCTCTTCGGCAAGCTAGACTGGGACCCCGGCTACGACGTCAAGGCCGAACGGGAACGCCAGCGGTGAGCCTGCTGGTCGATACGTCGGTCTGGTCGCTGGCTTTCCGCCGTGATGGCCAGCCGGGGGTGCCCGAGGTGGGCGCACTCCGCGGCGCTCTCCTGGGCGCCGAGCAGGTGTTCACCACGGGATTGGTGCTTCAGGAGGTGCTGCAGGGTTTTGCCGGCCCCAGGAACCGCGACCAGCTCGTGGAGCGCCTCTCCGTGCTCGCCTGTCTTCAGCCCGACAAACTTGACCACATCGCAGCCGCCGACATCCGCAATGTCTGTCGCCGACGGGGTGTCCAGATCGGCACGATTGATGCCTTGCTCATTCAGCTCACTCAGCGCTACGACCTGACCCTGCTGACAACAGATCAGGACTTCCATGCCGCCTCTCAGCACGTGGAAGTCCGGTTATGGACCCAGGCGTGAGGGTTCTGCGGCCAGCGTTGCAATCGAGGCGCTGGCGGGCCACGTCCTGTGCCTGGGCTGGCAGGTGGCGGAGGGGGGCGGGGGCATGGGGGATGCTGGCGCCGGCAGGCCAAGGCTGGTGCGGGGCGTGACGGGGGTGGCACTTGTAGGGGAGAAGCCCCTGGCGATCACCCTGGCCCACGAATGCTCCCCCATGCAGACCACGCACTTGTGGAAGAAGCCAAGATCTGCGACTACCTACTGTCAGCCACGTATCCTGTCGGTCGCTTCAAGGCCAGGGTATTTCGCTCACTTGGTTACACCGCTGAATCCTGGACACGTCTTCGGGATGATCTGCTCCAGCATGGACAGACTGGCACGGTTGAGAGGATCGAGAGCAGCGCCTATGGGACGAAAGTTGTCATCAGTGCTACGTTAAAGGGCCCGAATGGTTCTGCCAGTCCATTCAGAACGGTCTGGCTGATCCCCGATCACTCCAGTCAACCAAGGCTCGTCACCGCATTTCCGGAGTAAGTCATGTTCGTCTTGCACCAAACGGTTGCTCTCACCCACGACATACCTGCTTCTGATCTGCAGTTGGGCGATCTCGGTGCTATCGTAGCTATTCATGATCCTGAAAATATCGAGGTTGAGTTTGTTGCCGCATCGGGTCGCACCCAATCGCTGTTGACGCTTTCAAGGAGCAGTCTCCGAGCGATTGGAGATCAGGATCTGATCGCACTTTGATCTCTGGCCGCGCCATCCGCCCGGTGATGAGCTCCAGCACGCAGAACACACAGCCTGCCTCGTGCAGGGCGTAGCTGGCCTGCAGATCGCGGAAGTCGGTGGTGCCCTCTTGCGTCGGCAAACAGCATCGCGCTTGCCGGCATTGCAGCGGAAGCAGAGGGCCTGCAGGTTGCTGAGGTCGTCGGAACCGCCTTGGTTCCTGGGCACGATGTGGTCCACCTCCAGGGCCCGTTGGTGCGGGATTTGCCGAGCAACTGCCCGCCCCGCAGCACTCGCACCGGCCCCTGGCGCATCGGTGAACCCGGACTTTGATCGAGCCGCTGATCGGCGTGCGGTGGCGGCTGCGGTGGGCAAACACCGCTTCGCCGCGCTGCTCTCGGAAGGCATCGAGGCGCTGGCGGCAGAGCTTCAGCAGCTGGTCGCGCTCGGCGTCGCTCAGCTCCTCCCCGCCCACCAGGGCGTAGCTCCCCTTCTCGCAGCGGGTGATGCCGTTGCCGGTGAGCACCTTGCCCACCATCCGTTTGACGCGTTCGGGCAACAGCCTCGGCATCCGCTTGCCCGCCTCCATTGCCCGTGAGGCTCAGCTTCAAGTGGATCAGGTCGTGGAACTCTCCGTTGTGGAGGGAGGCGTGATGATCCGGCCGGTGCAGCATCGCCTCTCCCTGGCCGAACGGCTTGAGGCCTACGAGCCCATGGCTGGTGAACCCACCGAGGCCATGGCCTTGCCTCCGGTTGGTGCTGAGGTCATCGAGTGAGTCCCCGCCGCGGCGTCCAAGGCTGGCTGCCCGATCGCGGCGACGTGATCTGGATCGACCACAACCCCCAGGCCGGCCGCGAGATGAAGCACCACCATCCCTTTGCGGTGCTCTCCACCGCTTCCTTCCATTCCACCGTGGGCCTGGTGGTGGGCTGCGCGATGACCACAGCTGCTTACAACCGTGGCTCCACCCTTGCTGAGGATCTGGGCCCCATCCCCGATCGGCCGGGTTCCCACCGTTATGTGCTCTGCCAGCAGCTCAAATCCTTCGACTGGCGCGCCAGGGGAGCTCGCCCCCATCCGATCGGGCGACTGAACGACTCCCAACTGGAGGAGGTGATGGCGATTGTGGGACAGATCCTTGGGTTGGTGGTGTAGCGACCTGGGTCACGTCTTCCCCCAGGATCCGCCGGGCCACGTCCTGCGCCCGGCCGGGGCTGGGCTGGACCAGCTTCGGCCCCCTGCCGACTACGGTTTCAGGCCGCTATGGCGCCCCATGTCCGTTTTAGGCAAGCAGGCCATCCTCGATGCCATCGCCGAGGGGGCCATCACAATCGCGCCCTTCTGCGCGGAACGGGTTGGGCCCGCCTCCGTGGATCTCACCCTGGCCAGCACCTTCCGCGTGTTCCGCAAGGTGCACCAGGTGATCGAGGTGGGCGACGACACCGACTACCGCGCCTTCACCGACAAGATTGAGGTGGAACAGGGGGGCAGCATCCTGATCATGCCCGGCGAAACCGTGCTGGGCATCACCCGCGAGCGGCTCACCCTCGGGCCCGGGATCTGTGGCTGGCTGGAGGGTCGCAGCCGCTTTGCCCGCCTCGGCCTGATGGTGCACATCAGCGCCCCGTTCATGGGGCCCGGCATCGACAGCCAGCAGGTGCTGGAGATGAGCAATTTCGGCCCGGCGCCCCTGGCGGTGGCGCCGGGGCTGCCGATCTGCCAGTTCGTGTTCCAGAAGCTGGAGGGCAGCGAGCGCTACGCCGGCCGCTTCGCCGGCCAGACCCACCTCAGCTTCTGAACCCGGTTTGCGCGACGACTGGAGCGCCACTGTTCGGCAACCCGCCAACGGCAACAGTGTTGCTTTTGTTACGTTTCGTAGTGTTTGGAGTAGTTCTGTGGCCAGCACTGGTTTCGACCTCACCCTTAGCCGCCAGTTCTCGCTGGAAACCCAGACACGGGCCATCGACGCCTGTGATGATCCGGCCGAGCTGCGCCGTATCGCCAAAACCCTGCTGAGTGCCTGGCACATGCAGGCCGACATGACGCGCCATTACGGGGCTCAGGCCATGGGTCTCCCAGGCCGAACGCCATGAACGTGGCCGCGCTCACCGTGGGCCTGCTGGCCATGAGCGACCCGGTGGGGCTGCTCAGCGTGGTGGGCCAGGCCGGAGCCGGGAACCGGGAACGGCTGCGCCGGATCAGCCGCGTGGCGGCTCTCACCTACGGAGTGGTTCTCGTCTGCGCTTGCTGGTGGGGGCCGACTGCTGGTGAGCCTGATCATTGGGGTGATGGCTCTGGCTTTTGACCTCTTCCTGCTGGCCACGCCGCAGTTGCGGGGATGGCTGGGCGACACCCGTGAGCAGGTGCTCCAGCGGCTGATGGGTCTGTTGATCACCGCCGTGGCGGTGCAGATTCTGGTCACAGGCCTGCAGGGCTGCTTCCCGATCCTGGCCTGAGTGAACGGAATCCTCTCAGGTGCGGTCAATTCGGTATGGAATACTCCCTCCCGGTCTGCCCCGCTGTCACCAGCAGCGCGTCCACGGAGTTGGGAACCACCATGGCACCGGGGGCCGGCGGCCCTTCCAGTTCACCGCCAAACAGGTCCTCCGCTGCGATGCGGAGGGCTTCGATCCGCTTCTGGAGCTGTTCACGCCAGAACCTCTCCTGCCTCAGTTCGCCCTGGAGGAGATGTCCGCCACAGCGATGACCGGGCCCTATCAGCTCGTTGCCCTGCATGTGGCCATCGTTCACTTTCTCTACAATGGTTTAGGCGCTGCACTCTTCGCAGCCATCCCTCCGCTCTACCGATTGCCCATGCAATCGGCCCAGGCCCTGGCCAATGCTGCCAGGCGTTCCCCCCTGGTTGTACCCGGTTATATTCTTGGGGTGTTCTTCGTGATCCCTGGCCTTGTTTTCGCAGGCCAGTCAATCTTCGGTTTCAAGAGCGCTCCGGTCGTCGAAGCTGAGGCAAATAAGGCCATCTATGGCCCTCTTCAGAAGGCAGTTGATGCTGTGCTGCCTGAGGAGTGAAGCCAGTCTGCCTGTGTGCAGCTCTGCCTGAGGGGAACACCCAGCTGGCCAGCACTCCCGCAGCGAAATGGATCAAGCATCATTGCTGCCTGCCATCTGCTGCCCTTTGGTGTCACTCTCGGCCCGCCTGGTGGGGTTACGAATCAATGCTTGGCACCAACCCCATCGGTGCTTTTCATAGAATCAAAGCAGTGCCATGGCAGTGATGTTTATGGCACGGAGCGCTGGCTGGTTGCCTGAGGGCAACTTTACAGCTGCTTCTCTTTCAATCGCAGTCAATGGGGCGGGCTCTCAGCATCTCTGGCGCCTGCCCAGCCAGCAGTCTGTTGTCCGCACAGTCTTATCCGGCTGTGTCATCAGGAGGAGAGGGCACTGTGAACACCAACGCCAACCAGGATCTTTCCACCCTTGATCTAACCAGGCACAAGTCCGTCAGCACCATGCGGGCGCAGGATTCGCCTGAATTCGCCATCGAGCAGGAGCAGCTGGAGCTCAACCGGCTGTGGCAACGGTTTGGCGCTGCCATGGCGGCGATGGACCTGGGACCAACCGATTGGCCCCTCGATGGCTGGCTGCAGGCTGAGGGAGAGACTCGGCCGCCGTTCCCGGTGATCCTGGTGCAGTTCAAAGCCGACGGCGTGGGGGTGGTGCTCGGCATGGAACATCCCGTGTGGCCTGGTCGCCTTGGCGATCTCACCACCCAGGCCCATGGGGCGGGTTGCAGCCACCGACCTGTGCTCTGCCAGGGGCGGGAGATCTATTTTCGAGACAGGACACTCCAGTACGCGGCGCTGCGCTTCGTTCCCGAACCCTGGTTCAGCGCGGGCTGCGGGGAGCCAGGTCGCTCGGGCGGCTGAGCACGAACACCGTCATCCCCGTGAGCAGGATCACCAGGGCCGTGACGCCAACGATGGCGGCGGTGTAGTCGGTTTGCATCGGGATCAGCTCCGGGGAACCCCAGGCGGGGCGGGTCTCAGCCAGCGGCAGCGGCTGTGATTCCAGTGTAACGGAATGCAACAGCGGCCCATGAAAAAAGCCGCCCCTGGGGGCGGCTGAGCAAATGGCAGCTGGGATCACCAGCGATTGCCGCCGCCGCCACCGCCACCGGCGGGACGGGGCTCGGCCTTGTTCACCCGGATCATCCGCCCCATCCATTCCACGTCCTGGAGGTCGTTGATGGCCTTGGTTTCGTCGTTGGCCTCAGCCATCTCCACGAAAGCGAATCCGCGCTTGCGGCCGGTTTCCCGGTCGAGGGGAAGGGTGCACTTGCGCACCGAGCCGTACTCGGCGAACAACTGCTGAAGGTCCTCCACTTCGGCGTCGAAGGAGAGGTTGCCCACGTAAATGGTCATGAAATGAACGAACTTATGAACGCGATTCGTTGAATGCCCTGGAGAAAGTCGCTGGCCGAGCTGGAGACATGCCGGATTGGAAAACCCTTCGGAACTCGTTGCCTGGAAGAAAACCTGCTGGAGAGTGATCGTTGAATCGGCTTCAACCTACAGCACGGGGATGGACAATCCGGCCAGTGACTCCTGCCTGCCCAGCAGTCACCAGACCTGGAGCCAGGCTCCAGGTCGCCGGGTTCTGCCATCGGATTGACTGGCAGGGAGATTGTCTGCCCACCCATGCCGATCGCGGTTCAGGAGCTGCTCGCCGCCCAGCGCTGGCGCTACGCCACCAAGAGCTTTGATCCCGCCCGATCCATCCCGGCCGAGCAGTGGCAGGCCCTGGAGGACTGCCTGGTGCTCAGTCCCTCCTCCTACGGCCTGCAGCCCTGGAAGTTCCTGGTGATCGACGATCCGTCCCTGCGTCAGGAGCTGCGCCCCCACTCCTGGAACCAGAGCCAGATCACCGATTCCTCCCACCTGGTGGTGCTGCTGGCCAAGCGCACGATCAGCGCCGCCGATGCCGACCGCTTCGTGGCCGCCACAGCCGCCGCCCGCGGCCTGGAGCTCTCCAGCCTGGAGACCTACCGCCAGCTGATCCAGGTGGACCTGATCGATGGTCCCCGTGCCGCCGAGATCGAGCGCTTCACCTGCAACCAGCTCTACATCGCCCTGGGCAACCTGATGACCTCGGCCGCCCTGCTCGGCATCGACACCTGCCCGATCGAGGGCTTCTCGCCGGCGGAGTACGACCGCATCCTCGGCCTCGAGAGCAGCCCCTACCGCACCCGGGTGGTGTGCGCCTGCGGCTACCGCGCCGCCGACGACAGGTACGCCACCCTGGCCAAGGTGCGCTACCCCGCCAGCGAGTTGATCGAGCACCGCTGAGGGCGGCCGGCCAGCAGCCGCTTGCGGAGGTCGTCCGCCAGCACCACCAGCACCGGCACGGGCAGCATCCAGCCCAGCCAGGCGGCCGGGAAGGGGGCCAGCTCCAGCACGGCCGCCAGGGGCGCCACCAGCACCAGCAGCGCGGCGATCGCCAGTTCGCTGCCGATCCCAAGCCCCAGCAGGGGGTTCCGGCGCAGCCAGCCCAGGCCCGGGCGCCCCAGCACCGGCTGCCGGTCGCTGCGGCAGGCCATCAGCACGCCCAGCTGGCCGAGCACGATGGTGGTGAAGGTGGCGGCGGAGGCCTGCCGCTGCAGGAGCTGCCACGCTGGCTCTGCCGTGCCGGCCAGCAGCGCCGGGGCCAGGGCCCGCAGCTCCGACAGCCCCACCCCCTCGGCCCGCCAGGCGAGAAGGTAGGCGGCCATGGCCAGCCCCGCCTCCACCGCACCGAGCAGCAGATAGCCCCTCAGCATCAGGGCCCTGGTGAGCAGCGGCTGATCCCGCTGCCGCGGCGGCCGCTGCATGCAGCCCGCCTCCGGCGGCTCTGCGCCGAGGGCCAGGGCCGGCAGCAGATCGGTGCCCAGATCCACCGCCAGGATCTGCAGCACCGTGAGGGCAGCGGGGATGGCCAGGGTGAGCATGGCCAGGAAGGGCAGCATCTCGGCCACGTTGCTGGCCAGCACGTAGGGCAGGAACTTGCCGATGTTGGCCACCACGCCACGGCCGAAACGCACCGCCGTCACGATCGTGGCGAAGTTGTCGTCGAGCAGCACGATGTCGGCGGCCTCCCGGGCCCCATCGGTGCCCACCTGGCCCATGGCCACCCCCACGTCGGCGGCGCGCAGGGCCGGGGCGTCGTTGACGCCATCGCCGGTCACGGCCACCACCTCCCCCAGGGCGCGGTAGGCCTGCACCAGGCGCAGCTTCTGCTCCGGTGCCATCCGGGCGAACACCAGCCGGCGCCGATACCGGAGCAGCTGGCGCAGCTGGGCGTCGCTGAGGCGGTCGAGGTGGTTGCCCTCGATCACCCGCACCGGATCCAGGCTCGCGGGCTGGGACGGCTCCAGCAGGCCGATCTGTTCGGCGATCGCCTGGGCGGTGAGGCCGTAGTCACCGGTCACCATCGTGACCCGGATGCCCGCCTGGTGGCAGCGGCGGATCGCCTCGGGCACCTCCGGCCTTGGCGGGTCGTAGAGGGCCACCAGCCCCACCAGCACCAGGTTCCGCTCCAGCTCCTCGGCCCGGTCCTCCAGCAGGCTGTGATCCCCCTGGCGCCGGGCCACCGCCAGCACCCGGCAGCCCTGGCGGGCCAGGGCGTCGTTGGCCGCCAGCACCCGCTCCCGCTCCTGCCGCTCGAGGGGCACGGGCCCGTTGGCACCGAGCTGGGCGCTGCAGTGGGCGATCACCTCCACCGGTGCCCCCTTGGTGATCGCCAGCAACTCCGTGCCGCCGGCCTCCACCACCACCGTCATCCGCCGGCGGCGCGAGTCGAAGGGCAGCTCGCGCCGGCGGGGGTGGCTCCGGTGCAGGTTCTCCCTGTCGATCTGCCGCTCATCTGCCGCCACCAGCAGGGCGGCCTCGGTGGGATCGCCGATCCAGTGCGGGCCGCCGGCGCCGCGCTCGAGATGGGCGTTGGAGCAGAGGCAGGCTTCCTCCAGCAGCGCCGTTTCCAAGCTTTGATCGCCCCCGGGCAGCCAGGTGGCGCGCAGGGCCATGCGGTTGCAGGTGAGGGTGCCGGTCTTGTCGCTGCAGATCACACTCACCGAGCCGAGCGTCTGCACTGCCGAGAGGCGGCGCACCAGGGCCCGCTCCCGCGCCATCCGCCGCACGGCGATCGCCAGGGCCAGGGTCACGGTGGGCAGCAGTCCCTCGGGCACGTTGGCCACCAGGATGCCCATCGCGAACACCAGGCTGGGCAGGGGGCCCAGGCCCACCAGCAGCCAGCTGAGGGCGAAGCTCAGCACGGCCATTGCCACGGCGATGGTGGTGATCGTGCGCACGATCCGCCCCACCTCCCGCTCCAGGCTGCTCATCCCTCGCTCACTGCCCGCGGTGAGCCGGGCCACATGGCCGAACTCCGTGTCGGCTCCGGTGGCGACCACCAGCGCCTCGCCGCGTCCCTGGACCACGGTGGTGCCGGCCAGCACCAGGTTGGCCTGCTCGCGCACCGGCAGGTCGCCGCGCCCGCTGGGGATGGGACGGGCATGGCGGGCCACCGGCAGGGACTCGCCGGTGAGCACCGCCAGGTCGAGGCTCAGGGCGTTGGCCGCTACCAGACGGCCATCGGCGGGCACCTGATCCCCCTCCTCCAGGGCGATGCGATCCCCCGGCACCAGCTCGGCCCCATCCCGTTCCTGCAGCTGGCCGTCGCGCCACACCCGCACCCGCTGGGGCAGGGCCCGGCGCAGGGCCTCCAGGCTGCGCTCCGCCTGGTACTCCTGCCAGAAGGAGAACAGCCCGTTGATCAGCACCACCGCCCAGATCGCCCAGCCGAGGGCCGGTGTGCCCGCGGCAAAGGCCAGGGCACCGGCCAGCCAGAGCAGCAGGGCCATCCCGTGCAGCAGTTGATCGCCCAGCCGCAGGATCAGCGGACGTCTTGGGGCAGGCGGCAGCTGGTTGGCCCCGAACCGGGCCAGGCGTTCGCGCGCCTCCGTGGAGCTGAGCCCCTGGGCGCTGGTCTGCAGGGCTGCATGGAGTCCCTCGCCGCAGAGCGACCACACGGGCTGGGCCGGCGACAGCTGCATGCCTGCTCCCTGCTGGCGTCACTGGCTGCAACCTAGGGAGGCCGGCCGGCTGTGGCTGGGCCTGGCCCGGCGGATTGCTGCTGCTTCTCCACAGCAGCTACCTGGTGGAGCAACTCCTGTTCACCATGGAGCCATGTTTCGCTGACGATGACAGGTTGATCGCCCTGGTTGTTGGTGCGCCGGCTGTGCTGATCGTTCTGCCTGGCATGAACACCGGCAGCGCGCCTGAGATCCGGCTGGATGGGTTTGTTCTTCCGCGAACGGGGGATGAAGAGCTGAGGAAATGTGCTCTCCTATCCTTGGTCAACCACCTCAGTGCTCAGGATTTTGCTGCAGGACATCCTGATCATCCTGGTGTTGATCCTGGCCAACGGGCTGTTCGCCGGCACGGAACTGGCGATCGTCTCCGCCAGCCGCCACCGGCTTGAGCAACTTGCCCAGCAGGGAAGGCGCTCGGCCCGGGTGGCCCTGAGGCTGGCGGAATCGCCCAACCAGTTTCTCTCCACCGTGCAGATCGGCATCACCCTGATCGGCATCCTCACCGGTGCCGTGGGAGGTGCCACCATCGCCGCCAAGCTGGCCACGCTGTTCGAGCGCCTGCCCCCGCTGGCGGGCTACAGCGAACCCCTCAGTTTCGCCCTGGTGGTGGCCGGGATCACCTTCCTCTCGGTGGTGCTCGGGGAGCTGGTGCCTAAGCGTCTGGCCCTGGCCAACCCAGAGCGCCTGGCCTGTGCGATGGCCCCCCTGATGGCAGCCATCTCCCGCTTCGGCGCCCCGCTGGTGCACCTGCTCAGCAGCTCCACCGATGCCTTTCTGGCGCTGCTGGGGGTGGGCGACGCCGGCGAGCCCACCATCACCGAGGACGAGATCCGGGCGATGATCCGCCAGGGGGCCGACACAGGCGTGTTCGAGGCGGTGGAACACGAGATGGTGCAACGGGTGCTGCGCCTTGGCGATCGCACGATCAAGAGCCTGATGACGCCGCGCACGGCCATCCGCTGGCTGGATCTGGAGGATCCCCTCGAGCAGTGCCTGCAGGAGGCGCTGGCCAGCACCCACAGCCGTTTTCCCGTGGGCCAGGGCAGCCTCGATCAATGCCTCGGCGTGGTGAGCGTGCGCAACCTGCTGGCCGCCAGGATCGCCGGCGACCCGGTGGACCTGCGCCAGCTGGTGCAGCCGCCGCTCTATGTGGCCGAGACCGCCAGGGCCCTGACCGTGCTCGAGCAGTTCAGGCGCATCGGGGTGCACATCGCCCTGGTGAGCGATGAATTCGGCGGGGTGGAAGGTCTGGTGACCCTGAACAATCTGATGGAAGGGATCGTGGGCGATCTCCCCTCGGTGGAGGAGCAGGACAGCCCCCAGATCACCACCCGGGAGGATGGTTCCTGGCTGGTGGATGGCGGCTGTGATCTCGATGCCTTCACCGAGCTGATCGGCCGCGACATCTTTGGCTTGGACGCCCAGGGGAAGTACCACACCCTGGCCGGCTTCGTGATGCATGGCCTCGAGCGCATTCCGCACGAAGCCGATCAATTGGTGTGGCAGGGCTATTGCTTTGAAGTGGTGGATATGGATGGCAACCGGGTGGACAAGCTGCTGGTGCGTCCGCTGGCCCGCGCTCAGGAGCTGTAGTGCGGATCCAGCCAGCAGCGTGGCAGGGACTCCCCTGAGGGAAAGCTCAGCTCCGCCTTGTTGAGGGCGGTGGGATCCTGCAGTTCCTCGCCCGCGTGCAGCCGCCCGAGCACGCGCGGGGCGAAGGGGTCAAACAACTGCTGCAGATCGAGCACCTCCACCAGGCTGCTGTCATCGTCGTGGCGGATTTTCAGGAACATGGGCCATTGCCTGCGGTGGTGATGGCTCCACTTTGATCAGGTCTGCAGGGCTTGGTTGAGCACGCCCCAGCACGGGCAACAGGCTGCGCGCAAACCAGTCCTCCGCTGGCATCGGCCGCAGCAGCCGCACCACGGTGGCCGCCAGGGCAAGGGGTTCGGCCGGTGCCCGGCGGCTGGGCCACTGGCCGCCGCGCTGGTAGAGCAGCTCCTGCAGCTGCTGGCGCTGGCTGTCATCCAGCGGGCCCCACAGGCAGCCCAGGTGTGGGCCGGCGCGCGCAGCAACCCGCACCGGCCAGCTCTGTCCGGCCAGGCTGAGCTGCAGCTGGGTTGGTCCGGGCACATAGGCCTGCTGGACCGCCGGAGGATCCGCCAGCTTCAGCTCCAGGCCCTCCTCGCTGATGGCGCTCAGCTCGGCCGCCTGGCCGTTGAGCAGCACTGGGTGGCGCCAGGCCAGCCAGGGGGTGGCACTGCTCCGCGGCCGGTCGCGGCAGCAGCGCAGGCTGGCCAGCAGCAGCAGTGCATTGAGCAGGGCCCAGCCCAGACCCACCGCCAGGGTGCTGGCTGAAACGGGCGGCAGGCTGAAGCGGGCGGTGCCCCGCAGCAGCGGCACCAGATTCAGCACGGCCACCACCTGCAGGCTGAGCAGACCCAACAGGGGCAGCAGCAGCCGCTTCTCCACCACCACGACGCGGCCACTGGGCAGGGCCTTGGGCGTGACCCGGAACGGCTGGGTGCGTCCCAGCAGCGTGCACAGCACTGTCCAGGCCAGGGGCAGCAGCACCACCCAGCGGTACAGCTCCGGCATCAGGGCGGTGCGGCTGTGGGCGCTGAACCAGCGGGCCAGCAGCAGCTGGGCCAGCACCAGCGGCAGGGCCATCGTGAGCAGCCCCGCGCCGCTCACCCGCAGCGGCGCCACCCCCAGCACCCCCAGGCTCAGGGGCATCAGCACCAGCACCAGCTGGGGCAGCACGTTCAGCCAGTGCAGGATGCCCTCGAGAAAGGCCAGCCGCTGCAAGGGATTGAGCCCGGGAATGAGCAGCGGGTTGGCTCCGGTGCGCAGGGTGTGCAGGGTGCCGCTGGCCCAGCGGCAGCGCTGGCGGGCCAGGGCCGCCAGGGTGAGCGGCGCCAGGCCGGCACTGAGCTTCTCGGGCAGGAAGAGCAGGCGCCAGCCGGCGGCCGTGAGGCGGATGCCGGTGGCCAGATCCTCCGAAGGGGTGCCCGTCTCGAAGCCCCCCACCGCCAGCAGCGCCTGGCGCCGCACCACGAATGAGGTGCCGGCACACACCACCGCCCCCAGCCGCTGGCGCACCGGCTCGATCCAGCGGTAGAAGCTCTCCTCGTCGGGCAGCAGCCAGCGCTCCAGCCCCAGGTTGCGGATCACCGGATCGGCGTTCATGTAGGTCTGGGGGGTCTGCACCAGCCCCACGTCGGGGTCGCGCAAGGGCGCCACCGTGCGCTCCAGGAACTCCCGCACGGGCACCACGTCGGCATCGAACACGGCGATCAGCTCCCCCTCCAGCCGGGGCAGCACATGGTTGAGATTGCCGGCCTTGGCGTGCTGGCGCTGCTCGCGGCTGCTGTAGCGGCAACCCAGCCGCCCGGCCAGGGCCGCCAGTTCGGGACGGCCTGCGTCATCGAGCAGCCACACCCGCACGTGGGGGTAGCGCAGTGCGCAGCAGCCGCGCAGGCAGCGTTCCACCACCTCAAGCGGTTCGCCATAGCTGGGCACCAGCACCTCCACCGTGGGCAGAACCTGCGGGTCGCTGCTGAAGTCGGCCTGCCCCGATGGATCTGGGCGCTCCGGCGCCAGGCTGAACAGCAGCTGCAGAAAGCCGTGGGCCAGCAGCCACAGCTCGCACCCCAGCAGCAGCACGCTCAGGGCCGCCGCCAGGGGTGAGTCCAGGTTGAGGGTGGCGGTGACGCGCCAGTGCAGGTAGCGGGCCGTGAGCAGGGCCAGCAGCATCACGGCCCAGGGGAGGCGCATCAGCCTGGGGGCTGGGGAGCAGCAGGTGGCGGAGCAAAGGGCGGACACACCCGCTGCTCGAAGTTGCAGCCGTAGATCGTGGGCTTCTGCCAGCTCAGGGGGATCTCCAGCAGGTCGCGGGGGCCGGTGATGCCCTGGGTGATGAAGATCAGGGCCGCCAGGGCGTTGGCGCTGAGGTGCAGCCGCCGCCAGCGCAGCTGGCGCAGAATTTCAGGCTGGGCGGCCAGGGAAAAGAGCAGCAGGCCGGTGAGCCCCATGCCTCCCCAGAAGTGCGACTGCCAGAAGGCTGGATCCAGCGGGTTGTCGCTCAGGCGCCACACCTCCGGCTGCATCCCCAGCCCGATCACGCCGATCCAGCAGAGCAGGGCGAAGCTGGCCCTGTAGAGCGGCTGCCGCACCCGCCAGAGGGCCGCCAGGGCCAGCACACTGCCGGCCAGCACGAGCAGCAGCAGGCCGGAGCGCCCGGGATCGAGCTGGCTGGGTTGCCTGGTGAGGATCACCACCGCATAGGCGATCAGCTGGATGGTCACCACCGCCGCCGTGAGCCAGCGGCCGAGGGCCGTGTGTTCCGCGCCGGAGCTCAGCGGCGCCTTGGCCTGGTTGAGCCGGCGGCGGCGGGTCTGCAGGGCCAGCTGCAGGGCGGCGCCGAGCAGGGGATACACCAGGGCCACGGCCAGGGCTGGGTGCAGCAGCCAGAGCCAGTCCACGGTGGTCATCGTCGGCGGCCAGGGTCCATGCTCATGCTGAACCCTAGGGGGAGCACGCCTGAGTGGTGCAGACAGGACAGCACCATCTCCAGCTTCACGGTTCTCAGCCCCTCAGCCACTCCTCTGCCGCCGGCAGTTGCAGGGGGCGATCCCGGTCGAGGGCCTGCAGGGTCTCCAGGCAATCTGCACTGCGCACCTCCACCGCATAGTGCATGGATGAGGCCACCCCCGTGCCCCGGTAGCGGCCGCTCACCGGAGCTGCCAGCTGGTGGTCGGGGGCGGCGGTGAGGGCCACGTGACCATCGGCCACGGCCAGGCCCAGGCTGGGGTCGTAGCCGCGCCAGCCGCCGCCGGGCAGGTACACCTCGGCCCAGGCGTGCAGCTCGTGTTCACTCACCTCCTCGGGGTGGTGCATCGAGTAGCCACTCACGAAGCGGGCCGCCAGACCCAGGCTGCGGCAGGCCTGCACATAGAGCATGGCGGTGTCACGGCAGGCGCCGGTGCGGCTGGCGAGGGTTTCGGCGGCGGCCATCGGCTCCCCGTCCGGCCGGCCGATGTGGTGGAAGCCGTGGTGGATGGTGTCGGCCAGATGGGCCAGGAAGCGGATGGTGTCGCCCTCCACCTCCGCCGCCCGATCCGCCGCCCATTGGCTCACGGAAGCGGCAATCGGTTCGGCGCCCGCCAGGCAGGGGGCCAGGGACAGGGTGTCACCGGCCGGGTAGGTGACCGGCAGGCGGCGGGCCGCCGGGTCGGTCACGATCCAGTCGAAGGGGTTGGCGCGCAGGGTGCGCACCACCAGGTCCACCTCGATGCTGAGGGCGTCCTGCAGCGCATCGAACCAGAGCACCACCGCCTCGCTGCCGTTGGCTTCCAGCACCCGGGAACTGCCGCTCGCCTGCGGATGGATGCTGAGCCCGTGGTGGATCAGCTGCTGGGCGGGGTCGCTGCGGGGGATCAGCCGCAGGATGGTGGGCTCCAGAAACACCGGCCGCTCGTAGGCGTAGCGGAGGGCGTGGCGGATGTGAAACAGCATGGACCCTTCTCCTGCCCATCAGGATCGGTGGCAGATCCGGGGCTGACAACCCCCGGTGCTTTGGCTCAACGCTCCAGCAGCAGCATCAGCAGCAGCCCGGCGCTGAACCAGCCGAAGCGCAGGGCGCCGGAGCGCAGGCTGGTGCTGGTCTTGATCTCCGGCACCAGGTCGGAGGCGGCGATGTAGAGAAAGTTGCCGCCGGCAAACAGCGCCAGGCCTGCCACCGACAGCGACTGGGCCAGCAGCCAGGCCAGCACGCCCCCCAGGGGAAAGGTGAGGGCAGAGATGAGGTTCCAGCGCAGGGCTGCGCCGGCTGACCAGCCGCTGTGCAGCAGGATGGCGAAGTCGCCGAGCTCCTGGGGCAGTTCATGGGCCAGGGCCGCACACCAGGCCGCCACCCCCGCGGCGGGATTCAGCACAAATGTGCTGGCGATCCCCAGCCCGCAGATGAAGTTGTGCAGGGCATCGCCCAGCAGGATGAGAATGGCCAGGGGCTCCCCGCTGCCTGCGCTGGTGCGGTGGGAATGGTGCCACTGGAGAAACAGCTCCAGGGCAAGGAAGGCGCTGAACCCGGCCGCCACGTAGGCACTGCCGGCGCGGGCACCGATCGCGCCCATGCCCTCCGGCAGCATGTGGAACAGGGCCCCGCCCAGCAGCGACCCCGCCGCCAGCGACAGCAGCGGCATCAGCAGCCGCTGCAGCGTGCGCGGCGCCAGCAGCAGGGTGAGTCCTCCCACCATGGCCACCAGGCTCATCAGCAGCCCTCCCGCCAGGATCCAGGCCAGGCTGCTCAACTCTGCCACCACGCCAGGGCCTGCTGGTTGATCAGCAGGCCCACCAGGGTGAGCGCGGTCATCAGCAGCACCTGATCGGAGCGGGAATCGGGAATGCGGATATCGGCGATCAGGTGGATCACATTGCTGGCCGTGTAGATCAGGCTGAACCAGAACATGGCGGCCCGCCACGGCCCACTGGCGCTCCAGCCGCCGGGATCGGCGATGGCATGCACCGCCACAAGCAGGGCGGCCACCGGCAGCAGGAAATAGAACAGCATCGCCAGGAACAACCGCGGCAGCCGGCCCGGCGCCACCTGGCTCTTGATCTCCACGGAGAGGCCGTGAAAGAGGGGCATCAGCCCCAGCTCCACGTGGAACAGCATCACCAGCAACCAGGCACCCCAGAGTCCGGCCAGACGCACTGGATGGGCAATCGCTGTGGCCTCGGCCATTTCAGGCGGTGCTGATGCTCCGTTCTAGTGAGATCCAGCCCTGTGTTCGGCCCGGCTGGGCCGTCGCCGTTCAGCCCTCCCCATGGCTGCGCTGCCAATGCAGATGGGCAGCGCCCCTGGGGGCTGGTGCCGGTGCATCGCTCACCAGCGCCATTGAGCGGCAGGCGGCGATGCTGCTGCGCAGCAATGGGTAGCGCTCCACCATGGCGGCGTATTGCGCGGATTGGTAATAGGTCTGCTCCAGGCGGCGGTAGTGCAGTTGCTCACGCAGTGCTGGGTTCCCGGCCGCGCCGAGGGGCTCGCTGGAGGTTGCGACCCGGGGATCGTGCGCCGCAGATTGAAGGGGGATCTCTGAATTGGCGTCGGTCATGGTGGCCCGTGGGATGGGTGTGCCCGCAGGGCACAGCCGTTCTCTCAACCCTGCAGTACCTGGCAGCCTCTGGCCAGCATCAACGGCTCAAGGTGTGGGGGAGCACACAGCCCAACCAGCTCTGGCAGGGGGTGGGCCCTGGCGGAGATACGTCTGTCTGTGAGTCACCTGGACCGGCCCACCTGCAGCTGCCTGGCAGTTCGCCCCGCGCGCTCCGGGGAGGATGCTGCTCGCGGGTTGTTGGGTAAGTTGAGCTACACCATGCCGGGAGATCGATTTGGCAGGGGTGGCTTTTCAACGGCCCACGATCGTCTATGATCAATGGGAAATCGAGCCCCAAAAAATGCTCACCGGATCTGAACTGCTGGCCAAGGTCAAGGAACTGGGAGACGCCTCCAAGTCTGAACTGGTGCGCGAGTGCGGCTATGTGAGCACCAAGAAGGACGGCACTGAGCGCCTCAACTTCACCGCCTTCTATGAAGCCCTGCTGGAGGCCAAGGGTCTCAGCCTGGGCAATGACGGTGCGGGTCGTGGCAAGGGCGGACGCAAGCTCAGCTACGTGGCCACCGTGCAGGGCAACGGCAACCTGCTGGTGGGCAAGGCCTACACCGCCATGCTCGATCTCAAACCCGGTGATGAGTTCGAGATCAAGCTCGGCCGCAAGCAGATCAAGCTGATCCCTGCAGGTTCGGCCGAGGAAGAGTGATCAGGCGGCTCATCGCCATCCATCCCAGTCCATGGACAGCTCCCGCGTGCAAGCCACGGGGAGCTCTTTTATTGGCTGGCGGCCGGGAGCGGCGGCTGGAAAGGCGGCGGCGTAGCCTGAAAGAAGCACTCCTTCGTCATGGCCGCAGCCTCGCTTCACCCTGCAGCCCTGCCTGAGCCATTGCAGCCTGAGCAGTCTTCCTGCGGGCTGCACGTGTATCAACAGGCCACGGTGGAGGGTGCGCCGGCCCAGGTGCACGCCCATCCCTCGCCACTGCCGCCTGGGCACCGCGTCTACCGCACGAGCAGCTGGTCAACGATCCCCCAATCCTCGGGGTTGCCCCCAGCCCGGGGAAAAACGGCCTAAAACGCACATCAGTTGGTCCATGACCGGTGCGAGGCCTGATCCACAGGTTGGCCCTTGGCCCGCTGCTGGGCGTGCTGCTCGCGGGTTGCACCAGCTGGCCTGGCCTGCCCTGGCGTCAGGCTGGCAGTCCATCTGCGACGCCTCTGCAGCGCGATGGCCGGCCGTTGGTGCTCACCGGCTTCACGGTGGTGCGTTCCATCTGAAACAGATCTACCTCTGGCCATCCCAGGCCATCCCCCAGGTGGAGCCGGTCCGCCTCGATGCCATCGCCGCCGAGGTGCGCCAGCGCCGGCTGCCCGCCGTGTTCTGTGAGAGCACCTTTGATGATCGCCAGCAACGGCAGCTCGCCCAGCAGGCGGGGGCGCGGTTCGGCGGCACGCTTTACACCGATTCCCTCTCGGGCCTGGATGGTCTGGCTCCGAGCTACATCGAGCTTCTCCGCCACAACGCCGATCTGATCAAGCGGGGCCTCAGCCGGGGGGGCGAGGCGACACCGGGCTGAACCCCGCACACAGGGGCTGGCTCCAGACCGAACAAAGCCTGGAGCGTTGGCTCCGGGATTTGTTGCGCTCAACAGGTCATCAGCGGGCTCGGCCCCTGGGATGGCTGCCTTTGCGATCGATGGGATCGTCAGATCTTGATGGCCAGATCAGATCGGTCTTCAGTCGATGGTCGGCGCAGCCGGCGCTGGCACCTGGGGCCAGGAGTCAATTGCGAGTTGCCCATGGTTCTTCATCTGTGGCAAAGGCTGATTAAAGGCCTGTTGAGCGACTGCAGGCTGCAGCTCTGCTCCGCCATTGCCGCAAAACCGCTCCAGCTCTGTTGCAAACATGGTGCCGGGGATCGCTGTCGCCATGCTGATGGCTGGACAGAGGCGTTAAGTTGATGTCATAACCATTCTGAGTAAAAAAGATGCTCACCGGCCCCGAGCTGCTCGCCAAGGTCAAGGAACTGGGCGATGCCTCCAAATCAGACCTGGTACGGGCCTGTGGCTATGTGAGCACGAAGAAGGACGGCTCCGAGCGGCTCAATTTCACCGCTTTCTATGAGGCGTTACTTGAGGCCAAGGGCATGGATCTGGGCGGCGGCGGCCGGGGACGGGGCCAGGCCGGCCGCAAGCTCAGCTACTTCACCAAGGTGCAGTTCAACGGCAACCTGATGGTGGGCAGCGCCTACACCGCCCAGCTGGGTCTCCAGCCCGGCGACCAGTTCGAGATCAGACTGGGCCGCAAGCAGATCACCCTCGACCCGATCGGCAACCCCGGCGCCGCCTGATTCAGGCAGCCTCGCTGACCCCTGGGGCTGCAGGCCGCTCGGCCCGGAACAGGCCCACATCCACCCCCAGGTGCTGGTCGGGCCTGCCGGTGATCAGCAGGGCGGTGCGCTGACGGGTGGCGATCTGCCACATCCATTTGCTGAACAGGGCGATCCGGTTCTCGGTGTCGGGAATGAAGGCCAGGTGGGCCAGGGCCCACACCAGCCAGCCGGCCACACCCGTGAGGTGAAGCCCGCGCAGGTCGGCCACCGCGTACCAGGGACCGATCACCGCCATGCTGCCCAGATCCAGCCAGCGGAACGGCGCCAGCGTGTCGCCCCGCAGGCGGGCAAGGATGTCGCGGCCCACCCAGCCGCCGGCCTGCACCGCCGGGCCGGCCATGCCCGGCAGCGGGCTGCCCCCGTCGCTGTGGCGATAGCAACAGATGTCCCCCACGGCCCGGATCTCCGGATGGCCGGGAACCGAGAAGTCGGGCTCCACCACCAGGCGACCGCCCCGGTCCACGCTGCAGCCGGTGCGCTCGCTGAGCAGCCGACCCAGGCGGGAGGCGCGCACGCCGGCCGTCCAGCAGATCGTGGCCGCCTCCAGCTGCTGCTCACCTGTGGCCCCACTGAGGCTCACCCGTCCTGGGGCGATGCCGTCCACTTTCAGGCCAAGCCGCAGCTCCACACCGGCACCTTCCAGGTGGGTGGCGGCCGCGGCGGCCAGGGGTTCGGCCATGGTGGGAAGCACCCGCTCCACCAGGTCCACCAGCACCACCCGGCAGTCCTGCTGGCGGAGCTGTTTGAAATCCCGCTGCACCGCGCGGTGCATCAGTTCGATCAACGACCCGGCCAGCTCGCAGCCGGCTGGTCCGGCTCCCACCACCACCACCGTCTGCAGGAAGGCGCGCTGGGTGGGATCGCCGGTCTGCTCGGCCTCCTCCAGGGCCATCAGCAACCGCCGCCGGATTTCATCGGCGTGCTCCAGGATCTTCATCGGCGGCGCCAGCGGCCGCCACTCCTCCCGGCCGAAATAGGTGCTGCCCGAGCCCGTGGCCAGAACCAGCTGGTCGTAGCTGAAGTGCTGACCGTTGAGCACCAGCCGGCGCTCGTCGGGGACGATGTCGGTGACCTCGCCCAGCAGGATCTGCACGTTGGGGGCATGGCCCACCATCTGGCGCAGGGGAGAGGCCACGTCCGCTTCCGACACCAGGCCGGATGCCACCTGGTAGAGCAGGGGCTGGAAGAGGTTGAAGTTGCGCTTGTCGATCAGCGTGACCCGCACCGGCTGGCGGGCCAGCACATGACAGATCTTCAGCCCGGCGAATCCGCCGCCCACCACCACCACGTGGGGCCAGCTGCGCATGGCCTCCTCGGGCGGATCCAGCTCCAGAAAGAAGCGCTCCACAGATCGGTGGGGTTTGGTTTGGATTGGCGCTGAAATGACCCTATGGGCGGCCGGCCGCCCCGTGGGTAACGGTTCCAACGGTTGGCCATGCAACGCCGGGCTCTGGCCCGCTGTATGCGTGTCCCAAGACAGAAGCGGTCCCGCCCGGGCCTGGTGCGTGATTATTTCTTCACAATTGCTGCCGGTCCCGCCCATGTCTGCCGATCAGAGCTCCGCTGAGCAGACCCTGCTTTCCCTGGCATCCCGCACGATGGTTCAGCTGCGGGAACTGGCGCGACAGCTGGGTCTGGGAAGTACCTACAGCGCATTGAGCCGCTCCCAGCTGCTGGATTCTCTCCAGCAGGTTCTCGGTTCAGCCGCCCCGGCGCCCCAGCAAGCTCGGGCCTCCGCTCAGGTGGCAGCCGTTCCGGTGGCAGCCGTTCCGGTGGCAGCCGTTCCGATGGCAGCCGTTCCAGTAGCAGCCGTCCCGGAGGCGGTGCCGGGGGCGCTTCCTGCAGCCGAGCCCGCCAGCTGGGTGAGTTTCCAGCCCCGCGATCCCCAGTGGGCCTCTGTGTTCTGGCAGCTCAGTGCCGCCGACCGCCAGCGCGCCATGGCCGCCGGCGCCCAGCAGTTGTGCCTGCGGGTGGCGGACGTGACCGGCCTGAGTGACGGTGCCACCCACCCCCACACGCTCCAGGAGGTGGTGGTGAATGGCGACGCCACCGAGTGGTACCTGCCGGTGCCGCTGAGCGACCGCGAGTATCGGGTGGAACTGGGCTACCGACTGGAGGGCGCTGGCTGGCTGTCGCTCGTCTTCTCTGCGGTGGCACGGGTGCCTGCCGAGAGCTTCGCCGCCACCGTTCCCCCGGGCTTCGCGCCCTTTTCCATCGATCCAGTGGAGCCCCATCAGGCCGATCTGCCAGCGCCGGTGCGTGCTGGAGGAGTGGATCACGAGCGGTACTACCAGCAGGCGATGGCCGCCGGTCCCCGGCGCCTGCGGGTGGGGTCGGAGCTGTTTCAGGACCAGAGCCAGGGGCTGGAGAGCGGCGGTGGCGACCTGGCCCAGGCCTCAGGCGCCGGAGTCTGGGCCAGCGGACGCAGCGAATCCGGCGCCGGCCTGGCCCGGCCCCGCTCCTTCTGGCTGGTGGCCGACGCCGAGCTGATCGTGTATGGCGCCACCGAACCCAGCGCCAGCCTCACCATCGGCGACCGCCAGGTGCCGCTCCAGGCCGACGGCACCTTTCACCTGCATGTGCCCTTCGCCGATGGCGAACAGCTCTACCCGATCCGTGCCGTGGCAGCCGATGGCGAGCAGCAGCGCTCCATCCGCCTCGACTTCCAGCGCCAGACCCCCGAGGCTCGGGTGAACAGCCGCGAGGAAGCGCAACTGGAGTGGTTCTGATCAGCGGTCGTCCCCACTGCCAGCCGGGAGGTGCGCTCTCCCTGATCGTGCGCAATCAGCTTTCTCGGGCTATGCAGTCCTTGCAGGTGAGAGGACTGTTCAATGCAGCGATCAGTCATCAACCCCCCTCTGTTTACTGTTGGCTATGCAAGGGCGAGCGTTGCAGAATTGGCTTTGACCTGATCGCAGATGGGCTCTTTGATCAACAGCTTAAGGTTGACAATGATGTTCTGGCTGAATCAGCAGATCAGCGTTGATACGCATCACTTGCTGCTATTGGCTGCAGAAGCGATGTAGACCGATCGCGTATTCATCGACGACCGCTGCAGGCGGCTATGAAGGCTGCGGCCAGCATTTTCCTATTGCCTGTACCGCTGGAGAACTTCCATGAACGACCGTCTGCATGTGTTGCAACGCCAGCCCAGACGCATTTCAATCACCCTCAGCTATCACGTGCATGAAGCGCTCCTCAACCGCTCAGAGGAGGAGGGGCGCTCGGTATCCAATCTCTGTGCCTTTCTCCTGGAGGAAGCCCTCCGGAATGATGGATTCAGGCTGGCGTCGCCAGCATCCGGTCAGATGCTGGCGCCACCGGTTTCCGGCAATGGTCACCAGCCCTTCAACCCGCGCCTGCAGCCACAGAAGACAGACCGTTGACGCTCATCTGAGACCCAGGGACGGATAGAGAACAGGGGTGAGAGCAGTACGCAGCTTCTTGAGTGCGCGCTGCTCAATCACCTGCACCTGGTAGCGGGTCTTGCCGATCTGGCCGGCCAGTTGCATCAGGGATTGCCCCCGCCCTTCCCGGTAGCGCTGCTGCAGCACATTGAGCTCCAGAGCGGAAAGCTGGTGGAGGTGGCCATGCAGCCAGGCGTAATCCTCCTCGGCCTCGGGCCTGTGGCCATCCGTCACCGTATCCAGGAGCGTGAGATCGCCGGCATCCGCTGAACCCAGGCTCTGATCGAGGGACGCCAGGCAGTTCAACTGCCGGATCGAGAGCGCCAGTTCAATCCGGCGCGGTGACTCCTCCAGGCGCCGCGACAGCTCGGCCACCGGCAGGGGCTTGCCGTCGCTGTCGCAGAGGCTCTCAATCTTGCCCATCAGGTTCACCAGTGCCACCGGCACGCGCACGGTGGGGTGAACCTCCTGGATGTGCCGGCTCACCGCCTGGCGGATCCACCAGTAGGCAAAGGTGGAGAAGCGGTATCCCCGCTTGGGGTCGAACTTCTCCACCGCCCGGATCAAGCCGATATTGCCGGCCTGCACCAGGTCGATCGGTTCAATGGCCAGATGGGCGAAGCGTCTTCGGTAGCGCGTCACCACGCTCACCACCAATCGGAGATTGGCGGACACAATGCGATCCAGAGCCCGTTTGCCCCTGCGGGCCACAGCCGCTGGGGCATTCTCGTGATCTTGCCATTCTCGAACGAGCCGACCGAGATGGAGTTCTTCTTCACTGGTGAGCAGGGGCACCCGGCTGATGGAGTTGAGATAGTCCCCCAATGCGTCGGACATCATGACCCGTTGTGTGGCGATGTCATGCTCCAGGATGGGAGTGCTCCCTGATTGCGCTGCGGCGTTTTCAGAGCTGTTCTGCTGCAATCAGCTGCGGCTGCGCTACAGATGAGAGCTACGATTCAGCTCAGGCAACTGGTGCAGCACGCAGCTTGTTGCGGCGTGCATTCTCTTCCAGGTCGCAGGGGAGGTAATCGCCGCAGGCCTGATTGGCAGCGGTGTAAGGCCAGATTGCGATCGGTATCTGCAGTTCACCAGCTGTTTCAGCAGCAAGATTGCCGCGATTTGGCTGACGCCCTATCTGGGAGGTCCAGCGCAGCAGCACACTGGCCACGCTGTAGTGGCTGGGGGCCGAACGGGTGCATGGCGCCAGGTCGCCGAAGTTGGTGCGCTCCAGCCGCTGGGCCGTGTCCCAGTAATGACAGGTGTGGCAATGGCGGGTGTTCATCAGCTCACTCCACGGGGATGGCTGTCGCCTGGGATGGCTGGATACCATTCTTTCGGGCGACCTCCACCGTCAGTACCCCTTTCTCACAGTGGGCATGCACGGAGCCGGCATCGGCATCATCGGGGAGCGAGAAACAACGGCTGAAGCGACCGTAGAGGCGCTCCACTCTGAAGAACCTGGGTTTGCTGTCCTCGCGTTCGAGCTTGCGTTCTCCGGCGATCGTGAGCATATTGCCCTCAACTGAAACCGTCAGGTCCTGTTTTTCCATGCCCGGAACATCCACTTTGAACACGTAGCCGTCATCCGCCTCGATGATGTCGAGCCTGGGGCTCTGGGCCATCATCGAAAGAGACGACTGGGGACGCAACAGCTGCCAGTTCAGCAGCCGATCCATCAGTGATTCGATCTCATTGAGAGGCTCCCAGCGGGTGATGTTCATGGTGCTGTTCGGTGAGGGTGTGGTCAATCACACCGTATGCACAGCCCATGGCCGGGGATGCTGATTCAGGTGATCAGCCTTCGATCTGCCGCGATTGGAACCGGTTGCTGAATCGGCCGCTCCATGAGCCCCTCTTCCGCCTGTTTTTCACTCGCCACGGCACGTTCCAGCAGATAGGCGGCCAGATTGGAGATGGAACGTCCTTCCCGGGTGCTGCGCTCCAGCAGGGTTCGATAGATCTGATCCGGCACGGTGACCGTGATCCGCCGGGGTTTGCGGAACAACAGGTCTCCCCGGCTGCTGGCCAGGCTGCTTGTTTCTGTATGGGCTTCAGCCATCCAGTCACTCCTGCAACGATCTCCCGATCCTGCCCAGTGCGGCAGGACCTCGGAGCCTTTTGGGGCTGGCTTTTCCCTAGGAGTGCGCTGTTTTGCCGGACTGCGCCTTTCTGTCGCTGCCACCCACGTCAGCCGCCGAGCCGCAGCTTGTTGAGCAGATGCATTAACACCGTGGTGCGCCGGGTGACCACGTCGGCCACCACCGCCATGCCTGGGCGCAGGGCGCAGGCCGTGCTGCGGCCGCGCAGCTCCCGCCGTTCCGGCTTCAGCATCACTTCGTAGCTGCTGGGCCTGTCCTCCTGGCGGGCCTGCACGTCGGCCGCCACACTCTCCACCCGGGCCGGCAGCACGCCGAATTCAGCGGTCGGGCAGGCCGAGATTCGCACCGTGGCAGCCTGGCCTGGCATCACCTGGCTGATCGACTCAGGCGGCACCTGCAGGCGCACGTCCAAGGGGGCCGACTGGGGGGCGAGTACGGCCAGGGGTTCGCCGGCCTGCAGCACCTGGCCGGCATGGCGAAGGGCCGTGCTCACCACAGAGCCATCGATCGGAGCCAGCACCCGGGTCTGGGTGATCGCCCGCTCCAGCTGGCTGAGGCGCGTCTCCCGCTGCAGCACCTGCTTGTAAAGCTCATCGGCGGCCGAGCGCGCCTGAAATTCGGCCTGGCGCAGCCGCGCCAGTTCGCTCACGCCGCGGGCTTCCTGCTCAGCCACTCCCTGCAGAGCCTTGAGCACTTCCGACTCCGTCACGATCCGCCGGGCCTGGCGTTCCTCCACCACACTGCGGGGCACCGCCCCTTCGGCGGCCAGAGAGCTATAGCGCTCCAGTTCGCCGCGCTCGAAGTTGAGGGTGGTTCGGGCCTGGGCAACCCCTTGCCTTGAGGCCTGGGTCAGCGACCGGTTCACGTCCCGCAGGGCATCGGCTTGGGCAGCCAGCGATTGCTGTTCACCGCGCGCCATGGAGAGCTGACGCCGCAGGGCTTCCTGCTCCTGCTGCACCTGTTGACGCTCCAGCTGCAGAGCGCGGTTGTCGAACTCCGCGAGCAGGCTGCCGGCGCGCACGCTCTGATTGGGCTGAACGAGCACCCGCTGCAGGGTGCCCCCCTGCTCGCTCTGCACCACCGAGTTTTCGCCGCTCGGCCGCACGGCCCCATCGGCCCGCACGGTTTCGCGCATCGGCCACAGCGTGAGTGCGCCCCCGCCCAGCACCATCATCGCCAGCAGCCACCGGCCCAGACCGGAGGCCCAGGGCCCGGGTTGGGGCAAAAAGTCGTCGGCTGTGGTCACCATCAGCGCCGGTGGCAGCACCGGCGTGCCCAGCTTGCCGGCGGGGGTGCTGTTGGCTGGTGTCGGCAGTGTCATCAGGCGGCGTGCAGGTAGGGGGACACCTGGCGATGGTCGCGCAGGTCGCGGGGATGGCTCTGCTGGCGAACCACACCCTTTTCCATGAACACCACCCAGTCGGCGCGCAGGATCACCGAGGGGCGATGGCTCACCAGGATCGTGGTCTTGCCCTTGCGGTGCTCGAGCAGCCGATCCATCAACCGGGCTTCCAGCACCGGGTCGAGGGCGGAGGTGGATTCATCCAGCAGGAGCACTGGTGGGTCCGATGCCAGCGCCCTGGCCAGGGCCAGGCGCTGGCGCTGGCCCCCGGAGAGATTGGCGCCGAACTCCCCCAGCACCGTGCCGTAGCTGTCGGGCAGTTCGCGGATGAAGTCGTCGGCCAGGGTGAGGCGGCAGAGCTCCACGATCTCGGCGAAGCCGAGATGGGGATAGGCAAAGGTGAAGTTCTCGAAGATCGAGCGGTTCAGAAACGTGTCCTGCTGGGGCAGCAGCACCACCTGCTGGCGCAGGCTCTCCAGGCTGAGGTCCTTGCCGCTGAAGGGGCCGTAGTGAATTGAGCCACTCTCCAGGTTGTAGAGCCCGGCGATGATCTTGCTCAGGGTGCTCTTGCCGCACCCGGATTCACCGATCAGGGCCGTGGTCAGGCCACCGGGGATGCGCAGATTGAGATGGTCGAGCAGGGCTGCGCGTCCTGGATGGTGGAAGCTCACCTGCTCACACACGATGTCGGCATCCGCGGGGATCAGAGCCTGCTGGGTTCCCTTGGACGTCTCGGTTTCCAGGGGGTGCTGCAGGGCATCGTCCAGCCTGGCCATCACCACCCGGGAGGTGATCAGCTCCTGGCTCACGCCGCCGAGGCCTGCCAGGAATCCGAGCACATTGGCGCCCATGCCATTGAAGGCCAGCAGCTGGCCGATGCTCAGTTGCTGCTGCAGCACGAACATGCTGCCGTACCAGAGCAGGCCGATGCCGATGGCCTGGCCCAGGAAGCCCGTGGCTGTGCTGGTCTGCAGATCCAGCAGACCCACACCCCAGGCCTGGCGAGCGATCCGGCCCTGGTTGCGCTGAAACTCCTGCCATGCCTGGGGCGTGGCCTGGGTGGTCTTGAGGAGGGCCTGGCCGCTGAACAGCTCCACCAGAAATCCCTGGTTGTGGGCCGATTGCACCAGCAACTGCTGGGTGCGGCGGTGCAGCGCCGGCAGCACGGCCAGCTGGGTGGCCACCACGAGCCCGTAGCCGGCCAGGGCTGCCAGGGTGAGGGAACCGCTGTACTGCCACATCCAGATCAGGGACACGAGGGCAATGCACAACTGGCCCGGCAATCCCAGGGTGATATTGGCGATCAGGGCGTTGAGCTTCTGGATGTCATCCAGGCGGCTCACCACCTCGCCGCTGCGCCGGCTCTCGAAATAGCTCAGGGGCAGCCGCAGCAGGTGCTGGCCGTAGTGCAGCACCATCTGCAGCTGCAACTTCTGGCCGAAGTGGCCCACCAGCACCCCCTGCAACAGGTTGAGCAGGCCGTGGAACACAAACAACAGCAGGATGCCGATCGCCAGGCTGCGCAGCATTTCGCCGTCGCCGCGCACCAGCACGTCGTCGGTGAGGATCTGCATCAACAGGGGCATGGCCAGGGCCACGACGCCGATGGCCAGGTTCAGGCCGAGGGCCTGCAGCAGGAGACCCCGGAACGGCTGCAGCAGCCGGGGCACGATCGCCAGGCCCCGGCCACTGCGCCAGCCCTGGCTTTGCTGGTGGCTCACCGGGAAACGGGCCGGATCCGGTTCCAGCAGCAGCACCACACCGTTGCTCCAGCCAGCGAGGAACTGCTCTCGGCTCAGCCGGCGCAGGCCCACGCCGGGATCGGCCACCAGCAGCTGACCCCCCCTGGCCCCGTGCAACACAACCCAGTGGCAACCCTGCCAGTGGCAGATCATCGGCAGGGGCAGGGACTGCAGATCGTCGAGCAGACGCGTGTCCGCCTTGGCGGCCTGGGCGTTAAATCCCAGCTTTTCCGCTCCACGCTTGAGACCCAGCAGGGTGGTGCCTTCCTTGGAGGTGCCCACCAGATGGCGGATCCAGCCCATTGGCAGGTGTGCCCGATGGTGGGCGCAGATCGTGGCCAGGCAGGCCGCGCCGCAGTCTTCCTCGTTGTGCTGGCGAATGCACGGGAGGGGCTGGCCCTGGGGGAATCCCAGGCTTCGCCTGATCAGCTGCCAGATCTGTTCAACCATCACATGCTGGAGTTGATCGACAGGATATTGGCCTGATTGTTGATAACGGTTCCTCCGCCGAGAGCTAGGTTGATGGCAACATTAACCTGATTTACATTCGTAAAAATAGTCTGAAATCTAAGAAAAGTGTTAAGCCATAATCCCTTTGGTCCCTGATGGCCGATTGGGTTGTATCCCGTCCTTGGCCGGCTCTGAAAAAAGCCGCCATGGAGTGTCTGGGCCTGTTCATCAGACAAGACATGCATGGTCAGATGCTGGTCGGAGTGCGGAGGTATGGGCACGGCCTATGGCCAGAAAGGCGTCTGTGAGCTTGCACTCCAGACGCCTTGGTGAATGACTAGATGAACGACAGAATACCGAGGTTATTCAGTTGTCCCAGTCCAGAATTGGCACTTCCACCCAGCAGTCCCAGAGCCACGCTGGCTCCGGCCTGAGGTTGCAGTGCGTTGGTCACCGCGGTGTCCACTTTGATCGTGGGAGCAATGGCGATGCTGAAGAAGCCGCCCCTCAAGGTTGCGGCTTCGGACTCGCTGAGAATCTGCATGGCGCTCAGAGTACGAACGATGTGATCACGGCACCGTTGCCCTGGATGCTCTGGGCATTGCCCAAGCCCACCAGGAGGCCAAGACCCACATTGGTGGCGTTGTTGCTCTGGCCCACGCCCACCAGGCTCGAGGCGACGCGAGTCATGGTGATGTTGGTACCACCAAAGATGCCACCTTTGAGGACTTCACATTGATGGTTGTCAAGGTGCGAAATGGATTTCATGATAGCCGAGGTAAGTGAATAAAACGAGAAAAGTGGTGTGTTTGCTCTTGCTGATCAGCCGATGACTGTGCCGATGCTGGCGATATTCGTTTGGGAGCTGCTGGCTGAACCGATGCCAAGCAGCAGCCCTACGCCAACGTTGGTGGCGTTATTCGACTGGCCCAGGCTGGTGGAAGCCGCTTTCCAGGAATAGCTATTGAGGTTGAAGCTATTGAAGAAACCACCGTTGATGGTTTCAGCTTCGTGGTCGGCGAGGAGGCTGAGTGCAGACATGGGAATGATCTCCAGGGAACTGAATGCGGCAGCTTGGCTGCCCGAAGCAGTCCTAGTGCCTGTTCTCTGGCAGTACTTACCGATCAGCACCTGCACAGCCGATCTGCCGCAGCCAGGCTCTGTGTATGTAGCCGCTCAATTGCGGCAGCGTTTGTAGAACAGCCGCCAGCCGGACTGCTCCGGTTGTTGTGGTGCCCCGGCCCATAGACGAAGCGGCTGATCCCCGGGTCGGTTTTCGTTTGTGTTTCGCCAAGTGGTGGAAGACACTGGGCCTGTTCAACAATCCAGGCTCAAGCGGCGCTCGGCGTCGCTGATGTCGCCCCGTTCGCGTTGCCACTGACGGCGGCGGAGGTGCTCGTAGGCATTGCAGAACCCCTCGCCCAGGGCCTGGCGCAGCTGCGTGTCGGCGGCGAAGGCGTCGAGGGCTTCGCCCAGATCGGCGGGCAGGCGCTGACACTGGTCCAGCCCCAGCGGGTGGGCGTAGTTGTCGTTGTCGCGGCGGGGGCCGGGGTCGAGCTGGCGGGTGATGCCATCGAGGCCCGCGGCCAGTACGGCCGCCTGCAGCAGGTAGGGGTGGGCCGAACCGTCGGGGAGGCGCAGTTCCAGGCGTTGGTCGTCGGGGATGCGCACCATGTGGGTGCGGTTGTTGCCCGTGTAGCTGATGCCGCCCGGGCTCCAGGTGGCCCCGGAGGTGGTGGGCGGGGCCGCCAGGCGCCGGTAGCTGTTCACCGTGGGGTTGGTGATGGCGCACAGGGCCGGGGCATGGGCGATCAGGCCGGCCAGAAACTGATAGGCCAGGTCCGAGAGCCCCAGCTCCCCGGCCGGATCGTGGAACAGGTTGCGGCCGGCGTCCGGGCTGCCTGAGGCTCCCCACAGCGAGAGGTGGGTGTGGCAGCCGTTGCCGGTGAGGGCGGCGAAGGGCTTGGCCATGAAGCTCGCCCGCAGCCCCTGCTGCTCTGCCATCGCCTTCACCATCACCTTGAAGAAGGCATGGCGGTCGGCTGTGGTGAGGGCGTCGGCGTAGGTCCAGTTGATCTCGAACTGGCCGTTGGCATCCTCGTGGTCGGCCTGGTACGGCCCCCAGCCCAGCTGCTCCATGGCCGTGAGCAGCGGGCCGATCAGCGCGAAGCGACGCATCAGGGCCAGCTGGTCGTAGCAGGGCTTCTCCTGGTGGTCGGCCGGATCGGCGATGGCCGCCCCATCGGGGCTCAGCAGGAAGAACTCCGCCTCCACTCCACTGCGCAGTTCAAAACCGAGGGCTGCAGCCCGCTGCTGCTGCTGGCGCAACAAGCGGCGCGGGCACTGGGCCATGGGGGCGCCGTTGAGGGTTAGATCGGCGGCCATCCAGCCCACGCCGCTCTGCCAGGGCAGGGCCGTGAGGCTGGCCGGATCGGGCACGGCCAGCACGTCGCCATCGGCGGGGGAGAGATCGAGCCAGGCGGCGAAGCCGGCAAAGCCCGCGCCATCGCTGGCCATCGGCGCCATGGCGGAGGCGGGCACCAGCTTGGCCCGCTGGATGCCGAACAGGTCGGTGAACGACACCAGCACGAACTGCAGGTTGAGCTCCTGCAGGTGCTGGCTCAGATCGGTGGAGGGTTGCGACATGCCGGTGGCGATGCAGGGGGATGGGGCCTTGGGGGCGGAGTTGGAGAAGAGGAGGTCGATGCCGCGTTGCGACGCGGCTCAGAACCCTGGCTCGCTGGCCAGAAGGGCGTCGACGATCGCGCGCAGTCGCTGCTGTTCCGGCGGGCTGCTGTGGGGGTTGCCGGCGCGGTGGCCCAGCTCCGACTCGATCCGCTGGAAGGTGGCGCCAGGGATGGCGGCCGCTTCAGCGGCCAGGTCGTCTGGGGTGAAGTAGAGGTCGTGGCTGCCGGCCACCACGGCGGTGCGGGCCCGGATGGCAGCGAGGGCTTCGGCGAGATCGCCGCCGGGGGCCAGGTCGTGGGCCAGCCAGGTATCGAGCATGGCGATCAGGTCGCGCGGGTCGTGGCGGCGGTAGTGGGGCAGCCACTGCTGCTCCACGTGCTGCTCGATCGGCTCGGCGACGGTGCGGAAGAAGGGCTGGCTGGCGGCCCAGCTGGCGTAGATCAGGGCGTACGTGCGCAGCCCCTGTTCCGGGTCGGCAGCGAAGCCGCTGCCGGTCCAGTGGCGGTCGGCCGTGAGGGCCTGGCGCAGGCTCAGGCAGAACAGGCGGTTGTGGGGGGAGGTGCGCGCCGTGCCGCACACGCAGCAGATGCGCTCCACCAGCTGCGGATGCTCCACGGCCCACTGGTAGGCCTGCTGGGCCCCCATCGACCAGCCGTAGATCAGCGGCAGGCGCTCCACGCCGAACACGTCCTGCAGCAGGCGGCGCTGGGCGGCGACGTTGTCGCGGTGCTCCACCACCCAGCCCTGCTCCGCCAGCCCCATGGCGCTGTTGCTCGGGCTGCTGGAGGCCCCGTTGCCGAACTGGCCAGCGATCACGATGCACCAGCGCCCGGGATCAAGCACTGGCCCGGCCAGCCAGGCCAGATCCTCGGGCCGGGCGCCGTAGGAGGTGGGCACCAGGATCAGGTTGGAGCGCTCGGCGTTGAGTTCACCGAGCTGGACGTAGCTGATCTGGGCGTCGCTGATGGTGTGGCCGCAGCCGAGGGGCCAGTCGCCGAGGGGATGGTGAAGCCGTTCGCTGCGGAGGGGGCTGGCCGCGGGGGCCGCGGTTGTTGGGGCACTCATGCGGGCTGGGGGCCGTTGGCGGGCAGGGCCAGGGCCGGCAGGTTGGCCAGCAGCTGGCGGTGCACGGCCAGATAGCCCGGATCGATGTGCCGCAGGTGGGGGGCCAGGTGGGCGTGGGCGGCCGGCAGGGCGTGGAAGGGGATCGAGGCGTAGAGGTGGTGCTCGGCGTGGAACGGCATGTTCCACATCAGCCAGCGCACCGGCCAGAGGGTGAGGGTGGTGCGGGTGTTGGTGGTGCCGTCTGTGGAGAAGCTGCAGCCGCTGTGCTCCGCCAGCAGCACGAAGCGCAGAAAGGGCTGGCCCACGGCCAGGGGCAGCAGCCAGAACCAGAGTAGAAAGCCACTGCCCCCGACCAGTGAGATCACCGCCAGGGCCAGATACACCCCCACCTGCAGCCAGGCCGAGCGGCGCACGGCGGGAATCACCTCGGCATTGAGGTAGGGCACCGCCGAGAGATCACCCCAAAGGAGGCGAGCGAAGCTGGCGAGCTTGCCGCTCCACCAGTGCCAGCCGCTGATCTCCAGCAGGTAGGCCGCCGTGGAGGTGGGCACCGGGTCGTCGAGCTCCGGATCCAGCCCCGGCTGGTGGGTGTAGCGGTGGTGCCACTGGTGATAGCGGCGGTAGGCGGTGGCGTTGTAGAAGCTCAGCAGCCCCAGCAGCCAGGCGGCGCCGTCGTTCAGCGCCCGCGTGCGGAACGCCGTGCGGTGGCTGCATTCGTGCAGGCCGGCGAAGCTGGTGGCCAGGCCCAGGCCGCACACCACCAGGCCCGCCAGGCGCAGGGGCAGCGGCCAGCTCTGCTGCCCCCAGGCCATGCCTCCGGCGGCGATGGTGAGCAGGTGGCTGGCCAGGCGGATCCAGGCGGGGCCATCGCGCAGCTGGTTGAGGGCAGCCAGCTCGGCGCGGGGGATCAGGCTGGCGCGGGGTGGCGCTGGGGCAGCTGCAGCGGCGGAGGGGGTGGCGTCCACGGACGGCAACGGGGTGCGTCGCCATCCCACCAGTTGCCCCCGCCCGGCTTCGGTAGGCGATGACACCATGTGCAGCGTCCGGGCCGGTCCCGACGCGCAGGAGGCTGCCTAGATTGCCGCCGTCCGCGCCTGCCGTTGATGGTGCCTGGCGATTCGCGAGCCGATGCCCGCCCTGGGCGTTCCGAGGGCCTGACCCCCAGCCCTGATCCCCGCCGGCCGGCGTTGGTGGAATCGCTGCGCAGCCGCTACCGCAGCGCCGAGGAGCGCGGGGATGCGGTGGCCAAGCAGGCGCTGTTCAAGGAGGCCGTGTACCTGGGCATTCAGCCCGGTGAGTTCACCCTCGACAGCTGACCTTGCCCGCTGCCGCTGCCGCGTGTGGAACCAGGCCCCTGCTGCTGTTCAGCCTCTGGGGGTTCGAGGCTGACCTGGCCGCCGCCTGCACCACCGCCGCGCGGCAGGGGTTCGATGGGCTGGAGGTGAACCTGCGCCACCCGGCCCTGGCGGGCCTGGCTGCCGTCGCCGTGAAGGAGCAGCTGGCAGCGGCCGGCCTGCAGCTGGTGCTCGAGCTGTACACGGGTGGCGACTATGTGCCGGATCTGCGCTGCACGCCGGAGCAGCACCTGCGGGAGCTGGAGGAGCAGCTGGCCCAGGCGCCTGCCCTGCGCCCCCTGCGGCTGACCGTGCTCACCGGCAGTGACAGCTGGCCCTGGCCCGTGCAGAAGGCCTTCTGGCGCCAGGCCCTGGCCCTGGCGGAGGCCTGCACGCTGCCGGTGAGCTTCGAGACCCATCGCTCCCGCAGCTTCTACAGCCCCTGGCTGCTGCAGCCCTACCTGGAGGCCTTCCCCGGCCTGCGCCTCACCGCCGACCTCAGCCACTGGTGTGCCGTGGCGGAGCGGCTGATGACGCCGGAGCTGGAGCCGGTGCGGGCGATGGCGGCCCGGGTCGACCACATCCATGCCCGGGTTGGCCATGCCCAGGGCCCCTCCGTGGGCCACCCCTTCGCCCCGGAGTGGGGTGAGGCCCTGGAGGCCCATCGGCGCTGCTGGCAGCTGTTTGCCCGCGAGCGCTCCAGCGCCAGCCAGGGCCCCTTCACCATCACCCCTGAGTTCGGGCCCGATGGTTACCTGCCCCAGCTGCCCTTCACCCGCCAGCCGGTCGCCGACCTGTTCGAGCTCAACACGGCGATGGCGCAGTGGCTGCGCCTGCAGGTCGACTGGTGACGTGCGGGGCTGCCTCCCCGGGCGGCTGCCAGTGCTCCAGGTCCAGCAGACGGCGGTACAGCGCCTGCCACTGCAGGATCCGCTGCTCGAGGCGATGGGCTGGACCAGGGCTGAGGCCACTGGCGTAGCCCCGCTGGGCCGATTCCACCAGGTGGCGGTCTTCCTCCAGGAAGCCCTGCATCGCCGCCATCCAGCTGCTGGCGGTGTCCGCCGTCTCCGCAGGCCCGAACAGCCACACCTCCATCGTGCAGCGATCCAGTGCAGCGCCGGGCAGGAAGCTGATCAGGGCCAGGCGCCGATCGGGCCAGAGCAGCAGATGGGTCCAGGGGGCCAGGCCAAAGGTGAAGAAGGTGTCGCTGGCTTCGCCCGCCCCGCCGGGGGGGATCGGGGTGGCCAGCAGGGTGCCGTGGGGGCTGAGAGCGTGGCGGTAGAGGCGCACCGGCCCCTGTTCCCGGTGCAGGGTGGTGGGGTGGGCGATCGCCACGTGGTAGTCGTCGAGGGTGTTGTCGTGGGCGATCTTCCAGTTGCAGGCCAGGCTGCGCTGCTCCCGGGCCAGCAGCTGGCGCGGTTCGGCGAACAGTTCCCCCGCCTCATCGAGCACCAGGTCGAGCTGCCGCTCCAGGGGGAGGGGATCGGGCCCCAGGGCCACCCAGATCAGCGGGCCCAGCTCGCGGCAGGCCAGTTCCTGCAACGGCCAGTCGTCGCGGCAGAAGGGCTCGAGAAACTCCCCCTCCCGGGCCGCCGCCAGCAGCTGGCCGTTGAGGCCATAGCTCCAGCCGTGGTATCTGCAGATCAGCCGCCGACAGCTCTGGGCGGCCGTGCCGCTCTCCAGCAGGGCTACACCGCGGTGGGGGCAGCGGTTGAGGAAGGCGCGGGCGGCCGGGTTGTCTCCATCTGGCGTTGCTGGCGGGGCCTGCGGCTTGGCAGCCGGCCGGGTGAGCAGCACCGGTTGCCCGAGCAACTCGATCGCCAGGGCCTGGCCGCTCTCGAGAGCGGAACGGGCCGCCACTGGATGCCAGCAGCGCTGGCTGTAGTGGCTCCGTTCCCGCTCGGCCACCGCCGTGGAGCTGTACAGCCAGGGGGGAAGAAAGGCAGCCAGGGCCATGGCGGCAGGGTCAGCAGGGGAGGGTGGGTTCGAGGCTGCGCAGGTTCTGGGCCAGCTCCTCCCGCAGGGCGAGGAAGGAGGGGGAGACCCGCAGGTGCGGCATGGACGAGTGATCCAGATCCACCGACACACTGCGCACGATCCGACCGGGCGATGGCGCCAGGATGTGCACCGTGCCGGCCAGCAGCAGGGCCTCCTCCAGGTCGTGGGTGATCAGCAGGGCCGTCAGGCCGGTGCGCTGCCACAGGTCGCGCAGGAACTCCTGCATCGATTCGCGGATCTGGATGTCGAGGGCGCCGAAGGGTTCATCGAGCAGCAGCACCTGCGGTTCGGCCGCCAGGGCGCGGGCGATGGCGATGCGCTGCTGCATGCCCCCCGAGAGTTCGCGGGGCAGCCGCCGGGCCGCATCGGCCAGGCCCACCACCTCCAGGAAATAGGCCGTGCGCTCCCGGATCTCCGGGCGGCTGCGCCCCTGCAGCTCCATGCCGAAGGCCACGTTCTGGGCGGCCGTGAGCCAGGGGTAGAGGCTGTACTTCTGGAACACCATGCCCCGATCGGAGCCAGGGGCCGTAACCTGGCGGCCGTCGATGCTGATCGTGCCGGCACTCGGCTGCTCGAGGCCGGCGATCAGGCGCATCACCGTGGACTTGCCCGAGCCGGAGCTGCCCACCAGGGCCACGAATTCGCCGGAATGCACCGCGAAGCTCACCTCGCGCAGCACCTCCTTGCGCGCGGCGCCGTAGCCGAAGCTCTTGCAGAGGCGATCAATCTGGAGATGCATGGGGGTGAGGCTCAGTTGGCCCAGGAGCAGGCACGGCGCATCAGCGCCCGGAAGCCCAGATCGATCAGCAGGCCGATCAGGCCGATCACGATCAGGCCCATGAAGATCTCGTCGGTGCGCAGAAAGCGCTGGGCGAGGCTGATCCGCTTGCCCAGGCCCTCGGTGGCCGCCACCAGCTCCGCCACGATCACCAGATTCCAGGCCGAGGCCATGTTGATCCGGTAGGTGTCGAGCACCTGGGGGGCGATGAAGGGGGCCACCACGCGGGTGAGGATCGGCAGGGTGCGGCCGCCCAGGGTGCGGGCGGTTTCCACCAGTTCGCGCGGCACGAACTTCACCGCGTCCATGATCATCAGGGTGTTGAAGAAGAAGGTGCCGATGAAGATCAGCAGCACCTTCGGCAGTTCATCCAGCCCGAAGTAGATGATCAGCAAGGGAATGAAGGCCGGCGCCGGCATGTAGCGGATCAGGCCCATCAGGGGCTCCAGCAGCCGGCAGATCACCGGGCTGGTGCCCATGGCGATGCCCACCGGCAGCGCCAGCCCTGCCGACATGGCAAAGCCGATGAACACCCGCTGGATACTGGCCAGGGCGTCCTTGAGCAGCAGGCCACTGGTCCACTGCTGCTGCCCCGCCAGCCAGACGGCCTGGGGCGAGGGCAGGAACAGCTTGTTCACGCTGCCGCTGGCGGTGGTGATCCACCACAGCAGCAGCACGCTGAGGATGCCCAGCAGGCCGAGCGCCCAGGGGTGGCGGATCAGACGTTGGAAGGCAGGCATGACCAACGGCTGGGACTACTTGGCGTTGTCGACGAAGGTGGAATTGAGCAGGTTGCCCAGATCCGGCTTGCTCTTGGCCAGGCCCACCTCCACCAGGAAGGCACTGATCTGCTCGGCTGCGAAGGGCAGGGAGGTCATGGTGCTGCCGGGCTTGAAGTTGGCCCGGTTCTCCGCCAGGGTCTGGATGGTGGTGCCGGCGTCGTACTCCTTGAACTCCGCCTCCGACACGCCCGAGCGCTGCACCAGGATCGGCAGCGTGGCAGCTGGATCGTCCTTCATCAGCTGCAGTGTGGCGAACCAGGCATTCACCACCTTCTGGATGGCTTCGGGGTTCTTCTCGACAAACTCCCGCCGGCACACCAGCAGGTCGCTGATCGCCCCGGGATGCTCGCGGGAGGAGGTGAGCACCTTGCTGCCGGGGCGCTTGAGGGCCTGGGTGTTGAACGGGGCGTAGACGGCAGCCGCGTCCACCTGGCCGGCGGCGAAGGCCGCCGCGGCGGCACCGGTCTCCAGGGGCACGAAGGTGATGTCGGAGGCTGTCATGCCGTTGTCCTTGAGCACCTTGAGCAACAGGTAGTGGTCGACGGTTCCCTCCTCGGCCGCCACTTTCTTGCCCTTCAGACCGGCAATGGAGGTGATGCCCTCCGCCACGATGATCTGGTCGTTGCCGGTGGAGTAATCGTTCTGCAGCACCACCTGCAGATCCGCACCGCCGGCCACGGAGCTGATCGTGTCGTTGAGCGTCTGGCTGTTGCAGTCAAGCTGGCCGGCATTGAGGGCATTGATGCTGTCGAGATAGCCGTCAAACCACTGCATCTGGGCGTTCACGCCCGCTTGACCGAACAGGCCCTTGGCCTCCGTGACCGCCCAGGGGAACCAACCCGGCCAGGCGCTGTAGCTGATGCGCACGGCGGCCGCCTCGCTGCCAGGGCCTTGGCTGGGGCTCTGGCAGGCCGCCAGCAGGCCGCTGCCCAGGGTGGCGAGCAGGGCCAGCAGGGCGAACTTGCGGCGGGATCTGGACCCGGATGGGGTGGGGATCGGCGACTGGTGGGTTTTGGTCATGGTGTGAGAAGGGATTCAGGAATGGATGGAGGAAGCCGTGGGATTGGATCCTGAAATCAGGAAAAGGATCAGGTAGGCACGAATGACACCGGCGGGGGAATCACCGCGCTGACAGCCTTAGAAAAACTCGAGATAGCGGTTCAGTTCCCATTCGGAAACGGCGCCGTGGTATGCCTCCCACTCCTCTCTCTTGTAGGCCACATAGGCCTCAAACATGGCATCACCAAATACGGTTCTGGAGAGTGGATCGGCGGCAAAGGCGTCGATCGCCGCATCGAGCGTGCGCGGCAGCATCGTCAACCCCCGTTCAGCCCGCTGTTCGGGCGTGAGGGTGTAGGCATTCACCAGGTTGGGCGGCCCTGGATCGAGCCGCTCGCGAATGCCTTCCAGGCCAGCGGCCAGAATCATGGCCGCCCCCAGATAGGGGTTGCAGGAGATATCCGCCGCCCGGCATTCCACCCGTCCTCCCGGCGAGGGAATCCGCAGCATGTTGGTGCGGTTGTTGTTGCCGTAGCAGATGAACACCGGCGCCCAGGTGAACCCCGACATGCTCCCCTGGGCCACCAGGCGCTTGTAGCTGTTCACGGTGGGGGCGATCACGGCGCAGATCGCCGGGGCATGGCGCAGCACCCCGGCCATGAACTGGTGGGCGAGCTCGCTCACGACGCCGGGGGTGCGCTCGGCGGTTTCAAACAGGTTGGCGCCGCTGCTGAGATCCGCCAGCGACATGTTGAAGTGGGCGCCGCTGCCGGTGCGGTCGCCGTAGGGCTTGGGCATGAAGGTGGCGATCAGCCCGTGGCGGTGGGCGATCTCCTTGGCCATCAGCTTGAAGAAGGTGAGCCGATCCGCCATGGTGAGCACCTCGGCGTAATCGAAGTCGATCTCGAACTGGCCGGGGCCATCTTCGTGATCGAAGGAATACACCCCCCATCCGAGTTGGTTCATCGCCGCCACCAGCTCATCGAGCCAGGGCAGGTTGTCCAGCAGGGTGCGCACGTCGTAGGCCGGCTTGTCGAGGCAGTCGCGCGGGCTCAGGGGCACGGGGCGGCCCTGCTCATCGCGGCGCAGCACGAAGAACTCGGTCTCGATGCCGAGGTTGAAGCGGAAGCCCATGGCGGCCGCCTGGGCCTGCACACGCTTGAGGATGGTGCGGCTGCAGGCCTCGAAGGGCTGGCCGTGCAGGTGGAGGTCGCTGGCCATCCAGGCCAGCTCCTGCTGCCAGGGCAACACCGTGGCGGTGGCCGGGTCGGGCACGGCGGCCACTTCGTCGTCGCTCACCTCCTGGGGCACGCCATCGAGGGCGGCGCCGGTGAACAGCTCCGAGCCGCCCAGCATCTGGCCGAGGTGGCTGAGGGGAACGGCCTTGGCCTTGCACACCCCGTGGAGATCCACATAGCTGGCCAGGGCGTAGCGCACCCCCTGGCTCTCGAGTTCGCGCCGCAGGCTCTCGGCCGCTGGCCCGCCCGCGGTATGGCTGGTGCTGCTCATGCCGCCATCAGCGCAGGGGCCGTCTCCCGAGTAGCCGGGGTCGTGACCACGGCGACCCGCTGCTCCCGCACCCACTGGTGCCAGGTCTCGAGACCCTCGCCACTGCTGGCCGAGACGCGGATCACCGCACAGCGCGGATTCACGGCGCGGATGTGGGCCTCGATCCGCTCGATGTCCACCGGCAGATAGGGCAGCAGGTCGGTCTTGGTGATCAGCACGCAATCGGCCTCGCGGAACATCACCGGGTACTTGAGGGGCTTGTCGTCGCCCTCGGTGACGCTGAGCAGGGCCACCTTGCGGTGCTCACCCACCTCGAATTCGGCGGGGCACACCAGGTTGCCCACGTTCTCCACCCACAGCAGGTCGAGGCTGGCGGGATCGAGCCGCTGCTTGAGCAGCTTCAGGCCGCCGCTCACCATCGCCGCATCCAGGTGGCAGGCCCGGCCGGTGGTGATCGGCACCACCGGCACGCCCACGGCCTCGAGCCGCTCGGCATCGAGCTGGGTGGTCATGTCGCCCTCCAGCACCGCCATCTGCAGGTCGGGCGCGAGGGCGGCCAGGCTGCGCTCCAGCAGGGAGGTCTTGCCGGCGCCCGGGCTGCTCATCACGTTGAGGCAGAGCAGCCGCCAGGCATCGAAGTGCTCGCGGTTGTGTTCGGCCTGGTGCTGGTTGGCGGCCAGCAGGTTGAGGCCGATGGTGTCTTCCAGGGGCATGTGCATGGCCGTTACACCGCAGCGGCGGTGGCGAAGGGGGTGGGTTGGGGGGCGGTGGTCGCGCTCGGGATGGCTGGCTGGCTGGCCGCAGGGCAGGGGGAATCCGGCAGCCGGTAGTCGACGGAGCGGATGCGCAGTTCCCGGCCGCTCACGATCTCCTCCATCGGGTGGTTGCAGCAGGGGGAGCGATAGGCCTGCTCGGGATCGGGGCTGTAGGTGCCGTTGCACAGCACACAGCGCCCCACCAGCGGCACGGTCTCGATCGCCAGCTCGGCGCCGTCGAGCCAGCTGCCGCGCACGGCTGCCCGCCAGGTGGTGACGAGCTGGTCGGGCTCCACGCAGGTGAAGGTGCCCACCTGCAGATGCACCGTCTGCACCATCGGTGTGACGGGGTCGTGCTGCTGCCTCCACTCCTGCATGGAGAGCAGCAGGCATTTGGTCATGTCGACTTCATGCATGCCCCTATCTCCACGTCTGGTCGACGTTCATGTTGCAGACGTCACTGATCCAGCTGGGCTTGTGCTTGCGCGGCAACTGACCGCTCACCACCAGGTGGGCCATGGTGTCGCAGATCACCCGGCAGGCCATCAGCGAGGTCATGTCGCTGATGTCGTAGGGGGGCGACACCTCCACCAGCTCCAGGCCGCACACGGGCACGTTGCGCACGATCAGCTCCAGCAGCTTGAGGGCCTCACGCGGCAGCAGGCCGCCCGGCTCGGGCCAGCCGGTGCCGGGCACGAAACCGGCATCGATGCAGTCGATGTCGAAGGAGATGTACACGCAGTCGGTGCCATCGGTGGCCCGCTCGATCGCGAACTGGGCAGCGGCCTCCAGCCCCATCTCGCAGATGTCGGTGACGGTGAGCACGTTGGTGCCCCGCTCCCGGCACACCTTCACGCCTTCGCGGGGCACCTGCCAGCCGCCGATGCCCAGCTGCACCAGGTTCTTGGCCGGCGCATTGGCCATGTTCGTGGCGTGGAACCACGGACAGGTGTGCATGCGCTCGTCGAGGTCGATCTCCTGGGTGTCGACATGGCGATCGAAGTGGATGATCCCCACCTTCTTGTCGCCCAGATGGCGGCAGACACCGCGCACGGTGGGAAAGCCGATCGAGTGGTCGCCGCCCAGAATGATCGGGAAGGCGCCGCTGGCGAACACGTGGGCGATGCCCTTGGAGATCTGGTCGAAGCTCTTCTCGTTGTTGGCCGGAATCGTGAAGATGTCGCCCAGGTCGCAGAGCCTGATCTGCTCGCGCAGATCCACCCCCATTTCGTAGTTGTAGGGGGTGTAGAGGGCTGAGATGCGGCGAATGCCCTGGGGGCCGAAACGGGTGCCGGGCCGGTAGGTGGTGCCGGAATCGTGGGGCACGCCCACCACCGCCACGTCGAATTCGCCGACGCGGTTCACGTCCTCGATGTAGGGCGCCTTCATGAAGGTGTTGATGCCCGCGAAGTGGGGCAGTTCACCGCGCGAGAAGGTGGAGATGCGCCGGTCGACGATGCTCTCGGCCGCCTCCAGGCCATAGCGGTGGCCCTGCTCCACCTCCTGCTGCCAGCCGGTGAGCGGCAGGCGGGCCTCCTTCTCCAGGGCCTCGGCGCCCTGGCGGCCCCGCGGACGTTCAAACGCGCCTGCTGGGCCGGTGGGATCACTCATGGGGATGCACGGGGTTGGTTGAAGCGGTCTCCCGGGCTTTTGTCCCTCCGTGCAACCGGGCGTGCCCGGTGAGCTTCTCTCGGACCAGTCACTACGCCGCCCTGCAGAGCATGAACGGTGCAATCGGAACCCTAGAAGCTGCTTCCGCGCCACAAGATTCACCCCGTTGCGGCAGATCCGTTGTGCCGATGGCTACCGCAGGGTCTCGCTTGCGGTCTGCTCAAGCCGGTGTGTGGGCGTTGAAGAAGGCCAGCTCCAGCTCCATCGCCCGCCGGTAGGTGTGCTCCACCGGGGTGCCTTCGGCGGCGTGGCGATCCAACAGCGCCTCCAGCTGCTGGGTGAGCTGCTCGAAATCCGGGTGTGCGTAGGTGTCGATCCACTCGGCGTAGGTGTGCTCGGGTTGGCCCACCTGGGCGCGCAGCTGCTGGCCCAGCCAGGCGTAGAGCCGCAGGCAGGGGGTCATGGCCGCGCAGATCAGGGCGGCATCGCCGCCCTGGGCCGTGGCCAGCAGAAAGCTGGTGTAGGCCGTGGTGGCGGGCAGAGGGGTTGTGCTCTCCAGGTCGATGCCCCAGCGCTGGGCGTAGCCGGCGTGCAGCTCCAGTTCCGCCAACACCCCCTGCAGCAGCGCATTGAAAGCCAGCAGGCTGGAGCGGTCCGGGCTGTGGGCGATGGCCAGGGCATAGGCCCGGGCGAAGCTCTCCAGGAAGCTGGCGTCCTGGGCCACGTAGGCGGCGAAGCAGTCGCGGGGGAGCGTGCCCTGGGCCAGACCCTGGACAAACGGATGCTCCAGGCAGCGCAGGGCCAGATCGCGGTTGGCGCTCCAGAGCTGCCCGGCCAGGGAGGGGGTGGCGGGCCTGGAGCTGACGGGCTCGCCACTCATGGCTGGGCAGGGGTCACCATCGCCGCGGGCTGCACCCACTGGTCGAACGCCTCGGCGCTGAGCTCGCCCAGCACCAGGGCAGCCTCCTTGAGGCTGAGCTGGTGGTGGTGGGCGTGCTTGGCGATGGCACAGGCGCGGTCGTAGCCGATCGCCGGGGTGAGGGCCGTGACCAGCATCAGGCTCTGGTCGAGCAGGGTGGCGATGCGGCTCTCATCGGCCTGTAGCCCCTCGATGCAGTGCTGGCGGAAGCTGGTGCAGCTGCCGCTGAGCAGCTCGATGCTCTCCAGCAGGTTGTGGGCGATCAGGGGCTTGAACACGTTGAGCTCGAAGTTGCCCTGGCTGGCGGCCAGCTGCACGGCGGTGTTGTTGCCCATCACCTGCACGGCCACCATCGTGAGGCTCTCGCACTGGGTGGGGTTCACCTTGCCCGGCATGATCGAGCTGCCGGGTTCGTTTTCCGGCAGGACCAGCTCCCCCAGGCCGCAGCGGGGGCCGCTGGCCAGCCAGCGGATGTCGTTGGCGATCTTCATCAGCGAGCCCGCCAGCACCGTGAGGGCACCGTGGGCGGCGGCCATCGGCTCGTGACCCGCCAGGGCCTGGAACTTGTTGGGGGCGGAGGTGAAGGGCAGGTCCAGCCGCTCGGCCAGCCGCGCCGACACCGCCTCGCCGAAGCCGGCCGGCGCATTGAGGCCGGTGCCCACGGCCGTGCCGCCGATGGCCAGCTGGAGCACCTGGGGCAAGGCGGCCCGCAGGCTCTCCAGCCCCAGCTCCAGCTGAGCCACGTAGCCGCCGAACTCCTGACCCAGGCTCAGGGGCACCGCGTCCTGCAGGTGGGTGCGTCCGATCTTGATGATGCCGGCGAAGGCCTCGGCCTTGGCGGCCAGGGCATCGCGCAGGGCCGCCAGCGCCGGGATCAGCCGCTCCTGCAGCTCGATCGCCACGGCGATGTGCAGGGCGGCCGGGAAGGTGTCGTTGCTGGACTGGCTGAGATTCACATGGTCGTTGGGGTGCACCGGGCTCTTGCTGCCCAGCACGCCACCAGCGGCGGCAATCGCCCGGTTGGCGATCACCTCGTTGACGTTCATGTTGGTCTGGGTGCCGGAGCCCGTCTGCCACACCCTGAGCGGGAACTCCCCGTCGAGCGTGCCGGCGGCCACCTCCTCGGCAGCGGCCACGATCAGGGCGGCCAGCTCGGGGCTGAGCTTGCCTTTGGCCTGGTTCACCTCGGCGCAGGCCGCCTTGAGCTGGCCGAAGGCATGCACCACCGCCAGGGGCATGGGCTGGCCGAAGGGGAAGTAGTGGAGCGAGCGCTGGGTCTGGGCACCCCAGTAGTGCTCGGCGGGCACGGCGATGGCGCCCATCGCATCGCTTTCCTGGCGGGTTGCGCCGGGTGTGGGCGGCTTGTCCCGATCGCTCACCGGCGCACCACCTCGGCGTTGAGCTCGTTGATGCTCACGGTGGTGCTGCGACGGAACTCCTCAGGGATGGTGATCCCGGTGGCCTGGCTCACGGCGTCGTTGATCGCATCGAGGGGCACCTGGCCCTCCTGATCCAGGAGCACCCGGCCTTCAGGGCTGAACACCACCACCTGGGGAATGCGCCCATGCCAGTAGTGGGCCGGATCAGCGGGACCGCGATCGGGGCGGTTCTGCAGGGGGTCGGTGACCAGGGGAATCAGCTCGATGCTGTTGCCCCACAACCGCTGCAGCTCAGACACCACCGGAGCGAACTGTTTGCTGGCGGTGTCGTCGTCGAGGTAGTAGATCACCACCGCCGGGCGCTGCTCCGCCAGGGCCTGTTCCAGGCTGCTGCGCGGTGGCACCAGGGAGCCGTTGCCGGCGTAGAGGGCGTAGATGTTGCCGTCGTAGTTGTTGTTGGTGAGGGAGGCCTGGGCGCGTGCCGGCGCCAGCCCCAGCAGGCCCACCATCAGGGCCAGAACGACCATGCGCTGAGCCAGCTGGGAGAGTTGCCTGACCGCAACACTGGATGCGGCTCTGAAGCTGCGGTTCACCCTGGACGGTTCGGTTGGCGCCATTGTGGCGGCTGGCCGTTCAGGAACGGCCGAGGCTGCGGCCCATGCCCTGCAGGATCCCCCGGCCCACCAGGCCGATCGCCCGGCCCACCACCTGGGTGAGCAGCACCACCAGCAGATCGCCGATCCCGCGGATCAGCTGGCGCAGCTGGGGCCCGACGGCATCTCGGGCCTCCAGGGAGAGGGTCACCACCTGCTGCAGCCAGCCGAGCCTGCGCAGCTCCTGGTCGCGCGGTTCGAGCAGATTGCGGCTGGCGATGGTGCCGCCCTCAAGGCAGAGCAGCTCACGGCGGCTCTCATAGAGGGCGATCGGCCGGCTGAACCAGCTCAGCCAGCGCTGCTGGGCATTGAGCTGGTTGCGCAGGCGCTCGAGATTGCGGGTGGCGAGGAGCTCGGGCCGCAGCAGATAGCGGCGCAGTTCCGGCCAGCCGCCGCAGCAGGCCAGCACGTCGGCGGCCAGCAGTTCGGCATTGCGCAGCAGCCAGTTGGCCACCAGTTGCTCCAGGTGCAGCACCGCCCTGGGCTCATCCGGGGGCAGCAGCTGGCCGTCCACCAGCAGGGGCCGGGCCAGCACCAGGGTGGCCAGCATCGGCTGTGGGTCCGGCAACTCGGGGTCGTCGAGGCTGAGATCGCTGGCCTGAACCAGGGAGGAGGCGACGGGCTGAAGTTTGCCCTCCTGAGGGATCTGCACATAGGGGCTGGCCATCGCCAGCAGGGCCTGCTCCCGCAGCCTGGGTTGCAGCACCCGCCAGCGCTGTTGGAGCAGAACCATCGCATCGCCCGGGGTCTGGGCCAGTTCCTCGGCCAGCTGCTGGCGCAGGGCATCGAGCTGGCTGAGCAGGGCGAGCAGCAGGTCGGAGCGGCGGTCGCCGTTCAGTCCTTCCAGGGCCAGCAGCTGGCCGCTGCGGTTGGCCAGGCCGGCCTCGATGGCTGAGCTCAGCCGCCCCTGCACGGCCAGCCACACGCCTGAGGCGTTGCGCTGCTGCAGGGTGAGGCTGCTGCTGCCCGCTCCCGGACCCCCGGGCTGGGGGCGGGCGGTGGCTCCCGCAATGGGGCCAACCGGGTCGCTCCAGGCCAGGCTCAACGGTCCCCAGATCCAGAGCAGGAAACGGCGCGCCATGGCCATCTCCCGCAGCCGGCCTTCCAGCAGCAGCCGCGCCAGGGGGTGAATGCCGGGCCGGCTGAGCAGCAGGCGGCAGCCGCTGCTGGCGATGTCCAGTTGCTGCAGGCCGCTCAGCAGCAGGGCCTGGCCGATGGTGGTCGGCCCTGCCTGCCCCTGACGCTGGGAAGCCTCCTGCCGGCCGGGTTGCAGCTCCAGCACCCGGCCGCCGCCCAGCAGGGTGTTCAGGGCGGTCAGCACCTGGCTGGCGTCGGGTGCTTCCAGCAGGCCCTCGCTGGCCAGCAGCAGCAGGTCGGTGCTGGCCAGACCGTGCCCTTCGCTCAGCACCAGCAGCAGGGGGGCAGGGTGCCAACGCTCGCGCAGCAGGGTGGCCTCCCGCTGCAGGCTGACCAGGGGAATCCCGGCGGCGGGAGCCCAGAGCACCAAGCCAGGCGGCCCCTGCAGGGCATCCGCCCCTGCCACCACCTGGATGTCACCCATCAAGCCGCTCCCCGCATCGCCTCGGCCCGATTCAATCCAGCTGCCCAAGCCAGCAGCCCGCAGGGGCTCAGCCAGGAGCAGGAGCTGGGTGGTCAAGCGGGAGGACACAGCGGCACGCTCAAGGTACCGAGCTCAGCAAGGCCGCCGCCGCCCCGAGAGGTGCAGGGTGTACGACTCGATCGCGAACCCCGTGTGGGCTTCGATCCGGCGCAGCAGCTCGGGGGGCAGTTCCACGTCGAGGTCCTGGATCGCCCCGGACTCCAGGCAGGTGAGGTGGCTGTGGGGATCGCTGCGGTAGCCGTAGAGGCGACCACTGGCCCGGTCGAGACACTCGATCACCCCGGCCGACTGCAGGGCTTCGAGGTTCTGATACACGGAGGTGTGGCCAATGTTGCGACCGAGATTGTTCAGTCTCTCGAAGATGTCGCGGGCGCTGAGATGGCTCTTCTCGCTCCAGAGCAGGTCCAGCACCATGCGCCGCTGACGGCTCAGGCGCATGCCCAGGTCGCGGCAGCGGCGGTACACGTCCTCGACTGAGCTGCATCCCGTTTCGCCTGGGCTGGCGTCAGGAGGCGAACACAGGGGAGCTCCGGTGCGGCGCGGGCCACCGGCATCACGCGGGCCTGAAGTGAGGGCGACGGCGCTCACGGAACACACCGGAACAGCTGATCCTTCTGTTATAAGCCAGTCCGCAAACGATCCGCGTCAGGCGATGGCGCTGCTGCCCGGCGTCTCGGGCACGTCCTGCCAGCGGCCGGCACCGATCGCCTGCAGGGCTTCGGCCAGGTTCACCCGGCCGTCGTAGAGGGCCCGGCCCACGATCACCCCGCTCACCCCCAGGGACTGGAGGGGCAGCAGGGAGAGCAGGTGCTCCAGGGTGCCGATCCCCCCGGAGGCGATCACCGGCACCGCGCTGGCCGCCGCCATCGCCCGCAGGGCCTCCAGGTTGGGCCCGGCCAGGGTGCCGTCCGTGGCGATGTCGGTGCTGATGATCGCGGCGATGCCGCAGGCCGAGAGTTCCCGGGCCAGCGCCGTGGCCTCGATGCTGCTGGTCTCCAGCCAGCCGCGGGTGGCCACCTGGCCGTCGCGGGCGTCGATGCCCACCACGATCCGGCCTGGATGGCGGCTGGCCAGCTGCACCACCAGCTCGGGCTGCTCCAGCGCCACCGTGCCCAGGATCACCCGCTCGAGGCCCGCGGCCAGCAGCTCCTCCGCCCGCTCGGCGCTGCGCACGCCGCCGCCCAGCTGCACCGGAATGGACAGGGCGGCCGTGATCGCCTTGATGGCTGCGTCGTTCACCGGCTCGCCGCTGCGGGCGCCGTCCAGGTCCACCAGGTGCAGCCGCTCCGCCCCCTGCTCCTGCCAGCTGAGGGCCTGGGCCACCGGGTCATCGCTGAAGCGGGTGACCTGGTCGTAGTCGCCCTGGTGCAGGCGCACGCACTGGCCGTCGAGCAGGTCGATGGCGGGGATGATCTGCATGGGCGGCGGCAGGGGATGCCAGCCAGGCTGCCAGAGCTCACGGTTGGCCAGTTCGGCCCGGGTCAGCAGCAGCCGGAAGCTGCCGTCGAGCACGGCGGCCAGCTCCACGCTCCGCTGGCGGCCGCGCCCCCGCTCCCCCACCAGCCGGAAGTGGCGGAAGCCGCCGCTGCGGGCCAGGGCGGCGGGCTGGGCGGTGTAGGCCGGACTGGGGCGCATGGCTGTGGGATTGCGGGCAGGGGAGGGGGTGGAACATGCCCAGCTGACGGCTGTCGCTGGCGCTGCTGCTGCCCTGCGCGGCCATCCTGGGGCGGTCGCCGCCCTGTGGCCCCCCCGTGCTGGTGCTGCTCGAACTCGGCCCGGCCCTGGCGCTGGGACTGTTGCTCGGCCGGCGCTGGCCCCAGCTGTCCGCCCGCCTGGCTCCCCCCCTGGTGAGCTGGGGGGTGCCTTTCAGCCTCACCGGCCTGCTGCTGCGCGCCGGCCTGGACTGGCGCTACGGCCAGGTGGCCCTGCTGGCTCTGCTGGCGGTGGCGGCCGGGCTGCTGCTGCTGCGGGGCTGCTTCCCCAGCCCCCATGAGCAGCTGGCGGCGGTGGTGGGCAACACCGCCTACTTCGGCATCCCGGCCGCCCTGGCCCTGCTGCCGCCCCAGGCGGTGGGCTACGCGATCAGCTACGACCTGGCCGCCACCCTGTTCACCTGGTGCCTGGGGCCCCTGCTGCTGGCGGGTGAGCGGCTGCGGCCCCGGGCCCTGCTGCGGGCCCTGCTGGCCAGCCCCGCCAGCCGGGGCCTGTTGGGGGCCGGGCTGCTGCAGCTCACCCCCTGGAGCGCTGTGCTGGCGCAATGGCTGTGGTGGCCGGCCCGGGGGGTGGTGTTGCTGTCGCTGCTGCTGGTGGGTATGCGACTGGCCCGGAGCACGGCCATTCGGTTGCCGCGACGCCTCTGGCTGGTGCTGGCGGTGAAGTTGCTGCTGTTCCCCCTGGTGCTGCTCGGGCTCTGCCTGCTGCTGGCCCGCACCCCACTGGCCCTGCCGCCCCTGGCCATGGCCGCCGCGGTGCTGCAGGCGGCGGCCCCCACGGCGGTGGCGGTGCTGCTGCTGGCCGAGGCCACGCCCCAGCGGCCGGCGGCGATGGTGCAGGCCGCCGCCGGCCTGGTGCTGGTGAGCACCCTGCTGGCCCTGGTGAGCGTGCCGCTCTGGGCCTGGCTGCTGGCCCGCCTGGGGATTGGTGGGGCTCCCGGTTGATGGGGCCAGGTGGGTTGATGGGCAGGCCGGGCGCTGCTGGTTGAGGGCCTGGCCTGAGCCGGCGACCACCAGAATGGCCGCCGTTTCTCGGCCCGGCTGCGGGCAACGGCATGGACATCCTGGTGATGGGCGGTACCCGCTTCGTGGGCAAGCCCCTGGTGGAGCGCCTGCAGGCCGCCGGCCATGCCCTCACCCTGTTCACCCGCGGCAACAAGCCGGCGCCGCTGGGGGTGGAGCACCTGCTGGGCGACCGCAGCACGGCCGAGGGCCTGCAGCAGCTGGAGGGCCGCCGCTTCGATGTGATCGTGGACAGCTCCGGCCGCAATCTCGAGGATTCCGAGGCGGTGATCGCCCGCACCGGGGCCCCGAGCCACCGGTTCGTGTACGTGAGCTCGGCCGGTGTGTACGCCGACAGCGAGCTCTGGCCCCTCGATGAGGACAGCCCCACCGATCCGGCCAGCCGCCACGCCGGCAAGCTCCACACCGAGGACTGGCTGCGCAGCCAGGGGATCGCCTTCACCAGTTTCCGCCCCACCTACATCGTGGGTCCTGGCAACTACAACCCGGTGGAGAGCTGGTTCTTTGATCGCATCGTGCACGGCCGGCCCGTGCCCCTGCCCGGCGATGGCAGCACGATCACCCAACTGGGCCACGTGAGCGATCTGGCCGCCGCCATGGCCCGCTGCATCGAAGTGGATGCCGCCGCCAACCGCATCTACAACTGCAGCGGCCGCCAGGGGATCACCTTCCGGGGGCTGGTGCACGCCGCCGCCCGGGCCGCCGGCAAGGATCCGGAAACAGTGGAGATCCGCAGCTTCGATCCCGCCGGGCTCGACAAGAAGGCCCGCAAGGCCTTCCCCCTGCGCCTGGCTCACTTCCTCACCGATATCACCCGGGTGCGGCGCGAGCTGGCCTGGGAGCCGGAGTTCGACCTCCAGGCCACCCTGGCCGACAGCTTCGCCCACGACTACGCCCGGACGATGCCCACCAGTCCGGACTTCAGCGCCGACGCGGCCTTGATCGGCTAGGACTCCTCGACCGGCTGGCCTCCAGCACTGCCATCGGCTGCGCCGAGCAGCGTCTGCACCTGTTCGGCTGCCGCCAGGCCGGCCTCGATCGCCCCCTCGAAATAGCCCGGCCAGCGGCTGGCCGCTTCCGTGCCGGCCCACACCACGCGCTGGTGGGGCTGCTGCCAGATCTGGCCGTAGCTGGTCCAGGCGCCTGGGGTGAGGAAGCTGGTGAAGGCACCGCCGCTCCAGGGTTCGGCGTTCCAGTTGTGCAGCACCAGCTCCAGGGGCTCGGCCGCCTCGGGCCCCCACCAGGCCTGCAGGTCGGCCAGCACGGCCCGGCGCCGCTCGCGCTCCGGCAGCCGCTGCCAGCGCACGGCCCGCTCGCCGGCGATGAAGCCGGCCAGCACCCCCGGCCCCCCCGGCGGCGAGCTGTCCACCGTGAGCTCTAGGGTGGGCAGGTTGCCGATGCCCAGGCCGTTGAGCCCCTGCTCGCGCCAGAACGGCCGGGGGTAGAGGGCCAGCACCTTCACCATCGACCCCATCGGTGAGCGCTGCAGCAGGCCGCTCCACTGGGGCGGCAGGGGCGGGTCGTAGTGGATGGCCAGACGCAGCGGCGGCGGAATGGCCACCACCGCCGCCCCCGCCTCGATCACGCTGCCGTCGCTGCAGCCCACCACCACCCCGCCGTCCTGCTGCCGGATCGACACCACCGGAGCGGAGAGCTGGATCAGCTCTTGCAGCTCGGCGGCCAGGCGCTCGGCCACCCGGGCGATGCCCCCCTCCACCAGCCAGGCCTCCGGCGTTTCGTGCTGGGGCGCCACGGCCTGGGTCCAGGCCAGGTGCAGGATCGAGCTCTCGTGGGGTTCAAAGCCGCCGGAGCCGCCCATGCGCGTGAGCCAGGCCAGCGGGTAGCCCGCCAGCTCTCCGGCTCCCTGCTGCTCCAGCCACTGGGCCACGGTCGTCCGGTCGTGCAGTTCGGCGTCGGGGGTGGCCCAGGGGGCCTGAGGCGGCACCTGCTCCACCAGCTGCCGGAAGCGGGCCTGCAGGGCCAGGGCCTGCTCCCGCTCGGATGCGGGCAGGTTGAGCTCGGCCGGGCGGAAGAACAGCAGGCTGGCGGCGAAGTTGTGCTCCACGCCGGCGTGGTGGGCCACGCCGTTCCAGAGGAACACCCCTTCGCCCTCATAGTGGGTGGGGTAGCGGCGCAGGCCGAACTCCTCCAGCAGCCCCAGCAGGTGGTGGTGGCTGGCGCCCACCCACTGGCCCCCCAGGTCCACCGGCAGCCCGGCGATGCCCGCAACGCGGCCATGCATCCGCCCGCCCCAGCGCTCGCGGGCCTCCAGCAGCCCCACCCGCAGCCCGGCGCGCCGCAGAGCCCGGGTACACATCAGCCCGGAGAGCCCGGCTCCCACCACCACGGCGTCGGGCCCCGCAGGTGACTGGGCGTCATGGTGGGTGCTGGGAGCCATCGTCATCAGGCAGCAGAACTAGTGGGTGCCCGCCGGATCTGCCGGCCGGTTCGCCAGGGCCAGCTGGCGGATGATCAGGGTCTCCAGCAGCGGAGCGATGTCGATCAGCTCGCGGAAGTGGCGGCGCTGGAATGCCAGCCAGCGGCAGCCGCCCGGGCCCGCGGTCAGACCTCTCAGGGCGTTCTCGGAGGAGGTGCCGTGGCCGAGCAGGTAGTCGATCAGGCCGATGAAGGTGAGCGCTGCCCCGGCGCTCTGGCCGGCCTGGAGCTCCTGGCCATTGGCCTGCCGGCAGAAGCCCTCGAGCAGCAGGGCGACGCCGTCGGGTTCCAACGTGATCGCCTCCCCCGCTGCCGCTTGCTGCAACCGGCAGAGTCTGGGGAGTTGCAGCAGGGCCCTCGGCTCCAGGCTGCTGAGCAGCGCCATCCCGGCGGGTGTGGCGGCCAGCTCGGGCCACAGCGGGTTCTCCTGGGGTGTCTGCTGGGCCAGCAGGGCCCGGGCCCAGTCCTGGCTGGCGGGATCGCTGTCGGCGCCGCAGAGCGCGCGCAGCACCGCGTCCGGAGGGGGTAACGGATCCAGCGCCAGGGGCTGGTGGGCCTGGTGATCCAACCAGGCGCCCAGGGCCAGGGTGGTGGCGTCCTCACTGGCCAGGAAGGTGATCACCGCTGGGGCCAGGGCCCCGTAGAGCGCCAGGGTCTCTCCATCGGGGCAGGACCGCCCCTCGGCCTGGAGCAGCTGCTGTTCCAGCTCCACCAGGGGCGGCAGCAGGCCGGCGATGCGCCTGTCCAGGCTGAGCAGCAGGGGCCGCAGCAGTGGCTTGTCCCCGCTGGCCAGCTCAAGGCAGCGCCGCTCCGCCAGGTGCTGGCGGACGGCGCCGCGCAGCTGTTGCAGTTGGCGGCTGCCCCGGCTGGCGCCGGGGGCGTACTCGGCCAGCAGCTCCTCCCAGGCGTCCGGGTCCAGCCCGCTCTCCCGGCGGATTCGCTCCAAACGCTGTCTGGCCGAGGGCGAGAGGGTGCCGGTTGCCAGCGTGGTGTGGCCGCTCAGCCGCAGCAGATCCTCGATCTCCTCGTGGGCGGCGCTGAGGCGCAGGTCGAGTCCGGTGAGCTCACTGGCACTGAGCTGATCGAGCAGCGGGTCCTCCACGCTCAGCACCTCCAGGGCGGCCTGGTGGTCTTCGGGGCTGAGGCCCAGGCTGGTGCGCAGTTCCTCCAGTTTGAGCAGGGAGGACTGGCGATCCAGCCGCCCCTGATGCAGCAGATCGCCCAGTACCGAGCGGTACACCTCCCGGCGTTCCGACTGGGCCTGCACCGGCAGGGCCTTGGCCAGCACGAACACCTCGCCGGCGCTGAGATCCTCCAGTCGCCGCCCCGCCAGCAGCCCCTCGAGCTGGGCGCCGAGCTTGGCCAGCTGGCGCCGCAGGCTGGTGCTGGTGCTCTCCCGCTCGTAGAGGCCCCGGTCGCGATGCCAGCCCCGGTGCAGCCACACCGCCGAGAGCCCCACCACCAGGGTGATGAACAGGGCATCGCCCCGGCTGCCGCCGATGCCGAAGGGGCTGCCCTTGAACTGGAAGTAGGTGATCACCGATAGGAAGGTGGTGAGCAGGCGGGTCTGGTGGATGGCCCGCTCGCGGCCATCCCGGCGGCCGGCCTTGCTGTGGCGTCGCTCCAGCCAGCGCTCCACGGCCGCGAACAGCTGCTGGGAGAGCACGCAGGCGGCGGCCAGCAGCAGGGGGATCATCACCAGCCGGGGCAGCTGGGGCCAACCGGCCGGCAGGAACGGCTGCCAGGCCAGCGCGGCCAGCCGGTTGTCGTACACGAACAGCCGGCTCTTGAGGTAGTCCACCGCCAGGCCAGCCGGTGCCGTGGCCTGGATCAGCAGGAAGAAGCCCAGGATCAGGCCCGGATAGGAGTACCAGGCCCAGTTGAGGCCCCGCTTGCCCTGCAGGTTCTGCCAGTAGCTGCGCTCGGCGTCGATGTCCAGACAGGGCCGGCTGCAGGCCACGCAGGTGCTCACATCGGCCTGGCCGGGCTGGCTGGCCGTGGTGCGGCACATCGACTGGGTGGTGCGGGTGGGGCTGTCGAGATGGGCGGTGGAGCCGATCACCCCCCGGGGCCCGGTGAGCACCTGCTGGGCCGTGCCGAAGGGGCAGAGGTAGTGGCACCAGGCCTTGCCGGAGTAGGCCCAGCCGCTCACCAGGGCCCCCAGCAGGGCGGCGACGGTGAGCAGGCTGAAGGCCAGGGCATTGCTGTTCACGATCAGGATCCGCAGGCAGAGGCCGGCGATCAGCAGGCTCCACTGCAGCTGCACGTGGTGGCGGCCAAGCCAGGAGTTCTCCTCCACCGCCACCAGCTGGGGCTTGCCGTTGCGTCCCGGCAGCGTGCGCTGCCATCCCAGCGCCCGGGCCAGCTGGGACACGAACGAGAGCGGGCAGATGCGGCGCCAGAGTTCGTGGCTCAGCACCACACCCACCAGCACCAGGGGCAGGCCCAGATTCCAGAACAGATCGGTGGCCAGCCCGTCGCCGCAGATGGGGAAGGCGTCGCAGATCTCCGGACGGCGGCCGTCGCGGTTGATCGGCAGCAGGGGCAGGGCGATCAGCCCGAGCCAGCCGAGCAGCAGGGCCCAGCGCCCCAGCCGCGCCTGCCGTTCCGGCCAGGTGTTGAACAGGTTCATCGGGAGCGGTGCGGGGGAGTGGAGGCCTGGCGCAGATAGCTCCAGGCCGAGCTGAGGGCCAGCAGCAGCGACGGCCAGAACAGCCACCAGCCCAGTTGATGCAGGTCAGCTGCAAGGCCGCCGGAGCCCAGCCCCCAGCCCATCGGCCAGAGCAGCAGCAGCAGGCTGGCGAACTGCAGCACCGTTTTCGCCTTGCCGGCCAGGGAGGCCGGCCCGCCGCCGCTGGCGCCGCTGCGCCAGCCGGAGATCAGCAGTTCGCGGGCCAGCAGCAGCCACACGGCCCAGAGCGGCAGCTGCTGGGGCCAGGCCGGCTGGGCGGCCAGCCAGAGCAGGGGGGCGGCGATCAGAATCTTGTCGGTGAGGGGATCGAGGCGGGCACCCCACGCCGAGCCGCCGCCGGCGCGGCGGGCCAGCAGGCCGTCGGCCCAGTCGCTCAGCCCGCCCAGCAGCAGCAGCCACCAGGCCAGGCCCGCCGCACCGCCGGCGAGGGCCAGGATCAGCGGCAGCCCCAGCAGGGCCCGGCCCACAGTGAGCCCATCCGCCAGGCGCCGCAGTCTGGTCTGGGCCAGGCTCATGGCAGCGGTCCGAGCTGGGCATCGAGGCCGTAGGGCTCGGCGTCGGCCGGGTCGCTGATGCCCAGCTCCTCGCGCCACTGGCGCACCGGCTTCTCCCAGCCCTCCTCCCACTTCACCGCCGCCAGGCACTGGGCCTGGCGGGCGATGGCATGGCCGTGGGCCTGGGCGGCGCTGAGCAGGGGGTAGCGCTCGGGCTGGAAGCGGAAGGCGGCAAGCTGGCCGGCGCTGGTGAGCAGCACGTAGCCGGGGAAGCCGATCTGGGCGGCGGTGATCGCCAGCACGCCGTTCTCACCGGCGGCCTCGGTGCCGAAGCCCGCCACCACGTGGTGGATGTCGTGGGTGGTGGCGATGCGCTGGGTGAGCCAGCGGTCATCGCTGCCGGTGTCGCGGGGGCGGAAGAACTCGGGGTCGTAGCCCAGCGAGAGGATCAGGTCGGCGTAGCGGCGGCCGAGGGTGCCGGGCGGCAGCTGGCGCAGCCGGTCGATGTCCGGCTGCAGGGGGGGATAGTGCTCCGCCAGCAGGGCCGCCCCCTCGGGCACCGCCCTGAGACGCTCCACGCTGGCGGCCAGCTGGGGGCTGCCCAGGAAGTTGTCGATCAGGTCGGCGATGCTGCCCAACTCGCCGCCGCTGCGGCCCACGGCCGCCAGCAGGCGCAGGTTGTTGGCGGCTCGCAGGGCTTCCTGGAAACGGCTCATGGGCTGGCTGGTTTGTTTGCCCGCAGTCTGCTCAGGACCAAGGCCATGGGCAGCCAACTGCTGCGCGCTGCGCCCGCGGGCTCAGAATGCGCCCAGCCCTCCGACTCGCCCGTGGTGCAGCAGCCCGTTTCCGCCGTGATGACCACCCCGGTGCTGAGCGTGAACCAGGATTCGCCCCTGCAGGAGGCGGTGACCCTGATGAGCGAGCACCACATCAGCGGCCTGCCGGTGCTCGATGCCAGCGGTGCCCTGGTGGGCGAGCTGAGCGAGCAGGACCTGATGGTGCGCGAGAGCGGCTTCCAGCCGGGGCCCTACGTGATGCTGCTCGATGCGGTGATCTACCTGCGCAATCCTCTCAACTGGGACAAGGAGGTGCATCAGGTGCTGGGCAGCACGGTGGGCGATGTGATGAGCCGCCGCACCCACACCTGCGGCGTGGACCTGCCCCTGCCGGCGGCGGCGCGCCAGCTGCACGAGGGCGGCACCCAGCGGCTGTTCGTGCTCGATGGCGACGGCAAGCTGGCCGGCGTGCTCACCCGCGGCGACGTGGTGCGGGCCCTGGCGGCGGCTGAGGGCTGAGCAGGATCTCCAGGCGCAACCAACGACCGCGCAGCCATCGGGCATGGCCCATGAGGCTGGTCCACCCATCCACACCTACCGCGGAGCCATTCCCTGTGATCGCCACCGTTGCCGCCGATCCCCTGCCCTCCTGGCGGCCCGGTGCCGTGAAGGAGGCCCTGCTGGCCTTCGTGGCGGCGGTGAGCAGCGAGGGCTCGGATCGTTTCGTGCCGGAGCCGGAGCGGGTGGCGGTGTTCGACAACGACGGCACCCTCTGGCCGGAGCAGCCGCTGCCCTTCCAGGCGGCCTTCGCCTTCGCTGAGCTCCAGGGGGCGGTGCAGCGCCAGCCGGAGCTGGCCAGCGACCCGATGGTGCAGGCGGCCCTGGCCGGCGACATCGGCGCCCTGCTGGCCGGTGACCACTTCGACGGGCTGCTGCGGGTGATCGCCGTGAGCCACGCCGGCATGACCACCGAGGCCTTCGCCGCGGCGGTGGAAGCCTGGCTGGGCTCCGCCCGCCATCCCCAGCTGCAGCGGCCCTACGACGCCCTCACCTATGGGCCGATGCAGGAGGTGCTGGCGCTGCTGCGGGCCCATCACTTCCGCAGCTTCATCGTGTCCGGCGGCGGCGCCGACTTCATGCGGGTGTGGGTGGAGCGTGTGTATGGCATCCCGCCGGAGCGGGTGGTGGGCTCCACCGGCCGCACCCACTTTGAGTTGCGCGACGGCGCGCCGGTGCTGGTGAAGTCGCTCGACACCCTGTTCGTGAACGACGGCGCCGGCAAGCCGGCGGGCATCCACCAGTTCATCGGCCGCCGGCCGCTGATGGTCTTCGGCAACAGCGATGGCGACCTGGCGATGCTGCAGTACACCACCATCCACAACCCGCGGCCCAGCTTCGGGCTGATCGTGCACCACACCGACGGCGAGCGGGAATTCGCCTACGACGCCGAAACCAGGAGCACCGGCCGGCTGGTGGAGGCCCTCCGCCAGGCCCCCGAGCGCGGCTGGCACGTGGTGGACATGGCCCGCGACTGGGAGCGGGTGTTTGCCTAGGCGGCCAGCAGCGGCCGGGCCCGGTCGTTGATCAGCTGGAGCAGATCAAACAGCTGCTCCGCCTCCGCATCCGAGAACAGGCCTTCCGGGCCGGTGGGGGCCAGGTCGCTGAAGGGTGGGTCGTAGAGGCGGGCCGGATCCATGGCGCCGCGGCTGGTGAGTTCATCGATGATCTCGTTGATGAAGCGGATCTGGGTGGCGGTGTGGGTGCCCTCGGCCAGGTAGTGGGCAAACAGCTCCTTGGCGGCATTGCGATCGAGGCCCATAAGGGAGCGGATGAACACCCCGAAGCCATTGCACTCCTCACGGGCACGCGCGATGGCCTGCTGATCACCGATGCCATGGCTGATCAGGAACTGCTCCAGTTCGTTGAGGTCGGCGGGGGTGAGGGGCTGGTTGCGGCGCAGGCGCTGCATGGTGAGGTGGTCGTCGTGGGCGCGCAGGAAGTCGCGGGCACGCAGGCGGAACTGCTGGAACTCGTCGCGGCTGAGCAGGGCGGCGGCATCGCGTTCGCGCAGCTCTCCGAGCTCGTCGGCGAAGTTGGTGTAGAGGGGTTCCCTGCTGATGGTTTCGATCAGGCCCATCAGGCCCCGCAGGCGGCGCCGCGCTTCCTCAAGCATCGCCACGGTGACGTCCTGCCACCATTCATCCCGCAGCAGATCGCGAATCAGCTCCAGCTCGGCCGCCACCTGGGGAATGTTGGGCCGGGCCTCCAGCTGGGCGGCCAGCTCGCGCAGCTGCAGCTGGAGGCGCTGGAAGCGTGGCTCGCCGCGCAGCAAGGCGAGCTGCAGGTTGTAGAGGAGCAGATCGAAGCGGCGCGCGTCGGCATCGGTGTCGCCCTGCTCCTCGGCGTAGGCCGAGGGCAGGGGGGCCAGGGTTGTGGCCAGCACCTGGTGATCGTCGGGGCTGAGTTGGCTCCAGGCCTCGGCACGGCTGAAGCACTCCAGCAGCTCCAGGTGTGGGCGCACCAGGAAGTTGTCGGCGGGGCAGGCAGCCACATGGCAGCGCAGGAGTTCGGCGAGCGTGTGGCGATGCAGCCGCAGGGGGTTTTCCGAGTCGCTGGCGGGCAGCTGCTGATCAATGGCCTCGATCAGCGCCAGGCGACTGCGGAACAGGCGCGTGCTGAGGCTTTCGGGCGCGGAAGTGGATTCGGCCCCGCCCTGACCGAGGAAGAATTCGAGGTTCTGGCAGAGATCGAAGATCCAGAAGCACTCCTTGTCGCGGCCTGGGCCGAACAGGTTGTTGCAGGTGCGGGTGCCGCGCCCCACCATCTGCCAGAACTTGGTGCGGGAGCGCACCGGCTTGAAGAACACCAGGTTGACGATCTCGGGGATGTCGATGCCGGTGTCGAGCATGTCGACAGAGATGGCGATGCGTAGATCGCTGGCGGGATCGGCGAACTCGTCAATGAGCGACTGGGCGTACTTCACCTGGTTGTCGATCACGCGGGCGGCCTTGCCGGCCAGGTGGGGGTAGTGGTGATCGAAGCGCTCACGGATGAACTCAGCGTGCTTGTGGTTGCGCGCGAAGATCACGCTCTTGCCAAGGCGATCGCCGGCGGCGTCCTGGCAGCCCTGGGTTATCAGCACCTGCAGACCCTTGTCGACCGTGTCGGCATTGAACAGCCAGGCATTGATCGCCCCGGAGTCGACCCGGCCGGATCCGAGCACGTTCTCTTCCCAGTCGAGCAGGTCCCACTGGGCTTTGTCCTCGTCGCTGAGAGCCGCGTAGCTGATGCCCTCACGCGGGAAGCGCAGCGGCACGGAGATGGGCTTGAAGGGCACCAGGAAGCGATCGGCGACGGCCTGATCAAGGCCGTACTCATCGGTGGGCAGGCCGATCTCCCGATCGAAGAGCTCATAGGTGTTGCGGTCGATCTCCTCGCGTGGGGTGGCGGTGAGACCGGTCAGCAGCGAATCGAAGTAGGCAAAGATCGCGCCGTATTTCTGGTAGACGCTGCGGTGGGCCTCGTCGATGATCACCAGATCGAAGTGGCCTACCCCAAAGTGCTTGACGCCGTGGGAGTCCTCTGTGTCGATGAGGTTCATCATCGTGGGGTAGGTGGAGAGGAACACGCGTCCTTCACATCCTCTGTTGGTGACCAGGTTGACGGGTGAGCAATCGGGCAGAAAGCGGCGGAAGGCTCGCTCGGCTTGGAGAACCAGGGAGGTGCGATCGGCGAGGAACAGCACGCGCTTCACCCAGTTGGAGCGGGTGAGCACATCGGTGAGCGAGATGGCGGTACGGGTCTTGCCGGTACCGGTGGCTTGCACCAGCAGGGCCTTGAGCCGGCCCTGCTCGAGGGATTCGCAGATGGCTCGGATCGCTCGCTGTTGGTAGTAACGCCCCGCAATGGCAGTGGAGATGGTGGCCTGAGCGAGGGGCTGACGGATCTCGCGACGCCGGATCAGGGTTTCGAGCTCGTCTTTCTTGTAGAAGCCCTGTACGTCCCGGGGCGGATAGCGGAGGTCATCCCAAAGTCGGTGCCGGTAGCCGTTGGAGAGGAAGATCAGCGGCCGTTGGCCGTAGCGCTGCTCCAAGCAGTTGGCGTAAAGCTCAGCCTGGCGCTGGCCTTCCTGGGGATCGCGGCTGGAGCGCTTGGCTTCCACCAGGCCGAGGGGTTTGCCGTCGTCGCCCCAAAGCACGTAATCCACGAACCCTTGGCCCGTGGCATTGGGCATGCCCTGCACTTCGTGCTCATGGGTGCAGCTCTGGCCATGCACCCAGCCGGCTTCCTCGAGGTAGAGATCGATGTAGAGCCTGCGGGTTTCAAACTCGGTGGTGTCGACCTCGGGCTTGTCCTCCGCCTCCCTGGCCTTGCGCTCAGCAGTGATCTCCTTACGCAGGCGCTCCAGCTCCAGCATGGAAGCTTCGCTGGCTTCCGTGGCTTCACGCAGCTGTCGATCCCGTTCGGCGAGCTGGTTGGCGAGCTCCTGCAGCTGTTCGCGGGTCTGGTTGGCCGCTGCGGTTCCCTGCTGCGGCTGGGGCAACAGGGCCTTGTCGAAGCGTGCGGCCCGGGCTGTCTCGCGATACCGGCCATAGGTGAGGGCCAACCAGCGGAGCACATGGAACAACTCACTGGCGACCAGCACGGAGGCGGCCACCCGCATCGGCTCAGCGCGATGCACGGCCTCATTCCCCCGGTTCTTGATGAGCTGGAAGCGGCCCAGCGTCTGCTCGCCAACGAGATAACGGAACTCGTAGGCATGCATCAGCTGCGACAGGTTCGCCTCCCCCCATGGCCGTTGCAGCTGAGCGTCGTTCTCGTACACCCACTCCACCAGCAGCTCGATCGTGCGTCGGCCGTAGAAGCAGGCGGTGCGGGGATCGGAGAGAGCAAACTGCTCAACCTTCTGCGCCTCCTCGTGGAGCTCAGGCCACTGGCTGGCGATCAGGGTGTACTGGGAGGTCATGGGCTGGGCTTGCCTCCAGAGCGCCTATCGGCCTCGATCGCGTCTGTCACATAAGCCTGAAGATCGTGCAGCAACGGCGGCCAGCTGCGGCGATCCGGGGTGTCCTCCAGCGGCAGGTCGTCGTAACGGAACACCGTGCCGAACGGCGTCAGCGTCTGTACAGCGGCCGGATCATCGAGCAGCCTGTCGAGCACGGCCAGGTCTTGAGCTGCTTTGCGCTGCAGCAGCCGTGCCTGATCAGAGCGAGTCATGGAGCACCCGTCCCTCGCAGTACGCGGCGTATTCGAGCATGCCGGGAATACGGGAGCGCTCGTTGAAGTGGGCCTGGCTAGTAACCACCAGATCCACCGACATCAGCACACCGCGAAGCGCCTTCTGCAACCGCACCGTTTCGCTGTAGCGACTGGTGAGCTCGGGTTCCACCACCAGCAGATCCAGATCGTTGGCGGCGGCCAGCTCGCCCCGGGCTGCAGAACCAAAGGCAATCAGGCGTAGCGGCGATGCTGCGGCCACTAGACGGTTGACCACGTCGTTGATCTTTTCGGCCGTGACAGCCCAGGCCCTTACTGGAGCCCCAGTGCCAACAGCAGGAGTGGCTTGGGTCATCGGGCTGAGGCGATCGGTTGGATCGCGTGGAAGCACCTCAGGCTAAGGCTGGCTAACGATTTCACGACTCTCCCTCCAATTGCCGCTCCAGCGACTGGCGAATCAGACCGAGGGCATAGGAAACGCCGTCCAATGTGGAGACACCGATCTCTACATCCCCATTGCCCCAGCGGCCGATGTCAGTCACGTTTTTGGCCAGGCCCCTGGGGTCGTCGAGCTCGGCGAAGGGCATGTTGAGGCTGAGGCGCAGCCGTTTGGCCTGGGGAACGATGTCGACAAAGTTGGTCTCGGCCTTGTAGGCGATATAGAGCTTGAGCACCTCCTGGCTCACATTTGGATCCAGCGCCCGGATGCGGGCATCCAGTACGTCGAAGACCGCACGGATCTGGGGGTTGGACAGCTGGGGATGGTCGTCGAGGGTGTACCCAGCGACCTGGCGGCGGCTGGGTTGCCGGTAGGACTGGCGCTGCTCCTCGCTCAGCTGGGGCGATGACCACACATCCAAGGCGCTTGCCGCGAGGGTCTCCCCTCGCTGGCGCATGGCATCCACATCCCATCGCTCCAGTTGGCCCAGGCCCTGGTTCAGTCGCAGCGGACTGGTGCGGAAGCCGCCCTCCTGGTGGTCGCGCTTGTCGAGGAAGGGCCGGTCGCTGAGCTCGGGGTTGTAACCGGTGAGAGTGAGGTTGCCAAGGCGGTGCAGCCACTCCTCCTGCACCTGGGCCCAATCAGGGCCGAGGGCCTCACGCCAGGCGGCAGACAGGTCTGGGTTCTGGGGAAGGATGTGCTCGATCGTGTAGTCGGCCACGGCGATCGGCTCCTTGCGCTGGTGGTTCTCCAGGCGGCGGAGCCAGTAGCTGCAGCTCTTGTTGAACTTGTAGAGGTTGCGGACCTGCAGGTCGCGGCGGAACTCCTCATCGGAGGGGAAGCGCCGGTAGGAGGGCAGATCGAGGAGGTGCGCCTTGAAGCTGGGCAGGTAATCGCCCGGGTTACGCCGCAGGGCGCGGCTGAAGGTGGCGAAGGTTTTCTGCTGGGAGTTGGAGGGTATGGCGCAGACCGCCCGGCGGAAGACATAGGCCTCCAGCAGGCGCAGAGCTTCCAGCAGCTCATCGCGGCTGAGCAGGCCGGCCTCGTGGTCGCCGTAGAGCTCCAGCAGCAGCGGGGTGACCACGTTCACCTTGAGCTCGCGCAGGTCGTGGAAGGCATCCCGGAGCTGTGGGTCGGGCTCTTGGCCCAGGGCTACGCGGCAGTAGCGGATGGCGGTGGTGTGGAGATCGCGCAGCAAGGCCTCGATGCCCGCTTCCGCGACGGCCGGCTGGCGTTCGTACTGCTTGAACACCTCGTAGACCAGATCGAGCCGGGGCACCTCAGCGGTCTTGAGGGTGAGGAAGTCGCGCATGAAGGCGCTGAACTCATTGCCGCTGTAGGCCTCCTGGCCGAAGGCCTGCTCCATCGGCCGCCAGTGGAGGGTGTAGAGCCGCTCCTGCAGTTCGGGCGGCTGACCCATCAGCACGTAGTTGCGGATCAGATCGGCCTGGGAGAGCTCCCGGCCGGTGGAGTTCATGCTCTCGAAGATCAGCTGGGGATTGTCCTGATCGCGAGAGAGGGCCACATCCACCACCAGCAGCTTGCTGATACCGCGGCAGACCACGGTCAAATCGGTGGCGGGGTGGCGGAGTTGTTCGAGGAAGAACTGATGGTTGGCCTGGATGCGGATCGAGGGTTCGGCTGGCAAGACCGCTGCGTTGGGGTCGACCAGCGCCATCAGGGTGATGCGGTCGGTGTCGGAGAGCAGGAGCTTGAAGCGCTTCTCTTTTCTCTCGAGGGGATTGGTGAGGTAGTACTGCCGGATCTTGGCCGGCGAAAACCCGTCAAACGGCTCGTCCTGATCTTCTGGCAGCTCGCCAAGCACATCCGCCAAGGCTGAGAGCAGCAGGGTGACGGTGGTGAGTCGTTGCTGCCCGTCGATCACCAGTTTTGGCGCCTGCACGGCGATGTTGCCCAGTCCGTCATCGATGTGCACCACTGAACCGATGAAGTGGACACCAATGTCGTCGGAGGAGCCGGCACGAAGGATGTCTGCCCAGAGCTGCTCGCACTCCTTCTGCGTCCAGGAATATGTGCGCTGATAGATCGGGATAATGAACTGAGAGACGTTTCTCAGGATCTCGAGGAGCTTGGCTTCAGTGGCTTTCATGCTTTCTCTAAGCAGCAAAAGATACTGATTGCAATGAGCTCTTGAGCTCTGCCATTCGCCCGCGCCTATGCATTGATCTTGACCATGTACATCTTAGAACAAGAATCGCTACATGAAACTTCTCCAGTCTGTCCTCGCTCGGCACGGGAACAGGCAGTCCTCTCAGGATCTCAAGATTGATATTCTTTTGGGCGGACTCTGGCGCCATCTGCTCGATGTGACCCTGCAAGAATGACATCCAGCATTGGACGTAGGTGATAATCGCTGGACTTCTCCCTTGAAAGCCTACGACACTGTCCGGGAAGCATGCGTCAAAATCAAGTATTCCCGTCTTTGCTATATTGGCGGCGATGGTGATACAAAGAGTGCCTGCTGGCCAAAGCTTGCTTTGAGCCAGCCCTCTTTCTGAGTAAGTCGCACTGAATGTGGTTATTTTGCCACGGCAGCCAGCTACATCCCCTGTCTGGATGAAGGGGTATGGCCCAACCATAAGGGAAGGATCATTCCTTGGCCTGTGCTTTGAAATGCCTCGTTCAAGTGAGCCGAGCTCTCCTAGCTGGGCAACAGGCCAAGGGGTTTTGCCGGGGAATGGCGAACCGAAGCATTCCAGAAACAGATGCTTTTCAGCATCTTCAAGAAGTCTGGAATATTTCATCGACAAGACTTCGAGTTCAGTTGCCTTATCCAGAATCGCCGCGATGCGCCGCTGCTCCTCCAGTGGGGGGAGGGGGATTTCGAGATCATCAATATGCTCGTTCTTAAGATTATTGATATTTGCCCCCGCGGCCAGCGACGAAATCTTGCGTCGATAGCCAGAGCTCTGAAAGAAGTGATGCAGGTATCTAGGATCGATCCTGTCAGATACTGGCCTAACGACTTTGCAGAAGGCTCCGAATGAACCCTGCCATTGCTTTTGAATCTGAGCTGCTTTTCCCACTACATCAAGGCTGCCGCTGCTTGCGGCCACAACGATGTCCCCAGGCCTCAGGAGTTGCTGCGATGACACGCATGACTCGGGCACAAAAACCAAGTCCTGGTTAAGGAGAAGCGATCCATCTTGAATGTTCCCTGCTCGGAGGATTGGGATAAGTCCCTGGCTGGGAATGCTGGAAACCTGGCTTTTGTCGTAGGAGACTCCGCGCACTTGCTTGGCAATCTCAGCAACGGGAACCGTCTGCCATCTCATCGCAGCATCCCCTCCAGCTCTTCAATTCCCTGCAGGATCTCCTGCTCGATCGCCCGCAATTCCGCCAGGATCTCAAGTGGCGGTAGGTGCTCCACCTCTTCGTGGATCAGTCCAGGCCAGCACCGCCAGCTCCGGCTAGGGTGACATGTAACCGTTGCAGGAGCTGCCATGGCACCGGAAGCCGCCCCGGAGCTGAGTCGATCAGAGCCTTCTGCCCAGGAGGCGCGCCGGGCCGCCAACCGCCGCAAGGTGCGTGAGCATCGCCAGCGCCTGCGGGCCCAGGGGATGCGACCGATCCAGATCTGGGTGCCGGATGTGCATTCCCCCGAGTTCGCTGCCGAGGCGCGGCGGCAGTCGCTGTTGGTGGCACAGAGTCCCGAGGAGGCCGAAATCCAGGCCTTCATCGATTCGGTGTATGAGTGGCCCGATGATGAGTACAGCCAATGAAGCGTGGTGAGATCTGGACCATGGCTGGTGGCCCCGGCTATGCCAGCAAGCCTCGACCGGCTTTGATCATCCAGGACGACTGCTTTCCCGAAACTCTCTCGATCGCCGTGTGTCCATTGACCAGTGAGCCGATTGAAGCTCCAATCCTTCGTATCCAGGTGGAACCAACGCCCGAGAACGGCCTGAGAGCTGTCAGCCGTCTCATGGTCGACAAGGTCACCACCGTGCCCAAGAGCCGCCTGGGCCAGTGCATCGGCTGCCTGGCGGATGATGATCTGCTGCGCCTCAACCGCTCTTTGCTGGTGTTTCTGGGCTTGGCCCGTTGAGTGGTGAGTACAGGTGCGCAACGTCTGGATTGAGGCGACTGCCGGTCTTCTGATCATGGGCTCAGCAGCCGACGAGCGGCTGAAGGGTGTCGAGAATGTCGGCCAGATCGACTGAGGCCACTTCGGTGTCGTAGGCCGCCTGTGCGCGCAACCAATAGCCGGGACTGAGCCGCAGCACACGACAAAGGCGCAGGTCGGTGTCGGCCGTGATGGCCCTTTGGCCCGCAATGATCTCGCTGATGCGGGATGCGGGGACCCCGATGGACTTGGCCAGTCGGTACTGGCTGATGCCCAGGGGTTCCAGGAACTCCTCCTGAAGAAGTTCACCAGGGCTGATCGGTGGGAGACGATTCATGGAGAGATGTCAGTGGTAGTCAACAAGTTCAACGTCTTCGGCGCCGCTGTCCGACCATCGAAAGCAGAGCCGATACTGATCATTGATGCGAATGCTGTGTTGTCCGGCCCGATCACCGCGCAGCGCCTCCAGGCGGTCACCGGGAGGAATCCGGAGGTCGTCGAGCTGGTTGGCGATCTCGAGTTGCCGCAGCTTGCGGCGAGCCACTCGCTCGAAGGCCTGAAAGCGAGGGACTGCCCAACCGCTGGCGAGGGATCGGGTGTCGGCGCATCGGAACGACCGGATCATGCCTGGAGCATAGTTCCGCTACGCAGAACGGTCAGAATCGATCAACACAGTCCGTCATCGCCGTAGCCCAGGATCTCGTCAGCGCAGCGTGCCTCCAGTAGCGGCAGGGGCCACACCTGCTGTTCCAGCCAGTGACGGCTCCCTTCGGCGGTGAGCCGCTGTGGTGCGGGCAGCCCAGCCTGTTTCGCCTCTGTGGGTTGATGGGTGTCCTGGCTCATCGCAGCATCCCCTCCAGCTCCTCAATCCCCTGCAGGATCTCCTGCTCGATCGTCCGCAGTTCCGCCAGGATTTCCAGCGGAGGGCGGTGCTCCACCTCGTCGTGCACCATCTCCTTGTAGCGGTTGAGGCTGAGGTCGTAGCCATGTTCAGCGATCTCTGCCTTGGGCACGCAGAAGCTCTGGGCGGTGCGTTCCCGCTCGCGTTCTGAATCCTTGCGTTGCCGCCAGCGGGCCAAGCAGTCGGGCAGGTTGTTCTTGGCGTGTTCTCCTTCTGTGAGAGCCTCCTTCGGGGCGGGCCCGAGCTTCTGCAGCGGCAGCAGCGGATTGCGCTTGTCGTCGAGGCTCCAGCCGTCGGCCGTCATGTCGTAGAACCACACCTGATCGGTGCCGCCACGGCCGGTCTTGGTGAAGAACAGGATCGCCGTGCTCACGCCGGCATAGGGGCGGAACACACCGCTCGGTAGCGACACCACACCTTCGAGGAAGTGATCTTCCACCAGGGTGCGGCGCAGCTCCTTGTGGGCCTTGGAGGAGCCGAACAGCACGCCATCGGGCACGATCACCGCCGCCCGGCCGCCGGGTTTGAGCAGCTGCAGGAACAGTGCCATGAACAGCAGCTCGGTCTTCTTGGTTTTCACCACTCGCTGCAGCTTGCCGCTGGTGCTCTCGGTATCCAGGGATCCGGCGAAGGGCGGATTGGCCAGGATCAGGGTGTACTTGTCTTGCTCCTCGGCGCCGTCTTCCGAGAGCGAGTCGCGATAGCTGACATCGGGGTTCTCCACCCCGTGCAGCAGCATGTTCATCGCGCCGATGCGCAGCATCGTGGTGTCGAAATCGAAGCCATGGAACAGGCCATGGTTGAAGTGCTCGCGCAGCTCCGGATCGCTGAGCACCTCAGGGTGGTGCTCGCGCAGGTATTCGCCCACCGCCACCGGGAAGCCACAGGTGCCGCAGGCCGGATCCACCATCACATCGCGTGGGGTGGGCTCGGTCATCGCCACCATCAGCTCGATGATGTGGCGCGGCGTGCGGAACTGACCGTTGGTGCCGGCGGTGGCCAGTTTGCCGAGCATGTACTCGTAGATGTCGCCCTTGGTGTCGCGGTCTTCCATCGGCACCTTGTCGAGCAGCTCCACCACCTTCTGGAGGAGTGCCGCTGTGGGGATCGTGAAGCGGGCATCACGCATGTGTGTGGCGTAGGCCGACTCCTCACCGCCCAGCTCCCGCAGGAATGGGAACACCCGCTCGCCCACCACCTTGAACATCGAGGCGGCCTCGCCCAGCTCCTTGAAGCGGCTCCAGCGCAGCTCGCTCCAGGGGCGGCCCTGGTCATCGACGCCCTCCGGAAAAATGCGGCGACGCATCGGCTGCTCGGCTCGCTGGCTGCGGCGCTCCTCCAGGGTTTCCAGCTCATCCAGCCGCCGGATGAACAGCAGGTAGGTGAGCTGCTCCAGCACCTCCAGCGGGTTGGCGATGCCGCCGCTCCAGAAGGCATCCCAGATCCGGTCGATCTGGTTGCGCAGCTCGCCGGTGAGCACCGAGGCCGCTGTTGTGCCCGGGGCGATGGTGGCCTGGGGGGCTGCGGCTCCATTGCCGTTGCCGCTGCGGCGGGTGCGAGATCCCGCGGCTGGAGCAGCAGCTCGCGGAGGCGGGTCGATCCCCGGCGCTCTCAATCCCCCACCTGGGCCCTTCACCCCCTCTGCTGCGCCCAGGGCCACCACCTGGCTCTTGAGCTCCTTGAGCTCCTCATCGCTGATGGGTTCGCCCGCTTCTCTCTCCAGAGCGGCGCGGATCTCGTCGTTCGTGATCCGGCTGCCGTCGTCCGGGATCAGGGCGATCAGGTCGTTGATGAGGTCGGCGAGGACGGGCATCGGCGGGCGAGCAGGCAAACCTCGGCAGAGCATGGCCTGGGAGGCCCCCTTGTGCAGCGGTTCTGCTGCGAAGGACGGGCTGCTGTTCAGGCCGCTCGCCTGGTTTCCGGCGGAACGGCCAGCACCGCTCCGTCGGCCACCAGCCACTGGCGCTCGTGGCGGGGCAGGGGCATGCCGCCGGTGAGCGCCCCGAACGCGGGCAGGGCCAGGCGTTCGCTGCGCGGGCAGTAGCTGAAGCAGCTCAGGCGCAGGCGGTCGCCGTTGCGCCCCAGCAACGCCACCGGGTGCAGGTGGCCGCAGAGGTTGAGCAGGCCGGCGCGGGGCTCGGGCTCGTGGCTCAGCCACCAGGGCCCCAGGGCCTGGCTCGGTTCCTGGGCCAGGCCGGCGATCCAGCTGCCCCGCTCGTGGTTGCCGCCGATCAGCCGCAGCGGGCAGCCCAGCAGCTCCGGCAGGGCGGCGAGCTTGGCGCGCAGCTCGCCCGTGAGCCCCAGGGGGCCGTGGATCAGGTCGCCCAGCACGATCACCTGCTCGGGCTGCAGCCGCGTCGCCAGCTCCAGCAGGGCGTTGAGGGTGGCGGCGTCGCCGTCGCTGGGCAGGGGGATGCCCTGGGCCTGGAAGCTCTCGGCCTTGCCCAGGTGCAGGTCGGCCAGCAGCAGCGTGCGCCGGCTCGGATCCCAGATCGCCCGCTCCGCCAGCAGCTCCAGCTGCTCACCGCCCCAGTGGAATGGGGCAAAGGCCTGCGCGGATCCTGCTTCCACCGGCCGATTCACCACCCGATTCACCGGCTGCCCATCGCCCGCTGATAGGCCGGGCAGCCCTGGGCAGCGGCGATCGTTGCCCGCACCCCTGGCCAGGGCTCAAGATCGATCTGGGGAAAGAAGATCGGCAGGTAGGCCAGGTAAGCCTGCACGGCGCAATCGGCCGCGCCCCAGCTCTCGCCCACCAGCGGTCGGCCGCCTTCCATCAGGCCGTCGAGCACCCCCATCAACCGCGGAAACTCCCGCTCACGGTTGCTGGGCACGAACAGCGCCACCGCAAGGGTGGCATTGGCGAACAGCAACCACTGGGCCACCTTGGCCCGCCGCACCGCCGCCTGCTCCGGTGGGCCGCTGAATTCGCCGCCGTCGTGTTCGGCCAGGTGCAGCAGAATGGCGCCGCTCTCGAATAGCCGCAGGGGCCCGCCGGCCGGATCGGTGAAGCGGTCGTCCTCCAGGGCCGGCACCTTGGCGAACGGGTTGATCGCCGTGAACGCCTCCTGCCGGTGCTCGCCCGCTTCCATATCGAGCTGGCGCCAGTCGTAGGCGATGCCCTTTTCTTCGAGATACCAGCGGGGCATCGAGGCGCGGCTGCGGCCGCCGCCGTAGAGGATCAGCGTCATCGGGCGGGCGGGGTAAAGAGAAGAGATCGTTGAGCGAGCCTATGGAGTGACCGGCCGGCCCGCCCATGCCAGGGTGAAGGTGATGTCGCGGTAGGCATGGCGGCATGGCGGACCATCCCACCGGTGCAGACTCGCAGCAGGAGGCCCAGGCCTGCCTGCTCAAGCTGGCCCCCTTCCTGCTCGGCCGCTCCCGCCGCGGCGTGGTGGGCAGCAGCCGTTACGCCGACCGCCTGCGCCAGGCGGTGCGGGACGCGGCCGCCGACCCCGCGGCCCGGCCGGTGCTGATCAGCGGTGAGCCGGGCCTGGAGAAGGACAACCTTGCCGCCCTGATCCATTTCGGCAGCCCGTTGCGGCGACGGCTGATGGCCCGCGTCGATGCCGCCGCCCTGGGGGACGACGGTGCGCCCCTGTTCGGCACGGCCTCCAGCGGTGGCGCTGGTTCACTCCTGGAGTGCCTGGGCGATGGCGCCCTGCTGGTCGACAACCTCGACCGCGCCGATCCGGCCCTGCTGCCCCAGCTGCTGGAGCTGGCCCGCAGCGGCCGTTGGCGGGCACCCGGGGAGGGCAGCCCGGAGCGGCAGTTTGGGGGACGCCTGTTCGCCACCACCGAGTCGGCCCTGCCGGCGTTTGATCCCTGCTGCACCCTGATCCGCGTGCCGCCGCTGCGGGTGCGCCGCCAGGACCTGGGCGAGTGGCTGCGCTACAGCAGCCGCCAGCAGGCCCGCCGCCTCGGCTGGCACCAGCCGCCGGCGATCAGCGAGGCGGTGGTGAAGCGGCTGCAGAACCACGACTTCCCCGGCAACATCCGCGAGCTCGACGTGCTGGTGCAGCGGGCCCTGCGCCAGGCCGCCGCCGACCATCCCGCCCAGCTGCCGGACGACGTGTTCTGGACCGGCACCCGCACCAGCCGCCTGCGCTTCGACCTGTTCCGCTGGCGCCCGTCCCTGCGCCAGTGGCTGCGTTCACCCCAGCTCTGGAATCTGCTGCTGTTCGGGCTGGTGAGCTGGCTGTTCGTGCTGGTGAACCTGTGGCTGTGGCTGGGTCCCCAGGAGCGGGCCCACAACGGCGCCCTCAATCTCTTCTGGGCCTGGTGGTGGCCCCTGATCCTGCTGGCCTATCCCCTGGTGGGGCGCCTGTGGTGCTCCTTCTGCCCCTTCATGGTGTGGGGCGAGATCGGCCAGCGCCTGGCCACGGCCCTGGGCTGGCGGCCGCGCCGCTGGCCGCGGGGCGACAGCGATCGCTGGGCCGCTCCTGCCCTGGCTGGGGGCTTCGCGGCGATCCTGCTCTGGGAGGAGGTGTGCAACCTGGAGAACACCGCCTGGTTGAGCAGCTGCCTGCTGCTGCTGATCACCGCCGGGGCGGTGGTGGGTTCGCTGCTGTTCGAGAAGCGCTTCTGGTGCCGCTATCTCTGTCCGGTGGGGGGGATGAACGGCCTGTTCGCCAAGCTGGCGATCACGGAGCTGCGGGCCCAGGCCGGCACCTGTAGCGGCAGCTGCAGCAGCTACGCCTGCTTCAAGGGCGGTGCGGCGCAAGGGGAGGGGCTGGCCACTGCGGGATGTCCGCTCGGCACCCACCCGGCCCACCTGGCCGACAACCGCAACTGCGTGCTCTGCTTCAGCTGCGCTGCCGCCTGCCCGCACCGCTCGGTGCAGCTGCGCCTGCGCCCCCCCGCCGCCGACCTGCAGCGCGACATGGATCCGCCCGACGGCGAGGGGGGCCTGATCCTGGTGCTGGCCGGCGGCATCTGCCTGCACCAGGGGCAGCGGCTGCTGGGCTGGCTGCCCCTGGCCCCCGCGAGCCTGCAGGCCGGACCGCTGCTGCCGCGGCTGGCCTTCGCCCTGCTTTCTCTGGCCCTGCCGGCCGGCGGCTGGCTGCTGCTGCGCCGGTTGCTGCGTCTGCCCCATGGCTTGCTCTACGCCCTGCTGCCCCTGCTCTGGGCCCTCCTGCTGGCCCGCCACCTGCCCCTGGGCATGGGCGAGGCCGGTCTGCTGCTGCCCGCCAGCTTCGGGGCGCCAGCCCTGCCCCACTGGCAGGCCGACCCCCACGTGATCGCCTTCTGCCAGAGCGCCGCTGCCCTGGTGGGGGTGGCGGGCAGCGCCCTGCTGCTGCCGCGCTTCCTGCCGGCGGGGGCAGGCCGCTGGGGTGGCCTGCTGCTGGCCATGGGCCTGGCGGCAGCAGGGCGCTGGCTGGTGGTCGCCTGAGCCGCAGGGTTGCACAGGAGGCCCCGCTCGCGGTCCTGGGAATGGAGAATGGCCGCCACCCCCATTCCTGGCCGTTGATGACGATCGCCCTGTTGGTTGCCCTGGCCGGTTCCCTGGGCCTGATGGCCTTCATCGTGAAGCGCCTGGAACAGTCCTGAACCGCTCCCCCCAGCCATGACCCTGATCGACAGCGTGTATCTGGGCGAGCTGCGCTGCCGCTCCAGCCACCAGCCCTCGGGCACCCAGCTCGACACCGATGCCCCCAGCGACAACCAGGGCAAGGGCGAGCGCTTCTCGCCCACTGACCTGGTGGCCACCGCCCTGAGCACCTGCATGCTCACGATCATGGGCATCGTTGCCGAACGCCACGGCTGGAGCCTGGAGGGCTGCAGCGCCAAGGTGGAGAAGACCATGACCAGCGAGCCGCCCCGGCGCATCGCCCTGCTCACGGTGTGGGTGCAGCTGCCGGCGGCTTTGGATGAACAGCAGTGCGCCGTGCTGCGGCGGGCCGCCGAGGCCTGTCCGGTGAAGCGCAGCCTGCAGGGCGCGGTGGCAATGGAGCTGCACTGGCTCTGAATGGCCAGGGCTGCCGCATGGGTTCCCGAACCTCCATGCCCAACCTTTTTCACTCTTTTTTGCTGATCCCATGGCCACCTATCTCGTGACCGGCGCCAACCGCGGCATCGGCTTGGAGTACTGCCGCCAGCTGCAGGCCCGCGGCGATCAGGTGATCGCGGTATGCCGCACCGCTTCGCCCGAGTTGGAGGGGCTGGGCGTGCCCATCGAGGCCGGCATCGACCTGGCCAGCGAGGCCGCCATTGCCGAGCTGGCGACCCGCCTGCAGGGGGTGCCGCTGGATGGCCTGATCCTCAACGCCGGCATCCTGGAGTCGATGGGGCTGGAGGATCTGGATGCGGAGGCGATCCGCCGCCAGTTTGAGGTGAATGCCCTGGCGCCGCTCCTGCTGGTGCGGGCCCTGCTGGAGCAGCTGCCCCGCGGCGCCAAGGTGGCGCTGATGACCAGCCGCATGGGCTCGATCGACGACAACAGCTCCGGCGGCTCCTACGGCTACCGGATGTCGAAGGTGGCGTTGAACATCGCCGGCAAATCCCTGGCGATTGATCTGCAGCCGCGGGGCATCGCCGTGGCGATCCTCCATCCGGGCCTGGTGCGCACCCGCATGATCAACTTCAACCCCAACGGCATCACCCCTGCAGAGAGTGTGCGGGGACTGCTGGCCCGCATCGATGCCCTCACCCTGGAGACCAGCGGCAGCTTCTGGCACGCCAACGGCCAGGTGCTGCCCTGGTAGCCCGGCCGGCGGCGATCTGCGCCATCCTGTCGCCAGTTGCCGATCCCGATCGCGGTGGACCCTGCCCAGTTGCGCGCCCTGTTCAGCAAGCCCTACGGCACTCCGGGGCCGAGCGAAGCCCAGTGGCGGGAGCTCTATGCCGACGACGTGCACTTCAGCGATCCCACCCAGGAGCGCCAGGGCATTGCCGCCTATATCGCCGCCCAGGAGGGCCTGCTCAAACGCTGCGACGACGTGTACCTCACCCCCAGCGCCATCGCGATCAGCGGTGACTCCGCCTTTGTGGAGTGGGAGATGGGCCTGAAGATCAAGGGCATCGAGTTTGTCTATCCCGGCGCGTCGCGGTTGCTGTTCAACGGCGACGGCAAGATCTGCGACCACCGCGACTACTTTGATTTCGTGGGCCCCACCTTCGCTCCGGTGCCGGTGATCGGCGGTTTCGTGCGCTGGCTCTACGGGCGCTTCGTGGGCTGATCAGCCCAGTTCCAGGCAGGCCAGGCCATACACGTCGCGCAGCGACACCGCCGGTGCCGCGCCGCGGTACATGCGCAGGGTGGTGCCCACCGGGCGGAACTGCAGCTGCTCCAGCAGCGTCGCCGCAGCGGCATTGGCGCCTGGCGCATCGATCAGCACCACGCCGGGGTGGCGGTGCAGCAGAGCCTGCAGCAGCCGGCGGGCCGCCTCGGGCGTCTCGGCCATCAGCGGGCCGATGCGCCAGCCCTCGCCCCGCTCCAGCAGGCAGGGGCGGATGCGGCCGAAGCCGTGGCAGTCGCCGGCGCTATCGATCAGGGCCAGCACCGTGCCGGCCGGATGCTGCAGCCACTGGCTGAGGAAGTGGGGGCGGGGGCTGGGTTCGCGCTGGGCGTCAAAGCACTGCACGGCGCGCTCGGGGATGGTCTCGCCTTCCAACAGCTGCCAGCCCTCGGCCGCATCCGCAGCGGGACTGGTCCCGTCGCTGATGCCCTGCCAGCGGGTGGTGGGGGAGGCGGGCGCAAAACCCCAGCGGCCGTAGTCGTCGATGCGATCCGGCGCCGCCTCCAGGCCCACGCAGGGCAGATCGGTCAGGTGCTCCAGCGCGTGCTCCCAGAGCTGCAGGCCATAGCCCCGGCCACGCCATTCGCGGCGCACGAGATAGAGGCCGAGGAAGCCGTAGGCGGCGTTGTAGCGCACGCCGGTGATGCAGCCGATCCGCTCGCCCCCCAGCCAGCCCACCCAGATGCCCTGGCGGTCGGTGTGGCGGTAGATGGCCACATCGCCGCTGCCGGGCGCGAAGCCCTCCTGGCGGGCCCAGTCAGTCACGGCGGCGATGTCGTCGCGCTGCAGCGGCCGGATGCGCAGGAAGGAGGCCATCGGAACCTTGCTGCCGGGGCCGGCGCGCGGATACCGCAATGCTGACGGCACCACCGCCGCCTGGCAGCACCACTGGAGAGAGGAACACGCCCACAGCGCTGCTCAGACCATTGGAACCGGCCAGAGGCCGGTTACCCAGGTCGCGCGCTCAGGAATGTGACCAGCTCCGGCCAGGCGCGGGGATCCTGCAGGAAGAAGGCATGGCCGCCATCGAAGGGGTGCAGGCTGGCCTGGGCCACCCGATCCACGATCGCCTGCCCGTTGGCCAGGGGGGCGATGCCGTCATGGCGGCCATTGGCCACCCAGGTGGGGCAGGCAATCCGCCCCAGCCGATCCAGCACGTCGTGATGGCTGCGGGCTTCGAGCTGGAGCTGCCGGCCCCGCGCCTGCTCGGAGGTCTCCCCACCCGGGGGGTGGGCACCGCAGAGGGCGGCCAGGGCCGCATCGCCGGGATGGGCCGCCAGCCAGTCGGGGGTCCAGCGCTGATCCATCAGCTGCAGGATGCGCGCGGCGCGTTCAGCGGGCTCCAGCGCGGCCAGGGTGTCGAGCCGGAAGGAGGGCACACTGCCGCCGGGGGAGGTGGAGAGCAGGGCCAGCCGCTCCACCCGCTCCGGCCAGGTCACGGCCAGCTCCTGGGCCACCATGCCGCCGAAGCTCCAGCCGGCGATCGCCACCCGCTGCCAGCCCAGCTGGTCGAGCAGGGCCAGCAGGTCGGCGGCCAAATCGGCCATGGCGTAGGGCTGGCTCACCGGCGCGCTGGCGCCCATCCCCCGGTAGTCGAAGCAGAGCAGCTCGAAGGATCGGGCCCAGCGCTCGAGCAGCCCCTGGCTGGTGGCCACGGCGGTGCCGGAACCGTTGCAGAACAGCAGCTTCGGGCCGCTGCCTCGCTTCTCCACATACAGCTCAACGCCGTTGCAACGCACCTCGGGCACCGGTTCGGGTCGGTCAGCGGGTCCAGTCTGCCGGCTCCTCAGCGCCCCTCCGCACGGGTGGCCTCGGCGATGAGGCGCTGCACGCGCTCCAGCACCGACTCATTGCTCATGCGGTTGTTGAGCCGCTCCACCAGCAGGGGGAAGGCCAGGGGCCCGGGGCGGGGCGTGCGCTCCAGCAGCCAGCGACTGGACGCCAGCCGCTCCAGGGCGGCCTGCAGCCGCGGCAGCTCCAGCTGCTCCTCGATCACCTCGCGGCGGGCCTGCTCCAGCAGCAGGTGATCCGGCTCGTGTTTCTCAAAAACATCAAACAGCAGGGCCGCGCTGATCTGCAGCTGGCCGCCGGTCTTGGCCTGGCCGGGCATGGCCTGGGTGATCAGGCCGCTCACCTGGGCGATGGCGCGGAAGCGGCGGCGGCAGAGCTCCGAGAGGTTCACCGCCTGCTCCAGGTCGGCGGCCAGGTCGGTGCAATCGAGCAGCTCGTCGCCATGGAGCTCCAGCAGCTCCTCGAACGGGTAGCCCTTGGGGGCCAGCAGCTCGAAGCCGTAGTCGTTCACCGACACGGTGATCGTGCTGGGGCGGTGGCGAGCCAGGCGCCAGGCCCAGAGGAAGCCGATGCCCTCGTGCACGAAGCGCCCCTCAAACGGAAAGGCGAACAGGTGGCTGCCCTCGCGGCTGCGGCAGAGCTCCACCAGACACTCATGCTCGCGGGGCAGGCGTGAGAGGTCGGCCTGGCGGCGCAGCAGCGGTTCGAGGGCCTGGAGTTCGGGGTTGTCGAGCCCATCGCCGGCATCGCCATCCCCATCGCCGGGATCAGCATCACCGGCCAGAGCCTGGGCGCAGCGGTCCACCTCCTGGCGCAGGTGCCGGCTGAGCAGGTCGGAGAGGGCCATCTGGCCGCCGGCCCAGGCTGGCACCGCCGAGCTTTTCCTGGTGGTGGCCTTCACCTGGGCGGTCATCTCCCGCAGGCGCACGAATTCCAGCTGGCGGCCGGCGAAGAAGAACACATCGCCGGGCTTGAGCCGGCCGATGAAGGCCTCCTCCACATGGCCGATCACGGCACCGCGCACCAAGCGCACCGTCACCGAGCGGTCGGCGGTGATCGTGCCGATGTTGAAGCGGTGCAGGCGGGCGATCGCCTTGTCGAGCACGCGGAAGTGGAATGGCTCAGCCGCCGCTGCGGGTTCATCGCTGAGCGCGCCGCCGGGCCCGATCCGGCAACGCACCAGCTTGCGGTAGCGGGGGTAAGCCCCCAGGCACTGGCCGCCGTGCTCCAGAAACGCCAGGCACCACTGCCACTGGCTGTCGCTGAGCTCGCGGAAGCTCCAGGCACTGCGCACCGCCGCCAGCGCGCCCTGGGGCTCAAACCCAGGCCCGCAGGCCAGGCTGGTGAGGTGCTGGAGCAGCACATCGAGGGCCAGTTGGGGCGGCCGGCGCGTTTCCACCAGTCCCTCGGCCAGCCCCCGGCGCATGGCGCTCACCTCCAGCAGCTCGAGGGCGTTGGTGGGCATGAACAGAACCTGCGACGTGCCCCCCGGGCTGTGGGCGCTGCGGCCGGCCCGCTGCAGCAGCCGGGCCAGGTTCTTGGCCGAGCCGATCTGCACCACCCGCTCCACTGGCTGGAAGTCAACCCCCAGGTCGAGGGAGCTGGTGCACACCACCCAGCGCAGCCCCCCCGCCTTCACGCCGGCCTCGATCGCCTCGCGCTCGGAGCGGTCGATGGAGCTGTGATGGAGCGCTAACGCGTGTTCCATCTCCGGGCAGGCGAAGCGCAGGCACTGGTGCCAGCGCTCGGCCTGGTTGCGGGTGTTGGTGAACAGCAGGGTGCTCACCGCCGGATCCAGCCCCGCCACCAGCTCCTCGTACATCCGCAGGCCCAGGTGGCCGCCCCAGGGGAAGCCGTCGATCGAGTCGGGCAGCAGCGAGCGGATCGCCGTGGCCCGCTGGATGGGGGCGGTGATGATGCGGGGTGCGCCGGCAGCGACGCCCACCGCCGCCCGGGCGGCCTCCTCCAGGTTGCCGATGGTGGCGCTGATCGCCCAGGTGCGCAGGCCTGGCCGCAGCGCCCGCAGCCAGCTCAGGCAGAGCTCGGCCTGCACGCCGCGCTTGCTGCCCATCAGCTCGTGCCACTCGTCGAGCACCACCGCCTGCAGCGCGCCGAAGAGCTCGGGTGCCTTGGCGTTGGCCAGCAGCACGCTGAGCGACTCGGGCGTGGTGATCAGGATCTGGGGCGGGGTGCGCAGCTGCTTGCCGCGCTCATGGCTGCTGGTGTCGCCGTTGCGGATCCCCAGGCGCAGGGGCCAGCCCATGGCCTCCATCGGCGCCTGGATCGCCAGGGCCAGGTCACGGCTGAGGGCTCGCAGGGGGGTGAGGTAGAGCAGGCGCAGGCGCTTGGGCGCGGTGCCTGGTTGCTTCGCGCTCCAGCTGGCTTCGTCCAGCATCTCGGCGATCGGACCCATCACGGCGGCGTAGGTCTTGCCGGAGCCGGTGGGCACCTGGATCAGGCCGCTCTCGCCGGCCAGATAGGCCTGCCATGCCTGGCGCTGGAACGGCATCGACGTCCAGCCCTGCCGGGCGAACCAGGCTTCGATCGGAGCGAGCAGGTTGCTGGAGAGATCGACTCGCCTGGCCAACAGCGATCTCCCAGTGGTTGGCCCAATCTAGCAACGTTGCTACTGTTGATGCCATCGGATGGGAGGCGCCAGATGGCCACCACGATCAGCAGCCGGGAGTTCAACCAGGACGCAGCCGGTGCCAAGCGCGCAGCCCAGGCGGGTCCGGTGTTCATCACCGACCGTGGCCGGCCAGCCCACGTGCTGCTTTCGATCGAGGATTACCGCCGCCTCAGCGGTGAGCAGCGATCCATTGTGGATCTGTTGGCGATGGCCGCTGATGTTGAGCTCGCCATTCCCTCCAGCCGCGAGCTGGCCCAGCCCGCCGAGCTCGATTGATCTGGCATGTTTCTGCTCGACACCAACGTGGTTTCAGAGCTGCGCCGGGCTGGGAGTGGCAAGGCTGATCCGGGTGTGGTGGCGTGGGCCGAGCAGGCCGATCCCGCGGCTTTGTTTCTTTCGGTGGTGTCGCTTCACGAGCTGCAGATGGGCGTACGCCTGAAGCAACACCGCGACCCGCGCCAGGGCCAGCTGCTACGCCATTGGCTGGATCAACAGGTGGTGCCCTCTTTTGCCGGGCGCATCCTGCCGGTGGATGAGGCCGTGGCGCGCTGCAGTGCTGCACTGCACGTGCCCGATCCCCGCCCGCTGCGTGACGGCCTGATCGCAGCCACGGCTCTGGTGCACGCGATGGTAGTGGTGACTCGCAACGTGGGCGACCTCCTGCCAACGGGTGTGGATGTGCTCAATCCCTGGCGTGATGTGCTCAGATAAACTTATTGACGACATCTTCGAGGGAGTCAATTTCCGACTATTTGTAGCTCTTGGCTTTCATCCTGATGAAGTTCGATTAGCTTGCTCAGTCTAGCCCTTCTTTGGGTCGCTACTCGGCATTAGTGTAAGCAGTGTTTATATCACGTCTAGAGCCTGATGAGCATTGGTCAATGAAGGGGGTTCGTGAGGGAGAGTAATTGCTAATCAAGGGTGTTATCGTAATGTCAGTTTCGCTATCTAACGCTCATCATCACCCGCCCGAAGAAGCTCTTGGTCGAGTCAATACCATTGCGCCGGGTCGGGTCCATGATGATGTTAGGCCCCCTTTACATCGCCAGTGGAATGAGCCTCGACATAGTCCTTGAGCACAGAACCCATACGAGCTTTCCAACCAGCTCCGGAAGCCTTGAAAAAGTCAATGACTTCAGGACTATATCTGATTGAAACGAGCTGCTTTTTATTTGCCAATTTCGGTCGACCGCGACCCATGCTCATGGGGACCATCGCGTTCATCTGATCGTCAGTAAGCGGAAGTGCATCAGGATGCCGCTGATTCCGCCGCCAAACACCTGGCAGGCTATACCCAGCTGCAGCCAGAACACCCGCAGCAGGTCACCCTCTACATGGGTAGCGATCACCTCTGCATGGACAAAGATGTAGGCGAGCACATAGAAGCCAAGCGGAAGCGAGGCCCAGTGGATCAACTCGATCAAGTTGAGCACCAGCGGCCGGGCCGAGCGGGCCTGGGAAGGGTTGAGGGAGGTTTTGGGGGCGGCCTTCTGGAAGGCCCAGGGCAGGGGCGGATAAATGAGGTCGGGCAACTCAAACGGCGAACCGCCGGGGGACGGGGAGCTGGCAGGAGGGGGGTTGAACATACGCCAATCCTTGGCTAAAGGTAGCTTCGCAGATGGTCAATCCCTGCGCCACTGCCGAAATCGGCGGACACACTCAGTAATCAATGAGTGACAGGGGTGCGAGCGCACCAGGGGCACTCTGGTGTGTCGGGCGATACGAGTGACATGGCAGGTTTAGCAGTAAGGCAAGCGCATCGCCTCAGCGTCTCGGCACCGATCCTCAGCACATGTAATGACCCGTTTGGCTCGGAGGACCTGTGCTGGACTGGCCCTAGTGCTGGCGACATGGCCTTGCACAACGCTGTCGGGACGGCGGTTGTGTGCGCAGGGCAAAGCTATGTTGAGATCGCAGGGAACCGCGGTTAAGGCTGTGCGGAAGAGGCCGCGAAACTGGCGTCTGAACCAGAACAGGTATGGGCACCAAAGAACCTGATGAGTTGAAGCTCAGGGACAAAGCAGTGTTCTCCGAGCGCCAAGAGACCCCATGATCTGCAGAGCATGGGGTGGAATGACGTCTCCAGACCAATGAACAAACTCTTGGGAGTGAGGCCGCGATCAGTGAACCCCTAAAATCGCGCATGAATATAATCAATCAAGGCTCCAACCGTCATGGAATCTGGATGTAAATATTCTAACTCATCTAATTTAATCCAAAATCTTTTCTGGAGGGCAGCGAACATCAGGTCTCTATTGCCCGGTCCATTTAGAAGTTCTTTTTCGAAATCGAGATCATCATTCATATTTTCAGGTAGTATGTATAACTGATCGCACAAGACCTGATAAACACTTTCGCGGACATCTTGTTTCCAGTCTCTACCCATTTTGAAAAATTTGAACGCGCGATGAGTTTTTAATCACTCCGACGCTGGTTGTCAAGCAGCCTGTTGCAGGTTCTTCACAGACCCGTGGCGCTCGGCGAGAGGAGCGTCGGCCACATCCCTTCAACTGGTGTAAAACCCCAGGCCGGAATGCCCTGATTCAAGCTTGATCAATGACGAGACCGCATAACGCTCAGGATCAGAAGCTGGCCATGACTTTGGCATAGGGGACACCATTCGCTCCCGTCTTCTGAATCTTGATGTTATGCAAGTGCTCACTATTGCTAGCGGCTCTAATCGCTTTCGGAATCGAACAGGCCATTCATAGATTTGATGTCCGCAACGTGATTGCGCTCTTTGTAGCCCAACTGAGATCGTGAGGGCTTCATTCTGGTCAGGTCATAAATACAAAGAGGCGCTTTATCGATCAAGGGACTGCTAAAAGCAGGAGGCATCTTCAGGGCTTTTTGCGTAAGATGTTTGCCACAGATGACAACAATACACACAAAAGCACCGTGGTAATCACAATAAGACCCACGCCTGCGGTTGTGGATGGTTGTATCCATGCAACGAGCAAGATGCCTAGGATGGAGCCAGCAACCCCAGGAAGGCCATACTGCTTAATCCACATAAGAATTCACTTGGCAGCCGGAGACAGGATCGCTAATACATCTTTGCCCCATCGATCAGCCCATAGCCGAAGTGTTATTCGCAGAGAGTTTAGGTTCCAGCCACCCTTCCATAGATTGGGATTCTGCTCAATCTTGTCGGACCATTCTTGAAAGACTGCCACTGCGCCATCGTTCGTGGTGACGTTGGATAAATCAAGGACTAAAACAGCGGCATCAGACTTTCCAAAAGATGTAGCTGGAGCCCAGGCAATGAGATAAGGTCCTCGCCCATTAAAGCTGATGTTACGCGACAACTTACTTGCCTTGTGAATGGCGTCATGTGCTACCAGTAGGTTCGTCGACGCAACAACTTGTTGGCAATTGCTATTATTAGACGCACTTGTCGCATTAAGGGTGGCGGCCAAGGGAGCGCTAACCAAAGGCCATATTGTTACCATTTGTTCGCTGAAAGGGATGCCTGCCTTGCGTAAAGATGCTGCAGCAGGAATAGCAGCAAGAAAGCCCTTGCAGATACTTTTATATCTGGCCATTTCGTTGGCATCGGTGGCCAGAGCTTGAAATGCCACGATTGCGTAAGCGGCAAATTGATTTGGTGGGTACTGTCCGGGAGCGCTGAATGCGCGTGATGCACGTATATCAGGAGCAGGGTTCCGGTCTCCAACTGACGGAGTGCTTTTCCCTCCTTGTCGAATCTGCTGTTCCGGTAGAAATTGCTGCCGCATTAATCTTTCTCCTTCTTGTTGTTGATTTGGATCTAGTCGCTCAGAGTCGGAGTAAGTTTCGGTTTTTTGACACTTGTGCAGTTGTTTCCAGGCCATGCAATCCATCTGCCAAGGTGCGCATAAACTGTTGCAACTCCAAGCGTAGGCAGGGTGAGAGAGCGGAAAAGTTGCGCCTAGCCAAAACAGGGAGATAGAAGCTGATTGGATTAATTCCCTTGACGCATTTTTTGTTTTCGTCATCGCTAACGGATCTACTGATATGGGTAAAATGCTAGGACTGGTTCCATGCCACCGACAAAAGTGCAACCTCGGCTTCGCAATCTGTAATCCGTAATTTGCATAACGCTGCCCTTGAGTGGCAGGCAAGGAAGCTGGGGTGGCGTAGCAAAAAATGCTCGGAGGCCTGTCCACTCAAAGGGCTTGTTCGGAGGTCCTTCGACCTCAAGCAAGCGTACCCATCATGATTACAATGAACGCAGAGCATTGTCAAACCCGTCTAAATCCTGATTGACATGCAATCTCCCTGCCTGTTTCAGCGCCGTGAGCAACTTTAGGCTTTGGGAGAGATAGATACGTCGTTCCTGAATCGATAGAAAGAGCTCAAAACTAACAGGCATAGCGCACGATACGGCTACATCCACTTGCCGCTGCGCTGGTGATCGCGATATGGTGGTGATTGGCTAACCGTTCGAGATCACGAAGGCTCTGGCAACCGCTGAGTATGTCGAGAACAGCGACGAGAAGGAAGTACCAAGCAGGGATGCGGATCCCACGTCGCATTCGGACGATGTCCGGAAAGGCAAGCAAGAAGCTGATCAGACCAAGATCGGTTGCGGCAGCAAGGGATTCAGACAAGAAGGCACAGCAATCCCGCAAAGGGGACCATAAGCGGAGACCCTTGGCCAGCCTGCCAGGGACAGACTTTTAATCAGCCCTGAACGCTCAGCGAGTAGGCAATCCGAACCATGCCGTTGTTCGATTTGGTCTTATACCCTCTTCCATGTAAGGTGCGTGATGCCCATCTCCCTCAACAGAGAATCTTTCTTCCTTGCCTGCGGCTTCAACGTTGATTTCACGTAGAACCCTTCGAGATGCCTGGGACTGTGCTCGTGTAGTTGAATCGTCCCCGAGCTTTCAGGATTCTGGGTATCGTCAAGATTCCAGAAAATCATGAAAATGAAATCACCCTTCTTTCGCCCACGAAAGCGCCATGCCTTGTGTGCCTCATCCTCAGGGATGAGCCGCCTGATTTCGCCCTTTAGGCCCCCATTTGATGAGTGGCTGCAGACCACAGCGTCTTCACGCCGGTACCCTTCATCAATGACTTGCCGCCATGTGCCACTAAGAGACCCTCGCCGCCCCTGCAAGTATGCGTAGTATGTTCCTATAACGAAGATAATGCCGCTTGTAATAAGGCCAGAAGCAATACCAATAATCAATTCGTTCACAGTCTTACCCCCATTCTCATCAAGTCAGAAACGATGCTAGGCCAAGACTCATCCGAGGACGTGTGGCGCGTAGTGCAACAATGTGAAAGGTCCTTATTGTCTATGACAAGTCCAACATCTGCATACTGAAAGAGTGGCAGGTCAGATTCTGAATTTCCGACCGCAACAACAAAGCGCCCCTTCTCTATATGAGACATAATATCATCTACTATTGTTTTCTTAATGGAGGAAATGCCAGGGTTTGATACAAGCCCGCCTGTATAGATACCACTCGCAGATATAAATTCAAGGCAGTGGAAATCAAGAGGCAACTCAACAGGAAACGTATAGGACTTAACAACGCTACCTGGAGCACCACTCACTAAGTACGCTGAGTAGCCGAGTTGCGCAAGATTTGACAGTGCGTCAATGCCGAATCGGAATATGGACCCTTGGTCTGTGTCAATGAAACCCTTCGTAGCTGCTGCTACTTCCTCGACACTTAATCCACGCAGCCCGTTGGCGACAATCTCTGCCGATGCAAAAGCTAATTCGTCGTGCGACATGGTTCCTGTAGAGTAGGCTTCAAATTGAGTGCCGAGCTGTTCAAGGACAACAAGCCTAAGTAACCCGCGGCCGCAGAGATACTTACACCAATCGGCGATCGTGAAGCCCCGCCTCAGAGTTCCGTCCCAATCAAGAATCGCAATCTTTTTCATTTTTTTCCGTAATCTACTATGTATTGGGAGGTTCCGAGAACCACACCCCGAGTCTCCCCCCTTTGCGTGAACCACGCTGTGGCATCGGGCTGGATACCCGCAAAACGCTTGCGGTGCAGTGCTCCTTGTCAAATGCAACCCAACTATAGGCGTGGTTTGCGGGTCCAATAACCACATGTTCGGCAAGATACACATCCCAGATCGGATGACCAGATCCGCCAAAAGCACGTTTGAAGGCCAAGGTACGCAGGCTGACCAATCCGATCCTTCGAACGAATATGGATAGATCGTGCGCAGCCACGATCTTATCCGCAG
>JBBASM010000004.1:0-221968 GCA_040399285.1 Prochlorococcaceae cyanobacterium
GGCACCAGCATGGCCGCACCAGCCGACCCGTGACAGACTTTCAGTCGGCCCTGGGCAAGGCCCCCATTGGCGGTGGGCCGCCAGCCGCGCACGAAGTCTTCGTAGGAGAGGTTGGGGTGGAACTGCACGGAGCGCAGCTGCGGCTCCTGCACCAGATGGCCCACCAGGGCCATGCCGAGGCGTTTGGCCAGCCAGGTTTTGCCAGTGCCGGGCGGGCCCTGGAGGATCAGGTTCTTCTTGTCGCGCAGGCGGCGCAGGATGCGTGCCAGCTCGCTGGGGGGCAGGAAGCAGCCATCGGCCAGGATGTCATCGATGCCGTAGGGCGTGAGAGGAACTACCGGCTCCACCACTGGGGTGTTGTCGATTTCATTGACCACCGCCTCGTCGTCTGCTGAATCGTCTTCATCCGTGTCTGTGCCGCTGGCGGTGTAGGACCAGGCCTCCAGGGAGAGCTCAGGAAAGGAGTGGACGCTGAAGTCGGGCTCCTCAAAACGCTGCTTGAGGGATTCGATTAGCTGGAGATAGTCGGCGGCGCTGCAGCGATGCTTTGGGCCATTTCGGCCGATCGTGAGGCGGAGCTTCTCGCTGATGTAGCTGCGGGAGCGCTCATCAAGGCTGAGGAAGCTCCAGGGGCGGCACCAATAGAGCCCGAAGGTGAGGTTCCAGGCCACACCGAAGTAGCCCATTGCCGCATCGAAGTCGCGGCTGAAGCGCTCGATCGCCGGCTCGGTGTCGGCATCGGCCAGGGCCAGACCACTCTGAAACACCTGCCAGAGGGCCTCGATCTGGGCGGGATCGCGATTTTTGGCGTAGGGGAAGAACCACGACTTCTGGTTGTTGAGCACCGGGATCCCCTCGAAGCTCTCGGGGAGCGCTTCCTCCACCCCCAGGAACTGGGCCAGGGCAGCAGCGATAGCTCGGCGGTTGCTGTCTTTGATGCCCCTGTTGAACAGGCCGAACAGGGTGAAAGGATCGATGTCCTGGATGAAGCCCTTGCTGCCATCGGCGAACTGATCCCCGCTGAGCAGGCCTAGATTCTCCACGCTGGGTTGGAGCTCCTGCAGAAAGGCAATCAGCCTGCTGCGATCGACAGCGTGAGTGACCAACCCATCGGCAATGGCCTGGTAGAAACGCGCCCAACGGAAGCGACTGTGCTCTTTGGGATCGGTGCCGAAGCGTTCACGCCAGTAAGGGTCATTTCGGAAGCGATCAATGTCCTGCGGCTTGCTCTGGAAGGTGAAGTCGATCAGGGCATCGGCTTTCCAATCGCCGGGGGTGACCTTCCAAATCGTGGGTTGGTAGGTGTAGAAGTACCACTCGCGAGCGGGGCTGACGCGCTGCCAGTGCACGCGCAGGCGGCGGCCATCTCCCATGTTTTCGGCGATGACGCCTGTGGCCTTGATCGCCATCACCGACACGGTGTTGCCGCCGGTTTCAAAATCCAGGCCGTGCTTCTTGATGTAGGCCGCCTTGATGGCGATGCGCTCGCCGGTCTGCATCGAGCGCACCTGGGCCAGCACCCTGCTGTTGTCGTCGAAGTCGTGCTCCCAGAGGCCCTCATCGATGAAGCGATTCGTCTGATCGACGCCACCGGTCATGGCGCCTACCAACCAGCAGGGGGCTGATGACTGTCCTTGAGATAGGAAAGGAGTCTGTGTCATGAGCCAAACAACCGATCCCAGGCCTCCAGCACCAGCCGCTGCGTGCGGTACTCCCCAAACTGGCGGATCTCGTTGTTCTTGAGCACGCGGAAGGTTTCGCTGGGGTAATCGGGGCCCATCACATCCGCTGGATCGAGGATGTAGCGCAGCTCATCGCGACTGAGGCCGTAGAGGTGTGCGTAGAAGGCATCGAGTTCGGCCCGCAGCAGGGATCGGCGTTCGGGATCGAACCGGAAGGGTGGGCCGTCGTAGCAGAGGTCTTCAGCCCAGGGCTTGAGGTCATGAGCGGTGTAGCTAAGTTCAAGGACTCGGGGTTGGATGAAGTCGATAGCAGCTTTGGAGTAGGTACTGGGAGGCAGGAAGGGAAACTGTTTAAAGTAGTTGTGGGTCATGTTGGTTCCTCCCACTTTTTGTCTAACAATGTAGTCGCAAGGCAGGCACGCAATACAGCCCAGAAGCATTGCGTGTAGACTGGGCGATTGACATGAGAGGAAGAGTGTTGCCGAATGGCCAAAACCCACTAGGGGAGTAATCGTCGCGATCAAGGTTCTCTCGTTCTGAGTTTTCGCGATATTCCGCCACCCCATCAACCACTGCTGTTCCCAGCCATGCGCCTTAAGTCGTGCCAGCACTTCCGAGGACTGAACCCAGTAACGCGGTTTAATGAGAAAGTTTGAATCTTGCTTCTCGGCCTGGGTCAGATCGGTACTGGATCCATCGGGGTTGAAGGTGGCCCAGCGGTGGTCGTAATGGTGGATCAGTTTGGCTTCGTAGAGGGGTAGGCGATCTGAGGCCGGCTCGTCGAAGAACAGATCACTGTCGTTCGACATGTCGAACATCCTCATAAATTTGATGCCCCACGGATTGCCCTGTTTTCCCAGCGCTTCATCGATCAGCACCGGCACACGGCCATAGATCTTCTTCGTCAACTCCGCATCCATCTGGCTGCGGAAAACCGGACAGGTTCGCGTGTTGGGATTCAGGAGTGCAAAATCATTGCTGTCTAATGTGAAGTGACGGCGATGATCCGAGAGCTCATGTGTTTGCAGGGCTGAGAAAACAAAGTCCGTTGTTTTGGCCTTCCCTAATGTTATGAGGGAAAACTTAAATGTTTGATGACCTATTTCGGGGAAGAGGCCAGGTCCAGTCCGGAAATCGTAGAGGCTCACCAGCCTTCCACCACTGGAAATGGCATCGAAATACCCCTTGGTGCTGTTGTCAGTAGCGATCCCTGTGGGCACGATCAGCCCCGCTCGTCCACTTGGACCAATCAGATTCAGAAATTGCTCGGCAAACAGGGCATAGGTGTTTAGATCTCCCACCGCCGTGAGGGCAAACCGGCCACTGCCGCGGATGAACTCGCCGCTTCCCTCAGCCTCCCGCTTGGCGAGCTGAAACTCCTGCACCAGTCGCTGATCCACTTCCGAAGCATCCGGTGCTCTCAGGGCCTGGATCAGCCGCTCCCGGGCCGCCTTGTTAGGCGCTGTGGCAATGGCCTCCGATCGCGCTGAGAAGAACTCCTTCTCCTGCAGCTTGATCCGCTCCCAGGGTGGATTGCCCAGTAGGCAATCAAAACCTCCAGCGCGCATCACATCCGGAAAAGCTAGATGCCAGTGCAGGAAGCGAAAGTCGTCGGCTGCCCTGGCAACCGCTTCCGCCATCAGGCCTGACAGCTCTGCTCCTCGCTTGATGGCATCCAGGTTCTGAGAGACGGGCACCAGATGTTCCTTCCCCTCCTGCTTGGGCAGGAAGAAGGCAGCGGTGTAGGCATCGGCCCTCTGCAGCTCCTGGCGGATGGCTGGATCGTTGCGCCAGGCCTGGTAGGCCCGCTCTTTGCGGCGCACCGCCGCCAGATCGTTTTCCTCGATGGCCTCGAAACCCGCGGCGCTCGGCAGCGACTGGGTCATCGCATTGGCCGTGAAGAGATCCGCCTGGCCTTTCACCACAAACGTTTGATTGGTCTTCTTCAGGCTGGTGCAGACCTTCTTGTCGTCGCCGGTGAGGGGCTTGTAGGCGCCATCGGGGATGCCGTCCTCCAGCGCCTGGGGGTCGAATACCCCCACCAGCGAATCGCCGCACTGGATGTGGGCATCGAGGAAGCTCAGGGGCTTGCCCGGCTCAATCGCCTCCATCCACAGGGCCACCTTGCACAGCTCCACCGCCATCGGGTTTTTGTCGACCCCGTAGATGCACTTGGCCACCACCTCGCGCAGGCAGTGGCGGCGGAGGTCTTCGCTGGGTTCGTCATCCCCGGCCTCCACCCGCGCCAGCTCCAGCGCCAGTCGCCGTGCCGCCGCCAGCAGGAAATGGCCGCTGCCGCAGGCGGGGTCCAGCACTCGGATCGCAAGCAGGGCGTCCCTTCTCTCCTGCTGTGTGGTGGCGTTGCTGAGCCGATCACGGATCACCGGCAGCAGGGCCGAGAGGATCAGCAGCCGCACCAGGTCTTCCGGGGTGTAGTAGCTGCCGCTGGTCTTGCGTTCGCTGCCAGCCACCCCGCCCAGGGAGAAGCGCAGGTTGGCGCCGCTGCCACTGATCTGCGGATGCAGCTCCAGGAGGCTTTCGTACACACTGCCGAATTCCTCGGTGTTCAGCGCCTGGTAGTTGATGCGGGTGCGGCTCTGGCTCTGCTCGTCATAGAACCAGCCGATCGCCCGCACCGCCTCCAGCAGCGCCGCATTGCTGAGGTGTGCCTTGTCGAGATCGGGGCAGCGATCCTCTTCAAAGAGGCCCCCCAGCGCCGGCAGCCCGAGGCTGGAGCCCTCCGGGTTCCGGAGCTGCTCGAACACCAGTTTCTGCACCAGCCACAGATCACCGTGCCGCTGCTCATGGGCTCCGCTTTTGATCGCCAGATCCCGCAGCCGGCTGAGGCTGTAGCCCTCGCGGTAGATCTGCCGCAGCTCCAGCGGCACCTCAGCTGCAAACAGGAGGCCGCGGTCTTCCGCCACGCACAGGAACAGCAGCCGGTACACCAGCCGCAGCAGCTGCCGGAAGAAGTCTTGAGTGCGCAGCTCCCCGCTCTGCAACCTGGCCACCAGCTCGCCATTGGCCGGGTGCTGCAGCACCCCCTGGCCCATCGCCTCCAGGGCGGCCTGCACGCCATCGCGCAGTTTGTTGAGCGCGCGCTCGCCGCTCTGCTGCCCTTCCTGCTTCCAGCCATCCAGCACGCAGCTGCCGTCGTCACCGCGCTGGAAGCGGCTGGCGTGCAGCAGCAGCCACACCACCGCAAATTCATCAAACAGCCCGCCGTCAAAGATCTGATCCAGCGCCACGGCCACGTAGGCCGGCTTCACCAGGGCGGGGTTGTCATGCAGCAGCCGCAGGCTGGTGCCATTGCAGAGCAGGCCCCAGTTGGAGTTGTCGTCGCCATTGAGGCATTCCTGCAGGCAGCTGTGGGGCGAACGGCGGCGGCCGTCCTGCCCGAACTGCTTGTGCCCCTTATCCAGTTCGTCGTTGCCCAGGCTGGTGAACACCAGCGGCACCTCCCCTGAGAAGGCCTGGTGGGTGATCGGGAAGAGGGCCTCTGCGATCTGGCGGGGCGGGCAGGGCCCTAGGTCGGCCCAGCCGAACACCTGCTCCAGCAGCCGCTGGCTGAACCACGCCGCCCAGGGCATGCCTTCCCCCCTCCGGCGCAGCTCCTGGGCTTCCTGCCAGAGGGCCTTGGCGCGGTTCCAAGCCTGATCGACCGCCACCTGTAGCCGCTGATTTTTCGGCAGGTCGTAGTCGCTGGCCTTCTGCTGCGGCGCTTGCTGCAGCGCGATCTGCTCGATCAATGAGGCCGGCAGCAGCCCACCCACCAGCTGGATGGCGTTGAACTGCAGGGTGGCGGATCGGCGGCGGGGCATGGCTACAGCTGCGGTGCAGGCAGCAGCACGAACAGGCCGATCACATCCACCGGCAGGCTCGGTTCACAGCGGAAGCGCATCCGCAGCGCCCCGCCCGTGCCCACTGCCGCCTGACGTACCCGACGGTGATCGTCTTCTGCCTGCGTGGCGCGATCCAGGGCCAGGGTGTGCAGGTCGGCTTCCAGGCCCGGCAGCTGCTGGAGCGCCCGCTCCAATTCCATCTGCCGCTGGCCCGGTTGCACATTGCCCACGGCCGGTTGCTGGAGCAGGGCCAGGGCCTCCGCCTCCGCCAGCACCCGCATCCCATCGGCCGCGCAGTGCACCGTGAGGCACTCCTCCACCAGCAGCGGCGGCATCGCTTTAAAGCCGGCGTCGGTTCGGCGCTCCTGGTTGATCTGGTGCCGCAACCGCAGCAGTAGCAGGGTGGTGCGCTCCTTCACTCCGTTGGTGCGGATCACGGCGCTGCGGGCTGCCAGCTCCGGCTCTTCCCCGCTCAGGGCCCGCTCAGCCACAAACTCCGCCAGTTCCACCACCAACGGATGGGAGCGGCTGAGCAACTGGGCGCCATCGCGGCAGGGCGAGCTGGTGCAGAGGCTCAGCCGCCCCTCCAAGCCTTGGCTCTCCAGCCGTTCCCGCAACGCGCGCCGCTCAGGCGGGATTTCTGTCAGGTTGAACTGCCATGCCCCACCCGCTGCGGCTGGTGCCGGTAGCCGCAGGCGGGCGCAGGCCTCCACCAGCAGCCGCTCCACCGCGGCGTGATCACCGAGCGCCTCCTTGCTGCGCTGCCACTCCGGCAGCACCTCCTCGGGCTTGAGGCGCCGCTGGGCAAAGATCGTCTGCGTGCGCTTGGCGTTCTCCTTGGCGCTCTGCCACTGCTGATCGAGGGTGGCCTCCCAGCCCATCAGCGGCAGCACCTCGGGCATGCCCGGGGGCGTCGCCAGCCCCAGATCCAGCCCCAGCTGCTGCACCGATTCACCCAGCACATCCGCGAGCACCGCCTGGGTGATCGAGTTCATGTCGCCCGGCACCGGCACGCTCACGCCCAGTTCCTTGCGGATCACCTTCTCTTTGTTGAGGATCACCGCCAACACCCGCTCATCCACCGGGTTGCGGCGATTGGGGTCTTTGCAGGCCCCATGCAGCATCAGGGCCCGAACGGTGTTGCGGGCCTGGCCAAAGCGATCGACCCGGCCTTCGCGTTGCTCATGGCGCGTTGGGTTCCAGCAGAGGTCGTAGTGGATCACCGCATCGAAACTGCGCTGCAGGTCGATCCCCTCCGATAAGCAATCGGTGGCCACAAGAACCGGTGTTTTGGGTTTCTCCGGATCAAAGGCCTCCGCCTCCAGCGCCGCAATCCGCTCAACCCGCTCCTCGGGCGGCAGTTCGCCGGTGACGGCCCGGACCACGGTGCTGCGCTTGGGCAGGGCGGCGGTGAGCTCTTCTGCCAGGTAGTGGGCGGTGGGGCGGAAGCGACAGAAGATCACCGGCCGGTAGCCCTCGTCCAGCAACTCCTGCACCTGCCGCACCAGCTGCCGCAGCTTGGGGTCCTTGCTTGGCCCCCGCAGTCCCTCGGCCGTTTCGATCAACGCTTCCAGATGGGCCCGATCGGCCTCCACCGCCAAGTCGCCGCCAGGTGCGGACTCCTCTTCTGACATCGCCTCATCCAAGCCATCGAGCACGCCCTGGCTGGCGAGGGCCTCCAGCTCGCTGAGCAGCTGCTCCTCGCTGAGGCCCTGGCCGTTATTGCCCTGCTCCAGGCCGGCCAACTTCGTGCGCAGAGACACGGCTGCCGCCGCGGGGCTGCTGCTGATGCAACGCAGCAACGCCAACGCCGCCCACCAGCTCATGCGCTGCCGCAGGCGGCTCTGGCCGGCGCTGCGTTTGATCAGCGTGCGCGCGTACTCGAGAACGTCGTGGAACAGTGCACCCCAGGCGCCGGTGAGCTCATAGGTGGCCTCGCGGGTTTCGCGATCGGGGAAGTCGGAGCCTTCACTGCCCCACTCCGCCCGAATGTCCTGACGCCGCCGTTGTACGAAGTGATCCCCCAGCTCATCCCGCAGGCCATCGCGACGTGCTCCCTCGGGCATCGTGCCCAGCTCGGCAAATTTCGCATCCAGCAGCCCCAGCAGGTGATTGAAGCCCTCGCTGTCGCCGCTGTGGGGAGTGGCAGTGAGCAGCACCACATGGCGATCGGGCCGTGCCGCCAACCCCCGCAGCAGCTCATAGCGCTGGTGGCGGCCCCGCCCTTTGCCGGAGGTGCAGGTGTGGGCCTCATCGACGATCACAAAGTCTCCGCAGCCGCGGATGAAGCCATCGCGGTAGTCGTCGCGCTTGATGTAATCCAGGCTCACGACGGTGAACGGGTAGGCCTCAAACAGCGAGTGCCCCACCGGCAGGTCCTTGCTCAGCCGCCCCACGGTTCCGGGACGCACCACTTCGGCGTCCAGGTGGAACTGCTGGGCCATGTCGCTGCGCCACTTCTCACACAGGTGCGGCGGGCAGATCACGGTGATCGTGCGGATCTCACCGCGATCCAGCAGCTCGCGGCCGATCAGCAGCGCCTCCACCGTCTTGCCCAGGCCCACTTCATCGGCGATCAGCAGCCGCGTGACGCGCTGCTTGAGCGCCATCAGCAGTGGCACCAGCTGATAAGCCCGCGGCTCCAGGGCCAGGTTGCCGAGGCTGCGAAATGGCCCCGCGCCGGCGCGGAGTTTGAGCAGCAGGGCATCGCGCATCAGCAGGGCCGAACTCTGCGAACCGCTCTTGCTGGCGTCCGGCCAGGGGAAGGTTGCCGGGGTGACCTGGTGCCCTTCCAGCGGCAGGAACAGGGTGGCGATCCGCTGATCGCCGCCGCCCAGGGGCCGCAGCTTGAGGGTGTTCGGCGGCGGGTTGGGAAGCACCACCCACTCACGGCCGCGGGCACGGACGATCGAGCCCGGTGTGGTGGGTGCCGTTGGTGCCATGGGGGTGCTGGTCATGACGGCTGGCCTCCAGCGAGCTTGTCAGCGTGCTGGGCAAACACTGCCGCGATCTGCTCACCCAGGTCTGCGGCTGCGGCGGCACCGCTTGGCGCGGCCGCTTGCTGGCTTTCGCCATGGCCCTCACCAAACAGCCAGCGGTATTCGTCGAACACCCCATCCCACTGGCGCGGGTCGTCTGCAAACACCACCACGTTGAGGCCGGCGGCATCGAGGGCCGTGCGCTTGCGCTCATCCAGCTGCTGCTGCAGCGGCTGCTTGTGGTGCGGACCATCCACAAACACCAGCGCGGCGGCTTCCACGTAGGTGAAGTCGGGCACCACGTAGTGATCGGGCACCGGCGATTGCGCTTTATCCGGCAGCAGATAGCCCCGCTGCTGCAGGGTCTGCAGCCAGAGCCGTTCCAGACCGCTCTGGCAGAGCTCCAGCAGTTGATCCAGCCGCTCGCTGCGCCCCGTCGTGCCCCCTTGGGCCACCACATCGGCGCGGGCCAGATCGAGCAGGAACTGTTTCAGGGAGGGGAGGCGCCGATCGATCAGCTCGTGGTCGCGCTGGTTGTTGTAGCTGAGCAGGCAGCGGTAGCAGCCGGCTTCGCAATCCGTGTCGCTGTCGTTGAGGTCGATCGCCTGCTGGGGCAGCAGGCCCTCCCACTTCCAGTGGCAGATCTCCAAGGCCTGGCGACCCAGCAGCTGCATCGCCGTGGGGCTCTCCACCAGCCGGCTCAACACGCCAGCGCCGCCCTCGGCGGCCTCGTAGATCAACAGCGCCGAGGCGTTGGCTTCGTTGGGCATCAACTCGGCTGCAAGCTCGCTGGGGTCGAGCTGGAACGCCACCTCGATGGCGCGCTTGAGGGCGTAGCGCACCGAGATCAGATCACGGGCCGTCCATTCCTGGCGGAACTGCACCAGCAGGGCGTTCTTGCGGTCCTGCACATAGGGCGTGATCTTCACGTAGCCCTCTTCTGATTCGCCGTCCTCCTCATCGCCGCCGGCCACCAGATCCGACTCCTTTCCCCAGGTGCCCTTGCTGGGATGGATGGGGAAGCCGATGTTGCCTGGGTTCTCCCGCCGCCGCCGGCCCAGGTTGATGCGGCTGATCTGGGTGGCGGCGCCATAGCTGAGGGTCAGCAACGGCCGGCCCGCCACACTCACCTCGGCGATCGCCACCCGCACCTGGTTGTTCTCCTTGGGGAACTCGTAGGTGGTGAGCAGCTCGTAGCCCAGCCGCTGGCGTTCTTCGTCGTCGGAGGTGATCCGCTCCGCACGGCGGGTGGTGACCTGCTCGATCTGATAGAGATGTGGGATACGCAGTGCGTTGCCGTCGGGCTGGATTTTGAGGGCTGCGCCGCAATGGCAACACACCTCCAGCTCGGCATCCTCGCCCAGGTGGGCATGCCCGCAGCTGCCGCAGACCAGCGCATCGCGGGTGGCCAGGGTCTTGGTGGTGGTGCTCGCCTGCTCCTGCAGATTGAGGATCGCCCCGCGCACCTTGTAGGTGTTGCCCTCGTGATAGATCAGCGAATGGGGGCCGAATTCACTGATGCCCACAAACCGCGGCCGGCTGAGGTAGGTGCCGCCATTCACCTGCTCTCGGCTGCCGGGGATGAAAGCCAGTAGCGGCAGCCGCGGGAAGTTGTAGCCCGGCATGAAGCCCTGGCTGGCCAGGTAGCGGTAGGTGGTGAAGTCGCCATTGGTGCCCTGGGGGCCGCTGCGCTCGGCCAGCAGCAGATCCCGCTGCAGCAAGGCCGCCCGCTGGCGCTGCTCGGCGTTCTTCTGCTCCCGCAGCGGCAGCGCGTAATTGATCATGTCCTGGCCGGCCGACACCAACTGGCTGGTGACGGCATCGAGCAGGCCGCGCCAGCGGTTGAGCGAGCGGTCGAAATCGCGGGCCGTGCCATTGATCAGCCCCTCCAGCCAGCTCTCGGTGAGCCAGGGCGGCGGTGTGGCCCCCAGCCAGTTGTGGCGTTGGAGGTCATCGACGATGGCCTGGCAGGCCCGCAGCGCCTGATCCCTGGCCTTGGGGTTGTCGAGGGCTTCCGCGATCTCGTTCACCACAGGTTTGAGCTCGGACTCCAGACCAACCAGCTCCTTCACCCTGCTGGGCAGGGCCTTGCCCGTGGCGGCAAGCCACAGGGCGCGGAAGTGGGCGATCAGCAGCTCTTCATTGGCCAGTTCCAGGGTGGGTGCACTCACGGCGCCGGACACCATGCGGGTGGGAGCCGAAAAGAAGTATTGATCGTGAGGCGAGGTAGCACCGCAGTAGCTCAACACCAGTGCGGGCTGCCCGCTGCGGCCCGCGCGGCCGCTGCGCTGGGCATAGTTCGCCGGCGTGGGCGGCACGTTGCGCATGTAGACGGTGTTGAGCGAGGAGATGTCCACGCCCAGCTCCATCGTCGGCGAGCAATAGAGCAGCCGCAGCTGCGCTTCTCGGAAGGCTTCCTCTCGCTTCTCCCGCTCCAGTGCGTCCACCTGGGCGGTGTGCTCGCGGGCAAGCAGGGTCTGCAGAAAGGGCCGGCCCTGCCCACTCAGGGTGGTGGCCAGATCGTTGTAGAGGTTGCGGAAGTAGTCGTTCACCGGCCCACGGCGTCCGGAGCCCTGGCGTTGTTTCAACAGCGCTGCGTGGTACTCGTCCTGAGGCGCTGCCTCCGGATTGCACAGCGTCCAGCGCAGGGCACTGCTGCTGAGTCGCCAGCCGTTCTTGCTCTCGCCGCTGCCGCGCCGGCTCAGGCGTAGATCCACTTGCTTGACCAGGTGATAGCGCGCCAGGACGGTGACCAGCCCGCCGGTGATTTCCTGGTAAAGCGCCTCATCCCATTTCAGGCCGGCATGGAGATCTTGTATGGAACGCCAGCGCTGGCTGGCCTTCAGCCAGCGGCCGAATTCACCGCGCAGTGACAGCCCTTCCAAGCCGCGGAACTCGCGGCCGCGGGCATCGCGCGGCACTGTTTCAAACACCACGCTGCGCGCCAGTTCGCCCTTCTCATCGGCGCCGATCGCCCACACCTCCTCCAGTTCCGAGGCGGCACGGCGCCGTCGCTCGAACTCCTCGGCAAACAGCACATTCGTTTCGATCGCGAGCCGCTCCCGCAGCTCCTCCAGCAGGCGGTGGCAGATCAGATAGCGCTCGATGGCTGAGCACTGCACCAGCAGGGGATGCTGATCCGCCCACTGGCCCTGGTCTTCCACGCAGTTCACCAGCTCGGCGTAGTCGACCTCCAGCAACTGCAGTTGCTCCAGGTTGGGGTTGGTGAGCCGCCAGCCGCGGCGGAGGTCCACCACCAACCGGTACTCCAGAACCTCGCGCAGGGCTTTGCGGAATTTGCCCTCTGCCGCAGGCACGATGTCCTTCTGCTCAATGAAGTCGTCGGCTTCCAGGCGCAGGGCTTTCTCGGTTTCCTGGGCCAGGGTTTCCATGCTCAGCTCCTGCTCCGGCTGGGCCTGCAGCGCTGCCACCAGGCCGGCGCGCAGCTGCAGCACCCGCATGAAGTCGTTGAAGTGGCCCGCCTGAAGGGATGCGTCCTGGCGGTTGTCACTGAAGGCCAGCAGCTTTCGAGCGTTGTCGGGTAGCTCGTTGGCCGGGAAGTTGAGTAGCTGCCGCAGCACTGACAGGCTCAACGTGGTGGTGGCGGAACTGCGGCCCTCAGAGCTCAGGCCGACCAGCTTGCGGAAATCGCTGCCCCGCGGGCTGTGTTCCACCCCGCAGGTGGGGCAGAAGCGGAAGCTGCCGCTCAGGAACCACCCCGGCAGCCCGTCGGTGCTGGCCAGCCCATCGGGACGGAAGCGGCAGGGCACCGGCGCCGCTTTGCGGAAATGCTGGCGCAGCACCATCTCGCCGTCCTTGCCCGGCTCCAACCAGCCATCCGGATAGTTGGCCTTCTCGGGCTCATCGATGGAATAGGCCTCAGCCGCATCGGGCATGAAGTAGCCCTTGACCACTTCCTTGTCGCTGGAGCTGGTCTGGTCCCCGAAGTCGCGCGGCTCCAGCCGCGCCGGCCGCTTGCTCTGCAGGTGGGCCCACACCGGATGAAACTCCTGGCCGCAGCTGCGGCAGAACACCAGCGGGAACAGCAGGGCCTGGCGGTCGCTGCCCGGCCGGTAGATCTGCCCCTTGAGCGTGGGATGGCGTGACCCCGGTGGCTCCAGGGTGCAGTAAATGTCGCCACCGGCTGAGACGAACTGGTGCAGGCGGAAGGCAAAGAACCTCCTGTTCGGCGCCACTTCCACCTGATAGGCCGCCAACAGGAACTCCCGCAGACGTTCGCGAGCCGTTTTGAGATCGACCCCACTGAGCTCCGCAAGCTCTTCTGCTGCTTTCCGGAATGCCATGGGGTTGGAGCGAACCCACTTGCCATCCGGCTTGTCGTCTTCCCGCCGCAGCCCCAGGCGAAGCTCCACCCAGCGGGCCAGGGGATGGCGACGCAGGCTTTCCCCATCTACGGCAGGCACATCTTCTACAAGGGCCTGGCGCAGCTCGTCGGCGCTGGGCAGCTCGCCTGCTGTGACCCGCTCCAACGTCTCGGTCACCACGTTTTCGGGCGGAATCGTGGTGCCGAACAACTTGCTCGCCACCGCTGCCACCAGAGCATTGCGCTCCTCGGCGCTGCCCTCGCTGGCCATGGTGGCGGAGGTGCCGATGCAGATCAGCTTGTTGTCGGGTGACAGGCGCTGCCGAACACGGCGCACCAACATCGCCACATCCGCCCCCTGCCGGCCGCGATAGGTGTGCAGCTCGTCAAGCACCAGGAACTCCAAGCCCTGCGCCGCCCGGATCACCTGCTGATCCAGCGGGTTCTGGCGCGTGAGGATGTACTCCAGCATCACGTAGTTCGTGAGCAGGATGTCGGGGGGATCGTTCTGGATCTTCTCCCGTTCTTCCTTGGACTCTTGCCCGGTGTAGCGGGCAAAGGTGACTCGCTCAGAGCCCTTGGGGTAACCCAGGCAGAGGTACTTCTCCAGCTCCTTGAACTGGCTGTTGCACAGGGCATTCATCGGGTAGATGACAATTGCCCGTATCCGCTTTCTGGTATCCCCGATTTCCTTAGCTTCGATGATGCGCTGCACCATCGGCAGGATGTAGCCGATCGATTTCCCCGAGCTGGTGCCGGTGGTGATGACCACGCAGCCGCCTGCCAGCACGATCTTGAGGGACTCCAGCTGGTGGAGGTGCAGCTGCAGCTCCTGGCCCTCACCGTGCTCCTTTCCCCAGCGGAAGATCTGCCGGCACTCCGGATGCAGCAGGCCCTGCTCCACCAGCTGGCCGATGCTCCCCCCGCCCACGAAGCTGGGGTTGAGCTGAATCAGGGGTGAGGGCCAGTACTCCTCGTCCCCATAGCGGCCATCCACGAACTCGCGGATGTCGTCCGCCCGGATCGTGGTGAAGCTGCGGGTGAACTGGCCGTAGTCCTCGACGACCCGGTCTCGAAAGGAGAAAACGTCCATCAGTCCGCTACCTCGCCACTGCCATGTGGGCGGCCCATCTGGGAGCCAGCGCTCAAAAGCTGAGCCATGAACGCTTCGTTGCGCTTTCCTCTGCGACCAGTCTGCTTCGCTTTACAGCGCTCCGCAGCCATCTTGCAGGCTCCGAAACACTGATCAGTACTGGATTCCATGCGAATCCTGCATTGTTTTTAGCTTGGCCACCTGTAGACGCAGGCGCCGCAGGCAGAGTCGGGCCGCCTTGCTGGAGAGCGCAGCCTGCGGAAGCAGCAGCCAGAGCTGCTCGTTCAAGGCCGGCTGCTCGTTCAACAGCTCCAGCCGGTTGGTCTTCAGCCAGCGGCGGCCGAGCAGCTCGGAGCACACCGGGATGGCCAGCCGGCGGTCGCGGGCCCGCTTGAGCCAGGCCTCGGGTTCCTGACAGGCCTGAGGTTGCTGCTCCACGCCGTAGCCGTGGTCCTCCAGCGCCTGGTGGAGCAGGGGCATGGCGGTGTGACGAGGCAGCAGCACGCTGCCCCGGTGGCCGGCCTGGGCCACCAGCTGCAGGCCGAGCGAACCCAGGGGCACTGCAGCGATTCCCGCCCAGGCCGGCTCCTGGCCTGGATCCAGCGGCTTGGCCAGGGAGAAGGAGCTGAGGATCGCCCCATCCAGCAGGCCGTGCTGCACGAGCGCCACCCAGTGCTCGGCACTGCGGAAGCGTGGCGGCACCTCCTGCACGCCGGCCATGGCATTCAGCAGGGCGTGGTGGAGCACATCGCTGCCGATGCGCAGCTGCTCGGCCATCAGCCGGTGCTCCCGGTAGGCCAGCCGGAGATGGTGCAGGCAGGGGTTGTGGCCATAGCGGCAGATCGGCGAGCCGGGAGCATTCGCCAGCCGGAACTGGTGCTGCATCAGCTGCAGGCTGCGGCACACCGTGGTCTGGTGCATCTCCAGGGCCCGCGCGGCCTTGTACTGGGAACCTGCCAGCTCCAGGTAGTCGAGGATGTGCAGGTCTTCCAGGGGCGTGGGCGGGGCGTAGGTGTGGGCGGCGCGCCTGGGCGCCGAACGGGCAGAAGAGCTGGAGCTGGCCACTTGATCGAGACTGTTGCTGAGTGCAGCGTCTGCCCAGCGGAGCCGTTTTGGCTCATTTCTCCTGCGAAATAGTGGAGAGTGCTGTCACCGCAACGACTCTCGCCCCATTGATGCCTCCACCCCTGCGCTGCCACCTGCTGATCGGCCAGCCCGCCAGCGGCAAGACCACCCTCGCCAATGCCCTGGCGCCCCTGCTCACCGCCCCCGCTGAGGCGCCGGCAGTGCTGCTCTCCACCGACGCCATCCGCGCCGAGGTGTTCGGCGATGCGGCGGTGCAGGGCCCCTGGACGGACATCCAGCAGCGGCTGCACCAGCGCATCACCGACGCCGTGGCCGCCGGCATCCCGGTGATCGTCGACGCCACCCACGCCCGCCGCGCCTGGCGACTGGCGATCACCCAGGCCCTGCCGCTGCCGGCGCCGGTGGAGTGGATCGGCTGGTGGCTCTACACCGACCTGCCCACCTCCCTGGCCTGGAACGCCAAGCGCGAGCGGGCTGTGCCGGTGCCGGTGATCCAGGAGATGGCCGCCGCCCTGGCCGATCCCCACTTCGGGCCCTCGCGGGCGGAGGGCTTCGCCGCGATCTGTGCCGTGGTGCCCAGCCACCACGAGGATCTGGTGCCCGTGCTGCAGGCGGAGCTGGCCGCCCTGGATCGCCGCATCCGCTCGGCCACCAACCGGGAGCGCAAGCTGCAGCGCCACGGCTACTCGCGCCTGCTCGATCTGGAGCGATTGCTCCATCTGATCAAGCTGCTGAGCACCTGGCCCGACCTGGCCGCCAGCGATCCGGCCAGCGCAGAAGAACTGGAGGCCATCCTCTCGCCCCTGCCCGCGGGGGATCTGGCCGACCGGGCCGCCGCCTTCCTGGGCCGCCTGCATGGGGCCTGCTACGCCGATGCCGACGCCATTCGCGGGGATCTGGCCTGGCTGGAGACCAACGGCTTCTGCTCCCCTGCCCCGGTGCAGGCGCCGATCCGGCTGGCGCCCGCGCCGCCGGGGCCCCCATCTGCTGCCCCAGGTGCTGTCCATGGCGGGCTGCCGCCGCTGGGCGATGGCCCGGTGTTCCTGCGGGTGATGACCCTGCTGCGCCACCTGCTGCAGACGCCCTTCGATCGGCCAGCCGAGCGCGGCGCCAACCTGCACGAGCACCTGATCGCCGCCACCGCCGCCATCCCCGGCGGCTACCTGGGCGGTGAAACCGCCACCCTGCGCAAGGACCTCGAGAAGATCCTCACCCCCTACGGCTTCCGCCACCGCCACGACAACGTGCGCCACGGCTACTGCCTGGGCACGGCGCTGTTCTCACCGCCACGGTTGCGGGAGCTGCACCACGTGGTGCGCCAGGCGGCCGGCCGGCTGGCCGATCCCTCCGCCCACCACCTGCTGGCCGAACTGGATGCGCGCCTGGGCTGGGCGGGGATCAGCGCCGATGGCCTGCCGCCGGTGCGCAGCTACGCCCGCCATGCGGTGGTGGACACGGCCCTGGTGCGGCGCGATTCCTTGGCCGCACCCCGGCGGGCCGAGGCGATCGAGGCGGCGATCGTGGAGCACCGGCGGGTGCTGTTGCGGCGCTTTGCGGACGTGGGCACGAACCCGGACAGTCCGGATGGGGAGCTGCGGGTGTGGCCCCTGCAGCTGATCTTCCACAACGTGGGCTGGTACCTGCTGTTCGAGGACGACCAGATCGGCCAGGAGCAGGGCCTGATCCGCAGCGAGCGGCTGGATCGGCTGGCCCTGGGCTCGGGCCTGGGCGACCTGCGCCGCAGCGAGGAGCAGCACCGCTCGGCCCTGGCCCGGCTGGAACGGCTGCTGCACCACAGCGGCGGCATCTCTTTCGGCACGGATCTGGAGCAGCAGCTGCAGCTGGCCAGCCCCTCGGCCCAGCGCCGCGCCCAGGGGCTGGTGACCCTGCGCTTCTGCTGCACCCCCTGGGCTTTCGCCTTCATCCGCGAGGGGCTGCAGCGCTACCCGATCGAGCACACCCGCTTCTCCAGGCCGCTGCCCGCCGATACCTGGTGGCACCACCCCAAAGCGCCGCACCTGCTCGAGCCCGGCGCCGCAGATGCCAGCCACCCCTACCCGGTGGAGCTCGATCTACCCCCCTGGACCGTGGCGGCCGACATCGACCTGCGCAGCTGGCTGTTCGCCTTTGGCGGCGGCATCCGCATCGAGCATCCCGACGCCCTGCGCCAGGAGCTGCTGCAGCGCTGCCTGGAGGCGATCGAGGCCAACGGCAAGCCCGAGTCCCCACCTGTGCCAATCAGCCTGGGGCGGCGAACCCGGCGGCCTGACTGAAAGCAGGCGGTCAATGCAATTTTTGCATCGATCCGGCCATGGCTGGTCAGTCCACGGCCCCCAACTTGGCCTTTTCTGCTGGCACCAGGGCCGGATTGCGGTCTGCCCAGGCTTTCACCGTTGGGTTGGCATCCAGGTAGCTCTGCCAATTGCAGCTGTAGGGCTTCAAGGGGCGGGCGCAGTCCAGAGACGCCACACGGGCTTTCTCGGCTGATTCAGCGCGGATCTGATCAATTCGTGCCTGCAGAGAGGTGTTCACCTGGCCCACGGTCAAGCCGGTCATCCCCATCATTTCCATCATGAACTGATTGGCGGGGGTGTTGTTCTTGAAGGCGATGGCTGTGGCCTGGATATTGCCAGTGGAGTCCACATAGTTGATCGAATACACGTAGTCGTGCTTTTTGGCGGCAAAGCCGATCAGTCCGGGCAGGCCGAACAGGATCAAACCACCCACGCCCATGCCCACATCAGTCTTGGTGCCAGAGCCGCCCTGGGACCAGGAGAGGATCGATTCCTTGGGGATCGTCAGCCCGGGCATCGCGATCTGGCCGTTCATCAAGGTGACGGAGCAGGCTGAGCCTCCAGTGCACAGTGCTTGGTACACACCGGCCAGCGCACTGCCCTGCTGCACAACCAGCAGCGCTGCTGTGGCCTGGAGCGCAAGACGCATCGCTCGACGCGAGGGCTTGGCCATTGTTTGATCTACCAGTTGTCTGGTCATCTCATCTGCTCGACAAGGGTGTTTCCTGTCAACGTATGAATCCGTCAGGTCAGTTCCCTGTACTGATGCCAACACCGCATCCCTCTTGCACGCTGTAACGGAACCCCGCAAATCATCGCCGTGAAAGCTGATGCCCTTCTCATGTGAAGAGCTAGGCTTGGAACAGCTCTTTTTCGGCTGGAGCGCCCAAGCCCAAGCCCAAGCGCATCCGCCGAGTCCTGCCTCAGGCGGTAGACATCCCGCACCTGCTCACCGTCGGCTCTACCGCGGTCTTCAGGGCCTGATCTCCAGCTGATGGGGCGTTTCGATCACCACCGGCTGGTTCGCCAGCTGGTGCTGCAGGGCCAGGACCTTGAGTGGGCGCCCGCGCAGGTCGTTCAGCACCTGAAACACCGCGCTCTGCTCCAGCACGGCCCGCTCCATCACCACCGCCAGGGATTGGCGATCTGCGGTGGAGAGCTCGATGTGCACGCGATCGCCATCCAGGCGCACCGCGTCAATCCAGCCCTCCACCACGCTGATCCGTTCGCTGCTGGGGCAGTGCAACGTGAGCTGGGGCGCGCGATCCCGCAGGCAGGCGCTGAAGGCCTTGCCTTCCGCCACCTGCCGGGCAAACGGCCGATAGTGGGGCATTGCTCCGGGGCCGTAATTGGCGCTGTCTGCCCCCCGCACAGAGCCGGGCGCGCTGAGCAGGGCCCGCCGCAGGCGGTTGCGGTCCAGGTCGGACAGCTCGGGCGATAACCCGATGATCGACTGGGGCAGGGGGGTGCTGCTGGCCACAATCCGCAGGCCGGGGTTGAGCTGCTGGAAGCGCTGGGGATTGCCCGCCATCGCACCGACATCGGCGCTGCCGCGGCGCACTTGGTCCACGATCTCGGCAGTGGAGAGATTCAGGGTGACCTGCGTGCTGCGGCCACGCAGCAGGCTCATCGGCACGTAGTACTTGGTGGCGGAGAAGAGGTCACCCAGCGCCAGGCGGGTTGATGGGGTGATGTCGTCCAGCCGCCGCACCGGCGATTGCTCACGAGTGAACAGGATGGCCCGATAGTCGGGCTCGCCAGGAAACATGCGGCCGATCGGGCGGTAGCCCGCCTGCACCGCCTCCATCGACACCACCGGCGAGAATCCGAGCAGCACATCCCAGCGCCGGTCGCGTAGATGGGCCACCGCTTCTGGGTAGGAGCGTGCCCCTTCCAGGCGCACATCGATCCGCTCACCCCGCAGTGCCCGCAGGAGTTGGGCCGGGCGCAGCCGTGCTTCCAGGTGCTGCTCCAGTGGCTGGTAGCGCTCCAGGCGCCGATCGGGGGTGCCGATCACGAGCGTGCGCCGCTCCAGCCGGGGCGAGCCCAGATAGTTCACCAGCCAGACGCTGCCTCCCACAGCGGTGCTGACGGCCAGCCAGAAGGGCACAGACCAACGGCTGCGGCCCAGGGCGAGGGCCCGGATCTGTTCACGTCGCCGGCGCTGCAGGCTCGCCCGCAGGCGCTGGATCCCGCCGGCCTGCTCGCTGCCCACCACCTGCAACAGCTGCTCCATCGTGTTGAGGTAGGGCAGCAGCAGGGACGGCTTGCTGAACAGGGGGTCACTGCCGTCGTTGTGGGCGACGCGGTTGCGCAGTTCCCGCAGGCTGTCGATCTGCCAGCGGCTGATGCCCGGCAGTCGCGGACGGAAGGTTCGATACCAGTAGGAATCGGAGCCGATCAGCTTGAGCAGAAGCGCCAGGTCCAGCACGGGAACCTCGGCTGATGGGGCCGGCTCGCCATCAAGCGCCGGTGGCACCGGCATGAGGCGCTGCACCCGCGGATGGCTGGTCCACTGGGGGCCTTCCTTGTCCTCCAGCATCCGCACCACGAAGGGCCGGAGTCCATCCCTCAGGCCATCAAGGGCCTGGATCAAGGAGAGGGCCACCCAGTCCTGCCGAGAGCCCCGATCCAGCTCAGGCACGGCGTGGGACCACGGGGAACCTGGCTGAGCGCTTGTGGTTCATGCTCTCACGGCCATCCAGCCGGTGGTGTCCAGACGTGAGCAGCCAACAGAAAACCCCCGCGTGCTGCGGGGGTTCTCCGGAGCCGCCGTGGCCTTGCAACACGGAGCTCTGATGGGCGTCGAGGGCGTTGACGCCTTGCCTCAAGGGTGCCGCTGGCTTGGCAGCAAGCGCAGGTGGTCGCAATCAACGGTTACGCGGCGGCGGTGTCCTCCTCATCCCCAGCGCCGGCCGGCACCAGCTTGATCTGCTTGCGGCCCAGCTTGATCTCGAACTCGTCGCCGGGCTCCAGTCCCAACTGGGCGGTGTAGGCCTTACCGACGAGCAGGTTGCCGTTGAACTGCACCTTGGCCACATAGCTGAGGGTGCGGCCTGCTTTCCCCTTGGCCTTACCACTTCCCTCGCCGAGTGTCATGCCCTTGGCCTCCAGCAGGGCCTCATAGAAGGCGGTGAAGTTCAGCCGCTCGCTGCCGTCCTTCTTGGTGCTCACGTAGCCGCACTGGCGCACCAGTTCGGACTTGGAGGCATCGCCGAGCTCCTTGACTTTGGCGAGCAGGTCTGATCCGGTCAGCATGGTGTGGCCATGGCTCCAGTAGATGGGCCTTTTCTGCCCATGCGCTGTGATTCATTTGGTTGGGCAGCGGCTGATTGACCCGCTGCTGATCTCCCCAACAGCCACCGGAAGTCCAAACACCATCACCTGAGCCCATCAGCTGACGATGGCCAGTTCCATGCTGATCCCGCATGGATGTAACACACCGATGGCGAGCCGGTGCTGGTGCAGCTATCCCGGAGGCAGCTGCTACAGATTCATGGCCTTGCGCAGCGCGCCGGCACCGTTATCCGAGCTGCTGCCATCCGGCGCCAGGGGCTTTGCCGTGCTTGATCTGGAGACCACCGGCACCGGTGTGCTCTGCCGCATCGTCGAGATCGCCCTGCTGCTGCTTTCCCCTGATGGGGAGATTGAGCAGGAGTGGAGCACCGTGATCAACCCCGGCGTGCCGATCCCCAATGCCGCCGTGCATGGCATCGACGACGACTTCGCTGCCCAGGCGCCCAGCTTCGATGCGGTAGCAGCGGCGCTGGCGGCACTGCTGGAGGGCCGGGTGCTGGTGGCCCACAACCTCGATCGCTTCGATGGCCCGATCTTGCGGCACCACTTCTGGCAGGCCAGCGGGGTGATCCCGGATCTGGTGCTGGATCTGGGCGATGGCATCGACACCATGCCCAATCCGTTCCTGAGCCTGACCAAGCTCTGCGCTGCCCATGGCATCAGCCTCAGCTCCGGCGACGCCCACACCGCTCTTGGTGATACCCGCGCCCTGGCCGCCCTGCTGCGCCATGGCCTGGCCCATCTGCATCCATCGCAGGCGGCCGTACGGGTGGCGGGAATCAGCCCCTCAGAGCTGAAGCCTCCGTCCCTGTTGCCGCGGGTAGGAAGCAGACGGCATGGCCTGCCGCAGAGCCACGACTGGATCGACACCACGGTGACCATCCCCACTGGCGGCGGCACCATCGCCCTGCTCGGTGAGGACGCCCACGGCTGGGACTTCAAGGCGCAGAAGGCCCTCAGCCATGCCACCAGCCTCGGCCTGCTCCCCATCCCCTTTGACCCCGACATACCGGCCGATGTGCTGCTGGTCTCCAGCCTGTTCATCGACAGCCCGCTGATGCGCCGGCTCCGCACCGCCGGCCACCCGCTGGTCACCAGCAAGGTGTTTCAGGAGGCGCAAGCGGGGGAGGCGGTTGCCGCAAGGCGCTGGGGTGAGAAGCAAGCCAGTGGTGGCGAGCCCTGAGGCTGAGAGCGATGCAGATATTGCATCGGTTCTGGACTCATTACCCCCTATGCAATCTCAGCGCCTCTTCGTACTCCGCGCCGATCCCCAGGCCTGAGTCCTCATCAGGCATCAGCCGCTTCATGCCCACATGGATCAGGCAGGCCAGGGCCAGATCGCTCCAGCTGCCGGGGAGGGTCTTGAGGCTGCGGGATGTGCCGGGTTCGTTGATCTGCAGACCCCCCTGGCCCACGGCCCCGACCTCGCTGAGCACCGCCAGGAAGCGCTGCTGATCCATCCCCTCAAACAGCTGCAGGGCCTGGAGGCAATAGCTCACGGCGTCCTGCCGCAGTCCATCGGGCTGGTCAGCCCGCAGGTCGCGTCGGGCGATGCTGCTGCGCAGATCCTTAGCCCTCTCTGCCAGCTCGCCGTAGGGCTGGGCCTCGATCACCTGCAGCAGCAGCCGGTCGGCCTCGTCGCGGTGCTTGTCTGGATCCAGCTCCAGCAAGGCCTGCGCCAGGTTGAAGGTGGAGATCAGGTCGTCCGGTGCCGCGTCACCAGCCGGGGTGAGGGCCAGATCGAGCGCCTCTACGACGCCGAGGCCTATCTGCCGCTGCCTCTCGGCCGCTGGGCCGCCCTCACCGGCCGCGGCATGCCGGGGCCCTCTCGTCAGCAAGCCCCGCAACACACCTACCGCTACCACTTCGATCCTGAGGAGCTGCAGGCGGTGATCGCGCGCAAGGCGCTGCCGCTGACGTGATCCGTCGTGATCAGTGGCTCGCTGGGCCAGCAGGCGGTCCCTGCTTTGGGCGTGGCTATGGCATAGGCCGGCACCATCAGTCGCCACGGCTCCAGCTGGGTGATTCACGGTGTGAATCGCTTCGAGGCCCTAGCGATCGGCCGGGAGGTGCGCTGGATGGCTGTAAGCTTATGCACAATTTGCGGGCCTGTTTCGCCTAGGTTGCAAGGCGCCGCAGCCTGGCTTTCTGTCTTGTCTGACGCGGCTCTTCTGAGGGCATTGTTCTTACCCCGTTCTAGTCACACTGTTGCCCGATGAGCCAGACATCCACGCAAACCGAGTTACCCATTCCTATCTCACCCCGAACAGGGGCAAGCAAGGAGGTTTCAGTTCCTCAATCAAAGCTGGCGACGGTGTCTGCATCGGAGGAAGTTTTGCCTGCGTTTCGATCCACCACAACATTCCCCAGGTCCCCCAAGCCGGAGCAGCTGCCAGCGCTGTATGACGGTTGCCTGCAGGCGCTGCAGGAGGCCAATACCGCCCGCCGGATTCACAAGCGCCGCATGGAGGCCCGCAAGCAGGTGATCACCGCGGTTCGTCTGGAAATCGCTCAACTTGAGCAGGATCTCGCCCTGGAAGCCAGCACCCGTGCCCGCCTGCACGCAATGAACATCAAGCTGGTTTCAGCGCTGCAGAAGATGGACGACCTGGTCGGGGACCTGGATGCGCTGGTGGAGGAAGCCCATCAGTTGCCCCGCAGCCGCCTGGGCCGTCTGATCGACAGCCTCAAGGCCCTGGTCCAGCAGTGGCGGTCACTCAAACGACACCAGCGACAGGAGATGGCCAACCTTGCAGGCTCCGAGCAGGATGGAGCGCCGTGATCAGGGAAACCTTGGCCATACCTGCTGACTTGGCGATGCCTGCTGAGGACGATCTGGGGCAGGGGTCGCTGGCTGATCTGTTCCTGCAGGCCAGCCGCTCGTTGGCGCAAAGTGACGCCAGGCTCTACCGCTCTGTCGATCGGCATCTGTCTCACACCCGGGAAATCCTGCGGCGGGCGGAAGCGATCAGTGATGGGCCACCCCTGGAAACCGCGGCGAGCTCCCCAAGGCTGTTGCTCAGCGCTCCCAGTTATGAGCGGCAGACGCGGAGGTCGCTGGAGGCGCTGTGCCGAGAGCACGGCATCCGTGGCTATTCGCGCATGAGCAAAGCCACGATGATTCAACGCCTGCAGGAGGCGGGCGTGGCGGCTCCACCCGTGCCGATGGAGGCGCTCTCCAAGGCCGAACTGCTGTCGCTGCTGCGCGATGTTCTGGACACCTCGGGGCAGGATGGCTGAGAACGATCCCGATGACCTCAGCGGACTCCCACTGGAGCCCACCCCGGAGCAGTTGCCCGCTGCCTATGCGTTGGTCCGCAGGAAGCTGGCGCGCGCCAACCGATCGCGTACAGCGCTCAAGGGCCATGACGACTACCGCGGCTCGCTGATCGGAGACCTCCGGGCGGAACTCAGGCAGCTTGAGGCCAGCTTTCGTGAGCAGGCCAGCGAGCGGGCAGCCGTTCATGCGCTGAACCAGCGCGTTCTGGAGATCGTCCAGTCGCTGGAAGATCCGCTCGAAGAGGCGGCCGCGATCGTTGAAGAGAAGGACAAAGGCGGGCTTAGTGGCTGGGTGGTGCGCTTCGCGCGGCTGCTGCCGGTGGTGCTGCGGCTGCGCCAGGCCAAGGCCGCCGCCCGACGCCTGCTTGGCCGCGAAGCGGGTCTTCCGGCGCTGCCTCTCGAGCCATCGACTCCGCTGGATCAGGACCAGGGACAGGAGCTGGAGCCAGCGGCAGATCCCGAACCCGTCCTACAGCCACCAGCTCCTCAGCCCGACCTGTTTCAGCCGGGAGCCCTGCAGCCCGATCCCATCGAGGCGGTCACGCCCGCCCAGCCGAGCCAGGCAGGCCAGACGGTCCTGCTTCCGCCGCCGGGCCCGCAGCAGCCGCCATCACCACCGGTGGCGACACCACTGCCCGCAGTGCCGGCCACTCCCCCATCCACTGCGGACGCTCCGGCGACCGCAAGCCCCGATGCGGCCGCTGAAGCGCGTCGCCGCAAGGCCTACGGGCCGCTGCTGCTGCAGTTCACCGGAGCCAGCTTCGGCGTGTTGCTGCTCCCCAGCGCCAACAAGCCGCTCCCGGAAGGTCTGATCCCCCAGCAGGACAACCCCTGGCTGCCGGGCCACACCGTTCTGGCGCCTCGGGATCACGACGATCCGGAGATGGCCGCCATCGATGCCGGCTTCCTGGCTATCGAACAGGACCAGCCGCAGGACCAGGCTCAGGCGTTGGTGCCCGAATTGCAGCCCTGGATGGAGCGCGGTCTGCTGCCCTTTGCGCTCGATCCGCTGCTGCAGGTGCCGCGGCTGGTGCACAACGCCTCTCCGGGAGCCATCTCCCATGTGTTGGTGCGTGAGGCCCAGGCCAACGCCTTTGAGGAGCAGATCGGCGGTACCGGCTTCGATGTCGACAGTGACCTCTGGCATGGCTTTCAACTCGACCCCGAGGAAGCCGAGCAGTTCTGGCGTGCCCTGCATCAGACGCCGGGCCGTTTCCGCGAGCAGGCGCCGCGGCTCGCGACCCGCGGCGGGGTGGCCATGGTCGATCGCCGCGGCTTTCTGGCCACAGGCCTCGGCCTGCCGTTGTTGACGGCGCCATTGGCCTGCGAGCTGGAGCGGGTGCAGCTGCATCTAGCTGATGGACTCGTGCTCGACTACCGCAAATCTGCTCAGGACAAGGACAACGCAGAGCGGCAGATCTGGCAGCCGTCCGCAGCGGACCGCCGCCGCGTTGCGCTGCCCGAAGGACCCGCAGGCTTCAAGGGCTGGCTCGCTGATGGCAGCAGCCTGCAGCGCACCATCCAGCTCACGGCACTGCCCGAGCGGGTGCGGTTCCAGCGGGTCAATCCGATCGCCTACCGGGAGGACTGGGGGCTGCCGCTCGGGCCTCTGGAGCTCCCCGATCCGATCTCGGCCACGACATCACCATCCCCAGCCGCGGTGCAGTGGGCGCGTCAACGTCTCAACCAGGGCGATGCCAACGTCAACGCCGTGTTCGAGCAGCAGATGCTCGAGAGCCTGTCGGCGCTGTTTCAACGCCGCCCATCACTGCAGCGCCGTGACTTTCTGCGGATCTACGCCCAGCTGCGCAACAAACCCGATGAATGGCCTGGCTTCTCGGAGTCGGTGCTGCGTGGCTGGTGTGAGGGCGGCTGGCTGGAGGAAGGAGTGGAAGGCCGTGGCGGACGCTGGCGCCTGCAACCGGTGGATCCGCGCCTGGTCCGCCTGCCGGGTGGCGGCCTGCAGCTGGTGGGTCTGCTGTCTGCGCGCCGGTTGGTGGCCGTGTTGGCCGTTGCCCGCGAGCTCGGGCTCACCATCCGCTCTGTGCCTCCGTCCTGTGCGGACATGCCCCGGGGCTGGCGCTTCCATGGAGCCGTAGACCAGCTCGGCCCCATCTGCGGTCTTACGGTCGTGGACACCGGCGACTGGGTACCCGATCCCAGCGCGCAAGCCTGGATCATCGAGGACCCGCTGCAGAGCGACAGCCCGTCCTGGCCAATCGGCCTGCAAAGCCGCCGGACCTCTGAACCGGTCTGCGGCAGACGCGGCGAGCACCACTGGAAGCCGCCCCAGCCGCTGCCCGAAGGACACCGAGCCTCAATTCACCTCAGGATCGAGGCGGAAACCAGCAGCTACGGCAAACGACGCTGGCACAGCCACGACCCCGCCACGAAGACGGTGTTCACCAGCTGCCATCGCAACCGCGTGGCCCTGCATGCCTTGGTGGTGGCCACCGATGGTCTGTGGCCCTTCGGGTTCACCAACAGCGACATCGGCCAGATCGATCGTCTCTACGACTGCGAGGCCTATCTGCCACTGCCGCTGGCGCGCTGGGCGGCGCTCACCGGCCGCAACATGCCGGGCCCGACACTGCACAAGCCCAGCGACCACACCTACCGGTATCACGTCTCCGCATCGCTGCGCTCCCATCAGCTCAGGAGCCGCTTCATGCCGCTGACCAGCACCCCCTGATCCTTCCGTCCAGCTCCACGCATGCACGATCCGATCGGCGCCTTCAGCCGCATCCGCGAGCTCTACCTCAGCTACCTCGACACCGCCTTCCGCATCGAGGATCCGGAGCTGGCAGAGGAGCGCCGAACGCTGTTGCGAAAGCCGGGTGCCCTGTGCACCGATCCATTGCTGGAGCCTCAGCCCCACTGGGCCGTGGATGGTCGGGGTTTTGACGATCTGCTCGATGAGCAAGGTGACGACGCCGTCCTGGCAGATCTCAGCCCGCGGGCCCGGCAGGTCTTCATTGATCTGATCGGCTGCGGCCTGATCGGCAAGGACGGCGATCGCCAGCTGTTGCGCCCCTATCGCCATCAGCTGCAGATGCTGCAGCGGGGTGTGAGCGATGGCCACGCCGGCATCGTCACTTCGGGAACCGGTTCAGGCAAAACAGAAGCTTTCCTGTTGCCGGTGCTCGCCACAATCATCGAGGAGGCCACCCGCGAGCAAGGCGGTTGGAGTGCGCCAAAACCGGGCTATCTGCAACAGCGCTGGTGGCGCGATGCCCAGGGCCGTCCCATGGCCGAACCGGACCGCAAAGGTGCCTACGCCCTGCGCAAGGACGCCATCAAGATCGGCGGCCTGAGCTGGGATGGTTTCAAGGGCCACGAACAACGGGCAGGGGAAACACGGCCAGCTGCCATCCGCGCTCTGCTGCTATACCCGATGAATGCCCTGGTGGAGGACCAGATGGCTCGCCTGCGGGCGGCCATCGACTCCCAAGACGCCCGCGAGCTGCTGACGCGGGAGCTGAACGGCAACCGGATCTTCTTCGGGCGCTATACGGGCCAGACGCCGGGGGGGCCCAGCTACTGGCGTGATCACGAACGCAATCTCGCTTCCCTCAAAGGCGTGTCTGCTGACACGCCACTCAGCGCGCTGATTCCGGGGGTGGACTTGAACCGAACCCTCAAACAGTGGAAGAACCAGGTGGCCGGTGCCCGCAAGCGGCGCATCGAGGAGGTGTTGATCGCCCTCTCCCGCTTGGATGATCTGCAGAGTGCGTTGCGGAAGCAGCTGAAGCTCGGGCCTGATGAGCAGGCTGGCTGGAAACAGAACGCGGAAGATCGCGAAACTGCCTTTGCCTTTCCGGCCATCGATGGCGGCGAGATGCTTACCCGCTGGGACATGCAGGAGACACCTCCTGACATCCTGATCACCAACATCAGCATGCTCAACGCCATGTTGAGCCGCTCCAGCGAACAGGGCATGCTGGAGCAGACCCGCCGCTGGCTAGAGGACGACAAGCGCAATCGCTTCACGCTGGTGATCGATGAACTGCACCTGCAACGGGGTAGTGAAGGCACCGAGTTCATGTATCTGCTGAGGTTGCTGCTGGTGCGCCTGGGCCTGGACCAGGCTGACCGCCATCACCAGTTGCGGCTGCTGGCCTCCAGCGCGTCTCTGCCTGCGGAAGGCGAAGGTTCCGAAGCCAGCTTCGACTATCTCCGTGATGCCTTCGCCGATTTCGGGCTGCCGCTTGGCTCTGGACGCGAGGCGTGGAAGGACGCGATTATCCCTGGCACGATTGCCGAGCGGCGGGATGTGGGTGGCTCCTGGTCACTGCCGAGTGATCCCGGTGTCGTCCTGGCCGCCTGCCAGGCCTTCTGGGCCGGTTCGCGAGTTCAGCACGACAGCGACGCGCTGCTGTCACGGGACGACCTCGACGGACAGTCGCCGGCCCACTCCGCATTGATGGATGCCTTCGCGGTTCCAGCCGAGCCGGATCAACGGGCGCGCTGGATTGTTCTTGCACGAACAATCGGTACGGCGCTGGAGGATCACTGCGTGGATCCCCAGGATCCGGATCGACGCTCCCGCGCCACCAGCCTGGCTGTGCTTGCCGAGCGGCTCTGGCCCAAGCACGGCTGGGAGGCACGTGATCTGGAAAGGGTGATGCGCCTGCTCTGCGCCATCGTCGGTTGTGTGGGTGAGGGACCCGGTGGAGTGGATCTGGGGCTGCCGCGCTTCAGGCTGCACACGTTCTTCAAGAGCCCGGAAGGCGTCTTTTGCACCGTGGTGCCCCCAGGGGAACGCTCTCGTGCGCGGCCTGATCGCTGGCAGGGGACGCTGTCGCTGAACAGAGCCGGAAGTCAGCTGCAGGAGAGCGGAGCGGATCTGAGGCGGCAGTTTGAGCTGCTCTATTGCGAATGCTGTGGAGAAACCTTCCTCGGTGGGGTGAAGTCGCGTCGGGGCGACGCCTTTGGTGCCAACGCGCCGATTGAAGAACTGCTCCCGCATGAGGCGGAAACGGAGTCCTTACCCGATCAGCCGCTCGCCGATCGCTTTGAAGATCTCACCTACAAGGACTATGCCGTCATTTGGCCGGTGGATGAGAACAGTAAAGCCATTAGTGATGAGGAGAACCAGGAACGCTGGAAACCCATCTGGCTCGATCCTGGCAGTGGGCTGGTGTATGGGACAGATCAGCCAGCTCGCAACCTACAACCAGGCTATCTATTTGAACGCGTAGGTGGCAAGCCGATCCATAAGATGACCAATGACAGTGCTAGCAGCCACCGCCCCTGCCGCTGCCCCCGCTGTTTCAGCGATTTCAGCCAGCGACGCAAAAGTGACAAGCCGATTCGGATGCAGTTTTCCGCGATCCGTGCCATGCGACCCGGCTTCGGCAGATCCACGCAATTGCTGGCGACAGAGATCTATGACGTTCTGGCCCGCGGCATTCCCGCAGATCGCAACACAAGCTCCGCCAAACTCGTGAGTTTTGCAGACAGCCGTCAGGCCGCTGCGCGCACGGCACTCGACGTGGAGAATCTGCACCACCGTGATCTGCTTCGGGAGCTGCTGATGGTTACCTTGGTGGAGGTAGAGGAAGGCCGGAAGAAAATAGCCAGCCCATTACAGGACTGCCCCGATACAGCCAGGCTCCAGGAGATCGATTCAGCAATTGCTGTGCTCCGGACCAATGGCATGTCCGATGACTCTCCAGTCATTCAGGGAATGCTGGAACAACGCCAGCTGTTGGCAGTGCCCTTGCAACAAAAGGAATTGGGGGTCATTCCTATCCACGAGATCCTCGAGCTCCAGCCACCCAAGCAGGGCGATCCCGTTGGCCCGCTTTTGTCACACCTGATCCGTCTTCAGGTGCATCCCTGGGACGAGCGAGGGATGAGATTCATCAAGGCAGGACCAGAGGAGAAAAGCTCACTCGCCTGGTGGGAGCTGTTCAAAACATCTCCCACCAGGAACGGGTACATCTGGTCGAAACCCAAGGGTGTCGATCTGACTGATTCAGATTTCGGCAGGGCTGCTGAGAAGATGCTCAGCGAAAACATTCTACGGTCGCTGGCAGATGTCATCTTCCATAAGAGCTACTTTTCACTCGAAGCATCGGGACTGGCGATTCCAGTGCCTCTGCCGCCAGCGGAAAGGCTTGCCAGTCGCGAGTTCAACCGCGAGGAGTTGATGGAGGCCGCGGCCTGGATGCGTGTTTACGCGGATGACTACCGCTACGCCCCCTGTCAATGGCCGCCAAACATCGATGAAATCACCCAGGAGAGGCTCGATCGAGGCAAGGCCAACATCGCCCGTGTATTCGGCAAGATTGCACTGAACCTTGGTGGCGAACCGATCGACCATCTGCTGCGGGCACGCAAGATGCTGGGTCGGTTCGGGGGCCGTGTTGGCTTGGATGAGGACTACATCGACCTGCGCCTAATCGGTTTTGTGCTCCCGCGGGATGAAGATCCCTACTGGCGATGTTCGAACTGCCGCCGCGTTCATCTACACTGCGGCATCCGCTGTTGCACCCGTTGCGGTACAGCCCTGCCTGATCAGCCCTCCGGTGTGCGGGGAGATCTTGTGCGTGACCATGTGCTGGGACGTCGCCTGCGTCGCAGCCTGGATGGGGAGTTGACCTCGAGCACCCAGAACGATCTGTTCCGGCTGCGCTGCGAGGAACTCACGGGGCAGACCGTCGATCCAGCTACGCGTCAGCGGGAGTTCCGCAATATCCGCCTTCAGCAGGAGCAGCGCCATCCGTTGGAGCCCCATGGCATTGAGATGCTCTCGGTCACCACAACGATGGAGGTGGGGATCGACATCGGGCCCCTGGAGGCTGTGTTGCAGGCCAACATGCCCCCGCAACGCTTCAACTATCAGCAGCGGGTGGGACGGGCCGGCCGCCGCGGGCAAACCTTCTCCTTTGTACTCACGCTGTGTCGCTCGCGCAGCCATGACCTGCATTATTTCCGCCATCCCGAGCAGATCACCGGAGACACACCTCCGCCGCCATTCCTGGTCAAACGGCTCGCACGGATCGCTGAGCGCCTCCTCCGCAAGGATCGTCTGATCCAGGCCTTCCGTGAACTGGAGAAGCAGCATCGCAATCAGAATCGAGAACGGGGTGGTTTCTGGGCCGGTGATCTGGTACGCCCTGTGGATGTGCATGGGGATTTCATTCCCGCGTCAACACTGGCCAATGATGGGTTGCTTCGGCAGTGGCAGACGTGGCTTCGGGACGCACTTGATTTAACTGAGGACATCGGTGTACGCACGCGTAATGTCCTGGATCGTCAGCGTCCATCCACGGAAGAAGGGGCGGATACTCTTCAGCTGGAAACCAGCAAGAAACTGGTGGACACGATTCGCACCGGTAAGGACCGCGTTGCTGCCAACACCAGTGGCCTGGCCGCTCACCTGGCCAATGAGGGCGTACTGCCGATGTATGGCCTTCCCACCCGGGTGCGAGAACTCGTAGTCGGAGAGGACCGCAGGCTCAGAGAAACCATCAGCCTGGATCGCGATTTGGATGTGGCGATCTTCGAGTTCGCCCCCGGCCGGGTGTTGGTTCATGACAAGCGGGAACACCGCTGCATTGGTCTGACACCTCGCATCGGCGTAAAGGGGAACGAACTAGGTACTTTGCAGGAGTTGCCCTGGGATCGCCGCTTCCTGCTGGGCTCCTGCCCGCGCTGCAGCGCCTGGCAACAGCTTCAGCACTCCGAGGAGGAAGACACCCTGACGTGCCCCAGTTGTGGCCAGAGCTCTGAGAGAACGGGGTGGGAGGTGCGCAGCTGCCTTGAGCCAGCTGGGTTCCGCACCGATTTCCAGCCAGATCGAAATCTGGAGGCACTTCCCGGTGGTCAGAGTCATGCGCTGAGTGCCGATGCCACCCCTCCAAAGAAAGATGACTGGGAGACCTATTCACACCAGACCACACTTGGAGAGTTCCGTCTGCGTCTGGTCACCAACCAGGACAGCACCGTTTATCGCATCAACCGTGGACCTCACTCCGACAAAGGGGATGAAGGCTTCAGCCTGGCCTGGCGGGAGGGTGTGCTGAAACGTCCTTACAAACATTCAGGAGCCTTGCGACCTAAGCCGGGACATGAACTGTCACTTCAGGCTCAGGCGATCGACCAGCGCGTCGTGAAACAGGAATTTCTCAGCACCATCCTTGCCCAGCCAGCAATCCCTCCCGACAGCCCCGAGAGCATCAGCCCCGTCTTTCTTGTAGCTCCGCGTGTGACGGACGGTCTTTATCTGCGTCCGACTGCGATCCACCCCCACCTGGACATCAACAAGCTCGGAGGCGATCTCACGGTTCCTGGCCAATTCCAGACAGGCCAGTTCTTTGCTGAAGGAGCCCAGTACTGGCAAGGAGTCCGGGCCGCAGCCATCTCGGCCAGTCAACTGCTGATCGCTCGCGCGACCCGTGAGCTTGACGTCGACCACCGCTCCTTGGAAGCCGTCGAACCCCGACCGTTCGGCTCAGACGGCGAGCTGCGGCCACTGCTTCAGATTGTCGATGCCCACATCAATGGCGCCGGTTTCTGCAGCTATCTCGGGGAAGCACGTCAGGGCATCCCACCCATTCTGAAGTTCATTGAGGCCTGCCTGCAGCAGGAGGCCAGCGACTGGAGTCACACGGAACACGCCAGGACTTGTCAGGAGAGCTGCTACGAGTGCCTCAAGACCTATGAGAACCAATACTTCCATGGCCTCCTCGACTGGCGGCTGGCTCTTGCCTATCTCAGGGCCTTTGTCCAACCCAAGTGGAGTTGCGGTCTCGATGCTGATTTCAGCTGGGGTCCGCTGCAGGACTGGCCTCAGCAGGCCGAGCAGGCCGCTCGACTACATCTGCGCCTGTGGGGCGGCGATGAAAGCGATCTGATTCAATTCAAAGTACGGAAGGGACCCGAGCTTGTAGCCTTCCCATTGCCGATCCAAGGGCGCAGTGGAGCGGCGGTGGTGATCGTGAGGCATCCTCTGTGGCTCTGGGGACACGAGGAGGGGCCACTGGAACAGTTCAGGCAAGCGCTTCATCAGGAAAATCCCTCGCGCAAGGTCCTCTGCTGGGACACTTTCAATCTCATACGCCGTCCAGGTCGTACCTACCAGTGGATGCGGGCCCAGGCTGCCAAACGGAGGACTTGACCAGGTTGAAACCCCCTGAGGGCCAAGGGATTCAGGCAAGTGCATTCACTCCTACACTCAGACAGGGCTCACAGATTTCCCGATGTCGCTGGCCACAGAGCCATCCGCGACTGCCGCTCGGGGGCGAGTGCCCATTGGGGCTCACATACCTGCCAGCCCTGCTGACGCTTTTCGACCTATCGCCGCAGGGCCTCTTCTCGGCTCAGCTCCCAGCGGCGCTTCAACAGTGGCACCGGGTGATCCGGCAGCAGCTCACCACTGGTGATCTCCAGCCGCTGGCTCCAGCGATCCCAGAGGGTGGGCCGGAAGTGCAGCACGTGGCGACCGTCGCTGATCCAGGCCTCCCTGGGTGATAGCGGCGGCCGGTTGCGTGGCCCAGTGCTCACGCCACCTCAGGCGCCCAGCCTTGCGAGCTCGCCGTAGGGCTGGGCCTCGATCACCCGCAGCAGCAACCGGTCGGCCTCGTCGCGGTGCTCGTCTGGATCCAGCTCCAGCAAAGCCTGGGCCAGGTTGAAGGTGGCAATCAGGTCGTCTGGTGCCGCCTTCAGTGCCTGGCGGAAGCGCACCACCGCTGCCGCATAGGCCCCAGCGATCACCAGCAGGCTCCCCAGGCTGCGCAGGGCAAAACTGTTGGCTGGCTCCACCTCGATCGCTGCCTCCAGGGCCTGACGGGCTTCTGCCTTTTCGCCCAGCCGCATCGCGGCCAGCGCCAGGGCCACCTGGGCATTGGCCTGGGCGTGGGCATCGGGGGCATTGGCCACCACTGCCCGGTGCAGCAGCAGGCGGGCCTCCTCCAGCCGGCCTTCTTCGCTGGCGAGGACGCCCAGGTTGTAGAGGGCCTCGGGGTGCTCGGGCTGCAGCTGCAGCAGGGTTTCCAGCAGCGGCCGGGCCTCATCGAACCGCCGCTGTCGCCGGTTCCCAGGCCACCTCGATGCGGCCGGCGGCGAACACCACCTACAGCTGCCCTCCCATCGAGGCGTAGGACTTCTGGAAGTAGTCGGTCACCGCCCGGTGGAACGCCTCGCTGCCAGGCGTGCGGCTGCCCTCCGGCAGCAAGGAGGCATCAAAGCTGGCCTCGTCGATCGAGAACGCCGTGCCTTCCATCAGGGCGTCTTCCAGGCGTACCAGCGGGAGAGGCCCAGCTTCTCGGCCCAAGCATCGACGATCTCCCGATCCGGATCCGCCGTGGCCGGCTCGGCGCGGGTGATGGCGATCAGCTCCCTGGCCAGGGACTCAAAGCCTGCCGCCTGGTACGGGATCGCCAGCGGCGGGATGCCGACCAGCTCGGCGGCCTGGAAGGCATAGGCGGCGTTCATCGCCCGGCTGGCCTTCACCACCTCGGCGGGGCTCATCTTGTCCACCTCGGCGTTGAGGCAGGGCACGTTCTGCTGCACCTGGCTCTGCAGCACCGCCGCCTGCAGGCCCCGCAGCTCCGGCACCTGCTCGAACAGCCAGCGATCAGCCCACAGCCCCGGTCCTGTGGAGCGCAGCTGCACCATCAGCCCGTCGTAGAAGCGCAGCCCCGCTTGCCGGGCCTGGGCCAGCCCGATCCGGCCCTTGAACAGCTTCTCCACCTGGGAGACCACCTTCTCCCTGGCCTCGCGCTTCTCGGTGAGGTTCACCCGCTGCTCAGCCGGCACCTGCACGATGCGCAGCAGCAATGCGGCCTCAAAGGCCACGTGGTAACTGCTGGCCTCGTCGGCATCCCGGTAGGCGATCAGATGCGCCTGGTAGTCCGGCGTCGCCGGCCGCAGGGTGGCCAGGGTGCTCAGGTCGCTCTGCTGGTCAACCGCCACCGGCAGGCCGCTGGTCTCCTCCACCTGCTTGAGCAGACGGTTCACGGCCGGCAGGAGCGCATGGGCTGGCATCGCCGGGCCGAGGGGAGAGCAGGGACCCCACGGTATCGGCGCCAGCGGGGCAGAGCCCCAGACCCCTCAGCCGAAACCCTTGGCCGGCCCCCGGCCCCCGGCTGCCCGGCGGCATGAGCGGGATCTCGATCACCGCCCCCTGCTCCACCGGGTAGCCCTCCATCTGCAGGTGGATGTCGCTGCAGACCAGGGTCAGCGGCGGCTCCAGCTCCAGGGCCTCCATGAACACCAGCACCACGTCCTGCCCGGGCCCGGCGGCATCGGGGTGGCGCTTGACGTCCTGCTGGAACCGCAGGGCCGTGTACTTCTTGAGGTCGGGCCGGGCCGAGAGCACGTTGGTGCGCAGGAAGCGGGCGTTGCCGTACTCGGTCTGGTTGACGAACGTGTCGTAGGGCTCGTCGCCATCGGGCCCGGGCAGATCGTCCTGGGTGGTGATCCGGATGTCCTTCACGGCAGGGCTGAGTGTGACGCGTGCACCCAGCATCCGTGATCCGGTCAGGATGGGTCACGCCCTCCAGCGAGCACCGTGAGCGCACCCCTGCAGATCGGCGACACCGTTCGCTTCTCCCGGGCCTTCCTGCAGTCGATGGCCATGGTGAGCGGCCCTGATGCCCCCACCAGCAGCGGACCCTTCGCGCGGGGCACGGTGACCGCCATTGGGCCGATCACGCCCAACAGCCCGATGGTGGTGGCAACAGTGAGCTGGGCCGATGGCGTCACCACCCAGGTGAACGTGACCAACCTCGAGGTCCAGCCGGGCAACCCGCCGCTCACCCCTCGATCAGCCGGCTGACGCCTGAATCGATCCGGGCCAGCCAGGCGGAGCTGCTGCCGATCGCCGCGGTGATCACGGAACTGTGCCGCCAGGACCCCACCATCCAGCAGGAGCAGCATCGCTACCGCTCACCGCGGGGTTTTCAGCACTGGGCCAATCACCTGGCCTACGCCGCCCTGATCGAGGCCGGCGCAGAGGTGATGAACGAGCTGGCCGACCCAATCGGCTTCTGGGCTGCCACCACCTGCCGTTGGGAGGGGATCCACAAGAGACGCGGTGCTACCTCCGGTGTGGCTCGGGCAGGAAGCACCAGATCCACTACTAGCCCGACACCACCATGAGTAGAGGACGGGTGCAGGCAGGAAGCCACCAGGAGCGGGGCTTTTGGCCGCCCCTCTTACCCTTGCGCGGACCGATGGCCGCAGTACATGAGTGGGTGGCGCAGGTGCAGATGGCCGAGTCGGCGATCAGGCGGTCTTGATGGCGCAGACCGCACCGTTGATCCTGATCGTGAGCACTGGCTCAGCGAGGCCATCAAATGGCTTGAGCACCTCCAGGATGTCTTCTGTGGTGAGTTGCGTGCTCTCAATCACAGTGGTGGCTGGTCCGACCATGTAGAGCTGCTCTGTTGCAGTAATTGCCTCAAGCAGGGTGGGATACGTGCCGCATTCCTCTCCGTCATCCAGGATAACGACATAGTCTCCATTTAGGCTGTAAACCCGTTCGCAACCGGCCCCTCCAACAGGTTCGCCGGTATCCCAGCTCACTGCGTAAACGCATTGGCCTTCATGCATGATGGTTTCAGCATCAATAGAGGTCGAAGACATGGGCCGGAATCAACACGCAATGAGGTGATGGCCTTTCCAGTATAATCTAATATCGCCTGCTGCCAAATATGCTGGACCGTGACCTGAGGATCGATGAGCTTGCGACGTCTATTCTCCACGCTGAGCACATCTGCAGTCGCGATCCTTTTCAGCCAGACCCTGCCGGATCAGCTGAGCAAGCCAAGCTGTTAATGCAGCTTTTTGAGCTTGATCAAGCTCCTGTTGCAGGCAGTGGCGGCCATCAGATTGTTAGGCAAGCCGATCTTGGGGCTGCTGATTCAGGGCAGCCTGCAAGCGCATTTGCCGTTGACACTCCAGCTGAGAACTGGATAGATCATGCTGCGTCACTACATGACGCGCTTGATGAGCTTGGAAAGAGGAGCTGGTTGTTCGTACGAGCCAACGGCTCTCTGCTTGGGACAATAAGCATTAAGGACTTGGGTAGGCCGACCATCTCGGCCTATTTGTTTGCAGTAATCCTTGGCATCGAGCGAGGCCTTCGTCGTCTTTATGGCTCGTATGAAGGCCGCCCGATCCCTGACGAGCCCATGGGTGTTAGCGCTGACCAGGATACTCCAGACGCACGATCAGACACATTTAATACCACTGTCAAATATGTACGTGGTTGCAAGCCATTGATAGAAGACCTTGGCTTTGCCGGGACAAAGAAAGCCAAAAGAGCACTCTTTGAGATCAAGGAGCTTAGGGACCACCTCGCGCATGCCAGAACTGTCCTGGAGTGCGGGAAGGACTACGGCACTGTTCTGCAGCGCATCCGCGACCTCGAATCAATGGCCTCTAATGTCAAAAGACTACTTTCGAGTCGAGAATCGGTGTGGCACGCATATGCCAATACCGAAATTGTTAGCGCAGATGATCAAAATTTAGTTTTTGCAGGACCGGGCGCCAAGGATTTACCAATTCCCCCACCTGTATTTGTGATCTCCGCGCAGAATCCATATGAACAGTTCCTTGGAGAAGCAGAGAACTCAAGGCGCACAAAGATCCTTTCTGAATACCTGAAGACCGATCCTGGTGTGACAGCGCTTGAGAAAGTGATCGGACGCTCTGCGGATCCCAATGCCCTGTGGGAGGAAGAAAGCTGGGCTGCATCTGGCTTGAGCAGAGTCCAAGCTCTTGAGGTGGGAAGACTTTTCCAGCAACGCGCAATTTTTGAGTTGACTGAAAATGAAGTAAAGATAATCTCGTCGGATGGACAAATCGTACACGTCTCGCCGCGCAATTCGAATTAAAGCGGGGGCCTGGCTTCTACTCCCGCGCAATCCTAAAAATGCTCAGTCGCCCACTTTGATTATCAGTATCATGATTGATTGAGCAATGGAGATGATGCCTGGGTGAGATGCTTCTGAAAGCAGCCAAGCAATCAGGCGCAAGACGTTGGCACTGGGCGTTGAGTATCACTTCAGAGGTGCGGGGAGCTTCTGGCTTTCTGCTCGGGGAATGTCGTGCATCTGAGATCAGTGACAGTCATCCGCCACGCTCTCCAGCTTGTTGTCATCTGCCCAGGACTTCCACTAGCAATGTCATCAAGACTTCTACGGGGGCTCTGCATCAGCTGCAGGCCGCAGCGGTCCTGGTGACTTCGCAGCTTCAGGCCTCCAGCAGAGCCCCATCCCCCCGGGCCACGGCCCTAAAGGCCCGGCGCTGGATCACCCGGAGCGTTGCTTTCCCCGCCGCAGGGGCCTGCAGATCCTCCGGCATCACCAGCCACAACTGCTCCTGCAGGCTCAGCTGCTGAGCCACCGGCACCAGGCCCTGCTGCTGCCACCAGCTCCTGGGGGGCAGGGCCGGTGAGATCGGCAGGGACTTCCGGCTCGATCGCGCCCTCAGGGCTCCTTCAGAGGGAACCACGGCTGGCACCAGCAGCGGCACTGCTCGCCGGCCCCACTGGCGCCGCGGCCATTGGCACACCGTGCTGCATGGCGAGAAGCGTCAGAACCGGCGAATGCAGTGGTTTCAGCCGGTGTACGTGGGGCTCGGCTGAGCTGAGCTGATGGGCGATCGGTGACTGGCTCACCACCCCCGTAAAGACTGATCTCAATGTTCGCCCCGATACAGACCAACCCCGCAGAAGCGCCGATGGTGACCTTCCAGAAGGACAGACGATGCAGCGTTCCAGCAGCTAGGCCGTGCTCTCCCGCTATCGCCTGATCGACAGCGGCTGTGAACCGCACCGCCAGCTCGACGGCCAGTACGGCAGCCTCGATGAGGCGATCGCCGATGCGATTGCCTGGGTGGAGCCCCTGGCCGATCGCCATCACGCCGCCCAGCTGATCGGGGTGGATGTGGCCACCGGCGATGGCAACTGGCGCACCTGCCGCCTGCCGGCGCCGCTGCTCTGCCCCCTGCTCTGCCAGCTCCCCGCCTGAAGCAGCCCAGTCCTGGCTGCCCCTGGGTCCTGCCAACAGAAAACCCCCGCGGAGGGCGGGGGTTCTCCGGAGCCGCCGTGCACTGCCAGGGGCTCTGATGGGCGTCGAGGGCACTGACGCCTCGTTTCCAAGGTGCAACGGGCTTGGCGGAAAGCGCAGTTAATCGCAATCAACGGTTACGCGGCGGCGGTGTCCTCCTCTCCAGCGCCGGCGGGCACCAGCTTGATCTGTTTGCGCCCCAGCTTGATTTCGAACTCGTCGCCGGGTTGAAGGTCGAGCATGGCGGTATAGGCCTTGCCCACCAGCAGGTTGCCATTGCCCTGCACCGTGGTCACGTAACTGAGCTTGCGGCCACCCTTGCCACGGCTGCTGGTGTCACTGCCCAGATTGAGACCCTTGGCTTCCAACAGCGCCTCATAGAAGGCCGTGAAGTTCAGCCGCTCGCTGCCGTCCTTCTTGGTGCTCACGTAGCCGCAGGCACGCACCAGTTCGGACTTGGAGGCATCGCCGAGCTCCTTGACTTTGGCGAGCAGGTCTGATCCGGTGAGCATGGTTTTTCCTTGATGTTTTCTCAAGCATAAGGAATATGTCGCTGCAGTGAAGTGCTTCCACTCTCGGCCTCTGCGGGGAACTTCCCGACTTGCTCGCGCTCACCCGATGCGTTAGCTGTGGCTCGTGAATCGCGCTCTGCTTGAGCAGTTCAGCGCCGCAACGATTCGCAGGCCTCCCCGTCTCGGTTGCTGTCGAGATAGGTGTGCCCCTGGCGCAGCAACTCCTGGGCACGGGCATAGGAGCCGATCTCCTTGCAGCCGTAGCGGCGGCCGCCAGGGGTTGTGCCATCGGGGATCACCGCGGCGCGGCGACTCTTGCGGAACTCCCACGGCCGGGTGATGCCGCCCTCCACCTGCCACACCCCATAGCGGCGCCGGCTGGCCCGGTACTCAGCGTCCAGGTACTCCTTGGCGTTGCAGTCGCCCAGGTACTGGCGGTAGGCAAAGGCCTGGCCGTCTTCCACCATCGCCAGGTTGATGTTGATGCCGTTGAACACTTCGGCCACCAGCCGGCCGTAGCGATCGGTGGTCTTCTCGTCCAATCGCACCGCGCTGCCGACCGGCAGGCGCTGCTGCAAGTAACTGCGGGCCTGCTGGCCATAGGGACGCTGGGCCGTCTCTGGCGCGTCTATGCAGGCCAGGCGCACAGTGATCACCGTCCCGTCCTGCCGCACGCGGATGGTGTCGCCATCGCCGACCGACACCACCTTGGCCACGGGCCTGGCAACGGCACAGGCCGGGGCCAGTGCGATGGCGATTAGGGCCAGGCCACTCGCCAGGGCGCTGGGGACGTGACCAGGTCGGAACATGGCTCGACTCTGCACCACGCATCGGTCGATGGAGGATCTGAGATGCAGGACCTGCATCAGAGCCGGCGGGCTGCACAGGCTCGGGAGCGCTGGTTAGAGCACCTGCATCGGCTTGCTTCAGCGCAAGGGAACAACGATCCGGTTGCCGTTGGCCGGATTGGTGAACACCGCATTGCCCTGGATGAGGATCTCGCGCTGCCAGATGCCGCCCAGGCTGTCGCGCAGCGTGGAGATCGGGAACCCCTCCTGCACCAGGCGGTAGGTCATGGCCTGGCCGTCCTGCCAGGTGATCCGCACCGTGCCATCGGGGCTGTGGCTGTCGCGGCAGGGGATGGGCCTGTCGTTGTAGCTGCAGCGCTTCCAGGACTCAGCACGGCCTGCGGCGCCATTGGCCAGCAGCACCACCAGCCCGATTGCCGTGGCAACAACCCTCTGGGCGGGGCCCCTACCCCCTCGCTGGAAGCATCTGTGCATCACTGGGTTCCTCAGACGCCCATCGTGGTGGCTGTAGAGGCAACCTGCATCCAGGCGCTGGCGGATCCCCCATGGCTGAGCCGGACGTTTTCCTCCCTGGCCCTGAGCCACTGAAACTGCCGGCCGGCGTGCACCAGCTCTGCAGCTGCGGCCGCAGTCGCCACGGCTGGTACTGCGACGGCGCCCACCTGGGGACTGGCCGTGTGTCCTATGAACTGCGGCTCCAGGAGCCGGCCACGGTGCTGATGTGCCGCTGCGGCCGCTCGCACCGCTACCCCCTCTGCGATGGCAGCCATGGGGCGCCCGCCCGCAAGCCCTGGTGGCGCCCATGGGGCTGAGTGGTTCGATCGTGCTGGCAGCTGATGATCCGGCTGTCCTGGCCCGCTTCTATGGCGCGTTGCTTGCGGTGGAGCCGCAGATTGGCCTGAGCGCCAGCCACTGGCGGCTGCCCTGGCCGGCCGGGGGCTGGTTGGAGGTGTACGCCCCATCGCGCAGCCGACCCCGACCGCGCCAGCAGGGTCGTCTGGCGCTGTGTCTGCAACGCCAGGCCGCGGGATCGGCCGCCATCTCGGTGCTCGACGCCTGGATCAGCAGGGCTCTGGAGCTGGGCGCCACAGCGACGGATCCGCCGCAGCAGGAACCGTTTGGTGCCGAGGCCTGGCTGCTGGACCCGGAGGGCAACCGCCTGCTGCTACTGGTGATGCCATGAAGCCCCCTTCATGAAGAGCGATTGCCGCCGGTAACGAGCGGTGTCGAACTGGCGTGCTCGCTTGCTTGCCTGGGCGGGCCGGCCCATCGTGGTGGCAACGGGATTCGGAGGCTCCACAGATGGACGACACCCCCCCTGAGCACCAGTCAGGAGCGCGCTGACGATCCGGCCCCTGCTCCAACACTCTCGACGGATCTCTGACGTTCCTGGCGTGTAGCCAGAGTCGCCGTCCACTGCACCGCCTGAGGTGCCCCGGACCCAACGGAACGTCCCAATCGACACCTGGCCCCAGGTGCCAGCGCCGGCAGCTCCGCCCACAACTGAAAACCACCTGATCTGAACACGATCAACCGACCGCGCAGCTGGGCCCGACCCCCTTGGGAAGGCACCACGGCTGAGCTGACAAATGCCCGGGGCCAACGCTCCGGGCGTTGTTGTGGCTGGTGAACACGTCAGCCCAGGCCACCCAGGCGAATGAGTCCGCCCACCACCACGAAGGCGATCGCCAGGGCGGTGATGCCGCGGATGTGCCAGGCCAGGCCGTTGAGGTTGTCGTCGGTGAGGTTGGGGATCAGCCGCAGCCGGGCATGAACGGCCAGGGCGGCCGTGCCGGCGAGCAGCAGCAGCTTCACGCCCACCAGCATCCCGATCGGGTTGGCAGGGTCGAACAGCCCTTGGAAGCCCTGCAGGTAGATCCAACCCATCCACAGCCCAGTAAGCACCTGGATGGCGAGGGCCGTGAGGCCCAGTGGCTCAAAGACCTCCTCAAAGGCGCGGATCCGGGCTGCACTCTGCGCCCGCAGCGCCCTGGGCAACACCCCCAGATCCAGCACCAGATGGCCACCGGTCCACACCGTGGCCGCCAGGGCATGCACGATCACCAGCAGCGGAAACACGGACACGGCAGCGACCGGGCAGCTGCTTCCACGATGGGGGCAATCTGCCGGGGCTGACCATGAAGGTGATCGTGGATTTGTGTGTGGTGCCGATCGGCGTGGGTGTGCACCTGGCCCCCTACATCGCCGCCTGCGAGAAGGTGCTCACTGAAGCGGGCCTCAAGATCCAGCTGCACCCCAACGGCACGGCGATTGAAGGGGAATGGGAGCCGGTGTTCGCCGCGATCCAGGCCTGCCATCAGGCGGTGCATGCCATGGGCTGCCCCCGCGTGTACACAACGGTGAAGATCAACACCCGCACTGACAAGGACCAGACCCTGGAGGACAAGGTGGCCAGCGTGCAGGTCCTGCTCTGATGCCAGGCCAGGGGGAACAAGCGCCGGAGGTGCTGGAGTTCTGGTTCGTGCAGAGCCGGCCGCGCCAGTGGTTCGCCAAGGACCCGGCCTTTGATGCCCTGCTGCGGGAACGATTCCTGGGCCTTACGCGGCGGGCGATCGCCGGTGAGCTTGACGCCTGGGCCACGGAAGCGAGCGGGGGCCTGGCCCTGGTGTTGCTGCTCGATCAGTTCCCGCGCCAGATCTGGCGCGACACCGCCATGGCGTTCGCGGGCGATCCCCAGGCCCTGGCGCTGAGCCTGAAGGCGGTGGAGCGCGGCTGGCTTGAGGTGGAGCCCGAGCAGGCGCGGCGGCAGTTCTGGCTGATGCCGCTGATGCACAGCGAGGACCTTGCGGTGCAGGAGGTCGCGCTGCCGCTGTTCGCGCGGTTCAGCGATCCGCGCACCGCCGACTTCGCCGGCCGGCATCGGGATGTGATCGCCCGCTTTGGCCGGTTCCCTCACCGCAACGTGCTCCTCGGGCGGGTGTCGGGCGCGGAGGAGCTGGCCTTTCTGCAGACGCCGGGCTCACGCTTCTGAGCCGTCGGGGCCTTGGGTGGCGGGCAGATGACCGGTCTTTACCCAGATGGTGCAGCCCGCCTCACTCCAGGGCCGGTGCACGCTGCCGGGTGGATTGCGCAGCCAGCTGCCCGCCGGGTAGGTGCCGTGCTCGTCCTGAAACACACCATCCAGCACGAAGATCTCCTCGCCGCCGGGGTGTCCATGGGGCTGGAACACCGTGCCCGGTGCCCACCGCACCAGGGCCACGTGCTCCGATCCGAAGGCATGCAACGGCAGTACCTCCAGTCCCCTCACTAGCCCGGGCACCCAGGTGCTTTTGCTGGTTTCGATCACCAGACGCTGCTGATCAGCCGGGTGCATCTGCTGCAACTTGACCAGGATGGTGCAGCCCTTTTCGCTGAACGGGGCATGGCTGCTGCCGGCCGGATTGCGCAGGTAGGTCCCGGCGGCGTAGTCGCCGTGTTCATCGGAGAAGGTGCCTTCCAACACCAGGATCTCCTCACCGCCGCCATGGTTGTGAGGCTCAAAGCGACTGTCGGGGGCGTAGCGCACGATCGAGGTGGCCCGGGCCACCTCGCCACCGCAGCGATCCAGCATCCGCCGCTCCACCCCCGCCATTGGCGATGGCGTCCAGTCCAAGGCGTTGCTGTCGAGTACGGCCCGCTGGCTGAGGTCGGCATGGAGGTCCATGGGGTCGATTCTGCTCAGCCCGGCGACAGCGGCGCTGGCGGCAGCCACTGGGGCGCACAAGGCTGCCAGCCCTGCTGACGCTTCTGGGCCCAGAGCCTGATCGCCTGCTCGCGCGTCAGCTCCCTGCGCTTTTTCAGAAGCGGCGGCTCACCGCCGGTCATCACCTCCCCGAAGGTCACCTCCAGGCTCTGACTCCAGCGGTCGTAACGCCGTGGCCTGAAGTGCAGCACCTGGCGGCCGTCGCTCAGCCAGCCTTCCTGGGGTGAGAGCGGCGGGCGCTGCCGGTCACCGACATGCATGGGCCGCTCAGGCCACCTCCGGCGCCCAGCCTTGGCTCCGGGTCATGTCGTCGGTCCAGCCCTGGCAGCGACTGACCAGGTGCTCGCCGTGGGCGATCAGACCCTGGTGCAGCTGGCAGGTCAGCACCGGGATGCAGTTCACCCCGGCGTGGTGCCTGAACCAGTGGCAGGTCATGCAGACCTTGCGGCTGCGGGTTTTGAGCAGGGTGCCCTCGTCGAGGTAGGGCCACTCCTCAACGGGGGTGTCGAGGCGGGCATTCAGTGCCGCAGGGCGGGGAAGAGGGTTGCCCACTGGTCACAGCCGCGTCGTACACCTGTACTAGCACGCTTGTTTGTTTTTGGCTGCCGTTCTGTTCGGCCACCGATACGTTGCACTCAGTGGAAAGAGGGCAATGCTGCGTGAGCTGGTGCTGGCCATCGGCATTCCCCTGCTGGTGCTGCTGCTTGCAGTACTGGCACTGGAGCATTGGGGCGATCGCCTGCCTGCCTGGTTGCAGCGATTGGCCAAGCGCCCCTCCTGGCTCTGGAATACCGGCATCGGGCTGATCATCGGCCTGTCGCTGCTGCGCTGGCTGCTGCAGCGCTGAGGCTCAAGGAATGGGGATCTCTTGGTAGTCGCCAGCTTTGATGGCGGCGATCGCGGCCTGGATTTCAACGGTGACCTGGCGAATCCGGGGCCAGCTGGTGGTGGTCAGCACCAGGATTGCGATGCTGCGCTGCCGCAGGTTCTGCTGGTAGCGGAGGTTGGTGTCGGTGGTGATCAACAGTTCATAGCCCTCCCGCTCAGCCAGGCGAATCAGGTCCCCATTGGTGACGGTGGACCAGCCCAGTTCGTAGGCCGTGGCAACAAGGTGGCCGTCCAGCGAGCGGCGCAGAGGAACCGGTGTTCCCTGGTCAAACAGGATCCGCACTCAGGCCACAGCTGCAGCCGTACTGCGGGCGACATGCTCCAGCACCGAGCGGGCTTGCTCCTGCGTCACTCCAGGGAAAAGCTCGACGAATTCAGCCAGGGTGATGCCGTCTTCCAGGTTCTCGAACAGAGCAGCCACCGGGATTCGCGTGCCGCGGAACACCCAGGCTCCACTGACGCGCTGCGGATCTCGCTCCACCGCCGTGCAGCCACCCCAGCCGAGTTCGCGTTGCGTGCTCATGGCCCCATCCTGGCCGACTTTTGAACGGGTGATCACTCCTCTGGATGGTGCTGCCCTGCTGAGCGCACCTATCGGTGCTGCCTTGCTGCGCGCACCTATCGGTGCTGCCCTGCTGAGCACACCTATCGGTGCGACACCATGAAGGTCTCAATCCAGTCGTGGTGCCGCCGCTGGCAGATGCGATCGGCGATCGAGGGGACCTCGGCCGGCACCTGGAAGCGCTTGCGGAAGGCCTTGCTGAACCCCTCCAATACCGGCGCGGGCAGGCTGCGGATGGTGGCGTGCAGCTGGCGGATGGTGGCCTGATCGAGGGGCGCCAGGCCGGGATCGAGGGCTGGCGGCTGGGCTGCCGCAGTTGGCAGCGCTGAGGGTGGCTCAGTTTTCGCTGTCGCCGCGGCCTGGGCCTGGTGCCCCACTACCTGGGGCCTGGCTGTTGCTGGGGTTGGTGCTGGAGGGACCACCCGCAGCGGCGTTGCCCTGGGCCGGCTGACCTGGCCGGTGCTTGGGCGATCACCCCCGCTGGCCGCGGCGCCCGTGACTTCTCTTTGCTGTTTGTCGTAGAGCGCCAAGCCAAACGCATTCCCGAAGGTCATCAAGGCCCGCTTCATGGCGTCGGTTTCGGCTTCCTTGAGGGCGGACTCGTGGGCCTGGCCCAGGTCGGTGTCGATGCCGTGGCCGGCGCCGCAGCCCTCACGGATCAGCGCCGGCTGGCCAGCGGTGCTGGCGCTGACGCTGATGCGCACCCGGGCGGTGTAGGTGACACCCCAGCCGGGGCGCTGCTCTTCTCCGATCAGCCGCTCGGCCTGGTGGACGCAGCGGAGGGCGACGGTTTCCCGCTGCCAGCCATCAAAGCCAAAGATGCGGTTTGCTTCCGCTATGACCTGCCATCCCTCCAGGTAGCTCACCTGGCTGCGGCCCTGGCGCCGCTGGCGCACCTTGGCGCGATCGAGGGGAGCCGAGAGGGCAGTGATCTGCTCGGCGGAGAAGGTGCAGGTCATGGCGGCGATGGGATGGGGTGGCAGAGATGTGGCGTGATGGCGGGGACAGGGACAGAGCGGCTCAGCTGGCCGCACCGTGAGGTGCGCTTGGCAGCGCAGTGGCTTCTGAATCGAGGGGTTCGATCAACAGCCAGCAAGGCGGCTCGCTGCAGAAGATGTGATCAGGGGAGGGCCGGCGGCTGCCTTTGCGGGTGATCGGCACCACCCAGCTCCCCAGGCGGGTGGACCAGATGTGGCCCTTGGGCCGGGGGCTGGTGGGTGTGGTTGTGGCGGTGGTGCTGGCGTAGCTGGAGAGATCCATGGCTCTGGGGGTGGGGTGATCGGTGGCTGTGTGGGCTCTGGGAGCAGTGATGTGGGCCTGCCCCTCAACTGGTCCACAAGGAGGGGGCTCTGCCCCCCCTCAGGTGATGCGCCAGATGCGGCGGGAGAGGAGCTGGGCGCCGCTGACCTGGCGGCCGGCCTTGAGGGCCTCTTTGATGGCGGCCTTGTCGGGCTTGGTGGTGGTGGTGACGGCGAGCCACTGGGGATCGAGGGCCTCCTCGTCGTCGATTTCGACGGCCTGGGACTTGCGGGAGGTGAGTTCGTGGTTGGGGAAGCTGAACCGGGTGGACTTGGGCTCCAGACGGGTGAGCACCAGCACCAGGGAGGTCTCGAGGTCGTCGGCGCGGCCGTTGTCCCCGGCGGCCAGGGCGGTGAGCCGCTTGGCCTGCTGCTGGCGGTAGGTGGCCTGGCCGCGCAGGTGCTCGATCACCCAGCAGGTCGCATCGGCCTTGGCGGCGATAGCCGCCTTGTTGCCTTCATCAGCCAGCAGAGCGGCCTCAAGCTCGGCAAGGGCCTGCTGGCGTACATCGGTGTCGTCGGTTTCCAGCCGCTCGGCGAGCTGGCCGATGGCGGTGGTGAGCTCCTGGGCCTCGATGCCCAGCTGCCAGAGAGAGCCTGATCGCTGGATCGAGCAGGAGGGGCCTGATGCCGAGGGGGCTGCCGCTTGGGCAGGGGCAGCGACTGGAGCGGCAGGGATCGGGGTGAGAACGGCCATGACGGTGAGAGGTGATGGGAAACGGAACGAGCGGATGCAATGGACGGGGCCTGAGCACGCGGCCTCAGGCGCCAGGCGGAAGCTCTGGGGATGGGACGGCCCACAGCCCGGCTGATGGACTGACCTCCACCACGGCGATCGGCACCGGGGAGCGGGAGGCCATGCGGCGGGCCTGCTGCACCAGCGAGGCGGTGCCGGGGCCGCCGGGGAAAGCCACCACCAGCACCGAGGCGAGACAGCCGGGGGATGTGTGGGCTTCTGCGCGGGCGATGGCCTGCTGGAGCAGCTCGCGGTTGCGGATCGGCCCAGCGGCGCGGCCGTGCTGCTGCCACTGGGCCGGCATCACCAGGGAGCACCAGCCCAGCTGATCGGCGGCGCGAGCGATAGCGGCATCGGCACCACGGGCACCGCCATGGAGCAGCAGATGCACCAGCCGGCCGCCACTGCGGCCGAGCAGCTCAGCGGCAATTCGCTGATGGGGCCAGGCCAGATCACGACCGCCACCGGCCGCGATCACAAGCGAGCGGGAGGGGGCCTCGATGCGCTGAGGCAATACACAAAGATCCATGGATTCAGTTGCCGAAGATGACAACTGATCGGGGCATCACAGCCGCTCAGAACTATGCAGCGGTGATGGCGAGACCAGGGGATGAGGTTGCCGCCGGCGATGGGCTCGTGGCCTTTGGCACAGCCCTTATTCTATCAGTACGGATGCACTCACGAGCGGACGGATCGACTGTGCTGCAATGGCTCTGGGGAAATCACCGCCATCCATACCCACCTTGCATCAATCAACATCAAGCCCGGATACTTGATCACGCTCGATCTTCTTGGATTACCGGCCGCGCAGTCGCGCGAGCTGCTCGACCGGCTTCTGTCACCCCAACCCATCACCCCCGGCCTGGAGCAGCGGCGGCACCGAAGCCGCGGGCGAGAAGCCCTGCCCACCACTCCCACACCGGCCCCGGAGCGGAGGGCGGCGGCGGCTGGCCGATGCACGCCGCGGCGCAGCCGTGGCACGCTGAAGGACGGCCGTCGCCGCCCGGGGCCCTGCGGTGCTCGCTCAGCCCCAGGGAACGTCCAGGAACTCCACCAGCAGCACGCCTCGGTGGGTGCCATGGATCTTCACCAGGCCAGCATTGGCAGCACGCTCCATGCCAGCACGCTCCTTGCGGACCTGCTCGGCGCTGGCCAGCACCCGTACCCAGCCGCCGGTCATGAAGTCTTCGCTGCCTGTTTCGAAGACCTGCAGCCGCCTGTGGCGGTTGCTGTTGCGCTCGTAGTACAGACCCCCACCGCTCGGGTCTGTCCCCTCGGCCCAGACCTGATCCACCATCAGCTTCCCAATCGCCAGCGGATCCTGCGCTGCCGCATCGATGGCCTCACCGTCGAGCACCAACGGATTGCCCGGGTCGTCACGGTTGTCAGAAACGATGAGTCGTGGGGACACGAACTACCAGATGCTGAAGACACACTCTCAACCCACCTTTTGCTCGGGGCAACACTGCGGCAGCCGGCTGGGCCCATGAAAGGGTCTCAGAGCTAAGTGCTCAGATCGTGGGGGCTGACGGGTTGGCGTGCAAGAGATTGCAAGAGATCGGTCGAGGGCCGCTGGGCATCCAGTCCAGAGACCAGCAGCGCAGGCTGGCGTTCGATGGCGGCGCAAGAGGGCCCCGCGCCGGCCCAGGAAGCCAGGCCAGGAGCGACTTTCTCTTGCACTTTCTCTTGCAGGCAAGAAAAAAGGGTTCCCGGCATCGCCGAGAACCCTTGGTATCACTGATCGGGGCGACAGGATTCGAACCTGCGACCTAGTGCTCCCAAAGCACCCGCGCTACCAAGCTGCGCCACGCCCCGGATGCTGTTTTCAGCCCAATGAGCTTAGCCGCCGGGGGATGGGGCCCATCAGAGCTGGGCAAAGCGCTGGTCGAAGGCGCTGGCAGCGGCGGCGGTGAAGCTGAACGTGCGGCGGATGTAGGCCAGGGTCTTCTTTTCGGTGTCCGTGACGCCCTGGCCGTCGGCCGCCGAGGCGAACAGCTCGGCAACCTCATCCACGGACAGGTTCTGCTCGTTGGTGCCCGTGGTGTGCTGGCGAGCGAGATCGAGCAGCTCTTTCTCGTACTGCTCACCGTCAATGGTCTGGTACGCCATGACAAAGGCCGGGTGACGCCACAAACCTAGAAATGGCGGCCGGCGTGGGCAAGCGGACCCGAAGTAGCCCCGGATACACCACTGCCGCCATGGACGGGACCCACAGCAGTGGCTAGTGTGGAAACCAACACATGTCAGGCATCAGGGCCATGGCCGCTGACGTCCACTCCTCCGCCTGCCCGGGCGGCCCCGCCGGTGATGACGGCCCCCTCGGCCGCTCGGTGATGAAGTGGGGCGCCGACGGGGAGCTCTCCGCCCTCGACCTGCAGCAGATCCTGACCCGGCTGAGCAGCTCGGATGCCCAGGCGGCGGGGATGATGAGCTGCCGGATGGACCAGCTCTGAGCCAGTCCGCTCAGTCGGCCAGCACGGCGATGCAGTCGATTTCCACCCGGGCACCCTTGGGCAGGGCGGCCACCTCCACACAGGCCCGGGCCGGTGCCACGGCAGTGGCAAAGGTTTGCGCGTAGATCGCGTTCACTTTGGCGAAATCGGCCAGGTCGGCCAGGAACACGGTGGTGCGCACCACCTGGGCCGGGCCCACGCCGGCCTGATGCAGCACCGCCTCCAGGTTGGCCAGCACCTGGCGGGTCTCCGCCTCCACGTCGCCATCGCCGACCATCGCGCCGGTGGCGGGGTCGAGGGCGATCTGGCCGGAGCAGAACAGCAGCCCGGCGGCCTTCACCGCCTGGTTGTAGGGGCCCACTGGGGCGGGCGCGGCGGCGGTGACCACCGCTTCGGAAACGGAACCGGGTTCGCGGGATGTGCTCATGCCGGAGGCGCTGGGGAAGCAACAGAATTCGTTCGCAGCCGAGCCTATGGCCCTCCGCTGCGCTGGCCCAAGGCGCAACAGCCCCTCACCACTGGTCCTTGCTGCGGCGCAAGCGAGCCAGTTCGGCGGCACTGCCGGCCCGCAGGAACAGGTTGGTGCGCCGCTCCTGGCCGATGCTGCTCGGCACCGTGGCCTGGCCCGCGGCCCGCAGGCCGCACACCTCCTGCAGCCGGGCAGCGATCGCCCTGTCCCCGGGGGCCTCGGCCAGCGCCCAGCGGAAGTTGGCCTCGGTGTACTCATGGGCGCACCACACCCGGGTGGCCTCCGGCAGGGCCGCCAGGCGCTGCAGCGAGGCATGCATCTGTTCCGGGGTGCCCTCGAACAGCCGGCCGCAGCCGCCCACGAACAGGGTGTCGCCGCAGAACAGGTGGCCGCTGGCGGGCAGCCAGTAAGCCAGATGGGCACTGGTGTGGCCCGGCACCGCCAGCACCTCCACCAGCTCATCGAGCACCACGATGCGGTCGCCGTCGCCCACCCCCAGGGTCTGGCAGGGAATGCGCTGCCGGTCCTCGGCTGCGGCCACCACCGCCGCCTGGGGCCAGCGGCGCAGCAGGCCAGGGGTTCCGCCGATGTGGTCGCTGTGGTGGTGGGTGTGCAGGATCGCCTCCAGCTCCACACCCCGCTCCTCCAGGGCCGCCGCCACCGGTTCGGCCACGGCCGGATCCACCACGGCCGCCCGCCGGCCCCGCTGCAGCACCATCACGTAGTTGTCGCGCAGCACCGGGATCAGCCACAGCGCCAGCGGCTGGGGGCTGTGCTGGGAGGTGGGCTCGGGGTCATGCACCGGGGGATGGGGATGGGCTGGCTCAGCTGGGGGGTGGGCCATCGTTAAAGTCCGCTCTGCGGCACAGCCCCATGATCCCGTCTGGAGCGCCCATCACCGTGGCCCTGGCCAAGGGGGCCCTGCTCAAGGACAGCGTGCGGCGCTTCGCGGCGGCGGGGCTGGATTTCGCCGCCGTGCTCGATCCCCACAACCGCCAGCTAATGGTGCCCAGCGCCTGCGGCAGCGCCCGCGCCCTGCTGGTGCGCAATGCCGACGTGCCGGTGTACGTGGCCTACGGCCAGGCCCAGCTGGGGGTGGTGGGCTACGACGTGCTGCGCGAGCACCAGCTGCCCGTGGCCCAGCTGCTCGACCTGGGCTTCGGCGGCTGCCGGATGAGCGTGGCCGTCAAGGCCAGCAGCCCCTACCGCCGCGCCGCCGAGCTGCCCGCCCACTGCCGCATCGCCAGCAAGTTCACCCGCTGCGCTGAGGCCTATTTCGAATCTCTCGACCTGCCGGTGGAGCTGATCCATCTGGCCGGCTCGGTGGAGCTGGGCCCGATCACCGGCATGAGCGAGGCGATCGTGGACCTGGTGGCCACCGGCCGCACCCTGGAGGAGAACGGGCTGATCGCCATTGAAGACCTGTTCCACTCCACCGCCCGGCTGGTGGGCCATCCCCTCTCCCTGCGCCTCGACGACGGCGCCCTGCAGGCGATCGTCGACCGCCTGGCCGCCTGTGCCGTCAGCCCGGCCCGGAGCCACTGATGGCCAGGCTCGACCGCCAGCGGCTCCAGCGCCTGCTTCCCTATCTCGCCGAGGACCGCCGCCGTCTGCTGCTCAGCCTGGTGCTGCTGCTGCCCCTGGCGGGGGCCGCAGCCGTGCAGCCCCTGCTGGTGGGCCAGGCGATCGCCGTCCTGCGCGGCGAACCCACCCTGGGCTGGCTGCAGGCCCTGCCTGTGGGCCAGGCCCTGCGCCTGCTGGTGCTGGCCCTGCTGGGAGCGGTGCTGGTGCGGCTGGCCCTGCAGGGGCTGCAGAGTTTCACCGTGCAGGCCGTGGGCCAGCGCCTCACCGCCCGCATCCGCGACGACCTGTTCGCCCATGCGATGGCCCTCTCGCTGCGCTTCCACGACCGCACCCCGGTGGGCAAGCTGCTCACCCGCCTCACCAGCGATGTGGACGCCCTGGCGGAGGTGTTCGGCAGCGGGGCGGTGGGGGTCCTGGCCGACCTGGTCACCCTGCTGGTGATCGCCGTCACCATGCTCAGCATCGAGTGGCGGCTGGGCCTGCTGCTGCTCGCCGCCCAGGTGCCGGTGGTGTTCGGCATGCTCTGGCTGCAGCGCCGCTACCGGCGAGAGAATTACCGGGTGCGTGAGGAGCTCAGCCAGCTCAACGCCGACCTGCAGGAGAACCTGCAGGGGCTGGAGGTGGTGCAGATGTTCCGGCGCGAGGCGGTGAACAGCCAGCGCTTTGCCGTCACCACTGATCGCTACCGCCGCGCCGTCACCGGGACCATTTTGTATGAGAGTGCCATCTCGGCGCTGATCGAGTGGGTGGCCCTGGTGGCCGTGGCCGCCGTGCTGGCCCTCGGCGGAGCCCTGGTGACCCGCGGCCTGCTGGGCCTGGGCACCCTCACCACCTTCATCCTGTTCTCCCAGCGCCTGTTCGATCCCCTGCGCCAGCTGGCGGAGCGCTTCACCCAGATCCAGGGCGGGCTCACCGCCGTGGAGCGCATCGGCGAGCTGCTGGAGCAGCCCGTGGAGATCCGCGACCGGCCCACGGCCCTGGCTCCTGCCGCAACACCAGCACACGAAGGAGCAGGCGAAGTGGTGTTCGAGAACGTGAGCTTCGCCTACCGCCCCGACGAGCCGATCCTCAGCGACCTCTCCTTCCGCATCAGCCCCGGTGAGCACGTGGCCCTGGTGGGTCCCACCGGCTCGGGCAAGACCACCGTGATCCGCCTGCTCTGCCGCCTCTACGAACCCCAGGCCGGCCGGATCCTGCTCGATGGCGTGGACATTCGCGAGCTGCCCCAGGCCAGCCTGCGCCAGCGCCTGGGGGTGGTGCTGCAGGACACCTTCCTGTTCAGCGGCAGCGTGGCCGACAACCTGCGCCTCGACGCCGACATCCCCAGCGAGCGGCTGCGCCAGCTGGTGGCCGACCTGGGTCTGGAGCCCCTGCTGGCCCGGCTGCCCGATGGCCTGGCCACCGAGCTGCGCGAGCGCGGCGGCAACCTCTCCTCCGGCGAGCGCCAGCTGCTGGCGGTGGCCCGGGTGGCGATGCGCAACCCCACCGTGCTCGTGATGGACGAGGCCACGGCCTTCATGGATCCCGCCACCGAGGCCACCCTCCAGCGTGACCTCGACCGCCTGCTGCAGCAGCGCACGGCGATCGTGATCGCCCACCGCCTGGCCACGGTGGAGGCCGCCGATCGCATCCTGGTGTTGCGCCGGGGCCAGCTGGTGGAGCAGGGCAACCATCGCCAGCTGCGCCAGGCCGGCGGCCTCTACGCCCGGCTGGCGGAACTGCAGGAACGCGGACTGGCGGCGCTCTGACCGGCAGGTCGCCCTCACCATCGGGCAGGATCAACCAATCACCAGGCCTTGCGTGTGACCACTGACGCGCTGCTCAGCGAGCTTTACGGGGAGCACCACCGCTGCTGTCCGGTGGCCGACAGTCCCGTGCAGCTGGTGCTGAGCAGCGAGCGGCCGATCGACCTGGTGGAACTGGAGCAGCTCTGCGACGCCGTGGGCTGGAGCCGCCGGCCCCTGCGGCGGGTGCGCAAGGCTCTCGAACACAGCCTGCTGCGGGTGGGGCTGTGGCGCCACGACCCCTGGCTGCCCAAGCTGGTGGGCTTTGCCCGCTGCACCGGCGATGGGGTGGTGGAGGCCACCGTCTGGGATGTGGCCGTGCATCCCCACTACCAGGGAAACGGGCTGGGCAAGGCGCTGATGGCCTACGTGCTCGAGCAGCTGCGGCAGATGGAGGTGGAGCGCGTGAGCCTGTTCGCCGACCCCGGCGTGGTGGACTTCTACGCCGGCCAGGGGTGGGACCTGGAACCCGGCCAGCGCCGCTGCGCCTTCTGGTATGCCCCCTGAGCGACGGCCGCCTCAGAAACAGCCGTAGTAGCGCTGGGCCAGCAGCTCGGCCGGAACGCCCCGGCGCCAGGCCCTCCGCAGCTGCAGGTTGCTCCAGCTGGTGCGCCACACGCCCTGCCGCTGCCAGCGCCGGCCATCCACCCGCAGGGCCAGCCCCAGGCTGCAGAGCCGGGCCCGCCGTGCCAGGCGCAGCACCAGGTCGAGATCCTCCATCAACGGCAGGGGGCGGAACCCCCCCACCGCCCGATAGAGGGCCAGGGGCAGCAGCAGCCCCTGGTCGCCGTAGGGCTGCTGGCGCCAGCGGCTGCGCAGGCGCACCGCCCCCTCCACCAGCCGCAGGGCGGGGGAACGGGCAGCGATCGCCAGCTGGAAGTACCAGGCCCGCGCACGGCTGCGGTCACTGGCCAGCACCGCCGCCAGCCGCTCGGCCCAGCCGGCCGGCAGGCGCACATCGGCGTGCAGCAGCAGCAACCAGGGCCCACTCACCTGGCGCGCCCCGAGCGCCAGCTGGCGGCCCCGCCCTGGCGGGCTGTGCAGCACCCGGGCGCCGGCCAGGGACGCCAGCCGCGGCGTGCCGTCGCGGCTGCCGCCGTCCACCAGCCACACCTCCCGCACCAGCTCCGGCGCCCCCGCCAGCTGGCTGAGCAGGGCCGGCAACCGCCGGGCCTCATCACGGGCGGCGATCACCACGCTCAGACCGGGGGCAGCCATCGCTCAGCGCCAGGGAGCCAGATCGGCGGGGCGGTCGAGATCAGCGCGCCACGCCAGCCGATGGGCCACCAGGCCCAGACCTGCTGCGGCCTCTTCGGTCTGGCCCAGCACCCCGGGCCCGCCCCAATCGATGCCGCAGAACAGCTCCGGCCGGCTGCGCCGCAGGCCGATCAGCCAGTAACCCCCATCCCGGGCCGGTCCCAGCACCAGCTCATGCCGCTCGAGGGCGGCGAAGGCCTGCAACAGATCGGCGCTGCCGAGGCCGGGCAGGTCACTGCCGATCACCACCAGCCGCCGGCCACTCCGGCGCAGGCCACCGCCAACGACCCGCTGCAGGCGCAGGCCCAGGCCGCCGCGGCCCTGGCACACCACCCGGTCGCAGCCCAGGGCGGCCCCCCAGCGCCGCAGGGCGCAGCCCCCCACCCCGGACCCGGCCAGCACCAGCTCAAAGGGCACACGGGCCCGGGCTGCGCGGGCCACCGCCAGGGTGTGGGTGGTGAGCCGCCCCTGGATGGCAGCCGCCCGGGCCGGGCCCAGCTCGGCCGCCAGCCGGCTCTTGCAGCGGCCGCTCACGGGCCAGCGGGCCATCACCACCAGGGTGCGCCGGGCACCCACCGATCAACCCTCCCGGGGCAGTTCCGCCGGCTTGAGCGTGAGGGTGCTGGTGCGCGAACCGCGGCGCACCGCCACGTCCAGGGGCTCGCCCACCTGGGCCTGGTCCACCGCCAGCTGCACCTCGGAGGGATTTGTCACCGGCTTGGCGCCCACCTTCTCGATCAGGTCGCAGGGCTTGAGCCCCCCCTGGGCAGCCGGACTGTTGGCCATCACATCCACCACCACCACGCCGTTCACCTCCGGCAGGTCGCACTCATCGGTGCTGGCGTTGATCTCCCTGGCCAGCTGCGGCGTGATCGCCTGCAGGCGCACGCCGATGTAGGGGTGGCTGGCATAACCCCTATCGAGAATCTGGGCGGCGATCTGGCGCGCCACGTTGATCGGCACGGCAAAGCTCAGGCCCGCGCCGGGGGCCTGGCGGATGGCCGTGTTGATGCCGATCACCTGGCCGCGGTCGTTGATCAGCGGGCCGCCGCTGTTGCCGGGGTTCACGGCGGCGTCGGTCTGGATGTAGGGCACCCGCTGGCCCTCACCCACGGCATTGGTGCGCTGGATGGCACTGATGATCCCAGCGGTCACGGTGTTGTCGAGGCCGAGGGGATTGCCGATGGCGATCGCCCACTCCCCGGGCCGCACCCGCGCCGAGTCCCCCAGCGGCGCCACCGGCAGCTTGCTGGCCACCACCTTCACCACGGCCACATCGGTGAGCGGGTCGGCGCCCAGCACCTTGCCGCTGTAGCTGCGGCCATCGGGCAGGGTCACGGTCACATCACTGGCCCCGTCCACCACGTGGGCGTTGGTGAGCACCACCCCGTCGGAGCGGGTGATGAAGCCCGAGCCCTGGCCCTGCTGCTGCTGGATCGTCGGTCCCCGGCCGAACAGCCCTCCCAGGGGGTTGATCACCCGCTTGGTGGTGTCGATGCGCACCACCGAGGGGCCCACCTTCTCCACCGCGTCCACGATGGTGTTGTTGCTGCCGGGCAGGGGCGGAGCGGGCACGGCATCGCTGATGCGCACGGGATCGCTGCCGGAGCGCCCTGGCAGCTGGGGCAGCCCCGGAATCGGGCCGGTGCAGCCCGGGAGCAGGGTCAGGGCGGCCAGCAGACCGGCCAGCGGCAAGGCGGGAAGCGGAACGACGCGGGACATGGACAGCAACGGCTCGCGCGAGGGCCAGGTGAGGATCCGCTTCATTAAAGACTGCCCGGAGGGGCCGCCCCACGTAGATTCGGCAGCCATGCGAGGGGCAAGCGGTGCAGCGGGAGGCCAAGCAGCTGTGGCACCAGATCCAGGCTGCACTGCAGGCCAACCTCAGCAAACCCACCTTCGAAACCTGGATCCGGCCCGCCCGCTGCCTCGGCTTCGATGGGCGCCAGCTTCAGCTGGAGGCCCCCAACAGCTTTGCCTGCGGCTGGCTGCGCAAGAACTACCTGGGCACCATTGAGGCTGTGGCCACCGAGATCGCCGGCCAGCCGGTGAGCGTGGCGGTCTCCACCCCCGCCGGCGACGACGGCCTGCTCGCCGGCACCAGTGGCCTGGCCGGCGCCGCGGCACCGGCACCCCTACCCGGTGGCAACGGCGTGGGCAGCCTGCCGCAGGCCGCCACCGGAGATGTGCCCGCCGCGCCACTGGCCCGCCAGCCCGGCAGTGGCCTCAACGCCCGCTACGTGTTCAACCGCTTCGTGGTGGGGCCCAACAGTCGCATGGCCCACGCGGCAGCCCTGGCGGTGGCGGAAGCCCCCGGGCGGGAGTTCAACCCCCTGTTCATCTGCGGCGGCGTGGGCCTGGGCAAGACCCACCTGATGCAGGCGATCGGCCACTACCGGCTGGAGATCGATCCCCAGGCCCGGGTGTTCTACGTGAGCACCGAGACTTTCACCAACGACCTGATCCAGGCGATCCGCAAGGACGGCATGCAGGCCTTCCGCGACCGCTACCGCGCAGCGGACCTGATCCTGGTGGACGACATCCAGTTCATCGAGGGCAAGGAGTACACCCAGGAGGAGTTCTTCCACACCTTCAACGCCCTGCACGAGGCAGGCCGCCAGATCGTGATCGCCTCCGACCGGCCCCCCAGCCAGATCCCCCGCCTGCAGGAGCGCCTGATCTCCCGCTTCTCGATGGGCCTGATCGCCGACATCCAGGCGCCGGATCTGGAAACCCGCATGGCGATCCTGCACAAGAAGGCCGAGCAGGAGCAGATGAGCCTGCCGCGCGACCTGATCCAGTTCATCGCCGGCCGCTTCACCTCCAACATCCGCGAACTGGAGGGCGCCCTCACCCGGGCGGTGGCCTTCGCCTCGATCACCGGCCTGCCGATGACCGTGGAGTCGGTGGCGCCGATGCTCGATCCGGCCGGCAGCACCATGGAGGTGAAGCCGGACCAGGTGGTGGACAAGGTGGCGGAGGTGTTCGGCGTGGGGGCCGACGAGATGCGCAGCGCCAGCCGCAAGCGGGCCGTGAGCCAGGCCCGCCAGGTGGGCATGTACCTGATGCGCCAGAGCACCGATCTCTCCCTGCCACGCATTGGCGAGGTGTTCGGCGGCAAGGACCACTCCACGGTGATGTACGCCGTGGAGCAGACCGAAAAGAAGCTGAACAGTGATCCGGCCCTGGCGCGCCAGGTGCAGCAGGTGCGCGACCTGCTGCAGATCGACTCGCGCAAGCGGCGCTAGGGCTCAGTTGCAGCCCTGCACGGAGATGCGATAGCTGAAGCCGAGGGCGCCGGGATCGTTGCTGGCTCCCACCTTGAAGCTGATCTGGCCGATCTGCTTGCCGGGCACCTGCTGGTAAGGGCCGAACATCTTGCCGGTGCCGATGGGGGGGCTCATCGTCACATTGAACAGCTGCAGATCAGTGTTATCGGAGAACTTCATGAAGCCCTCCACCGGGTACTGGGCCTTCGGGTCGGAGGAGTTGGCCGTGAAGAAGAACTTGTAGGTGTTGTAGGGCCGGTCCACGATGAAGTCGGTCCACCAGTTGGTCTGGCCGATCAGCTTGCTGCGGCCCACCGTCTTGGCCACGATCGGCGAGGTGCCGTCACCGCCGATCGGATTCAGGAACACGCAGGTTTCCGCCCGTACGCCGGTGGCACCGGAGAGCTGCAGGGCTGCGCCACACAGACTGAAGAGCAGGGCCTTGCGCGAAGCGGTGATCATCGAGTGGGGGCTCGGCATGGGGAGAGAGCGGAGCGGACTGCGCCCGAACCCTACGCCCGGACGTCCGCCCAGGCCTGGGTGAGCGGCCGGGCCGGATCAAGACCTTCCACCTCGCCGCGGAACACCCGGCTGGCGGTGATGTCTTCGGCTTCGATCGTCATCAGATCCAGCTTGGTGAGCTGGCTGCCCATGCCGTTGAACAGGCGGTTGGCCTGGCGCATCCGCGCCCGGTCGATGGCGTTGCGGATCGAGCGGGCGTTGGCGAAGAAGGGCAGTTGCATGCGCCGCTGGATGTAGTCGGCGAAGGCGGCGCGCGCCTCCTCACTGAAGCGGTAGTTCTCCTGGGCCAGGATCAGGCCGGCGATCAGCAGCAGTTCGTCGCCGCTGTAGTCCGGGAAGTCGATGTGGTTGGCCACCCTGGAGGAGAGACCCGGATTGCTCTGATAGAACACATCCATCCGCTCCTTGTAACCGGCGAAGATCACCACCAGGTCGTCGCGGTTGTTCTCCATCACCTGCAGCAGGATCTCGATCGCCTCGGCGCCGTAGTCGCGCTCGTTTTCCGGCCGGTAGAGGTAGTAGGCCTCGTCGATGAACAGCACCCCGCCCATCGCCTTCTTGAGCATCTCGCGGGTCTTGGGGGCGGTGTGACCGATGTACTGGCCAACCAGGTCGTCGCGGGTGGCGGTGACCACATGGCCCTTGCGCACATAACCGAGGCCGTGCAGGATCCTGCTCATCCGTTCGGCCACGGTGGTCTTGCCGGTGCCGGGCCGGCCGGTGAACGACATGTGCAGGCTGGGGGGCGCCGTTTCCAGGCCCACCTGCTGGCGCGCCCGGTTCACCACCAGCAGGGCGGCGATTTCGCGGATGCGGGCCTTCACCGGCTTTAGGCCGATCAGCTCCCGGTCGAGCTGGTCGAGGAGCGCCTGCACCCCAGCGCCCTCGTAGGCCGCCCGCAGGTCCACCTGGATGTCTGCGGCAGACTCGGCCTGGGCGGACTCGGCCTGGGCGGACTCGGCCGGATCAGAGGAGCGCATCGATGGCGGCGGCAATGCCGCGCTCAGCATCTCCTACCGGTGCACCTTCGGTCTCGCTGCGCAGGGTGAGATTCACATAGGTGCGGCCGAAGCTGATGTCCGGGAAGCGCTGTTCGGCCTCGCAGAGGTCATTGAGCCGCTCCAGAAAGTCGCGGGTGGTGGCGTAATCGCCGAACTCGAAGCGCCGTTCCAGCCACTCAGGCTGGTCCGGTTTCGGTCGGGGTGTCCAGGGCTGCTCCATGACGCAAACCTAGGCCAGCCCAGGAACGTCAACCCGCCAGACAATCGGTGCGGCCGCGGCTGAGGCGCTCGGCCCAGGCCAGGGCATGGGCCCGGTTGGCGGCCTGCTGCCGGGGATCGGCGCTGTCGAGGGGATGGGGCATCGTGCCGGCGATGGTGGCGTTGGTGACGCAGAACATCGCCTTCTGGAAGCTGCGGCAGATCTTCACGTGCACATCGCCTTCGCCGCGGCCGCCCTGCCGGTACCAGCGGTGCAGGGGTTCGGGCAGGTGGCGGAACATGTCCTGCATCAGCAGGCTGGGGGGGATGCCGGCCCCCATCGTGGGCAGGGGGTCGGCATAGAGCGCGCCGTAGGCAAAGCTGCCCTGGTCGGGGGAGATCTGCTCGGCCTGGGCGTTGAAGCTCACCGTGCCGAAGAAGGGCGTGCCCCGCAGGAACACCGCCTCCACGTAGGGCAGGGCCACGTCCACCAGGAACGTGAGCCCCGCCTCCGGCGGCAGCACCCAGAACCGCTCGCCGCCCACGGTCACCCCGTAGTGGATCGGGTTGGCCACCGCCGCCACCAGCCCCTGCTTGATGAATTCCACCACGGCTGGAATCGAGCCCACCTCCCCCCGGCGCTCGGCCCGGGCCAGGTCGAGGAACAGGTCACTCATCACCCGCCAGAACTGCCCCAGGGCATGCACCGTGGCGGCGGTGCGGATCAACTCCGGCAGAAAGCTGGGCGCCAGCGGATGGAGCAGGGCCATCAGCGGATCGCGGCGGCGCTTGGCGGCAATGATCGCGCCGCAACCGGCGGCGAACTCGGCTGAATCGAGATAGGCGTCCAGCCCACCGGTGCCATGCCAGAGCATCGACTTCATGCAGTACTCGGCGTACTCGAAATTGATGCGGTCGTGGTTGAGGTGGCGCCAGAGGCGGGCCGGATTGAGGTTGCCGTCGAAATACTTGAAGACCGGAAACGGATTGAGGAACTGCTCCTCGGCCTGGTAGACGAGGTTGTTGCTGTAGGCATCGAGCACCTCGCCGTAGCTCTCCAGCACCCCCACCACCTCCAGCAGGTGCTGGCCACTGTCCTGCAGGAGGGTTTCACCGGCCAGCAGGGTGGCGGCCAGCTCCTCGGCCGGCGGCATCGGCCCGGAGCGCACCAGATCGGCGGGAACCACCGGCATCAGCCCAGCCCCCCCCCGCTGCCGCCGCTCGCCAGCAGCAGCGGCAACTGGGCCATGGCGGTGGTGGTGGCCTCCGTGATCCGGCCCAGGGGAGCCGGCAGCAGCCCGAGCGCCACCACGGCGATCGCCAGGGCAAGGGCCGGCAGGGTTTCGCGCGGGGCCACCGAGGGCAGCTGCACATCGAGGCGCCCATCGCGCGCTGGGTCGGTGTGCGGGGTGATCGCCAGCCGTCCGAAGAAGGCCCGGTTCACCAGCAGCAGGAAATACACGGCCGTGAGCCCCGATCCCACGATGCACAGCAGGGTGGCCAGCGGGAAGGCCTGCAGGCTGCCCCGGAACACCAGAAACTCCGAGATGAAGCCGGCCATGCCCGGCAGACCGGCGCTGGCCATCACCCCCAGCACCATCAGGCTGCCCGTGAGCGGCAGCCCCCGCTGGGGGTTGAGCAGGCCGTGGAGCACGTCCAGGTCGCGGGTGCCGGTCTTGCGGTACACGATGCCCACCAGCAGGAACAACAGGGCAGAGATCAGGCCATGGCTCACCATCTGAAACTGGGCCCCCAGCAGGGCCACCGGGCTGGCGGCCGCGGCCGCCAGCAGGATCGTGCCCATGTGGCCCACCGAGCTGTAGGCCACCATCCGCTTCATGTCCCGCTGGGCGATCGCCGCCAGGGAGCCGAACAGCACCGACACGGCAGCCCAGATGGCCAGGGCCGGCGCCAGCCGCGCCCAGGCCTCGGGGAACAGTCCCAGACCGAAGCGCAGCAGGCCGTAGGTGCCCAGCTTGAGCAGCACCCCGGCCAGCAGCACCGACACCGGCGTGGAGGCCTGGGTGTGGGCATCGGGTAGCCAGGTGTGGAAGGGCACCAGCGGCATCTTGATGCCGAAGCCAACCAGCAGGGCCCCCAGCAGCAGCAGCTGGCTGCCCATGGCCAGGCGCTCGCTGGTCACCGGGGTGAGGCTGAAGTCCACCGTGCCGGTGAACAGGGCCAGCCCCAGGAAGGCCCCCAGGATCAACATGCCGGATACGGCAGTGAAGATCAGGAACTTGGTGGCGGCATAGGCCCGGTTGGCGCCGCCCCAGACCGAGATCAACAGCCACAGGGGGATCAGCTCCAGCTCATAGAACAGGAAGAACAGCAGCAGGTTGTCGGCCAGGAAGGCGCCGTTCACCGCGGCGCTGATCAGCAGCAGCAGGGCGAAGTAGAGACGCGGGCGGCGGCTGAGCTCCCGGGTGCACACCACCGACACCAGGGTGAGGGCGCCGTTGATCAGCACCAGGGGCAGCGACAGGCCATCCACCCCCAGCCAGTAGTTCAGGCCGATGCCCGGCAGCCAGGCCTGGCGTTCCCGCAGCTGCAGGCCGGCCTGGTCGGGATCGAACAGCAGCAGCACCAGAGCGCTCACCAGCAGCTGCAGCAGCAGGCTCACAATCGCGCCACCCCGCAGGCGGTTCGGACTGGGCTCACCCGGCCACACCAGCATCAGCAAGGCCCCGAGCAGGGGAAGGGCGATCAGCAGAGAAAGCAGGGGTAGGGAGGCGAGGGCTGCGGCGTTCATGGCAGCACCTCCGCGCCGCTGAACCAGCTCAGGGCGGTGAGCGCGAGCACGATCGCCACGATCACGGTGAGCACATAGGTCTGCATCTGGCCGCTCACCCCCAGCTTGAGGCTCTCGGCACTCTGCAGCGAAGCCCGGCCGATGCCGTTCACCAGCCCGTTCACCAGCCGCTGATCCAGCCAGTTGGTGAGGCGAGCCAGGTTGGCCACCAGGGCCACGATCGTGGCCCGGTAGATGCGGTCGGTGTAGAAGTCGAAGGCCAGCAGGTCCTGCAGGCTGCGGATGGTCTTCACCCGGGAGCGGGAGCGCAGCTGGTCGAGGGGCATCCACACGCCGAGCAGCACCCCCAGGGCTCCGCTCACGCTCACCCCGAGGGCCACGACCAGGGGGAAGGCGTTGATGCCGGGGATCGGATCGATGCGCTGCATCAGCAGGGGGGTAAGCAGCACGATCACCGTGAGGCTCACCATCGGCAGCACCATCAGCCAGTTCGACTCGGGGCAGCGGCGGGTCTTGGGCAGCGGAGCCCCCAGGAACACCCCGCGGAACACCCGGGTGAGGTTGGCGGCCGTGAGCAGGTTGGTGAGCAGAAACACGCCGGCAAACACCGGCGAGCTGTCGAACAGGGCGTGCACAGCCTGGCCGAAGCACCAGTAGCAACCCAGGGGCAGCAGCCCCACCAGGCCGGCCGCCGCCACCAGGTAGGCGCTGAGGGTGGCCGGCATGCGCCGGCCGATGCCGCTCAGCTCGGTGAGGTCCTGACAGTTGGTGTTGGCGATCACACTGCCCACGCTCATGAACAGCAGTGCCTTGGCCAGGCCGTGGCTGAGCAGCAGCAACAGGGCGATCCCCGGCTGCTGCAGGGCGATGGCCACGAACACCAGGCCCAGATAGGAGGTGGTGGAGTAAGAAAAAGCCCGCTTGAGGTCCACCTGGGCCAGGGCCACCAGGGCACCGGCTACGGCGCTGATGCTGCCCACCGCCAGCAGCACGTCGGTGGCCACCAGCGACAGCTGCAGCAGGGGCATCAGCTTCATCAGCACCAGCGCCCCGGCGGTGACCACCACCGAGTTGCGCAGGATCGAGGCCGGATTGGGACCCTCCATCGCCTCGTCCAGCCAGAGGTGCATGGGGAACTGGGCGCACTTGCCCATGGGCCCGGCAATCAGGCCCAGCCCCAGCAGGGTTCCCGCCAGGGGGGAGATCAGCTGCTGGTCGCGGGCGGCAGCGGCCCAGCTGTAGAGGTCGGTGAACTCCATCGAGCCCGACCAGGAGGCCAGGGCCACCACGCTCATCAGCAGCAGCACATCGCCCACCCGCTTGGTGAAGAAGGCATCGCGCGCCGCTGTCACCACCAGGGGCTGGGCATACCAGAAGCCCACCAGCAGATAGGTGGAGAGCGTGAGCATCTCCAGCAGGAAATAGCAGAAGAAGAGGTTGCTGCTCAGCACCACGCCGCACAGCGCCCCTTCAAAGAAACCCAGCAGGCCGTAGAAGCGCGCCAGCGACCACTCCTTGTCGAAATAGCCCAGGGCGAACACCTGAGCGATCAGGCTCATCACGGTCACCAGCTGCAGGGCCGCCAGGCTGGTGAGCGAGAGGTCGAAACCAATGCGCAGGTCGAGGTCAGCGGCGCGGAACCAGCCCACGCTCAGGTGATGGGGACCGCCCTGCCACACATCCCAGAGCGCCAGGCTGCCATGCAGCACCGCCAGCACGGTGAACAGGATCGTGAGATAGGCCGCAGGCCGCTGGCCATTGCGGGGGAACCAGCCGGCAGCCCAGGGCAGCACCAGCACCATGCCGCTGAAGCCGTACACCGGCAGCAGCCAGGCTAGCTGGAGTGACAGGGGCAGGGGAGCGGCCAAAGGCACCGGAGAGAACAACGACGGGGCGGGGAGGACGTGCGGGCGAGGAGGAGAGAACCGTCGGCGGAGATGTCAGAGGGGTGCTGGACAGAGTGAAGTCGGGGGGCTTGACAGGGTTGACTGGCCTGGGATCCAGCGGGCTGGCGGTGGAACTGGCCGGCGATGGAGCTGGCAGTGGAGCCGGAGGAATGCGAGGGCGATGGGGACGCCAGCTCAGAATCTGGCCCGATCGGGCGACGTGACGGCCGCTCCGTTCAGGCTGCCCAACCAGGCGGCGAGCTCCTCGGCATGGTGCTGTTCGTCGTCGAGAAGGCGCTGGAACAGTTGCTGGTTGCCAGTGTCGCCATGGTGCAGGCAGAAACGGCTGGCCTCGGCATAGAGATTCACCAGGTCGTCCTCCAGGGCCAGGTCGTGACGCAGCAGGCAGGCCAGATCGGGGCCATGGGCAGCGGGACGCAACTGGGAGGCTGCCGGGGCCACCTCCAGGCTGAGCATGTGCCGCACCAGGGTCTCGGCATGGCCCATCTCCTCCAGCATCTCCTGGCGGAAACGGCGGGCCGCATCCCCGTCACCCCAGGCCTCCGTGAGGGTGGCCTGGGTCAGGTACTGCTGCACGGCCGTGAGTTCCAGGCTGAGGGCCCGGCCCAGATAGCCCAGGACGCGCGGATGCACGGCGTCCATGGGCATCAGAGACGGCGGCGCACGCCGCTGTTCAGCAGGGCGGGTTCCACTTCGCTATGGGGGCGGGCGATGATGTGGGCCGCCACCAGGCCGTCGCCCACCCGCTCACAGGCATCGGCGCCGGCGCGAACTGCGGCGTTCACGGCACCGGTCTCTCCACGCACCAGCACGGTCACATAGCCACCGCCCACGAATTCACGGGCCACCATGGTGACCTCGGCCGCCTTGGTCATGGCATCGGCCGCCTCGATGGCGGGCACCAGACCGCGGGTTTCGATCATGCCCAGGGCAATGCCCTTGCTCGGCCGCTCGGGGGTGGTTGGGGTGGCCTTGGCCACCGCTCCGCCCCTGCGGCCAGCACCGGCGCCACCGGCAGCACTGCTGCTGCGGCCGCGGCTGCTGGCGGCCGTGGTGGCCACCGGCCGGCGGGTTGGGGTGGCGGCACTGGAGCGGCGGGTGGTGGTGCTGCGGCTGCTGCGGCTGGCACTGCGGCTGCTGGCGCTGCTGCTGGCCGGCAGGGCCTTGCTGGCTGCAGCGCTGCTGGCCACGGGGGTGGCGGTGACGGGCTTGGCGGCAGTGGCCGCTGCGGAGGTAGCAGCAGCGCTGCTGCTGGCAGGGGTGGCAGGGCTGGGGGTGGAGCCGGCGGAAGTGCTGGAGCTGGCCATGGCGTTCAGGAAAGGGAGGGAGGCGGTGGAGCTGAATGGGCTGGGAGGTCAGTCAGCCATCGGGCTCCCAGAAATCGATGATCCCGCCGATCGTCAGGTCGGTGTAGACGTCCGGGTTAGGGCAGGCCCAACGGGCCGCCGAACCACTGGCGGTGAACACCCAGTTGCCGGGGGAGGCCCCGACCGGATCGACAGCCACGTTGAGCTTGCCCTTGGAGGTGCGCAGCACCCGCAGGTTGGAGTGGTCGAGCCCACCGACGCGCTGGGTGCAGACCAAGGACCCCACCACCTGCATGATTTCCATCACTGGCCCCCCGCGGCAATCCGGGCCGCATCGTCCTTCGCCGCATCGGGATCCCAGTGGTCGATGATTCCCACGATCGTCAGATCACTGGGGTACGACTTGCTGCCGGCTGCTTCCCGGGCCGCCGAACTGCCCACGCAGATCACCCAGTCACCGGGGATGGCACCCACGGCATCCACGGCCACCTTCTGGGTACTGCCGTCGAGCACCACCTGCAGGTGCTTGTGCTCGAAATCGGGGATGCGATTGGTGGACACCAGGGGCTTCACCACCTTGCAGATCAACATCTCAGTGGCCTCCTTCGGTGGCAAAGGTGATCGTTGAAGCTACTGTTTCAGCCGGCACGTGGGAGTCGCGGTCGCGCAGGCTGATCAGGGCATGCAGCAGTCCCTGCTGGCAGAGATCGCTGTAGCGGTTGCGGATGGCCTCCAGCACCCGTTCGGCATGGCGCAGGGCCCGCTCCCGCGCTCCAGGCACCTGGCCGTGATAATCGAAGCGCAACACCACAGGAATCGGCAGGCCACGCGACACATTCAGCCCCTTGAAGATCTTCACGCCCACATCGAGATCGGGCGCGCCCTCCTCCAGGGTGTCGAGGTGGGCGAAATAGGTGAGGTTGCGCAGATGGATCTCCTTGAAGCCGATGCCCACGCCGATGAAGCGCTCGGCATGGCCCTCTTCGCCGTAGTGGCCCTGATGGCGCTCGCGCACGAAGTCGATCTGGGAGATGTTGTGCTCCAGCAGACGGCTCACCAGCTTCACCAGGCCTGGATCCGGAGCTGACGGGGCGGCAGCCTGCACCATGGACGCGATCGTGCGGCGAGCCTCCTCGACCGAGAGGTGCTGGGTGGCGGCATACACCTCCTGGGCGTCCAGCCAGCTGTCCAGGCGGGTGCTGCCGTCCAGTCCTGGCACATGCACGCGGATGGCGTCGGTGTCGGTGTCCAACCCCAGCAGCAGCAGGTCCACCGACGCGCCGCAGCAGAAGCTGTTCTCCACGGCCTGCTGGAACTGGCGCAGCCGCTCCAGGCCGCAGCTGGCGGCCAGCACATCGTCACTGCCATGGGCCGCACAGCCCTGGTGGGTGGGATCGAGGGAACTGAAGTGGTACATCACCACCTTCAGGTAGCGGGTGTCCGCATGGGCGGAATTGGGCACCCCTTCGCGGTAGCGCTGGTGCTCGGTGCGCACCCAGCGGTTCACCGTGTTCTCCACATCGAACAGGGCCCCGGCATGGGGACGGCGGCGGACGGAGCTGTAGGGGATGCGCAGGGCGAAGGCGATGGCGTGGGCCAGGCGGCCATCGGCGCAGGGGGTGACATCGAGCAGGTGGAAGCCGCAGGAGAGCAGGAAGCTCTCGAACTCCTGGGCCGCGCTGGATCCGGGCCTGCCGGCCAGGGGATCGGTGCTGAAGAACTCGATGCTGGTCTGCTCGTAGGCCTCGAACACACACCAGGCGAACAGGGTGCGCATATCCAGCTGATTCACCCAGGCCGTCTCCAGGATCGGCAGGGGCAGGTCGTAGCCCAGCTCCGCGCGGGCCAGGCGCTGGGCCTGCTCCACGAAATCATCGTCATGCTGCAGGGCCGAGATGCGCTTGAGCACCGGCACGATGCGGTCGAACCGGTGCTTCACCGACTGGTTGTAGGCCTCCAGGGCGGCATTGGTGGCCGCATCGCTGAGCGGATGGCTGGCTGCGGGGCCCCTGCGGGGAATGGGCACCACCGCGGGGGAGCCAAACTCCGGGCGTCGCGGCCTGGGCTGGCGGGTGGGCAGGACCGCTGCCGTGGGGGTGAGGCTGCGTGCCTGCTGCATGGCTGCCCGGGCACGGGTGCCGCGCAGGATCGCCGGAGTGTCCGGGGCACCAGCCCGTTCAGGGGAAGGGAGCCCCGGGCGGCGGCGGGGAGCCGTCGGCGCCTGGGGAGGTTCTGCGGAGGCCGGACGACGGGGCATGCCGAATCAGCCCCGGGCTCCGCCGGAGACGGTGATCAGGGATCCGGCCTGGGTGTTGCCACTGGAGCCGGTGACCCGGCTCACGGGCTCGGGCACCGACTCATTGCGCTTGGGCTGGACAGCAGGCATGGCTGACCCCGGCATGGCCGTCATCGGACCAGGACGGGTTGGGTTGCGGCGTCGGGCCGACGCTCCCTCGGTGCCGGTGACCCGCTCACCACGATCCCAGTCGTCGCCGGTGATCTTCAGGCCAGCAGAAATGCCCTCGCCGGTGACCCGGCTCACGGGCCTGGCATCGTCATCCACGGAAACGGGAGCGACCTGCACAGGCCCACGGGAGAGCTGGGCACCGCGACGATCAAAGCGGAATTGCTCGGTGCCGGTGACCTTGCCACCGGCCATGTCAAAAGGGCCGGTGATGCGGCTTCCCTGCTCGTAGCTGGTGCCGGTCACGCCACCACTGCGCTCGCGCGCCTGCTGGGCAACCCGGGCCGGCGACTGCACGCTGAACTGCTGCCAGGGCTTGCTGCCCTCCAGGGGCTGGGGGAAATCGGCATCGCCGACGGCAGCCGCACCGCAGGCCTGGATCTGCTGGTCGGCGCCCACATAGGGCGTGCCGGTCACGTCCTCACAGGCGCCGCGCTCGGCGCCGGTCATCACGCCGCCGATGCCGGGCTGGATGCCGCTCATGCGGCTGGCGCCGCGCACGGGAGTGCGCTCTCGGATGCTGCGCACCTGGGGGGTGGGGCAGTGGTCGGAGGCCTGTTCGAGACCGGCGTAGGGGGTGCCGGTCACGGCCTTGCAAGTGCCGGCCTCATCACCGGTCACCTTGCCGCTGCGACCGGTGCGGGTGCCGCTCACCACCTGGGCACGGTTGGTGACGCTGAAGCCCACCTTGGCCGGCTCAGGCGCGGGGCGGGCACCGCAGAACTGCTCGTACTGCTGGGTGCCGATGTACTCGTCGCCGGTGATGATCCGGCAGGAGCCCGGCTCATCGCCGGTGACCTGGCCACTGCGACCCACGTGGGTGCCGGTAATGCCGGTGCCGCGCAAAGTGTGCAGCGTGGCCACCTTGGTGGGAGCCCGACCCGGCGCAGGCGGCTCGGACCCCAGGTACTGGTCGCCGGTGAGCTGCAGGCCTGAACCGGGCTCGTCACCGGTGACTTTCTCCGATCGGCCCACCATCACACCGGAAACGGGCTGGCCGGCTGCGGTCTGGCTGGCCCCCACCTTGCGGGGGGTGGCGGGCACCACGCCGCAATAGCTGCTGGCCTGGTTGGCGGACACGTATTCGGTGCCGGTCACCAGCTTGCAGGTGCCGGGCTCATCGCCGGTCACCTTCTCGGAGCGGCCCACCTCGTTGCCGGTGACCCGGTTGCCATGGCTGGTGGCCGTCACCCGCACCTTGGCGGGCTGGCGGGTGGGGGCATCGGCCTGGCAGAAGGTCTGGAAAACCTCAGCCCCGAGATACTCCGTGCCGGTGATCGGCCGGCAGGTGGCCGCCTCGTTACCGGTGGTCTTCGGCGAGCGGTTGGCCTGGGTCCCGGTGACCACCTGGCCAGAGGTGGTCTGGCTCACGCCCACCTTCCAGTGGGCATCGGCGGCTATGGCCTGGAGGGCACCGTGGCGGTTGGGGCCGGTGGGCCGGGTGCCGCCATTGCGGGCATGGCCGGCGCTGCCCACCTTGCTCTTGAGCTCACGCACCTTCTGGGCCAGCTCCCGGGGGCTGATGTCGGGGTTGCCCTGGCGGGCCACGGAGGCCGCCAAGCTGGAACTGGGCATGGCCGCCGACTTGCCGCGCTTGGAGAGGGCTTCACGACGGGCGAGCACCAAGGCCCGGCTGGGATTGTGCTGGGCGCTGGCCTTGCGGGTGGTTCGACGCTCGCCGTTGCCGCTGGTGCGGGAGGGGCTGGAGAAACTCAGGGACGCAGGTCGTGCTGTGGAGGCAGGGGCCGATGGCGCCTCACTCTTGCGCTCCTGGCAGTTGCACTTGGCCTGAACACGGGTTGGCTCAGCGGCGGGACGCACCACCTCGGCGCGGCTGCGGTCCTTGCTGGTGCTGGCGCGCTTGCCACTGCGGCTCAGGGCTTCCCGCCGGGCCAGCACCAGGTCGCGACTGGGGTTGCTCACCCGCCGGCCACCACTGTGGCGAGAGGCTGCGGAACTGCTGAATCCGGAGGCAGCAGGGGCAGACGCAACTGCACGCGTTGGCGTGGCAGGGGTGACGGGCGCGGCCGGTCGTGCCGGGGCCGCCTCCGTGCGGGTAGGACGGGCATCCTCAGCCGTACGTACGCGGCTGGCACCAGAGGTGAAGCGACCTGCGGCCTTCTTGCCGCCTGTGGTCAGGGCCTTGCGACGCTCTAGCGCTGCTTCCCGACTGGATGTGCTGGCCATGTCCGCCCGTCGAATGGAATCGTGTTGGTAGGGGGGGTCCCGATGCAGGTCAGGACCCCGAATGATCACCGCTGGTGATCGCAGAACCGTGCTGGAGGCCGAAGCTCAGCGGCCTTCGAACACCACGAAGCAAGCACCCTGGCTCTGGGTGTAGGCGTCGTAGCCCACCAGGCGCACGTGGTGGTCGGGGTAGGCCCTGTGACAGGCCTCGAGCTCGTTCACGATCACGCTCAGATCCTTCTCACCGAAGAAGGGCAGCTTCCAGAACGACCAGTAGGTGGCCATGGAACGGCTGGGATGGACGTGCTCAACGAGCGGGCTCCAACCCTGGGCAATGATGTAGGCGATCTGGTCATAGATCTCGTCCTGGGTCATCGGCGGGAGGAAGCCGAAGGTCTCCAGGGTGGCGACTGTTTGGTAGTCACCCACGGTGCTCTTGAAGGGCATGGGGATCCTTGAGATGGATGGAATGAATGAACCTGTTCAGCTCCTGTAAGGGAGATCTGATCGCCGAAGATCAGAACCTCCCCCCAGCTGAGTCGTCTCAGTTGACGTCGAGCTTGTCGACGGTGTCGAACTCGAACTTGATCTCCTTCCAGGTCTCGAGGGCGATGGCCAGCTCGGGGCTGTGCTTGGCAGCCTCCAGAAGGATGTCGCGACCTTCGCGCTCGATCTCACGACCGGCGTTGCGGGCCTTGACGCAGGCCTCGAGGGCCACGCGGTTGGCAGCAGCACCGGCAGCCGAACCCCAGGGGTGACCGTGGGTACCACCACCGAACTGGAGCACGGAGTCATCGCCGAAGATGCTCACCAGGGCCGGCATGTGCCACACGTGGATACCGCCGGAGGCCACGGCGAACACGCCGCCCATCGAACCCCAGTCCTGATCGAAGAAATTGCCGCGGCTGCGGTCTTCCGGCACGAAGGATTCGCGCAGCTGGTCGATGTAGCCCAGGGTCGACTGGCGGTCGCCCTCGAGCTTGCCCACCACGGTGCCGGTGTGGAGCTGGTCACCACCGGAGAGGCGCAGGCACTTGGCCAGCACCCGGAAGTGGATGCCGTGCTTGGGGTGACGGTCGATCACCGCGTGCATGGCACGGTGGATGTGCAGCAGCATGCCGTTCTTGCGGCACCACTTCGCCAGACCGGTGTTGGCCGTGAAGCCACCGGTGATGTAGTCGTGCATGATGATCGGCTGCCCGAGTTCCTTGGCGAACTCGGCCCGCTCGTACATCTCCTCGGGAGTGGCGGCGGTGCAGTTGAGGTAGTGCCCCTTCTTCTCGCCGGTCTCCTGTTCGGCCAGCTTGACCGCTTCAGCCACGAACTCAAAACGGTTCTGCCAGCGCTGGAAGGGCTGGGAGTTGATGTTCTCGTCGTCCTTGGTGAAGTCGAGACCACCGCGGAGGCACTCATACACCACACGGCCGTAGTTCTTACCGCTCAGGCCGAGCTTCGGCTTGATGGTGCAACCCAGGAGAGGGCGGCCGTACTTGTTCATCCGGTCGCGCTCAACGACGATGCCATTCGGCGGACCCATGCAGGTCTTGATGAAGGCCATCGGGAAGCGGATGTCTTCCAGACGCAGGTGGCGCAGGGCCTTGAAGCCGAACACGTTGCCGACCAGGGAGGTCAGCACGTTGGTGATGGAGCCTTCCTCGAACAGGTCGAGGGGGTAGGCGATGAAGGCATAGAAGGATTCCTTGTCACCAGGAACGTCTTCGATGCGGTAGCAGCGGCCCTTGTAGAAGTCGAGATCGGTGAGGAGCTCAGACCACACGGTGGACCAGGTGCCGGTGGAGGATTCAGCGGCCACAGCAGCGGCGACTTCTTCCTTGGGCACACCTTCCTGGCCGGTGCACTTGAAGCAGGCCAGCAGGTCGGTGTCGAGGGGGACGTAATCAGGAGTCCAATACGTGTCGCGGTACTCCTTGACCCCGGCGTCGTACTTCTTAGCCATGAGTAATTCTGCGGTTGGGTCGGGAAAGGGGGGAATGGCGCTGATCGCCCTGGCTCACGCCTCAGGCGTCAGGCGACTCAGTCCTTGGAACCGACGAAACCGGCGCTACCACCCAGGGCAGGCTCCACTTCGCGGTGGGGGCGGGCAATGATGTGGGCAGCCACCAGGCCGTCGCCCACGCGCTCGCAGGCGTCAGCGCCGGCGCGCACCGCGGCGTTCACAGCGCCGGTTTCGCCACGCACCATCACGGTGACGTAGCCGCCGCCGACGAACTCGCGGGCGATCAGGCGCACCTCGGCGGCCTTGGTCATGGCGTCGGCCGCTTCAATGGCCGGCACCAGACCGCGGGTCTCGATCATGCCGAGGGCGATGCCCATGGTTTCGTTAGCCATGTCCTGCTCCTGATGGAGGGGGTGTGGGTTCGCGAATCACCCTCTTGCGCCGTGCACCCCCCCGTCAAGCCATTTCAACTGTCGGCACCATCACCGTTTCATCAAAAACAGATAAGCGCAACTGATCAGAGCAACACAATTCGTTAGGCAATGCTTGGTCAGGGCCCTGCGACACAATGCCCCAATCCGCCGATGAACCGTGCCTGTTCTGGTGATCGCCAGCGGTAACCGCCACAAGGTGGCCGAGATCGGCGCCATGCTCGCGGCCCTGGATCTCGAGGTGCGCCAGCAGCCCGACGGCCTGGAGATCGAGGAGACGGGCCTCACCTACGCCGAAAACGCCCGGCTCAAAGCCGAGGCCGTCGCCTGCCTCACCGGCCAGTGGGCCCTGGCCGACGATTCGGGCCTTGAGGTGGATGCCCTGGACGGAGCCCCGGGGATCTACTCCGCCCGCTACGCCCCCACCGACCCCGAGCGGATCGCCCGGCTGCTGCAGGACCTGGGCGACACGCCCTACCGCAGCGCCCGCTTCGTGAGCGCGATGGCCCTGGCCGACCCCAGCGGCCGCATCCGGCTGGAGGCCCAGGGGGTGTGCCAGGGGGTCATTCTCACGACCCCTGAGGGCAGCGGTGCGGGCTACGACCCGATCTTCCACGTGCGCGAGGCCGGCTGCAGCTACGCCCGCATGGGCGAGCACCTGCGCCAGCGCCTGGGCAGCCGCGCCAAGGCAGCCCGGGATCTGGCTCCCGGCTTACGTGTGTTGCTGGGCCTGGACGGCTGAGTCGGGCCGGCCCCCCCGGCTTCAGGCGCCCGCGGTGGCGTTGATGTGGTGGATGGCCCGCATCGCCGCGGCGGCGGCCTCCTCCACATCCCCCTCGCGACCGGCCAGGGTGAGGCGGCCGAAGGCCCCTACAGCCTTCACGTCCACCACGGTGATGTTGCTGGCTTTCTCGGCCTCGTTGGCGGCGATCAGCACGTAGCCCGCAGGCTCCGTCTCCAGAATGAACATGCTCATGCCCGCCTGAATCATCGAGCCGCGGCGGTTCTGGCGGTTGATCAGCACGGCGTGGTCGGGGGTGATGGCGCGGATGATCTCGGTCCAGGTCACATCGGCCGGACTGCGCTGTTCCTTGCGGTTGCCGATCGCCTCCAGCACCACATCACCCGAGTGGAGCACGTTGCTCTGGTCGCGGTGATAGAGGGCCAGGGAGCCGAAGGCCCGCTCCACGATCATCTGGCCCAGGCGCACGGTGCTGGCCTTGAGGGCAATGTCGGTGACCCGGTGCACGGCCATGCCCGGCGACACCTCCAGCCACAGGCAGGCATCGCCGGGGATCGGCAGGAACCCCTGGCTCACCGTGCCCATGTAGGCCGCCAGCTGGGGCTGCAGCGAGTCGAGGAACACGTAGGTGCGCAGCTCGATCGACTCCACGTGGCTGTTGAGCCGCGTCAATCGCGCCCCCTCGCTGTCGGTGGTGATCACACAGCTGGCGCCATCGCGCTCCGGCTCCCCGGCAAGGCTGTCCACCACCGTGCCGGTGATCGCGGGCCCGCTCCGGAGCAGGGAGTTGCCCGGGAGGCGCTCCACAGCCGAAGCCCACCGGACTGGCACCGTTCGGTCCTCTCGTGGGCGGCGGGTGGAGGGCAAAAAGTGGGGGGGGCGGGGGGGGCTTCAGCCCAGACCAGAACGGCAGGGGATCCGTCGGGCTGGTGGTTCTGCTCTGGTTGATCTGGGCTGGTGAATGGGAGCGGGGCCAGTGGCTGGCTTCGGCGAGGGAAACTCCAGTGGATGGGGTGGATGGGGTGGATGCGTCTGCCCGAACGTCCCGCTGGGATAGGGAGCAGACAGGCAGGAGCGACTGGAAGAGCTGCACGTTCTGACCAGGACGTGGCCCTGACGAGCGGTCGTGACCACCGGCCCTGGGCGCAAATCAACCCTGTCCAGCGATGCCGGATCTTAACCCGCGCCATCGGGACTCCCGGCCCTTGTCTGGCCGGCAGAAGCCGGTACCGTCCGGCCAGTCGCTGTTCCGCCATGGCCAGCAAGCCGCGCACCGCTCAACCCCTCACCCAGGAGGCCGTTGCCCAGGGCAGCCATGACGGCACCACTGTCCCGGCCATGGCCGACTGGCTGGCGGAAGCCACAGCCCAGGGCATCAAGCCCGAGCAGGCACTGGCCCTGATCGGCCTGGGGCTGATCCGCAACATCGGCGGAGCGGCCGGCGGTGAATCGGCCTGGATCTGGTCGGAGGGGGATGACGGCGGCAGCGCCGACCTGCCAGCCCTGCGCCAGCGCCTGGAGCTCACCGACCTGGCCCTGCGCACCGGGGCTCCGCTCAGCACCGCCGAAGTAACCGTTCTGCTGGGGGCCCGCCCCGGTGGCGCCATGGTGGAACGGGGTGGCCTGCGGGCCCGCCGGATCAGTCGCAATGTGTGGAAACTCACCAAGGCGGAGGAGGGTGGGCCGTCGTTCCAGGACGGCTTCCGCCGACGCCTCTGAGCCCGGCCGTGCTGGCGGTCAGGTGAGCCCCACCAGCTGCAGGGAGTAATCCCACACCCTGGCGGCGGTGTCGGGGTTGCTGGCCTGGTCGGAGAGTTCCTGACTGAACTGCCGGCCGTTCTTGCTCTGGCGGTTGCCCCAGCTCCAGTGCACCCCGGACACGGCGAACTCCGGGTCGGCCACCACCTGGGCCACCCGTTCGCCGGCCAGGGCCTGGCTCACATAGCCGCCGGTGATGTTCTTCTGGAACCAGGGGAAGATCGTCTGGAACAGCCTGGGGGTGTTGCGAAACAGGGGGGTATCGGCCACGCAGCCCGGGTAGAGGGAACTGAACACGATTCCGGTGGACTGGTGCAGGCGCCGGTGCAGCTCCTGGGTAGTGATCATGTTGCAGAGCTTGCTGTCCTTGTAGGCCTTGCCGGGCTTGAAGGGCTTGCCGTTGGCCATGGCCAGCGGGGCCTTGAACCCGGCGGCAAAACCGCTGAGATCGCCCAGATCCGCGGGGGCGGGGATGGGGATCTTGCCGCCCAGCTCCTTGGAGTTCGCCGTCACCGTGCCCAGGATCACCACCCGCCTGGACGGGTGCTGCGACTTCTCCAGCTCGGGCAGCAACATCTGAATCAGCAGGAAATGGCCGAGATGGTTGGTGGCCATCGAGATCTCGTAGCCCTGGGGTGAGCGTTCCGGCTGCTTCAGCCGCGGCTTGTAGACCGCCGCGTTCACGAGCAGCGCGTCCAGCCCCTGGCCCACGGAAGCCACCAGGGTTTCCACACCAGTGCGCACGCTGTCCAGATCTCCGAGGTCGATGCGCAGGTGGTGAAGCCGCTCGCGGGGGATGCCGAGGGCGTCGGCCGCAGCGCCAGCCTTCACGGGATCGCGGTTGGCGGTGATCACAGTCCATCCCCGCTCCACCAGGGCCCGGGTGGCATTGAGGCCCACACCGGAGGTGGTGCCCGTGATCAGAACCGTTCCCGGAGTTGCAGTCTCGGCCATGGAGCGGGGTGGATTTCAGCTGCGGCCCAACCTAAGGACCGGCTGGCAAGGCCGACCAGCGACCGCTCCTGCCGCTCAACAGACAGACATCTCCGTCAGAGGGTCAGGGGTTGGGTGCAGGGGTGGGCAGGGACTGGCTGGGATTGCTCTGACCGGACTGCACCTGGGGTGAGGACTTCCATACAACCCGCAGGCGATTGGGGGCGATCCACTGGTTCTGCTCACGGATCAGTCGCTGCTCTCCGTCCACACCGAACAGGGCATCAAAGCGTTCACGGGCCTTGGCCAGTTTGGCCTGTTCCAGTTGCAACACCGCCGCCAGCTCCCCCTGGCGGTCCATGCGTTCCTGGTAGGCACCGGCCAGCCGCATCAGGCTCACACCGGCCAGGAGCACGAGGCCGAGCTTCACGGTGAGGGCGATCACGCTGCAATGGAGATCGCGGCGTTCGCTGGAGAGGCTCACCGCCGCCCCGGCCTCCAGCAGCGTGGCGCGGGGGCCAGGGACAGAGAAGGGATCGGCGCCGGCCGGGGGGGCCGCAGATTGGAGCACGGATCCGGCCCGTGGGGGTTGGGCACGGGCGGCAGTTCGGGAAGGGGCACGGCCAACCAGACCTACACGGGATCTGGCCGCCGATCTGGCTGATGTCCTGGAGGATTGCCTCAAGGCGACCGCTGCTCAATGATGCCTCGCTTCTAGCGGGAATCCGGTGCGCTGCCAAGGGGGGATGGAGGTCTCGGCAACAGGCCCAGGCCGGAGTTCGCGGCGGACCGGCGGGTGCTGCAGGCCAGCCAGCCCAGAGCCGATCAGGCCTTGTAGAGGCTGAAGCAGAGGCGCACGGCCAGCACGCCGGCATGGGCGGCCACCACCAGGGCGATCAGCACCTGGGCCTGGCTGAGGGCGGAAACCATCGGGAAAACTGGAGGCACGTCGGCACCATTGTTCGGCCTCGGCTGGCTACGGTCGAGGTTTCTCGCACCTGCTGTCACAGCTCTTGACGCCCACCGCCGAGCCGCCGGCCGCCGTGTCGATCTCCCCAGCCCAGATCCAGACCCTGGATCTGGGCCCCCTGGAGAGCTGGGCCGCCCTTCCACCGGCCTCCCTGCTCCAGGCCGGTGCCCGGCTGGAGCTGCAGCTCCACTGGCCCCGGGCCGATGACGACCCGCGCGAGCTCTCGGAAGTGCCGGAGGTGAGACTGTGGAGCCTGCGGGCCGACGCCTGCCACCCCTGGCTGCCGCTGGTGCTGGAGCGGACATCCGGCCAGCTCAGCCGCCATGTGGCGATGGTGTTGCCCCACGGCTTCAGCCGCAGTGAAGGCCTGCGCTTTGCCCCCGAGAGCCTGGAGCTCTGGCTCACCCACCGCCTGTTCCTGCTCGATGACTGGGCCCGGGGGCAAGGCCTGAACTGCCGCCAGACCCTCACCCAGATGGCCGCCGTGCTCGGGCTGGAGGTGGATACCGCCTTCTGGGACTCCCTCGACTGAACGCCCTGGTCCTTCAGCCGGCGAGCGCTGCGGGGGCCAGGGCCTGGAGCGCTCGCCGGCCGCTGTCGCAGGCCACCAGCAGCGTGAGGGCCCGCAGCAACCACACCAGCTGGGCCTCCCCCAGCCGGTGCAGGCGGGCCGCCGCCCAGCGGGCACCCAGCGCCGCCGTTGCCCCCAGCACCACACCGAGCAGCGGTTCGCCCCGGCCTTCGCCCACGAAGGCGGCACTGGCGGCCCCGGAGGAGGCCAGCACCGCCAGGGTGCTCAGGCGCACGGCCCGGTGGATGTCCATCGCCAGCCCCTGCACCAGCAGCGGCACCATCAAAAGCCCGCCCCCCACCCCCAGCAGGCCGCTGGTGAGGCCAGCCACACTGCCCACCCCGGCCAGGGCGAGCCAGGACGGGGGGCTGGTCGTGGCAGCAGCCTGCAGCTGGGAGCGGGGCCGGAGCGTGAAGGCCAGCACCCCGTAGAGCAGTGCTTGCAGCAACAGCAAGGAGCTGCCCGCCAGCAGGCCACCCAGCTGGCTGAAGCCGATCGCGCAGCCGGCAGCGGTGGTGGCCAGCACCAGCCCCTGGCGGAGGGGCAGGCTGCCATTGCGCAGGTGCACCGCGCTGCCGGCCAGGGTGGTGGGCACGATCGCCAGGGTGCTGGTGGCCAGGGCCTGGTGGGGCTCCAGTCCGAGCAGCAGCAGCAGCGGCGAGAACACCAGCCCACCGCCGATGCCGAGCAGCCCGGAGAGCACCCCGGCCAACAGCCCCAGCGGTAGAACGGGGAGCAGTTGGAGCAGGGCAGGCATCGGGCTGCAGCCATGGATGAGGCCTCAGCATCCCTGAACACGCGCCTGCTGCCCTCCTGCCGACTGGGGGGGGCGTGGCAGATGGCGATCGACCACTGGCTGCTGGCCCAGGGGCGAGCTGCCCTGCGGCTTTACCAGTGGCAACGACCCACCCTCTCGCTGGGCTTGCACCAACGGCGCATTCCCGAGCACTGGCACGCGCTGGCAGCAGCGGGGCGACTGGAGCTGGTGCGCCGCCCCAGCGGCGGTCAGGCCGTGCTGCACGGCGGCGACCTCACCTACGCCCTGATCTGGCCCCAGCCCCCCGGCGACCGCCAGCGGGCCTACCGCCAGGCCTGCCTCTGGCTGCAGCAGGTGTTCCTGGAGCTGGGCCAGCCGCTCGCCTTCGGTAACGCCCCCGCCTCCCTCGCCGGCAGCAACTGCTTTGCCAGCAGCACCGCCGCCGACCTGGTCCACGCCGACGGCAGCAAGCGCATCGGCAGTGCCCAGTTCTGGCGCGGCGGGCGGCTGCTGCAGCACGGAACGATCCAGCTGGCGGTGGATCGGCAGCTGTGGGGTGAGGTGTTCCGCGGGCCAGCCCCGGCTCTGGCCCCGCTGCCGGCCCGCGGGGCGGAGCTGGAGCAGCTGCTTCTGGCTTCGGCCGCCGCGTTCCTGCCCCTGCCGCCGTTCCGGCAGGAGCCCCTGCGGGCCGTGGAACTGGCGGCGATCGCGGCCGGACTGGAGCGCTACCGGCTGGGGGAGGCCGAGAGTTCCCCGGAGGCCACCATGGCCCGCACCACCTGGGGCAGGGCCAGCCCCAGGGGATAGGTGCCCTGGCGACGGGCGGCCTGCAGCAGGGGCTCGGGCAGCTTCACCCCCAGCCGGCCCAGCACCGCCTCGCCCAGCTCGGGGCGCTCCAGGGTGCCGGAGGGCAGTCCGGCCGGGCTCAGCACCAGCAGCCGTGAGCAGTTGCGCTCCTCCAGTTCCTGCACGGCCTGCCACAGCGGTGCCTCGGCACTGATGCCAGGCAGGCTGCTCAGGGGTTCGAGGTGATCCGCCACCCGGTCGCTGTCCCAGCGCTGCACCGGCAGCTCCCGGAGGGTGCGATCGTCAACCACCCCCTGCCAGCGGCCCCGGTCGCACACCAGCAGCCAGTCGGCCGGACCGACGGGACTGGCCTCACTGAGGCGCAGGTCACTGAGCTGGCGGAGGCTGGCATTGGCCTCCAGCACCCGGAAACGCTTCCGGGCCGCATCCTTCACCTTCAGGCTGGTGAGGACGGTCTGCAGCTGGAGCATCTGCTGCTGGTTGCGCACGGCCCCCAGGCCGAACCAGCCAAGCAGCATCAGCCAGGCGCCGCCCATGCCGGCGCCCCGCAGCAGCAGCCAGGCCCCCAGACCGATCGCCGCCAAGGCCAGCAGGCGGCCCGAGGCATTGGCCACCTCCACCCCCCGGCGCTGGCTGCCACTCACCTGCCACACCAGCGCCTTCACGATCAGGCCGCCGTCCAGGGGCAGCCCCGGCAGCAGGTTGAACAGAGCCAGCACCAGGTTGAGGGTGCCGAGTTCGGTGACCATCACCCCCAGCCAGGGGGCGAGATGGGCGGCGGCGTGGCTGCCGGCCAGCAGGGAAAGACCCAGCACCAGGCTCACGGCCGGGCCAGCCGCGGCCACGAGCAGGGAGCCGATGGCCGTGCTGCATTCCCGCTCCACGCTGGCCACACCGCCCAGCATGAACAAGGTGATGCTCTTCACCTTCACTCCCTGGCTGAGAGCCACCAGGGAGTGACCCAGCTCGTGCAGCACCACTGAGAGGAACAGCAGCACCGCCGTGACCAGGGCCAGGCCCCAGAGCAGCGGGGTGGCCGTCGCCTGCAGCCCATCGCTGGCCAACTGGATGCGGTAGTGCTGGTGGAAGGCCATCGTGGCCAGGCCCAGGATCAGGAACCAGCTGGGGTGAATGCGCAGCGGGATCCCCCTGATCTTCAGCAGTTGCCAACCCTCGCCCACTGGCCGATCTCCCGGTTCAGCCGGCGGTGCGGCCCTCATTTCCCGGATCCTAGAAACCCCTCCGTCGCGCCGATCAGCCGTGTCTGCACCCTTGCTGAAGATCTGCGGGTTGCGCCAGCCCGCCCAGGCGGCGGCCATCGCCGGCCTGGGCGTGGACGCCATCGGCGTGATCGCCGTGGCGGACTCCCCCCGCTGGCTGGCCCCTGCCCAGCGGCCTGGCCTGTTCGCGGCGGTGCGGGCGGCCTCGCCCAGCTGCCTGGGCGTTCTGGTGTGCGCCGATCCCGGCGACCACGAGCTGGCACCGCTGGAGCCCAGCCAGGGCCACGGGGTGATTCAGCTGCATGGCCAGGAGAGCCCGGAGCGCTGCCTGGAGCTGCGGCAACGTTTCGGTTGCGCGGTGTGGAAGGCGATCCGGCTGCGCCAGCCCGCCGACCGATCCCGGGTGGATGCCTACGCCGGCGCGGTGGATGCCGTGCTGCTCGACGCCTGGGTGCCGGACCAGCTGGGGGGCACGGGCCATCGCATCCCGCTGGAATGGCTGCAGGACTGGCAGCCGGCCCTGCCCTGGTGGCTGGCGGGCGGAATCACGGCCAGCCGGGCGGCCGCAGTGCTGGGGCAGCTCAGCCCCACCGGCCTGGATGCTTCCAGCGGCGTGGAACGGGCGCCGGGAGACAAGGACCTGGACCAGGTGCGAGCCCTGCTGGAGGCTGTGCGCACCAGTGAACGCGCCTAGGTTGGCCAGCACAAGAGCTCTCCAGCCATGCCGATCCCCCGCCTGCTGCCCCTGGTGCTCGCCAGTGTGCTGGGGATGCTGCCGCTGGCAGCCCGGGGCCAGGACCTGGTGGGCTGTTCCCTAGTGGACGGGCAACTGTCCTGTGTGCCGGGAGTGAGCGCCGATCCCCAGGCCCAGATCCGGGCTCTGCGCGGCCAGATCAGCGCCACCCTGGCGCAGGAGTCGGCCGTGCAACAGCAGATCGCAGGCCTGCAGAACCTGGTGCTGAGCGGCGAAGCCCTGGAAGGCAGCCTGCTGCAGGCGAGGCTGGACGCCGATCTGCTCGCCAGCCTGCCGCCCACGGCCTTTCACTGGTACCGGCTCAGCCCTGGCGGTTCCCACTGGATCTGGATCAGCTCGGCCCAGGGGCCCAGCTACCGACTCAGCGCTGCCGATCTGGGCAGCCAGGTGATGCTGGTGGTGGTGAGCGGGGCAGCATCGCCGCCGCAGCGGCAGGCCACTCCCCCGGTGGGCCCGGTGCGACCGGGCACCTGAATGGCCCAGCGGAGCCAAACAACCTGGCCGCTGACGCGATTCAGGTGGACAGCATCGACTCCTGCTGCTTCACCAGCTCGAAGAACTCAGCCTTCAGGCTGGCGTCCTTGCGGAAGGCACCCCGCACAACCGAGTTCACCATGCTGGTCTGCGGTTCCTTCACGCCGCGCCACTTCATGCAGTAGTGCTGGGCTTTGACGAGCACGGCCAGACCTTCGGGCTCGCAGAGCCGCTCGATTTCATCGGCCAGGATCATCACCGCCTCTTCCTGGATGTGGGGCCGGGAGAACACCCAGTCAGCCACCCGGGAGAACTTGGAGAGGCCAATCACCCGTTGACCAGGCTTGATCCCGATCCAGCAGTTGCCCAGAATCGGCACCAGGTGGTGAGAGCAGGCGGAACGCACGGAAATCGGGCCCACCGTGTAGATCTCATCCAATTGCTTCACGTTGGGGAAGCTGGCGATCTTGGGCTGGTGGTGATAGCGGCCCTTGAACACTTCGTGGAGGTACATGCGGGCGACACGCTCGGCCGTCTCCTCAGTGTTGTGGTCGTTATCGATGTCAATCACCAGGCTCCGCAGGAGCTCCCGCACCTTGCCGGCAACCTCGATCTCCAACTGCTCGAGTTCACCCTCAAGCAGCTGTTCGGCGATGTTGTCATTGGCGAAATAGGGAACACCGGCCTCGTCGAGGCGCTGGCGAATCCGCAGGCTCACGGGCAGGGGTCCGGCTTCGGGGGCGATGGCAGCGGAACCGCTGGCAGGGGTGAAGCCGGAAGACAGAGTGGAGGTCATGGAGAGGCTCAGAGCGCGCCAGCGGCGGGCATGAGGGTGAGATCTTCCACCACCTGAGTGGCGGGCTGTTGGGCCAGGTACAGCAGGGCATCGGCGGCCCGCCCAGGGGAAAGCATGGCACGCCGATCGAATGAACTGGCGACCGTTTCGCTATCCCAGAGGGGCGTATTTACCGCACCGAGGGTCAGCGTGCTGACGCGGATCCCATGGGCGCGCTCCTCCACCGCCAGGCAGCGGCTGAGCGAGGCCAGGGCGGCCTTGCTCACGCAGTAGGCCCCCCAGTCGGGGAAGGCCTGATGGGCGGCGTGGCTGCTCACGTTGATGATGTGTCCTCCGCCATGGGCGCGCAGCCGGGGCAGCAGGACCTGGCAGAGCTGGAACACCGCTGTGACGTTGAGCTGGAGCAGCGCCTGCCAGTGGTGCAGAGGCATCTCGGCCAGGCTGCCGGTGTAGGCCATGCCGGCGTTGTTGATCAGCACATCGGGAGCTGGTGTCCGTTCAGCCAGGGCGTCGAGGGCCGGTGCAATGGCCCCGGGATCCCCAAGGTCGAGGTGTTGCTGCTCCACGGCATGGCCATCGGCCTTCAGCTCGTGGACGAGCTGGTCAAAACCGGCGGAGGGACGGGCCAGCAGCTGCAGGTCATAGCCGGCGGAGGCGAAGCGGCGGGCTGCCGCCGCACCGATGCCGCGCGATGCACCAGTGATCAGGACAGAAGGCAAGCGAACGCGGGCAGAACGGCTGGGTCAGCATCCGCAGACAACTGATCCCGACAGACCTTAAGCAGTCTGAACCATCTCTGGGGACGCCCCTTCCAGAAAGCGCCCCATGCGCCGGAATTTCGCGTAGCGCTGCTCCTTCAGCTGCTCGGGACTGAGCTGCTCGAGCAGGTCCAGCTGCTCCAGCAACGCTCCCTTGAGGGTTTCGGCGGCCTGCAGCGGCGCCCAGTGATTGCCGCCCGAGGGTTCGGGCAGAACCGCGTCCACCAGGTCCAGCTGGAGCAGATCCGCGCCGGTGATCTTGAGGGCCTCTGCCGCCACCGGCGCCTTGGCCGCATCCCGCCAGAGGATGGAGGCACAGGCTTCAGGGCTGGCCACGGTGTAGACGCTGTGCTCGAACATCAGCAGCCGGTCTGCCACACCGATCCCCAGCGCCCCGCCGGAGCCGCCCTCGCCGATCACGGTGGCCAGGATGGGTACCCGCAGGCGAAACATCTCCCGCAGGTTCACGGCGATCGCCTCCCCCTGTCCCTGCTCCTCGGCCAGCACCCCGGCGTAGGCGCCAGGGGTGTCGATGAAACTCAGGATGGGCAGCCGGAAGCGATCGGCATGGTCCATCAGACGCATGGCCTTGCGGTAACCGCCGGGGGAGGCCATGCCGAAGTTGCGGGCCACATTCTCCTTGGTATCCCGCCCCTTCTGGTGACCGATCAGCATCACCCCCCGGTCGCCGATCCGGCCGATTCCCCCCACCAGCGCCTGGTCATCCGAGCCGCAGCGGTCGCCATGCAGCTCGATGAAGCCATCACAGATCACCTGGATGTAGTCGAGGGTGCTGGGCCGCTGGGGGTGGCGGGCCACCTGGATCTTCTGGGCAGGGGTGAGGGCCGCGAAGATCTCGTGCCTGCGCCGGGTGGCGAGGGTTTCCAGCTGCAGCAGCTGCTGGCTCACATCCACCTCGGAATCGCGGGCCAGCTGGCGGATCTGCTCGATCTGCTCCTCCAGCTCCACCAGAGGCTTCTCGAAGTCCAGCAGGGCGCGACGGGCCATGGCGGGGTGGGGCGTGGGGGAGGGGGACGGGATGGCCGGCGGGATCAGGCCGTGGCCAGGCTGGGCTCGGGCAGGGAAGCGGGGTCGAGCTCCAGGGCCCGGAAGCCATGGCGCAGGGAGGCTGCGCCGATCAGGTCCATGGCCTGCAGGCTGATGTTGTTGCGGCCCCAGCTGAAGTTGGTGTGGATGTCCTCAAAGTCAAGCAACATCGCCTCAGCGAAACAGGCAAACATCTGGCGCTGGGGTTTGGCCATTTCGGCCACCTCCATCATCTGCCAGCCGATGTCCTGCCAGAACTCCACGATGCCGCCCTTGAGCACATGCACGTCGGGGGCCGCGGCCTTGCTGTCCAGATTCTTGGGATAGCCGCCGTCGATCATCAGGCAGGGACGACACAGGCTGGCGGTATCGATCTGCAGGCTCTGGGGCAGGCTGGCCACCCACACCACCACATCGGCCTGGGGCAGGGCTTCATCCAGGGCCAGGATGGTTCCTTCACCCAGGCTCTGCTGCAGATCAATCAGGGGTTGGGGCCTGCGGGCCACCAGCAGCAGTTCGCCCACCCCGCGGCGTTGCAGCCAGCGGCACACGGCACTGCCGATGTCGCCACTGGCCCCAACCACCGCAACCCTGGCCTGGGAGAGATCGATGCCCAGTCGGGGGGCACTGGTCTCCACCTGCTGACAGATCACCCAGGCCGTGTGGGTGTTGCCGGTGGTGAAACGCCCCCAGTCGAGCTCCACCGCACTCACCCGCTCCTCCCGCAGGAGGTTCATGTCCTCGAAGATGATGGAGGTGAAGCCACCGAGGGCCGTGATGTTGATGCCGGTCTTCTGGGCCAGCTCCATGGCTTTGAGCACCTTGCGCTTGGCCGTTTTGAAGCGGCGCAGCATCTCCGGCACGAACACCGAATCGATGTAGGCACCTTCAATCGTCTTGCCGGTGAGACCGGTGACCGAAATCCGTTCCACCAGCTGGGGCGGAGCGGCACACCACATATCAAGGTCGCCGTCGGCGAAGTCGTCGTAGCCGAGCGAACGGGCCTTGACCCGGGCCCCCTCAAAACTGGTGGAGTGACCGATCAGGCCAAACATGGGCACACCCGGGGAATGTGGCCGACGCTACATCCTGCCATGGGTGGCCGGCCGGGATCCCCGCTGGGCGGGAGAGAACGGGAAACCGCTCAACCCACCAGGGCAGCGGCCGCCATGCGGGCAATCTCCCGGCCCGTGAAGCCGATGTCCATCAGGGCTTCCTGATAGGAGCTGAGAAAATCAGCCATCAGATCTTCCTGGTCCATCTGCAGCACGGCGGCATCACCCGCCACCTGATCGAGCATGCGGCGCACGAGGGGCAGGTTCACCCGATTGGCCTCGATCAGTTCGTCGCGGACCGATTCGAGATTGGCCTTCAGCCATTCCTGACCGTAATTGAGGTGCGTGTATTCGTCCTTGACGACACCCTCGGTGATCTTGCGCGCGAAGGGATCGGCAACAGGAATGTAAATATGGTAAGCAGAGATCGCAAAGGCTTCGATCAGGATGGCCTGGATCAACAGGCAGGTGGTCACCTTGCCCTCCGCGAGGGCGGCCTGGAAATTGTTGTGCAGCGGTGCGAAGAACTCCTTGGCGAAGGGCATGTCCGCCGTGACCTCAAGGTTCCTGGCACAGGCGGTGAACCCCTTCATGTGCTTGAGCTCCATGCGAGCCAGCCTGGCCAGCTCCTCGGCCTGGTCGGGCAACAGGGTGCCGATGGAGATGTAGTTGTCGTGGGCTTCCTGTTCGCCCTCGATCACGATCGCATTGATGCGGCTGTAAGCATCCTTGTAGTCCGCGCTGCTGAAATCGGGGAGAGCAGCCTCCGGGCTGGTTCCAGGGGCGGCAGCAGCTACTGCAGAGCTGGGCTGCGAGGGGGTGGTCACGGACACCATGACGGCCGCAAATCGAGGTCTGATCGGCTGACTGTAACCAGCATCACCGGCTTTCAGCTGGATCCCGCTCCAGAGCTGATCCCTGGCGTCGCCGGGGCGGCCAGTCGCTGCCCAGCAGGCTCTCGAAGCGGGAGGTCCAGCCGGCCACCAGGCGCTCGAACAGGGCGGCGCCCAGGGCGGCATCGGCGCCGGCGGCCGAGCCGATCACGCCGCTGGCACTGAGCTCGGCGGTGAGCCAGGCCACGGGCACGGCGCCCTCCAGCTCCCAGCCCTGGGGGGGACCCGACGGCAGAGAACCGTCCCGGGGCCGCAGCGGGCCCACCTGCTCCGGGGCGAGGTGAAGCATCAGGCTGGTTTCGGCCAGGCCGGCATGGAGCCCCTGGTGGCGCTCGGGCTCGGGGATCAGTTCCGCCACCCCCTCCGGCCCGCTCCAGAGAAAGCAGGGCAGCACTCCCAGCGCAGGGACCTGCTCGTGCAGCTGGCGGGCCGCGGCCTGCAGCAGGGCGATCTGTCCGCCATGGGCGTTGAACAGCACCAGCCGCTGGAAGCCGGCCCGCGCCAGCTGCGAACCCACCGTGCTCACCAGCTCCAGCACCAGGGGAGCAGGCAAGCTGAGGGTGCCTGGGAAGCTGAGGTGCTCCGGGGAAAAGCCGAGCATCTGGGCCGGCAGCCGCCAGATCGGCCGATCGGGGGGCAGGGCGCGGAGCACCGCCTCCAGCACCCGCTCGGCGAACAGCGCGTCGGTGCCCAGCGGCAGGTGCGGGCCATGCTGTTCAACGGCCCCCCAGGGCCAGACCACGGTGCTGCCCTCGCGGGCGGCCAGCTGCCGGACCTGGGTCCAGGAGAGGCGGGCGAGATGGCGTTCCGGCGACATCACCATGGGTTCAGCTGCCTACAGTGTGCGGCTGTCAGTCCCCGCGGAGATGGCCGGATCCGGCAAGCCAACGCCCCCATCCCAGGGGGCACCGTCCCCAGGCAGGCCCGTTCCTCCCGGCACGCCTCGGCCCCAGGCCACGCCGCCGCAGCGCCGGCCGCCCCAGGTGCTGATGATCAAGAAAGACGAGCCGCGCCGGGAGGACGCGTCGGAGCCGCCGGCCGCTCTGCAGGCCCCCACGCCGTCCGGCCCTGGGGAGAGCCCCGCACCTGAGGCCCCATCGCCGCAGCCCCCCACTCCCCAGTCCGCCTCGGCGCCCCCAGCGCGCAGCGATGACGAGCTGTTCGATCTGGGGGACATGGCCGGCCTCACCATGGCCGACCTGCTGGGTCCAGGCCCAGGCCGTACCGGCGGCCGCTCCCCATCCGGCCAGGGAGCCAGGGCCGCCGGCCGCGCACCCGCTGCCGCTGCCCAGCCCCAGTCCACCGTGGTGAGCCGCAGCGTGGACGACTTCGACTTTGACGCCGACGCCTTCCTGGCCGCCCTGGACGAGCAGGACTTTGTTGGGACCACCGGCGAGGTGGTGACCGGCACGGTGATCGGCCTGGAGAGTGATGGCCTCTACGTGGATATCGGCGGCAAGGCCCCCGGCTTCATGCCCAAGAAGGAAGCGGCCCTGGGGGTGATCACCAACCTCAAGGAGCGCTTTCCCAAGGGCACCGAGGTGGAGGTGCTGGTCACCCGCGAACAGAACGCCGACGGCATGGTCACGGTGAGTGCCCGGGCCCTGGCCCTGCGCCACAGCTGGGAGAAGGTGCGGGGTCTGGAGAAGGACAGCAAGGTGGTGCAGGTGCAGGTGAACGGTTTCAACCGCGGTGGCGTGACCTGTGACCTGGAGGGGCTGCGCGGCTTCATTCCCCGCTCCCAGCTGCAGGAGGGCGAGAACCATGAGGCCCTGGTGGGCAAGACCCTCGGCGTCACCTTCCTGGAGGTGAATCCCGAAACCCGCAAGCTCGTGCTCTCCGAGAAGAAGGCCGCCACCGCAGCCCGCTTCGCCGAACTGGAGGTGGGGCAGCTGGTGGAAGGCGTGGTGGCCTCGGTGAAGCCCTATGGCTTCTTTGTGGATCTGGGTGGCATCAGCGGCCTGCTCCACCAGAGCTGCATCAGTGGCGGCCAGCTGCGCGACCTGCGCGAGGTGTTCGACCAGGGCGACCGGCTACGGGCCCTGATCACCGACCTGGATCCCGGGCGGGGGCGGATCGCCCTGAACACCGCCCTGCTGGAGGGCCAGCCCGGCGAACTGCTGATCGCCAGGGAGCAGGTGATGGCCGAAGCGGAGGACCGGGCCAACCGGGCCCGCTCGCTGCTGCGCCAGCAGGAGCAGCAGGCCGGATGACCAGCACCGCCACCAGCTCCGCCGGCGGCCGCACGGCCATCGGTCCGGACTGGGAACTGGATTACTACTCCAGACCCATCCTCGATGGCGACGGCAAAAAGCGCTGGGAACTGCTGATCTGCTCCACCCCGGAGGTGGACAGTGAGGGCCGGGCGCAGGGTGAGTCCTTTCAGTGGGTTGAGACCTGCCCCGCCGGCAGCGTGAACTCCATCTGGCTGCGGGAGGCTCTGGAGCAGGCCCTCACCGCCAGCCGGGAGGCTGGGTTCGCGCCGCCGAAGCGCCTGCGCTGCTGGCGGGCCTCGATGCGCACGATGGTGCAGCGGGCTGCCGAGGGACTGGGCATGGAGCTGGTGGCCAGCCGCCGCACCTATGCCCTGGTGAGCTGGCTGCAGCAGCGCCAGCGGGAGGTGTACCCGACGCTGGCGGGCTACATGGTGGGTCCCCTGGCCCCGGCGCCCGCCGCCATCCGCTCCGTGCCGGTGCCCCTGCCGGAAGCGGCCCGGGGCAACCGCTGGAGCTGGGCCCGCCTGCCCGTGGCCGCCCTGGGCAGTGCGGGCCAGTGGCAGAGCAGCTTCCAGGGCCTGGTACCCCTGCCGGCCGGGGTGGATCCAGAGGCCTCGGTTCCCGGCATCCGGCTGTTCGGAAAGGGCAGGGCCCTGGCGATTGCCGGCTGGCTGGCTGGCCTGGAGCCGGTGCGCCTGGAGATCGATGGCCGCCTGCTGGTGCTGGAGGCGGGCCTGGAGGACCGCTGGTCGCTGGGGACCCTCGCCGAGGAGGAGTCGGAGGCGGCGCGCCAGGCCTTCGCCCTGGCCCGGGAGCAGGCCGGCGGCCTGCAGTTCCTGGCCGTGCAGGCCGAGGAGAGCGACCAGCGCTTCGAGGGCTTCTGGCTGCTGCAGGATCTACCTGACCCCTGACCCCAGCACCCGCGTCGATGGCCGAAGCCGTGGAGCCCCCGTTCAACCGCCCCGACAGCGCCTTCAACGCCCTGCCGGGCTGGACCTGGGTGGGCTGCTATGGGGGCTATTACCTGCAGGCCGACCTGCTGGCCGGCTTCGAGCACGGCTTCTTCACCCGCCAGTGGCAGGGGCGAGGCCCCGAGGAGCTGGCGGGCTACCTGAGCGCCGGCGTGACTGTGCATCGCACCCGCCAGGTGCACGGCAACCTGGTGCTGCCAGCGAGCGCAGCCACTGGGCCCGGTTGGCCGGAGGCGGACGGCCTGCGCAGCGACACCGGTGGCCAGAGCCTGTGGGTGTGCGGTGCCGACTGCACGCCCGTGCTGCTGGCGGATCCCGTGCGGGGCGCGACGGCGGCCTGCCACGCCGGCTGGCGGGGAGTGGCCGGCGGCATCCTGGCGGAGGCAGTGGCCGGTCTGGTGGCCGCTGGCAGTGCGGCGGCAGATCTGCTGGTGGCCCTGGGGCCCGCCGTGAGCGGCGCCAACTACCAGGTGCACCACAGCGTGACCCGCCAGGTGGCCGCCAGCATCACCCCCCTGCTGCAGGCGGACAGCGGCGAGAGCATCCAGGAGCCCTCCCTGAGCCAGGAGCTGGAGATTCTGGGCGCGGGCCATGCCCTGGGGGAGGATCCGGAGCCGGACAGGGATCGACTGGACATTCGTCAGGCCGCACGCATTCAGCTGGAGCTGCTGGGCATCAAGCCGGAGCGCATTGCCAGGTGCCCTCTCTGCACGGTGGCCGAACCTGAACTCTTCCATTCCTGGCGCAGAGATGGGGTCAAGGCCGTGCAGTGGAGTGGAATTGTGGCCCAGAGCTGACGACAAAACCACCACAGTGGCGCGGCCAGGAGAGCATTCAACAAGCCAATTGCGAAGGAGACACCTTCAGCCTCCCTTGCAGATGGGCGGAAAGATAGGCAATAATGCAGTTGCTGCATAGTTCATTCCATGCTCACTGGCACAGACCTGCTTGCCAAGGTCAAAGAGCTTTCCGACGCATCCAAATCCGACCTCGTTCGGGCCTGCGGATATGTCTCTTACAAGAAGGACGGCACAGAGCGGTTGAACTTCACCGCCTTCTACGAAGCCCTGCTCAATGCCAAGGGGGTGGATCTGGGCGCTCCCGCCAAAAGCGGCAAGGGTGGCCGCAAGCTGAGCTTCTTCACCAAGGTGCAATTCAACGGCAACCTGATGGTGGGCAAGGCCTATACGGCCCAGCTGGGGCTGGAGCCCGGCGACGAATTCGAGATCAAACTCGGCCGCAAGCAGATCAAACTGGTGCCCCTCGGCACCGCCGAAGACGACGAGGAATGAAGCGCCTCGCTGTTCACTGGGCCTGACCCAGCCCAGTCGGGCGGTTCAGGCCATTTGGTGCACCACTGCCAGGGCCAGTTGCTCCGCCACCTTGATCCCGTCGATGGCGGCCGAAAGGATGCCCCCGGCAAAACCGGCCCCTTCGCCCGCCGGATAGAGCCCGGGGGTGTTCACCGACTGCAGGGAATCCGGGCAGCGGAGCAGCCGCAGGGGTGAGGATGTGCGGGTCTCCACCCCGGTGAGCACCGCATCCTGCCGGCAGAATCCCGGCAGGGTGCGATCGAAGCAGGGCAGGGCCTCCCGCAGGGCCGAGGTCACGAATCCGGGCAGACAGGGCTCGAGATCCGTGAACAGCACGCCCGGTTGACAGGAGGGCTGTACGGCCAGCCCTTCCGCCGGCGCCGGCCCTTCGGGAGTGGGTGCCGGGTCCACGCTGGGACGCCCGGCAAGAAAGTCCGCCAGGCGCTGGGCCGGGGCCCGCAGGCTGCTGCCCCCGGCCGCGAAGGCCCGCTGCTCCCAGTGGCGCTGAAAGGCCACCCCCGCGAGCGGATCGCCAGCAGAGCGGCCATAGGGCTCCACATCGGCCATGGTCACGTTCACCACGATGCCGCTGTTGGCATTGCGTTCGTTGCGGGAGTGCTGGCTCATGCCGTTGGTCACCACGGCACCGGCTTCCGAGGTGGCGCCCACCACCAGGCCGCCGGGGCACATGCAGAAGCTGTACACATCGCGGCCGAGGTTGGCGGGCTCGCGGCAGTGGTGCACCAGCTTGTATTCCGCCGCCCCCAGCCGGGGGTGACCCGCCGCCGCCCCCCAGCGGGCCCGGTCGATCAGGGGCTGGGGATGCTCGATGCGCACGCCCATGGCGAAGGGCTTGGCCTCCATGGCCACGCTCTGGCTGTGCAGCCAGGCGAAGGTGTCGCGGGCGCTGTGGCCCACCGCCAGCACCACGGCCGTGGCAGGGATCCTGCCGCCATCGGCCAGCACCACGGCGCGCACCGCCCGGCTGCCCGGCTCCAGCTCCAGGGCGCTCACCCGGCTGCCGAAGGCCACCTCGCCGCCGAGGGCCTCGATGCGGGAGCGCAGCCCCCGCACCACGGTGGCCAGCTTGAACGTGCCGATATGGGGACGGTGCAGGGTGAGGATCTCAGGACTGGCGCCGGCATCCACCAGTTCTTCCAGCACTTTGCGCACGTAGGCGCGGGGCTCACTCACCTGGCTGTAGAGCTTGCCGTCGGAGAAGGTGCCGGCACCGCCCTCCCCGAACTGGGCATTGGATTCAGGATTGAATGGGCGCTCGCCGCGCCAGAAGCCGAAGGTGTCGGCCGTGCGCTGCTTCACCGCCTGGCCCCGCTCCAGCAGCAGGGGCCGCAGCCCCATCTGGGCCAGCAGCAGGGCGGCGAAATAGCCGCAGGGGCCGGCACCCACCACCACCGGCCGGGGGCCCTGCCAGTCGGCCGCGGCTGTCACCGGCCGGTAGCGCTCATCCGGGGTGGGGCGCAGGTGGGGATCCCCCTGGAAGCGCTCCAGCAGGCGCGCCTCGGCTGCCGGCGAGAGGGCCAGCTCCAGGTCGAGGCTGTAAACCAGCCGGATCGGCCGCTGCCTGCGGGCATCGACGCTGCGCTTCACCAGCCGCTGGCTGCGCAGCTGCTCGGGCCGCAGGCGCAGGCGGCGGCAGATCGCCGCGGTGAGCTCGGCATCGCTGTGGTCGAGGGGAAGCTTGAGCTCGCTCAGGCGCAGCACGGTTCACTCCCCAGGCAACAGGTTGCCGTGGAGCAACGCCGCGGCATCTTCATTTCAGCAGGCCTCAGCCCCGGCCCGGCTCTGCCAGGCTGAGGGTCTCCCTGGCCACGTGCCACCGATGGCCCTGAACCGATGTCGCTGAGCCACTGTCCCCTCTGCGTGGCCCTGGCGGTGATCAGCACCCTGCGGGGCTTCAGCCTGGCCCTGCAGGTGTGGCAGCTGTCCTTCTCCGTGCCGGTGCCATGAGCTCCGCCCCGCCCCAGCCGGCCACCACCGCCACCCCCACGGCTCCCCTGCCCTTCACAGCCACCTACTTCGGCGCCAATGGCTGGCTGCTGGAGATGGCCGGCCTGCGCATCCTGGTGGACCCCTGGCTGGTGGGCTCCCTGGTGTTTCCGCCCGGCCCCTGGCTGTTCAACGGGGAGATGGGATCCCCCTGGCCCATGCCCGAGGCCCTGGATCTGCTGCTGCTCACCCAGGGCCTGCCCGACCACTGCCACCCGCCCACCCTGGAGCGTCTCGACCGCCGGTTGCCGGTGCTGGGTTCGCCCCAGGCTGCCGCCAGGGTGCGGGCCCTGGGCTTCGAGCAGGTGGAGGCCCTCAGCCCAGGCCAGAGCAGGGCGGTGGCCAGCCCGGACGGCGAACCACTGCGCATCGAGGCCACGGCCGGGGCAGCGGTGCCGGCGGTGGAAAACGGCTACCTGCTCAGCCACAGCAGCGCCAGCCTCTACCTGGAGCCCCACGGCTTCCTGCCTGGCCCGGAGCAGCTGCCGCCCCGGCCCCTCGATGTGGTGATCACACCCGTGGTGGACCTGGGACTGCCAGTGGCCGGAGCTTTCGTGAAGGGCCGCAGTGTGCTGCCGGAGCTGATGCGGCGCTTCCAGCCACACACAGTGCTGGCCAGCACCAGCGGCGGCGACGTGCGCTACTCCGGCCTGCTCAGCCGGCTGCTCTGGCAGAAGGGATCGGCGGCCGAGGCTGGCGCGTCCCTCCAGGCCGCTGCTGCCGGCACTGGCCAGGGGGGGTGCCGACTGATCGATCCCGTACCCGGCCAGGCGATCAGCCTCAGCCAGCAGCGCTGAGCGAGGCGGCAGTCAGCCCCAGATCCGCCTCGATCGCCGCCACCGCCAGGCGGGTGGGGATCACGGCGTCGGGGTTGAGGCTGATCGAGTCGATCCCCTGCTCCACCAGGAAGCGGGCAAAGTCGGGGTGATCGCTGGGGGCCTGGCCGCAGATGCCGATCTTGCGGCCACAGCGCCGGGCCGTGGCAATCGCCATGGCGATCATGGCCTTCACGCTGGCGTGGCGCTCATCGAACAGCTCGGCCACCAGGACGGAATCGCGGTCGAGCCCCAGGGTGAGCTGGGTGAGGTCGTTGGAGCCGATCGAGAAGCCATCGAAGCGCGCGGCGAAGGCCTCGGCCGCGATCACATTGCTGGGCAGTTCGCACATCACATACACCTCCAGGCCGTTCTCACCGCGCACCAGGCCCTGGCCGGCCATCTCGGCCAGCACCCGGTCCCCCTCCTCGGGGGTGCGGCAGAAGGGCACCATCGGGATCACGTTGGTGAGGCCCATCCCGTCACGCACCCGCCTGAGGGCCTGGCACTCCAGGGCGAAGGCGGCCCGGAAGGCCGGGGCGTAGTAGCGGGAGGCGCCGCGCCAGCCGATCATCGGATTCTCCTCATCGGGCTCGAAAGCGGCACCGCCCAGCAGGCGGGCGTACTCGTTGCTCTTGAAATCGGAGAAGCGCAGGATCACCGGCCGGGGGTAGAAGGCGGCGGCGATCCGGGCCATGCCCTGGGCCAGGAGATCCACGTAGTACTCCGCTGGCTCGCCATAGCCCGCCACCAGCTGGGCGATGGCGTGGCGCTCGGCCGCATCCCGCACCCGCGCCGGCTCCAGCAGGGCCAGGGGATGCACGCGGATGTGGTTGGCGATGATGAACTCCAGGCGGGCCAGGCCCACGCCGTCGCAGGGGATGGCCGCCAGCTTGAAGGCCTCCTCCGGGTTGCCCACGTTCATCAGGATCCGGGTGCGGGTGGCCGGCAGATCGGCCAGCTCCTGCTCCTCCACCCGGAAGGGCAGCACGCCGCGGTACACCCGGCCCTCGTCGCCCTCGCAGCAGCTCACGGTGATCGGCTCGCCGTCGGCGATCACCTCCGTGGCGTCGCCGCTGCCGACGATGGCCGTGATGCCCATCTCCCGGGCAATGATCGCCGCGTGGCAGGTGCGTCCCCCCTGGTTGGTCACCACGCCGCTGGCCCGCTTGAGGATCGGCTCCCAGTCCGGGTCGGTGCGCTCGGTCACCAGCAGATCCCCGGACTGGAAGCGCTGGATTTCCGAGGGGTCCCGGATCACCCGGGCCGGACCACTGCTCACCGACGCCCCGATCGCCCGGCCGCGGCAGAGCAGCTCGGCACCGCCGCCCCCCGGCCCGGCCTCCAGGTGCCAGCTGCGCAGCACCGATGCGGACCGGCGCGACTGCACGGTTTCCGGCCGGGCCTGGAGGATGAACAGCTCGCCGGTGTGGCCGTCCTTGGCCCACTCGATGTCCATCGGCGTGGGGGTGCCCCGCCGGGAGCTGTAGTGCTGCTCGATCGTGCAGGCCCAGCGGGCCAGCTGCAGGGCCTCGGCGTCGCTGACGGCGAAGCGGCGCCGCTCCCGCTCCGGCACGGGCACATTGCGGGTGGCGCCACAGCCCGGTTCAGCGCCACCGCCGCCCCTGAGCTCACGATCGGCGTACACCATGCGGATCGCCTTGGAGCCCAGGCGCCGCTGCAGGATCGGCGCAAAGCCCTGCTCCAGGGTGGGTTTGAAGATCAGGTATTCATCCGGGTTCACCGTGCCCTGCACCACGTTCTCGCCCAGGCCGTAGGCGGCGGTGAGCAGCACCGCATCGCGGAAGCCGGTCTCGGTGTCGATGCTGAACATCACCCCGGAGGCGGCCAGGTCGGCCCGCACCATCTGCTGCACGCCGATCGAGAGGGCCACCTCGAAGTGGTCGAAGCCGTTGAGCTGGCGGTAGGAGATGGCCCGGTCGGTGAACAGGGAGGCCAGGCAGCGCCGGCAGGCCGCCAGCAGGGCCGCCTCCCCCTGCACGTTCAGGAAGGTTTCCTGCTGGCCGGCGAAGGAGGCATCGGGCAGGTCTTCGGCGGTGGCACTGGAGCGCACCGCCACGGCCAGCTCGTTCGCCGGATCACCAGCCAGCCGGCTGCCAGCAGCCAGCTGGCGATAAGCGGTGACAATCGCCTCCTGCAGATCAGCGGGCAGGGGGGCGTGCAGCAGCAGGGAGCGGGCGGCGGCCCCGGCGGCCTGCAGGGCGGCGATGTCGTGGCTGTCCAGGCCATCGAGCAGGGCATGCAGCCGATCCTCCAGGCCATTGCTGGCGATGAAGTGGTGGTAGGCGTCGGCGGTGGTGGCGAAGCCATCGGGCACCCGCACCCCCCGGCCGCCCAGTTCCCGGATCATCTCGCCCAGGGAGGCGTTCTTGCCGCCCACCTGGGGGATGGCGTCCAGGCCCACCTGGGCGAAGGGCACCACCAGGGCCGAACGCCTCCCTGCGGAAACGGCCGGGGAGGCATGGCCATCGACTGGATGGACCTCCAGCGAGACGCGATCGGATCCCATGGGAGCGCAGCAGCCGTCCGAACTCTGGCGCTGGCCGGGCTGGCTGGCCGGAACTGTGAACGGCATGAAGCACTGGGAGCGCCCCTCTTTTGGTGGCACAGTGGTGCGTCACCCACTGTTCCTCCGGGTTTCGTGTTGCGTTTCTCCCCCGCCTGGATCCCAGCCGCTGCCGCTGCGCTGGTCACGGTTCCGCTGGCCGCCACTGTGGCGATTGCACCAGCCCGGGCCCAGGCCCCTGCTGCCGCGGCCAAGCCCGCACCGATGGAGCTGATGAATGACCTTGCCCTCACCGCCGCGGTGAATTCCTGTGAGCTGGCGGTGGCGGAGAAGCTGCCGGTGGAGAAAGCGGTGATCGCCAGTGCCAAGGCCATCACCTTCCTGGTGACCAACCGCTATGGCTCCCAGGTGGCCGGCGCCGGCAAACTGAGCACCGAACAGATCGCCAACGGCTCCATCATCCAGATTGTGGCCCGGGTGAAGCAGGGCTGTTATGACCGGCTCACCGCTGCCGACAAGAAATTCGTCGACGGCGTGTTGAGTGAGGTGGAGAAAGCCGCCAAATCCCAGCCCCAGCAGCAGCCACGCCGCTGATCAAGCTGAGGGATCAGGGAGGCGAATCATTCTGGCTGCTGCCTTCGGGCAGCAGCTGGGCCAGCAGGCCGGCAGCCATCAACAAGCCCCCCAGGCTGAGCGCCAGGGCCCGATTCGTCTCTGCCGGGCCGTCGCTCCACACCCCCGCGGCCAGGAAGGCTCCCCCCAGCAGGAGGGTGGGTACCAACACCATGCCCTTGGCCGTGCGGTTGAGGCTCATTCAGGACAGGGCCCGGCAGGCCGGATCGGCAGCTTCCATGGCCAGGGGCGAGGCAAGGCCTGCCGCCACCAGGCCAGCACCCAGATCCTGGCCGGGACGCTGACCCCTGGGCAGGATGGTGACCCGCGCCAGCAATTCTCCGTCGTGCTCACCGAAGGGACGCAGGTTGAGGCGGGTGCCACGGGCCACGGCCTGCCTCAGCCAGCGCACGGCATCTTCCTCCTGGTCGTCTGCCACGGCGATGCAGGCCAGGCGGACGCTGTAGCTGCGGTTGCTGTCGCCCACCTGCAACACGCTGCCGCTGCGCACCTGGCGCAGCTCTGCCGCAGCACTGCTGGCCGGCAGCGCCAGCAGCACGCACACCAGCAGTTGCACCACCACGGCGGGAAGCAGGGGCCCATTGACGCGGGGCAGCAAGCGGTTGCCCCCCATCAGAGCTTGGCGCCGCAGCTGGGGCAGAAGTGATGGGCGCTCTCGGTGCTGGTGCCGCAGCTGTTGCACTGGCGGGTGGTGGCGATAGCCAGCTCGGGATGGCTGGGCAGGCCCACCATCTGGGCATTGCTGGCGCCGGGGGGCACCATCGGGTAGCAGTTCTCGTTGCGGCGCACCTGCACGTCGATGAACACCGGCCCGGGGTGATCGAGGGCCTGCTGCAGTTGCCGGTGCAGCTGGCTGCGCTCGGTGATCCGCATGCCACGCACGCCGAAGGCCTCGGCCAGCGCCTCGAAATTGGGCATGCCGGCGGTCATGTCCGAGGCGGAATAGCGCTCGTCGTAGAAGCTCTCCTGCCACTGGCGCACCATCCCCTGCCAGCCGTTGTTGAGCACCACCACCTTCACCGGCAGGTGGTACTGGGCCAGGGTGCCTAGCTCCTGGATGTTCATCAGGATTGAGGCGTCCCCCGCCACGCAGATCACCTGCTGGTCGGGGAAGGCCGTCTGCACGCCCATCGCCGCGGGCATGCCGAACCCCATCGTGCCCAGGCCGGCCGAACTGATCCAGTGGCGGGGGCTGTTGTTCAGGTACTGGGCGGCCCACATCTGGTGCTGCCCTACATCGGTGGTGTAGTAGGCATCGGGGGCCAGCTCCCGCAGGGCCAGCACCACCTCCTGGGGGGCGATCTCTCCCACGGGCTCGGGCACCACCAGGGGGTAGTGCTGCTTCCAGTCAGCGATGCGCCCCAGCCAGGCCTGGGTGCGGCCATCGCCGGCCTGCCCCTGGGATGCGGACAACAGGGCCTTCAGGGCCTGTTGCACATCGCCCACCACTGCCACATCCGGCAGGCGGGTCTTGCCCACCTCGGCGGCGTCGATGTCGATGTGGATCACCTGGGCCCTCGGGGCGAAACCATCCAGGCGGCCGGTGACCCGGTCGTCGAAGCGGGCACCCGCGGCAATCAGCAGATCGCACTCGGTGACGGCGAAATTGGCGTAGGCAGTGCCGTGCATGCCCAGCATCCCCACCGCCAGGGGGTGCTTCTCATCGAAGACGCCCTTGCCCATCAGGGTGGTGGTGACGGGAATCTGAAAGCGCTCGGCCAACTGGCGCACCTGGGCGTGGGCGCCGCTGCTGATCGCCCCTCCACCCACGTAGAGCAGGGGGCGGTGGGCCTGGAGGATCAGGGCCAGCGAGGCATCAATCGCCTCCGGCTGGGGGCTGGGGGGCTGGCGGAAGCCCTTGGGAATCGCCGTGCCCGGCTCCACGGGCACGTAGTCGAACTGCTCCACGCCCACGTCCTTGGGCACGTCGATCAGCACCGGGCCCGGGCGGCCGCTGGCGGCGATCAGGAAGGCCTCGGCCACGATCCGGCCGATGTCGCGCGGGTCGCGCACCACCCAGGAGTGCTTCACGATCGGCAGGGTGATGCCGAAGATGTCCGTTTCCTGGAAGGCATCGGTGCCGATGGCGGCCCGGGGCACCTGGCCGGTGATCACCACCATCGGCACCGAGTCCATGTGGGCGGTGGCGATGCCCGTCACCAGGTTGGTGGCGCCGGGGCCCGAGGTGCCGAAACACACCCCCACCTGACCGGTGGCCCGGGCGTAGGCGTCGGCCGCGTGGGTACCGCCCTGCTCGTGGCGTACGAGGATGTGCTGGAGCCAGCCGCGCGATTCAGCCTTGTGCAGCTCGTCGTAGATCGGCAGGATCGCCCCACCGGGGTAACCGAAGATGTGCTTCACCCCATGGCGCCGCAGGGCATCCATCAGGGCGTAGCCACCACTCACCCGCTGGGGTTGTACGCCATCGGAATTCCCCTGCACGGCGGAGGAATCTGCAGGGGAGAGGTCCGCAGAGGTGAGGGGCGAAAGCGTCACGGCTGCAGCCGATTAACGGGATAGGGCAACCCTAGGTGCTGGGGGCGCGGTTGGGGCATGGGCGGCGGTGCGCCGGGCCCGGGCCATCTGCCGCAGAACCAGGGCCGGATCAATCCAGTCGCCGCGGAAGCGCATGCCCCAGTGCAGGTGGGGGCCGGTGCTGCGGCCGGTCACCCCCACATGGCCGATCAGCGTGCCGATGCGCACCATCTGCCCCTGGCGCAGCTGCACCGGCCCGCTGCGGTACACCCCGCCCTGCACCGACCCGGAGAGATGGCAATAGATGTGCTCGTACTCCCCGGAGCGGATCACCAGGCCCAGGCCGCAGGTGCCGTCGTTGATCACGCTCTGCACCACACCGCCCCACCAGTTGCGGATCGGCGAGCCCAGGGGCGCGGCGATGTCCAGGCCGTAGTGGGGTTCCACCCGGCCCCAGGGGCCGGTGCGGGTGCCGAAGTGGCTGGTGTAGCCGGCGAAGTTCACCACGGGGAACACGCCCAGCCGCCACACGCTGCCGCTGCTGCTCTGGACAACCAGTGATCCAGGGCCGACAGCGACCCCCAGGGTGAGGCCCAGCGCCGCCATCACACCAGTCGCCCGCCGCCAGCGGGCACCCTCAGAGCAGGCCCAACGCATGGAGGGGACCCCGTCCGCTCAGCAGTTCCAGCAGGAAGGCGGAGAAGCCCACCATCGCCAGGCGGCCATTCCAGACCTCCGAGCTGTTGTTCCAGCCCCAGGCCCACTTGTCCTGGGGATAGAGCTTCACCTTGGTGTTCAGGGCCGCCGCCTGGTCGAGGTTCACCTCCGGGCCGTCGAGGGCCTGCTGCACCAGCTGGGCCAGGCCCTCGATGAAGGCCGGCGTGGTGTCCAGGGCCGGCACCCGCCGGAAGTTGGTGATGCCGGCTTCTGTGGCGATCTCCCGGTACTCGATGTCGATTTCCTCCAGGGTCTCAATGTGCTCGCTCACGAAGCTGATCGGCACCACCACCAGGTCCTTCACCCCCTGGGCGCCCAGGTCGTGGAGGGCATCATCGGTGTAGGGCCGCAGCCACTCCACCGGCCCCACCCGGCTCTGATAGGCGAGGGTGTAGGGGTTGGTGTGGCCGAGATCCCGCTCCAGCCGCTCCATGATCAGGCGGGCGCAGGCCTCGATCTCGCTCTGGTAAGGGTCGCCGGCCTCCTCCACATAGCTCCTGGGCACGCCGTGGGCGCTGAAGAACACGTGGGCCGTGGTGGGGTCGGGGCAGGCCTGGATCTCCCTGGCGATCAGCCCGGCCATCGCACCGATGTAGCCGGGATCGTCGTAGTAGCTGCGGATGCAGCGGATCGGCAGGCGGGCGAAGGCCGGATCGGCCTGGCGCAGGCGCTGCAGCTCACGGAAGCTGGAACCGCTGGTGCTGATCGAGAAATGGGGGTAGAGGGGCAGCACCACCACCTCGTCGACGTCGTCTGCCTTGATGTCACCCACCGCCGACTCGGTGAAGGGATGCCAGTAGCGCATCGCCACGTAGCTGGTGGCCTCGATGCCCCGCTGGCGCAGGCTGCTCTGCAGTTCGCGGGCCTGCTGCTCGGTGATGCGCCGCAGGGGAGAGCCCCCACCGATCGAGCGGTAGGCCTCCTGCGACTTGCCGGCCCGCAGGCTGCTGATCAGCCAGGCCAGGGGCTTCTGCAGGGCCGGATTGGGCAGGCGGATGATTTCGGGATCGGAGAACAGGTTGTACAGGAACGGGCCCACGTCCTGAATCCGCTCCGGACCTCCCAGATTCAGCAACAGCACGCCAACCTTGGCCATGCCTTCCTTCCCTACGGCGCACGCCCAGAGCGTAACGCTGGCGGCCCGGGCCCAGCTGTGTCCCCTGGACGACCCACCCTCGACAGCCCCGGTGGGCGATCGATAAGGTCGGGCCGCTCACGTTGCTGGGGCCCGTCATCCACACCAGCTCCCCCACCAGCGCTGCCCTCAGCTCCCAGGCAAGCCCCGAGCCAGCAGCCCATCCGCTGGATCCGATGCTGGCCGCCCGCAATGCCGCCCTGGCCGGTGCGGGTGTGAGTCTGCGCATCGAGCGCCGCGGCGAGCGCCTGGGCCTGCGCGGCCCCCTGCCCCCGCGCCGCGGCAGCGGCGGCCCGGCGGTGCGGCGCATCAGCCTGGGGCTGCCGGCCAGCGAGGCCGGCCTGGCGGAGGCTGCCCGGCAGCTGCGCCAGGTGCTGGCGGAGCTGCAGCGCCAGCAGTTCGACTGGCAGCGCTGGGGCCGGCCCGTGCCACCCCCTACCGCGACAGACGCCCCCGAGCCCAGGGCCAGCCCCAAGCCGCGGCCCAGCAGCTGTCTGGCGGAGGAACTGCTGGGGTTTGAGCAGGCCTTCCGGGCCGATCCCGCCCGCCACCCCAATCCCGCCGGCAGCCGCACCACCTGGACGGCCGCCTACCGGCCCTACCTGCGGCGGCTGGCCCAGGTCGCCGCTGAGGACGGCGACCCTCGGGTGACGACTCCGCTATTGGAGCGGGTGCTGGAGAGCTACCCCACCGGCAGCCGCAGCCGCCAGCAGGGCGCCACCGCCCTGGCGGCTTTGGCCCAGCACCTGCGGCTCAACCTGCCCGCCGACTGGCGGCAGCGGGCCACGGGCTACGGCCTGCACCGCGCCCAGTTCCGCCAGCTGCCGAGTGACAGCCAGATCCTGCAGTGGCAGCAGCTCATCCCCAACCCCGCCTGGCGGCTGGCCTACGGCCTGATGGCCACCTACGGCCTGCGCAACCATGAGGTGTTCTTCTGCGACCTCACGGCCCTGGCGCCGGGGGGCGACCGTGTGATCCGCGTGCTGCCCACGAGCAAGACGGGCGAACACCAGGTGTGGCCGTTCCAGCCGGAGTGGGTGGAGCGCTTCGGCCTGGAGTGCCTGGGCCGTGATCCGCAGCTGCTGCCGGCGGTGCGCACCGACCTGGGCCGCACCACCCTGCAGCAGGCGGGCCGGCGGGTGGCCGAGCAGTTCAGGCGCTACGGCCTGCCGATCACCCCCTACGACCTGCGCCACGCCTGGGCCGTGCGCACGATCCACGTGGGCCTGCCCGACACGGTGGCGGCGCGGATGATGGGTCACTCGGTGGCGATCCACACCCGCACGTACCACCACTGGATCACCCGCCGCGACCAGCAGCAGGCCGTGGATGCGGCCCTGGCGCGGGCCCGGCAGCAGGTGGCCTGAGCCCGCCAGACTGCTCCGATCCACAGCTGCGGCATCGTTGAGCGAAACAGCGACATCCCCGGATCAGGCCCCGGCACCGGTGGCGACCCATCTCGCCACCCCTCTGGCCAGCCCTCCGTCAACCGATCTCGACCAGATGGCCGCCGACCTGGGTCCCGGCGGTGAGCTGGCCCCCGAGCGGGACCAGGAGGCCTACCGCCGGCGCATGGCCCGCCGCCAGGAGGTGCAGCGCCAGCGGGTGGGCGAGCGCAACCTGGAGAAGGGCCTGGTGCTGGTGTTCACCGGCGACGGCAAGGGCAAGACCACCGCGGCCCTCGGGCTGGTGCTGCGCACCCTGGGCCACGGCGAGAGCGTGGCGGTGGTGCAGTTCATCAAGGGGGGCTGGCAGCCGGGTGAGGCCAAGGCCCTGGAGCTGTTCGGCGATGCCCTGGCCTGGCATGCCCTGGGGGAGGGCTTCACCTGGGAAACCCAGGACCGCGAGCGCGACCGAGCCCTGGTGCAGGCCGCCTGGGAGCGATCGCTCAGCTACCTGGGCGACCCCAGCCGCAAGCTGGTGGTGCTCGATGAGGTGAACGTGGCGCTCAAGCTGGGCTACCTGGCGGTGGAGCAGGTGCTGGAGGGTCTGGCCCAGCGGCCCGAGCTCACCCACGTGGCGCTCACCGGCCGCGGCGCCCCGCCGGCCCTGCTGGAGTGCGCCGACCTGGTCACCGAGATGAAGCTGGTGCGCCACCCCTTCCGCGAGCAGGGGGTGAAGGCCCAGCGGGGGATTGAGTTCTGAGGCCGCAGCTGCCAACCTCTGCAGCGGGACGTCAACACCGCCGCTGCCCAGGGGGGTGGAGCGCCCGGCATGCGTAGCCTTGGCCAATGGCGAAATTGCGGGCCCTGGCGATCGGGCTGATCCTGGCCACGGGCCCGCTGCCGGCATGGCAGATGGGGCCTGGCCCAGCCCAGGCAGTGCCAGCCAAAGCAGTGCCAGCCCAGGCGGCGCCGGTGCTGCGGGTGGGAGCGGCCGATGGCTCCCAGCCCTGCTCCTACCGGCAGAAGGAGAGCTGGAGCGGCCTGGCGGTGGAGCTTTGGCAACGCATTGCCGACCAGGAGAAGCTGCCCTACGTGCTGGTGGTAGGCGAGAGCACCGCCGCCCTGCTGGAGGCCACCCGACGCGGCGAGTTGGATGTTGCGATCGGCTGCCTCACCGTGTCGCCGGAGCGGCTGCGCAACACCCGCTTTTCGCTGCCATTCCAGGAATCGGGACTGGGGGTGATCACCCGGCGCAACCGGCTGGATCTGGGACTGTCGTTGCTGCAGTCGCTGCTGGCGCCCGATCTGATCCGTCTGCTTCTGGCCTATGTGGCCGTGATCAGCCTGATCAGCGTGGCGGTGTGGCAGGTGGAGCGCAGCGGCAGCCAACCCGCCGCCTGGCCGGTAGGACGGCGGCGCGGGTTCGCCCTGATCTTCCAGGTGCTTGCCACCGGACCCGGCACCAACACGGTGGTGGTGACGTCGCGCGGGCACGGACTGGTTGTGCTCGCCTATTTGGTACGGATCGTGAGCGCCTCGCTGCTGGTGAGCTACGTCACGATCAACGTGGTGCGCGGCACCCAGGACACGGCCAACACCATCCTGCGCACTCTCAACGACCTGGCGGGCCGCAGGGTGGCGGTGCGGCCGGGCAGCGTGAGCGCAGACCTGCTCGAGGCGTTGAACAGCGGCGGCCTGCGCCCACCGATCCAGCTGCAGGAGCTGAAGCGCGTGCCCGACGCCGACCGCCTGCTGGCTGAGAACAGGGTGGATGCGGTGGTGGCCGACACGATCCAGCTGGAGTACTTGCTGGCCCAGCTGTCCCACCAGCGCTTCGGCCTGGCCCTGCGCGACATCCATCCCCAGTCGCAGGCGTTTGCCTTCTCGCCCACATTGAGTGATGCGATGGCGGGCCGGATCAACGTGGCCCTTGGCCAGCTCAAACGCGATGGCGTGGTGACCCAGCTCCAGCGCCAGACGATGGAGAAGCGATAAGCCTCGGCCGATGCCATGGCCAGGCTGGAGTCAGACCCGCCGCTGGGGTGTTCCCTCACCGAAGCCGATGACCGGCATCCGGCCATCCGGTGGCCGAGAACCGGATCGATCGGACGGTCGACGGGGTGCATGCCCACGATGGTCTGAATGCGGTGAACGCTTATGCCATCCCCATCGAAACGTCAGGCTGATCAGCCACAACACAATCGTCGGGAGCAGAGTGTTACTGGCACCGTTGGCGATCCAGATCGTCCAGGGCTGGAGCGGCATCACCCCCGGGGCAGATGGCATACCGGCTGACCTCACCGCGATCTCCCCAGCTGATTCCATCCATATGAAAAGGCAAAGGCGCGGCGGCCGGGGCCCCAGCCAGCGGCTAGAGAAGGGATGGTTCCTCCGTCCGTGTTTCCCGATGCCGCAGGTCCACCGCTGGCAGCGCCTCGTCCCTGGGATCCTGGCCGCTGGCCTGGCCGCCCTGCCCAGCGGCGCCCGCGCCCAGGACTTGGACAAGCAGGCATTCTGGTACGGATTCCTGCTAGGGAGCGGATCCACAGTGTGCAGATTGCTCGCTGCCGGAATGCTGTGCCAGAACTTCGCTGACGACTGGATCAACGCCCTGCTCAAGGCCGATGCCGACATCCCCGCTGTGTCCCTGCACACGGCCAGGAGCGCGCTAATGGACGGCGAGACAACGTGCCCGGTTCCAGCCAGTCCCGAATCCAGCCCCTAATCCAGATCGCGCTGCAGCAGCGCCAGTCCATTCACCAGCACCGACAGACCGCTCACCAGCACAGCCCGGTGCACCTCGGCCTCTCGCCAAATGCTGGGGTCGTGGCTGGCGCACTCCAGGGCTGAGAGGGTGAGCCGCAGCAGCACCCCGGAGGGGCGCGGCGCGGACCAGGGCGAAGGCTGGGCTGGCTGCATGGCTTGGCCGCTTTGGGTCACGGAAGCGGAAGCGGCGGAGGCACGCAAGGCCGTTGCTACGCTCCGGCGGATCAGGGGTGCCGATGGGCTACAAGCGCGTTCTCCTCAAGCTCAGCGGCGAAGCGCTGATGGGCGAGCAGGGCTACGGGATCGATCCGGCCATCGTGCAGTCGATCGCAGCCGACGTGGCCGCCTGCGTGGCCGACGGCACCCAGCTGGCGATCGTGGTTGGCGGCGGCAACATCTTCCGCGGCCTGAAGGGCTCTGCAGCCGGCATGGACCGGGCCACGGCCGACTACGTGGGCATGCTGGCCACGGTGATGAATGCCATCACCCTCCAGGACGGCCTGGAGCGCGCCGGCGTGCCCACCCGGGTGCAGAGCGCCATCTCGATGCAGGAAGTGGCCGAGCCCTACATCCGCCGCAAGGCGATCCGCCACATGGAGAAAGGCCGGGTGGTGATCTTCGCCGCTGGCACCGGCAACCCCTTCTTCACCACTGACACCACCGCCGCCCTGCGCGCCGCCGAGATCAACGCCGACGTGGTGTTCAAGGCCACCAAGGTGGACGGCGTGTACGACAAGGACCCCAACAAGCACGCCGACGCCCGCCGCTTCGACAGCCTCTCCTTCCTGGAGGTGCTCAGCAGTGAGCTGGAGGTGATGGACGGCGCCGCCATTGCCCTCTGCAAGGACAACGCGATCCCCATCGTGGTGTTTGATCTGTTCGGTCCCGGCAACATCGGCCGGGCCGTGCGCGGTGAGCCGATCGGCACGCGCATCCATCCCTGAGCCCCCAGCCTGAGCGACCGACATGGATCTGGAAGCCGCGATGCGCAAGTCGGTGGAAGCCGCCCTGCGCAACTTCAACACCATCCGCACCGGGCGGGCCAACCCCTCCCTGCTGGACAAGATCAGCGTGGAGTACTACGGCGCCGAGACACCACTGAGGTCCCTGGCCAGCCTCTCCACACCCGATTCGCAGACGATTCAGATCCAGCCCTTTGACCAGGGGGCCATGGGACTGATCGAGAAGGCGATCGCCATGAGTGACCTGGGCCTCACCTGCAACAACGACGGCAAGGTGATCCGCATCAACATCCCGCCGCTCACCGAGGACCGGCGCAAGGAGCTCTGCAAGATCGCCGCCAAATACGCCGAAGAGGGCAAGGTGGCGCTGCGCAACAATCGCCGCGACGGCATCGACCGGATCAAGAAACAGGAAAAGGAGGGGGATCTCTCCGAGGACCAGAGCCGCGACGAGCAGGAGAAGGTGCAGAAGCTCACCGACCGCTACATCGCCGAACTCGACAAGCACCTCGCTGAGAAGGAGGCTGAGATCCTCAAGGTTTGAGCAGCCCGGGCCCCGATCTGCTGGATGTGATCGTGGTGGGAGGCGGCGCCGCCGGCGGTGCCGCGGCCTGCCATCTGGCTGCCCTGGGGCGTTCGGTACTGGTGGTCGACCAGGCCCCCTTTCCACGCCACAAACCCTGCGGCGGCGGCATGGCCGCCTCCGTGCAGCACTGGTTCCCCTTCGACCTCAGCCCGGTGGTGGAGGCGGTGATCGAGCGGGTGCGCTTCACCTGGGACCTGGACGATCCGGTGATCGCCGAGCTGCCGGGCAGCTCGCCCTTCTGGATCGTGCGCCGCTCCCGCCTCGATGCCTTCCTGGTGGAGCAGGCTCTGGCCGCCGGCGCGGCCTTTGAGCCCGGGGTGCGGGTGCAGCGGATCGAGAAGGCGGCCGAGCACTGGTGCCTGGATGTGGTCGCCAGCGAGGGCGACGGGCAGCCCCGCCAGCTGCGGGCCCGGGCGGTGGTGCTGGCCGATGGCTCCGGCTCTCGCCACGCGGCGGCCCTGGGCCTGGGCCCCCGCCAGCCCCGCTATGCCACCACCGTGTCGGTGGAGGTGGAGGGCACGGTGCAGAATCCAGGCACGGCCCATTTCGGCTTCGGGCTGGTGCCCCAGGGCTTCTGCTGGGCCTTTCCCCGCGAGGGGGGCTTCAGCATCGGCCTGGGGCACTTCATTGGCCGCCCCCTGGAGGAGACCGCCGCCCTCGAGGAAGCGGATGCGGTGCTCAACCGCCTGCTGCCCAGCCTGGGCTTTGCGGCCGGCAGCGGCGAGCGCTGCCAGGGCCGGCTGCGGGTGTGGGACGGCCACCACCCCCTGCACGGCGACGGCATCGTGGTAGCTGGCGATGCCGCATCCCTCTGTGACCCCTTTCTGGCCGAGGGGCTCAGGCCGGCCCTGCTGAGTGGCTGCCGCGCCGCCGAAGCCATGCAGCGCTGGCTGAACGGCGATCAGATGGCCCTGGCGGGCTACAGCACGGCGATGCGCCAGCAGTGGGGCGAGTCGATGGCCTGGGGCCGGCGGATCGCCCAGGTGTTCTACCGGGTCCCGAGGGTGGGCTATCAGCTGGGCATCAAGCGACCCACCGCTCCCCAGCGGATCGCCCAGATCCTCTCGGGCGAGATGGGCTATGGCGACATCGCCCAGCGCGCCATCCGCCGGCTGCTGTTCCAGCGGGGCTAGATCTTGGTGCAGTCCTTGAGCTGACGCAGTCGCTGGTCAATCGAGCCCAACAGCTCAATGGCGAACATCGGCGATTCCTGCACCGCAAACAGAAACTTCTCGCGGTTCATCACCAGCAGCCGGCATGGGCTCACCGCCTTGGCGTTGCCGTAGCGGCGGTGCTCGCTGGTCACCAGGGCTCCGGCACCGAACACGTCTCCGGCGTTGATCAACTCATGGCCCTCCTCACCGTTCCAGCTGAGCTGCACCTGTCCCTCCAGCAGGCCGAACATGCAATCGCCGGGATCACCGGAGTGGAAGATGGTTTCACCGGGTTCCACGGTCATCACCTCACCTTTGCTGGCAAGGGCGCGCATGGTGTCGAGTGCGTTCACAGCGTCGGGAAAACCGCAGGGAATCTACCCACCATCAACCATCCAGTTGAAGAGCGGATTAAGGCCGTGGGCCGCAATCACAGGGGCCGGGCCAGGGCCAGGGCGGCCCCCAGGCCGCCGCGCACATCCTCGGGCGCGAGGCGACCATCCTTGTCGGTGTCGAGGGCATCGAACACCGCATCGCTGCCCAGCCATTCCTCACGGGTGATGCAGCCGTCGCCATCGAGGTCGTTGAGCAGGAAGATCTCCTGCACGGCATGGCCGAAGGCCGCCCCGCCCTCCAGCTCCGCCAGCCGGTGGGCCAGCTGGGCCTCCAGGGTCTCGATCGCCTTGCAGAAGCCGCGGATCCCCTCATCCAGCTTCTCGGTGGCCATCCGGTCGTCGGCCAGCATGCTGCGGAAACCGGCCTCATCCAGGTGGATCTGGGCCTCAGTGGGGGGCAGGTCGAAGGGGTTGAGCTTGCGCTCCAGCTCCCCATCGGTGCTGCGCAGCTCGTCCAGCAGAGCTGGAGAGATCGTGAGCAGATCGCAGCCGGCCAGCTCGATGATTTCGTCAGCGTTGCGGAAACTGGCCCCCATCACCTCGGTCTTGTAGCCGTAGGTCTTGTAGTAGTTGAAGATCTGGGTCACGGACACCACGCCTGGATCTTCAGCCCCCGGATAGGACTCACGGCCGGTGGACTTCTTGTACCAGTCCAGGATCCTGCCCACAAACGGAGAGATCAGGGTCACCCCCGCCTCGGCACAGGCCACGGCCTGGGCAAAGGAGAACAGCAGGGTGAGATTGCAGTGAATGCCTTCCTTCTCCAGTTGTTGCGCCGCCCGGATGCCCTCCCAGGTGGAGGCGATCTTGATCAGCACCCGGTCGTTGCTGATGCCGGCGTCGTTGTAGAGGCCGATCAGCTTGCGGGCCTTGGCGATGGTGGCCTCGGTGTTGTAGCTGAGTCGGGCGTCCACCTCGGTGGAGACCCGGCCCGGCACGATCCTGAGGATCTCCTTGCCGAAGGTCACACAGATCTCGTCGAGGGCCTCAAGCACCACAACATCGGCGCCGGCATCGGGGCCGACCGCCTGCCTCGACTCCCGCAGGGAGCGATCGATCAGCTCCTGGTAGGCGGGAATCTGGGCGGCGGCCAGGATGAGCGAGGGATTGGTGGTGGCATCCCGAGGGGTGAACTGGCGGATCGCTTCGATGTCGCCGGTGTCAGCGACCACCACGGTCATCGCGGCGAGTTGATCGAGCAGATTGGCCATGGCTGGCGGGGAGTGTCGGCTGCGGAATGCGCCGTTTGGACCAACGCTAGCCAGGATCCCGGGGGCAACCGACACCTGTCGTGGGGCTTGCGGGAATGACCACACGGCCATCGGGCACAGGCAGCCTCAGGATTTGCGACCGGCCAGTTCTTCGGCTCTGGAGGGCGGGATCTTCTCCAGCACCAGCAGGGCGTGAATGATCTGGCGGGCCACCGGCGCTGCCACCGTGGAGCCATAGGCGTTGCCGCCCTTGGGTTCGTCCACCACCACCAGCACCACGTAGCGGGGATCCTCGATCGGCAGGTGACCCACGAAACTGGTGATCAGCGCGCCCGGGATGTAAACACCGCGATCCGCCTTCTGGGCGGTGCCGGTCTTGCCGCCGATGCGGTAACCAGGCACCTTGATGCCGAGGCTGTCGCTGCGGGCCACGGTCTGCTCCATCCAGCCCATCACGGTGCGGGTCACGGCCGGATCCAGCAGTTGCAGACCGGTAGCCGTGGGGGTGCCGGCCAGGGCGTCGCCGGAGCGCAGGCCGCGGGTGATGTGGGGACTGACCAGGCGGCCGCCGTTGGCGAGCATGGCGTGCAGTTGGGCCAGCTTCAGGGGGGTGAGGGAGAAACCCTGGCCGAAGGCAGCCACAGCCGGCTCGATGGCGTGGCCGGTGAAAAGAGACCGGGATTTGAGCTGGCCTGCCACCGCTCCGGGCAGGTCGGTATCCGGCCGAGTGTCGATGCCGATGGTGTTCAGCCAGTGCCAGAAACGGTCGCGCTTCACCTGGGCCATGGCATTCACCATGCCCACGTTGCTGGAGACCTCCAGCACGGTGGCGAAGTCGATCTGGCCGTTGCCCTTGCGATTGGCGTTGAAGATCGGCCAGCCGCCGATGCTCAGCTGGCCGCTGTCGTACACGTGGCCCTTGGGATCGATGGCCTTCTCCTGCAGGGCGATCGCCAGGTTGATCGGCTTGAAGGTGGAGCCAGGCTCATAGAGGTCCTGAACCGACCACTCCCGGAACAGGGCGGGGTCGAATTTCCAGAACTGGTTGGGGTCGTAGGTGGGATAGGAGGCAAGGGCGAGCATCTCGCCATTGCGCACGTCCATCACCAGGGCGGCGGCCCGCTTGGCATTCCACTTCTTCACCTGGTTGGCCAGGGCCTGCTGGGCCACCTGCTGCAGGCGGGCGTCGAGAGTGAGCTGGAGGCGCAGGTCGTCGCCATAGAGAGAACCGGCCGCAAGGCCCTCCGGCAGGGGGGTGCCATCGGCGCCACGGCGCATGGTGACCGTGGATTCCTGGCGGTGCAGATCCCGGTCCCGGCTCTGCTCCAGGCCGGCCTGGGGTGCCCGCTCCAGATTGAGGAACCCCACCACGTTGGCGAACAGGGAACCCTGGGGATAGATCCGCTGGGGGTAGGCCTCGAGGTCGAGGCCGCTGATTCCCAGCTGGCGGATCCGGGACGCCGTTTCAGGATCGATGTCGGAACGGAGCTTCACACCACTGGGGCGGCCGGCCATCGTCTGCAGCAGGCTGTCGCCGGGCACGGCCAGCACCGCGGAGAGGCGGGCGGCAACCTCGTCCGGCTTGCGCACCTTCTGGGGATCGTCCCCTGGGAAGTTGAAGTATCGGGGGTGGGCCCAGAGGGTGAAGCGCTCTTCGTCGAGGGCCACCAGACGGCCGGTGCGATCGACGATGGTGCGGCGCTTGCCCAGGGGAGTCCGGGACTGGGTCTGGATCGCCCTGGCCCGGGACTGAAGATTGGCCGTGTCGATCACCTGCAGCCAGGCCAGGCGCACCGCCAGGCCCGCCAGTCCCAGGCTGAGCAGCAGGTACACCGCCACCATGCGGTGACCGGGGACGGGCTGGATGGCCACCACCCTGGAGCGCCGCGGAGTGGGAGCACGCAAACCGGAACGCCGGGGAGCCGCCTGAGCCATCGTGCCTCAGTAGCCGGCCGGGAGACGGTCCGGCGTGCTGGCCAGGGGGTTGAGGGCGGAGACCTGGAGAGCGGACAACCTGATGTCGGGGAGGCGCATGGGCAGATGCTGCCTGTGATCCACTTTCGCCTGGGGCGTGCCTGCTTCGGGGCGGGGAAGGTAGATCAGCTTTTCACTGCTGGTGGGAACCAGCCAACCGGGCTTGCGCACGGCAGAGAGGTAGTGCTGCTCCAGCAGCGCCGCCGACTCCTGCAGCCGGTGTTCCAGCACCTGGGCCGTCTCCAGCCGCTGGAAACTGTGCCCCCAATGGTTCTGCCAGTGCAGGGTGAGACCACTCAGGGCAAGCATGCACAGGCCCAGACCGGCCAGGGTGCCATCGGCGGCCTTGTGCAGCCCAGCCAGCAGGGGGGAGCGGCGAGCGGCCTGCCGGCTGGACAGCGAACCCTGGATCAGGGCGAGTGGACGGGTGCGGGCCGTCCTGGCCACGCCCCGACCCACAACGCCAAGGGCTTCCCTGGGGGAGATGCGGCGGGGCAGGTTCGCGGCGACCAAGAACTGAGATCCGAGTCCCGCAAGTCAACCACTCAGGCCGCGTACCAGCAAGGGGTGTGGGCCCGTTTGACTGCAGGCCCCGACAGCCCCGCCTAACCGGCGAGGAGCACCAGGTTGGTGAACGTGAGGCCATTCCAGAGGGCGTGCATCAGCACGCAGGGGGCCAGGCGGCCGCTGCGCAGCCGCAACCAGCCCAGTCCCAGGCCCAGCACCAGCAGGGGAGCCAGTTCTCCCAGGCTCAGGTGGGCCATGGCAAAGGTGAGGGCGCTGGCCAGCAGTCCGGGGATCGCCCCCCAGCGCAAGCCCAGCACCGGCAACAACACCCCCCTGAAGAGGGTCTCCTCGAACAGGGGAGCCAGCACCACCGCGGTGAAGCCGAAGCCGGCCAGGGCCCAGGGATCACGGGCCTGCAGCACCAGATCCAGCAGCGGATTGCTGCCACCGGGATCCCCCACCAGCCGGTCGATCAACCAGCCGCTCACCGCCACCAGGGGCAGCACCATCAGCAGTCCGGCGAACGCGCGGGCCAGGGCGCTGGCGAGGGGCCGCCACTGCCATTGCAGCCAGCCCCCGGCTGGGGGCGGCGTGGCGATCCCCCCCAGCTGCCGGGCCAGGATCGCCAGAGGGGGCACCATCAGTCCGGTGTAGAGCAGCACCACCTGCAGGCTCTGCTGGCGCAGGGGCTGGTCCGCCAGCGGGGCCAGCAGCCGCCCGCTGAGGGGGGCCAGCAGCAGGGGCACCCCCAGCTCGCCGAGCACCACAAACCCGCCCGCGATCAGCAGCGTCACGTCCACGAGGTTGAGCAGGGGGCCCTGCATGGGGGGGAGCACAAGGCGCCGGCGCCAGGCCAGCCACAGTTCGCGCAGCAGCAGGGAGAGGCCCACGAGCAGCAGGGCGCTGGGCAACCAGCTCACCCCCAGCAGGCGCAGGGCAGCCTGGCGCTGGACCTGCTCCAGCCTGCAGTCCGGCAGACCGGCCAGCCGCGGGCCATCCAGGGAGTCGCAGAGCAGCTGGCGGGTGAGCGGCGAGAGGCCAGGCGCCCAGCGTCCCACCTGAGCCGCCAGCCCAGGCCCGGAGCTCCCGTCGCCGCTCTCCTGCCGGCCCTGCTTCAGCCAGGCCAGCAGGGGGCGCTGCTCAGGGGGAACCAGGGCAGAGAGCTCGTCCAGCAGGGGTTCGCTCGGGGGCGGGTCCTTGGCAAGCCGTTGCAGCAGCACCTGCTGGAGCAGCTGATCGGGGGTACCCGATCCTGACTCCTGCAGCCGCTGCTCCTGAAGCTGGTTCGCCAGCTCGGCGGGCACGCCGGAGCCGATCAGCAGGGGCCGCAGACCATCCGGCAGGGCGGGAGCGGCCAGCAGCTCCAGCTGCAGCTGGCGAACCGACAGGGCCGGATTCACCGAGGGACGCTCCAGGCTCTCCAGCAGACCGCTCACCCACAGCAGCACGCTCAGGGCCAGGCTGAGCAGGGCGAGCAACACCTGCCAGCCAGCCGGCCGGCCCGGGATGGGGGCGGGCGACCGGGGAGAGGTGGGGGTCAAGGACTGGCAGGCGACGCTCCCATACGATGCTGCAGCGCAACCCTGGATCCGTGTCACTCCGGATTGTGCTGGTCCGCCACGGACTCAGCAGCTTCAATGTCGAGCACCGCATCCAGGGCCGCGACGACCTCAGCGCTCTCACCCCTGAGGGCGTGGACCAGGCCCTGGCCACCGGGCGGGCGCTGGCCGATCTGCCCCTGCAGGCGGTTTACAGCTCCCCCCTGCGCCGGGCCGCCGACACCTGCCGCCACCTGCTCAGCAGCCACGGCCAGGCCATCGAGCCCGGGTTCAGCGACCAGTTGCTGGAGATCGACCTGGAGCCCTGGAGCGGCCTGACCCGCGACGCCCTGCGCGAGCGCTTCCCCCAGCAGGAAGCGCTGTGGCGCCAGGCCCCCCACACCCTGGAACTGGAGCGGGCCGATGGGCGACGCTACAACCCCTTGGCCGAGCTACTGGAGCAGGCCGGCAGCTTCCGGCAGCTGCTGCTGAACCACCACGGCGATGCCCTCGACGGTGCCGATGCCACGGTGCTGGTGGTGGGCCATAACGCCATCCTGCGCTGCCTGGTGCTGGCGCTGCTGGGGCTGAACGGGGAGGGCTTCCGCCGGCTGCGCCTGGACAACGCCTCGGTGTCGGTGCTCAACCTCAGCCGCCAGGATGGCGGCCCCGTGCAGGTGCAGCTGGAATCACTGAACAGCACGGCCCATCTGGGATCACCCCTGCCCGCCAAGGGAAAGGGCTCACGCCTGCTGCTGGTGCGTCACGGGGAAACGGACTGGAACCGCCAGGGCCGCTTCCAGGGGCAGATCGACATCCCCCTGAACGCCAATGGCCAGGCCCAGGCGGAGGCGGCCGGCGGCTTCCTGGCGCCCGTGCCGATTCACCGGGCCTACACCAGCTCCATGGCCCGCCCCCGCCAGACGGCCGAGGCAATCCTGGCCAGCCACCCGGGTGTGCCCCTCACCAGCACCAGCGGCCTGGTGGAAATCGGCCACGGCCTGTGGGAAGGCCGCCTGGAGCAGGAGATCGCGGAGGGCTGGCCCCAGCTGCTGGCCGACTGGAAACGGGCGCCGGAAACCGTGGAGATGCCGGAGGGCGAAACCATCCACGAGGTGTGGGATCGCTCCTATGGCACCTGGCGAACGATCGCCACCAGCCTCGCTGCCGAGGAGACCGCCCTGGTGGTGGCCCACGATGCCGTGAACAAGACCATCCTCTGCGCCCTGCTCGGTCTCACCCCCGCCGACATCTGGACGATCAAACAGGGCAATGGCGGCGTGACGGTGGTCGACTACCCCCAGGGCGGCGGCGGCCAGGCGGTGGTGGCGGCGATGAATCTCACGGCCCATCTGGGCGGCGTGCTCGATCGCACCGCCGCAGGCGCCCTCTAGAGCGATGGCGGCTCCCCTGTGGCTCCACCAGGTGGACCTGCTGGCAGCCCCCGGCAGGCCCGTTGCTGCCGGCGACGCCCTGATCGACGACCAGGGACGTCTGGACTGCTGGGGAGAGGGCGTGGCCGCCAGGGCCGAGGCCCTGGGCCTGGCCCCCACCGAGGCCCGGGGCTGGCTGCTGGCGCCAGCTCTGGTGGATCCCCACTGCGTGTTGGAGCAGCCCTGGCACGGCCAGGAGGAAAACCTGGCCAGCCTGGCGGCGGCCGCCGCCGCGGGCGGCTACGGCACGGTGGCCCTGCTGCCCTGGGCCCAGCCCTGGCGTGACCGACCGGAGCGTCTGCAGGGGATGGCCTGGCCCGAACCGCTGCGCCTGCGCCTCTGGGGCAGCTTCAGCCGCGATGGCGACGACCAGGAGCTGGCCCTGCACCGGGAGCAGCTGGAGGCCGGCGCCATCGGACTGGCCTGCGCGGCGCACCTGCCGCCGCTGGGCCTGTTGGAACGGGGGCTGCTGCTGGGGGAGATGGGCCAGCGGCCCCTGCTGGTGGCTCCCCGCCAGGCGGACCTCAGTGGGGGTGGCTTCGTGCGCGAGGGGGTGGAGGCCCTCCGGGCGGGCTGGCCCCTCGATCCCCTGCTGAGCGAGACCCTGCCGCTCCAGAGCCTGCTGACCGTGGCGGCCGCCAGGGCGGAGCGGCAGCTGGTCCTGATGAACCTATCCACAGCGGCGGCGGTGGAGCAGCTGGCCGCCGCCGACTCGCCACCTCCGGCCACCGTGAGCTGGTGGCATCTGGTGGCCGATGCCGCAAGCCTCCAGCCCACGGCCGAGGGCTGGCATGTGCAGCCCTCCCTGGGAGCGCCCAGCGACCGGCAGGCCCTGATTGAGGGGCTGCGCCGGGGCCTGATCGGCGCCGTGGCCAGCCAGCACATGGCGCTGGATCCGGAGGAGCTGCTGCTGCCAGTGGACCAGCGCCGCCCTGGCCTGGCCGCCCATGGAGCCCCCCATGGCCTGGTGCTGCCGCGCCTGTGGCAGGAGCTGGTGGCGGGCCGGGGCTGGACGGCCGCCGAGCTCTGGGAGGTGCTGTGCTGGGGCCCGGCTGCCCTGATCGGCGAGAACAGAGAAGGCCTGCAGAGCGGCGGCCACCGCTGGCTGCTGTTCGACCCGCAGGCAACCGCCAGCTGGACAGGCCGTGACAGCCTCTCCCGTGCCGCCAATCAGCCCCTGCTGGGGACAGCCTTGCGGGGCCAGGTGCGCGCCACCGGGCTCACGGCTCCTGGGTCCTGGAGCCTGCCGGCAGCAGGCTGCCCGTCTGGTTGAAGGGGAAGAAGCGCCAGAAGGCCCGACCGATGATTTCGCGCTGGGGCAGGAACGGCCCTCCGGGCCAGAACCGGCCATCCCAGCTGTTGGCGCGGTTATCGCCGAGGGCCAATACATGGCCAGGCGGCACCACCGCATTGATGGTGCGGCACGGTCCCATGCCCTGGGGGTCGACCGGGCAGAGATTGCGCACCCATGGCTCACTCAGGGGCTGGCCATCGATCGTGACCTTCCCCCGGGGGTCCACCACCACCCGTTCGCCGGGCAGGGCCACCACCCGTTTGATGTAGGCATCACAGGCCGGACTGGCCAGCCCGGGCAGGTTGCCCAGCACCGGCAGGTTCACCAGGGCACAGCGCAGGGGATTGCGGGACGTGCTGCTGGCCAGCACCGGGTCGAAGTGGTGGGGGGAGTGGAACACCACGATCTCGCCGCGGCGGGGAGCCCGGCGGCGGTAGGTGAGCTTCTCCACCAGCAGGCGGTCCTGGATCTGGAGCCCGGGGAGCATCGAGCCTGAAGGGATGTAGCGGGCCTCAACCAGAAACTGACGGATTCCCAAGGCCACCACCAGGGTGATGGCCACGCTGCGCCAGAAGGCCCAGGGGCTTTCCCCTGCCTGGTGCGCGGCTTGGTTGTGCTCACTCAATGGCTGCATCGGAACGGGCCCAGGGCAGATTAGGCGTGCCCCTGCGCCCCTCTGGCCCATGGCACGCCCCCGCTGGCTCAAGCCAAGCCCAACCGGCCAGCCCGATCGCGGCCAGCGCAACTGGGACCGCTTCGTGGCGATCTGGGCCAGCCTGAATCTGCTGTGGGTGGCCTTCGACCTCACCTACGTGCCCCTGCGCACGTTCTGGCTGCAGCGCAACCTGCACCCGATTCCCTCGGTACCCCTGGTGGTGCCGCTGCCCTTCCTGCCCGACATCACCCCGTGGGTCGACCCGATCAAGGGGATCGAACCCCATCGGGAAACCCAGGCCTACCTCGACCGGTTCGCCCAGCTTGACCAGGCGCTGCTGGCGGAGCCGGCCAGCGGTGCCAGAGCCCGGCCACTGCTGGCCCGGCAGGTGGAGCTCACCGAGCAGATGATCGACGGCAATCCCTTTCTGGCCTCGGGACAGAGCGCCACCCTGGAGAAGGTGAAGAACCGGCTGCGGCAGCGGGCCAACCGGGATTCAGCCAAGCAGGCGGCCCAGGTGCTGCTGAGTGAGTCCTGGCTATCAGCCCGCCCCTGGAGTGAAGAGCGCCGTTTCTGGCGGGAGCAGGTGCTGCCGCTGGTGGGGACCAACTACTGGCGCTCGATCGATGAAAACGCCCGGCCCACCGACCACGCCTGGCGCCTCGACCTGCTGCTCTTCCAGTGGGTGTTCGCCCTGGACATCCTGCAGCGGGTGCTGCGGCTGCGGCGGCGCCTGCCGGGGCTCAGCTGGCGGGATGCCCTGCTGCGCCGCTGGTTCGACCTGCCCCTGCTGCTGCCCTTCTGGCGCTGGCTGCGGCTGGTGCCGGTGGTGGAACGGCTGCAGACCTCCCGCCTGGTGAATCTCGAACCCCTGCGGGCGGTGGTGAGCCGGGGTGTGGTGGCACTGCTGGCCCTGGAGCTGTTCGAGGTGCTGGCCCTGCAGCTGCTGGACGGCCTGCAGGGCCTGGTGCGATCGCCGCGCCTGCCCCAGCGGCTGCGGGCCCTGCGCAGCCACCAGAGCGTGGTGCGTTCGGAGGATGAACGGGAGCTGGTGGAACTGGTGCGCATCTGGGCGCCCCTGTTGCTCACCCAGGTGGCCCCCCGGCTGGCGCCTGAGCTGCAGGGCCTGCTCGACTACACCCTGCGCCAGAGCCTGGAGCGCTCCGTGGTGCCGGCGCCCCTCCGCCAGCTCAGGCCGCTGCTGCAGGTGGAGTCGGGCATCAGCCGCCAGCTGGCCGGCGGCATGGTCGACAGCCTGCTCGACCTGTCGCGGCGCTCGGGAGAACGGCTGGCCCAGCGCGACGACCGCCAGCTGCAGTTGCTGCGCCAGTGCATCGACCGCTTCTGGGAGGAACTGGCCCTGGCCCTGGAGACCGGCACGGCACTGCAGCGCTCCCAGGACCTGATGTGCGCCCTGATCGAGGGGGTGAAGGGCACGTACCTCAGCCAGATCAACCGCTCGAGCATCGAGGCGCTGATCCAGGAACTCGACCTGCTGATGGCCAGCGCCCGGGATCGGCAGGACAAAGGGGAGAGCAACGGCGGCACCGAGGGATCAGCACTCAGCTGAACAGACCATCCCACTCGGCCTGTTGAAAACCGGTGACCGTGCGGCCATCATCGAGGATGAGGAAAGGACGCTTGATCAGCTTGCCGTCGCTGGCCAGTGCCGCAAGCAGAGTGGGCTCATCCATCGCCTGCACCGCTGCAGCACCGAGGGCCCGGTAGCTCTGGCCACTGGTGTTGAGCAGCCGCTTGCGTCCCAGCTGGGCAAGGGCCTGCTGCAGCTCCCCTGCTGAGGGGGGCTGCAGCGTGATGTCGATGAGCTCCAGCTGCTGGTCGGGCGAGGGAGGATCCACTGAGGGGCTATGACCCCTGGATTGGAGCCAGGCGATCGCCTTGCGGCAGGTGGAGCAGCGGGGGTAGCTGTAGAGCTTCAAGCGCGGCCGCAGCGAGGGTTCAGCGACCCACCAGCGACTTGAGTGCGCCCAGCAGGCTGTTGGACCCCTGGCCCACGCCGGAGTCCGGCCTGGTGCGCACGGTCACGTCGCCATTGACGGTGGTGCGGCAGCTGAGGCGATAGTTGGCGGGCCGATCAGCCAGGTACACCTTCTCAACATCGGAGCGGGGCGAGAGGTTCTGCATCCCCTCCACCACTTCCATCACACAGGTGCCGCACTGGCCCAGGCCACCGCAGTTGTTGAGATTGTTCAGCCCCTTGTAGGGATTGATGCCCGCGTCGAGGGCTGCTTTGCGCAGATTCGCCCCCTCGATGCATCCCACCTGCTGGCCTTCCTGTTCAAAACGGATGGTGGGCACGGTCGGACGGGAGGTGAACGCGCCGCCAAACTTAGGCCCACCGGGGTCCGCCTGCCTAGCATCGCGTCCAGTTGTTGCCGGGACGTGCAGCAGGCAGGGGACTTCGACCTGGTGGCCCAGCATCTGATCCCGGGCTACGCCAGCCTGGCCCGGCTGGGGGTGGCCCTGCTGGCGGCCTCCCTCTGCGCCTCCCGGCCAGGGGCGCGGGTGCTTGTGGCCGGCTGCGGCACCGGGGCAGAACTTGTCGAGGCCAGGGCCCAGCGGCCGGATTGGCTGGTCACCGCCCTCGATCCATCGGCAACGATGCTGGCGGCAGCCCGTGCCCGCCTCGGCCCGGCTCCGGCGGAGGCGATCCAGTGGCGCCAGGCCCGGGTGGAGGACCTGGAGGGCAACGAGCGGTTTGCCGGCGCCCTCTCGGTGCTGGTGCTGCAGTCCCTCCCCGATGACGGCACCAAGCTCACCTTCCTCAGCGCCCTGGCCCGCAGCCTGGAACCGGGCGCCCAGTTGTTGCTGGTGGACCTGATGGCAGCGGAACGCTCCCCACTCCAGGCCCAGGTGCAGGAGGCCTGGCTCGGCTTTCAGCGGGCCAGCGGTCTGGGTGAGCTCGACGATCCGCTCGCCGCCCCGACCCATGGCCTGCACCCGATCGGTCTCTCCCGGCTCACGTCCCTGCTCAATGCGGCCGGCTTCGGCGATCCGGCCCGGGTGTTTCAGGCCCTCAACGTGGAGGGTTTCCTGATTCAGCGGGCAGCCTGAGCCGCGGCGGCGGCCACACAGCGCTCCAGCAGATCGGGCACCGCGCCGGCATCCATCCAGCCGGTGATCTCGGTCACCCGGCCCTCCAGGCTCTTGTAGGTGCGGAAGAACTCGGCCACCTCCTCCAACTGGTTGCTGGCGATCTGGCGGATCGAATGAATGCTTCTGTGGAGCTGGCTCGCCTCGGGAACGCAGATCAATTTGCCGTCGTGGGCTCCGCTGTCCACCATGTCGAGGATGCCGATCGGCCGGGCACGGATCAGGCAGCCGGCGAAGGTGGGCTCCTCCATGATCACCATGGCATCGAGAGGGGCTCCGTCCTCGGCGAGCGTGTTGGGAACGAAGCCGTAATCGAAGGGGTAGCGCACCGAGGAGTGCAGGATGCGGTCCAGGGCCATCACGCCCGCCTCGGCGTTGTATTCGTATTTATTGCGGCAGCCCGCCGGGATCTCCACCACCAGATTCACCAGCCCTGGCGCTGGGGATGCCGGCAGGTGACGGAGATCCATGCAGGGTGGCGGAACCGGGGGGAATGGGGCGACCGGCCACTACGGCCACCAGGGGAACCGTGATGCTGAGGATGCCGATCAGGGCGCCGCAGAGGGCAGCCAGGGGTTGGAGGCCCGGACTGAAGGGATCCTCGCCATTCTCTCCCGATTCCTGGGCGGATTGCTCAACCAGCTCCCTGCTGCTGCGTGAGGGAGACAGAGCCTCCGTTGCCCCGTGGGACCCGTGCCTGGTTGGTGTGTTCATAGAGAGGGCACGGTTCCCTTGAACCAAGCTGGGCCTCGCGGCTTGGTCTGTGGAGCCTGGGTTCAGGGGATGGGTGCCGGCAGGCCGGGAAGCCCGGCTCGAAAACTGGTGAGGTCATCTTGCCACCAACGGCCCCGGACTGACAGGTGCGGTGGTCCGTATTGGCGTAGTGCTGCCACCTCAGGCAGCAGGGCGGGAGTGCTGATCAAAGCGACTGGCAGTTTCATTGCGCAGGGCCGGCTGGGAATCCAGGCGATCCAGGCGCTGGCGGATGGCCCTCAGCTCGTCAAGAATTGAGCCCAGCAACTGCTGGGTGGCCGTGGAGGGGGAGTTCAGCACCTCCACCGTCACCTCCTTGATCCGCAGCACATCCCTGGCGAAACGGGCCACCTCGTTGGGGTGAAACAACAGCGGATCCTTCTGATCGCTGCGGTATTCGGGGTTGAGGCGGCGGGGATTGAAGGGGGGGTTGAGATTGCGGGGGTCGGTGTTGGTGTAGCGGTACACCGAGGCGCGCGAGCGATTGAGAGCCTTCTGCACCTCGTCGATGCCGATCAGGGCTTCAGCGGACTGGGACGGGGAATCCGCGCCAGCCGCGGCCGGTGACAACGCGCCCGGCACAAGCTGGGGGAGGGAGGCATCGGCCAGGGGGGCAGCCGGGAACGACTGAATCCCATCAGCCCCAGCCGCCGCCCGATCCGCAGCGGCGCCTCGGGGAACCACGTCTCCCAGGACATTGACATCGTCCAGGCCTGAGGGGCGATGGGGCAAGTCGAGCGCTTCAGAGCGATCCTGGATCCCGCCGGTCATGGCGCCATCGGCCTGTTCACCCCGGCTGCGATCCTGCTCATATCGGCCCAGGTTCACGGAGTTGCCTGGACCGGAGAGCATGAGTCTTGATTGGGACTAACTAGATTCTTTTAACTTAGCAGATCGCATCCGCATGGGATGTCCTCCCTGCTACCCGCTCCACAGGGCAGTGAAGGGTCGGGAAGGGAACCGCTGGGCCCGTGACCGCTGGGCCAGTGGTAGCTTCCGCGCGACCCCTGCCTGCTGCTGCCATGCGCGTCTCCCGCCTGATGCTGGTGACGCTGAGGGACGATCCGGCCGAGGCCGAGATCCCGTCCCACAAACTGCTGCTCCGGGCTGGCTTCATCCGCCGCCTCTCCCCTGGGATCTACGCCTATCTCCCCCTGATGTGGCGGGTACTGCGCAAGGTGGCCCAGGTGGTGCGGGAGGAAATGGACCGGAGCGGGGCCCTGGAAACCCTCCTGCCCCAGCTGCAACCTGCCGAGCTCTGGCAGCGCAGCGGCCGCTGGGCCGGCTACACCGCTGGGGAGGGGATCATGTTCCACCTGGAGGATCGGCAGGGCCGGGAGCTGGGGCTCGGCCCCACCCACGAGGAGGTGATCACCACCCTGGCGGCGGATCTGCTGCGCTCCTACCGCCAGCTACCGGTGAATCTCTATCAGATCCAGACCAAATTCCGCGATGAGATCCGTCCTCGCTTCGGCTTGATGCGGGGCCGGGAATTCATCATGAAGGACGCCTATTCCTTCCATGCCGACGAGGCCTGTCTGCGCGACACCTATGGGGCGATGGACCAGGCCTACCGGCGGATCTTCGCCCGCTGCGGCCTGCGCGCCGTGGCCGTGGAAGCCGACAGCGGCGCCATCGGCGGCTCCGCCAGCCAGGAATTCATGGTGACGGCGGACGCCGGCGAGGACCTGATCCTGGCCAGTGGCGACGGCCGCTATGCCGCCAATCAGGAGCGGGCGGTGTCGTTGCCGGCGGAGGCGGTTCCCCTGCCAGGCGGGGTGCGCCAGGGCGGCCGCGGCGAGGAGCTGGCCACCCCGGGGCAGACCACGATCGAGGCCCTGTGTGCGGGCCATGGTTTCCAGGCCAGCCAACTGGTGAAGGTGTTGCTGCTGCTGGCCCGCTTCGAGGATGGCCTGCGCCAACCGCTGCTGGTGAGCCTGCGCGGCGATCAGGAACTCAATGAGGTGAAGCTGGCCAATGCCGTGGTGGGCCGCCTCGGCGACGATCACGGTGCCCTGCTGGGGGTGGATCCGCTTACCCCGGAGCTGCTGCGCAGTGAGGGCCTCAGCCTGGATCTCTCGACCCTGCCCCTGGGCTACCTGGGCCCTGACCTGGACGATGCCCTGCTCGGCGACCAGGAATTGGTGGTGGATCTGTCGGAAGCCAAAGCTGGGATTGCCGGGGTGGCGACGCTCGATCAACCGAAGCCCTTGCTGCAGCGCAGCTTCCTGCGCCTGTTCGATCCCACCGCCATCGCCCTGGAGGCCTTTGTGTGCGGAGCCAACCGGGTTGACGGCCACCGCGTGGGCGCCAGCTGGAGCGGCCTGGGCCTGCAGCCGACTGCCGCTGCGGTGGTGGATCTGCGCAACGCCCAGGCCGGCGACCGCTGCCTGCACGATCCCGACCAGCGGCTGGAAGCCAACCGGGGCATCGAGGTGGGCCACATCTTTCAGCTGGGGCGCAAATACTCCACCGCCATGGATGCCTGCTTCACCGGCGAGAGCGGCGAGCGCCAGCCCTTCTGGATGGGCTGCTACGGCATCGGCGTGTCCCGGCTGGCCCAGGCGGCGGTGGAACAGCACCACGACGCCAACGGCATCCGCTGGCCCCTGGCGATCGCCCCCTTCGAGGTGGTGGTGGTGCCCGCCAACGTGGGCGATGAGCAGCAGGCCAGCCTGGCGGAACAGCTGTACGGCGAACTGCAGAACGCCGGGGTGGACGTGCTGCTCGATGACCGCACCGAGCGCGCCGGCGTGAAGTTCAAGGATGGCGACCTGCTCGGCATTCCCTGGCGGGTTGTGGTGGGCCGGGCCGCCGCCGAGGGCCTGGTGGAGCTGGTGGACCGCCAGGGGACGGAACCCGAGACCGTGGCGGCAGAAGCCCTGCTCGGGCTGCTCCTCCCCCGGATCGAGCAGCAGCGCCGGGGCCTGGCCTAGGCGTTCAGGGCCCTCGGGGTGGCCGAGGGGCACTGCCTAGGATTACGGCCCTCCCGCCGCCACCCCGATGCCAGCCTCCCTCGACACGGTGCTCGAGCCGTTTCGCGTCCTGGCGCGCTGGTGGCGCGGCTCCATCAAGGCGCTCCCTGCCCTGGCCCTGTGCCTTTGCCTCCTGCTGGGCGCCTGCAGCAACGCGGCGGGTGGGCTCAGCGGCAACTACGTGGACGACACCGTGGCGGTGGCCGATTCGCTGCTGGCCACGATCGCCCTGCCGGCGGAGGATCCCGGTCGGGGCGATGCCGAGAGCCAGGCCCGCAGCTTGATCAACGACTATGTGGCCCGCTACCGTCCTCGGGCTTCGGTGAATGGCCTGGCCTCCTTCACCACCATGCAGACCGCCCTCAATTCGCTGGCCGGCCACTACGCCAACTACCCCAATCGTCCCGTGCCCGACGCCCTGCGCGAGCGCCTCAGCAAGGAGCTTCAGAAAGCGGAGCGGAACGTGGTTCGCGGCACCTGAGCGGGCCTTAAATCGGGAACTGTTCGGGCCCTTTACGAAGGGGCCCGCCGTCTGAGAGGCTCCCTGATTGTGCTTCAACGCGGCTTCGGGCCGCCGTCTCCTTGGCCAACGTCGTCGTCATCGGTGCGCAGTGGGGTGACGAGGGCAAGGGCAAGATCACCGATCTCCTCAGCCGCTCCGCCGATGTGGTGGTGCGCTACCAGGGCGGAGTGAATGCCGGCCACACCATTGTGGTGAACAACCAGGTGCTCAAACTGCACCTGATTCCCTCCGGCATCCTCTATCCCGACACGGCCTGCCTGATCGGCTCCGGCACCGTTGTGGATCCGCGGGTGATGCTCGGGGAGCTCGACATGTTGATCGAGCTGGGCATCGACGTGGCCGGCCTCCAGCTGGCCTCCACCGCCCACGTGACCATGCCCTACCACCGCCTGCTGGATCAGGCGATGGAACAGCGCCGCGGCGACCGCCGCATCGGCACCACCGGCCGGGGCATCGGCCCCACCTATGCCGACAAGTCGGAGCGGAACGGCATCCGGGTGATCGACATCCTCGACGAGACCCGCCTGCGCGACCGCCTGGCCGGGGTGCTGGCCGAGAAGAACGAGATCCTGCAGAAGCTCTACGGCCTGGAGCACCTGGACTTCGAGGCGATGGTGAGCGAGTACGTGGCCTACGGCCAGCGCCTGGCCCCCCACGTGGTGGACTGCACCCGCGCCATCCACAGCGCCGCCCGGGCCCGCAAGAACATCCTGTTCGAGGGGGCCCAGGGCACCCTGCTGGATCTGGACCACGGCACCTACCCCTATGTGACCTCGTCCAATCCGGTGAGCGGCGGCGCCTGCATCGGCGCCGGTGTGGGCCCCACCCTGATCGACCGGGTGATCGGCGTGGCCAAGGCTTACACCACCCGGGTGGGTGAGGGCCCCTTCCCCACCGAACTGGAGGGCAGCCTCAACGACCATCTCTGCGACCGGGGCCACGAATTCGGCACCACCACCGGCCGGCGTCGCCGCTGCGGCTGGTTCGACGGTGTGATCGGCCGCTACGCCGTGGAGGTGAACGGGCTCGACTGCCTGGCGATCACCAAGCTTGACGTGCTCGACGAGCTCGACGAGATCCAGGTGTGCGTGGCCTACGAGCTCGACGGCCAGCGGATCGAGTACTTCCCCAGCAGCGCCGAGGATTTCGCCCGCTGCCAGCCCATCTACGAGACCCTGCCCGGCTGGCAGGCCTCCACGGCCGATTGCCGCAGCCTGGAGGATCTGCCGCCCACCGCCATGAGCTATCTGCGCTTCCTGGCCGAGCTGATGGAGGTGCCGATCGCCATCGTGTCGCTGGGCGCCGACCGCGACCAGACGATCGTGGTGGAGGATCCCATTCATGGTCCCAAACGGGCCCTGCTCAGCGCCTGAGTCCTCGGCGTCCCACCCGCGCTTCAGCTGGCAGCGCTTCACCTGCCAGCCCTTCACCCCACCCCCCTCTCCCCATGACCGCCAAGAGCCTGGATGTCGTCGGCATCGGCAATGCCATCGTGGACGTGCTGGTGCAGTCGGATGACGCCTTTCTGGCCAGCCATGGCCTCACCAAGGGCACCATGGCTTTGGTGGATGAGGATCAGGCCGAACGGCTCTACGCCAGTGTGGGCGCCGGCCTGGAGACCTCCGGCGGATCGGCGGCCAACACCCTGGCGGGCATCGCCCAGCTGGGGGGCCGGGCCGGCTTCATCGGCCGGGTGCGCGACGACCAGCTCGGCGCCATCTTCAGCCACGACATCCGCGCCGTGGGCACCCGCTTCGACACGCCGGCGGCCAGCAGCGGCCCCTCCACGGCCCGCTGCCTGATCCTGGTCACCCCCGATGCCCAGCGCACCATGTGCACCTACCTGGGGGCCTCGGTGGGGCTCGATCCCGCCGATCTCGACCTGGAGCTGGTGGCCCAGGCCAAGGTGCTCTATCTGGAGGGTTACCTCTGGGACAGCGAGGCCGCCAAGCGGGCCTTCATCGCCGCCGCCGAGGTGGCCAGGGCCAACGGCGGTGAGGTGGCCCTGAGCCTCTCCGATGCCTTCTGCGTGGAGCGCCACCGCGACAGCTTCCAGGAGCTGGTGGATGGCCATGTGGACATCCTTTTCGCCAATGAAATGGAGATCACCTCCCTCTACAGCACCGCCAGCTTCGAGGAGGCGCTCGAGCAGGTGCGCGGCCGCTGCCGCGTCGCCGCCCTCACCCGCAGCGAGCAGGGGTCGGTGGTGCTGGCCGACGGCACCTGCCACAGCGTCGCCCCCTACAGCCTCGGCCCGTTGGTGGACACCACCGGCGCCGGCGACCTCTACGCCGCCGGTTTCCTCCATGGCTGGACCCAGGGGCTGCCGCCAGAGCGCTGCGGCCAGCTGGGCTCCCTCTGCGCCGGCCAGGTGGTCACCCAGCTGGGGCCGCGCCCCCAGTGCGATCTGGTGGAGCTGATGCGGCGTCACCTGGGCTGAGCCCGCAGCTGGCGGCCAGCCAGCTGGCGTAGGCCGGGCTGCACTGGGCCTGCCAGTGGATCCACTCCGGCGTGGAGTAGCTGTGCAGCTGGTGCACCGCCGCCTCCAGCTCCGCCCGGCGGCTGGGGTGGGACTTGATCAGCAACTGCACCTCCACACCCCGCTCCTGGCTGCCTTGCCAGTGGTAGAGGGAGGTGATGGGCTGAAGAGCCACGCAGGCCGCCAGGCGCCTGGCCAGCAATGCCTCCGCCAGGGCCTCAGCAAGCGCTGGGCTGGCTTCGGTGGTGAGGGCCAGCAGCAGGGAGGCCGGCTGGGCGCCGCACTCGGGCAGGACCATTCATTCCGGATGCTCGGCGCTCCAGGCTGCCAGCAGCCGCACCAGTTCGGCATGGGTGCCCATGCGCAGCGCCATGGCTCGGGCCATGACCGGTGGTGGCTGGCGCAGCAGCAGCAGCCGGCAGCCCTGGTCTAGAGCCACCCTGCGCCAGAGGGTCTCGGTGGGGGGGCCGGACTGGCGCGCCACGATCGCCTCGATCCGCCAGCGCCGCACCAGGGCGCTCTCCACGGAATCAGCCAGCGCCAGGGGCTGCAAACAGGCCAGCCGCTCCGGCGCCAGCCCGGCCCGCAGGGCCTGCTGCAGGGCCCCCGGCCGGGGCAGCACCCTGGCGTGGTGCAGGGCCCCGGGCGTGGCCGCCACGGCCTCGGCCAGGTGGCGGGCGCCGATCGCCAGCAACAGCCGCCTGCCGGCGAGGTCGGCGGCGGCCAGATCCGCCAGCCGCTCCAACCAGTGCATGCCTTCAGGGGGCTCCAGCCCGGCCGTTTCCAGCCGCAGCAGACGCAGCAGGGGCACGGCGGCCTGGTCGCAACCCTGCTCCAGCTGCCGGTGGATCACCTGGGCAAAGGGGTGGGCGGCGTCAATCACAGCCCGGAAGGGGCAGCCCTCCAGACGGGCGGCCTCCAGGGCCCGCCGCAGGGGCTCACTGCCCCCCAGGGCCCCCACCTGCAATTCCAGGCGAGGATGGGAGGGATAGGCACGGGCCGCTTCCGCCGTGACCACGCTCACCCGCAGCGGCCAGCCCTGCTCCAGCACGGCCCGGGCCAGCGGCGGGCCGTCGCCGGTACCGCTGAACAGCCAGACGCGCCCGGCCGGGTGGTGGTCGCCGGGGCCGCAGTGCATCAGGATGGCTGCCACGATTGCAAGGGACCGGCGTGAACCACTGTGTGCTGGAGGTGGATGTGCTGGAGGCCCCCCAGGTGCGTTACACCCAGGACAACCAGACGCCCGTTGCCGAGATGCTGGTGCAGATCGACGGGCTGCGGCCGGACGACCCACCAGGCCAGCTGAAGGTGGTGGGCTGGGGCAATCTGGCCCAGGACCTGCAGAACCGGGTCCAGCCCGGCCAGCGGCTGGTGCTGGAAGGGAGGCTGCGCATGTCCACGGTGACCCGCCAGGACGGGGTGAAGGAAAAGCGGGCCGAGTTCACCCTGGCCCGCCTTCACCCCCTCGGCGCGGCCAGCGGCTCCCCCACGGCCCAGACCACAACTCAGACCCCGGCCCCGACCCGAGCAGCCCCGGCCCCGGCCAGCCCCCAGCCCGCCCGCAGGGCAGCCGCTCCAGCTCCGGCGGCGCCGCCCCAGCCCAGCTGGAACACCTCCCCCTTGGTGCCCGACCTGCCGGACGACGACGACATTCCCTTCTGAACGTCTGCTCAGCCGGCAGCGAGTCGGTCGAGCAGTTCGCCCAGCTCCCGCTCCAGCGCCGCCAGGTCCAGCCGCCAGTCCGGCCAGGCGCCACTGTCGAGCTGACGCAGCAACCAGAGTCGATCGGCCTGCAGCAGCTCCAGCAACTCGGCCGTGGAGCAGGAGTTGGGGTCGACAGCAGCCCCGGCAGTCGCTTGGTCGGCCGCCTCTGCCGCAGGCTCCGCAGGATCGGGCGCGTCGGCCATGGGAATACAGGAAGATGGCTCGTATGCAAGCACTTCTCTCACCCGGCAGTCTGGTCACCGTGGCCGGGGCCGTCCTCTCGGTGATCGGCTGGATCGGCTATGCCACCGGCAATCCCAACCTCAGCCTGCCCACGATCTTCTACGGCATCCCGATCCTGCTGGGCGGTCTGGCGCTGAAGTCGTCGGAGCTGGCGCCGGCCCGGCGGCTGACGCCGGCACCGGCCCTGCGCAGCCTGCGGGAGCTTCCCGAGAGCGAAGCGCTGCGCAAGCTTGTGGCCGATGTGGTGCGCTGGCGCTATGGCCAGAAGGCCCACCTGGAGAGCTCCCTGGAGGTGCTCAAGCTCTGGGATGAGGAGCAGCCCCCCCAGCTTGAGAGCGTGGAGGAGCTCGACTGCAACGGTGCCTATGGCATTCGCCTGCTGTTCGCCACGGGCGGGGTACCGTTCAGGCTCTGGCAGGAACGACAGGAACGTCTGGGCCGTTTCTTCGGGCCCGGCCTGGTGGCGAAGCTGGACCAGGTGGACGACGCCCATCTGCGCCTCTCCCTGCTGCCCGAGACGGCCCAGGCCGCTGCCGAGGCCTGAAGTCCCCGCCGCGCCGCCCACCCCCAGCCCAGTTGCCGTGAGCCAAGACCCCACCATCAGCCACACCGACGTCCTGCGGGTCTCGGTGCTCAGTGAGGCCCTGCCCTACATCCAGCGCTTCTCCGGCCGCCGGGTGGTGGTGAAGTACGGCGGGGCGGCGATGGTGAAGGCCGAGCTGCGCGACGCGGTGTACCGCGACCTGGTGCTGCTGGCCTCGGTGGGGGTGCAACCCGTGGTGGTGCACGGCGGCGGTCCGGAAATCAACGACTGGCTGGGCCGGCTGAACATCGCCCCCCAGTTCCGCGATGGCCTGCGGGTGACCACGCCGGAAACGATGGACGTGGTGGAGATGGTGCTGGTGGGGAGGGTGAACAAGCACATCGTGAACGGCATCAACCTCGTGGGGGGTCGGGCCGTTGGGCTGTGCGGCAGCGACGGCAGCCTGGTGCGCGCCCGCACCTACGGCGAGGGGGACCACGGGCTGGTGGGCGAGGTCCAGGCGGTGGACCCGGCGGTGCTGTTCCCCCTGCTGGATGCGGGCTACATCCCGGTGATCTCCAGCGTGGCCGCCGACCGGGAGGGCCAGGCCCACAACATCAACGCCGACACCGTGGCCGGGGAGCTGGCGGCGGCCCTGCAGGCCGAGAAGCTGATCCTGCTCACCGACACCGCCGGCATCCTGTACGACCGCGAGGATCCCGCCTCCCTGGTCCGCCAGGTGAGCCTCAGTGGGGCCCGCCAGCTGATTGCCGAGGGGGTGGTGAACGGCGGCATGACCCCGAAGACCGAGTGCTGCATCCGTGCCCTGGCCCAGGGGGTGGGAGCGGCCCACATCGTGGATGGCCGGGTGCCCCACGCCCTGCTGCTGGAGGTGTTCACCGATGCCGGCATCGGCACCATGGTGGTGGGCAGCGACCGGCAACTGCAGCCCTGAGGCCGGCCCGTGCCCGCTGAGATGGCCCCGATTCCAGATCCCCTGGCCGCGGCCCGCCTGGCCCTGGAGCGGGGTGATTACGGCCGGGTGGTGGCCCAGCTGGAGCCCCTGATCGCCACCTATCCACCGGCAACCATCACCGGAGCCCAGCTGCAGCTGCAGCTGGCCACAGCGCTGATGGGCCAGGGGAACAGCGTGCGGGCCATGGCCTGCTGCCGGCAGGTGAAGCGCTGCGCCGATCCCACCCTGCGGGCCCAGGCCCGAGATCTGCTCACGGTGCTGGAGGCCCCGGCCCTGGAGCGGCCGCGGCACTGGTCGCTCACCCTGCCGGAGCTGGGGGAAGCCGAGCCGCTGGCCGGACGCCTGCAGCAGATCGCCCGCAGCCGCCGCAGCCGCCAGAGTGCGCCCCCGCCGCCGGCACCACCGGTGGGCCCCACCCGCGCGCCCCTGGGCTTTGCCGCGCTGGTGCTCTCGCTGCTGTTGCTCGGTCTGCTGCTGGGGGGCTGCGTGCAGATCCGGGCCGAACTGCACTTCGGCGCCCCGGGCCGCCTGCAGCTGGTGGAGGAGCTCAGCCCGCCGCCGGGCCATCCCGCCAGCGGCTGGCAGCGGCAGTTCAGTGCCGCCCTGCGCCAGCTGGGACTGCGGCCCGAGGCAGCCAGCCGGGGCCACGGCCACACCGGAATTGAACTGGAGCGGCTGGCGGGGGCCATGCAGCCGTCGGGCGCAACCCTGGGGCTGCTGCAGGAGAGCCTGCTGGCGGCAGGGCGGTTGGCAGGCGCTGAGATCCCTGCACCAGCCCTGCACTGGCAGGAGCGCAACTGGCTGGTGGGGGTGCGCCAGGAGCTCGCTCTGGAGCTCGATCTGCGGGCCGTGGAGCCCGTGCCGGGGCTGGCAGTCAGCCTGGATCTCGTGCCGCTGCGCCAGCGGGCGGTGCGCCTGGCCAGCCCCGAACCGGTGCGGCCGCAGGGCGATGGGGATCGCACCCGGCTGCGCTGGCCCCTGCGGCCGGGAGCACTGAATCGCCTGCAACTCAGCTGTTGGCGCTGGAGCGCGCTGGGGCTGGGGGCCGTGGGAGTGGTGCTGTTGCTGGCCGTGGTGCTCGCCCTGGCGAGCCTGCGCCAACGCCTGGGCTTCGGCTGGCCCCAGCTTCCGGCCTGAACCAGCCAGCCGGCGGGCAACCGCTCAGAGGGTGAGTGGGTCGGGGTCGATGGCCAGGCCCACCTGGGGCGGCAGGGCTCGGCGCAGTTCGGCTTCCTGGGGCAGGGGCAGAGGGCTGCCTGCGGGCCCGTGCAGCAGCAGCTGCCAGCGGCTGCGGCCCGCCACCCGGGCCACGGGGGCGGGGGCGGGGCCGATCAGCCACCACCCGGCAGCCTCCACCGCCGGCCGGATCTGCTCGGCGATGGCAGCGGCGCTGGTGGCCGTGCCGCTGGCGGAGATGCCGCTGAAGCGCAGCAGGCAGGCCCGGCTGAAGGGCACCAGCCCCCCCTGCTGCCGCAGCCGGGCCTCCTCGGCAAGGAAGCGGTCGTAGCGGCCGTCCACCAGGTGGCGGATCACCGGATGGTCGGGGCAGTAGGTCTGCACCAGCACCTCTCCGGGGCGCTCGCCGCGGCCGGCACGGCCCGCCAGCTGCAACAACAGCTGCAGGCTCTGCTCGCCGGCCCGCAGGTCGGGCCGGTGCAGCAGGCCGTCAGCCGCCAGCACGGCGGCCAGGGTCACCCGGGGCAGGTCCATGCCCTTGGCCAGCATCTGGGTGCCCACCAGCACGTCGGCATCCCCGGCCGCGAAGCGTTCCAGCAGGCGGCGATGGCCGTCACGGCCGCGGGTGGTGTCCCGGTCGAAGCGCAGCACCCGCAGGCCATCCAGTTCATGGGCCAGCTGGTCCATCACCCGCTGGGTGCCCGCCCCGAAGGGCTTGAAGGCCGTGGAGCCGCAGTGGCCGCAGCGGTCGGCCAGCTCGGCGCGGTGGTCGCACCAGTGGCAGCGCAGCCACTCCCGGCCACAGGAACGGTGCACGGTGAGGGCCACATCGCAGTGGGGGCAAAGCACCACCTCGCCGCAGCTGCGGCAACTGAGGAAGGCGTGGTACCCCCGACGCGGCACCAGCACCACCGCCTGCTCCTGCCGCTCGCCCAGCCGCTCGAGCCGCTCCATCAGCGGCCGACTCAGCAGCCGGCGGTGCCCCTCCGCCAGTTCCTGGCGCATGTCCACCAGGTGCACTGGCGGCAGGGGCCGCTGGCCGATGCGCTCGGGCAGCCGCAGCAGTTGGCTGGAGGGCGGCTCCGCCTGGCAGCTGAGCCAGGATTCCAGCGAGGGGGTGGCGCTGCCCAGCACCAGCCGGGCGCCGCTGAGCCGCGCGCGCAGCCGTGCCACGTCGCGGGCGTGGTAGCAGGGCATCGGGCTCTCCTGCTTGTAGGAGCTGTCGTGCTCCTCGTCGAGCACGATCAACCCCAGGCGGGCCAGGGGCAGGAAGATCGCCGAGCGGGTACCCACCGCCAGCAGGGGCGCCCCCCCCAGGCAACGCCGCCAGCTGGCCACCCGGGCGCCGTCGGCCATGCCGCTGTGGAACTCCACCACGCCCGCACCGAAGCGCTCCTGGCAGCGGTCGAGCAGCTGGGGGATCAGGCCGATCTCCGGTGCCAGCAACAGGGCGCTGCGGCCAGAGGCCAGGCAGCGGGCGGCGGCCTGCAGGTAAACCTCGGTCTTGCCCGCGCCGGTCACACCCCAGAGCAGAAGTGTGCTGCCCGCCGCCGCGGCCTCGATGGCGGCCAGGGCCTGCCCCTGGGCCGCGGTGAGGGTGCGCGGCGGCGGGGGCCCGCAAGGGGGATCCTCCGGCAGGGTCGCCCCCCCGGGGGCGGGGCCCTGTTCCCGCACCACCAGCTGCCGGCGCTCCAGGCTGGCCACGGTGGAACGGCTGAAACCGCCAGGTCCACACAACTGCCGCAAGGGCACCGCTGCCGGTGCCGCCTGCAGGTGCAGGAGCAGGGCCCGCTGGCCCGCGCTGAGCCGGGAGGGCAGGTCAGCACAGGCGGCCCGCACCAGCCACTGGGGACGCTCCCGGGCTGGCGAGGACTGGCGCCTCTGTCCCAACCAGCCGGCCGGCAGAGCACTCTTGAGGGTGCGGAACACGCTGGTGTGACACTGAGCGGCCACGGCGGTGATCAGCGCCTGCCACTCGGCGGCCACGGCGGCCGGCTGCAGCCGCAGCTCCACGGGCTGCAGGGGCCGCAGCCCCAGGTCGACGGGCGCTGCGTCCAGCAGCTCCACCACGAGACCACCGTGGCGCCGGCCCTGGAGCCTCACCTGCACCAGATCACCTATGGCCAGGGGGAGGCTGCGGGGGTTGGAGTAGGTGAAGACCTGCCCTTCCCGGCCGGCCTCCAGCCAGACCTGAACCCAGCCGGAAGCACTCACACTTGCAAAGGCCACCCAAGCTTCATAGGATGTGACTGTTGGGCTGCAATCGTGCAGCCGTCGGAACCAGACAGAGTTCCGTCCAGCGGGAAGACCTGAAGAGAGAGCCCTGGGTGGTCCGTTCCGGCACCTGCCCACATGACGCCCTCCGGTCTGCGACCACCCCTGTCAACTCTGTTGCGGCTTCGGCCGACCATCCAACTGTTTCGCCATTCTCCGCTCCGGTCCTGATTTGTTCGATTCAGCCCTGCCCATCCCCTGGCCAGTGCCGGATCACCAACTCCCCTGCTCCAGGCTCTCCAGTCTGAAGCCAGTGCTGGCTACATCTCAGGTTGTAGGCCTTCATCCATTTCCCGGCGCGCCGGTGAGATGAACCGATGGCCTGCACGTAGTCATGGGACCGCGCCCCCGTCCGAGGTCCAGCTTGACAGCCGAACCACTCCCGTTCCCCTTTCTGGGGACGGCCAGCGGCTCGTTGACCGGCTCCCACCATCAGTGCTTGGTCTGTCCGGGCTGCGCCACTCCCCCTTCCAGCCACGTCTTGCTGGAGCCCTCTCCGCTTCCCAGCGATCCGCCTGAGCACCTTCAGTCCGCGCCAGCGGTCCGAATCCCGCCCCGATGCCCTGTCTGACACCCCAGCCCCCACGGGGTGTCTGTCCTTCTCCCCCCTCGTTGTCTGCCGCCCCCCCGATGAGCCCTGCCGCCGCCAAAGTCACACCCGCTGTTGAAATCCTGATGGTGGCCACGGCGACCGGCGAGGAGATCAAGGTTGTGCCCCCCGCCAAGGCCGCTGCCGCCAAGACGGCCAAGGCCAAGCCCGCCGCCAGCAAGACGGCAAGCCCCAAAACTGCCGCCAAGGCCAAGACTGCCGCCAAGGCCAGCGGTGCCAAAGCAGCCAACAGCAAGGCCGGGGCCGAGGCAGCGGCCGCACCGGATCTCGATCAGGCCGCCGACCAGCTCCTGGCCGCCGCCGACATGCCGACCGCCGGTGATGACACCGCCGCGGTGGCCAAGGACGACGACAAGGCCGCCAAGGCCCTGGCCAGCATCAAGGTGGGTCCCAAGGGGGTGTACACGGAGGACTCGATCCGGGTGTACCTGCAGGAGATCGGCCGCATCCGCCTGCTGCGGCCTGATGAGGAGATCGAGCTGGCGCGCAAGATCGCCGACCTGCTCCAGCTCGAGGAGATCGCCGCCCAGTTCGAGTCGGACAACGGTCGTCTGCCGGACACCAAGGAGTGGGCGGTTCTGGTGGACATGCCCACCATCAAGTTCCGCCGCCGGCTGATGCTCGGTCGCCGGGCCAAGGAAAAGATGGTGCAGTCCAACCTGCGCCTGGTTGTGTCGATCGCCAAGAAGTACATGAATCGGGGCCTGAGCTTCCAGGACCTGATTCAGGAGGGGTCCCTGGGTCTGATCCGCGCCGCCGAGAAGTTCGACCACGAGAAGGGCTACAAGTTCTCCACCTACGCCACCTGGTGGATCCGCCAGGCAATCACCCGCGCCATCGCTGACCAGTCGCGAACCATTCGCCTGCCGGTGCACCTCTACGAGACCATCTCGCGAATCAAGAAGACCACCAAGACCCTCTCCCAGGAGTTCGGCCGCAAGCCCACCGAGGAGGAGATCGCCGAATCGATGGAGATGACCATCGAGAAGCTGCGCTTCATCGCCAAGAGCGCCCAGCTGCCGATCTCCCTGGAAACGCCGATCGGCAAGGAAGAAGACTCCCGCCTGGGTGACTTCATCGAAGCTGACATTGAGAATCCCGAGCAGGACGTGGCCAAGAATCTCCTACGCGAGGACCTTGAGGGCGTGCTGGCAACCCTCAGCCCGCGTGAGCGCGACGTGCTGCGCCTGCGTTACGGCCTCGATGACGGCCGCATGAAGACCCTGGAGGAGATCGGTCAGATCTTCGATGTAACCCGCGAGCGCATCCGCCAGATCGAAGCCAAGGCCCTGCGCAAGCTGCGCCACCCCAACCGCAACGGCGTGCTCAAGGAGTACATCAAGTGAGTGAGGGCCTGGCGGCCCTGCGTGGGCTGCGCAGCGCCCCGGTGGATCTGGATCGGGCGGCCCGCTCAGCCCTGCGGGCAGAACTGGAGCCATTGCTCGCAGCCTGCGACTGGTTCACGGTGGGGGTGATGGCCCCCTCAGCCCAGGTGGCCGTGGCCTGCCTGCACCAGCTGGAAACGGCCCTGGGCTGGGAGGCCCTGGAACTGGACCCCGCCTGTGAGGCCCTGGAAGCGATCGAGGGACCGGTGTTCCTCAAGGGCAACCAGACCAGCCGACGCTTTCTGATTCGCCGGGAGAGCGGCCTGGGGGAAGGGCTGTTGATCACCGGCCACAGCCCGGCCGATCCTGACGTGGAAGACACCTGGGGCCCATTGCCCCTGGATTTCTTCGGCCCGTAATCTGGGCGGCTGTGATTCGCCTCTGATGGTCCACCCCCTGCGCATCGCCTCCCGCCGCAGCCAGCTGGCCATGGTGCAGACCCACTGGGTGCGCGATGAGCTGGCCAAGGCCCACCCCGGCCTGGAGATCAGCATCGAGGCGATGGCTACCCAGGGCGACAAGATCCTGGATGTGGCCCTGGCCAAGATCGGCGACAAGGGCCTGTTCACCAAGGAACTGGAGGCCCAGATGCTGGTGGACCGGGCCGACATCGCCGTCCACAGCCTCAAGGACCTGCCCACCAACCTGCCCGAGGGCCTGATGCTGGGCTGCATCACCGAGCGGGAAGACCCGGCCGATGCCCTGGTGGTGCATGCCAAACACCAGGACAAGACCCTGGCCACCCTGCCGGAGGGCGCGGTGGTGGGCACCAGCTCCCTGCGGCGCCTGGCCCAGCTGCGCCACCACTTCCCCCATCTGGTGTTCAAGGACGTGCGCGGCAATGTGATCACCCGCCTGGATAAACTCGATGCCGGCGAGTACGACTGCCTGATCCTGGCCGCCGCCGGCCTGGGCCGCCTGGGCCTGGGGGATCGCATCCACGAGCTGATCGATCCCGCCATCTCCCTGCATGCGGTGGGCCAGGGGGCCCTGGGCATCGAGTGCCGCAACGGCGATGCCGCCGTGCTGGAGCAGATCAAGGTGCTGGAGCACACCCCCACCGCCCGCCGCTGCCTGGCCGAGCGCGCCTTCCTGCGCGAGCTGGAGGGCGGCTGCCAGGTGCCGATCGGCGTGAACAGCCGCTTCGAGGGTGAGGGCGATGGAGCCGAGCTGGTGCTCACCGGCATGGTGTCCAGCCTCGATGGCGTGCGCCTGATCCGCGACGAGGCCCGAGGCCCGCAGACCGATCCCGAAGCGATCGGCATCGCCCTGGCCCACACCCTGCGCGCCCAGGGGGCTGGGGAGATCCTGGAGGAGATCTTTGCCAGCGTCCGCCCCGAGGCCTGAGGTCGGCGCCACCCCCTTCCAGTGGGGGTTACTCGCCTGGGCAGCCCTGGTTGGCGTGAGCACCGGGCTGGCCGTGGTGGCCTTTCACGAGCTGGTGGGACTGATCAACAGCGGCCTGTTCGGCCCTGGCGTTGAGGCCCTGCTCTCGATCGGAGGCAACAACCCTCTGCAGGCCGACCAGCTCACGGTCATGGCACCGCCGCCACCGCCACCGGTGGACGAGAGCACCCCGCTCAGTGCCCTGCTGCGCATCGGTCTGGGGGGCCTGGGCTACCTGCCGCCCCCCCCGGAGGTGTTCGAGCCGCCTCCCCTCCCCTCTCCCGCCCTGCCCGACTGGCTCCAGCTCTGGCCGGTGCTGGTGGTGCCCACCCTGGGCGGTCTGGCGGTGGGGGTGCTGCGCCGCTACGGACCGGAGCTCGGGCCTGGCCTGCCCAGCCTGATGGCCATGGCCGATGGCTCGGCCCCGGCGGCCCCGCGCCTGCCCTGGCTGCGGCTGATCAGCGCATCCCTCAGCCTGGGCAGCGGCGCCTCCCTGGGGCCGGAGGGTCCGAGCGTGGAGAGCGGCGGCAACCTTGGCCTGTGGCTGGCCCAGCGGGGCCGACTGCCGCCCCAGAGCCAGAAGGCGCTGGTGGCCGCCGGGGTGGCGGCCGGACTGGCGGCGGGCTTCAAGGCGCCGATCGCCGGCGTGTTCTTCGCCTTTGAAGGCAGCTACAGCGCCATCCAGGGGCGCCCCAGCCTGCGGGCCGTGCTGGTGGCCTCGGTGTCCTCAGCGCTGGTGACCCAGCTGCTGCTGGGCGATGAACCGATCCTGCGGCTGCCGGCCTATGCGGTGCGCTCCCCCCTGGAGCTGCCGCTGTACCTGGGCCTGGGGGTGCTGGCGAGCGGCATGTCGTGGCTGCTGCTGCAGACCCTCGCCCTGGGCCGGAGCGCAGGGCTGCAGCGCTGGCTGCGGGCCCTGCCCCCCGGCCTGGCCACCGCCGCTGGGGGGCTGACCGTGGGGCTGATGGCACTCGCCTTTCCCCAGGTCCTGGGGGTGGGCTACGACACGATCGAGGCCCTGCTGGGAGTGGACGGGGGCATTCCCGTGCTGGCCCTGCTGCTGCTGCTGGGCGCCAAGCTGCTGGCCACCGGCATCAGCAATGCCTCAGGCTTTGTGGGGGGCGGCTTCGCGCCCGCCCTGGTGCTGGGGGCGGTGCTCGGCAACTGCTATGGCCAGTTGCTGGGGAGCGGCGGCCTGCAGCTGCCGGTGGCAGAACCACCGGCCTACGCGATGGTGGGCATGGCCGCCGTGCTGGCCGGCAGCGCCCGGGCGCCACTCACCGCCCTGCTGCTGCTGTTCGAGCTCACCCGCGACATCCGCATCGTGCTGCCGCTGATGGCCGCCGCGGGCCTGAGTGCCGCCCTGGTGGAGCGCTGGCAGGGCCTCAGTGATCCCGGCCTGCTGGGTCCGGACATCACCGAGGAGCGGCGCCGCCGCCAGCTGGCCGCCGTGCCGGTGGGCGACGCCCTGGAGCCCGAGGCACCGCTGGTGCTGCCCCGGGAGCTGCCGGCGATCGCGGCCCTGGAGCAGTTGGTGGCGGCCCAGGGCCATTGCCTGCTGGTTAGCGAAGGCGATCAGGTGGTGGGACTGGTGACCCTGCCCGACCTGCAACGGGCCCTCACCGCCGCCAGCGGCGACGACACCCCTGCCAACAGCCCGAATCCACCGCCCCTGGCCCTTGGGGACTGCCAGCGCTCCGAGCTGGTGTGGCTGCCGCTGCAGGCTTCCCTGGCCCAGCTGGAGGACCAGCTGCGGCCAAGCGGCCTGCGCCAACTGCCCATCTTCGAACTGGGAACGGGGTCGGTGCTGCCGGTGGGCCTGCCACGGCTGGGCCTGCCCCTCGAGAGCCTGCGGGGCGTGGCCAGCAGGGATGGCCTGGCCAGGGCACTGGCCTCTCGGCTGATTCCCTCACTGGCGGATCCCCTGGCCGCCGGTCAGCAGGCCTGATCCACCTGGATCGCGGAGAAGTGGCTGGGCTGGAGGGAGCTGGCCACCGGATCGGCCTGACGGAGCCGCTGCACGATCCGCTCCAGATCGAGGGCAGACAGCTCGCCATTGCCGCACCACTTGAGCACGGTGCTGGGCACCACAGCGGAGTGGGCACCACCAGGGTCGCCTAGCGGGTGATACCCGGCCATGGAGGACGAAAGAACGTGGCAGGCAGGCTAGGGGGCCCACCCTCACAGGTCGGGGCCAGCAGGAAGGATCTGCAGGATGTCTTCCGGGTTGGGACAGAGAACGGTCAGGCCCGACTGCAGGACCTAGGGCTTGACGATCACCGGTGTGCCGAGCTGCACCTTGGAGAACAGCTCCCGCACGTGGGGCGTGAGCATGCGCACGCAACCATTGGACACCGCCGCCCGGGAGGTCACGGTCCAGGCCCAGGCATCGGGGGTGCCATGGATGCCGTACTGGTTCACACCGCTCTGCTTGAAGCCGATCCAGCGGTCACCCAGGGGGGCCTGGGGCCCCTTGGTGGCGTTGATCTTGCCGCTGGACGTGCTCTGGTACACCGGGTTCACCACCATGTTCTCGATGGTGAAGCGACCCACCGGCGTGGGGGTGCTGGGGTCCCCGATGGCCACGGGCCAGCGGCCGATCACCTGGCTGCCCTCGATCAGGCTGATCTGGCGCTTGCCCAGTTCCAGGAGGATCTCCCGCACCACCGGCGGCTCCGGCGGCGGGGGGGCAACCATGGCCGTGCTGGCGCCTGCTGGGGGAGCCTGGGCCTCCGCCAGGCTGGCGCCAGGTGCCAGAGCCCAGCCCAGGCTGGCCACCAGCCCCAGCAGGGCCAGGGAGCCCCTGCTGGGGCTGGTGAAGAGAGCACGCGGGAACTGGCGCATGGCTGGAGCGGCAGGGACAGGCGGAGAAGGGGCTGAGGGGCGCTGAGGCAGCGGCTTCAGTCGACCAGCTTCGGAGCGATCTCGCTGTTGTAGCGGGTCTCGCACTCCTTGATCACCCTCACGGCCTCGGCGGCATCGAAGAAGCCATTCACGCGGCAGGTGCCGGGCTTCTTGAGGTCCTTGTAGTGCTCCCAGTAGTACTGGGTTTCCTTCAACCAGTGGTCACCGAGCTGGGTGTAACTGGTGATGTGGTCCATGCGCTTGTCATCGGCCAGCACGGCGATCACCTTGTCGTCCACCTCACCGCCATCGTCGAATTTCATGATGCCGATGATGCGGGCCTCCACCAGGGAGCCGGGCACGAGGGGTTCGGTGACACCCACGATCTCGATGTCCAGCGGATCGCCGTCCTCGTCCCAGGTGCGGGGAATGCAGCCATAGGCGAAGGGGTAGGCCAGGGACGAGTAGCCCACCCGGTCGAGCTTGAGATGGCCGGTCTCGGTGATCAGCTCGTACTTGTTGATGGTGTTGCTGTTGAGCTCCACGATCGTGTTCAACCGCAGCTCGGCTTCATCGGCAAACGCGGGCAGCACATGCAGCAGATTGGCCATCGTGCGGCTGGGGGCTTGGTCGATGTTCGCCATGGGGGAGCGGTTGCGCGCCGCGCATCCTATGCAGGGATCCGGTTGGTTCCCACGGGCCCGTCGGCCAGCTGGTCAACCTTGCTGCCCAGGTAGGCGAGGAAGGGCTGGGCGCTGAGGGCCCGTCCGCTGACCCGCTCCACCAGCTGCTCGCCGTTCACCGCGCGGCCCAGGGGCCACACGGTTTCAGCCAGCCAGCTCTGCAGGCGGGGCTCCTCGCCGGCGGTGATCAGGGCCTGGATGGGGCCGTGCCGTTGCTCGAAGGTCTCCGAGAGCTGGGCGCTGATCAGGTGGCCCAGGGCATAGGAGGGGAAATAGCCGAACAGGCCTTCGGCCCAGTGGATATCCTGCAGGCACCCCTCGGCGTCAGTCTGGGGCTGGATTCCCAGCAGGTCCTGCATCCGCTGGTTCCACTGCTGCGGTAGCTCGTCCACCGGCATCTCCTGTTCGAGCAGGGCCAGCTCCAGCTCGTAGCGCAGCACGATGTGCAGGCAATAGCTGAGTTCATCGGCCTCAACGCGGATCAGGCCGGGCTTGAGCGGGTTGAGCGCGCGCCAGAAGCCGAAGGGGCCGCCCCAGGGATCGCTGGCAGGCCCGCCGCCCAGGCCAGCGCAGAAGTGCGAATGCCAGCGCTCGGCGAAGGCACGGCTGCGGGCCACGCGGCACTCCCAGAACAGCGACTGCGACTCGTGGACCCCCATCGACGTGGCTTCTCCGAGGGGCCAGGGGAAGTAGTGGTCACCCGTGCGGGGGAGCCCCTGCTCGTAGAGGGAATGCCCCCATTCATGGGCGGTGGCCAGGAAGGCGGAGAGCGGCTGGCCCGGCACCACCCGGGTGGTGATGCGGAAGTCCTGGGGCCCCACGGTGCAGGAAAAGGGGTGGGCCGAGCGGGAGCGCTGGCAGCGGGCCGGGTCGTAGCCCCAGCTGTCGAGGAGCTCGGCGCAGAGCTGCTCCTGCAGGGCCTCGGGCAGGTCGGGGGCTGGGCCGGCCGATGCGCTGGGATCCGGTGCCGAGGCGCGTGCCGCCTGTTCCAGCAGCCCAGGGAGCTCGGCCTTGAGCGGCGCGAACAGATCCTCCAGCCGGGCCTTGCTGATGTCGGGCTCAAAGGGCTGGGCCAGGATCTCCCAGGGGCTGCGGACCACTGGCTCGGCGGCTGCGAGCTGGCTGGCCTGCTGGCGGCGCAGGTTGATCAGCTCCTGGAGGGCCGGGGCGAAGGCCGAGAACGCGTTGCGGGCGCGGGCGTCCTGCCACACCGCATTGCCGCGCGACTGGGCCCTGGCCAGGGCGGCCACTAGATCGGGGTCCAGGCAGCGTTGGCGTTCCAGCTCCAGGCGCAGCAGCTCCAGGTTGCGGCGCCGCTCGCCCGGGGCATCGGCATCCAGCTCGGCCTCGGCCGCCCCCACCAGCTCGGCGTACGCCGCACTGCTCTGGCGCTCGTGCAGCTGGCCGGCCAGCAGGGCCAGCTGCTCACCGCGCCAGGCGACCCCGGCGGCCGGCATCACCGTGTTCTGGTCGTAGTAGAGGGCGCTGCTGATCGAGCCCAGCAGACGTGTGTGATGCAGGTGCTGGTGCAGCTGCGCAAAGGCAGAGCCTGCGGACGGCATGGGCAGACGGAGGCGATGGGCTCAGCATGGCGCCACGCTGATCACGGGGGCTGTCCTGGTGGCGGTGCCGCGGGGCGAGCGGAGGTGCGCCATTGCAGCGCAAGCGCCTGATCGAGGGCCGGGCAGCTGCCCGGCAGCGGCAATGGCTGCCTGCTGCTCGCAGGGGGCACTGGGCCCCGGGAGGTTGCGGCCACGGGTGGGGGAGGGAGAGCGGGCCGGCTCCAGGCGATCAGCGCGCCCAGGGGGTCCCGATCGGCCATGGCCAGCAGCAGCTGGCGATCGCTGGAGCCAAGACGGAGCTGGCTGAACTGCTGTCTGCGCTGGGTGAGGGTTCCAGGAATCAGACCGGGGTCCCTGCACAGGCGCTCCGCCTCGTTCTGGATCACGGGCAGGGGATCGATGGGTCGGGCGGGGGGCTGGCCTGGCGGGAACCAGCTCCAACCCTGGGAGCGGGCCCACCAGGCTGCGGCGCCCATCGCCAGCCCAGCCGGCACCAGCAGCAGCAGGGCAAGGGGCACGCCCGGGCGCCGGCTGATCACGGGCAAGGTCACGGCGCGGCTGGCCCCAGGGGTCTGCCCAGCTGCTGGGGACCAGCGGCCCACGGCGAGGGAGAGGTCATCGCCACTGCCGGCGGCACTGATTTCAGCGAGGCCCTCTTCCAGCTGACGGGGGTCCTGGATGCCGACCATCTGGCTGCACAGCTCCAGGAAGTCCCCGTCGGTGGCGCAGGACTTACGCACGCCATCGGTGCTGATCAGCAGGGCAAACGGTGGGCTGGAGGCTGGGATGGCCTGCAACTGGGCCCGCCCAAGCCAGCGCGCCTCCGCCTCGTTGAGACAGAGGCTGGCCGTGGCCTCCCCTGCCCCGGGCAGTTCGGCCTCCTCGCTGAGGAGCCGGTTGCCACCGCCGTCAACCCGCACCAGATCCCAGTCCCCCAGACCGGTGCATCCCCACCAGGTGGGTGCCAGCAACAGCAGCCCCAGCGTGCTGCCATAGAGCGAGGGGCAGAAGGGCTGACGATCGCCATGGCCTTCATGCAACTGCTGCTGCTGCCAGTGCCGCTGAATCGCCTGCAGCCAGCCGGCCTGAATCGCAGCCGGCAAGCCCTCCGCCAGCAGGCGCTCCCAGGCGGGCAGGTGATCGAGGGAAGCGGACTGCAAAGCAGCCTCCACCGCCTCGGCGGCCTGCTCGCAGGCCAGGCGGCTGCCGCTGTCGCTGCAGCGGTAGCGCTCCCCGCCATGGCCATCGGCCACCGCCAGCAGCTGCAGGCGGCCGCCCGATGGGGCCCGCAGCTGGCGCACCAGGGAGAAGTCCTGACACACCACCTGCCTGCGGCGGTGGGCCGCGCCGATCACGGTGCAGTGCCAGGCCGGCAGCCAGCCGCCATGGGCCGGAGTGCTCACCACACCACGGGCCCCACATCGCCGATGGGATCCAGCAGGGTGGGTGGCAGGTCCGGGAGCGGAATGTTGCCCAGCGACTCGCCCTGCCGTTGCACCCGGCTGGCGGGCATGGACGCGGCACCCACCACGGCCGTGGAGGCCCACTGGATGTACTGGGCCAGGGCCGTGGCATTGCTGGCCTGGAGCGGTCGCCGTGGGGAGCGCGAGGAGGAGGCCACCTGGTGGCGGGGCATCTCACCGCTGGCACCGGGCACCTCCGAGCGGTCCCCGGCCTGGCCCGATTCCGGGCCGATGAACTGCTGCAGCACCTCCTGGTCGGCGTCGTGGCCGACGGCGATCGCCAGGCGCACGGCTTTCTGGGCCCAGGGCTGGCGCAGCAGGCGGGCCAGCCCGGCCTCGAAGTCGTCGGTGGGTTGGCCATCGGAGATCAGCACCAGCACCGGCGGCAGGGCCCGCTCCTCCATCGGCGGCGAGGCCAGCTGGGCGGCCACCAGCTCCAGCGCCTCGCCCATCGCCGTCACCCCCCCGGCCTGGAGGTCGGGCCACTGCAGCTGCTCCACCGGCGTGGGCTCGGGGATGTGCCAGTGGGCACGATCGGCAAAGCGCACCGCCCGCACCAGCACCCGGGCCTCGGGGTTGTCGCGGGCCACCCGTGCCATCCCCGGCAGCGACTGGCGGATGGCCTGGTTGAGGGCCTGCATCTTGCCCTGGGCGGCCATCGAGCCGGAGCAGTCGCAGATGTAGATGAAATGCAGGGGCCGGCTGGCCAGCCGCACGTTGGGGAAGGAGGGCATCAGCGGGGCGGCAACGCGTCTGGAGGCCCTGGGGTCAGGGATCGATCCGGATCAGGCCATCGTCGCTGACGATGGCAGCGGTGGCCGCCAGATTGCAGCTGCGGCCGGGGTCCACCTGCAGCTGCTGGCCTTGCCGCAACGTCACCTGCCAGGGGCTGGATCCGCGGTTGCACAGCCCAAGGAGGCCGGCATCGCCGGGATGGGCCACGATCTCGGCCAGCGGCTGATCGAACTGCGGCGGTTGCAGCCGGTCGAAGTGGTGGCGGTGCAGGGTGGTGCCCGGGGTTGCCACCACGTCGGCGCAGGGCAGCTGCAGCCGGCGGGCTGGGGCCAGGGTGGCGCCGCAGCTCCAGCAGGGCGGAGGCGGGCTCTGGTGGCTGCGGAAGTTCTCCTGGCCGCAGGCCGGGCAGATCTGGCGGCGGTCGAGGGTGCGGGCCAGTTCGTCCTGCCACTGGCCGGTGAGCACCCGCCGTGCGGGGTCCCGCAATCCCGGCCCGAAGGTCTGGATGAACAGGGCCTGCAACGCGGCCGGGTAGATGGGCCAGGTGAGCAGGGCCGCGCTGTGCAGTTCGGGGTCGGGGCGGTTGCGCAGGTCGCCCGGATCGAAGATGAACACCGGATCCTCGCCGTAGAGGCGGCGGCGGGCGGGCTCATCGAGGCAGCGGATCGCCAGTTCCATGGCGCCACGGAACGGGTCGTGGCGGGTGAGCAGGCGGAAGAGCAGGACCGCCAGGGAGTGGAGGTCGCTGTTGGCACCGGGCCTGGCGCGGCCCATCAGCACCTCCGGGGCGATGAACCCCGGGGTGCCGAGCACACCGCCGGGGTCGCGGCCATCCACATCCACGTTGTCGTTGTCGCAGATCAGGATGCGGCCGCTGGCGGGCTCGAGGAAGAGGTTGCCCAGGGAGATGTCCTTGTAACAGAGCCCCCGGCTGTGCAGGGCATGGAAAGCATCGGTGAGCTCCACACAGGCGCGCAGCACGCTGGCCAGGCTGAGGTCCACCAGGCCGCCGTAGTGCTCCACCGCCCCCACGAAGCCCGCGGGCCGCAGACCCATCAGATAGCCGAAGCCCGGCTCCCGGCACCGGAGCAGGCGCTGGGATTCGGCGGTGGGACGCAGCAGGGCCATCGGCCAGAGAAAGCTGGCGCTGGGCGCGGTGCTGCTGATGGCGGCAGCGAGGCGGAGCTCCAGCCCCGGATCGCGGGCGATGCAGGCCGGCAGATACCACTTCAGGGCGAGGCGCTCGCCCGCCAGCTCCACCGCATACACCTGGCCCTGGCTGCCGCTGCCGATGCCGCGCAGAACCAGCAGCGGGGTGCTGAGCCCGGCAAAGGAGAGCCGGCTTCCCTCCGGCAGGATCCAGGTCATCGCGGCCGGCCCGCTTGCACGGGATCGGCGGCCGGGCTGAGGGCCTGGCGGATGCCGTTGCGGTGGGCCAGCGCCGTGCGGCGGTTGCAGAAGGCGTGGCGATGGGCCCGCCCATCGCGCAGGTCCACCTGCAGGGTGTGGCGCTTGCGGGAACCGAGCAGCACGGCAGCCAGCAGCAGGGCGATCTGCAGGGGCCAGAAGATCCCCACGGGGCCGATGCGGATGGGCAGCAGCAGCAGCAGGGCGACGCTCAGCAGCACCCACCAGCTGAACAGGTGGGGGAAGCGGGCCGCGCTGAGGACCGCGACCGAGCGGATCTGATCGAGACGGATGGTCTCCCCACCGATGGCGACCGTGGCGGCTGTGCCGCCGTTGCTGGGGCTGGCCGTGGAGGGGGGGAGTGGTTGGGGAATCTCCGCGGCCTGCCGCTGCAGGCGGAACACCAGCACGGGGCCGGAGCGGCCCAGGCGGATCTCGTCACCATCGCCGAGGGGCCGGCAGCGCTGCACCCGCTCCCCCTCCAGATAGGTGCCATCGCTGCTGTGCCAGTCGCACACCACCCAGCCGTGGCGGCTGGAGAAGCGCACCACGGCGTGGTGATCGGCCACGGCCACCTGGGACGGCAACGCCAGCTGGTTGCTGCTGGCGCGGCCGATGGTGAGCGGCCGCTCTGGATGGAGCCGCAGACACTTCTGCGGCTCATCCCGCAGGAGCAGCGAGGCGGCCGCAGTCATTCCTCACCCCGGCGGCGCTTCCACCACAGCTGCCAGTCGTCGCGCAGATCGTTCCACCAGCCGCCGTCACCCTGGCGGTACGGCTGCACCCGGCCAGGAAAGAGCAGGGCCTTGGTGGCCAGGGCCAGGGCCACCAACAGCAGCGCCAGCAACACCCAGCCCGGGATGGCGCCAGGGGCCTGGGCCACGAACACCGCCCGCAGGGCATACACGGCCAGGGTGAAGGCGAGCCAGAAGCGGAAGGGCTCCCAGGGATCGCGCGGCTGGGCCACGGCCTGATCCAACGAACAAGGCAAGGCTAGGTCCGTAGCGTGGTGCCCGTCCCGGGTTGCCGTCACTCGTCCATGGAGACGCCCTCCCCAGCGCCCGCCCGGTCGCGCCTGCAGCTCTGGCGGCAGCTCGCCAGGGCGTGCGTCAGGGGGGGCAAGCTCACGGGGCGTCCGGCGGCCATCCTCCAGGCCTGGAGCGGCCTGCGGGAGCAGGGGGCCACGGTGGAGCTCTGGCAGGGCGAGACCTGCGTGCAGCGGCTGGCGGTGGGCGACGGGCGCATCCGCATCGGCCGTGACCCGGCCTGTGAGCTGACCCTCGACTCCCCCAGCCTCAGCCGGGTGCACGCGGTGCTGGAGCGGCGGCAACCCAGTGACCGGGACGCGACGTTGCGGGATTACGACTCCAGCAATGGCCTGTTTCACCGCGACCGGCGCATCCGCTCGATCGCCCTGCGCCATGGCGACAGGGTGGTGCTGGGGTCGGCGCTCAAGGGTGACGCCCCCGAGCTGCGCTATCAGCACCGGCGCAGTGCCCTGGAGCTGGGGGTGCATGGCCTGGGCATCGGCAGCCTGGTGGGGGCGGGCCTGCTGGCCTCGGGCATGCTGATGGCGGCCACGATTGCCGGCGGCTCGAAGATCCGGGTGATCGATGGGCCCGTGAAGATCCTCGCGGCCGATGGCCGGCAGATCGACGCCCAGCAGGGATCGGCCACGGCCCTGCCATCGCTGGCCGACTACCCCCTGCACCTGCGCCAGGCCCTGCTGGCCTCGGAGGAGGCGCGCTTTGGCTGGAACAGCGGCATCGACCTGTTCGGCACCCTGCGCTCCGCCCTGCGGCGAACGGGCGGCGGCAGTGGGCTCACCCAGCAGGTGGCGCGGCTCTACTACCCCGCGGTGGGGCGTGATCTGAGCGTCACCCGCAAGCTGCGCGAGCTGTGGGTGGCCCTGCAGCTGGAGGTGGGCTACAGCAAGCACCGCATCCTGAAGATGTACCTCGACCGGGCCCACCTCGGGCTCGGCAGCGACGGCTTCGAGCAGGCCGCCCAGCTCTATTTCCGCAAGTCGGCCCGGGAGCTGGATGTGGCTGAAGCGGCCTTTCTGGTGGGGCTGCTGCCCAGCCCCAACGGCTACAGCCCCTGCCATGCCCCCAGCCAGGAGCAGGAGGCGGCGGCGCTGGAGGAGGCATTGCTGAAGCGCCATGGCCAACTCAGCCAGCAGCACCTGGAGCGGATCGCGGCCGTGCGCAACGGCCCCTGGCTGCCCGTGAAGCGCCGCAACCTGGTGCTGGAGCTGATGCACGGCCAGGGGCAGATGAGCGATCAGGGCCTGCGCGACGCCCAGCGCCAACCGCTGAACATCGACCCCTCCGCCTGCCGCGAGACGGCGATCACCAGCTTTCCCTTCTTCGCGGACTACGTGATCGGCGAGCTGGAGGGGCGGCGCTTCGGCCTCAACCTCTCCGGCACGGAGGGCGGCAACTACGTGGCGGTGAGCACGATCGACCCCCAGCTGCAGGCCCTGGCCCAACAGCAGCTGCGGCGTTTTCTGGAGGGGCCGGGGGCGGCGGTGGGCCTGGGCCAGGGTGCCCTGATCAGCCTGCGGCCCAGCAGCGGCGAAATCCTGGCCTATGTGGGCGGCGGCAACTACGCGCGCTCCAGCTTTGACCGGGTGCAGGCCCTGCGCCAGCCCGGCTCCACCTTCAAGCTGTTCCCCTTTCTCGCCGCCCTGGAGGCCGGCATGGCTGAAGAAGACCTGGTGAACTGCTCGGCCCTGAGCTTTGTGGCCGGCTGCCGCCAGGGCAACGCCCCGATCAGCGTGATCGACGGCCTGGCGCTCTCGGAGAACGTGGTGGCCCTGCGGGTGGCGCAACGGGCGGGACTGGATCAGGTGATTCGGCTGGCGCGGCGGCTGGGCATCAGCACCCCGCTGGATGCGGACTACTCGGGGATGCTCGGCGGCCGGGAGACCTATCTCTATGAGCTGACCCGGGCCTATGCGGTGGTGGCCAATGGCGGCCTCTGGGTGCCGATGCACGGGGTGACGCGCATCGACGACCTCGGGATCTGCCAGTCACTGGAGAGCCGTGAGCAATGTCCGGAGCACGGGGTGACGATTGCCCGCGGCGAGCAGACCCGCCAGGTGCTGCCGGCGGAACATGCCGCGGCGATGGACCGGATGCTGCGGGCGGCGGTGGTGCGGGGCACGGGCCGAGGGGCTGCGCTGGTGAGCGATGCCCGCGGCAAGACCGGCACCACCAACGACGGGGTGGATGTGCTGTTCATCGGCTATTCGCCGGCGATGGACCTGGTGACGGGGATCTGGATGGGTAATGACGACAACACGCCGGCGGCGGCGGCCAGCGGTGCCCTGGTGGCTGAGTTCTGGGGGCGGTACATGGCGGCGGCCGCAAACCGGAGCTGACGACCTGCGGCGGGCCAAGCTGGGGGGAGATCTGCAGGGCGGCTGGTGGAGGGGAGTGATCGGCTGCGCTGGCGGGAGCTCGGCCAACGGCTGGCGCGCACCCTCAGCCAATCCAGCAGCCCGATCTCCACCCCTGCGCGGCTGCAGGGACTGGTGGCCGACCTGGCCGCCGACCAGCAGGAGCTGCTCCTGCCCCTGAAGGATCTGGTGAGCCGGCCGGCCTTCCAGGCCCTGATCCCCAGGGCCGGCAGCGGCAGTGGCGCGGTGCAGCGGGATGTGCTGATCCAGGCGATGGAGGCCACCTTCTCCAGCCAGGTGATGCGTGCGATGGCGGAGGTGCTGAATGGCTTTCTCGATCTGCCGCCGGGGTCGGCCAACCAGGCCGGTTGGAGCTCCGAGCTGATCGACCACCAGCCTGCGGCCCCTCCAGTACGGCCACAGCCTGCTCCACCGCCACCTCCTCCACCGCCACCGCCTGCTCCGTCACCTCCACCCCCACCTGCTCCGGCGCCGCCACCACCGCCCGCTCCGGCGCCCCGGCCCAGGCCCAGGCCCAGGCCCAGGCCCATCGTGCAGCCGGCTTCGACAGCGGCGCCATTGCGCAGGGCCGAGCGAGCCCCCCTGGTGAGGCCCGTCGAACCCAGGCTGCCGATGTTCAAGCTGTTCCTGCTCAGCCTGGCCACGGCGATGGCCGTGGCCGCGGGTGCGGCAGCGGTGGTGGTGCTGCGCTCGAGCGACCTCTGCGCCCTGGTGGGCCTTTGCCCGGGCCCCCGCGAACCCAGCGGTGCTGCTCAGGCCCTGGCGGCAGCGGAGCAGGCCACCGCCGACCTGGGCCAGGCCAGCGATCGACGCGCCTACGAACGGGCACTGGAGGAGCTGGAGCAGCAGTTGCTCAAACTCACCACCGCCAGGCTGACGCCGGAGCAGGAGCAACAACGGCAGCGGCTGGATCAGGCGGCACGGGAGGCCCGGGGGGTGCTGGCAGACGAACGCAAGGACGCTCTGCGGCTGGAGGCGGCCGGCAGAGCCCTGGCTGCTGCGCGGCAGAGCAGCGGAGAGGAACGTGCCGGCCAGCTGGCCATCGCCAGGGACGAACTGGCTGGGATCGGGCCGCGCAGCTTCTCGGCCGCTCCAGCCCAACGGCTGCGCCGCGAGCTGGAGCAGCTGGACGCTGAGGCCCCGCCCAGCGAGCCCCCGGAACCGGAGGCAGCCCCGGATCCGGCTGCTGGGGAGGGACCCGCTGCGGAGCCGCAGGTGCCAGCCCAGCAGCCAGCACCCTCAGCACCGCCGCCGCCACCACCCCTGGCTGCACCGCCACCGGCGGCACCGGCAGCGCCTGTGGATGCCGCGCCATAACGGACTTCAAGATCCGCAATCTGCGGTAACGCACAAAGACGCAAACGCACAGAAGTGCGAAAGATTGAGAACAGCAGCCCAGGCAACTCGTCCGCGGTGGCCACCGATACATCGATACTCCTGCGCTGTCCCCCCTGTCTCCTTTCGATGCGTTCAGTGATCTCCGCTATGCCCGGCGATGGCCAGAAGCCGCAAAGTCGCCTATTCCGAAAGCCGCAGCGCATCACCATCACCGTTCCCCAGGCCACCGCTGAACATCTGGTGCAGCGCAGCATCAGGGAAGGTCGTTCGCTCTCCAACCTCGCGGCTGTTCTGCTGGAGCGGGCGATCACGGCAGAGCAGATCCAGCCGCCCCGGCAGGGAGACCAGGGCTGATGGCGACCAGGGCTGATGGCGACCATGGCCGGCTGGGGCCATGACTGGCGCACCTCCAGCACCGGCGGCTGGTGGATGCGGCAGAGGCCTATGGGGCGATTGCCCCTGTGGTCCCCTTGCGCGGGTTCCGCCCGCTGGTGGCGGAGCGGGACTATCACCATGAGATCGGCCTGCTGCAGGTCAACCGGTTGCGGCTGATGTCCTGGGCGCACGCGCCCGTGCAGTTCAATTTTGAGCCCACGGCGTGCGTGCCGCTGGAAGCATGCTTCTCGGGGTGCCGGTTCGCCCGCACCCGGGGGGGGTCCTCGCCAGTCGCGCGAGCTCCTGCCTGCTGCTGCCCTCCGGGCCGACAGACCTCTGGGGTGGGGCGAGCTCGGTCGTGATGGCCCTGGAGCCTGCGGATCTGGCCCGTGCAGCTGCGGCGATGGCCGGCAAGGCCAGCACCTTCGCTCCCTCTGAAGGGGCAGCCCCGGGGATCAGCCAATTCCAGGCCCGCGAACTCAGCGTCCTGCAGGCCCGCCAGCTCCATGCCCTGCTCCAGCATCTGGACACCTGCCTTGGCAGCCATCCCGCCCTGCCGGCACGGCTGGGCCTGGATGACGTGCTGCTGCGGCTGGTGGTGAGCTGGCTGCAGCCCCAGCTGCTGGAGGAAACCGCAGCCGACCGCCGGCGCATCCATGGGCGGGCCGGGGGCAGCAGCTTCGACGAGCTGATCGACACCATCCGCGCCAACCTCGACCAGCCCCTGCGCCTGAGCGACCTCGAGGCCAGGAGTCACTACTCCAGCCGCGCCCTGCAGTACGCCTTCCGTGAGCAGCTGGGCTGCACACCGCGCCAGTGGATCCGCGAGCAGCGGCTGGAGCAGGCCCTGGCCCAGCTGGAGCAGGGGGGGGCGGGGCTGCTCGATCCGGGCTGTCGCCCTGGCCTGCGGTTACCGGCACATGGGGCTGTTCAGCAGCGACTCCAAGAAGCGCTTTGGCTTCACACCCAGCGCGGTGCGCTGGGTGGGGTGGGGTGGGGTGGGGGGGGCCCCAAAACGATTCCGAATTCGCATTGAAATCACAGAAAGCGAAGCTTTGTATCCCGGACAACCTGGCCTTGCCCCAGCTCTGTTCCCATAGACCGCGCCCCTCGTCTATGAGAACAGCGATGAGTCCTTCGACATCAACTGGTTCGGGCGGGGCTGATCAGCAGCTGCATTCGTTAGCCCCAATTCCGCAACCGGCCAACCATGGTTGAGGGCCACCAACGCGAATCGATGGGCCCCACCTTGCCGCTCTGGCTACCCGGGCGGCTCAGGCCGGGGCTGCTGAACCTGGACCATCGGCTGCTGACCGATGGGCCAGCGGTCCAGCTGGCGATGGCGCCGGTGCTTCCGGTGCGTGCGGTCCGCCCGCTGGTGGGCGAGGGGTGGTTCTTCCAGGAGATCAGCCTGCTCCGGATCCATCAGCTGCTGCTGCTCTCCAGCGTGAGCGCGCCGGTGCTGATCAGCGTGGAACCTGGGGAGGCCGTGCAGTTGGTGGCGGTCTTTGGGGGGGCGCGCGTGGCGCGCACCGCGACGGGTGTCGTCAGCGGACGTACCAATGGCGGCCTGCTGCTGCCCCCGGGGGCGAGCGCGATGAACTGCAGTGACAGCTCAGCCCTGATCACCCTGCAGCCGCAGGACCTGGCCCACGCCGCTGCCGCGATCAGCGGCCACCCCGGTTCCCCGGGCCAGGGGCCGGATGGTTCGGCCGACTTCTGCAGCTTCAGCGCCCGGGAACTGAGCGGCGTGCAGGCCCGGCAGCTGCACGCCCTGCTGCACCATCTGGATTCCTGCCTCGGCTGCCATCCCGCCCTGCCGGCGCAGCTGGGCCTGGACGACCTGCTGCTCAGGCTGGTGGTGAGCTGGCTGCAGCCGCAACTGCTGCAGGAGCGACCGGGGGATCGGCAGCGCATCCTGGAACGGGCCGGGCGCAGCAGCTTCGATGAGCTGCTCGATTACATGCGCGCCAACCTCGATCAGCCCCTGCGCCTCAGCGACCTCGAGCGCAGGAGCCACTATTCCAAACGCGCCCTGCAGTACGCGTTTCGCAAGAAGCTGGGCTGCACGCCCCACCAGTGGATCCGCCAGCAGCGGCTGGAGAAAGCCATGCGGCAGCTGGAGCAGGGCGCCCGGGGCAGCTCGATCCAGGCCATCGCCCTGGCCTGCGGCTACCGGCATGCGGGGCACTTCAGCAGCGACTTCAGGAAGCGCTTTGGCCTCACCCCCAGCGCCGTGCGCTGGCAGGGGGCGGGGGGGGGGGGGGGGGGCAAGCTAGTACAGGTGCACTCTGGAGCCGGGAACCGTGGGCACCCCTCTCCCCTGCCCTGCCGCCCTGAGCCCATGCCGGTACACAGGGAATCCCGGCTCAAGCTCCCCGGACCTTTCGCAGCCGCCGTAGCTGGCGGTAGCCACGGCGCACCCCATCCAGCACCGCGCCGGGCACCCGCAGCCGCAGGGGGGCGATCAGCGGGCGATAGACCGTGCGGTAGGCCCAGCGCAGATCGCGCCAGGCCCGGCATGGCTCCGGATTGAGGAAGTCGGAGATGTCCACGATCAGCCCCCGCCCCCGGTGGAGCATCACGTTGCGCCCATGCACGTCGTGGGCATGGAGGCCCCGGCCTGTGGCGTAGGCCAGGGCCCCATCCACATCGGCGATCACCCGCGGTGGGATGGGGATGCCCTGGCGCAGGCAGTCGTAGAGGGTGGTGCCATGCAGGCGACGCAGCACCAGGTAGCCATCCCCCACGTGGAAGCACTGGGAGAAGGCGGGGTGGGAGCCGATCCGGCGATACACCTCGGCCTCCTGCTCCAGGCCCGGCCGCCCCGGGCCATACACCTTCACCACCAGCTCCGGATGGTGGGGGTGTTGCAGCACGGCGGCGTAGTTGCCGCAGCCGAGCCGCCGCCAGGGGTGGGGCAGGCTCAGCACCCGCACCGGATCGTGGGGATCGGGGCAGTGAATGCGCAGCCCCGGCAGCAGCTGGCTATGGATGCACTCCAGCAGCTCCGGCAGCGGGGGTGCAGGGGCCATCGGGCAGAGCGCAGGGTGGTAGCAGCGGGTTGGCCCGCCCAGGATGGCGCAAAGCAAAAGCCCCCGGCCGGAGCCGAGGGCAGGGGGTTCTCATGAGCGAGGGCCGCAGCCCAGGAATGGGGTCAGCTGGTCTGTCGGTCAGTTGATCAGTCGGTCATTCCGTGAGTGGGTCAAGCCATCAGCCCTCCACCTGCACGGTGACGCTGCTCAGCTTGTGGGCCTTGGGGGCGGTGACGGTGAGCAGGCCATCGCGGTACACCGCCTGCAGCTGGTCGCGCTCGATCGGCTGGGGGAAGCGGAAGCTGCGGCTCCATGTGCCGTAGCGGAACTCGCTGAGCAGCGGTGCCGGTGCCTCACCTCCAGCCTCAGGACTGGCGGGCTGCTGGCGCTGGTTGCGGCGCTCGGCGGAGATCACGACTGTGCGGTCTGTGGCTTTGACCTCGATGGCGGCCTTGTCCACGCCGGGCAGTTCGAGAACCAGCTCATAGGCCTCGGCGGTTTCATGCACCTCGGCGGCGGGCACCCGCTCGGCGCTGTGCAGTTGCTGGCTGAGCTGTTGCTCCAGCCGGTCAAACAGTTCGAAGGGAGAAGAAGAACGCAGTGTGCGCATGGTTCGGATGGCGAAGGTTGGGGTGGCGGGGTCGTCGTTCGCCCCCAGTGCGCTCACTGTCGCCGGGCTGAATCGGGCCGGGGGAGGGGTGAGCCGAACCGCGCGATTCGGCCTGCACCACCGCAGTGCGGCAGACCCCACCGCCCTGCCGCAACAGCCGAACCGCCGCGCTCGCTCAGCAGCGGGGGAACAGGCAGCCCAGATCAAGGCGGAATGGTTCCGGGATCCGGGCTAATTTCACTCCAGCCTTGTCGCGGTTGGCCCCAGCGCCCTGCCCATGCCCCTGCAGCTCGGCTCTCCCCGCTCCTACATGCTGCTGTCGCTGGCCGCCGCGGTGGCCACGATCGCCCTCAAAACCTGGGCCTGGCACCTCACCGGATCGGTGGGGCTGCTCTCCGACGCGATGGAGTCGGGGGTGAATCTGGTGGCAGCCCTCGGAGCCCTGTGGGCCCTCAGCCTGGCGGCCAAGCCGGCCGATCGCGGCCACCACTACGGCCATTTCAAGGCCGAGTACTTCTCCAGCGGCCTGGAGAGTGTGCTGATCGTGGTGGCCGCCCTGGCCATCATTCACGCGGCCATCGGCCACCTGCTGCAGCCTCCGCCCCTGGAGCAGCTGGGCATCGGCCTGGCCGTTTCCCTGCTGGCCACGGCCATCAACGGGCTGGTGGCCTGGCTGCTGCTCAAGGCCGCCAGGCGTTTTCGCTCGATCACCCTGCGCGCCGATGCCCACCACCTGCTCAGCGATGTGTGGACCTCCCTGGGCGTGGTGGTGGCGATCGGACTGGTGAAGGTCACCGGGTTGACGATCCTGGACCCCCTGATCGCGATCGCGGTGGCGCTCAACATCCTCGTCACGGGCTGGAAGCTGCTGCACGAAACCGCCTCCGGCCTGCTCGATCGCTCGCTGCCGGAGAACGAACAGCAGCAGCTGGAGCAGCTGCTGGCCAGCCGCGAAAGTGATCACCTGCGCTTCCACGCCCTGCGCACCCGGGTGGCAGGCTCCCGGCGGTTCGTCTCCCTGCACGTGCTCGTGCCGGGCGACTGGAGCGTGCAGCGGGGCCACGACCTCTGCGAGCAGCTGGAGGAGGAGATCGCCGCCATGCACAGCCACACCGATGTGTTCACCCATCTCGAGCCGATCGAGGACCCAACCTCCTGGAATGACCAGACCTTCCGCTGGGAGCAGGGCTGAGGCCCTTGCTCCCTACCAGCCCTCCCTGCTGCGCCTGCTCCACGGCGCCACCGCCCTGCTGGTGCCCCTGGCCTGGCTGAGCGGCCTGCTCGTGTACACGATCCACGACGGCCGCTTCGGGCGGCTGCCGTTCCGTCTTCCCGGCGAGTGGATCGACATCCACGGCACCCTGGGCGTGTTGCTCTGGCCCGTCGCCCTGCTGTTCGGCCTCTATGCCCTCAGCGCCGGCCGCGCCCGCCTGCGCCAGCCCGCCAATGCCATCGCCCTGCTGGCCCTGGTGCTGGCGGTGGGCAGCGGCAAGCTGATGAACGAAAACTGGCTGCGCAACGGCCAGCTGGATCACGTGGTCTACGCCATTCATCTGCTGGCCTGGCTGCTGATCGCCCTGGCCGTGGCCCTGCATGTGGGTGCGGTGCTGCAGCGCGGGGGGATGCCCCTGGCCCGCTCGATGGCCAGCGCGCAGCTGCGCCCGGGTGATCGTCCGGGCAACTGGTTCGATCAGCTCCGCCGATCCCTCATCAGCAGGCGCTGACACCCAGCTGACCTGTTCGGGGGCGGCCACCCCTGCCCGTTGCCAGGCACGGGCCAACGCAGACACAATCGGTGCGTCGTCGTGCTGGCGATGCGCAGGGTCGTCCCCCCACCCACCGCCACGGCGCCGGTTGAGGAGCAGCTCCTGTGGGTGCGCCGCCAGCACCTGGCCTTCGCCGACGACTGCAGCGCGGTTCGCTTTGATGCCCGCGACCTGGCCGACGAGATCGGCCTGGCCGTGAATCTGAGCCGCTTCGAAGCCCGTGAGCGCTCCCAGACGTTTGTGCATCGCGCCTCCTATCTCCTCGCCGGCGACATGGTGATCAGTGCAGCCACCTATGTGCCCCTGGTGGCCAGCACCACTGACTACAGCGAGAGCACCCTGGAGATCCCCTATGCCGGCAGCACCCGCTTCCGCATGGAGGGCCGGGACTGGTTCGACCATGCCGGTGCACAGGCTCTCTATCTGCCGGGTCAGGCGTCGGAGGTGGAGACCGGCCATTTCAATGGCCTGCTCTTCAACCTCAATCCCAACCGCCTCGCCACAACCATCGGCAGGGTGAGCCACGGCACGGTGCCCCTGGAGCTGGCCGATCGCTGGGTGCAGCGCCCGGTGCCCATCGACCTGCGCGATCCCAGGGTGATGCACCTGCAACGCCACCTGGAACAGGCCCTCGCCGGTTTGATGGCGTTCAATGGCGATGGCCTGGGCAATCCCCTGGCCGCCCCTGCCCTGAAGCTGGAGCAGCTCGTGTACAACAGCAGTGCCCGGATGCTGCTGCTGGCGATCGTCCCCGGCCGGGGCGACTGATCCGATCCGCTGGGAGCCTGGGGCCGGCGCGCAGCCAGCAACGCCTTCCGTAGCCAACAACACACTGGAGCAGCAAGGCATGCCAGTTCAGTGGGGCTCCCGCAAGCCGAGCCGGTGATGGCGTCCAACCCCGTGCCAGCGCCGCCGCCGGCGGGGTCCACCCGCCTCACCCAGCTGCGCGGGCTGCAGCTGCTGCGCGATCCGGCCCTGAACAAGGGCACGGCCTTCAGCCTTGAGGAGCGCCGGACCCTGGGGCTGGAGGGCCTGCTGCCCGAGCAGGTGGAAACCCTGGAGCTGCAGGTGGAGCGCAGCTGGCAGCACTTCAACAGCCTCAGTGGCCCCCTGGAGCAGTTCAGCTTCGCCGACACCCTGCGCCGCAGCAACCTGGTGCTGTTTCACCGCTTTCTGGCCACCCATCTGGAGGCCGTGCTGCCGGTGGTGTACACCCCCACGGTGGGCAGGGCGATCCAGCGCTTCAGCTGCACCTACCGCACGCCGAGCGAGGGGCTGTTTCTCAGTGCCTCCCAGCGGGGCCGGCTGGCCGCGGTGCTCCAGCCCCACATCCAGAGCGGCATCGACCTGGTGCTGGTCACCGACTCGGAGGGAATCCTGGGCATCGGCGACCAGGGGGTGGGCGGCATCCACATCTGTCAGGGCAAGCTGGCCGTGTACACCCTCTGCGCCGGCCTGAACCCCGAACGGGTGCTGGCGGTGGTGCTGGATGTGGGCACCAACCGGGAGAGCCTGCTGCGCGACCCGCTCTACCCAGGCCTGCGCCAGCCCCGGCTGCAGGGCGATGCCTACCTCGCCTTCGTGGATGAATTCGTGGAGGCCGTGGCCGAGCTCTGCCCCGGCGCCTGCCTGCACTGGGAGGACTTCGGCACCGGCACCGCCCAGCGGCTGCTGGATCGCCACCGCGGCCGGCTGCCCAGCTTCAACGACGACATCCAGGGCACCAGCGGCGTGGCCAGTGCGGCCGTGCGGGCCGCCTGCCAGGGCCTGGGCCAGAACCTGGGCGACCAGCGGATCGTGATCTTCGGGGCAGGCACCGCCGGCTGCGGCATCGCCGCAGGGTTGCTGCGCCTGCTGCGGGCCGAGGGGCTCTCCGCCAGCGAGGCCCGCGCCCGGCTGTGGGCGATCGACCGGCCCGGCCTGCTGTTCGAGGACATGGCCCATCTCAGCCCGGCGGCGGCGGGCCTGGCCCGCCCCGCCCAGGAGCGCCAGCACTGGCCCGGCAACGGCCAGGAGCCCATCGGCCTGCTGGCGGTGGTGGAGCAGGTGCGGCCCACGGTGCTGATCGGTACCTCCACCGTGGCCGGAGCCTTCAGCGAAACGGTGGTGCGGGCCATGGCCGCCCACTGCCCGAGGCCGGTGATCCTGCCGCTCTCCAACCCCACCCCTCTGGCCGAGGCCCGCCCGGAGGATCTGCTGGGCTGGACGGACGGCCGCGCCCTGGTGGCCACCGGCAGCCCCTTCCCGCCCGTGGCCACAGCCAACGGCACGCGGGAGATCGGCCAGTGCAACAACTGCTTTCTGTTCCCGGGCCTGGGCTTCGCCGCCGCCGCCCTGGGCCTGGAGCAGATCACCGACAGCATGATCGACGCCGGCCTCAAGGCCCTGGCCGAGCGCATCCCCGCCAGCCACCATCCGGACGCGGCCCTGATGCCAGCCCTGGCGGAAGCCCCGGCGGTGGCCCGGGCCGTGGCCGAAGCCGTGGCGATCACCGCGGTGCGCGAGACCCTGGCCCGCCGGGCCCGCACAGAGGGCGAGGCCCTGGCCTGCCTGGAGCGGGCTCGCTGGCAGCCGAGCTATGGGGCGGTGCTCCCTGAGCCCTGATCCGCTACCTGTAGTGGTTGGGCACGAAGAACTGTTCGTTCAGCGGCGGCCGCTGGTAATCGCCGCTGGCCTTGCGCGGCGGCAGTTCGATCGGCTCGGGGGTCATGTCCTCGTAGGGCACCTTGCTGAGCAGGTGGCGGATGCAGTTGAGCCGGGCCCGGCGCTTGTCGTCCGCCTCCACGGTGAACCAGGGGGCCTCGGGGATGTTGGTGTGGGCGAACATCGCATCCTTGGCCTTGGAGAACTCCACCCAGCGGTCGCGGGATTCCAGATCCATCGGGCTCAGCTTCCAGCGGCGGGCCGGGTCCTCCAGCCGTGAACGGAAGCGGACCTCCTGCTCCTCATCGCTCACCGAGAACCAGTACTTGATCAGGGTGATGCCGCTGCGCACCAGCATGCGCTCAAACTCCGGGCAGGAGAGCATGAACTCATCCACCTGCTCCGGGGTGCAGAAGCCCATCACCCGCTCCACCCCTGCCCGGTTGTACCAGCTGCGGTCGAACAGCACGATCTGGCCGGCGGAGGGAAAGTGCTCCACGTAGCGCTGGAAATACCACTGGGTTTTCTGCTGATCGGAGGGGGTGCCCAAGGCCACCACCTGGCAGCCGCGGGGGTTGAGGGGCTCGGTGATGCGCTTGATCGTGCCCCCCTTGCCGGCCGCATCCCGGCCCTCAAAAAGCAGGATCAGGCGATAGCCCACATGCTTGATCCAATACTGCATCTTCACCAGCTCCACCTGCAGGCGGGCCAGTTCCTTTTCATAGAGCTTGCGATCGAGCTTGGGCGAGCGACCCTCGGAAAACTCCGAGAAATCATCGAGAATCGGTGAAGGATGGTACTTGTCGTTACCACCGTTGAGGCCAACCAGACCCACCTCGCTCGCTTTCTCTTTCGCCTTTTTCTTGCCCTTCTTTTCGGCTTTTTCGTGCTTGTCTTTCATGATGGGCTCCTGCTGATCAACAGCCTGGGCGATTCATGAAAAATAATGGCAGCTGCCGATGGCAATAGAAATCAGATACACCATGACGCCAAAAACCGGAAACTTTTTAGATTCCCAGCCAGCGCCCAGCCCCGCGGGCTGGCCAACAACCTGCCAAAACAGTGCTCGCCCGCTCTACAGGTCCATCAACTCAGGGGGCACCACCATCAAAAACCCGCCTGGCATCACCAGGCGGGCAAGGAAGCTTGAGCGGAATGGAGTGACGGGGTGAAGCAGCTCAGCCCAGACCCAGTTGGCCCAGGATGCCCTGGCCGGTGAGCAGCTCGGTGCCCAGGCCGATCACGAAGCCGAGCATGGCCAGGCGGCCATTCCAGGTTTCAGCGAAAGCCACGAAGCCGAAGCGGGAGGTGTTGGAGTCAGCCATGGAGAGGGCGTTGCGAAACGTGACAGAACTATAAAGACATTTGAAGCCCGCTGGGTGGTGGGCGGCGGGCAGATACCCGCACCTTGCCAGGAGGCCGCGCTTCCGCCCCCGGATGGGGCTGCCATGGCACCGGGGCAGCTCCGGCTGGCCGGTGAACACAGGCTCGGAACGGTGCCTGCGATCGGCGCCTGCAATTCAGGCCACAGTGGGATCAGCTGCGTGGTGTTGATGGGGGTGCGTTCGAGCCTGGCCGCCTGGCTGGCACGGCGGCTGCGCGCCCTGGGCGAGCGCCTGGAAGCAGGAACGCCGCCGGCGCCTGCTCCCAGGCCGCTCCCGGAACCTCACCCCGACCTTGCCCCCGCCGCCGCCCTGGACACCACGCCGTCCGAGCCCTGGCAGGGGGTGCGGGAGCGGGCCCTGGGCAAGAGCCTGGCCACCCTGCGCTCGGAGGCCCTCTACAGCCTGGGGGCCCTGCATGCGGCCCACCTGGCGGCGGCGGCCGTGTTCGACGACCGGCGCCTGGCGGCGGCGGTGAACCAGCACCGGGGACTGGCCGTGGGGGAGGAGGCCCTAAGCAAGCTGGCCGAGGCGGCGGCCATCTGGCACCGCGACAGCGCCTCCCTGGGGGTGGCCCTCACCGCCGTTGGCGCCACCCAGGTGCCGGACATGACCCTGGCCGAGGCCCTGGAGGTGGATGAGCGCGAGGAGCAGGCCCTGGAGGCGATGGCCGAGGGCTATCAGATCGAGTTGAAACGCCAGCTGCTGGAGGAAGCGGACAGCTGAACAGGGCTGAGCAGCTGGGCGGGAGGAGCCTCAGCCGGCCACCGCATCCACGCTGCGCAGGGCCGGCCCCAGCAGCTCCTCCACCCTGGCGAGCTGCTGCTTGCTGCCCATCACCACCAGCATCTGGCCTGGCAGCAGCTGCAGATCGCGCCCGGGGTTGGCCACCAGGCCTTCGGGGCCACTGCGGTACTGGGAGCCCCGGTACTGGCGCACAGGCGTACCGGACTCGGGCGTTTTCACCGCCAGCACCAGGGCACCGGTCCGGCGGCCCAGCTGCAGATCGCCGAGGGTGGTGCCGTGCAGCGCACCCAGATCCTGCGGATCGCCGCTGAGGCGGAACTCCTCCACCTCGCAGTCGCTGCCGGAGATCAGATCCATGAAGGTCACCGCCAGGGGCCGCAGGGCCGAGGCGGCCATGATCCGCCCCCCGCTCACGTAGGGACTGATCACCTCATCCGCCCCGGCCAGGCGCAGCTTGCGCTCCGCCTCCTCGCTGTCCGCCCGGGCGATCAGCCGGCAGTCCGGGGCCAGGCCGCGGGCGCTGAGCACCACATAGAGATTGGCCGCGTTGTTGGGCAGGGCCACCACCAGGGAGCGGCAGCGGTGCAGGCCCGCCACCTCCAGGGTTTCGTCGAGGGTGGCATCGGCGGCCAGTACCGCCAGCCCCTCCTCCTCGGCGGCAGCACCGCGCTCCGGATCGAGATCCACCACCAGCAGCGGCACCCCCTCACGGGTGACCTGGCTGGCGATCTCCCGGCCGATGCGGCCATAGCCGCAGAGAATCACGTGATCTTGCATGGATCGCAACCAGCGACGGAAACGCCGCTCCCGCAGGCGGCGGAAATACCCGGACTCACTCAGCCCCAGCACCCCCTGGATGCTGATCTGCACCACCACCAACCCGCCCAGGACCAGCAGGGCGGTGACGATCCGCCCACCGGTGGTGAGCGGGTTCACCTCGCCGAAACCGATCGTGCTCAGGGTGATCGCCACCATCCAGTAGCAGTCACCCCAGTCCCATCCCTCCACCAGGCGGTAGCCCAGGGCCCCCAGATTCACCACCAGGGCCAGGGCCAGCGGCGCTCGCCAGGGGCGCCGAATGCGGCTGGAGGGAGGTGCCCGTAACGGTCCGCGCCTGCTGGGGGTGGGGGGCATGGCGGGGCGGGACCGGCAGCCGGTGCTCCCCATTCAATCAATCGAAAACGGGAAACAACAGGGCAACAACGGGGAAATCGACACCGATCCCCAGCAGATCTGTAGCGGAGTGAGCCGCAGCATCACCCCGCAGCCCGAAACAGTGGGGCGGGCATGAGCCCAACCCCACAGCGCCCCAGCGAGCCCCACTGCCCCCGATGGACTGGATGGATCAGGCGGCCGAACGGGCGGAAGCGAGGCTGCAGCAGGCCGGCATTGCCCTCACCCTCGGGGGAGAGCCCACCTACATCCCCCTCAAGCCGGAGGGGGCCGAGTGGACCGTGGCGGCCGACGGCCCCACCAAGCTCCCCATGGCCCGGGCCATGGCCGCCGCCATCCAGCGCCGCACCTGGCCGGGCTCCACCCTTCTCTATTGCAGTGGCAAGCGCTACGAGGGGGAGGTGAACCCCCGCTGGGCCCTGCGCCTGGTGACCGGCCGCGACGGCCAGCCGATCGCCCCCTGGCCTGCCGCTGACGGCGCGGCGCGGGCGCTCCAGCCGCACCAGGCCCTGGCCTGGTGTGAGGCCCTGGGCCAGCGGCTGGGCACGTGCCTGCAGCCCCTGGAGCTGGAGGACCCGGGCGAACCCGGGCGGCGGGTGTGGGCGGCACCACTCACCTGGAGCCTGGATGGGGGCTGGAGCAGTGCCGCCTGGCCCCTGCCCCGGGAGCGGCGCCTGCTGGTGCCGGCCCCGGGGCCGGCCGGGCTGCGGCTGCCGCTGGAGCACTTCCCGCCGGAACTCCCCTGCCAGCTGCTCACCCTGGAGATCACCCCTGGGGAGTGGGGCGTGTTCCTGCCGCCCCTGGAGCGCCTGCCCAGTGAAGAGCTGCTGCGGGCGATCAGCGACCTGGCCCAGGAGCCCGCCCTGGGGGGGGGCCTCAGCTCCCCCCTGTTCAGTGGCCTGCTGCCGTTGGATGCGGCCGACGGCTGGCAGGTGCTCGGGCTCACCGCCGATCCGGGCGTGCTGGAGATCAACCTGCCGGTGTGCCACTGCTGGGCAGAGTACCGCCACTGGCTGCAGCTGCTCGAGGCGGCGGCCGCGGAGGTGGGCCTGTGCAGCTGGCGGGCCACCCCGACCGGCGGCCAGGGCGGCACCGGCGGCGGCAATCACCTGCTCTGGGGCGGTCCCGACCTGGAGCGCAACCCCCTGTTCAGCCGGCCGGCCTGGCTGGTGGGAATCCTGCGGTGCCTCCAGCACCATCCCAGCCTCAGCTACCTGTTCAGCGGCGATTGCGTGGGGGTGGCCTCCCAGTGCCCCCGGGCCGATGAGGCCCTGGGCTCCCTGCTCGACCTGGAGCTGGCCTACACCGTGCTGGAGAACTGCGAAGCGGGCGACCAGCGCTGGCTGATCGGCGAAACCCTGCGCCACCTCCATGCCGACCGCTCGGGCAACAACCACCGCGCCGAGGTGAGCTTCGACAAGTTCTGGAATCCGGGCGCGCCAGCCGGCTGCCTGGGGCTGATCGAGTTCCGGGCCATGGAATCCCTGCCCTCGGCGGAGTGGATGGCCGCCATCGCCCTGCTCTGGAGCTGCCTGGCGGCGCTGCTGCTGGATCCCGGGCGCCGGCCCAGGGCCCTGCGCGACTGGGGAACCGAGCTGCACGACCGCATGCTCCTGCCCAGCCAGCTGCGGGCCGATCTGCTGGCGGTGCTGGCCGAGCTGGCTGCAGCCGGGCTCCCCCTGCGGGCCGAACCCTTCGAGGCCATCTGGGCCTGGCGCTTCCCGGTGCTGCTCGCCTGGCACGACCCCGGCAGCGGCGCCGCCCTGGAAGTGCGCCAGGCCCTGGAGCCCTGGCCGCTGATCTGCGACACGCCGCGGGAGGGGGGCTTCACCAGTCGCTTCGTGGATGGGTCGATGCGGCGGGTGGAGCTGATCGCCAACCCGGCCCTGCGGGAGCGCTGGCAGCTGCGGCTGCAGGGGCGTGCCCTGCCCCTGGGAGCGGCACCGCAGGCGGTGCGCTGGCGGGAGCAGCGGCTCTATCCCTGCCTCCATCCCGGCATTGCACCGGAGGGGCCTCTCGTGCTGGAGCTGGAGCCGCGCGCCAGCGGTCCGACTGCCCCCACGCCGATCCAGCGCTGGCGGCTGGCACCGGGAGCCGCGGGCTTTGAACCGCTCAGCCCGGAGCCGCCCCGCCAGGCCCCGCAGTCTGGCCCAGCCTGGCCCAGGCCCCCCGGCTGCACCCTCGACCTGCGCCTGGCACAGATGGGGGATCCCAACGGGTGATCCCGAACAAATCCCATCATTTCCACCATTCCTGCCGCATGCCGCGCCACCGCGCGGCACCCTGAGGCCTGTGCCTCTCTGGAGTCCGGCATGACCGTCGCCGCCAGCTCCCCAGCCCCTGCACCCCCCTCTCCTGTTTCTCCAGACGTGCTGCGCGAGAGCGGCCAGCGGGAGGTGTTCTGCGGGCTCACCTCGATCGTGTGGCTGCACCGGCGCATGCCGGATGCCTTCTTCCTGGTGGTGGGCTCGCGCACCTGCGCCCACCTGATCCAGAGCGCCGCCGGCGTGATGATCTTCGCCGAGCCCCGCTTCGGCACGGCGATCCTGGGGGAGCGCGACCTGGCCGGCCTGGCCGATGCCAACGAGGAGCTCGACCGGCTGGTGGCCCAGCTGCTGGAGCGCCGCCCCGAGATCCGCACCCTGTTTCTGGTGGGCAGCTGCCCCAGCGAGGTGATCAAGCTCGATCTGGCCAAGGCCGCTGAACGGCTCAACCGGGCCCATGCCGGCCGGGTGATGGTGCTCAACTACAGCGGCAGCGGCATCGAAACCACCTTCACCCAGGGGGAGGACGGCGCCCTGCAGGCCCTGATCCCGCTGATGCCCCGCAGCGAGACCTCCCAGCTGCTGATCGCCGGCACCCTGGCCGATGCGGTGGAAGACCGGCTGGTGGGCCTGTTCCACAAGCTGGGCATCGAGCGGGTGGCCAGCCTGCCGCCGCGCCGCTCCAGCGAGCTGCCGGCGGTGGGGCCCGGCACCAAGCTGCTGCTGGCCCAGCCGTTCCTGAGCGGCACCGCCCGCGCCCTGGTGGACCGCGGCGCCGAACTGATCCGCGCCCCCTACCCCTTCGGCGTGGAGGGCAGCCGCGCCTGGATGGCGGCCGCCGCCGCGGCCTTCGGGGTGACGCCCGAGCGGGTGGCGGAGGTGCTGGATCCGCTGGTGGAGCGTGGGCGGCGGGCCCTGGCGCCCCACCGGGAGACCCTGGCGGGCAAGCGCCTGTTCCTGCTGCCCGATTCCCAGCTGGAGATCCCCCTGGCCCGGTTCCTGAGTCGGGAGTGCGGCATGGAGCTGGTGGAGGTGGGCACCCCCTACCTCGATCGCCAGCTGATGGCCGAGGAGCTGGCCCTGCTGCCGGCCGGCACCGCCCTGAGTGAGGGCCAGCACGTGGACAACCAGCTGGCCCGGGTGCGCGCGGCCCGGCCCGACCTGGTGCTCTGCGGCCTGGGCCTGGCCAATCCGCTGGAGGCCGAGGGCATGGCCACCAAGTGGTCGATCGAGCTGGTGTTCAGCCCCATCCACGGCATCGACCAGGCCGGCGATCTGGCCGAACTGTTTGCCCGCCCCCTGCGCCGCCGCGCCGCCCTCGCGTTCGCCTGAGCGCCTGCCACGCCTCACTTCTCACCCGATCCTCGCCGGCATCTCTCTCGATGGAACTCACCCTCTGGACCTACGAAGGCCCTCCGCACGTGGGTGCCATGCGCATCGCCACCTCGATGGAGGGGGTGCACTACGTGCTGCATGCGCCCCAGGGCGACACCTACGCCGACCTGCTGTTCACGATGATCGAGCGGCGGGACAAGCGCCCCCCGGTCACCTACACCACCTTCCAGGCCCGGGATCTGGGCGGTGACACAGCCGAGCTGGTGAAGCGCACGATCGCCGAGGCGGTGGAGCGCTTCCAGCCCGAGGCCCTGCTGGTGGGCGAGAGCTGCACCGCCGAGCTGATCCAGGACCAGCCCGGTGCCCTGGCCGCCGGCATGGACCTGGGCGGCATTCCGATGGTGAGCCTGGAGCTGCCCGCCTACTCCAAGAAGGAGAACTGGGGCGCCGCCGAAACCTTCTACCAACTGGTGCGGGGCCTGCTCAAACCCCAGCTGCCGCCACCCGGCACCCCCAAACCGGATCCCAGCCGCTGGCGGGCGGAAGGTCGCCGGCCGCGGGTGAACCTGCTGGGCCCCTCGCTGCTGGGCTTCCGCTGCCGCGACGACGTGCGCGAGATCAGCCAGCTGCTGGCCTCCTACGGCATCGATGTGGCCGTGGTGGCCCCGCTGGGTGCCCGCCCGGCCGACCTGATGCGCATCCCCACGGCCGACGCCAACCTCAACCTCTACCCGGAGGTGTCGGCCGCGGTGTGCAGCTGGCTGGAGCGCCAGTTCGGCATCCCGGCAGTGCACACGGTGCCGATCGGCATCGGCGCCACCGTGGCCTTCCTGCGCGAGCTGCACGGCGTGCTCGGCCTGGACCTGCCGGCGGAGCTGGTGGCCGGCAGCGATGGGGTGTGCGCGGCGGAACGGCGCTCGCGCCTGCCCTGGTACTCGCGCTCGGTGGATTCCACCTACCTCACCGGCAAGCGGGTGTTCGTGTTCGGCGACGCCAGCCACGCCATCGCCGCCGCCCGCATCGCCAGCCGCGAGCTGGGCTTCCAGGTGGTGGGCCTGGGCAGCTACAGCCGCGAGCAGGCCCGTGAGGTGCGCGCCGCCGCCAGGGAGCTGGGCCTGGAGGCGTTGATCAGCGACGACTACCTGGCGGTGGAAGCGGCAATTGCCGAGGCGGCTCCCGAGCTGGTGCTCGGCACCCAGATGGAGCGCCACAGCGCCAAGCGCCTGGGCATCCCCTGCGCCGTGATCAGCACGCCCCTGCATGTGCAGGATGTGCCGGCCCGCTATGCCCCGCAGATGGGTTTTGAGGGGGCCAACGTGATCTTCGACACCTGGGTGCACCCGCTGCTGATGGGGCTGGAGGAGCACCTGATCGGCATGTTCCGCCACGACTTCGAATTCGTGGACGGCCACCGCAGCCACCTGGGCGATGGGGCACCGGTAGCCGGGTCTGGCCCAGCCCCTGATCAGCCCCCGGCCACAGACCAGGCCCAGCCCGGGGTGATTGCTGGGGCGACAGCTGGGGCGCCCGAGGGTGAGGGTGGTCTGGTGTGGAGCGCCGACGGCGAGGCGGAGCTGCACCACATCCCCTTCTTCGTGCGCGGCAAGGTGCGACGCAACACCGAGCGCTTCGCCCGCGAGCGGGGCATCGCCACGATCGACGCCGAAACCCTGCACGACGCCAAGGCCCACTACAGCCGCTGACGGCCGAATTTGAGTATTGCTACCTATGATTCGGTGGGCAGATCATCACCGTTTGAGCGGGCGATGTTTCGCTTTACACCAACAGCCGTCACCACCCACCTGTGGCTGAGTTGGATGGCATCTGCACCTGCGAAGCCTTGCCATGACAGCCACCCTTAGTCGTCCCGATGGGGAAGGCAGTGTGCAGGTGCATCAGGACCCCGCCATGCACATCGAGGAGGGCGCCCTGGTGATCGCCGTCTACGGCAAGGGGGGCATCGGCAAGAGCACCACCAGCTCCAACCTCTCCGCCGCCTTCTCCAAGCTCGGCAAGCGGGTGCTGCAGATCGGCTGCGATCCCAAGCACGACAGCACCTTCACGCTCACCAAGCAGATGGTGCCCACGGTGATCGACATTCTGGAGACCGTCGACTTCCACACCGAGGAACTGCGCCCTGAGGACTTTGTGTTCGAGGGCTTCAACGGCGTGCAGTGCGTGGAGTCCGGCGGGCCTCCGGCAGGCACCGGCTGCGGCGGCTACGTGACCGGGCAGACGGTGAAGCTGCTGAAGGAACACCACCTGCTCGAAGACACCGATGTGGTGATCTTCGATGTGCTCGGCGATGTGGTGTGCGGCGGCTTTGCCGCACCCCTGCAACACGCCGATTACTGCCTGATCGTGACGGCGAACGACTTCGATTCGATCTTCGCCATGAACCGGATCATCGCCGCGATCCAGGCCAAGGCCAAGAACTACAAGGTGCGGCTCGGCGGCGTGGTGGCCAACCGCTCCAAGGACACCGACGAGATCGACAAGTTCAACGCACGGGTGGGCATGAAGACCATGGCCCACTTCCCCGACCTCGACGCCATCCGCCGCTCCCGCCTGAAGAAGTGCACGATCTTCGAGATGGAGGCCACACCGGAGGTGGAGGCGGTGCAGCAGGAATATCTCAGGCTGGCCCAGTCGATGCTCGACAACGTGGAACCCCTGGAGGCCGAATCGCTCAAGGACCGGGAGATCTTCGACCTGCTGGGGTTTGACTGAGCCCAGGGCCGATGCAACCCCGGCCCAGGCAGCCCTGGCCCGCAGCACCCGGCTGGTGGACGCCCTGCGCCAGAGCGGCCCCTGGCCCCATCCGGTGCAGGAGCCGATCGGCCTGGTGGAAACCCACATCTCCTGGGTGCTGCTCACCGGGCCCTACGCCTACAAGCTGCACAAGCCGGTGAACCTGGGCTTTCTCGATTTCACCGGGCTGGAGCAGCGCCTGCACGACTGCCGCGAGGAGCTGCGGCTGAACCTGCGCCTGAGCCAGGATCTCTACCTGGGCCTGGTGGCCGTGGTGGACAGCCCGGCCGGCCTGCGGGTGGTGGAGGCCAGCGAAGAGCCTGGCAGCGCCCCCTTGCCGGGTGGTGTGCTGCCGCTGGAGGTGGGCCTGCGCATGCGCCAGTTCCCCCAGGAGGCCCTGCTGCCCGCGGCCCTGGCCCGCGGCGCCATCGACGGCAAGCAGCTGGAGGCCCTGGCGTTGGACCTGGCCCGCTTTCACCAGCGGGCGGCGGTGGCCCCGGCGGACGGGGCCTACGGCACCCCCGCCGCCGTGCTCCAGCCCGTGCGCGACAACATCACCGCCCTGGAGCCGCGCCTGCCGGCCCACGCCCACCCCCTGCTGGAGCAGGTGCGCCGCTGGAGTGAGCGCTGCTTTGCCGACATCCGCCCCCTGCTGGAGCAGCGCCTGGCCGCCGGCCGGGTGCGCGAGTGCCACGGCGACCTGCACCTGGGCAACATGCTGCTGCTGGATGGCCGCATCCAGGTGTTCGACTGCCTGGAGTTCAGCCCCTCCCTGCGCTGGATCGACGTGATCAGCGACATGGCCTTTCTGGTGATGGACCTGGAGGAGCGGGGAGCCCCCGTGCTGGCCAACCGGCTGCTCAACGCCTGGCTGGGTGAAACGGGCGACTACGACGGCCTGCGGCTGTGGCACTGGTACAGCAGCTACCGGGCCATGGTGCGGGCCAAGGTGGCGGCCCTCAGCGGCGACATCCCCGGCGCGCTGGCCTATCTGAACCGGGCCCACCAGGCCAGCCAGCCGGGTTCCCCCCGGTTGCTGCTCTGCCATGGCCTCTCGGGGTCGGGCAAGTCGCACCTCAGCCGCCAGCTGGCCGGCCCCCTGGGGGCGATCCTGCTGCGTTCGGATGTGGAACGCAAGCGCCGCTTCGCCCAGCAGCCTGGGATGCCGCCCGCCGCCGCAACGGACCCAGCCTCGGACACCGCCCCCAACAACAGCAATCTCTACGCCGCCAGCGTCAGCGATGCCCTGTTCCTCGAGCAGCTGCCCCAGCTGGCCGAGGGGCTGCTGGGGGTGGGCTTCAGCGTGATCGTGGATGCCACCTTCCTGCGCGCGGCCTACCGCGCAGCAATGGAAGCTGTGGCCGAGCGCTGTGCTGTGCCCCTGGTGATCCTCGATCTGCAGGTGCCGCGGCCGCTGCTGGAGCGGCGCATCAGCGGGCGCCAGCGGGCCGGCGGCGATCCCTCCGACGCCGACCTGGCGGTCCTGGCCCGGCAGCTGCTGTGCCAGGAGCCGCTCACGGCCGCGGAACAGGGCCGCAGCATCGCCATCGGCGCCGTGCCGGAACTGGACGCGATCCTCGCCGCCATCCGGGCCAGCACCCTGCCGTTTGCGTTCAATGGGAGCTGCCAGCTGGACGATTGAGCCATGCCCCGGCCCAGGCCCCAGGCAGAGGATGCCGCCGCTGGGCGGCGCCACCGCCACTACCGCTACCTGCTGGCCATCTGCCTGGCCCTGCTGGCCAGCCTCACCCTGCCGGGCCCCTGGGCCCGATTCTCCTCAGTGGGCTACCTCGCCCTGGCGGCCACGATGCTGCGCACGCTGGCCCCGCGTGACCGGGGGCCCCTGGCGCTGGGGCTCTACCGGCTGCTGGGGCTGGCGGTGCTCAGCAGCGGCGTGGTCTGGTACCTCACCCCCCTGGCGCTGCGCGGCAGCGGCATCCCGGTGCTGGTGCTCTGGAGTGGGTTCAGTTGCTGGAGCGCCCAGCGCCTGATCCTCACCCTGGCCCAGGAACGCCGGGTGAGCGGTGATGTGTTGCAGGGGGCCCTGGCGGGATATCTGATGCTCGGGCTCACCGGGGGGCTGATCTTTGCCGCCCTGGAAACCATCCAGCCGGGGAGTTTCACCCAGGGAGGGCTGGCCCTCGATGGGAGTGGCCAGCTCCAGGTGTGGGAGGTGAACTTTGCCCAGCTGAACTATTTCGCCTTCGTGAGCCTCACCACCACCGGCTTCGGCGACGTGCTGCCGGTGCGCACCCTGGCCCGGATGGGCAGCATGGCGATCGCCGTGGCCGGCACGTTCTATCTGGCGGTGGTGATGGGCCTGCTGATCAGCCGCTTCAGTGGGAGGGGGCCTCGGCACGACGCCCCCTGAGCAGCCGCAGCTCCCAGCCCTTGATGATCCGGTAGAGCACCGGCACCACGAACAGGCTGAGCAGGGTGGCCACCAGCAGGCCGGAGAACACCACGGTGCCGATGCTCACCCGGCTGCCGGAGCCGAAACCCCGGGCCACAAGCAGGGGCACGAAGCCGGCCAGGGATGACACGGCCGTGAGCAGGATCGGCCGCAGGCGGGTGCGGGCCGCGTCGCGGATGGCACTGTCCAGGTCGGCCCCTTCAGCCAGGCGCTGGTTGGCGAATTCCACGATCAGGATGCCGTTCTTGGCCGCCAGGCTCACCAGCACGAGCAGGCCCATCTGGCCGTACACGTCCAGGGGCAGATCGCGCAGGGCCAGCCCCACCAGAGCCCCCAGGAGGGCCAGCGGCACCGTCATCAGGATGATCAACGGGTCGAGGAAGTTGTCGTAGAGGGCCGCCAGCACCAGCAGGGTCACCAGCACCGCCAGCCCGAAGGTGAGGCCGTTGCTGCCCCCGGCCCGGGCCTCCTCCCGCGCCAGGCCGGCCCACTCCAGGTCGGTGGTGCCAGCCCGTTCCGCCTGCAGCCGCTCCAGGGTGGCCATCGCCTGGCCGCTGCTCACCCCCTCCCTGGGCAGGGCCCGCACCGTGATGGCCCGCGCCAGGCGGGTGCGGTTGATGCTGGTGGGACCGCTGTCGGTCTCCACCCGCACCAGCTGGGCCAGGGGAATCAGCTTGCCAGCGTCGGTGCGCACGGGTAGAGCCAGGAGGTCGTCGGTGTCCCGGCGGCCGGAGCCCTCCAGCTGCACGATCACCTTGCGCACCTGCTCGCTCTCGAAGCTGTCGTTGACGTAATCGCTGCCCAGGGCCGCACCCAGGCCATCCACCAGGGTGGAGAGGTCCACCCCCAGGGAGGCCATCTGCAAACGATCGGGCACCAGGGCCAGCTGGGGCGCGTTGGCGGTGAAGCGGGTGGACACCCGCTCAAACTCACCGGTGGCCATCGCCGCCCGGATGAACTCCTGCACCTCCTGGGCAAAGGCCTCGAGGCTGAGCTGGCCGCCGCTGGTGTCGAGCAGCTCCAGTTCCAGGCCCCCTTCTGCGCTGAAACCCCGCACGGAGGGGGCCTGGCTCAGCTGCACGGCAGCCCCCCGCACCTTGCGCAGGTTGGCGCTGAGCCGCTCGGCCACCGCCTCGGTGCTCTGGTCAGGGGCGGGACGCTCCTCGATCGGCCGCAGGCGCAGGAAGAACTGGCCCTTGTTGGGGCTGCTGTCGCCGAAGGAGCGGCCGGCGTAGAAGTTGGCCCGGGCCACCAGGGGTTCGGCGGCGATCACCTGGCGCACCTGCTCCATCGCCGCGCTGGTGGGCTGCAGTCCCAGGCCATCGGGCAGGATCACCACGCCGCGCAGCTGGCCGTTGTCCTCCTGGGGGATGAAGGCGCGGGGGCGCAGCTCCAGGGCCACCAGCGTGAGCAGCAGGCCCACCAGCAGCAGGGCCGCCACCCGGCGGCGGTAGCCGAGGGTGCGCTCCAGCAGCCGGCCGTAGGGATCCTCCAGGGATTCCAGCCAGCGGCGGGGGGGATCGATCCAGCGCAGCAGCCAGGCGGGCTGGGACTGGTTGGGTCGCATCAGGCGACTGGCTGCCACCGGCGTGAAGGTGAGGGCGTTGAGAGTGGAGAACAGGATCGTGGCGCTGATCGTGATGGCGATCGGGGCATAGAGGCGGCCCACGCTGCCTTCCAGCCCCAGCACCGGCACGAACACCGCCACCAGCACCAGGGAGGTGGCGATCACGGCGCTGCCCAGCTCAGCCATCGCCTCGCTGGCCGCCTGCAGCGGCGGCGTGCCGCCCTCCAGCCGCCGGCCGATGTCCTCGCTCACCACGATGGCGTCATCCACCACCAGGCCGGTGGCCAGCACCATGCCGAACAGGGTGAGGGTGTTGAGCGACTGGTTGGTGAGGTCGAGCACGATCAACGAGCCCACCAGGGCCACGGGCACGGCCACGGCGGTGATCAGGGCCAGGCGCAGATTGCCCAGCCCAAGCAGCAGGCTCAGGAACACCAGCAGCACCGCATCGCGCAGGCTGGAGAGGGTGGCGTTGATGCTGCCGCGCACGAAGTCGGCCTCGTCCACGATCAACTGCAGGTCCACCCCCGGCGGGAAGCGATCCTCCAGCTCCGCCAGGGCCCGGTTCACGCCCTCGCTCACGCTGATCGCGTTGCTGCCGTCCCGCTGGAACACCTGCACCGCCACCACCGCATCGCCCTGCAGGTTGGTGGCCACCGTGTCGTAGCTCTCGATGCCCAGCTCCACCCGGCCCACATCCTTCAGCAGGGTCACCCCGCCGTTGGGGGCCCTGGCCACCACCAGCTGTTCAAACTCCTGCGCTGAGCGCAGCCGCCCCTCCATGCGCAGCGGCAGGGTGAGCTCCTGGCCCGGCGGGCTGGGGGCGGCCCCCAGCTGGCCCAGGGCGGCCAGCACGTTCTGGGCCTGCAGGGCCTGGCGCACGTCGGCCAGGGTGAGATTGCGCTCCTGCAGCCGCACCGGATCGAGCCAGAGGCGGAAGGCCAGGCTGCTGCCACCGGCCACGTTCACGGAGCCCACCCCCGGCACCCGCTGCAGCCGGTCCTTCACCACCTGGTCCACCCAGCCGCTGAGAAAGCCCTCGCTGTAGGCGTTGCGGTCGGCACTGAAGCTGAGCACCATCAGCAGGTCGTCGGAGCTGCGCCGCACCTGCACGCCGAAGCGGGCCACGGGCGCCGGCAGCTGGCGCTGCACCACGGCCACCTCGTTCTGGGTGTTGATCTGGTTGATCTCCGGATCGCCGCCGCTGAAGGTGAGGTTGATGGAGCTGCTGCCGGCCGAACTCACGGAACGGATCTGGTCGAGGCGCTCCACGCCGTTGAGCTGCTTCTCCAGCAGGGCGGTGACCCCCTGCTCCACCACCTCGGGGCTGGCGCCGGGGTAGGTGGCGCGCACGGTGACCCGGCTGGGGGCGATCGCCGGCAGGTTCTCCACATCCAGCCGGGGCAGGCACACCAGCCCCACCAGCAGCACGATCAGGGTCACCACCAGGGTGAGCACCGGCCGGCGCAGGAAGGGCTCGGAAAACGAGGTCACGAACGGTTGGTGGGCAAGGGCAATCGGATCCCAGGGGCAGGGCCGGGCTGTGCCGGGTCCGGGCCGCTGTCCTAACCGAAGCGGGCCTCAGGCGAGGGTGATGCCAGGCAACAGGGTGGCCGCCTGGGTATCGCTCAGCCGACCGGCCCCGTGGAGCACCCGGGTGATGCGGCCGATGTCCAGCACCGCCTGGCAGCGGTAGCCGGCGGCAGCCAGCCGCTCAGTGGCATGGCGGTCGTGGTCGCCGCCATGGTCGATGAACACCACCACGTCCTGCACCACCAGCCCGGAGCTCTCCAGCTTGGCGATGCCCTCGAGCACGCTGCCGCCGGTGATCAGGATGTCGTCCACCACCACCACCAGATCGCCCTCCTCGAAGTCGCCCTCGATCAGGCGGCGGGCACCGTGGGCCTTCACCTCCTTACGCGGGTAGATCAGCGGCTTGTGCAGCAGCAGCGACAACCCCGTGGCGGTGGGCAGGGAGCCGTAGGGAATGCCGGCGATGCGATCGAAGGCCAGCTCTGCCATGGAGCCGGCATAGGCCGCCAAGACCCGGTGGAACAGGTTGGGATCGGAGATGATCTGGCGCAGGTCCACGTAGTAGTTGAACACTGCCCCCGAGGCCTGCACGTACTCGCCGAACAGCAGGCAGCCGATGTCGAACAGATCCACGATCAGCTGATCCATCGGATCGCCCTCGGCCGGGGCCTGCCAGAGCACGCAGCTGCCCTCCCGCTCCTGCTGGCTGAGCCAGGCATCGCGGCTGTCGCTGATCTGGCGCTTGAGGGTGGCAGCCCGCTCGGCGATGTCGTCCTCCACCAGCAGGTTCTGGGGCAAGGGCAGCAGCAGCCCGTCGCCGGCGGCGGTGAAGCCGGCCTCGAGCATCGCCTCGAGCTTTTCCTCCTCACCCCAGAGGCTGCGCAGAATCAGGAAGCGCTCAGGCGCCTCGGCCCGCACCCGCGCCAGGATTGCCGGGTCGCTGGTGCCCACCTCCAGCAGCAGCTGCTCGGGCGTGGCCCAGAGCTGGGTCTCGCGCACGATCTGCAGATAGAGCGGCGTGTCGTCGCTGGGGTAGTGCTGGATCTGCCGCGCCGCCTGGTTGGAGCTGTGGCAGGTCATCACCACCGCCTTGTCCGGATAGAGCAGGAAGGGGGCGGCGATGTCCTGGCCGGCCAGGGGCGAGAGGGTCACGGCGTCGGCCCCCAGCTCCTTGAACAGGTAGTGGGCCAGGGCGGAGGAGGAGTTGAGGTCGCCGTGCTTGGCGTCGATGATCAGGGGCAGGTCGCGTGGCACCAGGTCGCGCACCTCCAGCAGCAGCTCCAGCCCCACCGGCCCCAGGGCCTGGTAGAAACCCAGGCTGGGCTTGTAGGCGCACACGTGGGGAGCGGTGGCCTCGATCACCGCCTTGATCCAGTGGCGGGCCTGGCTGAGGAAGGAGCGGCCAGCCAGCCCCCGGCGCGCCGCCCAGCTCTGCAGCATCTCGGGGTTGGGATCGAGCCCGGTCACCAGCAGGGACTGGCGAGCGGCGATCGCATCGGTGAGCTGAATGAAGAAGCCCATACCCGGCGCCGACCTGGAACGTTGCTAGTCGAGCGATCCCCCGGCGCACCAGGGGGAGTGAGAAGTCTTAGTGATGTTGGCGCCTCGGCCTCAGGCCCGCTCGATCTGGCACTGCACCCCCTGGCGGCGCAGCTCCACGATCAACAGCTCTCCGATCTCGCCATCCAGCGGAGGGGAGAGGTGCTCCTGGCCATCGAGCAGCTCGGCCACCTCACCTGGCAGACAGCCCAGGGCCCGGGCCAGCAGCTGCTGGGCCTCGAAGCGGCTGCTCGCTGAATCCTTCTGGCTGCCGCTGGTCTGCAACCGCAGGCGGCTGTCGGGGGGGCTGGCCTCGCCCAGTTCAATGCGCCGCAGGCTGTCCGCGCTGGCCAGCACCACCAGCTGGTCGTCGGGCGCCACCACCATGTCGAGCCTCGGCAGCGCCAGGGGCGCTCCCCGGCGCGGCCGCCACAGCGACACCACGGTGATCGCGTAGCCGTTCTCCAGCCTGGCCACGCTGCGGCCGCAGAGGGTGTCGCCGGCCTCCACCCGATAGAGCACCTGCAGCAGGTTGGTGCCGCGCAGGCGCAGCACCGCCTCGATCCGCTCGCCGAAGGCGGTGGCCACCATGGCATCGGCCACCAGGTCCATGGCGGGGATCACCGCCACCCCCCCGAGCAGGTCGCCCAGCTGCTCGGCCGCGCCGAAGGCGTGGGCCAGCATGGCGATGCGGGCGTCCGGCCAGCGCTGCTGCAGGCTGAGGGCCCCCTGCAGGTTGGCCAGCAGGTCGGTGGAGAGCAGGCCCACCGCCCGGGCCGACAGGCCATCGAGGGCCTGCAGCGCGGTCGGCAGATCGTCAAAGCCGATGGCGCCAGCCGGCGCGGTGCGCCCCGCCCCCACCACCAGCACCGTGCGCCCCAGGCGCTGCTGCAGCCGCGCCACCCGCTCCGCCAGGCTGCCGCTGCCGAGCAGCAGCACGGGCCGGCCCGCCCGCCGCGGCAGGCGGGGCCTGGAGGTGCCCAGCCGGTCGCGCAGCAACCGCTCCAGGATCGCCGCCACCAGGGCGGAGGTGAGCAGGGTGCCCACCAGCGAATAGAACAGCGTGCCGCCGATCAGCCAGCCACTCACCGCCTGCAGCCCGCTGCCGCCATCCAGCAGCACGTTCACCGGATCCACATACTCCCCCTTGAGCAGGGCCAGGGTCACGAACACCCCCTGCCGCCAGCCACCGATCGCCGAGAAGAGCGTCACCCCCAGGGCGGCCAGCAGCACCAGCACCAGCAGGGCCAGCTGCTGCCCGCGCGACCACTGCCCCAGGGCCGCCAGCGCCCGGGCGGCCCGGCGCAGCCAGCGCCGCCGGCGGTGGCCCGGGGCCACCGGGTCCTCCCCGCCCCGCGAGAGGCTGCGGGGCATCACCAGCAGGGGGTGAGCGTCCGGCTGCTGCAAGGGCATGCGCAGGGGGCGCTGAAAGCGGCGGTCGTCCCAGGGCTGGGCGAGGATCTGGAAGTCCTGGCCATGGGCCTCGAAGCTCACCGGAATGGTCTCCGGCCGCAGGGCGGAGCTGATGGCCTCGGCGCAGAGCAGCACCGGATCCACCACCGCCACGCCGGGCAGCCGCTCCTCCAGCAACACCCCCAGGTCGGCCTGGCGGCTGCTGGAACGCACCACGATGTCGGCCCGGGGGTTGAGCAGACGCACCTGCAGGGCCGCCTCCATGTTGATCGAGCTCTCGGAACTGAGCAGCAGCACCGCCCGGGCGCCAGGCACCCCGGCCCGGTGCAGCACATGGGGCAGGCGCATGTCCCCCAGGGTGAGGCAGCCCCGCAGCCGCTGCTCGAGGCTGGGGTCGCGCCACTGGGGCGGCTCCAGATCCACGCAGGCCAGGGGCACGTTGAAGCTGAGCAGCCGCTGCAGGCAGGCCTGGCCCAGGGAGCCCAGGCCGCAAACCAGCACCGCTGCCTCCACCCCGGCGTCGGCCTGGGGGGGTGGGTCGGAATGCGCCATCAGCTGCGGGCCCTCTCTCCCCGATCCCCTAGCTCCGCCGCCGCTGGCTGTCGAGCAACCCCGACACAGGGTGGACGGTAACGGCAGGTGCCACCAAAACGAAGCCTTAACGCTGCATTCCCAGCCTGGAGGCACGCCTCACGATCGCCCCCATGACCGCCACCCCGCAGGCCGCTGCCGCTGGCAGCGCCAACCTCTATGGAATTCCGGAACCCGCCAGCTACGGCGACCCGCAGCGCAACGGCCTGACGGCGGGCGACCTGTTCGACGCGATCACGGAGCACCTGTTCTTCAGCCTGGGCCGCCGGGCCAGCAGCGCCACCACCCACGACCTCTACAAGGCCCTGAGCCTGGCGGTGCGCGACCGCCTGGTCACCCGCCAGCTGGCCAGCGACGCCGCGATCCGCCAGGAACCCGCCAAGACGGTGGCCTATCTCTCGGCTGAGTTCCTGATCGGTCCCCAGCTGGGCAACAACCTGCTGATGCTGGGCATCCGCGACGCCGCCAGCGAGGCCCTCGGCCGCTTCGGCGTGGCCGACATCGAGGAGATCCTGGCGGTGGAGGAGGAGCCGGGCCTGGGCAATGGCGGCCTGGGCCGCCTGGCGGCCTGTTTTCTGGAGTCGCTGGCCAGCCTGGAGATCCCGGCGATCGGCTATGGCATCCGCTACGAGTTCGGCATCTTCGACCAGCTGATCCGCGACGGCTGGCAGGTGGAGATCACCGACAAGTGGCTCAAGGGCGGCTGGCCCTGGGAGATCCCCCAGCCCGACCAGAGCTGCCGGGTGGGTTTCGGCGGCAGCCTCTCCAGCACCACCGACGCCGACGGCCGGCAGCACCGGCGCTGGCACCCCGGCCAGACCGTGGTGGGCATCCCCCACGACGTGCCGGTGCAGGGCTACCGGGTGAACAGCTGCGCCCGGCTGCGCCTGTGGCGCTCGGAGGCCGCCGAGGCCTTCGACTTCCACGCCTTCGACCACGGCGACCACGGCAGGGCCGTGGAGGAGAAGGTGAGCAGCGAGACCATCTCCAAGGTGCTCTACCCCAACGACGGCACCGACGCCGGCAAGCGCCTGCGCCTGCAGCAGCAGGTCTTCTTCGTGAGCTGCTCCCTGCAGGACATGCTGCGCAACCTCGACCAGCGCGGCATCCCGGTGCAGAGCTTCGCCGACCACTGGGCCGTGCAGCTCAACGACACCCATCCGGCGATCGCCGTGCCGGAGCTGATGCGCCTGCTGATCGACGAGCGCCAGCTGGGCTGGGACGAGGCCTGGGCGATCACCACCCGGGCCATCGCCTACACCAACCACACCCTGCTGCCGGAAGCCCTGGAAACCTGGCAACTGGGCCTGTTCGGCGACCTGCTGCCCCGCCACCTGGAGATCATTTTCGAGATCAACAGCCGCTTTCTGCAGCAGGTGCGGCTGAAGTGGCCCGGCGACACCGACGTGCTGCAGCGGCTGTCGATCATCGATGAGCGGGGCGGCAAGGCGGTGCGCATGGCCCACCTGGCCGTGGTGGCGGCCCACCATGTGAACGGGGTGGCCGCCCTGCACAGCGCCCTGGTGCAGTCGCACCTGCTGCCGGACTTCGCCCGGCTTTACCCCGAGCGCTTCACGAACGTGACCAACGGCGTCACGCCCAGGCGCTGGCTGGCCCTGGCCAATCCCCCTCTCAACCAGCTGCTGGAGCAGCAGCTCGGCGAGGGCTGGCCTGGGCAGGGGGATGCCCTGGCCCAGCTGGAGGCGGTGGCCCACGATGCCGGCTTCCAGGAGCAGTGGGCCGGCTGCAAGCTGCACTGCAAGCGCCGCCTGGCGGCGATCATCCACCAGCAGTCAGGCCTGCTCGTGGATCCCACCAGCCTGTTCGATGTGCAGGTGAAGCGAATCCATGAATACAAGCGCCAGCACCTCAATGCCCTGCAGGTGATCACCCAGTACCTGCGCATCAAGCAGGGCGACAGCGCAGGCCTGGCGCCGCGCACGGTGGTGTTCGGCGGCAAGGCCGCGCCCGGCTACTTCACGGCGAAGCTGATCATCCGCCTGATCAACGGCATCGCCGATGTGGTGAACCGTGACCCCGCCTGCCGCGGCCTGCTCAAGGTGGCCTTCCTGGCCGACTACAACGTGAAGCTGGGCGAGCGGGTGTACCCGGCGGCCGACCTCTCCGAGCAGATCTCCACGGCCGGCCTGGAGGCGTCGGGCACGGGCAACATGAAGTTCAGTCTCAACGGCGCCCTCACCATCGGCACCCTGGACGGTGCCAACGTGGAGATCCGCGAGCGGGTGGGGGCGGAGAACTTCTTCCTGTTCGGCAAGACCACTGAGGAGATCGCCGAACTGCGCCCGAACTACCGCCCCTGGGAGTTCCTGGAGCACCAACCCCTGCTGCGGGAGGCCTTCGAGCTGCTCGACAACGGCTTCTTCAGTGAGGGCGACAGCGACCTCTTCCGACCCCTCACCGACAACCTGCGCGGCCACGATCCCTACGCTCTGCTGGCGGACTTCGCCGACTACGGCCGCGCTCAGGACGAGGTGGCCCTGGCCTGGCGCGACCAGGCCCGGTGGCAGCGGATGAGCATCCTCAACACCGCCCGCAGCGGCCATTTCTCGTCCGATCGCTCGATCGGCGAGTATGCCGGGCAGATCTGGAAGGTGGAGTCCCGACCCCTGGTGATGGCCTGCGATCTCGACCACAACGGCGGCCAGCCATGAGCGGGCCGGCGGCGGATGACCTGGGGGAGATCCGCGAGCAGCTGCTGGAGCTGCGCCGCCAGCTGCTGGCCTTCGAGCAGGAGCAGGCCGCCCTGCTGGCCGCCGTGGCAGCCCCGTACCGGGCCAGTGCCCGCAACCTGCTCCACTTCGTGGCCTTTCACCGCCACAACCATCACCGCCCCCGCCAACCCAGCCTGCAGGAGGCCCTGCGCCGGCGGGGGCTGAGCACCCTCGCCGGCTGCGACCCCCACCTGCTGGCCAGCCTCAACGGCGTGATCAGCGTGGTGGAGAGCCTCTGCGGCACCACGGCCGACAACCGTGACGGCGACACCGGCCCCGGGGAGCCCATCGCCCCCGTGTCGTTTGAGCAGGGCCATGCCCTGCTGCGCCGCCACAGTGAGCAGCTGCTGGGCAGCGCCCGGGCCGTGATGGTGACCCTGCCGGCGGCGGCCACCGACGACCCCGGCCTGATCCCCGAGCTGGTGAGCGCCGGCATGGACGTGGGCCGGATCAACTGCGCCCATGACACCCCGGCGGTGTGGACGGCGCTGGCGGGCCAGGTGCGCACCGCCGCCCAGGCCCAGCAGCGCCCCTGCCGGGTGGCCATGGATCTGGCCGGCCCCAAACTGCGCACCGGCCCCCTGCCGCCGCTGCCCGGGGTGGTGGCCGCCAGACCGGAGCGCGATCGTTACGGCCGGCTGCAGCAGCCGGCCCGGATCCTGGCGCTGCCGGCAGGCAGCACGGCCCCTGCCGGCAGCGACCCCGAGCTGGTGCCGCTGCCGGTGGTGGGGGACAGCTGGCGGGGCCTCGACAGCGGCGACCGCCTGCGCAGCCGGGATGCCTCGGGGCGCTGGCGGGAGCTGGTGGTGGACCAACGCCTGGACCATGGCGTGCTGCTGCACTGCCGCCAGCACTGCCGCTTCGTGGCGGGGCTGGTGTTCCGCCAGGAGGGTGGCCCCGTGCGGCTGGAGGTGGCCCCCCTGCCCGAGTGCCCGGGCGAGCTGCTGCTGAAGCAGGGCGACCGGCTGCGCCTCTGCGGGGAGGCTGTAGACACACCTGCGAAGAGTGCAGTGAAAGGGGCCGCTGAGCCCCCCGCCCGGGTGCGCTGCAGCCTGCCCGAGGTGCTGGACGATCTGGAAGCCGGTCAGCGGGTGCTGTTCGACGACGGCCGGATCGCGGCCGTGGTGGTGGCCACGGCCAGCGAAGGGCAGCAGGAGGTGGAACTGGAGATCGTGCAGGCCCGTGCCAAGGGCAGCCGCCTGCGGGCCGACAAGGGCATCAACCTGCCCGACACCAGCCTGCGCATCCCCGCCCTCACCGCCAAGGACCGGGACGACCTGGCCCTGGCCTGCCGCCTCGCCGACCTGATCAACGTGTCCTTCGTGCGCAGCGAAGCGGACATCACCTGCCTGCAGCAGGCCCTTGCCGATCAGCAGAGCGCCTGCGGCGGCCTGGTGCTCAAGATCGAGACCCACCAGGCCTTCCTCAACCTGCCCAGGCTGCTGCTGAGCGCCATGACCCAGCCCATCCCCCTGGGGGTAATGATCGCCCGCGGCGATCTGGCGGTGGAGTGCGGCTGGGACGCCCTGGGCGGGATCCAGGAGGAGATCCTGCGGGTGTGCGCCGCGGCCCATCTGCCCTGCATCTGGGCCACGGAAGTGCTGGACACCATGGCGCACCGCGGCACCCCCACCCGGGCGGAGATCACCGACGCCGCCATGGGGGCCCGGGCCGAGGCCCTGATGCTCAACAAGGGGGCTCACATCACCGAAACCGTGCGCACCCTGCGCCGGATCACCGACCGTTCCGGCATCACCCGCTCCGACCACAGCACCGAGCAGGCCGACCGGCTGCTCAGCTGCCTGTGCTTCTGAACGGCGGATCCCCCGGGGAGGGGGGCAGCAGCCGCCAGTTCAGGGTTTCACCGGCGTGGAATGGCACCAGCTCCTGGCCAGCCAGCTGCACCCGGCCCGGCACCTGCTGCGGCTGACGCTCCAGGGTGACCCGGCCCGGGTTGGGGGGCAGCCCGTAGAACAGGGGCCCGAACTCCGAGGCGAAGCCCTCCAGCCGCTCCAGGGCGTTCTCCTGCTCGAACACCGCCGCATAGCTCTCCAGGGCGAAGGGGGCATTGAAGATGCCGGCGCAGCCGCAGGCCGATTCCTTGGCCTCGCGGCCGTGGGGAGCAGAGTCGGTGCCGAGGAAAAATTTGGGATTGCCGGAGGTGGCCGCCGCCCGCAGGGCGATGCGGTGCAGTTCCCGCTTGGCCACGGGCAGGCAGTAGAAATCCGGCCGCAGCCCGCCGGCGAACATCGCGTTGCGGTTGATGTGCAGGTGGTGGGGGGTGATCGTGGCCGCCAGGGTGGCCGGGCCGCTGCGCACGAAATCGGCCGCGTCGCTGGTGGTGATGTGCTCCAGCACCACCTTCAGGCCCGGGTGCCGCGCCAGCAGGGGCTCCAGCACCCGCTCAATGAACACGGCCTCGCGATCGAAGATGTCGATCGCGGCGTCGGTGACCTCGCCGTGGATCAGCAGCGGCATGCCGATCCGCTCCAGTACCGCCAGCACCGGCTCGATGCGGGCGATCGCCGTGACCCCCGCATCGGAGTTGGTGGTGGCTCCGGCCGGGTAGAGCTTGCAGGCGGTGAACACGCCCTCCGCGAAGCCCCGCTCGATCTCGGCAGGAGCAAGGGTGTCGGTGAGGTAGGCCGTCATCAGCGGCGTGAAACTGCCGCCGGCCGGCAGTGCCGCAAGGATGCGCTCGCGGTAGGCCCTGGCGGCCGCCACGGTGGTCACCGGCGGCCTGAGGTTGGGCATCACGATCGCCCGGGCGAACTGGGCGGCCGTGGCCGGCGCCACCGCCTGCAGCATCGCCCCGTCGCGCAGGTGCACATGCCAGTCGTCGGGCTGGCGCAGGCTCAGGCGCTCGATCATCGGGCTCGTTGGCTGGGGCTCCCCTGCCACTGTTGCAGGGCCTGGGTCTTTCGATTTGCCCCGGATTTAACCGGCAGGACCCTGCTGCAGGCGAGGATGGAGGGGAGTGCCAGCGGACACGGATCGGCTGCCATTCCCCCCATCGCCACCCTGCGCATGTCTTCAGCCGCCAAGCTCACGATCGGCGAACTGGAGGCTGGCTATCCCAGCTATTGCAAGGCGCTGCGGCTGCTGATCCGCAACGGCCGCAGCTTCGAGGCCATCCAGCGAACCGTCTGCTGGGAGCGGTTGAGCCTGCTGCAGAAATGTCTGCCCAGCCGCTATAAGTCGCCCGATTATCTCTATGCCCTGCTCAAGCGGGACGTGGAGCAGCCGGCGGTCTGAGCCGCATGGTTGAAACTTTCGCTGCAAAAGGCTGGTGGCAGCCCCCGGGAGTGCCTAGATCTGAGCAAACGAGTCGGCAACCGAGGCGGAGCCTGGGTGCAGCCGCTGCTCCCATCCCCGCTCTGCCCAGCCCATGGCCCACCACCAGATTCTGATCGTCGGCGGCGGTGCCGCCGGCATCACCGTGGCCGCCCAGCTCAAGCGGGCCCGCCCTTCGCTCGATGTGGCGATCCTGGAGCCCTCCGGCGAGCACTACTACCAACCCGGATGGACCCTGGTGGGCGGCGGAGTGTTCAGCCTGGAGGAGACCCGCCGCGCCGAGCGCGACCTGATCCCCTCGGGGGTGTACTGGATCCAGGCCGGCGCCGCCGGCTTTGATCCCGATCACAACAGCGTCACCACCACTGCCGGCGACAGCCTCAGCTACGACGTGCTGATCGTGGCCACCGGCCTCAAGCTCTGCTGGGACAAGGTCGCGGGGCTCACGGAGGCCCTGGGCCAGGGCGGCGTGTGCAGCAACTACAGCAAGGACTTCGCCCCTTACACCTGGGAGGCGATCCAGGCGTTCCAGGGCGGCAACGCCGTGTTCACCTGCGCGCCGATGCCGATCAAGTGCCCCGGCGCCCCCCAGAAGATCGCCTACCTGGCCGACGACGTGTTCAAGAAGAAGCGTCTCAACGCCAGGGTGATCTATGCCACCGCCACCCCGGGGATCTTCGGCATCCCCGCCTATGCGGCACCGCTGCGGGAGGTGGTGGCCCGCAAGGGCATCGACGCCCGTTACAACCACGTGCTCACCGCCGTGCGCGCCGACAGGAAAGAAGCGGTGTTCAGCGTCACGGAGGGAGAGACCAGCCGCGAGGAGGTAATCCCCTACGACCTGCTGCACGTGACCCCGCCGATGGCTGCCCCCGATGTGGTGGCCACCAGCCCCCTGGCCAACGGCGCCGGCCTCGTGGAGGTGGACCAGTACAACCTCCAGCACCTGCGCTATCCGAACGTGTTTTCCCTGGGCGATGTGAGCGGCATGCCCAACTCGAAAACCGCCGCCGCCGTGCGCGGCCAGGCGCCGGTGCTGGTGGCCAACCTGCTCGCCCACCTCGATGGTCTGCCCCTGGCCGCCGCCTACGACGGCTACAGCTGCTGCCCTCTGATCACCGGCTACGGCAAGGCGATCATGGCCGAGTTCAACTACAGGGCCGAGCCCACGCCCTCGTTCCCGCTCGATCCCACCAAGGAGCGCTGGAGCATGTGGTTCGTGAAGCGCAAGATCCTGCCCGCCCTCTACTGGAACCGCATGCTCGCCGGCGCCCAGCACGAGCGCCGCTTCATCCCCGGCGTCCAGGCCGGGAACTGAGGCCATGCCGTCGATCCACCTCAGCAGAGCGAAGCTGCTGGTCATCCCCCTGCTCACGGGAGCCACCATCGCCTCTGCCTGGCTGAGCACGGGGGCAGCGGCCGCGGACGATCCCGCCCTGGGCCTGGAGCTGGGAGGGGCGCGCTACCGGGTGCTGCTCGGACGCCCGCCCGCCCCCGGCAGCCGGGCCGAGGCGGATGACCTGGCGATCCTGCGCTGGAACCAGCGCACCCGCAGCCCGGCCACGGTTGCCGAGAGCTGGTCGTATCTCGACCGCAACCCCGGCCGCTTCAGTGCGGCGATCGGCAGCGACCTGCTCAAGGGGGCACCGGCCGTGGCCCAGGGCCTGCTGGCCTTCATGAAGCGGGTCGATGCCGTGAAGGACGAGCTCAAGAACCAGGTTGGCCGGCCCAGGCCCTACGTGGGCCATGCCGATCTGCGCCCCTGCGTTCCCCTGGAGGACAGCTGGTCGTTTCCCAGTGGCCATGCCACCTGGTATGCGGCGGCGGCCCAGCTGCTGGCCGATCTGCTGCCTGAACGGCGGGAGCGGCTGCTGGAGGTGGGCCGGCAGGGGGGCTTCGCGCGGGTGAGCTGCGGAGTTCACTACCCCAGTGATGTGCTGGCCAGCCAGCGCCTCGGTGAGGCCATCAGCCGGGATGTGATCGCCTCCCCCCAGTGGCGGCGCTTCCGCGAGCAGTCCAGGGCCTCCCTGCAGACGCTGCTCACGCCACCGCCGGCAGGGCTGCCGGTGCTGGTGGACTGATCCGGGGCAACCCATGCCGATGCTGCCCCCGCCGGATCAGGCCCTCCCCCCCAGGCCGGCCCTGGTGGTGCTGATCCGCCATGGCCACAAGGACGACCCGGGCGGCAGCGGACCAGGCGGCGGGCCCAACTACAACCTCTCAGCCATGGGCCAGAACCAGGCCCAGAAGCTGGCCGCCCTGGTGCCCGACTGCCTGCAGCAGGCAAGGCCCCTGCACCTGATCAGCCATGGCTTCCATCCGCACACCGGCAAGAACGCACGCAGCTACCAGACCCTGGTGCCTCTGGCGATCCGATCCGGTGTGAACATCCGCATGCTGCCCGAGGCCGAGGCCGACTCCCAGGGGAGCGGCTCACGCCTGCTGGCGGACCCGCTCTATCGCGACGGGGTGATGGTGATCGCCTGGGAGCATCGCAGGCTGACCCTGCTGGCCCGGGGACTGGGTTGGTCCTCCATGCCGACCGTCGATGACGACGATTTCGACAGCCTCTGGCTGCTGCGCTATCCACCGGGCCAGGCCAGTCCCGAGGTCCGCCGGTTCTCGCAACGGGCACTGGCAGGGCTCACCTGCGCGGCCGGAGTTAACCGCTGAGCAACCGCTGATCCACGGGCTCAGCCGGGGCTGGCCAGGCAGTCGCGGTGGAGCAGCTCGCACACCTCCAGCACCTGGTCACGGCGGAGGGGATCCAGACCCAGCGCCTCAGCCAGACCAACCAGAAACTGGCGCTCGGCGGGCTCCACGCTGCGGTCACAGTGCACCAGCTGGCAGGCCAGGGCGTAGGCGGTGTCCCGGTGGGCCGGCTCGAGCAGGGGTGCCGCCTCCGCCACCAGCCCCTGCCACGACTCGGCCCGGAAGCGACCCAGCAGGCCGGAGAACAGGACCCCGAAGGCATAGGGCTCCATGCTGCGGTAGGGAGCCCTGGTGAGCAGCTGTTCGCGGATCAGCTTGGCCTCCTCGGCGGCAAAGCGCTGGTCACAGCACACGGCGGCCAGGGGGATGGCGGCGAAGGCCTCGGCAAGCGAAAGGGTGGACAGGCTGGCGGTCATGGCGAGCGAAGGTAGCTGGGCCAACCCTGGCCAGAGCCGGTTAACGCCGCACTAACGAACCGTGAGCAGGCGAACGGTCTGCAGCCGGTTTTCCAGGGAAGCCAGCAGCTCAAGGGCGAACATCGGCAGGGTCTCGAGGGCGAACAGGAAGGTTTGCCGGTTGATCACCAGCAGGCGGCTGGGCTCTGTCGCCGTGGCGGTGCCGTGGCGGGTGTGGCTGTGCTGCACCAGGGCGCCTTCTCCGAAACACTGGCCGGCCTGGAGCAGTTCCCCGTGGCTGCCATCGCCCCAGGCCAGGCGCACCTGGCCGTCGAGCACGCCGAAGAAGCAGTCGCCCGGCTCCCCGGCTGCGAACACCACATCGCCGGGGTTGAGCTCGCGCACCTGGCCGTGGTCAGCCAGGGACTGCATGCTGCGCAGGATCAGCGCGTCGGCGGTGGGGGCGACCATGGGGACTGGGCGTGGTTGATGACAGGTTCCGCACCCAGGGTGGGAACGCCGGAGTCGATCCTGGTTAAGGCCAGATCAAGCCCCGGCCGCCAGGCACTGGCGCACCATCAGGCCCTCCTCGTCGGCCGGCACCCGCAGCCAGCGCAGCGGCGCCAGCCAGGCCAGCTCCCCTTCCAGTTCAGCGGCCAGGGCCTGGTCGTGCTCGCCGATGCCTCCGGTGAGGGCCATGGCATCCACCCCCCCCAGGCTGGCGGCCATGGCGCCGATGGCCTGGCGCAGGCGGTGGCGGAACACGGCAATCGCCAGCTGGGCTCCGCCGTGACCGGCAGCGGCCGCCTGGCGCAGCTCGCGCATGTCGCCGCTGAGGCCGGAGAGTCCCAGCAGGCCGCTGCGGCGGTTGAGGGCCTGATCCAGCTCCGCGGCACTGAGCCCCCCGCGCAGCAGATGCAGCAACAACCCCGGATCCACGCTGCCGCTGCGGCTGGCCATCACCAGGCCCTCCAGGGGCGTGAAGCCCATCGTGGTGTCCACACTGCGCGGCGGGCGCTCGGCGGGGATCGCCACCGCGCAGAGGGAGCAGCCGGCCCCGAGATGACAGCTGATCAGGCGGCGCACCCCGGGCTCGCTGGCCGCCACGGTCTCGGCCACATGCTGGTGGTTGAGGCCGTGGAAGCCGAAGCGGCGCAGGCCCTGCCGCCGCCACTCGGCCGGGATGGCATAGGTGTGGGCCGCCTCGGGCAGGGTGGCGTGGAAGGCGGTGTCGAAACAGGCCCACTGGGGCAGGGACGCCGTGGCCGACTGGTCCGCCAGCCAGCGGATCACCTCCAGGGCCGGGCCGTTGTGCAGCGGGGCCAGGGGCACCAGCTCGGCCAGGGCCCCGCGCACCCCGGCATCGAGGGCAGTGGGGGCCGTGAAACGCGAGCCGCCGTGCACCAGCCGATGCACCACCAGGCCTGGGGCGGGATCCGCCTCGGCCAGCAGGGGGAGCAGCCACTGGTGCAGCAGATCCGGCAGGTCGGCGGCGGCAGCGGAGCCATCTGGCGCTGGATTGGCCTGCGGGGCGGCGGTGACCCCCCAGCCGCGCTGCTGCTGCCAGAGGCGCCGGCCCTGACGATCACACAGCACCAGCTTGATGCTGGAACTGCCCGCATTCACCACCAGCACGGCACGGGCCTGGGGGACTGGGCTGGGGGCCATCGCGTTGCCATCGCTGCTTCAAATCAAGCGTGCGCCGGGCGCAGGGGGCCAGCCGATGGGCGCACCCACATCAACGGGCGCGGGACCGCAGATCTCCGGGTGTGGAGCAGTCCCCGATCCCTCACTTGGGATTACATTGATGTGTCACCCGCCTTGACCCTTGATGGTCCAGACCCTTCAGTCGCTCCACCCCAACCCTGGATGGACCGGCAGCAGCACATCCGGCAGCCGCACCTCCAGCAGCACCGCGCTCCACCCCTCCCCAGCTCCAGGCTCCAGTACGCCAGCCCAGGCCTGCTCCGACACGGTGGGCAAGCACTGCATCCTCGAGCTCTACGCCTGCGACAGCGCCAGGCTCGACGACGAAGCCTTCCTCAGGGACACCATCACCGCCGCCGCGAAACGGGCTGGTGCCACCCTGCTCAACCTCATCACCCACCGCTTCGAGCCCCAGGGTGTGACGGGCCTCGCCCTGCTGGCCGAGTCCCACATCTCGATCCACACCTGGCCCGAATCGGGCTATGCCGCCGTGGATGTGTTCACCTGCGGTGACCACACCATGCCCGAGCGGGCCTGTGTCGTGCTCGCCGCCGAACTCGGCGCCGCCAGCCACAAGCTCACCAGCTTCCGCCGCGAAACCCCTGCCGCCATCACCGGCAGTGAACGGGAGCCGGCCCTCATGGCCTGAGCACCGGGCGGAGGTGATCGGCGACACCTCCGCTGGCGGGATTCCTGCCAAACATGGGCCAGGCGCCATGCTCGGACAGTGCAGGACTCCCTGGCCCACTACCTGCAGGCCATCGCCCGCTATCCCCTGCTCACCCCGGACCAGGAAATCCTGCTGGCCAAGCAGGTGCGGGCCCTGCCCGACCTGCGCCAGCTCAGCCTGAGCGCGCTCACCCCCCAGCTCAAGCGCCGGATCATGGCCTGCGAGCGGGCCCGCCAACGGATGGTGAACGCCAACCTGCGCCTGGTGGTGACCCTGGCCAAGCACTACCGGGCCGAGCATCTCGGCCTCCAGGACCTGATCCAGGAGGGCAACCTGGGGTTGATGCGGGCCGTGGAGAAGTTCGACCCCACCCTCGGCTACCGCTTCTCCACCTACGCCACCTGGTGGATCCGCCAGGCGATCAGCCGGGCGATCGCCGACAAGGACCGCACGATCCGCATCCCCGGCCACACCAATGCCCTGCTGCGCAAGGTGCGGCAAACGGCCGAGCAGCTGCAGCGCTCCGGGCTGAACGACCCCTCCCTGAGTCGCATTGCCCTGGAGGCCGAGCTGGACGTGGAGGCCGTGACCAAGTCGCTGCTGCTCACCCGCAAGGTGTCCTCACTCGACAAGCCGGCCCAGGGGGGAGATGGCCCCCTGCTGGTGGAGGTCCTGGCCGCCGAGCAGCAGGATGCCTACGACCATCTCCATCGGCTGGGCACCCTCGATCAGGTGCGCCATCGTCTGCGTTGCCTCAGCGCCCAGGAACGGCTGGTGGTGGAACGCCGCTTTCTCTGCGCCCTGCCCCCCACCCTGCAGGAGGTGGGCGAGGAGCTGGGCATCTCCCGCGACATGGTGCGTGCCCTGGAAAAGAGGGCCATCCGCCGCCTGCGCCAGGAACTGCGCGGCGCAGGCCACCCCTGAGCGGCTGAGGGGCTAGTCCTCCAGCAGGTTGCCGCGGCTGTCCTTGAGGTCTTTCCAGAGCTTGCGGATCTCGGCGTAGGCCTGCTCCTGGCTCACCTTGCCGTTGCTCTGCAGCCCCACCAGCAGCCCCACCCTTTCGGCGAACGACTCCAGGTTCTGGTGAAACATCAGGCGCTTGGGCGTCCAGTCGGGGGAGCGATAGGAGGAGTGGGCCTCCATTGGGGAGCGAACGGGTGATCCCGGCGATCCGGGAGTCCCAGCGGGCCGATCGGGCAGAGGATCGCCAGGGGATGCCGACATACAGCTAGGCCATCGGGCTATTCGGCCATCGGGGACGTCGGCCCCTGTGGCTTAGCTCAGAACCATAGCTAGCAGCCATTAAGAAGGGATGAAAGCAGCCCCGTGGCCTGGAACACCGACAGCGGCGCCGAACCTGCCCAGGATCGGTGGGTTCCGGCTGCTGCAGAACCCGTGGCCCAACCCGCTACCCGGCCGACCCTGCTGCCGGACGTGCTGCTCTGCCTCCTGCTCCAGGCCGCCATTGTGGGGAGTGGTCAGATCGTCGATCGCTGGATCGCCCCCGAACCCCCGTGCTGCGTCCAACCCCGGCCACTCTGAGTTCCCGCCTGCTGGAGGAGCGGCCAGCCAATCTCCCCAGCCAGCTCTACGTGGCCGGCGGCCGACCGCTCACCCGCTTCTGCGCCGTGGTGCTGGACGCCGATGGTCCCCGGCTGGAGCATCTGCACGAGCCGGAGCAACTGGCCAGACTCCGGGCCCAGGGTCGGCCCCTGTGGCTGCGGGTGATGGGGCTGGGCCAGCCCGAGCAGATCGGCAGCCTGCTCAGCGAACTGGGGGTGCCGCCGTCACTGCTGCCCCCCCTGCTGGAGATCCCCCAGCGCCCCCGGGTGGATGCGGTGGACAAGGCCCTGCTGGTGGTGCTGCACCGCCTCAGCTTCTCCCGCGACCCCTCCCATCTGATCAGCAGCCAGCTGGGGCTGCTGCTGCTGCCCAACCTGCTGGTGAGCTTCGAGGAGAGCCACCACGGGGATCCCTTCCCCGAACTGCTCGACTGGCTGCGGTCGCGGGTGGGCAACGGCGACGAGCGCGACCTGGCCAACATCATGCACCTGCTGATCGACGACGTGCTCGATGAGCTTCACCCGATGCTCGAGCAGATCGCCAACCGGCTGGACGACCTCGAATCAGCCGCCCTGCGCGATCCCAAACCGAAGCTGCTCACGCGCACGTTCAGTCACCGCAGCAACCTGCGCCGCATCCGCGGCCAGATCTGGCCCCTGCGCCACCAGATCAAGATGGTGCTGCGCCAGGGCCAGGACCTGCTCGGCAGCGAGGCCTGGGTGGGCTTCACCGAGATGGGAGAACTGGTGGAACTGCTGTTCGGCAACTGCGAACTGCTGCGGCACCAGTGCGATGCGATCACCCAGGCCTACGCGGCCAGCGTGGGCAACCGCATGAACCAGGTGATGAAGACCCTCACCATTCTCACCAGCATCTTTGCTCCGCTCACCTTCATCGGCGGCATCTACGGCATGAACTTCGAGTACATGCCCGAACTCAAGTGGCGCCTGGGCTATGCCTACGCCCTCACCCTGATGGCCTTGATCGCCGCCATCCAGGCCTGGTGGCTGTGGCGGCGCGGCTGGTTCGAGGACTGGACCACGCCGCGCTGAGGGCTGCAACCCTGCGGCACAACCTGGCCTTAACCGGCAGGGTCATCGCGGCGCAGCAGAGTTGATGCAGGCCCCTGCCCAGGCAGCGCGTTCCCGTGAGCCAGCCGATCAGCAATGGAGCCCATGGGCACGCCCTGCTGCAGGCGCACTGCCAGCGGATGGTGGCGCTGCAGGGCCCGGTGCTGCGGGACAGCGACACGGAACCGCTGCATCAACTGCGGGTGACGATGCGCAAGCTGCGGGCCACCCTCGCCCAGTTCGGCCCCTGCCTGGTGCTGCCGGACGCGGTGAATGACCGCCGCCTGGCCAGGACGGTGCAGCGGCTGGGGGTGGCGCGGGATCTGGACGTGCTGCGCGACCGTCTCGACGGGGTGCTGCTGCCCCAGCTGCCCCAGCCCGAGCAGCAGCGGCTCAAACCGGTGCGCCGCCAGCTGGCCCGGGAGCGGCGCCTGGCCGGCGAGCAGCTGGCTTCTGTGCTCAAGAGCTCCCGCCACCTGGAACTGCTCGCCCAGCTGCAGGCCTGGCTGAAGCAGCCCAGCTACACCGCCCTGGGGGAGGAGCCACTGCCGCAGTGGATTGCGGAATGGACGGTGCCGGCCAGCACCGACCTGATGCTCCATCCCGGCTGGTGGCTGGAGCTGCCCAGCCAGGACAGCGCCAGCCTGCACGGCCTGCGCAAACAGCTGCGCAGCCTGCGCTACCGGCTGGAGAACCTCGAGGCCTACCTCTCCCCGGCGGGGCGCCAGTGGATCGCCAGCCTCAAGCAGGGCCAGAGCCTGCTGGGCGAGTTGAACGATCTGGAGGTGCTCCGCAGCGTGATCCACGACCAGATCCAGGACGGACTCGAGGAGGGCCTGCCCCAGCTGGCCTGGCTGCTGGAGCAGAACCGGCTGCACTGCTGGCGGCGCTGGCGCGAGCTCAGCGAGGCGGTGCATCGGCGGCCCAGCCGGCGGCGGCGGCTGGCGGACCTGGCCAGGCCGGCCCGCCCCGGCCGTGGCTGGCGCCAGGCCTTAATCGACTTTGCCAGCCGTTGGCGCTATTGAACAGTTCCTCCGCCAGCCGCGCGCTTTTCCGTGACTCCCACCCCGATCTGGATGCTCACCGACGCGCGCCTGGCCGACCTGGGGGCCCTCCTGATCTTCCGCCACTGGCTGCGCTGCCAGCTGCAGGAGATGGCGGGCCTCCGGGACGAGGAGCTCTATCCCTTCCGGCGCGACCGCCAGCAGGACGGCGACCAGCGCTTCAGCCGCCTGTTCTTCTGAGCTGATAGCGCACCCGTGCCGCAGATCCACGTATCCCTGATCACATCGACTTGGTGTTCTCCGCACTGGTAGCGATCGCCACCAACCCGTTACCGTCCGGCCGGCGCTTAGCGCTATCCCTATCGGTGTGAGGACCCGATGAAACCCTTCCAACAGCTGCTGCTGGCCCTGGCCGGCACCGGCTTCTGTGCCCCTTTGGCCGCCACCGCCGCCGAGGTCAACCTGGCCGCTGTGAACCAGTACTCCACTGAGGAGCAGGTCACCAGCGTGTCCCAGTTCTCCGACGTGCGCCCCACCGACTGGGCCTACCAGGCCCTCTCCAACCTGGTGGAGCGCTACGGCTGCGTGGCCGGCTACCCCGACGGCACCTTCAAGGGCCGCCAGGCCATGACCCGCTACGAAGCGGCCGCCCTGCTCAACGCCTGCCTCGACCGCGTCACCGAGGTGACCGACGAGCTCAAGCGCCTGATGGCCGAGTTCGAGAAGGAACTGGCCGTGCTCAAGGGCCGCGTCGACGGGCTCGAAAGCAAGGTGAAGACCCTGGAGGCCCAGCAGTTCTCCACCACCACCAAACTGCGTGGTGAGGTGAGCTTCATCCTCGGCGGCACCCCCGATTTCAACAGCCCGCTCCGCCTCAGCGACGGCACCCGCCCGGCCGAGCCCAATCGCACCACCTTCAACTACGACGCCCGCCTGAGCTTCGACACCAGCTTCAGCGGCAAGGACCTGCTGCGCACCCGCCTGCGCACCGGCAATTTCAGCTCTCTGCCCTTCGGCAGCAGCAGCCAGATCTTCAAGCTGGACAAGGCTGAATCCCCCGAATCAGGTGCCAACAGCGTCGAGATTGATCGCCTCTTCTACCGCTTCCCGGTGACCAAGGGCTTCAATCTCACCGTGGGCGCCCTGGTGCGTAACACGGAGATGCTCTCCTTCATCCCCAGTGCCTACAAGTCGGACATTCTCGACTTCTTCGGCCTGGCCGGTGCTTCCGGCACCTACAACAAGGCCACCGGTGCCGGTGTGGGCCTGAGCTGGCGCCAGCAGGTGGAGAAGGGCAATCCCTTCGTCACCTTTGACGTGAACTACGTGGCCAGCAGCGGCTTCGCTGATTCCACCGTTGGTGTGTTCAACTCCGACAGCGGCATCAACGCCCTGGCCCAGCTTGGCGTTCGCGGCCCCAGCTGGGGTGCCGCGGTGGCCTACCGCTACGGCTCTGAGGGTTCCCGCATCCGCGTGCCCAACTTCAGCCCCGGCACCGTGGGCTTCGAGCAAGACACAAGCAGCGTGTCCATCGCCGGCTACTGGTCGCCGATCGACGCTGGCTGGGCTCCCTCCATCAGTGCCGGCTACGGCTACAACGGTGGTGGTGGCGGCTTCACAGATTCCCAGTCGTGGATGGTGGGCCTGCAGTGGAGCGACGTGTTTGCAGAAGGCAGCGCCGCCGGCGTGGCCTTCGGCATGCCTCCCTTCTCCAACGAGAAGGGTGCTCTCGAGAGCTGGCTGCTGGAAGTGTTCTACAAGTACCAGGCCACCGACAACATCTCGATCACTCCGGCGTTCTTCTACGCCAGCGACTACCGCAACAACAGTGGCTTCGGCACCTGGGGCGGCGTGATCCAGACCACCTTCCGCTTCTGATCTGCGGATCAACCACTCCTCACCCGCGTCCTCAAACGCACTCACACACCCAAAAGCCCCCTGCATCCAGGGGGCTTTTTCATGCGCAAGTGACGATCTACAGCCAATCTTGACCAGCCCTTAACGCAGGCATAACGACCGCCCCAGTTGCCGCTTGCTAAACCCGTAAAGATCCCCAACGGTTCATCCATGACCTTCCCCAAGAAGGCCCTGATTATTTCCGGTATCACCCTGGCTGGCGCCGGCCTGATCGCCCCGGTGCTGGCCCAGGCCACCATCAACGGTGCCGGCGCTTCCTTCCCCGCGCCCTTCTACCAGCGCGCCTTTGCCGGCGCCAAGGGCGTGAAGGTGAACTATCAATCGGTGGGCTCCGGCGCCGGCGTGCGTCAGTTCGTGGCCGGTTCCGTGGATTTCGGCGCCACCGACGAGCCGATCAAGCGCGATGAGGCGGCCAAGGTGAGCCGCGGCGTGATCCAGTTCCCCTCCGTGGGCGGCACCATCGCCATCGCCTTCAACAAGGCCGACTGCGCCAGCCTCAAGCTCACCCAGAAGCAGGCCGTGGACATCTTCCTCGGCAACATCAAGACCTGGGAGCAGCTGAAGTGCGGCAAGGGCCCGATCACCGTGGCCCACCGCTCCGACGGCAGCGGCACCACCTTCGCCTTCACCAACTCCCTCTCCGCCTTCTCCCCCGAGTGGAAGAGCAAGGTGGGTGAGGGCAAGAGCGTGAAGTGGCCCGTGGGAGTGGGCGGCAAGGGCAACGAGGGCGTGGCTGGCATCATCCAGAACACCCCCGGTTCGATCGGCTACCTCAACCAGGCCTTCGTGAAGGGCCCGATCAAGGCCGCCGCCCTGCAGAACAAGGCCGGCAAGTTCGTGATGCCCAACCTCAAGGGTGGCGCAGCAGCCCTGAACAACATCAAGCTCGACGGCAACCTGGCCGGTGAGGATCCCAATCCCGCCGGTGCCGACAGCTACCCCATCTCCACCCTCACCTGGATCCTGGCTTACCAGAAGGGCAACGGCGCCAAGGCGCCCGCCATCCAGGCGGCCATGAACCACCTGCTCAGCCCCGCCGCCCAGAACCTGGCCGACGACCTGGGCTATGTGCCCCTGCGCGGCGCCATCCTCAAGCAGTCCCAGGCTGCTGTGAAGAAGATCGGCAAGTGAGTGCGGCCGCAAGGCGGCATGCACCCGGGGGGGCTTCGGCCCCCTTTTTTGATGCTTAACCGCAACTTAGAACTGGGCTAACCCTGCCCCATTAACTGTGGGGCGCAGCCACCCGTGCCCCATGCAACGCCCAACCCTCCTTGCCACAGCCGCGCTGATCGCCGCTGGACTGCTGCTGTCCTCCTGCGGCGGCGGGGGCGGGGGCGGTAAGCGGCTCCCCACCATCAGCGGCGCCGGCGCCTCCTTCCCGGCGGCGGCCTACCAGCGCTGGGGCCAGGAGTACGCCGCCGAGACCGGCAACCAGGTGAATTACCAGTCGGTGGGTTCAGGCGCCGGCGTGCGCCAGTTCCTGGCCGGTTCGGTGGACTTCGGCGCCACCGACGAAGCTCTTTCTGCTGAGGATTTCAAAAAGGGAGCAGCGGGTGAGCGCGGTGCGGTGCAGATCCCGATGCTGGGGGGCACCGTGCCGGTGGCCTACAACAACGCCAACTGCCCCGATCTCAAGCTCACCCAGGCCCAGGTGGCCGGCATCTTCCTGGGCAAGATCACCAACTGGAAGGAGCTGGGCTGCCCCGATGGCGCGATCACAGTGGCCCACCGCTCCGATGGCAGCGGCACCACCTACGCCTTCACCAACTCCCTGGCCTGCTTCTCCGAGGAGTGGAAGAGCAAGGTGGGCGTGGGCAAGGCGGTGAACTGGCCGGTGGGCGTGGGCGGCAAGGGCAATGAGGGCGTGGCCGGCGTGCTGAGCAACACCCCGGGCTCAATCGGCTATGTGAACCAGGCCTTCGTGCGCAGCCCCCTCAAGGCGGCCGCCCTGCAGAACAAGGCTGGCAACTTCGTATTGGCCGACGCCAAGAGCGGCGCCGCCGCCCTCAACGGGGTGGTGCTGGACGAGCGCCTGGGCGGCGAGGACTGCAACCCGGCCGGTGCCGACAGCTTCCCGATCGTGGCCTTCACCTGGATCCTGGCCTACCAGAGCGGGCAGGGGGCCGAGAAGGCCGAGGCGATGCGCACCTTCCTCACCTGGGCCCTGCAGGACGGTCCCCAGGCCACCGCCGCCGAGCTGGGCTTCGTGCCCATCAAGGGCGATGTGCTCCAGCGCGCCCTGGCCGAGATCGAGAAGATCAAGGAGTGATTCAGTCGGGGCGGGACCTGGCCAGGCCGTAGCCCAGCCGCACCAGGGCCAGCCCCCCCAGCACACTGACGGCCAGCACCACCGCAGCTTCAATGGGCTGGCCGTGATCCAGGAGACGCACCAGCTCCAGCATCCAGCTGGAGAAAGTGGTGAGCGAACCACAGAAACCGATGCCGCCCCAGAGGTAGAGCCTGGCCCGCCGCGGTGGTTGGGCCAGCAGCATGCCGATCAGCAGGCAGCCGATCAGGTTGGCCAGCAGGTCGGCGCCGGTGAGGGCGCGCAGGCCGGGGCTGGTGGCGGAGGCGGCCACCAGCTCCAGCTGCCAGCGCAGCAGGGCCCCGGGGATGGCGCCACCGGCCACCAGGGCCAGGTCGCGCAGTTCGCGGCGGAGATGGGGGTTCATGGCGCCATCCCCACCAGCAGCCCCAGCTTGAGGGCCAGCAGGCCTGCCAGCACCGACCCAACCAGCAGCAGGGCGGCCTCACCCCAGTGCCCCTTGTGCAGCTCGGTGTGCACCTCGGCAATGAAGCTGGAGAAGGTGCTGAAGCTGCCGAAAAAGCCCGTGCCGAGCAGCAGCAGCAGCCGTTGGGCGGCCACGCCGCAGCTCTGCTCCAGCCCCACCACCAGGCCCAGGGCGAAGGCCGCGATCACGTTCACCCCGAAGGTGCCCCAGTGCCTGCGCGGCAGCATCGGCTCCAGGTGATTCACCACCCGGAAGCGCAGCCAGGCGCCGGGCACCGCGCCGATGGCCACCAGCAGGGCAGCCGAGGGTTCAGCCATGGCCGCCATCGCCCCCCCTCAGCCCAGGGCCTGCCTGAGGGCAACGAGCCCGAAGGCCAGGAACAGGCCGCCGCTGAGTCGGTAGAGCAGCCGCTCATTGAGGCGCTGGCCGATCCACTTGCCGGCGCCCACCGCCACGCCGGTGACGGCGGCATGGCCGGCCAGGGTGCCCGCCAGCAGGCCGGCGAAGCTGAAGCCGGGGGCGGCAGCCAGCACGATCGTGGCCAGCTGGGTGCGGTCGCCCAGTTCGGCGATGAACACCAGGGCGAAGGCCTCCCAGATCACGGCCCAGGGGCGGATGATCGGGCCCCGGCTCTCGGCCTCGGCGATCGCCTGCTGGGCCTCCCGTTCCTCGTCGTCGGTGTCGGCGCCGAGGCGCTGGGCATCCACCAGCAGCTTGAGCCCGAACAGGCTGAACAGGGCCGCCGCCAGCCAGGGCAGCAGGCTGGCGGGCAGCAGTTCCCGCAGGCCGTAGCCCACCCCCAGGGAGATCAGGGTCACCGCCGCCAGGGCCGCGAAGGCACCGAGGAACACGTCCCGCCCCCGGTGGCGCGTGGCCAGGAGCAGGGCCATGAAGAAGGTCTTGTCGCCCAGCTCCGCCAGGGTGATGGCGGTGAAGCTGGCGCCGAAGGCCGCCAGGCCGGGGTTGGTGGCAAGGGGGATGGGCATGGTCGGGAGGGCCGTCCCAGGCTTGTACCCCAGGTGCAGACCTGCTGCCAACTGTTGCAGTCGGCCGAACCCCAACCAAGCCTTAACCAGCAAATCCGCTTGATTGTTCAGGCTGGGGAGACCATCCGATTGCCGCCGGCACCCATGGCTGCCCAGCGTTCCGCTGTCCTGGCTCCTCTGCTCCCGGCCCTGGCCGCCCTGCTGGCGTCCTGCGCTGCCGATGCCCCCCAGGGGCAGGGGGCCGCCCCGATCAAAATCAGCGGCTCCAGCACCGTGTTCCCGATCATCGAGCGGGCGGTGGAGGCCTACCGCAAAACCGAGCGGGGCGAGGGGGTGGAACTGCAGCTCAGCGAGGTGGGCACCAGCGGCGGCCTGCGCCAGTTCTGCGCCGGCGAGATCCCGATCGCCAACGCCTCCCGGCCGATCAGCAGCAAGGAGCTGAAGGCCTGCGCCGAGAAGGGCATCACCTTCATCGAGCTGCCCCTGGCCTTCGATGCCCTCACCGTGGCGGTGAACAGCGGCAACACCTGGGCCTCGGAGATCAGCACCGCCGAACTGGCCCGCACCTGGAGCAAGGAGGCCCAGGGCAAGGTGAAGACCTGGAAGCAGGTCAATGCCGCCTGGCCTGACCGCCGCCTGCGCCTGTGCGCACCGGGCAGCGATTCGGGCACCTTCGACTACTTCAACGAGGCGATCAACGGCGACAAGACCAACGCCCGCACCGACGTGGAGAGCAGCGAGGACGACAACGTGCTGGTGGCCTGCGCCGCCGGCGACCCCAATGCCATGGCCTACTTCGGCTTCGCCTACTACCAGGCCAATGCCGAGCGGCTGAAGGCCCTGGCAATCGCGCCGGAAGGGGGCCAGCCCGTGCTGCCCTCGGTGCAGACCGTCCAGAACGGCAGCTACAAGCCCCTGTCGCGGCCGCTGTTCGTGTATGTGAACGACAAGCAGATGCGCGCCAACGACGAGATCCGCAGCTTCGTGGGCTTCACCGTGGGCAATGGCCTCAAGCTGGTGGAACAGGCGGGCTACATCCCCCTGCCGGCCGACACCTATCGGCTGGTGGAATCCAAGCTCTACCGCCACATCCTGGGCACCTCCTTCGGCGGTGACCTGCCGGTGGGCCTCAGCATCGGCGAGGCCCTGCGCACCAGCTTCGACGACCACCGCAAGCCGGAATACCGCTAGGCAGGATCTAGGTGGCGGGGGCCAACTGCCGGGGCGGCTGGGGCAGCCGCAGGCTCACCAGGGCCGCCAGACCCACCATCAGGGCCGAGGCCCACAGGCACGCCTGGATCCCGCCCACCAGGAACAGGGCACCGGAGAGCAGGGTGCCCGCCAGGCGGCCGGCGGCGTTGGCCATGTAATAGAAGCCCACATTCAGGCTCACATCCTCGGCCTCGGTGTAGGCCAGGATCATGTAGCTGTGGATCGAGGAATTCATGGCGAACACCACCCCGAACACAGCCAGGCCCACCACCACCGTGAGGGCGGGGTTGCCCACCTCTCGCCAGAGGGTGATCGCCATCAGGGCGGGGATGGCGGTGAGCAGGGCGGCCCAGAACTGCACGGCGCTGGGTCCCGGCGGCCGGGTCTGCCCCCAGGCGCGGCGCAGGCTGGGCGCCGTGCCCTGCACGATGCCGTAGCCGATCACCCACAGGCCCATGAAGCCGCCCACCTCCCAGAAGCGCCAGCCCAGGGTGGCCTGCAGGAACACCGGCAGGGCCACCACGAACCACACATCGCGGGCGCCGAACAGAAAAAAGCGGGCCATCGAGAGCACGTTGATGCCCTCGCTCTTGGAGAACAGGGCCTTGAAGGCGGGCTTGCTCTTCATCCGGCCGATGTCGCGCGGCAGCAGCAGGGTGAGCAGGAAGGCCAGGGCCAGCCACACCGCCATCACGATCACCGCCTTGTTGAAGCCCACCGCATAGAGCAGCAGGCCACCCACAAAGAAACCAAGCCCCTTGAGGCCGTTCTTGGCGCCGGTGAGGATGGCCACCCAGCGGAACAGCTGCTGCTCGCCCTTGGCCTGATCCTCCGGGGTTTCCGGCACCACCACGCGGATGGCGCTCTTGGCGCTCATCTTCTCGAGATCCTTGGCGATGCCGCTGATCGCCTGGGCCACCATCACCCACCCCACCGACAACGCCCTGGGCCAGGTGTCGGCCACCGGCACCAGCAGCAGCAGGGCAGCGATCTGCAGCAGGGTGCCGATCCAGAGGGTGAGCTTCAGGCCGAAGCGGGCCCCCAGCCAGCCGCCGTAGAGGTTGGTGAGAATGCCGAAGAACTCATAGAAGAGGAACAGAAAGGCAATCTGCAGGGTGGTGTAGCCCAGCTGGAAGAAGTGGAACACCACGAGCATGCGCAGCGCCCCGTCGGTGAGCGTGAACGCCCAGTTGTTGGCGGTGATGATCGCGTACTGCTGGAGGGGGGAGAGGGCTTTCATCAGTTCTCCCCCAGGGCGGCCACGTGGCAGGCCAGATCAGCCATGCGGCAGCTGTAGCCCCACTCGTTGTCGTACCAGGCGAACACCTTGAGCTGGGTGCCGTTCACCACCATGGTGGAGAGGGCGTCGATGATCGAACTGCGGCTGTCGTTGAGGTAATCCACCGACACCAGGGGCCGGGTTTCCACGCCCAGGATTCCCTGCAGCGGCCCTGTCGCCGCCGTGGTGAAGGCGTCGTTCACCTCATCCACGCTCACGGCGCGCTCCAGCTCGAACACCGCATCGGTGAGCGAGGCGTTGAGCAGGGGCACGCGCACGGCGTGGCCGTTGAGCTTGCCCTGCAGCTCGGGGAAGATCAGACCGATCGCCTTGGCCGAGCCGGTGGTGGTGGGGATCAGGCTCTGCAGGCAGGAGCGGGAGCGGCGCAGGTCGCTCTTGAAGCTGTCGATCACCACCTGGGTGTTGGTCACGTCGTGAAGGGTGGTGATCGAGCCGTGGCGGATGCCGAAGCTCTCGTGCACCACCTTCACCACCGGCGCCAGGCAGTTGGTGGTGCAGGAGGCGGCGGTAATCACCCGGTGGCGGGCGGGGTCGTAGAGGCCGTGGTTGATGCCGTACACAACGTTGAGCACCTCCTCGCCGGCCACGGCACCCTTCACCGGGCAGGCCACGATCACCCGCTGCACCCCCAGCTCGGCGATGTAGGGCTCGAGGGTTTCCGGCGTTTTGATCTTGCCGCTGCATTCGAGCACCAGCTCCACGCCGGCATCGCGCCAGGGCACGGCGGCTGGATCGCCGGCCTGGCTGTAGCTGATCGACTGGGCGTCCACCTGGATGCCGTCTGCGCTGCCGCTCAGGGCGTGGGGCCAGCGGCCGTGCACCGAGTCGAACTCCAGCAGGTGGGCGGCGGTGGCCGCATCGCCGGCCTTGTCGTTGATGTGCACCAGCTCGATGCCTGGCCGGCCCCACAGGGCGCGGAACACGAGCCGGCCGATGCGGCCGAAGCCGTTGATGCCCACTTTCATCGCGAGTGAATCAGCTGCGCCCATTCTCCGATCAAGCGGAGTTGATGGGTCTTATGGCGGGGTTAAGGAGGTCGGAACGCACCAACTAGATTTGATTGGTTTTGCATCGGCGCCCTATGCCCCTCGCCCCAGCGCCCACGCCACCGGCTCTCGATCCAGACCAGGCCCGAGCGCTGCTCAAGGCCCTGGCCGATCCGATCCGGCTGCAGGTGATCGAGGCCCTCGGTGGCGGCGAGCGCTGCGTGTGCGAGCTCACCGAGGAGCTGGGGCTGGCCCAGTCGAAGCTCTCCTTTCACCTCAAGGTGCTCAAGGAAGCCGGCCTGCTGGCCGATCGCCAGAGCGGCCGCTGGATCTACTACCAGCTGCAGCCCGAAGCCCTCGAGCAGCTGCGGAGCTGGCTGGCGCAGCTGGCCTCCAGTTGCACCGTTCCCGCCAGGCCTTGCTGCTGAAACCGAAGCGAAACGGCACCTCAGCAATGGGCATCTTTGAACGCTTTCTCAGCCTGTGGATTGCGCTGGCGATCGTGGCCGGCGTGGCCCTCGGGGCCCTGTTCCCTGGAGCGGCGGCAGCGATCGAGGCGCTGCAGGTGGCCCGCATCAACCTGCCGATCGCCCTGCTGATCTGGGGGATGATCTATCCGATGATGCTGGCGGTGGATTTCGGCGCCATCGCCTCCAAGGGGGAAGGGGGCCTGCGCCGCCAGCCCAAGGGCCTGATCATCACCGTGGCGGTGAACTGGCTGATCAAGCCACTCACGATGACGGCCATCGCCTGGCTGTTCATCCGCGGCCTGTTCGGCACCTGGATCCCGGCCGAGCTCGGCGATCAGGTCATCGCCGGCATGATCCTGCTCGGGGTGGCCCCCTGCACGGCGATGGTGTTCGTGTGGAGCCGCCTCAGCGACGGCGACCCCAACTACACCCTGGTGCAGGTGGCGATCAACGACCTGATCATGGTGTTCGCCTTTGCGCCGATTGCCGCCCTGCTGCTGGGGGTGAGCGATGTGCTCGTGCCCTGGGACACCCTGGTGACGGCGGTGGGGCTGTTTGTGGTGGTGCCGCTGGCGGCGGGCTGGCTCACCCGCGTGCTGTTGCGCAGCCCCGGCCGGATCGAGCGGCTGGAGGCACGGCTCAAGCCGCTGGCGATCGTGAGCCTGATTGCCACCGTGCTGCTGCTGTTCCTGGTGCAGGCCAGCGCCATCCTGGCCAACCCCGTGGCCATCGTGCTGATCGCCATCCCGCTGATCCTGCAGACTTACCTGATCTTCTGGATCACGGCCCAGTGGATGCGGCTGTGGCGCCAGCCCCATGCGATCGCCGCCCCCGGCGCCATGATCGGCGCCTCCAACTTCTTCGAGCTGGCGGTGGCGGTGGCGATCAGCCTGTTCGGCCTCAACTCGGGCGCCGCCCTGGCCACCGTGGTGGGGGTGCTGGTGGAGGTGCCGGTGATGCTCTCGCTGGTGGCGATCGCCAACCGCAACCGGCGGTTGTTTCCAGCTGCCTAACGGCGGATCGCTACGGCCTGGATTTGGCTGTCACTGACCGCCGGTTCGCCGCCGCAGCTCTGCCAACTGCTGAGCATGGCACTCAGCTCCTGGTGCAGCTCCTGCAGATCGGCAATCCGCTGCTCGATCTCCCCGGCTTTGCCGCGGATCGTGGCCTGCAGGTTGTCGCAGGTGCACACCCCCGAGCGACGGGCTTCCAGCACGGCCGCGATCGTGGGCAGGGAAATGTCGAGCGCCCGCAGGGTGCGGATCAGGGCCAGCTCGCCATACACCGAGGCATCAAAGAGCCGGTAGCGCCCCTCACTGCGGCCTGATGGCCGCAGCAGCCCCTGGTCGCAATAGAAGCGGATCGTCTTCACCGAAACGCCCGAGCGCGCGGCCACCGCACCGATCCTGTCCAGCGCCTGGGCCGGCACCTGCGCCAGCTGTTGCGCAACCACTTGACTCTCCACCAAGGAGAGACCTCATCGTAAACGTATCGATCAGTGGCTCCCCATGCGCTCGTTCGCCGCATCGCTCGTGCTGGCAGGCCTCTGGGCTGCCCCGGCCCTGGCCCAGGACGACCCTCATCAACACCACAACCACCACCAGCACCATCAGGCCGCCCCTGCTGCCGCGCCCCTCAGCCAGGACCACGGCAGCCACACCAACCACAGCCATGACGTCGGCCCGGCGGGCGCCACCTACGACCTGCGCTGGCTCGACGCGATGGCGGCGCACCACAGCGGCGCGCTGCGGATGAGCGAGTTCGTGTTCAACATCGGCTCCCCGGGCGTCGGTGCCCTGGCCAACGGCATCTGGCGGGAGCAGGCCCGAGAGATCAAGGCGATGGGCCAGTGGCGCAAGGCCTGGTATCCCGAGGCGCCGGCGTACCCCGTGGCCCTCAGGCCTGGCGGCGATCCCAACGCGATGGCTGGCCTGGAGCGCATGAGCGCGGCCCAGATCCAGGCGATGCAGATGATGGGCTCCACCCCCACCAAAGCCAACCGGGTGGTGTGGTTCCTTGAAGGGATGCTCGCCCACCACGGCGGTGCCCTGGAGATGGCCCACGACGCCCTGGGCAAGAGCACCAATCCCAGCGTGCGCCGGCTGGCGCGGGAGATCATCGTGGCCCAGCGCGCCGAAATCATCGCGCTGCGCCGCATGCTGGGCCTGGAGGGATTGAGCAAGCCGGAGTACAGCCAATACGACGCGCTCTTTCGGTTCTGACTCCGCCGGTTCGGCGTCGTTCGTTGCCAACCTCACAACCTCCGATGCACCTCTTCTCGACGGCCAGCCGCACGACCCTGATCGCCCTGGCCCTGGCGGTGGCTTCGCCTCTTGCGAGCCACGCCCACCCCAAGGGGCTGTACGACACCCAGCAGCAGGCGGAGCAGCGCGCCAAGGAGCTGGGCTGCACGGGCACCCACCAGAACAACGGCAAGTGGATGCCCTGCAGCAATGAGGCGACCCTGCACCAGCACCTGCGTCACCACTGATCCCACCCCGGCTTTGCCATGGCAGTTCTGTCCAAAACCCGCTGGCGCCAACTGCACCGCTGGGTGGTGCCGATCGCGGCGGCGCCGCTGCTGCTCACCGCAGCCACCGGCTCGCTCTACAGCCTGCTGCTGGAGCGGGGCATCGATGCCTTCTGGTTGCTCAAGCTTCACGCCGGCCGCTTTGGTCCGCTGAATCTGCAGCCCTACTACTCAGGGCTGCTGGGGCTGTTCACCCTGGTGGTGATTGGCTCCGGCCTGGCGCTGCTGCTTGCAGGCCGCAGGGCCAAGGCCTGAGCGCGGTTCAGCTGCCTGTGAGCATCACCGCCCCCATGGCCGCCATGGTCAGGTTCTCCGTGAAACTCACCAATCCCAGCGGTGTTCTGGAGTTGCCGCCCACGCAGGCGCAGTTCAACGCCAGGTGATCGATGAACAGGGCCTTGCCCACCGACACCATCCCCATGACCCCAAGCCACACAGCCACAGCGCCCACCAGCTGGGCCGCCGCGGCGGGCTCGGGTTGGAGTAACACCCCGAGGCCCACCAGCAGCTCGATCCCGGGGTAGAGGCGACCCCAGGGCCGCCAACGCTGGCTGAGCAGGTCGTACTTGCGGAAGCTGGCCGCAAACGCGTCCACATCCATCAGCTTGAGCATCGCCAGCAGACAGATGGCGATACCCATGAAGCCGCTCACCCCGGCGCTCAGCGCCAGCGCCATCAGGGCCGCAGTGCTGAACACCGCCACCACCGGCGTGTAGGAAATCTCGGCCGTTTCCGGCCGGACGCCGAGCCGTGCGGCCAGCTCGGTGTACCCGCCGATGCGCTTCTGACCCTCAAACACCTGCGGCGTGGTGGCCACACCATGGGCCGCCTTGAAGGCTTCCACCTCCTCGGCGCTGGTGAGGCGATGGTCCTCAAAGGGGATGTGCCGTTCCTGCAGCAGCCGCACCGCCCGCAACCCCCAGGGGCAGGCGTGGTCCGGCAGATCCATCCGGTACAGCCTGACGGCATCGAGGGCTGATAAGGCCATGACGGAGGAAAACGCAACGACACCCCTCCACTGTGATCTCTCTAGTTAGTGGAGAGTCAAGCTGCAGGATGTTCAGAGCCCCATCCAGGGCCCGGCTGTCAAGCAAGGGAGACACAGGCATCCATTCCGCACGCTCCATATCCTCTGCACATTCGAGGCACGACCCAGGCGATCGGGGGCGATGGGTTCAGCGCTGTCACTGTGGAAAGCCTGCGGACCGGTGGCCCTGCCCCTGCTGCTCCTGTCCCTGGCCGTGTTCACCGTGGTGTTCGAACGGGGCTGGTTCTGGGGGCGCTGGTGGTGGCGGGACCGCCGCCCGCGGGCCGAACTGCTTCAGCAGCTGGAGTCCTGCCCATCACCCCAGGCCAGAGCGGCCCTGCTCTGCCGCCAGCAGCGGCTGATGGCCTGGGGTGAGCCGCTGCTGCAGGCCACCCAGATCCTCGCCCCCCTGCTGGGCCTGGTGGGCACCACCGCCGGACTGATGGCGGTGCTGCGCAGCCTGGGCAACCAGTTGCTGCTGCCCCCCGGCGCGCCGCTGGCGGGCTACGCCGACGTGCTGCTGCCCACCCTGCTCAGCCTGCAGCTGGCCCTGCTGGCCACCGCCGTGCTGCTGCTCAACCAGGGCCTGCGCCAGTGGCAGCTCGGGGTGCTGCGGCGCCAGGGCAGCCAGCAGCCATGACCAGGTCTGGAGCTCTGAACAGCGCCGCCCTGCTCTTGCCCCTGGTGGGCAGCACCCTGGTGGTGTGCACCGCCACCGCCGCCCTGCCGGCCCTGCTGCTCAGCCAGCCCAGCCCCCGGGAGCGGCCCAGGCCGCCCCAGGCCCCGGCCCTCGAGCAGGTGGTGGCCCGGGGCGCCGGCGGGCGCTGGTATCTGAACCAGCAGCCGATTGCACCAGAGCGGTTGGCCAGGCTGCTGGGCGAAGCCAAAGGGAACGGCGGCGAGGTGGTGCTGGTGGTGAGCCGCTCGCTGCGCCTGGCCGAAGTGAGTGAGAGCCTGGCCTGGCTGCGCCGGGCATCCCCCCTGCCGGTGCGGCTGGCGCCGCCCCTGGAGCGATGAGCCGGCTGCTCACCGTCTCCTCTGCGGCCACGCAGGGCCTGGCCTGGGCGGGCCTGGCCACGGCCCTGTGCGGCCTGACCCTGGGGCTCCTGCTCCTTCCCCAGCGGCTGCTGCAGCAGCCTCTCCACCAGGGCGTGGTGACCCTGCACCTGGGCCCCGGCAACCAGCTACGGCTCTGGCACCAGCCCGTGAGCCGCCGCGAACTCAGCCCGTTTCTGCAGGCGGCGGCCAGGCGGCGGCCAGGCAGCCGCCTGCGGGTGGTGCCGGATCCCCAGGTCTCCTGGGGTGACCTGCAAGACCTGCTCCGCCAGCTCGAGGGGGGGCCACTGCCCCTGGAGCTGCAATTGCCGCCAGCCCGCTGATGCCGAACCTGAACCGCCATCGCCTGCTGCCGGCCCTGGGCGCGGCCCTGCTCAGCCAGGTCGTCCTGATCGCCCTGCTGCGACCCTCCCCCTCCAGCCGCACAGGCCGGCCCACACCCTCCAGCCAGCCGAACAAACCAGCCGATGACACCCCCGAACTGCTGAGCCTGAGCCGCAATCTCCTGCAGGGCTCCGCCAGCGCGAACCCCGGGCTCGGCCAGCTGCTCGCCCTGCCCCTGCCGCCGCCGCCGGAGCTCGCCCCAACCCCGCCACCTCCCACACCAGAGTCCACACCCAAGTCCAAGCCCAAACCCCAGGTCACCAGCGCGCCGGTGCCTCCGCCGGCCCCCAGCAAAGCCCCCCAGCCCCCTAGCAGCGGCCCCGGGCCCAGCGCCCCCAAGCCGGCCGCGTCTGCGCCCTTGCCCAGCGATCTGCCCGCCCAGCCAGCCCAGGCCCTGGAGCTGGCCAAGGCGATCGCCGCCGGCCGGCAGACCCTGCCGGCGGAAGGGGCCAGCCCGGCCCAGGTGGCACTCCAACGTCGTCAGTGGTGGCTCTCCGCCCAGGACAGCGACCAGCTGCAACGGGCCTGGGATCAGGCCGAGGTGGCTGAAGCCCCCGACGCCTGGGGCGCCCTGCCGGCCGGGGTCCAGCTGCGCCGGGTGGAGCGCCAGGCCCTGGGCCCCCTCGCCGCCGGTGATGCCCGCGGGCGCTCCCTGCTCAGCCGCGAGCAGATCACCCTGCTGTGGGGATCCGGAGCCCAGCTGTGGCTGTTGCGCCTCCCCATGTCCGGCGGTTGAACACCAGGCAATTCACCAAACAGCCGTGTTGCCAAACAGGCAATTCACCAAACAGCCTTCTCGCCAAACAGCCTTCTCGCCAAACAGCCAACTGGCACAACTGGAAACCGGTAAGCACCTGCTAACCATTTCTTAAACCGAAGCCTACCGGGCCTTTGCCTGTCTTCTGGCACACCTTCATAGGGTTCATGGGCAGAACAGATCCCTGACTGTCATGGTGTTCACACCCGCTCTTGAAGCCAACTACCGCGACAGCTTCAGGGATCTGCTGGAAACAAGTTATGAGAAACGAAGCCTCGTTCATCTGAGCGCCGGCAGCAGCGTGCCCCTGCTCAAGAAATCCGTGTGGCTGGTGGTGCGGGGGATGGTGAAGCTGAGCGCCATCTCCATGCAGGGGGATGAACTGCTGCTCGGCCTGGCCGGCCCGAATGAGCCCTTCGGCGATCCCCTCACCAACGTGCAGGCCTACGAGGCCCGCAGCATGGTGGACAGCGACCTGCTCTGCATCAGCTGCGAGGAGATGGCGGAGTCCCCCCATCTGGCGATCGCCGTGCTCCAGGGCATGGCGGCCCGCTATCGCCAGAGCGAAGCCATGCTGGCCCTGCTCGGCCTGCGCCGCATCGAGGAGCGGGTGCGCGGCTTCCTCGAGCTGCTGGCCAACGACTACGGCGTGCCCTGCGACCAGGGCCTGCGCCTGAACGTGAAGCTCACCCACCAGGATCTGGCCAGCGCCCTCAGCACCACCCGCGTCACCGTGACCCGGGTGCTGGGCAGCCTGCGCGACGAAGGCTGGCTGCAGATCGACGCCCAGCGCCGTCTGGTGATCAGCCACCAGCCCCTGCGCCGTCGATGAGCCAACCGCAGCGCACGCTGCGGTTGTTGCTGATCGAAATCCAGCCTGGCCAGTGCGAGGCCCTGCAGGCAGCCCTCCGGGAGGGCGGTTTTGTGGTGGAGGCCCACCCGGCGGCAGCGGCCATGCAGCAACAGATGATGCAGCGCAGCACCTGGGACCTGGTGATCGCCAGTGGCGATCCCGCCGCGGCCGAGATCCTCGCCCTCTGCGCCCAGCGGCGCGGCCAGAGCAAGGGCGGCCCCCTGCTGGTGCTGGGCAGCTCCAGCCACCAGGACCAGCTGGCGGGCTCGAGCAGCGGTGAAGCCGCCCGGGTGCTGGCCCTGGAGGCCGGCGCCGACGATGTGCTGCTGCAGCCCTGCGGCCTGGCCGAGTGCCTGGCCCGCTGCCGGGCCCTGGTGCGCCGGCACCAGGTGAACCGTCCAGCCACCACCGTGCTCAGCCACGGGCCGATCGAGATGGTGGTGGAGGAGCACCTGGTGCGCCGCAACGGCGAGCCGGTGGCCCTCTCCCCCCGGGAATTCCGGCTGCTGCAGTTCCTGCTGGAGCACCAGGGCCGGATCTGGCACCGGGAAGAACTGCTCAGCCGGGTGTGGGGCGAACTGGAGGCGCTCGACTTCGATCCCAAGACCGTGGATGTGCACATCCATTGGCTGCGGCTGAAGCTGGAGGCCGATCCGGCCCACCCCACCCTGATCACCACCGTGCGGGGCAGGGGGTACTGCCTTGGCTGACCCTGGCGGCTTCTGGCTTCAGGCCACCACCGGCGAGAATGGAGCGATGCAAACCCGGCTGCTGGTCGTCGAGGACGACGAAACGATCCGCGAAACCATCCGCGACTCCCTGGAGCTGGAGGGTTTTGAGGTCACCGCCTGCGGCAACGGACGCGATGCCCTGCAGTCGATCCAGCGGGCCCCCGAGGGCAGCGGTTACGCCCTGGTGGTGCTCGACCTGATGCTGCCGGGGCTGGGGGGGCTGGACGTGTGCCGCCAGCTGCGCGCTGCCCAGAACCAGACGCCGATCCTGGTGGTGAGCGCCCGTGACAGCGAGACCGACCGGGTGCTCGGGCTGGAGGTGGGGGCCGATGACTACCTGATCAAGCCCTTCGGCATGCGCGAACTGGTGGCCCGCTGCCGGGCCCTGCTGCGCCGCACCGCCACCGCCTCGGCCAGCAGCAAGGTGCTGGAGCACGACAACCTGCGCCTGTTCCAGGATGAATGCCGCGTCACCCGCGACGGCATCGAGGTGAACCTCTCACCCAAGGAGTACCGGCTGCTGGAACTGTTCATGGCCCATCCGCGCCGGGTGTGGAGCCGCGACAAGCTGCTCGAACAGGTGTGGGGCGTGGACTATTTCGGCGACAGCAAGACCGTGGATGTGCACATTCGCTGGCTGCGGGAGAAGCTCGAGCGCAACCCCTCGGCCCCCGAACACCTGATCACGGTGCGGGGCTTCGGCTACCGCTTCGGTTGAGGCGGGAGCGATGCTGATCTCCCCCCGCCAGATCTGGGGCTGGTGGCGGCGGCGCGGCAACCGCGGCGGCGCCCTGCCCAGCTCCCGCCAGCTGCTGAGCTGGATGGACTCCTCGCCGGTGGGCTGGATCCTGCTCGACCGCAACAACCGCATCCGCCACCTCAACCCCCGCGCCGAGCGCATCCTGGGCTGGGAGAGCAGCCGTCCCTCCCATGGCCGCAGCCTGGCGGAGGTGTGCGACGACGCCAACCTGGCCAACAGCGTCGGCCTGGCCCGCCGCCAGGACAGGCCGCAGCGGCTGGAGTGGCAGTTCCGTCAGCAGGACTACGACGTGATGGTGGTGCCGGGCCTGGACGGCTGGCTGGGGGTGCAGCTGCAGAGCCGCCGCTCCCTGGAGGCCCAGCTGCAGCAGCAGGAGCGCTGGGTGAGCGATGTGGCCCATGAGCTGAAAACGCCGCTCACCGCCCTGCTGCTGGTGGGCGACAGCCTGGCGGCCCAGGTGAATCCGCAGAACGAGCGCCTGGTGGAGCGGCTGCAGCGGGAGCTGCTGCGCCTGCAGGAACTGGTGGGGGATCTGCTCGAGCTCTCACGGCTGGAGAACACTTTGCCCGGGCGGGGCCTGAAGCTGGCTCCTCTGGAGCTGGGCCAGCTGCTGGAGCAGGTGTGGGCCGGGCTGCGCCCCCTGGCGGAACAGCGCCAGATCAGCCTGGTGATGCAGCAGCACCAGCCCCTGCCGATCGAGGCCGATCAATCCAGGCTGCATCGCGCCCTGCTCAACCTGCTCGACAACGCCGTGCGCTACAGCCCCGACGGCGAGGAGGTGGAGGTGTCGCTCAGCAGCCGGGGGGGCTGGTGCCTGGTGAGCGTGCGCGACCACGGACCCGGCCTGAGCGAGCAGGATCTCACCCACCTGTTCGAGCGCTTCTACCGCGGTGACCCCTCACGGGTGCGCAGCCAGCGCAGCGGCAGCGGGCTGGGGCTGGCGATCGTGCAGCAGATCGCCGTGACCCACGGCGGCAGGATTCAGGCCAGCAACCACCCCGAGGGCGGGGCGTTGATGGAACTGATCCTGCCGCTGGGTCAACCCCAGGGCAGCTGAAGGGGGGCGCTCAGTTGACCCGCACCTCCACCACCCGGCCACCGAGGCGGCCCACCCGCTGCAGCGCCTCGTTCATGCGGGTGATCGGCACCCGGATCACGGTTTCGGCCGTGCGCGAATAGGCGTTGTTGGCCACGCCGGTCACCAGGATGGTGACCAGGCGGGAGCCGCTGGCCTGGGTGGCGCGGCTGCCGGCCATCACCGGCAGGCCACCCACCCGGTCGGTGCGGTCGCTGTTGAACACGGCCACCGGCTGACCCAGGTCGCCGTCGTAGAGGCCCGAGGTCAGGGCGGAGCGGAAGAAAGCGGGCCCGGAACTGGGGGGATTCACCGCGATCGCCCGGTTGGTGTGCACCACCTTGTTGAGGCGCGACTGCACCCCCGCCGCATCGCCCTTCACCGAGGCCGCCGCCCCCCGGGCCAGTTGCATCAGCCAGGAGAACTGCCGGCCCTCCTGCCCCTTGGAGTAGTCCCAGCCGTGGATGTAGGGCACCACGTCCTGGCCGAAACGCTCCTGGTATTCAGCACTGTCGACGTAGGAATCAATTTCGGCATCCACCCCCTGCTCCTGCAGGATGGTGAAGTGGTGCAGCATCTCTTCGCTGTTCTGGGGAGCCCGGCCCAGCAGATGCTTGAAGTTGAGCTCGATGAAGCGGTAGGGATTGCAGTTCTCGAAGAACTTCTGCTTGTACAGCCCGCTCTTGGCCACCTGGCGCACCAGTTCGCGCACCGTGAGGTCCCCATGGCGGAAGAGGGATTCCAGGCCCTCCAGCCGCTCACTCTTCATCACGTACTGATTGCCCAGCACCTGTTGATACACGGCACGAATGATGGTGTCGCGATCCTCGGCAGAGGCATGCGACCAGTTTTCCTTGTTGCGGGCGTTGGCGAAACGTTCAATGCCAAGCACCGGAGCTTTGAGCAGAGCCATGGGATGGAGCGGCAGGGAGGAGAAGGCGCCTGTTACTGGCGCGCAGGCGACCGTAAGGGCGTTCTCCAGGGCGCAGAGCCGAGATTCACTGAAATTTTCGATTGATGTGAAGAACCCCGAAGTGGTCAGCAGCCCATCCTGCCGTCGCTAGCTTCAAGGCGATCCCGACCCTCTAATCCCCACTTCGGCCATGCACTTCTGGGCGCCTGAGATCGATCCGTCCCATCCGATGGAGTGCACCCAGCCGGAGCGCTACGCCATCGTGCGCACCGACAACGGTCAGTACCTGGCGGTGCGGGGTGGCGATCAGGCGGTCACCGAGGTGGGCCAGGCCAGGGATGCCTATTTGTTCCACACCCATGAGGCGGCCCTGCGGGCGGCCCAGGAGCTGAACCACACCGGCCGCGGGCCTGTGGATGTGGTGAAGATCGAATGGGAACGCCAGGCCGGCTGAGCCTGCGGCCCCAGCCCCTCCAGCCCGGGGGTGCAGCCGGGGGCACGATCCCTAGGCTGGGGCCGCTCCGGCGAACCGCCATGACGATCTACGCCGACAACAGCCTCAGCATCGGCCGCACTCCCCTGGTGCAGCTGCAGCGGCTGACGCAGGGCTGCCAGGCCCGGGTGCTGGCCAAGATCGAGGGCCGTAACCCCGCCTATTCGGTGAAGTGCCGCATCGGCGCGGCCATGATCTGGCAGGCCGAAAAGGACGGGCTGCTGGGGCCCGGCAAGGAACTGATCGAGCCCACCAGCGGCAACACCGGCATCGCCCTGGCCTTTGTGGCGGCGTCCAAGGGGATTCCCCTCACCCTCACGATGCCGGAGACGATGAGCATCGAGCGGCGCAAGCTGCTCACCGCCTACGGCGCCCGGCTGCTGCTCACCGAGGGACGCATGGGCATGCCGGGGGCGATCAGCACGGCCCACGACCTGGCCGCCTCCGATCCCGACCGCTACGTGCTGCTCCAGCAGTTCGCCAACCCGGCCAATCCCCAGATCCACCACGACACCACCGGTCCGGAGATCTGGGAGGACACCGGCGGCCAGGTGGACGTGCTGGTGGCCGGCGTCGGCACCGGCGGCACGATCACCGGCGTGAGCCGCTACATCAAGACCACCCTGGGCAAGCCGCTGCAGTCGGTGGCGGTGGAGCCCACCAACAGCCCGGTGATCAGCCAGACCCTGGCCGGGGCGGAACTCAAGCCAGGGCCCCACAAGATTCAGGGCATCGGCGCCGGATTCGTGCCCGCCAACCTCGATCTGGCGATGGTGGACCGGGTGGAGACCGTGGGCGACGAGGAGGCGGTGACGACGGCGCGGCGGCTGATGAAGGAGGAGGGCATCCTGGCCGGCATCTCCTGTGGGGCTGCCACCGCCGCCGCCCTGCGCCTGGCCGCCGATCCCGCCTACGCCGGCAAGACCATCGTGGTGGTGCTGCCCGACTCCGGCGAGCGCTACCTCAGTTCGGTGCTGTTTGAAGGGATGTTCGACGCCAGCGGCCTGGCACTGGTGTGACCGGGCCGGAGATGCAGCTCAACCGCCGCCGCCTGCTCGGCCTGGGGGGCAGCACCGCCGCCGCCCTGCTGCTGGCGAGAGGTGGGCTGCGGGCCGAGGCCGGCCAGGGCCCCACCCTGCCGGTCGCCGCCGCCATTCCGCGGGGGGATCAGCGCATCGTGCTGATCAGCGATCTCAATGCCAGCTATGGGTCCACCAGCTACATCCCCCAGGTGCACCAGGGGGTGGCCCTGGTGCGCCAGCTCAAGGCCGATCTGGTGCTCTGCGCCGGCGACATGGTGGCCGGCCAGAAGCTGGGGCTCGCCTCCACCCACCTTGACACCATGTGGGCGGGCTTCGAGCGGCAGGTGCTGCTGCCGATCCGCGCCGCCGGCGAGCCCTTCGCCCCCGCCATGGGCAACCACGATGCCTCCAGCAGCCGGGGCGCCCAGGGCTACACCTTCGCCCTCGACCGGGAGCGGGCGGCGCGCTTCTGGCGCGCGCGCCAGGCCAGCCTGGGGCTGACGCTGGTGGAGGCCAGCCGCTTCCCCTTCCGCTACAGCCTGCGCCAGGGCGACCTGTTCGCCGTGGTGATCGATGCCTCGTCGGCAGGGGTGCCGGCCGAGGACTGGAGCTGGGCTGAGGCCCAGCTGGCCTCAACCGCAGCCCGGGAGGCCCGGCTGCGCCTGGTGATGGGCCACCTGCCGCCCTTCGGGGTGGGGCAGGGGCGCGACCGCCCCGGCGAAGTGCTGCACCAGCCGGAGCGGCTGCTGGGGCTGATGCAGCGCCAGGGGGTGCATCTCTATGTGAGCGGCCACCAGCACGCCTGGTATCCCAGCCGGGTGGCAGGCGTGAACCTGCTCAGCCTGGGGGCGATGGGCAGCGGGCCCCGGCGCCTGCTGCAGGGCGAGCTGCCGCCGGTGCAGACCCTCACCGTGCTTGACCTGTACCGCGGGCGGCAGCAGCTGGTGGAGACCACCGTGGAGCTGAACGGGCTGCGGGTGCTGCCGGTGACAGCCCTGCCCCCCCAGCTCCAACCGAGCACCGGCCCGGTGCTGCCACGCCGCGACGGGGCGGTGGCGCTTCCCCGGACAGCACCGACGACCTGATACCTGCTGATAACCGTTATCATTCTGAGAGGTGGCCTTTGTGTCTCCGGGGATCCCCGTTACCTGTGGGAGGTGTGCCCTTGTCGTCCGTTCAATCCCTGCTGCTGGTCATGGCCGGGGCCGGCCTGGTGGCTCCAACGGCCGGGAGCGCAGCGGAGCTCAATCTCGATGCCGTTCAGCGCTACGCCGCCGCTTCCCAAGGCACCGAGCAGGTCACCAGCGTGTCCCAGTTCACCGACGTGCGCCCCACCGACTGGGCCTACCAGGCCCTCTCCAACCTGGTGGAGCGCTACGGCTGCGTGGCCGGCTACCCCGACGGCACCTTCAAGGGCCGCCAGGCCATGACCCGCTACGAAGCGGCCGCCCTGCTCAACGCCTGCCTCGACCGCGTCACCGAGGTGACCGACGAGCTCAAGCGCCTGATGGCCGAGTTCGAGAAGGAACTGGCCGTGCTCAAGGGCCGTGTCGGCGGCCTGGAAGCCAAGGTGGGCGAGCTGGAGACCCACCAGTTCTCCACCACCACCAGGCTCTCCGGCCTGGCCACCTTCGTGCTGGGCGGGGTGCGCAACCATCCCGCCGGCGAGGCGGTCACGTTCAACTATGACCTTCAGCTCAACTTCGACACCAGTTTCACCGGCAAGGATCTGCTGCGCACCGTGCTGCGGGCCGGTAACTTCGACGGTGATCGCAATGCCTTCGGGGGCGGGCTCTCCACCCTGGAGATCGCCTTCCAGGAAGACGCGGGCCCCGATGTGATGGGGATCGACAAGATCTTCTATCAAGTCCCGCTTGGAGCCTCGCCGCTCGCCAGCCAGTTCACCGCCACCCTCGGCGGCCGGGTGGGCCAGGAGGACATGCTCGCCCTCTGGCCCAGCGCCTATCCCAGCGACACCATCCTCAACGTGCTCACCCTCAACGGAGCACCGCTGGCCTACAACAAAAACCTGGGCCCAGGCTTTGGCCTCTGGTGGCAGAACCAGGGCTGGAGCGTGAGCGCCAACGTCGTGGCGGCTCATGGCGCCGACTCCTCCCAGGGGCTGTTCACAAGGGATTCCGCCGCCACCAGCACCGTGCAGCTGGGCTACGGCCAGGAACACTGGGGCGTTGCCGCCATCTACTCCTCCATCGATGGCGGTGTGGGCGTGCCGGGAGCCACCCCCTTCATCACCCGCCAGATCGAGGAGGAGGGCGAGCGCACCAACGCCTTCGGCATCAGCGGCTTCTGGCAGCCGGCCGAGAGTGGCTGGGTCCCCTCGATCAGCGCCGGCTACGGCATCAACAGCAGCAGCCGGGGTGATCTGCGCACCAGCCAGTCGTGGATGGTGGGCCTGCAATGGAGCGATGTGCTGGCCAAGGGCAACAGCTTCGGGATGGGGGTGGGTCAGCCCGCCTTCGCCACCGCCACCCGCAACGGCGCAGACACCGAGCAGGGCGTGTGGGCCTGGGAGTGGTGGGTTCAGTGGCAGGTCAGCGACGCCATCGCCGTGACCCCGGCAATCTTCTATCTCAACAATCCCGGTGGATCTGAGGGCGGCAGGGATCAGTTCGGGGCCCTGATCAAGACCAGCTTCAGTTTCTGATCACAGGCTGCGGGCCACGGATCTGAGCCCCAGTCAGGGCGCCAGCCGCTCGATCGACCAGTTCCCTTCCTTGCCCTCCGGCCCAGGCGAGCGGCGGTAGCGGAAGCGGTCGTGCAGGCGGTTCTCGCCCCCTTGCCAGAACTCCAGCTCCAGGGGCTGCACCCGGTAGCCGCCCCAGCCGCTGGGCAGGGGCACCTGGCCATCGGCAAAGCGCTGCTTGAGGTGCTGCCACTGCATCTCCAGGATCGCGCGGGAGCTGATCACCGAGCTCTGCTGCGACACCCAGGCCCCCAGGCGACTGCCGAAGGGCCGCGACACGAAGTACGCCAGCGATTCGGCCGTGGAGATGCGCTCAGCTGGCCCGAGCACGATCACCTGGCGCTCCAGGCCGTACCAGGGGAACAGGAGGCTCACCTGGGTGGTGGCATCGATCTCCCGGGCCTTGCGGCTGCCGTAGTTGGTGAAGAACACGAAGCCGCGCCGGTCGAAGGCCTTGAGCAGCACGGTGCGGCTGGAGGGCCGCTGGCCATCGCTGGTGGAGAGCACCATGGCGTTGGGCTCCAGCAGCTCGGCCGCGCAGGCCTGCTCGAACCACAGCCGGAACTGCTCCAGCGGATCGGCGTGCAGGTCGCTGCGCCGCAGCCCCCCGCGCCGGTAGTCGCGCCGCAACTGGCTCAGATCCTCGAGACAGCCATGGCAGTTGTCGCGCTCAGGCGCCATTGGCCGCGCTGAGGCCTCCCTTCACATGGGCCAGGGCCGTGCCCTCGAGAAACTGCTGATCGAGCAGCAGCAGGGCGGCGCTGTTGTCGCCCGCCAGCCGCAGCCGCTTGCACACGAAACGGGCCTCGGCCTCTTCCTGGAGCTGTTCGGCCACAAACCAGTCGAGCATGGCGGTGGCGCTGCGCTCACCCAGGCTTTCGGCCATCGCATACAGGCCGTTGATCGAGGCGGTCACGCCCTTCTCCATGTCGTAGATCTGATCAAACAGCTTCTGCACCGAGGGCCAGCTGCGCTCGGGGGCCGCCACCGTGGGCAGTTCCACCTGCTCGTCACTGTCCACCAGATAGGCGATCATCCGGGCGGCGTGATCCCGCTCCTCATTGCTCTTGGCGAGCATGTAGGTGGAGAACCCGGCCAGATCCTTCTCCCGCAACCAGATCGACATGGCCAGGTAGGTGTGGCTGGCCTGAAACTCGGCCGCCAGGTGCCGGTTGATCGCGCTGGTGAGCTCTTTCATCGCATCCGGGAGTGCGCTGGCCCTCCCTGCTTAGCGCAGCCGCTTCGCACCCGCCCATGGAGGGCGATCGAACCGATGGATACGGCAGCAGGTGTGATCGGATGCCTGCGGCGGTGATCTGGAGCGCAGGCCCGCCCGCCGGGCGGGTCGAGCATGAAGGTCACAGCAACCCCACAATCTGATGATTCGCCTGCGTGGAGATCGCACCAGCCTGCTCGCCGCCCTGCTGGCCCACTGGAGCGAGCGGCAGCTTGCCCTGCCGCCAGCAGCCCCGACAGCAGGCCGGAGCGCCCGTGGCGGCAACGGCCCAAAATGGCTGGTGTAACGCCCGGGCCCTGCTGCCATGAGCCATCTGCGCAAGATCATGCAGAACCTGGCCGCGGCCCAGCCGGCAGCCAGTGCAACTCCGAGCACCGCGACGGCCCTGCCCCAGGTGGAGGCCTACCGCCAGCACTTGCGCCAGTGCAGCCCGGCCATGCTCCTCTACGAGTGGGCCTGGCTGCAGCAGCACCTGGAAGACCTCCAGCTGTGCCAAACAAACGGCGCCATGGCCCAGGCCGCCGGCGGCAGCCAGCATGTGAACCAGCTGCTCCTCCAGGCCGAGGGCTGCCTGCAGGGCCTGGAAGCGGAATGCCGGGCGCGCGATCTGCAACCACAGCGGCTGGCCCACAGCGTGGCCAGCGGCGAGCACGCCTGGGAGGTGAGCAACGGCGCCATCCGTCAGGCCTGGGGCCTGGACGGCTGATGCACGAACGGCTCAGAGGCCGGCCGGCAGCAGGGCACCGCTGAAATCGGCCTGCTGCAGTCGGGAGCAGGAGAGATCGGCCCCATTCCACAGGGAGTGATGGGCGAGTTGTGGGCCTGCAGAACCGAGAGGTGGATTCAACGCCATCCAGGGCGACCTCCAGGGTTTCGAGACTGGTGGGAGGAGACGGGCACGTCGCGGCGACAGCTCAGCCAACGGCAGAGATCAGAGGATGGCCGCGAGGGCGTCGAGCTGCTGGCGGCGGGTGGCGAGCAGCTGCTTTTCAGCCTGGGCCAGCAACTTGAACACACTGCGGTCGATCACCGCGTAGAACACCAGGCTGCCCTCCGGGCGGCGCTTCACCACGCCGGCGATGGTGAGCAGCTTGAGGTGCTTGGACACCAGGGCCTGGCTGAGGCCGGTGCACTCCACCACCGCCGTGACGTTGAGCGAGCCCTGGCGGAGGGCATCCAGCACCGCCAGCCGGTTGGGCTCGGAGAACACCTTGAAGTAGTCGGCAAGCGCTTCCATGGAGCGGTGGAGATAGGGGGCAGGAGCAGAAAAGATGGCGCCGGAGGGGGCTGGCCTCGCGAAGGGCCAGGCAAAAGGGATGCCAGGCCAGGCAATGACGAACTGAGATCAACAGAGTGCCAGGTTGTCCGGGTACGGCATCAACACGATCTGGCTTCAGCGCGATCCTACGAAGTCACGGTGTTGTGATGTCGTGTACCACCCACAGCCCACGGCTCTTGCCTGTGTTCCCCGTGCAGGGGCAGCAGGCCCGGGGCTCCCGGCTGGTTCAGGCGTCCAATGCAAGAGCAAGCAACCGAGAACCTAACCGGCAATAAAAAAGCTCCCGGCATGCCGGGAGCTGGGTGGACGTTGGGGTTCAGCGCGGTAAAAGCGAACCGATGAGGTTCACTTGGCGGAAGCGGCGAAGTCGGGATAGGCCTCCATGCCGTGTTCGCCGATATCGAGACCCTCGATCTCCTCATTTTCGGTGACGCGGATGCCGCCGGAGAGCGCCCCGAGGATCGACCACAGAATCCAGGAGGTGACAATCGAGAAGATGGAGATGGCCAGGATACCCACGATCTGGGCGCCCAGCTGTGCAAACCCATTGCCAGTGAGCAGGCCTTTGTCGGTGTTGAACAGGCCCACAGCCAGGGTTCCCCACATGCCGCACACACCATGCACGGAGAAGGCTCCCACCGGATCATCGATGTTGAGGGAGTCGATGAAACCCACGGCCCACACCACCAGGGCACCGGCAATGAAACCCACCACCCAGGAGGCCGTCATCGAAAAACCATCGCAGCCGGCGGTCACACCCACTAGGCCGGCGAGAATGCCGTTGATGGTCATGGTGAGGTCTGGCTTGCCGCCGGTGAGCTGGCTCACCAGGGTGCCGGCAATGCCGCCGGCGGCGCCACCGAGGGTGGTGGTCACGGCGATGTAGGGAACCTCAGGGGCCATTGACAGCCAGGAGCCGGGGTTGAAGCCGTACCAGCCGATCCAGAGGATCAGACAGCCGAGTGTGGCGATCGCCAGGTTGTGGCCGGGTAGGGCCTGGGGCTTTCCATTGGCGAACTTGCCGATGCGGGGGCCAAGGATGATCGCGCCGGTGAGGCCGGCCCAGGCTCCAAAACTATGCACAACAGTGGAGCCGGCGAAATCAATGAACCCGAGCTTGTTGAGCCAGCCCTCGCCCACGTTCCACTGCCAGGAGCCGGAAATGGGATAGAGGATGCCAACGAGCACAAGCGAGAAGATCACAAACTCGTTGAACTTGATGCGTTCAGCCACCAGACCGGACACGATCGTGGCGGCCGTGCCGGCGAAGGCGGCCTGGAAGAGAAAATCAACGCTGGGAACCAGCTTGCCCTCGGTCACCATCTCAGGGGTGACGGTGGGGTCGAAAAACAAACCACCGAATTTGAGCCAACCTGGGATCACCCAGCTGGCGTTGTACATAATCTTGTAGCCGATGAACCAATAGGCCGTCACCGCGAGGGCGAAGACGATCAGGTTCTTGGCCAGGATGTTGACGGCGTTCTTCTGGCGGCACAGGCCGGCCTCCACCATGGCAAAGCCGGCGTTCATGAAGATCACCAGCACTGCGCAGATCAGCAGGAAGGTGTTGTTAGCCAGAAAGGCCGGGGTGAGCTCGGGGAGCTCAGCCGCATGGGCCGAAAGGTTGAAGACCCCCAGACCAAACAGCGCCAGGGGAACGCAGGCAAGCCAGATGAGGCCCCGCTGGGAGGACATCCCACGGATGCTGCGCAAAAGCATCGAGGGGGCCTCGAGCAAACTCGCCTCCTGCAGGCGCCTGGCGCGCCGTGGAGGGTGGGAAGCAATGGTCATGGGCAGTTCGGAACGACGGCTGCACGGAAATTTGGATGTCCTTCGACACCCATCGGCAACGACAATGCGTGGAAGCTGCCCCCCTTGATGTTCCTTTCGCTACAAAATCGCCGACGCCGAGACCATGGGCCAGCAGTAATCGGGCTTCGACCAGCCAACCAGCGTGCCGATTTGCCACCATGCTGGAGGGTCTGCAGCCACCGCTACAGAAGGATGGACGGGCCGCCCTTAAATAACTTTCGCTTTTCCGGTAACGCGTGAAACAGATTCAAGCCATCATCCGGCCCGAGAAGCTGGATCCTGTGAAAGACGCGCTGGTGGTGCTGGGCATCAACGGCATGACCGTGACCGCTGTTCAGGGCTTCGGCCAGCAGATGGGTCACACAGAGGTGTACCGAGGCGTGAAGCTGGAAGCCCGCCTGCTCTCCAAGGTGATGATCACCACAGTGGTGAGCGATGGCAGTGTGGACGCTGTGGTCGAGGCCATCTGCGCCAGCGCCCGCACCGGCGAAGTCGGCGACGGCAAGATCATCGTCACCAACGTGGAGCAGTCCATCCGCATCCGCACCGGTGAAACCGGCGATATCACCCTGACCGCCTGACAAAGCTGGCATACGAAAAAGCGCCCCCGCGAGGGCGCTTTTTTTGGGCCATCACATGAGCCGTCTGAGCTCAGCCGACAGCGGCGGCAGCGCGGTCGAAGTAGGTGCCCACTTCGCTCATCAGAGCGGAGCAGT